>OY821639.1:3027500-3919560 GCA_963682115.1 Pseudomonadales bacterium | reverse complement strand
ATCCGCTTGTACGAAGAAAGCGATTTTCTGGGCCGGGATGAATTTACCGATCCGGAAATCCGCCGCACCAGTCTGGCGTCGGTTATTCTGCAGATGCTGCACCTGCGGTTGGGAAAATTACAGGATTTCCCTTTTATTGATCCGCCGGACGACCGTTTTATTAAAGACGGTTTTACCCTGTTGCAGGAACTGGAGGCCGTGGATTCACACGGTAATATGACGGACCTCGGTGCGCAGATGGCACGTCTGCCGGTGGACCCGCGGATTGCCCGTATGCTGCTGGAAGCCCGCAAGCAGCAGTGCCTGTCTGAAGTGCTGATTATTGCCGCTGCCCTGTCGGTGCAGGACCCGCGGGAACGGCCGCAGGATAAGCAGCAGGCGGCGGATGAAAAACACCGTCTGTGGCGTCACGAGGATTCCGATTTTCTGACGCTGGTGAACCTGTGGCAGGCGTTTGATGAAGAGCGTCAGCAGGATTCGCAGAACCAGCTGCGTAAATGGTGTAAAAAACATTTCCTGTCCTATATGCGTCTGCGTGAGTGGCGCGACACTCACCGTCAGCTGCATCTGCTGGCGAAAGAACTGGAATTAAAAGAAAACCCGGAACCGGCGGGTTACGACGCGGTGCATAAAGCATTACTGGCGGGCATGCTGAGTCAGATCGGGTTTAAATCGGAAGGGCAGGAATATCTTGGTGCCCGCAACCGTAAACTGTTTATCTTTCCGGCTTCCGGTCAGTATAAGAAAAAACCGAAATGGATGATGGCGGCTGAACTGGTGGAAACCAGCAAACTCTTTGCCCGTACCGTTGCCCGTATTGAACCGGAATGGATCGAAGAAGTCGGCCGGCCGTTACTGAAATACCAGTATTTTGAACCGCACTGGAATAAACAGCGTGGCCAGGTGACCGCCTTTGAACAGAGCACTCTGTATGGACTGGTGGTTAATCCGCGCAAACGGGTGAATTATGCCCAGACCCATGCGCAGGAAGCGCGCGATGTGTTTATTCAGGAAGCACTGGTCGAACAGAAACTGCAGAGCAAACTGCCGTTTTATCAGCACAATGTGCAACTGCTGAAAAACGTAACAGAATACGAAGAAAAAGCCCGTCGCCGTGATCTGGTGATTGACGATGACTGGCAGGCTGCGTTTTACCGTGAACGTCTGCCGCAGGACTTTATTTCCCAGCGCCATCTGGAACGCTGGTTTGAACAAGCCCCGGCAACAGCCAGAGAGGCGCTTTTCTTTACCCGCGAACAACTGCTCAGTCCGGAGGCTGCAGGTATTGGTGCAACCGATTTTCCAGCAGAACTGGAATGGCAGGGCATGGCATTTCCGCTCAGCTATACCTTTGCGCCGGGAGCCGAAGACGATGGCGTTAGCCTGAGTGTGCCGGTGGCCATGCTGCAGCAGGTGCCGGATGCGCGGGTGGAATGGCTGGTACCGGGTTTTGTCAGCGATAAAGTGGCGGCCATTATCAAAGGCCTGCCGAAAGCCGTACGCAAAAACTTTGTGCCGGTACCGGCCACGGCGGACGATTTTCTGCATAAATGCGGAGCACAGCAGGGTGGCCTGTATATTCAGTTGCTGAATTACCTGAACGAAAACCTGCGCCCGAAACTCGAACTGAGCGAACTGCTGGAAGCGGATATTCCCGATCACCTGAAAATGAATATCCGGGTGATGTCGGAAGGCAAAATACTGGATCAGGGCCGCGACCTGGCGTTGCTGAAAGAACGCTGGCAGGACGCCGGTCAGCATCAGGTACAGACGTTGACGCACGAAGGTTATCAGCGCAGTGATATCCGCCAGTGGGATTTCGGCGATCTGCCGGAACATATTCAGAGCGAACTGAATGGCCTGCCGGTACGCGCCTTTCCCTGCCTGAAAGCTGAGGGCAATCAGCTGCAGCTGACGGTGGAAGCCAATGAAAATCAGGCCCGGCGTTATCACCGTCAGGGCCTTAACCGCCTGTTCCGGCTGTCGCTGCCGGATCAGGAGCGTATGGTCCGTGACCTGATTAAGAAAAAGGTCGCTAACCGCTGGCTGATGGCCAAAGGGATGGGCAGTCAGCAGGAAATTACCGACGATATTGCCGAAGCCGTGTTCATACAGGTTTTTCTGGCCGATGATGAACCGCTGCCGCTGAGCAAGGCAGAGTTTGAACAGCGTCTGCAACGGCGCGCCGACGTCATCCCGCAGGCGGAAAAACTGCTGGCCGAATTCTGCGGCTGGCTCGAGCTGCGCCATCAGATTCTGAAAAATCTCAGTGGCGCCGTCAGTCTTGACCGCGCCATGGCCTACAGCGATATCAAAGCGCATCTGCAGCGTCTGCTGGCCCGTGGCTTTATGACGGCACAGTCCTGGACGCAGCTGCAGTGTTACACCCGCTATCTGAAAGCCATGGCTTACCGCATCGATAAACTGCAGGGCAACCAGGCCCGCGACCGCCAGTCGATGATTGAGTTTGCATCCCTGTGGGAGCCGTATCAGGATGTTCTGAAACGGGTGGATGTGGATGATCATCCGGCGCTGCGAGAGTTTGGCTGGCTGCTGGAGGAATGGCGGGTGTCGCTGTTCGCACAGCCGCTGGGAACCCGGGAGCCGGTATCACTGAAACGGCTGAATAAACGCTGGCTGGAAATCCGCGATATCTGACCAGTGCAGGAAAGACTGTTGCAGAGCAGGAGTTGGCATCGGCGCCTGATTAACCTTTAATAGCGCCAGTCATACACAGAGAGCAAAATGATGACACGCACTTTATGGCTGCTGTTGCTGCTGAGCATGGCAGGGCTGACGCAGGCAGAAGAAGAAAAAGATCCGGATCCGTGGGAAGGCTTTAACCGTAAAGTGTTCGCCTTCAATGAGGTGATGGATAAGTATGTGCTGCGTCCGGTGGCCGTTGGCTATCAGGCCGTGACGCCGGCACCGGTTGACCGCTCGGTCACCAATTTCTTCTCCAATCTCGATGATGTGCTGGTTGTGATTAATGATGTGGGGCAGCTGAAATTCGGCCAGGCGGCCTCCGATAGCGCGCGCTTCCTGATCAACACCACGGTTGGTTTTTTCGGTGTATTTGATGTGGCCACCCATATCGGCCTGCCCAAACATAATGAAGATTTTGGCCAGACGCTGGGCTATTGGGGTGTAGGCACCGGCCCCTATCTGGTACTGCCGTTTCTCGGTCCCAGTACGCTGCGGGATACCGGTGGTCTGACGGCCGGCTACTTTTACGCGCCGGGTTATACCGATGTCACCAATACCACCGCTCAGACCTATGGCGCTTACGCATTGTGGGGCGTTGATCTGCGCGCTGACCTGATTGCTTCAGAAGGTCTGATTTCCGGCGATAAATATACCTTTCTGCGCAGTGCTTTCCTGCAACGGCGGGAATACCTGATCAACGATGGGACCAGTCAGAATGATTTTGAAGATGACTGGAGTGATGACTGGGACGATTGGGAAGATGATGAATAACCGGACATAAAAAAGCCCGCGGATGCGGGCTTTTTTATGTTCAGGTGTTACGTTTCGGCAATACCGCGCGTAGTTTATCGCGCATTTTGCGGACTGCTTCTTCGGTCTCGTCCCAGCTGATGCAGCCGTCGGTGACTGACAGACCATATTCCAGATCATCCAGATTAGCCGGAATATTCTGGCGGCCATGTTTCAGGTTGGATTCCACCATCAGACCGATAATGGACTGGTTGCCATCCAGAATCTGGTTGGTGACGTTATCCAGTACCAGTGGTTGCAGTGCCGGGTTTTTACTGGAATTCTCGTGGCTGCAGTCAATCATGATGTTCTGCGCCAGATCGGCCTTCGCCAGTGCTTCTTCGGCCAGTGACACGTTGACGGAATCATAGTTCGGCTTGCCTGCACCACCACGCAGTACCACGTGACCGTACTGGTTGCCTTTGGTGGTGACGATGGACACCTTGCCGCTGATATCAATACCGAGGAAGCGGTGCGGGTTGGCTACTGACATCAGGGCGTTGGTGGCGACCGTCAGACTGCCGTCGGTACCGTTCTTGAAACCGACCGCGGATGACAGGCCGGAAGCCATTTCACGGTGAGTCTGAGATTCGGTGGTGCGGGCGCCGATGGCCGACCAGGCGATCAGATCCTGAATATACTGAGGTGAAATCGGATCCAGCGCTTCGGTGGATAATGGCAGGCCGGTTTCCGCCAGATCAATCAGCAGCTTGCGGGCAATGTGCAGACCATCTTCAATTTTGAAGGTGTCGTTCATATAGGGGTCGTTGATCAGGCCTTTCCAGCCAACCGTGGTGCGTGGCTTTTCAAAATAAACGCGCATCACCAGGTAAATGGTATCGCTGACTTCTTCCGCCAGAACTTTCAGGCGCTGGGCATAATCCTTGGCAGCATCCACGTCGTGGATGGAGCAGGGGCCGATGACCATAAAAATACGGTGATCTTTTCTGTCCAGGATATCGCGGATAACCTGACGGCCCTGCTGCACACTGGCAACGGCTTCTTCGCTGAGAGGAATGGCTTTTTTCAGCTGTTCAGGGGTGATCAGGGGACTGATCGACTCAATATTGAGGTTTTCTACGCGGTTGTCTGTCATTACTGATCCTAAAGGCGGGAACGCATTCTTGTCTGTTACAATAATGCCCGATTATGACAAATGAAACCCGCCTTGCACATCCATTCTCCCTATCAGGGCTGATAGATATCAGTGATCTGCGCATTGGCCTGCCCATGTGGTTTATGGGCGGCTGGCGTAACCATCTGCTCAGCGACGCATGCCGTTCTGCTGATGCGTTGGCGGAGTACAGTCAGGTGTTCAGTACGGTGGAAGGCAATACCACGTTTTATGGCCTGCCGGATGCACGCCGCACCAGCCGCTGGCGTCAGCTGGCGGCAGAGAATTTCCGCTTCTGTTTTAAAATCCCGCAGACCATCAGTCACAGCCGTGATCCGCTGCAGGCTCTGCAGCAGGATCAGGCTCTGCTGCCGTTTCTGCAGCAGATGGACGTTGCTGCCGGGCTGTTGATGCTGCAGTTGCCGGCAGCCTTTTCCCCGGGCCGGCTGCCTCAGCTGAGAGATCTGCTGCACGGGCTGCAGACGATGACCCGGGTACCGCTGGCAGTGGAAGTGCGCCATCCGGCATTTTTTGATAAAGGCCGCGCCGAGCAGGCACTGTTACGGTTGCTGGCGGATGCCGGGGCTGACCGGGTGATTTTTGACAGCCGTGGACTGTTCCGTGATGACTCTGCAGCTGCGGCGGTGCTGGAAGCGCGGGGCAAGAAGCCGCGTCTGCCGGTGCATGCGGTGGCCACCGGAAATAATCCTGTCGTGCGTTTTATCGGCCATTCTGACTGGCCGCAGAACCTGACCTATATTGAACAATGGGCGCGCAAGCTGCAGCAGTGGGTGAGTGAGGGTCGTACGCCCTGGCTGTTTATTCATACCGCGGCCAATACGGATGCGCCACAGTTTGCACGCTGGCTGACAGAGCAGCTGGGGTTGCGTCTGCCGCTCTGGCCGGGGGAAGATCAGACAGCTCCCCGTCAGAGCGGGGACCTGTTTGGCTGATGCTGTCAGCGGGTGCGGGACTGCAGTTCTTTAAAGCGCTGCACTTTGGCGGCGTCGAAGACTAAATGGCCGTTCTCTTCACTGCCGTCCAGTAAACCTTCACGGACGTAACGCCTGATGGTCACGGATTTCATCGCCAGTTCCTGCGCAACTTCGTTGAGTGTGAGCTTTTTGCTGTCGTTCACTGTCATCTCCTTCTTCATCCGTTTTCAGCATAGACACAGCCGGGCTGCAGGGGGGAACTCAGCCGGCTGACTAACCTGTCCGCCGGCCGGCAGAATCAGAAAAAGGCGTATTTTGCTCCCAGTGTCATCAGAATGGTGGCCAGAATCGGTTTCAGCACATGCTCCGGCATACGACGGCTGAGGTAGCTGCCAAGGTGAATGGCCGGCAACGAACCGATCAGCAGTGCACCAAGCAGCTGAAAATCGACATTGCCCAGATACATATGGATCAGGCCACCCACCAGTGTCAGCGGTACTGCATGAGCGATATCCGTGCCGACCACACCGGTTGAGCGCAGAGCCGGGTAAATCAGCATCAGGACTGCGGTACCGATGGCGCCGGCGCCCACGGATGAAAGCGTCACAAATACACCGAGGAATACGCCCATCAGCAGGGTGGCTGCCGGTCGGTAACGGGCCCAGTGACGGGTTTTCTCGCGGTGGGCAAGGTTGAGAATCTGTTTGCGGAACAGAATCACCGCCGCCGTCAGTAACAGCATAATGCCGAGGGCATTACGTAGCAGACTGGCATAATGATCCGGATGCTCAAACAGGTATTTCAGCGACAGACCAGTCACCAGCGCAGCGGGGATGCTGCCGGCTGCCAGCAGGCGCACCAGTTCCCAGCGCACATGGCCCTGGCGGTGGTGGCTCCATGCACCACCGGCTTTGGTCAGGCCGGCGTACATCAGGTCGGTGCCCACCGCAACCTGCGGCGGGAAGCCGAACAGCAGAAGGAGTGGGGTCATCAGGGCGCCGCCGCCGATGCCGGTGATGCCTACAACAAGGCCAACTGCAGCGCCAGCTGCTATATATAACAAAATATCCATGAAATATGGTCTAAACTAGTACAGGTAGCTCTAAGGAAAGCGGATTGTGCTAATGTAGAGGCTGCTATCTATTCTGGAAAAGAATATTTATTTATATTTTTATAACAAATTACTGGGGTTCGGCATGGAGGTTTTATGAAACTGCAGCAATTGCGATACATATGGGAAGTCGCCCATCACGACCTCAACGTGTCGGCAACCGCCCAGGTTCTGTACACATCACAGCCGGGTATCAGTAAGCAGATCCGTCTGCTGGAAGATGAGCTGGGGGTGGAGATCTTCGCCCGCAGTGGTAAGCATCTGACCCGCATTACGCCGGCTGGTGAGGCGATTCTCGAAGTTGCCGGTGAGATTCTGCGCAAGGTGGAAGGTATCCGCCAGGTGGCTCAGGAATTCAGCGATGAGACCAAAGGCAGCCTGTCGATTGCCACCACGCATACCCAGGCCCGTTACGCGCTGCCGGAAGTGATTGAAAAATTTATGCGGCAGTACCCGGATGTATCGCTGCACATGCATCAGGGCACGCCGATGCAGATTGCTGAAATGGCCGCTAACGGTACCACTGATTTCGCTATTGCCACCGAAGCGATGGAGCTGTTCGGCGATCTGGTGATGATGCCGTGTTACCGCTGGAACCGCAGTATTCTGGTACCTAAGGGACACCCGCTGGCGTCCACGCCACGGCCGACGCTGGAGCAGGTGGCGGCTTACCCATTGGTAACTTATGTATTCGGTTTTACCGGCCGCTCACAACTGGATGACGCCTTTACCAGCCGGGGGCTGACTCCGCGTGTCGCCTTTACCGCGGCGGATGCGGACGTGATCAAGACCTATGTGCGTCTTGGTGTTGGCGTCGGTATCGTTGCCAGTATGGCCGTGGACCGCGAGCAGGACAGTGATCTGGTGGCACTGGATGCCAGTCATCTGTTCGAACCGAGTATCACCAAGATCGGCTTCCGCAAAGGCACTTTCCTGCGCGGTTATATGTACGATTTTATTGCGGCCTTTGCCCCGCACCTGAGCAAAGATCTGGTGGAAAAAGCATCGCAGTGCTCCAGTAAACAGGAAGTTGCTGAGCTGTTTGAAGGGGTGCCGATTCCGCAGCACTGAGTCAGCAAGCACAAAAAAGCCGCATCCATGGATGCGGCTTTTTAATGCCTGAAAGAACGGCTTTCAGCCTTTGCTGATCAGATTGCCGGCGTGCAGGCCGCATTCCTTATGGCCGGCACCTTCCCACCACCAGCGGCCTTCGCGTTCGTGCTGATTGGGCAGAACGGCGCGGGTGCAGGGCTGGCAGCCGATGCTGACAAAACCACGCTCATGCAGGCTGTTGTACGGCACATCGAATACCCTGATGTATTCCCATACCTGTGCAGAACTCCACAGGGCGAGGGGATTGTATTTGGTCAGGGGGCCACTGACGCCGCTGAAGGCGCTGTCCTGTTCCACCAGCTGCACGTCGGCGCGGGTGCCCGGGCTCTGATCGCGGCGCTGGCCGGTAATCCAGGCATCCAGCGTCGCCAGCTTGCTTCTCAGTGGCGCAATTTTGCGCACGCCACAGCATTCCTGATGGCCGTCCTCATAGAAGCTGAACAGGCCTTTTTCATTGACGAAATTCTGCAGCGCCTGTTGTTCCGGGGTGCGGATATCAATGCGGATACCGTAATGCTGGCGCACTTTCTCGATGAACTCGTAGGTTTCCGGGTGCAGACGCCCGGTATCCAGTGTGAAAATATCCACGTCGGGGCGGATTTTGACGGCCATATCGATCAGGACCACATCTTCAGCACCACTGAACGAAACTGCGATGCGGTCATGCTGTTCCAGTGCGTAGCGGATCAGGTCTTTCGGACGTTTGTCGGCGTACTCTGCACCGACAGCAGAAAAATCATGTTTCTCGGTCATGTTAACGCTCGGTTGCGTACGGAGCCCCGTCCGGCCGGAGCCGGCAGGACTGCCTGTTTTATGTTGGCAGCACAGGTTAGCATGCTGTTCTTAGTTCAAATAATAATAAAACGTCATATTGTTATTCGTGACAGCCGAAATAGCACGCGCATTGTGTTGTTTTGAGTGCCGCATCTGGATAGAGTACGCCCCCGGAAATTGTGTTCAAATCCCTGTATGGAGTATCCATGGAAATCGCGTGTCTTGACCTTGAAGGTGTACTGGTTCCGGAAATCTGGATTGAGTTCGCTAACAAAACCGGAATTGAAGAGCTGAAAGCTACTACCCGTGATATTCCGGATTACGACGTGCTGATGAAGCAGCGTCTGCGCATTCTGGATGAGAACAATCTGAAAATTCAGGATATTCAGGACGTGATCGCTACCCTTAAGCCGCTGGAAGGCGCCCGTGAATTCGTTGACTGGCTGCGTGAGCGTTTTCAGGTTATTATTCTGTCAGACACTTTCTATGAATTCTCCCAGCCGCTGATGCGCCAGCTGGGTTTCCCGACGCTGTTCTGCCACCGTCTGATTACCGATGCAGAAGGGCGGGTGACCGACTATAAACTGCGTCAGGCTGACCCTAAACGTCAGTCAATCCGTGCGCTGCAGACCATTTACTACCGTACGATCGCGGCCGGCGACTCTTACAATGACACTACCATGCTGGCCGAAGCCGATGCCGGTATCCTGTTCCATGCGCCGCAGAACGTGATTGATGAATTCCCGCAGTTTCCGGCGGTGCATAACTACGAAGATCTGAAGAAAGAATTTATCAAAGCCAGCAACCGCGATCTGACGCTCTGATCCGTGCAGGCATAAACGCATAAAGAAAGCCGCGCCAGCCAGCGCGGCTTTTTTTATGCCGCTTCAGTCGTGGTAGAGATGCACGCGGATCGATGGCAGATAAGGTTCATCGGAGACTTTCTGATCGCCACGCCGCTGGCGCGTGCGCTCGGCCGGCGGTTCCGGCGGAATTTCATTGAACGCCGGCAGTACCTCACCGGGCATCATCAGTGGCAGGGCAACATTCATGGCCTGACGCTGGCGCGGGGCATCATCAGCGTACACCAGGTTGGCCCGGACCACGGGTGCGAGGGTCTGTACCTGTGCCAGTTTCTGCCCGGCCGGCAGATGATTCAGTTTTGCCAGCTGCACCTGGATATGGGCTTTGTCTTCGCCCAGCGCCAGTAGCTTTGCCTGGGCCTCGGCGACCGACAGGCGGCGGATGCTGCGGCCATGGGCATACCAGCTGAAACCGGCTTTCAGTGGCGCGTGATCCAGCAGTGGCAGATGGCGGTAACTCTGTTTCAGATGCAGACGGCTGAGGCCGCTGAAATGCAGTGATTCGCGCAGGGCAGCATGACGCAGGCCGAGGCCGCCGAGCTGTTCAATGAAGGCCGTTTTATCCAGTTCCTGCTGCATCTGCTGTACGGCGGTGCGGAACTGATCCTTGTTGTGGTTGGCCTGCTGCACCGCGGCGGCGATGGTGTCATCCACCAGCACCAGACCATGACGGCTGCGGGTTTCACGGCCATCCTGGCCATCACGGTACCAGACATCGGTAATCAGATCGGCAAGCAGGGTGAGGGGTTTCAGGCCACTGCTCTGTTCGTGCTGAGTCAGCGGTAGCCAGTGCGGTGGCTGCGTTTGCAGAATTAAGCGGCGGACACCCTGCAGTGACGCCATCATTGCATCAAAGCGGTGAGTGAGTTCGGTGATCATACGCCAGAGGACTTACGGTCCCGGGCTTCATTGCGGGCACGGATAAACTCGGAATGCGGCACATACAGCAGGTCAGCGAGTTTGCGCACCATATGCTCTTCGTATTTATCCAGCTGTGAATCGCTGTAGGCAACCTGCCACAGGCCGTAGATCAGGCGGTACTTTTCTTCCGCCGAAAACGCCTCGTTAACGACTTTGGTGAACTGAAACAGATCATTTGATTGCCGGACCTGCAGGCTGGCGCTCTGCAGCAGGGCATCGGTTTCTTCCGTGCTCAGCCGGAACAGGCGGCCCAGCACATCGCGCAGTGCCTGAACTTCCTCTTTTTCCAGTGTGTGGTCAGCGTGCATGATCTCAGCGAGCAAAGCCGCACAGGCGACTTCGATGGTGTGTTCGTTGCGTTCTTCCTGTGGTTCGCGGAACAGGGAAAGTAAACGTTCTATCAACTCAGTTGCTCCAGTCTCTGACGCAGCAGTGCTTCCAGTTTGCCCTGATCCTGCGCGAAGCGGCGGATACCGTCGGCCAGTTTTTCCGTGGCCATGGCGTCTTCGTTCAGTGCCCAGCGGAACTCTGCTTCTGACACGCTGAATTTCGGTTGGTTCGCGACCGCCGTGGCAGCACTCAGCTGTTGCGGCAGTTCTTTCGCGGAGGCGGCCAGTTCCGCCAGCAGATCCGGACTGATGGTGAGCTTGTCACAGCCGGCCAGCTGTTCAATTTCACTGGTGTTGCGGAAGCTGGCACCCATGACAATGGTGTTGTAACCATGCGCCTTGTAGTGGTTGTAAATCTCAGACACAGACTGCACGCCGGGGTCGTTGGCACCACTGAAATCTGTGTCCGGGGAGCTGGCTTTGTACCAGTCGAGAATGCGGCCGACAAAGGGTGAGATCAGTGTCACACCGGCTTCGGCACAGGCGACCGCCTGGGTAAAGTTGAACAGCAGGGTCAGGTTGCAGTGGATGCCTTCCTGTTCCAGAATCCGGGCCGCCTGAATGCCTTCCCAGGTAGAGGCAATTTTGATCAGGATGCGGTGGCGGTCGATGCCGGCTTCTTCATACAGGCGGATCAGCTGATGCGCCTTGGTGATAGTGGCCTGAGTATCAAAAGACAGGCGGGCGTCGACTTCGGTGGAGACCAGACCGGGCACCAGTTTCAGGATTTCACCACCAATGGCAACCGCAGTTTTGTCGACTGCCAGCGCGATGACGTCGTCACCGCTGGTCTGTGCAGTGGCCCAGCGCAGGGCGTCATCCAGCAGCTGACTGTAAGCTGGCAGCTCTGCAGCCTTGAGGATCAGGGATGGATTGGTGGTGGCATCCTGCGGCTGGTGTTTGCGGATGGCTTCGATGTCACCGGTGTCGGCAACAACGACGGTCATTTTTTTCAGGGCGTCCAGTTTGCTCATAGTGAATCCGGATAGTTACATTGGGTTGTTACATTGATGGCTTGTCTGGTGGTGACCAGAACCTGTCTCTGTGTGTCAGGCTGAACAGATTGCCGGCAGACTGCTGCGCCGATATGGCAGTGTGTGACCGGCAGGCAATATGCTGCTGGTTTGCAGTGGGTTGTATAACCTGTAAGTTATATTTGGTTATACTGCTGGAAAACCATTAACTGACAAACACTTGTGAGGCGTTATGAAAGTACTATACACGATCGCTCTGTGGTTGTTTACGACCGTTGCCATGGCTGCTGACGTTGTCTGGATTGACGTGCGTACGGCGCAGGAATATCAGTCCGGACACAAGGACGGGGCCGTTAATATTCCGTTCGATGTTATCGGTCAGCGAATTGGTGCGCTGGCGCTCGATAAGGACACGCCGATTAATCTCTATTGTCGTTCCGGCCGCCGCGCCGGTATTGCTGAAAATACGCTGGAGTCCATGGGCTACAGCCAGGTGCGTAATATCGGTGGTCTCGATGACGCGCTGAAGTATCAGGAAAAGAAATAACCTCTGTACCGGCTCCGGTGGTTATCCGCAGCCGGCCGGGGCGGCTCACAGGCTGAGCAGCGTCAATGCCTGTTCCAGCACTTCCACACCAGCGCCTTTGCGCGGCGCATTCTCACTCAGGTGGCGGCGGTAGAGGCGGGCGCCATACTGACCATTAAACAGCCCCAGTGTATGGCGGGTGATATGGTGCAGCGTGGCACCCTGACTGAGCTGTTCCTCAATGTAAGGGTAGAGGCTGCGGATCAGCGCGGCTTTATCAAGAGCGGTGGCGGGTGCTTCGGTGCCGTAATACAGCGGATCAACCTCAGCCAGCACTGATGGGTTCTGATAGGCTTCGCGTCCCAGCATGACACCGTCCACCTGCTGCAGATGCGTGGCGCATTCGGCGTGGGTCTTTATGCCACCATTGATGATGACTTCCAGCTGCGGAAAATCCTGTTTTATGCGGTAGACAGCATCGTAAATCAGCGGCGGGATTTCGCGGTTTTCCTTGGGTGACAGCCCCTGCAGAATGGCTTTGCGGGCGTGAATAATAAAGGTTCTGCAGCCGGTGCCGGCAATGGTATCAACAAAGGCGGCGAGCTGTTCATAGCTGTCCTGATCATCAATGCCGATACGGTGTTTGATGGTGACATCAATATCGCAGGCATCCTGCATCGCCTTGATGCAGTCAGCCACCAGCTGTGGGTGGGCCATCAGACAGGCGCCGATCATATTGTTCTGCACCCGGTCACTGGGGCAGCCGACATTCAGGTTGACTTCGTCATAGCCCCATTCGGCGGCAAAGGCCGCACACTGCGCCAGTGCCTGCGGGTCACTGCCGCCCAGCTGCAGAGCCAGCGGGTGCTCATCTTCGTGATAACGCAGAAAACCGGCACGGTTGCCATGAATCAGCGCGCCAGTGGTCACCATTTCGGTATAGAGCACGGCATGACGGGTCAGCTGGCGCCAGAAATAACGGCAATGGCGGTCGCTCCAGTCCATCATCGGGGCGGTGGTAAAGGTGCGGTCGATGGTTTTGCTCATCAGTGATCCGCCGTCTGGCCGAGAATCTCATCACAGGCTTTCAGATAGCGGCCGCGGCTGACCATCAGGTGCCAGCGTTTACCGCCGACCTGACGCCAGAGAATGGCAGCGCGGATACCGGCCAGCAGCAGGGCACGCACCTTGTTGGCGGTGGCCGGGTTCTGCAGATAGGTCGGATTACCGGTGACGTGAATGCGGAAGCTGAGGTTGCTGAGCGTACGTTTGTACAGGTCGGCTACCGCAGCAATGGTGTTTTCATGACCAATGGAAAAGTGATCAGCCTGACGGGAGGCAGTCTGAATGCCTTCGCCTAAGGTGTCCATCATCGCTGGTTGTTTGCTCAGTTTACGTTCCAGGTGCAGCAGGCTGAGAGCGTAGCGGGTAACATCCGGGCTCATGCCCTGCGGGTCGCGGCCGAGAATCGCGCGCAGGTGATTGATGCCGACACTGAGATTAACGCGGGCATGGCCGTAAATGTCAGCGAAACGCTCCGGTGACTGAATAAACAGGGCTTTCAGCAGCGGCTCACTGGCATCGGTTGAAATGTCGCCGGTCCGCGCCAGTTGTTCCACCAGTGAGGCGGCCTGTACCACGGCGGCAAGGGCTATGGCCTGCTCCTGATTACGTTTCATCGGTATTTCCTGTCTGTTCGATTACGCCGCCGCCGAGGCAACGCTCGCCAAGGTAAAAGACCACCGACTGACCGGGGGTGATGGCACGCTGCGGCTGGTCAAAGGTGACGCGGTACCCCGTGCCCCGTTTTTCAATCAGACAGTCCTGGTCGTCCTGGCGATAGCGCACTTTGGCGCTGCAGCGCAGCGGCAGTTCCGGTTCTTCATTGACCCAGAAAACCTGATCCGTGGTCAGCCAGTCTTTGAACAGCAAGGGGTGATTCTTGCCCTGTACCGCAATCAGAACATTGCGGGTGAGGTCTTTGCCGGCAACAAACCAGGGTTCATCCGGGTAGCCGGACAGACCGCCGATGCCGAGCCCCTGACGTTGTCCGAGGGTGTGATACATCAGCCCCTGATGTTCACCGATATCGTCGCCCTGATCGGTTTCAATGCGGCCGGGCTGAGCGGGCAGATACTGTCTGAGAAAGTCCTTGAAGCGGCGTTCGCCGATAAAGCAGATGCCGGTCGAATCCTTTTTCGTCGCGGTGACCAGTCCCTGTTGTTCGGCAATCCGGCGTACTTCGGGTTTTTCCAGCTCGCCCACCGGAAACAGGGTCTGGGCAATTTCAGCTTCGCCAACGGCATGCAGGAAATAGCTCTGGTCCTTATTCGGATCAAGCCCCTTAAGCAGGTAGGTGTGACCATCCTGATCAAAGCGGCGCACGTAG
This sequence comes from Pseudomonadales bacterium, assembly GCA_963682115.1. Classification (GTDB taxonomy): domain Bacteria; phylum Pseudomonadota; class Gammaproteobacteria; order Pseudomonadales; family Oceanobacteraceae; genus Venatoribacter. The sequence goes on along the minus strand of OY821639.1, from coordinate 3,904,956 downwards.
TGGCCGGTCGCAATCAGATCGGCGCCCAGTACGTGTGCGTAGTCAAGGAACGCTTTGAACTTGATTTCGCGGTTGCAGAGGATGTCCGGATTCGGGGTGCGCCCGGCCTTGTACTCGGCAAGAAAATATTCGAACACATTATCCCAGTATTCGGCAGCAAAGTTGGCCTGGTGCAGGGTAATGCCCAGCTTGTCACAGACCTGCTGGGCATCGGCCAGGTCTTCTTTGGCGGTACAGTATTCGGTACCGTCATCTTCGTCCCAGTTCTTCATAAACAGGCCTTCGACCTGATAACCCTGCTGCATCAGCAGGTGGGCCGATACTGAAGAGTCGACACCGCCGGACATGCCGACGATGACTTTGGTTTCAGCGGGAGATTTCATGTCAGGAGTGCTCAACAATGACAGACAGGGGGTAGCGTTTTCCGCTCAGGTAATCTTCAACACAGGTCAGCACCATGCGGCTGCGCAGGACGTCGCTGTTGCGCAGTTCGTCGATGGTCATCCAGCGTGGGCCGATAATGCCATCATCCAGTTCGGCATCCGGATCGTGTCGCAGGGCCGTGCCGAACAGGCAGTAACGGTGGTAGGTAATGCCGTTAGCCGGCGCGGTGTAGATATACAGGCCTACCAGACCCTCTGGCCGGACATGCCAGCCGGTTTCTTCCAGTGTTTCACGGATGGCGGCAGCGGCAATGGTTTCACCGGCTTCAACGTGACCGGCCGGCTGGTTGATCACCTGCTGACCAAGGGCGATTTCTTCCGTCATCAGGAAGCGGCCGTCCTGCTCTACAATGGTGGCTACGGTAGCGTGAGGGGTCCAGCGATCGTCGTTCATCATTACGCCTGTGTGAAATGGGCAGGGATTTTAACTGAAATGCGGGTCCGCGCTCAAACCCTGCGCTTGCGGCCGGCCTGCCGGGTTGTTGTGCGTGCGGAATGCCGGCGTCCCCGGGGTGTGGTTCTGCTGTCAGTACTGGCGGGCATATTGATGGCTTCGCGGCGGTATTCGCCCGGCTGCAGGGCATCCAGTTTCCATGGACCGATCTGAACCCGTACCAGCCGCAGGGTCGGAAAGCCGATGTGTGCAGTCATGCGCCTGACCTGACGGTTGCGGCCTTCGCTGATACGGATCTCCAGCCAGCAGGTAATGTCATTGGCGCGGTAGCGCACCGGCGGGTTGCGTGGCCACAGCGGAGGTGGTGGAATGATGCGGACTCTGGCCGGGCGGGTCGGGCCGTCTTTCAGCGTGATTCCCTGACGCAGTGCGTCCAGGTCGCTTTCTTCCGGCTGGCCTTCTACCTGAACCCAGTAAGTTTTTTCCATCTTGTGTTTCGGGTCGGCGATGCGGGCCTGCAGGCGACCGTCGTCGGTGAGCAGCATCAGCCCTTCGGAATCGTAGTCCAGGCGTCCGGCAGGATAGACGCCTGGCAGGTCAATACAGGCCTTCAGTGTGCAGCGCCCGGCAGAGTCGCTAAACTGGGAGAGGACGTTGAAGGGTTTGTTCAGCAGGATGAGTGTGGCCATCGGATTCGTTCAAAAAAGTCCTGTAAGAAAACTACTTATTCTTTCGTCTAGCTTGCATTTTTTGTAGAAAAACTACAAATTACCGCTCCGGGCTCTCTGAGCCGCCGGATAACCCTCCGGCCCCAATGCGGCGATTTTTCCTCTGGTTAAGAGCCAGGCGGATTCCGGATATGTGAGATTCGGCCATTTCTTTACCGGCCAAAAGCCCGTAGATGCCGACTCCCAAGCGATACAGCAACCAGCCTTAAGACAGGAGTAAGAATGTCTACTGATACCCCTAAGATCATTTACACGGAGACTGACGAAGCGCCAGCTCTGGCTACTTATTCTCTGCTGCCGATCATCAGAGCGTTCGCTCAGCCGGCTGGTATCGAAGTTGAAACGCGTGATATTTCTCTCTCCGGCCGTATTCTGGCTGTTTTCCCTGAATATCTGAGTGAAGATCAGCGTCAGTCCGATGCCCTGGCAGAACTCGGCGAGCTGGCTAACCGCCCTGAAGCCAATATTATCAAACTGCCGAACATCAGTGCGTCTATTCCGCAGCTGGTTGCGGCTATTAAAGAGTTGCAGGATAAAGGTTTCAAACTTCCTGACTACCCGTTTGAGCCAAAAGATGACAAAGAACGGGAAATCAAAGTCCGTTACGACAAAATTAAAGGCAGTGCGGTTAACCCGGTGCTGCGCGAAGGTAACTCTGACCGCCGCGCTCCGGCTTCGGTAAAAGAGTTTGCCCGTAAAAACCCGCACAGCATGGGAGCCTGGTCCAAAGACTCCAGAACTCACGTGGCTCATATGGAAGCCGGTGACTTTTACGGCAGCGAAAAATCCGTCACCGTTGATGAAGATACCGATGTGCGTATCGAATTCGTCGCTGAAGATGGTTCGGTTTCTGTACTGAAAGAAAAAACAGCCCTGCGTGCCGGCGAAGTCATTGATGGTTCTGTGATGAGCTGCAATGCACTGCAGGATTTCTACGCAAAAGAAATCCAGCAGGCAAAAGAAGAGGGTGTGCTGCTATCGCTGCACCTGAAAGCCACCATGATGAAGGTATCGGATCCGATCATCTTTGGTCATGCGGTAAAAGTCTTCTTCAAGGATGTGTTTGCCAAATACGCTGATACTTTTGAAAAACTGGGTGTGGATGTCAACAACGGCTTTGGTGACGTACTGGCGAAAATCAAAACGCTGCCGGATGCGGAGCGTGAGGCCATCGAAGCCGATATCAAAGCGGCTTATGACAATGGTCCTGAGCTGGCCATGGTGGATTCCGACAAAGGTATCACCAACCTGAATGTGCCGAACGATGTCATTGTTGATGCTTCCATGCCGGCGATGATCCGTTCTTCCGGTCAGATGTGGGGGCCGGATGGCAAACTGCATGACACCAAGGCGCTGATTCCGGATCGCTGTTACGCCGGTGTTTACGAAGAAACCATTCAGTTCTGTAAAAAGAATGGCGCCTTCGATCCGCGTACCATGGGGACTGTGCCGAACGTAGGTCTGATGGCACAGAAAGCTGAAGAGTATGGTTCGCACGATAAGACGTTCGAAATTGCCGCCAAAGGTAAAGTCCGTGTACTCGACGCTCATGGGCAGGCACTGCTGGAGCATGAAGTGAATGGCGGTGATATCTGGCGTATGTGTCAGGCCAAAGATGCGCCGATTCAGGATTGGGTGAAACTGGCGGTAACCCGCGCCCGCCTGACGGCCACGCCGGCGATTTTCTGGCTGGACAAAAACCGCGCTCACGATGCACAGCTGATTGCCAAAGTGGAAAAATATCTGAAAGACCACGATACCAGTGGCCTGGATATCCGCATCCTCTCTCCGGTTGAGGCAACCCGTGTGACGCTGCAGCGTCTGAAAGAAGGCAAGGACACCATTTCTGTTACCGGTAACGTACTGCGTGACTACCTGACTGACCTGTTCCCGATTCTGGAGCTGGGCACCAGTGCTAAAATGCTGTCTATCGTCCCTCTGATGGCCGGTGGTGGTCTGTTTGAAACCGGTGCCGGTGGTTCTGCCCCTAAACACGTACAGCAGTTGCTGAATGAAAACCATCTGCGCTGGGATTCGCTGGGTGAGTTTATGGCGCTGTCGGCATCGTTAGAGCATCTGGCTCAGACTAATGGCAATGCCCGTGCACAGGTTCTGGCGGATACGCTGGATACTGCGGTCGGTAAGCTGCTGGATCACAACAAATCACCTTCCCGTAAAGAAGGTGAAATTGATAACCGCGGCAGTCATTTCTACCTGGCTCTGTACTGGGCGCAGGCGCTGGCTGAGCAGAACAAAGATACTGATCTGAAAGTATGCTTTGCCAAGCTTTACAATAAGCTGTCTGAAAACCGCACCAGAATTGTTGAAGAACTGGGTGCTGCTCAGGGGAAAGCTGTGGATCTTGGTGGTTACTACCGCCCGGATCCTGAACTGGCAGCTAAGGTGATGCGTCCGAGCGCAACCCTGAATGCTGCAATTGATCAGCATTCATGCTGATTGATTTCTCAGTAAGATAAAAAAAGCCGCAGCAATGCGGCTTTTTTTATGTCCGGATCAGAGAAGTTGTTGTTCAGGGAAGACTGTCATGCTTCTGCCGTTTGTCTGGGCTCAGTGGGCGTACTGTCAGGTGAATTGGCATCAATGGTGCGGATATTGATCGCGTGAGTGCCTTTGTCGCTGGGGCGGGTTTCAAATTCGACCGCCTGACCGGCTTTCAGTGTGCGATAACCATCCATCTGAATCATTGAATAATGAGCAAAAAGGTCTTCATCGCCGTCATCGGCAAGGATAAATCCGTAACCTTTGGCGTTATTGAACCATTTTACTTTCCCTGTCTTCATCGCCTGCCTCCGTTCCTGACCGGATCTTATAATGATGTTCGCCTGTAAACTGGCTGATCTTTACACTACGCCGGGGTTTTCAGGGCGTCAAGCATCGGCGGGGCCGGAAATATGCGCCCTTGGTTTAATCTTCAGTGCCCTCATATTAATGATCAGAAGTATGATGCTGTACTCAGCTCTAGAGCTTACTCCGGGCTGAAGGTATCATTTTGTGAAACACAATGATTTACCGGACTATGCATCAGATTCAGGAATCTAAACTAAACTTACAGGCAGATGATCCTTTCCATGGGAATGACGGGGGGGTGGCGGTTGAGTCCGCAAAACCGGCGCTTAAAAAGCCCTCGCTGTACTCGGTCATTATGATGAATGACGATTATACCCCTATGGAATTTGTGGTTGAGGTTCTGCAGAGTTTTTTTAATAAAACTCCGGAGCAGGCCACGCAGATCATGTTGACGGTTCACACCAGGGGCAGTGCTGTCTGTGCGGTCTACACCAAAGATGTGGCCGAAACTAAAGCTGCGTTAGTGAATCAATATGCAAGAGATTGTCAGCATCCCCTGATGTGTGAGATATCTCCTGCTGAAGACTGAGGCTTAGGAGGCGCTATGCTGAACCGCGAACTGGAGCAAACCCTGAACGAAGCATTCAAGGATGCCCGATCGAAACGTCATGAGTTTATGACGGTCGAGCATCTGCTGCTGGCGTTGCTCGATAATGAAGCCGCATCGTCTGTGCTGGAAGCCTGTGGTGCCGATATCACCAAGCTGCGCAAGGAGCTGCAGGAATTTGTGGATTCCACCACGCCACTGATTCCGGAAACCGACAGTGAGCGTGAAACCCAGCCGACACTCGGATTTCAGCGGGTGCTGCAGCGTGCCGTTTTCCATGTCCAGTCGTCCGGCAAGTCAGAAGTTACCGGAGCCAATGTGCTGGTTGCGATTTTCTCAGAACAGGAAAGCCAGGCGGTTTATTTCCTCAAGCAGCAGAACATTGCCCGCATTGACGTGGTGAATTTCATTTCTCATGGTATATCCAAGGTTGGTGGTCAGGAAGAAACCTCTGATCATCTGTCAGAATCCACCGAGGACGAGGGTGAAAGTGCGGGTAAAAATGCTCTGGAAGGCTATGCGACGAATCTCAACCGTCTGGCCCGCGAAGGAAAAATTGATCCGCTGATCGGTCGTGAATACGAAGTCAGCCGGCTGGTGCAGACCCTGGCGCGGCGACGGAAAAATAATCCGCTGCTGGTTGGTGATTCCGGGGTTGGTAAAACCGCGATTGTCGAAGGTCTGGCAAAACGTATCGTCGATCACGATGTTCCGGATGTTATTCAGGATGCCGTGGTGTACAGCCTGGATATGGGGGCGTTGTTGGCGGGCACCAAATACCGGGGTGATTTTGAAAAGCGCTTCAAAGCGCTGCTGGCTGAACTGAAGAAACAGCCACACGGCATTCTCTTTATTGATGAAATTCATACCATTATCGGAGCCGGCGCGGCCTCTGGTGGGGTGATGGACGCCAGTAATCTGCTTAAACCACTGCTGAGTTCCGGTGAGATCCGCTGTATCGGTTCCACCACCTTTACCGAATTCCGCGGTATTTTCGAAAAAGACAGTGCGCTGACCCGTCGTTTCCAGAAAATCGATGTGGCGCAGCCATCCGTTGACGACACGTACAAAATTCTCAAAGGGCTGAAGTCCCGTTTTGAGGAGCACCACCATATCCGCTATACCGACAAGGCACTGAAGGCCGCGGCGGAATTGTCGGAACGTTACATTACTGACCGCAACCTGCCGGATAAGGCGATTGATGTGATTGATGAGGTGGGCGCTCTGCAGCAGCTGCTGGTGCCGAGTAAGCGCAAAAAAGTGATTGGCGTGGGTGAAGTTGAGCAGGTGATTGCGGCGATCGCACGCATTCCGCCGAAAACGGTGTCGGCGTCCGATAAAGAACTGCTGTTCAAGCTGGAAGATAAACTGCAGATGGTGGTGTTTGGTCAGAATGAGGCAATTGATACGCTGGCAACAGCAATCAAGATGTCCCGTGCGGGCCTCAATTCACCACAAAAACCGATCGGTTCCTTCCTGTTTTCCGGTCCGACCGGGGTTGGTAAAACGGAAGTTTCCCGCCAGCTGGCGTCCGTTATGGGTATGGAGCTGGTGCGCTTCGATATGTCTGAATACATGGAACGCCATACCGTCTCCCGCCTGATCGGCGCGCCTCCGGGTTACGTCGGTTATGATCAGGGCGGTCTGTTGACCGAAGCGATCAATAAAAACCCGCACTGTGTGCTGTTGCTGGATGAGATTGAAAAGGCCCATCCGGAAGTGTTCAACATTCTGCTGCAGGTTATGGATCACGGTACCCTGACGGATAATAACGGCCGTAAGACGGATTTCCGTAATGTCATCCTGATTATGACCACCAATGCCGGGGCAGAGCAGATGAGCCGTCCGAGTATCGGCTTCACTCAGCAGGATCACACCACCGACGGAACGGAAGCGCTGAAACGTCTGTTTACGCCGGAATTCCGTAACCGTCTCGACAGTGTGATTCAGTTCGCGCCGTTGTCGCGCGATACCATTCTGCATGTGGTCGATAAATTCCTGACCGAATTGCAGGGGCAGCTGGACGACAAGCGCGTGATGCTGAATGTCGGCGATGATGCCCGTCAGTGGCTGGCGGAGCACGGCTACGACGAGAAAATGGGGGCTCGCCCTATGGGTCGCCTGGTTCAGGACAAAATCAAAAAGCCGCTGGCTGAGAAGATTCTGTTCGGTGAACTCGCGCAGGGTGGCGAGGTGGATATTGCAGTGGAAAATGGAGAGCTGGTTATGTCGGTGCCCGAGGAGGTACCGGCCTGACGGCTCAGTACCTGCCGGGCGAATGGCATCAGCGCGCCCGGTAGGTAATACGGCCTTTGCTCAGGTCGTACGGAGTTAACTCCACCTTTACCTTGTCGCCAGTCAGAATACGGATATAGTTTTTACGCATCTTGCCGGAGATATGGGCAGTCACAACGTGACCGTTCTCGAGTTTCACGCGGAACATAGTATTTGGAAGGGTGTCGATTACCTCACCTTCCATTTCAATATGATCATCTTTTGCCATTCGTCACCTGTAGAAAGCTTAAATTACGCGGGCGCATTCTGCCTTAAATCGTCAGGATAAGCAAAGCAATTGCCCGTTTCGTCATCCGTATTGTGATAATCAGGGCGACAGCAGTTGCCAGCGGTTGTCAGAATACTCCTCCAGCGGGAAGAACTGGCGCTTATATTCCATTTTACGGCTGCCGTGTACATAGTAGCCCAGATAGTTGTAGGGCAGGCCGAGAGCCGCGGCGATCCGGCTCAGCGTCAGAATCATAAAAGTGCCTGGGGAGCGCGCCTGTTCATCGGGATTGTAGAAGCAATACACCGCCGACAGGCCGTCACCGAGAATATCGAACACCATGCAGGCCAGAAGGTGTCCGCGCAGACGGGCGGTCAGAAAACGTGTGCTGCCATAATCATTGACCAGAAAATCTTCATACTGAGCCCGGTCGGGCGGGTACATGTCACCGTCGGCGTGGCGCTCATTGATGTAGCGTTCATACAGGCGGTAAAACTCCTCGCCACTGTCAGGTTGAATGACTTCCAGCGTGAGGTCCTGATTTTTTTTCATGATGCGGCGCTGGTTGCGTGGCAGCTGCATATCTTTCACCCGCAGGCGGACAGCGCGGCAGGCATTGCACGCCGGACACGCGGGGCGATAAAGCAGCCGCCCGCTGCGGCGGAAACCATTAAGGCTCAGCAGTGTCAGGGATTCATCATCCAGCTGCGCTCTGGGGTCAACATACAGGCTGCGTGACCGCTGGCCGGGTAAATAGCTGCAGACATGAGTTTCCGGTGGCTGAAATAACAGGATCTTGTTCATGCAATAACCCCGGGCAGGCTGATGTTCTGCTGGTTGCTGACTGCCTGTTGCAGTTGCTGCTCAAAGGCCTCCCGCTGCAGTTCCAGCAGACCGAAGCGCGCCAGGTGGTCTGTTTTCATCTGGCAGTCGATCAGGCGGATGCCGGCACGGAACATAACCGGCGCGGCACAGGCAAATGCCACTTTCGATGCATCGCTGACGGCGGAAAACATAGATTCACCGAAATAAGCACTGCCGATGATCAGCCCGTAAAAGCCGCCGCACAGTTCGCCATCCTGCCAGCATTCAACACTGATGGCGCGGCCGGCCTGATGCAGGCGGTTGTAGCTGTCGATCATGTCGCCGCTGATCCAGGTGCCGGATTCAGCCTTTCTGGGAGCGGCACAGGCTGACATCACCCGGCGGAAGGCCAGATTGCTGGTAATGGTGAACTTTTGCCGGCGGATGGCTTTCTGAACAGATCTTGGGGTGCGGAAGCTGTCCGGGGTGATCACTGCCCTGGGAACAGGAGACCACCAGAGCCGTACTTCATCAGGATCGTTCCATGGGAATATCCCCCGGCGGTAGGCCTGATCCAGCCACAGAGGGGATATCTGACCACCGGCTGCGAGCAGGCCGGCCGGCTCCTCCAGCGCTTTGGCTGTCGGTGGAAAGTGTGGAAATGAGACTTCATCAAGCCAGTCAATCATGCTCAACCCGTGGTAGACTTCGCGTAAATTAATTCAGGTAAACGGAACCGTTATTTTGCCAAAGAATACGTCTGAACAGGACATTCAGCCAGAAACTATGGCGGACAGCGACGCTGTCTCCCGCTGGAGCCGCCGTCACGATGCGGTATTTGTTCTGCTGACACTGGCGAGCACGCTGCTGCTGATTGCGCTGATGACCTACAGCGGAGCGGATATGGCCTGGTCGGTGGCCGGGCAGGGGCGCCCCGGCAATGCCGTCGGTAAGGTCGGTGCTCTGGTGGCGGATATCCTGTTCCATGGCCTGGGTTATCTGGCTTATGCACTGCCATTGCTGGTGATGGCGAAGTTGTGGCAGCTGTTCCGTAAATCGCCGCGCCATGGCGGAAAAGTCTGGCTGCTGCGCGGTATCGGCATTCTGCTGTCGCTGGGCGCTCTGTGTGGGTTGGCGGAGATGAGCATCTGGCAGGGCAGTGAGCTGCCGGTCGGTGCCGGCGGTATTCTGGGCAGAAGTCTGGTCTCTGTGTTCCTGCCGCTGTTTTCGGTTATAGGCAGTGCGATTCTGCTGACCGGCACGCTGGCGCTGGGACTGATGCTGTTTCTGGAATTTTCCTGGCTGCGTTTCTTTGATTGGCTGGGTGGATTTCTGCTTGAACGTGGCCAACGGCTGATCCGTCGCGCTCAGCCATCAACTGCCGGTGCCGGTCCGGAGGCAGAAGCGCTTGTTTCGTCGCCGGAGGCGGTTGAGGTTAAAAAGAAAGCCGGCGTTAAGGTCCTGTCGGCAGACTTGACGACTGCGGATACGGAAGACGAAGTGGAAGTGGTCAGAAAACGCAGTCTGTTCAGTCGCCGGGCGAAGACAGAAAAGCAGGAACGGGTGGAAGAACCGGTATTGAGTGATGCACTGCTGGCGGATGAGGACGTACCGCTGCTGGATACGCCGGCAGAACCGTTGCCGTGGGAAGATGAGCCTGTGGAGCCGCCACCTCCGGCAAAACCGGAAACAAAACCTGCCCGTCGTCAGTCGGCGGACACGGCCGGGATGGCCGCGGCTGCGATTCCGATTGAGCCGCTGCAACGTAAGGAAAGCCGCCCCAGTGAGCGTGCGCAGCGCGAACTGCAGGGCAAACTGTTCAAGAGTGAAGCTCCGTTACCATCCATCGCCCTGCTTGATCCGCCGCGGACCGATCAGGCGCCTGGTTTCTCGCCGGAGCGCCTGCAGGAAATGTCTAAGCTGCTGGTGCAGAAGCTGGCCGACTTCGGCGTCAAGATTGAAGTGACGGCGGTGGCGCCAGGCCCGGTGATTACGCGCTTTGAGATTCAGCCGGCACCGGGCGTGAAGGCCAGCAAAATTTCCAATCTGGCACGCGATCTGGCGCGCTCCATGGCGATGATCAGTGTGCGGGTAGTGGAAGTTATTCCGGGTAAATCCGTGATGGGCATTGAGGTACCGAATGAAGACCGCGCGGTGGTCTCGCTGTCGGAAGTGCTGTCATCGGAAGAGTACGATCAATCGAAATCGCCGCTGACGCTGGCGTTGGGGCATGATATCGGCGGCAATCCGGTAATTACCGATCTGGCGAAAATGCCGCACCTGCTGGTTGCCGGTACCACCGGCTCCGGTAAATCGGTGGGTGTCAATGCCATGCTGCTCAGCCTGCTGTTCAAATCCACGCCGGATGAGCTGCGTCTGATTCTGGTGGACCCGAAAATGCTGGAACTGTCGGTGTATGAGGGGATTCCGCATCTGCTGACGCCGGTCATTACCGACATGAAAGAAGCCGCCAATGGTCTGCGCTGGTCGGTGGCGGAAATGGAACGCCGCTACATGCTGATGGCGGCGCTTGGGGTTCGTAATATCGCCGGCTACAACAGGAAGGTGAAGGATGCTATCGCCGCCGGCACGCCGCTTCCCGACCCGCTGTGGCAGATTGATAAATCCTTTGATACCACGCCGCCGTTGCTGGAGCCGCTGCCTTACATCGTGATTGTGATCGACGAATTTGCCGACATGATGATGATGGTGGGCAAGAAGGTTGAAGAGCTGATTGCCCGTATTGCCCAGAAAGCCCGGGCCGCCGGGATTCATATGATTCTGGCGACTCAGCGCCCGTCGGTGGACGTGATTACCGGTCTGATCAAGGCCAACGTACCAACCCGGATTGCCTTCCAGGTTTCGTCCAAAATCGACTCGCGCACGATTCTGGATCAGGGCGGTGCCGAGCAGTTGCTGGGGCATGGTGACATGCTGTTTATGCCGCCGGGGCATGCCTTGCCGGAACGTGTACATGGCGCGTTTGTCGATGATGATGAAGTACACCGTCTGGTGGCTGAATGGAAACTGCGCGGTGAGCCCGATTACATTGAAGAAATCACCAGTCATGGCGAAGAAGGCGCTGGCGGACTGTCGCTGGAAGGCGGTGATGAAAAAGACGATCTCTATGATCAGGCCGTTGCTTTCGTGACGGAAACCGGCAAATGCTCCATTTCCTCTGTCCAGCGTAAACTGCGTATCGGTTATAATCGTGCTGCACGGCTGGTTGAAACCATGGAGGCCGCAGGTGTTGTATCTCCGCCGGCCCACAATGGTTCGCGGGAAGTGCTGGCTGGCGCGCCGCCGGACCTGTAATCCGCACAGACAACAGCCCCCTGACTATCAACACTGAGGATAACCTTTTGATCAAACGCACAGCTGAATGTCTCCTGGTACTGTGTCTGACGCTGGCGCCCGGGCTGGCAACGGCATCGGATGCGGCACTGGCGGATTTTCTCGGCCGCATCAAATCCCTGCAGACCATGGATGCTGCTTTTGCCCAGAGCACCAAAGACCATGACGGCCAGGTTCTGCAGCAGATGACCGGCAGGCTCATGGTCGCCAAGCCGGGCAAAATGCGCTGGCAAACGGATGCCCCGTTTGAACAGCTGGTTGTCGCCGACGGTCAGCTGGTATGGATTTACGATATGGATCTGGAACAGGTCACCATCCGTGAAATGGATCAGCGGATACAGGAAACCCCTGCGTTGCTGCTGACCGGTGATGCTACCGAAGTGGAACAGAGTTTTATCGTTGAAGAAGAAAAAAACAGTCAGGAAACCGTATTCCAGCTGGTGCCGAAAGATCCCAGTCAGTTATTTGAATCACTGGAATTTCATTACCGTGGCAGGCAGCTGGCGCGCATGATGATTTATGATGCAGCCGGTCAGGTGACCGAAATTCAGTTCCATGATGTGCGTAGCAACCAGGCGCTGGACAGCACGGCCTTTATTTTTAATGTCCCCGAAGGTGTGGATGTGATTGACGGACGCCATGACCGCTGATCTGTTTGCACAGAATAAAGCCTATGAACCGCTGGCGTCGCAGATGCGTCCGCAGACGCTGGATGACTATGTGGGTCAGGAGCATGTGGTCGGGCCGGGCACGCCGCTGCGGCAGTCACTGGATGCCGGGCAGTTGCATTCACTGATTTTCTGGGGGCCGCCAGGCGTGGGGAAAACGACGCTGGCCCGCCTGATTGCACATTATGTGGATGCCGAATTCCTGTCGTTGTCGGCGGTTATGTCCGGTGTCAAAGATATCCGCGAGGCGGTAGCACGCGCTCAGTATCAGCATGCGGGCGGGCGCAAGACGGTGCTGTTTATTGACGAAGTGCACCGTTTCAATAAATCCCAGCAGGATGCCTTTCTGCCGTACGTGGAAGATGGCACCTTTATTTTTATCGGTGCCACCACGGAAAACCCGTCATTCGAACTGAATAACGCGCTGTTGTCACGGGCGCAGGTCTATGTGCTGCGGAGTCTGAACGAAGAGCAACTGGTCCGCATTCTGACCCAGGCCGTCAGTCGTCAGCAGGCACAGGCGGAACCCGAAGCGCTGAATCTGATTGCAGTGGCCGCCGATGGCGATGCCCGTCGTTCACTGAATATTCTTGAAATGGCCCTGCAGCTCAGCGGCAAGGAAGCACTGACGGCCGCTCAGGTAAAGAATCTGCTGGGCGACCGTACCCGTCGTTTCGATAAGGGCGGTGAGGCGTTTTATGATCAGATTTCTGCCCTGCACAAATCGGTGCGTGGCTCCGATCCGGATGCCGCCATTTACTGGTTTGCGCGTATGCTGGATGGCGGTTGCGATCCGCTGTATATCGCCCGCCGGGTGGTGCGCATGGCCAGCGAGGATATCGGTAACGCCGATCCGCGCGCGCTGACCCTGTGCGTTAATGCCTGGGATGTGCTGGAGCGGCTGGGCAGTCCGGAAGGAGAGTTGGCCGTTGCTCAGGCGGTGGCTTATCTCGCCTGTGCGCCGAAAAGTAATGCTGTCTATAAAGCGTTCAATGAGGCGCGGGCCTTTATTGCCGCCAACCCCAGTCATGAAGTGCCGCTGCATCTGCGCAATGCACCGACCAAACTGATGAAAGAGCTGGATTACGGCAGCGAATACCGTTATGCCCATGATGAGCCCGAAGCCTTTGCTGCCGGTGAAAATTACCTGCCTGAAGCCATCCGTCAGCAGCGTTTTTATCAGCCGGTGAACCGTGGACTGGAAAGTAAAATCATGCAGAAGCTGGATTACCTGCGCAGCCTGAATCAGCAGTCACCGCTTCAGCGTTACCCGGAGGATAAAGAATGAGCTTTTTCTGGATCGGGCTTGGCGGCGCTCTGGGAGCCATCTGCCGTTATGTGGTGGCAACCGGCATCTTCCGCTGGATGGATAAACCCTTTCCTTATGGCACGTTAAGTGTGAACCTGATAGGCTCCTTTGCCATGGGAGTCGCCTACATCTGGCTGGTACAGCACGAGTGGGGTGGTGATTATCACAAGCAACTGGTGATGGTCGGATTCCTCGGTGCCTTCACGACTTTTTCTACCTTCTCGCTGGAGAGTGTTGCCATGCTGCAACAGGAGCGCTGGCTGGCTTTCGCCAGTTATGCCGGCTTCAGCCTGACGGGATGTCTGCTGGCGACCGTGGCAGGCATGTGGCTTTCAAAATCTTTGGTATAAATTGGTATTGGTATAAATCGTAATGCTGGACGTTAAGTTTATTCGCGAAAACCTGGATCAGGTGAAGTCTGCGCTGGGTAAAAAAGGGTTTGTTTTTAACGACGAAGAATTCACCCGTCTTGACGAGCAGCGCAAGTCCGCTCTGACCCGGGCACAGTCACTGCAGGCCGAAAAGAAAAAGGCGTCCAAACAGATTGGTCAGCTGATCGGCCAGGGCATGTCGCCGGAAGATGCCAAGGCTCAGGTGATGGGCAGCATTGATTCCGATATCAGTGAAGCAGAGCAGGCGGCCAAAGAAGCAGAAGCCGCACTGCAGACCCTGCTGATGAGCATTCCCAACGTGCCGGATGCTTCGGTGCCGTTCGGTAAGGATGAAGACGATAATATTGAAGTCCTGACCTGGGGTGAGCCGACACAGTTCAGCTTTACGCCGAAAGATCATGTTGATCTCGGTGAACCGCTGGGCATGAGTTTTGATGATGGCGCTCTGGTGGCCGGTTCACGCTTTGTTGCCATGAGTGGTGCGATGGCAAAACTGCACCGCGCTATTGCCCAGTTTATGCTCGATACCCATAGCGAAGAGCACGGCTATACCGAAACCTACGTGCCGTATCTGGTGAATAAACAGGCACTGGAAGGCACCGGGCAGCTGCCTAAATTCGAAGAGGATCTGTTTAAAATTCCGGGCGCGCAGGGTGAAAAAGATTTCTACCTGATTCCGACCGCCGAAGTGCCGGTCACCAATCTGCTGCGCGATGCTGTGACCGAGGCTGAACTGCCGGTTAAAAAAGTGGCACACACACCCTGTTTCCGCAGCGAAGCGGGCAGCTATGGCCGCGACACCCGGGGCATGATCCGTCAGCATCAGTTCGACAAAGTGGAACTGGTGCAGTTTGTTAAGGCGGAAGAATCTGAAGCGACGCTGGAGCAGCTGACTGGCCATGCGGAAGCGATTCTGCAGAAGCTGGGTCTGCCATACCGTAAAGTTATTTTGTGTGGCGGTGATCTGGGTTTTTCTGCGGCGAAAACCTATGACCTGGAAGTGTGGCTGCCCGGTCAGCAGAAATACCGTGAAATTTCTTCCTGCAGTAACTTCCGTGATTATCAGGCGCGCCGTATGCAGGCCCGCTGGCGTAACCCGGAAACCGGCAAACCGGAACTGCTGCACACCCTGAATGGTTCCGGCCTGGCCGTTGGCCGTACTATGGTGGCGGTGCTGGAAAATTATCAGCAGGAAGACGGCAGTATTACCGTACCGGAAGCGCTGCGCCCTTATATGCGCGGCCTTGAGGTTATCCGTCCATGATGACGCTTCCCCTCGTATTGCGGGGGGATGTCCGTCCTTTCATTATTATCGGCGCTGGCCGGGTTGCTGAACGCAAAGTGATGACGCTGGTGCGGGCCGGTGCTGATATCACGGTGATTGCCCCGTCGGCAACCCGTGATATTCAGCGCCTGGCCGACGAGGGCCATCTTTGTCTGCAGCAACGGCAGGCAGATGAGGCTGAAGTGTTTGTTAGTGGCAGTCTGGTGGTGCTGGCCAGTAATAATGCCGTTCTCAATCAGGCGCTGGCCGAATCTGCGCGTCAGCAGGGCTGCCTGGTGTGCCGCACGGATGCCACAGCAGATAATGATTTTATTTTTCCTGCCGTGGTTGACCGTTCTCCTTTGCTGGTCAGTATTTCAACCAGTGGTGCTTCACCGGCACTGACCCGGCATGTGCGTCAGCGGCTGGAAGCCTTTCTGCCGCAGGGTTATGGCCGTCTGGCGAGCTTTGCCGAGCAGTTGCGCGAGCGGGTCAAAAACCTGCTGCCAGCCCCGGAACGGGCTGCGTTCTGGCGTCGCTGGTTTAACGGCCGGGCACCGGAGCTGATCCTGGCGCGCCAGCGGGAGCGGGCAGAAAGTGAAACCGACGCCTGTCTGGATGGCCGTAATCAGAACGGCGAGGTCTGGCTGGTCGGTGCCGGCCCGGGTGATCCGGATCTGCTGACGTTCCGTGCTCTGCGTCTGATTCAGTCGGCGGATGTTGTTTATTACGACCGCCTGGTCGGCCCGGCGATTATGGATCTGATTGATCCGGCCGCTGAGCGTTATTATGTCGGTAAACAGAAAAGCGATCATTCCGTTCCTCAGGATGACATTAATCAGCTGCTGGTTAAGTCGGCACAGGCCGGTAAACGGGTACTGCGCCTGAAAGGTGGAGACCCCTTTATTTTCGGCCGTGGCGGTGAAGAGATTGAACAGCTCGCCGACAGTGAAATTCCGTTTCAGGTGGTGCCGGGTATTACCGCGGCCAGTGGCTGTGCGGCTTATGCCGGCATTCCGCTGACGCACCGGGATCATGCCCAGAGCGTCCGTTTTGTTACCGGCCATCTGAAAAACGGCAGCTGTGAATTGCCCTGGGAAGAGCTGGTACATTCCGGTCAGACGCTGGTCATTTATATGGGGCTCAGTGGTCTGCCACATATCTGTGCGCGCCTGATTGCTGCCGGTATGTCACCGGCAACACCGGTTGCTCTGGTCGAAAAGGGCACGCTGCCCGATCAGCGGGTACACGTAAAAACGCTGGCGACTATGCCGGACTATGTCGCGGACACCGATATTCAGGCGCCGACATTAACCATTGTTGGTACCGTCGTTACACTGCATGAGCGTCTCAGCTGGCGCTGAAATCAGCACACACCGCACCCTGCGCATCTGAAAATCTGCACTATGCTTATCCATATAATGGAACTGTATGGGTAGAAGTAATGGGTTTTCTGAATTCCCTGAGTATCAGGGTTAAGATTTTGTCTCTGGCGGGAGTCGCGGTCGTTGGCTTTGTTATCAGTACGCTGCTCAGCGTTAATATGAATACAGCCAATTCCTCCCGGCTGGATATGATTCAGAAAGTTTTTTTTCCGGTGGTTGAAGAGTCCAAGGCCAATATCGTGCGCCTGGCACGGATGGAGGAACTGTTTTCCACAGCGGTCAGCACTGGCGAAATGGACTTTGTGCAGACAGCAGAAAAATACCGCAGTGAAACGCTTGCTGGCCTGGAAAAACTCAATCGCCTGTGGCCGGAAAAATCAGCCGCCGCCGATGCCAGTCAAAAAGCGTTTGACTCCTATTTTTCAGCCGCCCGGCGGCTGTCATCCGGCATGATTGAAGGTACGCTGGATCCGGCGGATATGGGGCCGGCCATTGAAACCATGAATGCCAGCCTGTCTTCTGCACGCGAGCGTTTCAGTATTTACAGCGAGGCAGCGCTACAGGCATTTAATGAAACCGTGTCGGTCTCCAATAAAGCGGCGGGCAATGCACAGTCCATGGCATTGATTGTTACGCTGGCAACCCTGTTGATTCTCGCCGTTGTTGCCTGGTCGACAACCCACAGCATTTCGCTGGCGGTTAATAATCTGGTGACATCACTGAAAGATATTGCCGGTGGTGAAGGGGATCTGACCCGGCGGCTGGAAAAGACATCCGCCGACGAAATTGGTGAGGTCGTGCACTGGTTCAATGAGTT
Organism: Pseudomonadales bacterium; assembly: GCA_963682115.1. GTDB lineage: Bacteria > Pseudomonadota > Gammaproteobacteria > Pseudomonadales > Oceanobacteraceae > Venatoribacter. The sequence goes on along the minus strand of OY821639.1, from coordinate 3,887,480 downwards.
TGTTGACAAGCTGCACCGCAATATCGGCGAAGTCATCAGTACGACAAGGCCGTTGACGTCGGTTGCATCGGATCTGGGCAACCTGACATCGCAGACCTCCCGTATTACCGGTGAGCAGAACCGCGCCACGGAAGAGGTTTCTTATCTGGTTGATGAGATGGTAGCCAGTGTGCAGGATGTTTCCGGTCATGCCAGCTCAGCAGCGGAAGCCGCCAGGGAAGCTGATACGGCTGCCAAGGATGGTCGCCAGATTGTGAAGGATACGGCGGCCAGTATTAACAGCCTTGCCAGCGAAGTGGAACGGGCCAGTGAAGTAATCCGTAAGCTGGAGGCGGATACGGCGAACGTCGGCAATATTCTGGATGTGATTAAAGGTATTGCTGAACAGACCAATCTGCTGGCGCTGAATGCGGCGATTGAAGCGGCGCGTGCCGGCGAACAGGGGCGTGGATTTGCGGTGGTGGCTGATGAGGTCCGCACGCTGGCATCACGCACTCAGGATTCTACACAGGAAATTCAGTCGGTTATTGAACAGCTGCAGTCGGCCGCGCGTTCAGCGGTTGAGGTGATGAACAGCAGTAAGGAACGTGCCGGCAGCAGCGTCAGTCAGGCGGCGAAAACGGATGAAAGCCTGCAGGCTATTACCGCCATGGTGGAAGCCATTACCGAAATGAATAACCGCATCGAGGTGGCGACGGAACGGCAGCAGCAGGCGGCGGGCAGCATCAAGGATAATGTGCTGGGCATTAAAGAAAATTCTGCTGCTGCGATGAGTAGTATGCAGCAGGTGGAAGCGTCAAGCCGGTCGCTGACGGATATTTCTCAGACACTGCAGCATGTGTCCGGTCAGTTCCGGGTGTAAGAATAATGCCAATAAAAAAGCGCCGCATAACGCCACTGCCGTCCGACAAATTTTTATTTAAATGTTTGTGAGAAATCCCAGGCCCCTTGTCCTCATAGAGGGGACTTCCCCCTCTCGCCGGACGGGCTACCTCCCCGCTTCGCGCTGTCTGGCTCGTTTATCCTTGAAACCTTGATATTTCCTGACCGCGTGACCCATCGGCCATCCATGGCCGGGGTCACTTGCCCGGGTCCCTGCGGGCAGGTCGAAAATATCGTCGCTTTCTGCGGCGAGCCCGGAGGCGCTGTTTTACCGCTGCCTTACCGCCTGTTTATACGATTCACAACCAGGTTGAATGCTCTGTCGTTGAACACTATTCAGCGACAGAGTGGTATTGAAAAGCGGCGTCAAGGCTGCCACTCCTTAGCCTCTGGGAGCGCCGAAATGAATGATGATTTTTCCGGCCCGCCGGGCATGGATGCCCGGCGAGCGCGCAGCGACAGGGATGTCGCATGGGCGCGTGGCTAGGAAAAATCGAGAGAATGAGGGTCGCGCTCCAGAAAGCGAAAAGCTGGGCCTGTTTTTGCTCCTGCAAAACAGGCATTTCCGCCATCCATGGCGGTCAGGTATAAATGCCCGCCGGCAAGGGGATAAGTTCCCCTGGGAGGCATTAGGCGTTGCGGATGTAAACGTCGTCTACAGAAAACAGATTTCGTTAAAACTGTGGGGCCGCAGTGGCCCGATGGCGCTTTTTTATTGACTGAGGTTCAGGCGTAAAGCGTTATCCAGACGTTGTTGCCATGCCTGCCGGCAACGCGTTTGTGCGGCATTAAAATCCGTGGATTTCTCCGCGGCGCATAATGCGAGAGCAGCCGTATTCAATACTGCCTGTTCTGCGTATTCGTTGCTGACATCACCATTCCACAGATCGCACAGCCAGCGGATGCTGATATCGCCGGCCTTATCAGCAATGTGGGATGCCAGTTTGGGAACAGTGAGTTGATGGGGCTGGCCGTCAAAGCTGAGCAGAGCACGGCAGTCGCGTTCCGGGTTGACCTCAAATTCTCCGCCTTCGCCTTTGATGACAATGCAGTCGCGCTGATTCAATGCGGCCGCACCGGCGTGAACCTGTGCATAATTCGGGTGAAAAATACCCTGTACGCTGGGAATGCCTGCGGGGGCAATGGTTTTCATAACGGTGTTAATTGGTGAGCGTACACCCAGTATGGCTTTCAGTCCCAGCCATTGCTGTAACACCGGATTAAGCGTGGCGCAGGGCAGATACATCAGTGGCTGTGAGTGGCTGAGTTCATTCAGATCACGGATGACCGGCAGGGAGAAAGCTTCAAACACCTCATGCAGGTACAACCGGCCTTCGGTGTGGGCTTCAGTACCATGAGCAATAATGCGTTTACCCAGGCGGGTAAGCAGCAGCATGGACAAAAAACACCAGAAAGGTTGCCGTCGTTTACCGGCATAGGATGGCCAGACCAGATCGGCCTCAATTTGCTGCGGCCATAACCGGTTAATGGCGGCGGCAAAGCCGCCGAGTTCTTCGGCGGTTTCTTCTTTTACCCGCAGCAGCATAAAGATTGCGCCGACCTGTTCGGGCAAAGCATTACCACTGAGCATGCCCTGCATAACCTGTTCGGCTTCGGCAAAGGTCATGCTGCGGCTGCCATTTTTTCCGCGGGCAAGAATTCTGACGTACTCGGCAAGCGGGTGACTCATAAACAATTCTCCGGGCGTGGCAGGCCGGCAATTTTGGCGGCCAGCTTAGCCGGACTGCCGGGAAATAATTGCAGCAGATAAATACTGCCCGCTTTGTCGTTGCCGAGTTCCTGTCTGATGTAGCGGGATAATGGCCGCATCGCCGGGGAAATTTCGAATTCCTGATAAAAACGACGCAGCAGGTGCAGTATTTCCCAGTGAGCGTCGCTGAGTTCAATGTTCTCACTGGCAGCCAGCTTGACGGCGACCTCTTCGTTCCAGTCATTAAGGTCAGCGAGAAAGCCGTCTTTATCCAGATTCAGATCAGTCATCAGAACCAGCTCAGTGTGTTGTCGGCAATGGATGTCAGCTTAACCCAGTCGCTGTCACTGAGCGCTGTGGTATGGCCATGGTTCAGGCCGCGGCTTTGCAGATCTGTTTCACGGCTGGATATATTTTTTTCCGCAGCAGGGCAGAGCGGCGCCAGATAGGCACCGTCGCCGGCGAGCATAATCTGGTCGCTGCCGGCAGCCAGGGCGCGGACTTTATTCAATACCTGTGGGTCAGCAGAAAAAATCAGGTGCAGTGTCATGATCAGAAGCTCAGGCAATGATCCGCAGAGCGGATAAGCTGTTGAATAAATTGGTCGTCGGCGGCTTCGGCAAGCGTGGTTAACGGCTCCGTTGTCTGTATGTCCGCTGCGCGGTAATAGAGTTTGTCGCAGTCATACATAGGAAATGCTGCCAGTACCTTATCCGGTGCCTTGCCTTTGGGCTTGCGTGCCTGCTGGTTTTTATACAGCCAGCCGATGCCGGCGGCGGTGAAAATAACGCTGACATCGTGGTCAAAAGTGGCCAGCGCCAGGATCATTTCCAGCGCTTCCGGATCGGGCGTTGGCGGCTGACTGATAACGACACATATTTTACTCATGATGTTTCCTGCTCAGAATTCAACAACCTGATCCGAGTCAGCACAGGCGCCGGCCATTTCGCCGAGCCCGGCCAATTCAAATCCTTCCGCCAGTGTTGTGGCGGGCAGGTCGTAGCGCTGTTGCTCCGCCTGATCGCAGATGCCGCGGCGCAGGGCATTGGCAATGCATGCCTGCAAAGTGATGCCAGCTTCCTGTGCCAGCGTCTGCCAGCTGGCGACACTGCTTATCTGGCCCTGTATGGCCTGCTGGCCGGCAAGGGCGGCGAACACGGCATCCTGGTAGAAAAAAATACGCCGGATTTCATGGCCTTCACTGAGCAGGGCGCGGGCGAAATCCTGCGCCACGCTATGTTGTGCTGTGTGATAAGGACCGGAACGGATAAGCAGGGTGAAACTGGCCATAACAGGTTTCCGAGAGCGATGGGCAGTATGGTATCCGCCCGCGGCGTGAATGCAAAGATTGTCTCTGTCAGCGGGCTATCACGTTGATTTTTAAAAAAAAGTGTTGACGTTGACGGTTGGTGAAGTATGATACGCCCCGTCTCGGAGGGATGGCTGAGCGGTTGAAAGCACCGGTCTTGAAAACCGGCATACGTTAATAGCGTATCTAGGGTTCAAATCCCTATCCCTCCGCCAAATTCAGAAGGCCAGCACAGTGTGCTGGCTTTTTTTATGCCTGTTTTATGCTGGCGGTTCAGTTAATGGGCAGCGAGGCCGAGCAGGACGATGCTACAGATTCCCATCAGGGCAACGGCCAGCCATTCGGCGCGGTAAATCAGGCGCAGGCTGTTTTCCGAGGAGAGGGGGTGCTGCTGTTCAGCGCGTGATGTTTTTCCCGGCATGATGAATCTCCCTTATGTGCGGAAATTATCATGCGCCAGAAAACGCGCACCGAATGTATCAGTTATGTTCCTGTTCTGTATCGGCCGGTAATCAGGCTTGCAGCATCTCACCAACAAAGGCGCAGACCGAGCGGCCCAGAGCGTTGAGGTCGTAGCCACCTTCGAGGATGGCGATCCAGGGCGTGCTGCGCCCGGATGCGTATTCCGTGATCCATTCGCCGAGCCAGCGGAAGTCGTCATCTTCAAGGTTGAGCTCTGCCATCGGGTCATCTTTGTGGCCGTCAAACCCGGCGGAAACAATGATGACTTCCGGAGCGAAACCACGCAGTCTTTTCATCCATCCCTCGGTCACTTTCTCGCGGAACGTCTCGCTGCCGGTTTCGGCATCCAGATACACATTGATGACGTTATTGTATTTTGCTTCTTCATGGTGCGTATAAGGGTAGAAGGGGTGCTGAAAGCTTGAGAAAATAAGGAAGCGCTGGTCGTTGCCGAGGATATCAATGGTGCCGTTGCCCTGATGGGCGTCAAAATCAAGAATGGCAATGCGCTGGGCATGGTGAACTTCTGCCGCCCGCAGCGCGGTGATGGCCGTGTTGTTGAAAAAACAGAAGCCCATGCTTTTGCGGTGCTCAGCATGATGGCCGGGCGGGCGGACTGAGACAAAGGCATTGTCATAGGTACCTTTTATCACGTCGTCCAGTGCCAGTGTGCTGGTGCCCACAGAATACAGAGCTGCATCAAGACTGCCGGCGGACATCGGTGTATCCTCGTCGACATAAATATGACCCTGTTTTGGCTGGATCATCTGCAGTTGTTCGAAGTAGCCGTGACTGTGCGCACGCAGGATATCCGGGGTGTTGGCCATCTGCCCGTCAACCACTACCAGTTTGTCCCACAGGCCGCGGGACTTGAGCTGATGCTCAATGGCGACGATGCGCATGGCATGTTCCGGGTGATTGTCACCGGTGTCGTGAGCAAAATGTTCCTGGAAGGTGTAGTAAGCAGTGGTCATAACGACTAATTTTAACCATAGAATCGGCAGATAAGGCTCAGTGTATCCGGGCCAATGATCTGCGCCAACTAAACTTAAGGATCACATTGAATGGGAACGCGCTCGCTTGAGTTGTTCTTTCAGCCTAAATCCATCGCCGTGATCGGGGCCTCAGAACGGCCAGGCAGTCTGGGGGGCGCCATTGTCCGCAACCTGGTGAATGGCGAGTTTCCCGGCGTTATCGTGCCGGTGAACAGTCGTGGCTACAAGGAAGTTTACGGCATTCCGGCTCTGGCGCGGATCGGCCAGCTCGACAGCCAGATTGACCTGGCCATTATCTGTACGCCGGCTGAGAGCGTTCCGAAAATCATCAAGCAGCTGCACAGCAAAGGCGTCGGCGCAGCCATGCTGCTGACCGGTGGTATCGCCCGCACCCGTTCATGGCAGTTCCGGCCGTCGTCGGATCGTCTGAATCAGGTGATTCAGCAGACCCGTATGCGGATTCTGGGGCCGGATTGTCTGGGTATGGTAATTCCCGGCCGTAAACTCAACGCCAGCTTTCTGCATGTGCCGGTACGCAAAGGGCATATCGCCTATGTCGGCCAGTCCGGTACGCTGGCATCCGGGGTAATGGACTGGGCCTTCAGCCGTAATATCGGTTTTTCGCATGTGCTGACATTGGGCAAGAGTCAGGATGTCACCCTGCCGGATCTGATTGATTACATCACCCAGGAACCTCCGGTGCGTACGCTGCTGATCCAGCTGGACGAAATTGGTTCCGGCAAAGCCCTGATCCGCGCGTTGCGGGCAGCCTCACGGCACAAGCTGGTACTGGCGGTGAAAAGCAACCGTTTTCAGGAAAATCCGCTGAACCGCATCGCCTCGCCCAAAGGCCTGCTCAGTCGTGACGGGCTGGTTGATGAAACCCTGGCGCGGGCTGGTGTGCTGCGGGTGTCAGCCACGGATGAGTTGTTCGACTGTGTCGATGCGCTCAGTCAGCGCCGGGAAACCTTTGGTCCGCGACTGGCTATTATCGCCAACGGGCGTGGCCCGGCCATTCTGGCCATGGACCGTCTGCTGCACGATAAAGGCAAGCTGGCGACCCTGTCGGAAGATACCCGTACCCATCTGCGTGGTCTGCTGCCGGAGTACCTGCGCACCGAAAACCCGATTCTGCTTAACCCGGAGCTGAAACCACAGCAGCTGACCGCGGTGACCAATACACTGTTGCGGGATAAGCAGGTGGATGCTGTGCTGGTGATTTATATTCCCAGCCTGGGGTCCGACCCGGTGGCCAATGCGGAAGCTCTGGTGCGCATTGCCAGCAGCAGCAATAAAACGATTCTGACCAGCTGGATGGGTGAATATTCGGTGGAAGCCGCGCGGGAATGCTTCGACCAGAATGGTGTGCCCACCTTTGATACGCCGGATAATGCCATCAAGTCCTACATGTACATGGTGCAGCACCAGAAAACTCAGGACCTGTTGCGTGAGACACCGGAAAGTCTTGAGATTCCGATTTCATCGGCGCATATGGACGTCGATAAGGAAATTCTCGCCGTGCACCGGCCGGGTGATTATCTGTTGCCGACCCATGCCTGGCAGCTGCTGAATTCTTATGGCTTTTCCTGTGCAGAGGCGCGTTACCGTACCAGCCTGAAGGATCTGCTGGCAATTTCTGATGAAGTGAAAGGCCCGTGGGTGCTGCGTGTACATCACCGCGATTACCTGTACCCCTTTGCTTACGGCAATAATCCGCGTGAGCGGCTGCGTTCCGTGGCGCGTGAACTGAACAATCATGAAGACGTCGAGAAAGCGGCGGAGAAACTGGAAGGGCAGATTGCCACTGCCTTTCCCAACAGCCCGGTGCTGGGTTATACGCTGCAGACCATGCACCGTGCTCTGGATAATCTGCAGTTTTCTTTCGGCATCGGCCGCGATGCGGAAATTGGCCCTTATCTGTTCTTCGGTGGTGGTGGCAGCACAGCCGACATTCTGGTCGATCGACAGGTCGCACTGCCACCGCTGAATGCTAACCTTGCGGAAAAACTGATTAAGCGCAGTCATTTTTACGAGGTGCTGGAAGAACGCTCCGACAACATTGAACGTGAACTGGTCACGCTGGAGCGCTGGCTGGTAGCGCTGTCGCATATGGCGCTGAATCACCCGTGGATTGCCGGCTTTGAGGCTAATGCTATCCGTCGGGCGGTCGGCCGCTATATGGTAATCGGTGTTGCCGGTGAGGTCGGGCATCCGGTGAAGAGTGCGATTCTGCCATATCCGAAAGAGCTGGAGAATCATTACGAGAGCCGCAGTGGCAACGCTTACGATATCCGCCCGATCCGCGGTGAAGATGAGCCGCTGCTGGAGCAGTTTTACAAGCGCCTGAGTGCCGAGTCACTGCGTCTGCGCTTTTTCTCCGCCCGGCGCCGCTTCGAGCACCGTGAACTGGCGCGCTTCAGTCAGATTGATTACGACCGCGAAATGGCGTTTGTGGCACTGCGTGACGGCACGCTGTACGGCGTGGTGCGGGTATGGATTGATGCCGACGATGTGGCGGCGGAATTCTCGGTCATTATTGACGATAACTGCCGTGGGGAAGGGCTGGGTCTGCGTCTGATGCAGGGAATCATTGATTACCTCAGCAAACGCGGGGTGCTGCAGATTTATGGTACCGTACTGCCGCACAATACCGGCATGCTGAAACTGGCTCAGCGCCTGGGCTTCAGTGCCCATCACAATATGGAAGAAGGGGTGGTGGATGTCGGCCGTAATCTGAACCCGATGAAATATGCGTGGCAGAGAAAACGGATGGTTCCGCTGTAACGGCTTTGCTATAGTCCGGCGGATAATAAGACGGCCTGTGCACAGGCCGCAGCTGAAACGAATGAGAATGGGGTGCCCCCTTTGATTAAAGTGCTGGTTGTCGATGACCATGAGCTGGTTCGCTCAGGTATCTCCCGTCTGCTGACAGACACCAAGGGAATTGAAGTGATCGGTGAGGCAGCAAGTGGAGAAGAAGCTGTACAGTTTGCCAGAGAGCATGAGCCGGATGTCATTCTGATGGATATCCGTATGCCGGGGATCGGCGGACTGGAAGCAACGCGTAAGGTTCTGCGTCAGAACCCGGAAATTCATGTTATCGCAGTGACCGCCTGCGACGACAATCCTTACGCTGCACGTCTGTTACAGGCCGGTGCGTCCGGCTACATCACCAAGGGTGCAGATACCGATGAAATGGTACGTGCCATTATGAAAGTGAAAAGCGGTCAGAAATACATCAGCTCGGAAATTGCCCAGCGTATGGCGCTTAAGCCATTCCAGCAGGATCAGGCATCGCCGTTTGACGGCCTGTCGGAGCGCGAAATGCAGATTGCGCTGATGATTGTCGGCTGTCAGAAAGTGGCGGCCATCAGTGAAAAACTGTTTCTGAGTCCGAAAACCGTCAACAGTTACCGCTACCGTATCTTTGAGAAGCTCGGTATCGACAGTGATGTTGAACTGACCCATATGGCGGTACGCTACGGGCTGGTAGACCCTGCAGCGACGGCCGGATGACCCAGTTTGATATTCCTGCCTTTCTGTCCACCCTGACCCAGCGGGCCGGGGTTTACCGCATGTTTGCCGATGACGGCGAACTGCTGTATGTCGGCAAGGCAAAAAACCTCAGAAACCGGGTATCCAGCTATTTCCGCGCGCGCGGACTGAACAGCAAAACCGTTGCACTGGTGAACCGTATTCACCATATAGAGGTGACGGTGACGGCCAGTGAAGCTGAGGCTCTGCTGCTGGAGCAGACGCTGATCAAACAGCACCGGCCGCAGTACAACATCCTGCTTAAGGATGACAAATCTTACCCTTATCTGCATCTGTCGGATCATCCGTATCCTTTGCTCGCCTACCGCCGGGGTAAGCGGCGTACAGGTGGCCGTTATTTCGGTCCTTATCCCAATGCCACCGCCGTGCGCGAAGCGCTGAATTATCTGCAGCGTCTGTTTCTGTTGCGTAACTGTGAAGACAGCTACTTCAACAACCGCAGCCGCCCCTGTCTGCAGTATGAAATCCGGCGCTGCTCCGGCCCCTGTGTCGGAAAAATCAGCGAAGAGGCCTATCAGGACAGTGTCCGTCAGGCGATACTGTTCCTTGAAGGTAAGGGGCAGCAACTGCTCAAAGAGCTGCAGCAGAATATGATTGATGCCTCGCAAGCCCTTGAATTTGAAAGAGCTGCAGACCTCAGGGATCAGATTGATCTGCTGCGTCAGGTGCAGGAAAAGCAGTTCGTCGACTCCGGTCAGGGCGATGCGGATGTCTGGGCGCTGACGGACTGGCAGAACGTACTCTGCATTCATCGTCTGGTGTTCCGCCAGGGACGACTGATGGGCAGCAAGAGTTATTATCCGGACAACCGTTCCGGTGAAACGGAGACCGATCTGCTGATCAGCTATATGGCGCAGTTTTATCTTTCCGGCCATGCACAGGAAGGGCTGCCGCGGGAAATTATTGCCGATACCGGGGACGAGTCTCTTGAGGCGCTGCTGGAAGCTGTCCGCATCAGCCAGGCGAAGCGGGTGACGCACTCCCGTGGTCAGCGCGGTCAGAACCGTAAATGGCTGCATATGGCGCAGGAGAACGCGCGTACCGGCGCACAGAACTGGGTTTCCGGGCAGCAGAACAATCAGCGCAAGCTGGAACTGGTGGCCGACCTGTTGGGGCTGGACGAGGTACCGGGACGAATTGAGTGTTTCGATATCAGTCATTCACAGGGCGAAGCAACCTATGCATCCTGCGTGGTGTTCGGTGCACCGGGGCTGATGAAAGACAGGTACCGCCGCTTTTCCATTCGTGGCGTGACCGGCGGGGATGACTATGCCGCACTGGAGCAGGCGGTACGCCGCCACTTTACCCGGCTGCAGGAGCAGAACGATCTGCCCGGGCTGCTGTTGATTGATGGTGGCAAAGGCCAGATCAGCCGTATCCGGACGCTGCTGGATGAGATGAATATCCACTCTGTAGCCCTGTTTGGTATTTCCAAAGGGGAAACTCGTAAATCCGGCTGGGAATTCCTGTGGGAAGCCGGGGCAACAGTCCCTATAATGCCCGACGCCCACGACGAAGGCTTTCGTCTGTTGCAGTGGGTGCGGGATGAGGCGCACCGTTTTGCCATCACCGGACACCGCAAAGCGCGGGCGAAATCCCGCAGCCAGAGTGGTATCGAGAGTCTGGCCGGGGTCGGGCCGAAGCGGCGGCGCGAACTGTTGCTGCATTTTGGCAGTCTGAAAAATATGCGTGGTGCGCCGAAAGAAGAGCTGGAAAAAGTACCAGGTATCAGTAAAACACTCGCCGAACAGATTTTTATCCAGCTACATGGCGAGTAGAGGAGTACAAGCTGTTATGAATCTGCCCAACATTCTGACTCTGAGCCGGATCGTGATGATTCCGCTGATGGTGATCAGCTTCTACTGGTTCGGCGATAAGGGCAAGGTCGTGGCCGCGGTACTGTTTGCCCTGGCTGCGGTGACGGACTGGTTTGATGGCTATCTGGCGCGCCGGCTGAATCAGACCACGCCGCTGGGCGCCTTTCTCGACCCGGTGGCTGACAAACTGATTGTGGCCGTGGCGCTGGTGCTGCTGGTTGAGCATTTTGCCACCATCTGGCTGACGGTGCCGGCGGCCATCATTGTTGGCCGTGAGATTGTTATTTCCGCGCTGCGCGAATGGATGGCTGAGCTGGGCAAGCGCGCTCACATTGCCGTGAGCTACATCGGCAAGGTCAAAACGGCGGCACAGATGGGCTCCATTACCGTGCTGCTTGGCGGTGGCGATTTTCCGTGGCTGGTCGATCTGGGCTATATCGCCCTGTATGCGGCGGCGGTACTGACCCTGTGGTCTATGCTGGTTTACCTGAAAGCGGCCTGGCCGGAACTGCGTCAGAAGTCCTGAGCCGCAGCGCTGGGGCAGTTTCTGTGCTGGCCCTCTAAGTACTTAATATGTAAGAAAAAAAGCTTGACTCCTGCGCTGCTCTGTATAGAATGCGCAGCACTCCAAGCGGGAATAGCTCAGTTGGTAGAGCACAACCTTGCCAAGGTTGGGGTCGCGAGTTCGAATCTCGTTTCCCGCTCCAAATTCCAGCCTCTTCATTGAAGTGGCAAAATCTGCAAAGATACGGCGCGATAGCAAAGCGGTTATGCACTGGATTGCAAATCCACGTAGGCCGGTTCGACTCCGGCTCGCGCCTCCATATTTCGGTGACCCACATTCGCCGAGACTGAGGCAAGATGCCCCGGTGGTGAAATTGGTAGACACAAGGGATTTAAAATCCCTCGGCCTATGGCTGTGCCGGTTCGATTCCGGCCCGGGGCACCACTATTTTCTCAGATTGATTTCCTGATTCCTGCTCATCTCTTCAAATTAATGTCATAAGATAAAGTTAGCCTGTAGTTTTATTCGGATGTTCAAACGGATGAGAGCTCTGGTTAACTCCCTGTTTTTCTGCTTCCTGTTGTTTGCTGCTTCTTCCTCTGTCGCTGACTTTTTCCGTTCTGCAGATTACTGGCTTGAGCCACGACTGGGTTTGCGTGGTCCAGCTGTCTCTCTGGCTGCTGTTGGTGAAAATGAGCTGGGTCCTGAGATTGGCTACTTTCAGTATTTTGAAGGGGAGAATGATATCTTCGGGAATGACTATTACGACTTTGAAAGCGGGCAGAAATTCGATCCTTCTGTCCGCTCGGTCGCTCTTTCATATGCCTACATTCATCAGGGGAATTCGCTGGGGCTCCGTCTGTCGGCCGGACTTGGCTATGTGTATGGTGAGTGGGCCACCCACTGTGGTGAGCCGGTATATTTTATGGGGACAATTGAATATTGCCGCAGGGAGCGAATCGATATTCCAGGTTTTGCCATGGGAGCGTCCTTTCACCTGGGGGGCAGGATTGGTATTGGCCTGTTTTTGGACCGGTTAGTTACCCGGAGGTTTACCGCCAGTAATTTCGGTATTGCAATACCGCTACGTTTTTAGTGTTTAAAATACGCCTTTGTTACACTGGCCTTATTATCAGAAGAGGTCAGTATGTTTGACTACATAGAACCCGTTTTCCGTCCACCGAGTGAAGCCCGCTCCCTGATTCTGCAGGTGACCAATGGCTGCTCGTGGAATAAATGCACTTTCTGCGATATGTATACTCAGCCGCAGAAAAAATTCCGTGCCCGTGACGAGCAGGATGTTCTGGATGAAATCCGCCAGGCCGCCACCCTGGGGCCGCGTTTTGAAAAAGTCTTTCTGGCCGATGGGGATGCCATGGTGCTGCCGGTCCGGCGGCTGGTGAATATCCTGCAGGCAATCCGCGAGCACCTGCCCTGGGTTAAACGCGTTGGCGCCTATTGCCTGCCGCGCAATCTGCGTAAAAAGACGGCGGCTGAGTTGGCTGAAATGCAGGCGCTGGGGTTGGGGATTTTGTATGTCGGCGCTGAAAGTGGCGACGATCAGGTGCTGAAATTTATCAGTAAAGGTGAGACCTGGCAGTCGACACTGGAGGCTCTGCAGAAAATCAAGCAAGCCGGCATAAAATCGTCGGTAATGATTCTGAATGGCATGGGTGGGGTGGAATACAGCGATCAGCATGCACGTCATTCCGCATCGCTGATGAATGAAGCGCAGCCGGAATTCCTGTCGACTCTGGTGGTCAGCTATCCACTTGGTGATCAGCGTGTGGTTGACGGTTTTGACGGCCACTACCGGTTGCCGGATCAGATGCAGTTGTTTGCAGAGCTGCGTACCCTGATTGAAAATCTGAAACTCAGTAATACCGTGTTCCGCAGTGATCATGCATCGAATTACCTGCCGCTGAAAGGCATGCTGGGTAAGGATAAATCTGCTTTGCTGGCAAAGCTGGATATGGCTCTGGAAGGACGTATTGCTCTGCGTCAGGAGTGGCAGCGTGGCCTGTAAGTGGAGGGAGGAATGATGCCGTTATCGGATCTGGAAAAACAAATTGGGCTGGATGTGCCGGCCGGACATCCGCCGGTGGAGCAGTGGAATCCACCCTTGTCCGGTGATATGGATATGCTGATCCGTAAAGACGGTGTGTGGCTGCATGAAGGGGAGCCGGTTAAGCGGGAGAAACTGGTGCGTCTGTTTGCCAGTATTCTCAAGCGTGAAGGTGATGATTATTTTCTGGTGACGCCAGTGGAAAAATGGCGCATACAGGTTGAAGACCGTCCGCTGCTGGTCAATCTGATTGACGCCACCGGGCAGGGGATTCAGGTGGTCACCAATGGTGGTGATTCGCTGCTGCTGGGACAGGCACATCCGCTGATTATGAGCATACTGGATGGCGTTCAGGTGCCGGAAGTGCGGGTGCGCAACAATTTGTGGGCGCGGTTTTCGCGTAATGCCTTTTATCAGCTGTCTGAACTGGCGCAGATGGATGATAACGGGCAGATAACCGTGGCCAGTGGTGGCGAGGTATTTGTGCTGGGCTGAGCCCTGCAGAATATCTGCTGTGTTGTGCAGATTGCGTATAAAAAAGGGAGCCACGATGGCTCCCTTTTTTATGCTGTAACCGGTGTTACATATTCGGATAGTTCGGACCGCCGGCACCTTCCGGTGTCACCCAGGTGATGTTCTGGGACGGGTCTTTGATATCACAGGTTTTGCAGTGTACGCAGTTCTGCGAGTTGATCTGGAAACGTTTGCCGTTTTCATCTTCAACGATTTCATACACACCCGCCGGGCAGTAGCGCTGCGCCGGTTCATCCCATTTTGGCAGGTTTACTGACAGTGGAATGGAAGCATCTTTCAGCTTCAGGTGGCATGGCTGATCTTCAGCGTGGTTTACATTACCGATAAAGACGGAATCCAGTTTGGCGAAGCTGAGTTTGCCATCCGGTTTCGGGTAGTCAATTTTCGGACACTCTGCTGCCGGTTTCAGGGTGGCGTAATCCGGCGTGGTGTCGTGCAGGGTGACCGGGATCGGGAAGATGTTCTGGTCGATAAAGTTGAATGCACCGCCACCGAAAGTACCGAATTTGTGCATCGCCGGGCCGAAGTTGCGGCTGCGGTGCAGTTCTTTCCATGCCCAGGATGCTTCAAAGGCAGAGGTGAATTCGCTCACTTCATCATTGGCACGGCCGCCCTGAATGGCTTTGAACAGCTCTTCTGCAGCCACCAAGCCGCTCTTCATGGCGGTGTGAGTGCCTTTGATTTTGGCGAAGTTCAGGGTGCCGGCATCACAGCCAACCACCAGACCGCCCGGGAAGGTCATTTTTGGCAGGCAGTTCAGACCACCTTTGGTGATGGCGCGGGCACCGTAGGATACGCGCTTGCCACCTTCCAGATATTGTTTGACCACCGGGTGGTGCTTCATGCGCTGAAATTCGTCAAACGGGCTGACATGCGGGTTGCTGTAAGACAGGTCGGTAATCAGGCCAACCACAACCTGATTGTTTTCTGCATGGTAAAGAAAGAAGCCACCGGAGGAGCCGGATTCGCTCAGCGGCCAGCCGGCACCGTGGAGAACCAGACCTTCTTCGTGTTTGGCCGGATCAATATCCCACAGTTCTTTGATGCCAACGCCGTAGTGTTGTGGATCCTTACCTTCATCCAGCTTGTACTCGGCAATCAGCTGTTTGCCCAGGTGGCCACGGCAGCCTTCGGCGAACACAGTGTATTTGGCGCGCAGTTCCATGCCTGGCATGTAGCTGTCTTTCTGGCTGCCATCTGCGGCAACGCCCATGTCGCCGGTGATGATGCCTTTGATAACGCCGTCTTCCAGGATGTATTCAGCGGCAGAGAAACCAGGGTAGATTTCAACACCCAGCGCTTCTGCCTGTTCGCCCAGCCAGCGGCAGACGTTACCCAGGGATACAATGTAGTTACCATCGTTGTGCATTGGCTTGGGGATTGCCCAGTGCGGAGTTTTGATGGATTTTTCATCGCTGGTGAGGAAATAGACTTCATCACCTTTTACCGGCGTGTTCAGGGGGGCGCCCATTTCTTTCCAGTTAGGAAATAACTCTGCCAGTGCGCGGTCTTCGATAACCGCACCGGAAAGAATGTGCGCGCCGACTTCGGAACCTTTTTCGACCAGGCAAACGGACAGTTCGGTACCGGCTTCTTCTGCCAGCTGCTTCATACGACATGCCGCTGACAGGCCGGCAGGGCCGCCGCCAACGATGACTACGTCATATTCCATTACATCACGTTGCATATTTATCTCCTCACTAATAGGATGTGAGCTGTTATTTCGCGGTGTTTGCAGCTCTCTTCCGGCACGACAGTTCAGGCCGTTCACAAGAAAAATTCAAACAACCGTATGAATTTATCCCGCATTATACGTTCAACCTGCCCTCTGGCAACCGTAAATCACTTTAAAAACCACAGCTTATACTGGATATAAGCGGCGGTGATAGGGTGGCGGAGCGGTATATTCCCGTTATTGTGTCCCGCTGCCGCCGGCTTTGCCTGCATACCATCTCCGGCAATCGCTGAGCATGGCGTGATCTCAGTATTCATGCGGTGTGGCCGGGGTTGGTCAGTGAGCCAGGCTGGCGCCTTGTGTCTGCCAGACAGGGCTGTGAAAAGCCCCAGATCGCTAACAAGGGCAGAGCGGCCGCAGAATGCCGCCGGGCTGTTACAGTATTGACGCTCAGGATAAAGACACCAATAATGTGGCCCGCTGGAAAGGGTCATCTCAACGACTGTGTCATCCTGTCGGCGTGGTAAGTTACTGCCCTTTATTCACCCACTAAAGAAAAACGAGGAATCTATGAAGGTTCTTGTCGCTGTTAAACGCGTTATCGATTACAACGTAAAAGTTCGCGTTAAGTCAGATAATTCAGATGTCGATCTGACCAACGTCAAAATGGCTATGAACCCATTCTGCGAAATCGCAGTGGAAGAAGCCGTACGCCTGAAAGAGAAAGGTGTAGCGACCGAAGTTGTGGTTGTATCCATCGGTCCTAAAGTGGCTCAGGAACAGATCCGTACTGCTCTGGCTCTGGGTGCAGACCGCGGTATTCTGATTGAGACCGAAGAGAAACTGGAGTCTCTGACTGTCGCCAAACTGCTGAAAGCAGTGGTTGAAAAAGAACAGCCACAGATCGTTCTGATGGGCAAACAGACCATCGACAGCGATAACAACCAGACTGGCCAGATGCTGGGTGCACTGACCGGTATGCCTCAGGGTACTTTTGCTTCTGAAGTGGTTGTTGATGGCGAAAAAGTGAACGTAACCCGTGAGATTGATGGTGGTCTGCGTACTGTTGCACTGAACCTGCCTGCGATCGTAACGACTGACCTGCGTCTGAACGAGCCGCGTTACGCTTCTCTGCCTAACATCATGAAAGCTAAGCGCAAGCCTCTGGATGTGACCACTCCGGCTGATCTGGGCGTGGAAATGAAATCCACCCTGTCTCTGGTGAAAGTAACTCCGCCGGCTGAACGTTCTGCCGGTATCAAGGTTGCTGATGTAGCTGAGCTGGTCGACAAACTGAAAAACGACGCCAAAGTGCTGTAAGAGAGGATTGTGTAATGGCTATTTTAGTAATCGCAGAGCACGATAACGCGACCCTGAAAGGCGCGACTCTGAACACTGTGACTGCAGCATCCCAGATTGGTGGTGATGTTGAAGTATTGGTTGCCGGCAGCAACTGTGGTGCCGTTGCTGAAGCAGCAGCCAAAGTGGCTGGCGTGAGCAAGGTTCTGGTTGCCGATAATGCAGCGTATGAATACCAGCTGGCCGAAAACATGGGCGAACTGGTTGCCGAACTGGGCAAAAACTACAGCCACATTCTGGCAGCGGCGACCACTACCGGTAAAGACTTCCTGCCACGTGCTGCCGCACTGCTGGATGTGAACATGCTGTCTGAAGTCGTCAAGGTTGAAGACGCTGAAACTTTCGCCCGTCCTATCTATGCCGGTAACGCCATTGCGACCGTTAAGTCTGCCGACAGCATCAAGGTGATGACTGTCCGTGGTACTGCATTCGATGCGGCGGCAGAAGGTGGCTCGGCTGCGGTTGAAGCGGTTGATGTGGTTAAGGATGCCGGTATTTCTGCCTTCGTTGGTGAAGAACTGGCCAAGTCTGACCGTCCTGAGCTGACAGCTGCCAAGATCGTTATCTCCGGTGGTCGTGGTATGCAGAACGGCGACAACTTCGAAATGCTGTACAAAGTGGCTGACAAGCTGGGTGCAGCGGTTGGTGCTTCCCGTGCTGCGGTTGACGCTGGTTTTGTACCAAATGACATGCAGGTTGGTCAGACCGGTAAAATCGTTGCTCCTGAGCTGTATGTGGCGGTTGGTATTTCCGGTGCGATTCAGCATCTGGCTGGTATGAAGGACTCTAAAGTCATTGTTGCGATCAACAAAGACGAAGAAGCCCCGATCTTCCAGGTAGCGGATTACGGACTGGTCGCAGACCTGTTTGATGCCGTTCCAGAACTGGAAAATGCTCTGTAATATCAGTAGCTTAGAAAAACCCGGCCACGGCCGGGTTTTTTTATGTCATTGAGTTGTCATTTTTTCGTAATAAGGTAACGTACTTCTGTTTGATTATTACGTAAGGGTAGATGGCGTTGAATATTACAGTGGTGGGGACGGGTTACGTGGGACTGGTAACCGGCGCCTGTTTTGCCGAGATGGGCAATACAGTCACCTGCGTGGATGTAGACAGCAGCAAGGTGGCTGCGCTCAGGGAAGGCAGTATTCCGATTTACGAGCCGGGTCTTGAGGCCATTGTCAGTGAAAACAGCAAGGCCGGCCGGCTGAAATTTACCACCTCTCTGGCGGAAGCCATGGAGGAAGCTGCGCTCTACTTTATTGCCGTCGGAACGCCACCCGGTGAGGATGGCTCCGCTGATCTGCGCCATGTACTGGCGGTTGCCGCAGAAATCGGGCGCAACCTGGCCGTTGATGGTGCGGTGATAGTCAATAAGTCCACTGTGCCAGTCGGTACCGCCGCCAACGTTGCGGACGTTATCCGCAGTGGGCTGCAGGAGCGGGGCGTCAGTCACAGCTTCGACGTGGTGTCCAACCCTGAATTCCTCAAAGAAGGCGCGGCCATCGAAGATTTTATGCGTCCGGACCGCATCATTATCGGTGTTGAATCCGACCATGCCCGCGCCGTGATGGCCGAGCTGTACCACACCTTTTCCCGCAACCACGACAAACTTATGTTCATGGGGGTGCGGGATGCCGAACTGACCAAATACGCGGCCAACGCCATGCTGGCGACCAAGATCTCCTTTATGAATGAAGTCGCCAATCTGGCGGAGCGCATGGGCGTCGATATCGAAAATGTACGCAAAGGTATCGGCTCAGATTCCCGGATCGGTTACTCCTTTATCTACCCCGGCTGCGGTTATGGCGGCTCCTGTTTTCCGAAAGATGTGAAGGCACTCATGCATATGGGGGAAGCATTCGGTTTTGATACCCGTATACTGCGTGCCGTGGAAGACCGTAACGCCGCCCAGAAGCGCCGTCTGTTTGAAAAGCTGGAGCAGCGTTTCGGTGCCGATATGAGCGGTCTCACCATCGGTATCTGGGGGCTGGCATTCAAACCGGGCACCGATGATATGCGTGAAGCCAGTTCGGTGCCGCTGATTAACGCACTGCTGGATGCCGGAGCCAGTATCCGTGCTTACGATCCGGTGGCAATGGAAGAGGCCCGCAGGCACTTCCCACAGGAACTTTTCAGCGATGGCCGCATCACCCTCTGTGCTCATCAGTATGATGCGCTGGCGGATGCGGATGCCATGGTGCTGGTGACTGAGTGGAAACCATTCCGTCAGCCGGATTTCAATGCCATGAAAAAGCTGCTGAAGCAGCCGGTGATTATTGACGGCCGTAACCAGTATGACCCCTACGCACTGAAGGCGCAGGGTTTTGACTACTCCGGTATCGGCCGGGATTTGGGATAAGTATGACAACAGCCACTGCAGTTGAAGACGCGGTACTGACCGCAGAGATGCCAGCGGAAGAACAGCGGCATCAGGCGTCCAGCCTCACTACTCGCCTGCCGTTTGGCTTTGCCAAACGCTTCGGGGTACTGGTAGAAGGCAGTGGCAGTCAGATCCGCGTGCTGCACAAGGACGGGCTGGATGCTCAGGTGGTACTGGAAATTCAGCGTTTTCTGGCACAGCCGTTCCGCCTCGAAGCCGTCAGTGCTGACGAATTTGAACGTCATCTGGGCCTGGCCTATCAGAGTGATTCTTCTGAAACCATGGAAATGGTGGAAGGCCTGGGCGATGAAATGGATCTTGCCAGTCTGGCCGACTCTGTGCCGGAAACGGAAGATCTGCTGGAGCAGGAGGGCGATGCGCCCATTATCCGCCTGATCAATGCGCTGCTCACAGAAGCAGTCAAGGAAAACGCCTCCGATATTCACGTCGAAACCTATGAAAAACGCCTAGTCGTGCGCTTCCGCGTCGACGGTGTGCTGCGTGAAGTGGTACAGCCCAAGCGGGCGCTGTCCTCGCTGCTGATTTCCCGAATCAAAGTGATGGCCAAGCTGGATATCGCCGAGAAACGGGTGCCGCAGGATGGCCGTATTGCGCTGCGTATTGGTGGCCGTGAAGTGGACGTGCGGGTATCGACCATGCCATCCAGTTTTGGTGAACGGGTGGTGATGCGTCTGCTGGATAAACAGGCCGGACGACTGGGGCTGTCGCAGCTGGGGATGTCTGACCGTGATCTGCGGGTGATGCGTAATATCATCAGTAAACCGCATGGCATTATTCTGGTTACCGGTCCGACCGGCTCCGGTAAAACCACCACGCTGTACGGTGCACTGAGTGACCTGAATGACACCAGTCGTAACATCCTGACGGTGGAAGACCCGATTGAGTACAGCCTGCCTGGTATCGGTCAGACCCAGGTGAATACCAAGGTTGAAATGACTTTCGCCAAAGGTCTGCGCGCAATTCTGCGTCAGGACCCGGATGTGGTGATGATCGGGGAAATCCGCGACCTGGAAACGGTGGAAATCGCCATCCAGGCCTCACTCACCGGTCACCTGGTGTTATCCACCCTGCACACCAATACCGCCATTGGCGCGGTAACCCGTCTGCAGGATATGGGGGTTGAGCCTTTCCTGCTGTCATCCAGTCTGATCGGCGTCATTGCTCAGCGTCTGGTGCGTGTTCTGTGTAACGACTGTAAGGAAGCGGCCCCGGCCGATGCGGCTGAATGCGAAGTCCTGGGGGCTGACCCGGCCAGTCCGCCGACCGTGTATCACGCCAGAGGCTGCGAGAAATGCAACCAGCTGGGCTATCGCGGCCGGCAGGGGATTTATGAAATCATCGAAATTGATGAGACTTTTAAAACCCTGATTCATGACCGCGCCGGTGAACAGAAAATGGAACAGCATGCGCGGACTCTGGGGCCGGGCATCCGTCAGGATGGCATCCGTAAAGTGTTGGCCGGCAGTACCACCGTGGAAGAATTGTTGCGGGTGGCGAAAGGCTGAGTATGGGCGCATTTGTTTATCAGGCTGTCGATAACCGCGGCAAACAGAAGAAAGGGGTGCTGGAAGCCGACAGCGCCCGTCAGGTGCGTCAGCAACTGCGGGAAAAGGGCTGGATGCCATTGTCGGTGGAGCAGACGTCACAGAAGCAGAAGCGTGGCAGTCTGTTTGAGCGCTCTCCCGGCCTGTCAGTGCCTGAACTGGCACTGGTCACCCGTCAGTTGGCAACCCTGATTGCCGCCGGCCTGCCGATTGACGAATCCCTGCGCGCCTTATCCGAACAAACGGGTAAACAGCGCATTAAGGCCATGATTCTGGCCATCCGCGCCAAAGTTCTGGAAGGTTACACCCTGGCTAAGGCGCTGGCTGAGTACCCGCGGGCTTTTCCGCATTTATACCGCTCAACGGTGGCGGCCGGTGAGCACGCCGGTCATCTGGATGGCGTGCTTAACCGTCTTGCCGATTACACTGAATCCCGTCAGGCCGCTGACCAGAAAATTAAACTGGCGGCCATGTATCCGGCAATCCTGACTCTGGTGGCCATCGGTATTGTTTCCTGGCTGCTGACGTCCGTGGTGCCGGACATCGTTGAAGTCTTTATGAAGAACGGTCAGGAACTGCCCGGACTGACCAGCTTTATGCTCAGTCTCAGTCATTTTATTTCCGCCTGGGGATTATGGACTCTGGGGGTGCTGGTGATCGGCATCATTATGTTCAACCGGGCACTGGTGAACCCCGCCTTCCGGCGCCGTTATCACCACTTTCTGCTACGCCTGCCCGGTATCCGCGGCTTCGTTAAGGAAGCCAATACGGCCCGTTTCGGCAGCACGCTGGCGATCCTGACCAGCAGCGGGGTGCCTCTGGTGGATGCTATGAAAATCGCCAGCCAGGTGGTCACCAATATGCCGATTCAGGAATCACTGACGGGGGCGACGGTCAGTGTCAGTGAGGGCGGCAGTCTGCATAAGGCACTGGATGAAACCGGTTATTTCCCGCCGATTATGCTGCACATGATTGCCAGTGGTGAAAACAGTGGTGAACTTGACAGTATGCTGTCCCGGACCGCTGCCCAGCAGGAGACGGCGCTGGAAAATACGGTGTCGGCACTGGTGAAAATTTTTGAACCACTGATGCTGCTGCTGATGGGCGGTATTGTGGCACTGATTGTGGCGGCGATTATGCTGCCGATTCTTGAATTACAGAAAATGGTTCAGTAGGAGAACAGAATGAACGCTAAGCGTATGGCAGGTCGTCAACAGGGCTTCACCTTGCTGGAAGTTATGGTAGTGCTGGCGATTATCGGTGGCATTATGGCCCTTGTGGCGACCAATATTATCGGTGCTGCCGGTGATGCCAATATCAAAACCACTAAAAGTCAGATCAGGCTGCTGGAAAATGCCCTTGATCTGTACAAACTGCACAACTTTACCTATCCGACCACCGAGCAGGGACTGGAAGCGCTGATAAAAAAACCAACCAGCTCACCGGAACCGA
Organism: Pseudomonadales bacterium; assembly: GCA_963682115.1. Taxonomy (GTDB): domain Bacteria; phylum Pseudomonadota; class Gammaproteobacteria; order Pseudomonadales; family Oceanobacteraceae; genus Venatoribacter. The sequence continues at coordinate 3,865,211 of OY821639.1, read as the reverse complement.
AAAATTATCAGTCTGGTGGCTACCTGAAAGGTAACAGCGTGCCGACCGATGCCTGGGGCGGTGAATTTCTGTATTTCCTCGATAAAGGTCAGTATGAAATTGTGTCGCTTGGCGCCGATGGCCAGGAAGGTGGCGAAGGCGATAACGCTGACATCAGCTCAATGGATCGCTGATGCGTAACAGCCGGGCTTTTACACTGCTGGAAGTCCTGGTCGTACTGGCGATTATCGGCGGGCTGATGGCGGTTGTGACCATCAGCAGTGGTAACCGTCAGGCGCAGGATGAAACTGATCAGTATGCCCGGCAACTGATGGCGCTGTTTTCAGCCTACCGGCAGGAGGCTGTGTTCCAGAATATTGATCTGGGTCTGGCCATGAATGAGCAGGCAATTCTGCTGCTGAGTTATCAGGATATTCATTCGCAGGAATTCACCGCCAACAGGACCCGCGAAGAGCTTGATCAGCTGGCGAAAAACCCCTGGCAGCCCTACAGCGGTCCGTTAAAAGCGGAGCTTGAGGCGCCGGACAATGTGTTTATGACGCTGACGGTGGATGGTTCGGAGGTGGATTTTGGCGACCTGCTGGATAATGACAGCGGCCCTTTGCCGGCGCTGCTGTTTCTGTCATCGGATGAATACACACCGTTTGAGTTGCTGCTGGTCCACGATCAGGACCGGCATTTTGAAATCCGTCTGCGCGGTGACGGATTCAGTGCACCTATGATGCTGCTGGAGCGCTTTGATGAGTAACCGCCGCCAATCAGGCTTCACCCTGATTGAAATCATGATCGCACTGACCGTATTTGTGGCCATTGCCACCACCATCAGCCGTACATCCAGTCAGAGTGTGGATGGCCTGCTGACACTGCAGGACACCACCATCGCTTCCTTTGTGGCCGAAAACCGCCTGGTTGCCCTCCGCCTGAGCGGGCTGCCGGATATCGGTGAAAATAATGATGTGGTGGAGATGGCCGGGCGTGAATGGAAAGTTCACACCCGCGTAGAGAAAACCGACTTCCCCGACACCAACCGCATTACTGTCTCGATCGCCGATACTGCAGCGAAAGATAATTACATTTTCTCCCTCTCCACCATTATGGGGAAACACTGATGCGCGGCTCTGCACAGCGTGGTTTCACTCTGCTGGAAGTGCTGCTGGCAGTAGCCATCACTGCCCTGATCGGCGTGACCTCCGCACAGTTGCTGCGCAGTGTGATTGATACCAAACAGGGTACCGATATCCGTTCGGAAAAACTGGCCAGTCTGCAACGTTTCAATATGGTCATCAGCCGCGATATCGAACAGCTTATCAATCGTACAATCCGTGATGAATATGGTGATACACAGGAATCCCTGCGCATTGATGATGGCGATTATGCCGTTGAATTCACCCGCAGCGGCTGGCGCAATTCCCCGGTTGCCAGTGATCCGCGTTCTGAGCTGCAGCGTGTGGCTTACCGCACGGAAGAAATCGACAGTGAAGTCTGTGAGCCGGCCTATCTGCGCCTGCAGTCGTGGGGGGTGATTGAACCGGAAGGTGAATGTCTGGTGCGTTACTTCTGGCCGGTGCTGGACCGCTCAACCGATTCTGAACCGCTGGCGCAGGTGGTACTGGAACAGATTGACGATCTGCGGGTGGAAGTTCTGGTGGAAGAGCGCACTGCAGACAGAGATGAAACTTCAGTGGCGGACAGTGACTGGTACGACAGCTGGCCGCCGGTTACCAGCGGCTCCGGCAGCAGCATGACACCGGTTGCCATGCGCTGGCAGATCACGCTGCCGGATCTGGGTGAGATTGAACGCCAGTGGATCATTCCCTGGGGGGATTTCTGATGGTCTGGCGAGCTGTCCCACCGGGCCGTCAGCAGGGGCTGGCGCTGATCATGGTGCTGCTGATCTTCGCCATCGTGTCGGTGCTGGCGGTGTCGATGATGGACCGCCAGTCGAACGATATTCAGCGCAGTGCCACCATGCTGGCGCTGCAGCAGGCGCGGGCTTATGTGCTGGGCGCCGAAAGCGCGGTGAAAACTGGTCTGTATCTCGACTGGGATAACAACCCGGATGTGGATCACGCACTGGAAGAGTGGGCAACGGACCGCAGCTTCCCGCTGTCGCCGGGGATGGCCTTTATCCGCATCCGCGATGCTCAGGGGCGTTTCAACCTGAACGGCCTGAGTGCCACCGCGTCCAACCGCGCCGTGCAGAAAGAGCGCTTTAAAAATCTGCTCAATATTCTCGGCCTGGATGTCACCTTGGCCGACCTGCTGTACAAATGGATGGACGAAGAAAGCCAGGAGGATGACCGCTATCTCAGTCTTGAGCTGCCATACCGTGCTGCTTATCAGGGCTGTGTACATACCTCAGAGCTGCTGCTGCTGGAAGGTCTGGATGAGGCCGCGTACCGCCGTCTGGAGCCCTATGTTGCCTGCCTGCCGATTGCCGCACAGCTGAACGTGAATACCGCCAGTGCCGTGGTGCTGGCCGCACTGGATGCCGATATGACGCTGGATATTGCTCAGGCCATTATCAGTGCCCGTGGTGACAAAGGCTTTGCCAGTGTGGATGACTTCTGGGCGCTCAGTGATATTGAACCCTTTGTCAAAGACAAGGGTGGCGATGAAAAAAATGATGACGGGGAAAGTACCGGCGGACGCTGGGATAAGACCGACTTCAGTGTAAAATCGCAATACTTTGAAAGCTTTATCCGGGTAGATCTCGGTGATCGCGTCGCCACCGCCGAAGTCCTGATCGAACGGGACAACGGCAATGGCAGTATGACCACGCTGTATCGTGATTATGGCCGCCGCGAAGCGCGGCCGGAAGCAGAGCTCAGCGACTCCACGACGACACAATAGGGTGAACAGACAGGTCATGGAAACAGTAAAAGTGCAGTGGCAGTCATCCGCAGGCCAGTGGCTGGTCAGCCCGCTGCAGGATAATCAGTGGCAGCCACTGGCGGAGTGGGCAGACCAACAGCCGGATCTGACGCCGGTGCGCATGGTACTGTCGGCGATTAACTATTCAACACACTGGGTGTCACTGCCCGGTGTCTCTGCGCGCCAGCTGGGCAAGGCTCTGCCGTTTGCGCTGGAAGAAGCCCTGATTGAGGACGTCAGTCATTATCTGATCGTGCCGGCCGGGCAGGCGGCGAAAAAAGTCCGTGCTTATGCGCTGACCGCCGAGCTGATTGAGCGTCTGCTGGAAGAATGTGAAATGCACCATCTGCAGCTGCGCGAGCTGATTCCGCAGACGCAGCTGGTTGAGGCCGGCAACGTCTTTCTGCGCCGTGATCAGGATGGTATCAGCGGCTGGATCATCAGTCTGCCGGGCCGGTTTGAAGGCTGGGTGCCGGATGCCGGCATGACTGCCGTACTGGACTCCCTGTTTGACGAGGCACAGGGCGACGCTGCTGAACTGGTGATTCTGGCACCACAGCTGGATCAGGCACAGCTGTTGAAAACCACGCTGGAAACCAGCTTTCCGGAGGTGTTCAGCCAGATTGAATGTCGTCCGCAGGATGGCCTGGCAACGGCAGAGCAGCGTCTCAACAGCCGTCCGGTTAATCTGCTGACCGGCCAGTTTCAGGTGCGTGACGTCGCGCAGGAAAAGCCGCCGGTGTGGTGGCGGCCGCTGGCAGCCATGGCTGCCGTGTGGCTGATTGCGGCGACCGGCTGGCTGTTTATTGAACAGCATAATACCAGCCGCAAAGCGGCGCAGGTGACGTCAGAAACCATAGCCCTGTACAAGAAGCTGTTCCCCGGGGAGCGGGTGCGTGAGGCCATTCTCAATCGCCAGATTCAGGGCAAACTGTCCGGTGGTGGTGAGGTAGCCGCAGGCGGTTTCCTCACCACCACCAATACGCTGGCACGGGTTTACGCCGCTCAGGGGCTGCAGAAGCAGGTGCAGCTGATGTCGCTGCGCTATAACGACCGCATTGATGAGCTGACACTGGAAGTCCGCGCGGGCAATCTGAATGAGCTGCAGACCCTGCGTCAGGCACTGGAAAACGAAGGTCTGGCCGCGGAAGTCGCCTCGGCCACCAACGACAAGGAAGGCGTGAAGGGCCGTATCCGTATCGGAGGTTCCGCATGAATGCGCAACTGAAAGAACTGCAGTCACAGCTGACTGCGCAGGTAAAAGAAAGCACGCTGTGGCAGGCTGGAGAGCACTGGTATCAGGCGCTGCCACCGCGTGACCGCAGCATTGTGAAAGCGGTTGCGGCGCTGTTTGTTATCGCCATGATTTATCTGATCGTCTATGCACCACTGCTGAAAGGGCAACAGGCGGCAGAGGTGGCACTGAAAAAGAATATTGTCACTTATAACCTGCTGGCGGATAACGCCAACCGTTTCGGCGCAGTCAGCGGTAATGGCAACAGTGGTGGTCAGTCGTCACTGCTGGCCACCGTTACCCGCTACGCCAAAACGGCCGGCATCTCCCTCAGCCGGTATGAGCAGGACGGCAATAACCTGCGGATCTGGATCGACAAAGCCGTGTTTGATGAAGCCATCGACTGGCTTGAACAGCTGCAGGCTTCGCAGGGGGTACAGGTGGGGCAGATCAATATTGAGCGCTCAGACCGTCCGGGTGTGGTTGACATCCGTGCTACCCTGACGCAGTAACGGGAGACAGCGAATGAATTTTGATTTTGATTTACTGGTGATCGGTGCCGGCTCCGGTGGCGTCCGCGCCAGTCGTATGGCGGCAGGCAAAGGTGCACGCGTGGCGGTAGTGGAAAACCGTTATCTGGGTGGCACCTGTGTGAATGTCGGCTGTGTACCGAAGAAGCTGTTTGTCTATGCCTCGGAGTACGCCGAAAAGTTTGAAGAGGCCCGGGGCTTTGGTATCACCGCTACTCTGGAATCCTTTGACTGGCCAACGCTTCGGGATAATAAAACCAATGAAATCAAACGTTTAAACGGTATATATACTAATTTACTTGAGAATTCCGGTGTCACGGTTCTGCACGGTACTGCCAGTCTGGTGGATGGTCACCGGGTAAAAGTAGGCGAGCAGGAATACTCTGCGGAGAAGATCCTGATTGCCACCGGTGGCTGGCCATTCCGTCCGGACATTCCCGGAGCAGAGCACGCGATTTCCTCCAATGAAGTCTTCTATCTGGAAGAGTTCCCGCAGCGCAGCATCGTTGTCGGTGGCGGTTATATTGCGGTGGAGTTTGCCGGCATCTTTAATGGGCTCGGTGCCGAATCGCACCTGTTGTACCGTGGCGGACAGATTCTGCGCGGCTTCGATCAGGATGTGCGCGATTTTGCCGCCACTCAGATTGCCAATAAAGGTGTACAGATCCACACCGAAACGGATGTGCGCCGCATTGATAAGCTGGAAGACGGCACGCTGCGTTGCCAGCTAAACAACGGCGACATGCTGGATGCCGACTGCGTGATGTTTGCCACCGGCCGCCGGCCGATGACGGACGGGCTGGGTCTGGACAGCGTGGGCGTTGCAACCCGGGATGACGGCACGATCGTGGTGGATCATTTCTTCCGCACGACTGTTCCCAGTATTTATGCCCTGGGGGATGTGATCGGCACGCCCCAGCTGACGCCGGTAGCGCTGGCGCAGGCGATGAAGCTGGTCGTGCACTGGTATGCGGGCGATGAAACGCCGATGACCTATGACAACATTCCGACCGCGGTCTTCTGCCAGCCGAACATAGCCACCGTCGGTCTGACTGAGGAAGAGGCGGTGGCACGTCACGGCGACGACATTACCGTGTTTGAATCCAGCTTCCGGCCGATGCGTCATACCATCAGTGGCCTGCCGGAACGGACACTGATGAAGCTGATCGTGCAGACCAGCACTGACAAGGTAGTTGGAGTGCATATGGTCGGTGCCGAAGCCGGTGAAATCATTCAGGGCATTGCCGTGGCGGTCAAAGCGGGTGCCACCAAGGCCGTATTTGACAGCACTATCGGTATTCACCCGACGTCTGCGGAAGAATTTGTCACTATGCGCACACCGCGCAGCTGATACGCAGAGCATAAAAAAGGGCGCCTCAGGCGCCCTTTTTTGTGGCTGAAGAAAATGCTCAGCCGCAGAACACCAGGCGGATGCTGTCCAGTACCAGCTGTGACTGGGCGATGGCATCCATGATGGCGTCACGTTTCTGCTTCACTTCATCCACCAGCTGTGGCGGCATGGCCGGATTCTGTTCTGCCAGGGCGTGCAGACGTTCGATACGGGCGGTATAGGCGTCCAGTGCTTTCTGGCTGGCACGTTCTGCCATCTTGTTCAGCTGCGCACTGCCCAGTTTTTCCAGTTTGTGGATCAGTGGCTGGATACTTTCCGTTTTCTGTTCAACCAGTCCACGCGCAGTGCCGCGCTTCAGTGGCAGTACAAAGGCCGGCAGTTCACCGTCATTCACTTTCAGATCACCTTTCGGGGTCATCATCAGGTGCATGGCGTTGGGGGGCAGGAAGCGTTCAACGGCCAGCGCCTTGGGTGCCGGGCAGCGGGCAACGAACTGCATTTCGATAAAGCAGTCACCGGTACTGAAAGCGTGGTCTTCGATATAGCCGGCTGCAGCATTGCCGGCCGGGCCGCTGGTGATCAGCTCCAGTGCCTGGTCGATAAACGGATGTTCCCAGCTGAGGAACTGCACGTCATCGCGGCTCAGTGCCACGTCTCGGCGGGTAGTGGCCATAAAACCATCTTCTGGCAGGTGGGGCAGATCCGGCACCAGCATATGGTCGCCCGGCGCGATGGTAATGCAGTCGCCGCCGAGCTCGACCAGCTCCAGGCCAAAGGCATCGGCGAACAATTCGACAAAGTCGTTCAGCTCCGCTTCGTCTTCGATATGGGTGATGGTCATCTCTTTGGCCAGTGCGCGGGCGCGCAGCGGATGGCAGGAGTGCAGTTCAAGCAGGCGGTCACGGCCGGCTTCCAGCTGGCTGAGCAGGGCTTCGCGTTCCTGCGCCAGTTGCGCAGTCAGCTCAGGCAGACCTTCGCCGCTGAGAATGGCCTGTTCGATCGCCTCGCGGAAACGCTCCAGCAGCGGTTGGGCTGCCGGGTTCGGGCGGCTGAACAGATCCAGCCCCTGATGCAGCAGATGCGCCCAGCGGCCGGCCGGATGATCAGTAAAGGCGGGGATATAAATGCGGATGTCGTCGGCCTGACCGATACGGTCGAGACGGCCGATACGCTGTTCAATCAGGTCGCAGTTAAATGGCAGATCGAACAGCACCAGATGATGGGCAAACTGAAAATTACGGCCTTCACTGCCGATCTCAGAGCACAGCAGGATACGCGCGCCCTGTTCGTGATCGGCAAAGTAAGCCGCCGCGCGGTCACGCTCGACCAGATCCATATCTTCGTGGAAGACCGCCACCTGAATGCCACAGCTGTCCCACAGCCACTGTTCCAGATCGAGTACCGTCTGGGCTGAGTGACAGATCAGCACGACTTTGTCCTTGCCGGTCTGACTGAGCAGGCTCAGCAGCCATTCGCTGCGCGGGTCGTCATCACACCAGTTATGCATAGCCACTTCCGGATGCAGCTGCTGCAGGGTGGGTGGCAGATCATCGCCTGGTGGCGGCGGCAGATCGGTGATCTGCGGCAGACGGGCAGGGAAACCACTGACGCCATGGCGGGTATTGCGGTACAGGGCGCGGCCCGGACCGCGGCGGTCAATCAGGGCTTCCAGCACTTTATTGCGCTGTTCCTGATCGTCAAGATTGGCGGCAGTCATATCCGGCAGCAGGGAGGCCAGCAGGGCTGACTGCTCAGCAGAGACACTGCCGTCACCGGCCAGTGCCGCGGCCAGATCCGCAACCGGCTGATAGGCTTGCTGTTCTTCACGGAACTGAGACAGCGATGGGTAGCGCTGTGGATCGAGCAGGCGCAGGCGGGCGTAGTGACCTTCCAGTCCCAGCTGCTCCGGGGTTGCCGTCAACAGCAGCAGGCCCGGTGTGCGCAGCGACAGTTCTTCAACCATGCTGTAAGCGGCATCGCCGCCGTTATCTTCGCTCCACTGCAGATGGTGAGCTTCATCCACCACCAGCAGATCCCAGTCAGAGGCCTGGATCTGCGCCGCGACTTCGCTGCGTGCTGCCAGTGATACCGGGCACAGGAATAACTGGCCGGCAGTAAAAATATCACTGTCTTCCTCTGCCATCAGGCGGTCAACGATGGTGAAGCGCAGGTTGAAGCGGCGGATCATTTCTACCAGCCACTGATGCAGCAGGTGGTCAGGCACCAGCACCAGCACACGCTGGATGCGCTGCTGCAGTAACAGGCGGTGCAGAATCAGGCCAGCCTCAATGGTCTTACCCAGACCCACTTCGTCGGCCAGCAGCACGCGCGGAATGGAGTCCTGAGTAACCTGCTGTGCGATATACAGCTGGTGTGGCAGCAGACTGGTGCGGCCGCCGAGCAGACCATAAAACGGCCGCTGACGCAGCTTGCTCAGCTGCTGCAGCGCCATCTGGCGCAGCTCATACAGGTTGTTGTTGTCGATCTGACCGGAGAACAGACGGTCAGATGGCTGATTCAGCTGAATCTGACCGCTGAGGTGAATCTCGGAAATGGTGCGTTCACCATCGCCATAAAACAGGATGCCATCGATATCATCGATTTCGCTGACGGTGATTACGGTTCCGTCCGCCAGTGGCAGGGTGTCGCCTTCTTTAAAGGTCACCCGCGTCAGTGGGGCATTCTGGGCTGAATAACTGCGCGCATCATCGATGGCTGGAAAATAAACGGTGACAACCCGGAAATCGACGTTCTGAACCAGGCCGAGACCGAGGTCTGTTTCGGCTTCGCTGATCCAGCGCTGACCCACTTTATACATAGAAACTGATACCTGAAAAATCTGATGACGAACGGCCGGGACTGCGCATGACAGGCAGCCCGGAAGGCAGGCGCGAAGTCTAGCGTATGAAGGTGGCAAATCCCACCGCCACAGCCTTATCGGCGGGTAAAATCTCCTGTTTATGGTGTGGATGCGTTAGAATCCGGCCTTTTCAGGTCAGTACGGGATGTGGCTGACGTCAATCAATCTGGGGAAAGGGTTTCCTGATGGGTAAATTACTGGCATTAACCGTTGCTCTGCCAGTGGCTGCTGTGGCCGCCGGAGCCGGGTATCTCACCTGGAATAACATTCAGCGCTATGAAGCGGAAGAGCAGCGCCTGCTGACAAACGTAAAACAGGAACTGCAGGCGCAGGGGCTGGCGCTGGATGCCGAGCCGGTCAGCCGCGGTCTGTTCGGCGTTTTCCGTGAAAATATGTACACCTTACGTGATGTTGCACAGGCGACAGATCTGATCTCAGTGCGTCAGACGGCCACCATTGAGCCGCTGCGCGCTTATGGCACCTTTGCTGTTGATGGCGAACGTGGCCTGGTGGCCATGTTGGCCAGCAGCCTGCCGGGGTTGCTGGAAGAACAGCAGGGGAGCTGGCAGTTGGATGCGCGCAACAATCTGACCAGTGCTCAGTACCGCACCGGTGCGGTGGATATGCAACAGCCGGATGGCTCGCATGTGCGCGTGGCACCCGTCGTGTTCGACGCCACAACAGAACTCAGCGGTGAGCGTCGCAGCCGCAGTGTTGTCAGTTGGGATGGTATGCAGGTCAGTACGCCGGTGGGGCTGGAGATCAGTTTCAGCAAGGTTGCGCTGAACGTCAGTTCACATCAGATTGGTAATACCCCCTTTATTGATCGCTTTACTTACCGTATCGGCAAGCTCAGTGCTGACGCTGGCGATAAACGCCTGGCGTTGCGTGGCATGGCGATGGAGCAGGGGTCGGTGCTGCAGAACGGGGTGGTGGCGTCACTGCTGACGCTGACCTTTGATGATCTGAGTTTTTCCTCCGGCCATCAGGATCTGCGCGTCGATCCCAGTCAGCTGGGATTGTTCTTTGACGGCCTGAACTGGGCGGCCCTGAAGCACGCCAACGACAGCCTGCAGCAGCTGGGTGAGGACAGTGACGGCGTCACAGCTGCCGTGGCGGCACTGACCGAGGTTGGTTCACACGGTGCATCGCTGACGCTGGAGCAACTGAACAGCCGCTTTATCTTCAACGACCGCGGCCCGGCCGGAATCGGTGCCGCCGGCGATATCACTGCTAACGGCCGCCTGACCCTCAGTGCCGGTGCCGCCGATACGCTGGCGGACGAATGGCTTACACGCACTGAAGCGTTTCTGCGGGTGGATATGAGCCGCAGTCTGATGCAGAGCCCGCTGTCGGAATACATGCTCGAGCTGGTCAATACCGGCTATCTGCGCGAAGAAGGGGATCGCCTGATCAGTGACTTCCGTTTTGCCGCCGGTGAGTTGACGGCCAATGATCTGCCACTGGACGACCTCGCGCAGGCTCTCTGATGCCAACGGCGTGTGCCGGTAGCTGAATACGGCTGCCGCGACGCTGTTTTTCACGGCCGGCACAGCGGACGGGCTTGCTGCTGGCGGCAGATCGCCATTTAATGGTGATTCAGGTGTCAGCAGTGAGGATGTTATGTCACAGGATGAACTCAACGACCCGTATGCGTTACTGGGGGTCAGCCGCGACGCCAGTGCGGCGGATATCAAAAAAGCCTACCGCAGGCTGGCGCGCGAACTCCACCCCGACCTGAATGCCGGCGACGAGCAGAAGCAGGAACGATTCAAGGCTGTGGCAGCTGCGTACCATCTGCTGCGCGATCCTGAGCAGCGCCGCCGCTATGATGCCGGCGAGATTGATGCTTCCGGTGCTGAACGCCCACAGCAACGCTCTTACCGTTCTTATGCTGATGCCGATCCGACGCATCGTTATGAGTTCGATGGTGATTTCTCCGATCTCGGCGATATCTTCGGTCAGGCTTTCCGCCAGCACTATGGTCAGGGCAGCAGCCGTGCCATGCGCGGCGCTGACCGCCTGTTTCATATGCAGATCAGCTTCCGCGACGCCGTGCTGGGCGGCAAACATAGCGTAACCCTGCCGCAATCCGGGCGGCTGGAAGTGAAAATCCCGGCCGGCATCGACGACGGCCAGACTCTGCGTTTGGCCGGCAAAGGGGAGCCCGGCGTCAACGGCGGTCCGGCCGGTGACGCATTGGTGCGTATTGAAGTGACACCAGATCCGGTCTTCAGCCGTGATGGCAATGACCTGCGGCTGGAGCTGCCGGTGAGTATTGATGAAGCGGTGCTCGGCGCACAGACGGATGTACCGCTGCCGGGTGGTCGCATCAAAGTAAAAATTCCGCCCAACTCCGGCTCCGGCCGGGTGCTGAGACTGAAAGGTAAAGGGATCAGTCGTGGCGGACAGCAGGGCGACCTGCTGATCACGCTGAAAATTGTGCTGCCAGCGGCAGAAGATGCTGCGCTGGCCGACGTACTGCGCCAGTGGCGGGCCGGCCACAGTTATGATCCGCGTGCGGGCTGGAAGGGGAATCAGTGATGATGACAGAAAACGAAATTCTGCAGCGTATCGGACGCCTTGACCGCGAGCGGCTGCAGCTCTGTATCCGCCATACCTGGGTGCGGCCGCTGCCGTCAGAGCAGGGACATGTGTTTGATGAAACCGATCTGGCGCGCCTGACCCTGATTACCGAACTGACTGAGGATCTGGGCGTCAATGACGAAGCGCTGCCGCTGATCCTGAATCTGCTGGATGAAGTGAATACCCTGCGGCGGCATATGCGCGCCGTCAACCAGGCGCTGAATGAACAGGGGCCGGAGGTCTGTGCGGCGGTGCTGGAACGGTTGCGCAACGGGCCAGGGGAGGACTGAGGCATTCTTACCGACAGCCTGATGTACCTGTTGCCGGCCGCACTGTTGTTGCTGCACATCGTGGCGGTGCTGCTGGTATTCCGCGCCGTGCGTTCGGCCCGCACGCCGCAGGGCGCGGTTGGCTGGACCGTGTTTTTGCTGGCGCTGCCGTATCTTGGTGTGCCGGCTTATCTGTTTCTGGGTGATTTCCGTTATCCCGGCATTGTCCGTGCCCGGCGTCTGTCCGAACTGGCTGCCAAGGTCAGAAGCAGTACCTGCCAGACGCCGCAGTGGCGTCAGCTGCCGGCACCAACCGCCCGCCTGATGGCCGGCTTTGAAGCCATTGCCGGACACCGCACGCTGGGCGCATCCGAACTGGAACTGATGACCGACGGGCAGACAGCTTTCGATGCACTGTTTGCTGCGCTGGCGGCGGCGGAACGTTATATCCTGCTGGAAACCTATATTCTGCGTGATGACAATCTTGGCCAGCGGTTGCAGCAGGCATTGCTGCAACGGGCGGCAGCCGGGGTTCAGGTCTGCGTGCTGTATGATCCGTTCGGCAGTCGTGGCATTGGCGCACGTTATCTGCAGACTCTGCGCGATGGTGGCGTCAGCATCGTCAACTTCCATGCCCGCCATCCGTCCCGGCGCATTATTCCGCGTCAGCTCAACTTCCGTGATCACCGCAAGGTGGTGGTGATTGATGGCCATACCGCCTTTACCGGCGGCTTCAATATCGGTGATGAATATCTGGGGCTGGACAGTTATTTCGGCGTCTGGCGTGACACCATGCTGCGTCTGAAAGGCAGTGTGGTCAGTCATCTGCAGCTGAGTTTTGCTGAGGACTGGCACTGGGCCACCGGTGATATCCCGCAACTGAGCTGGAGCATGCCGGCCGGCGTCGCCGAAGAAGTCCCGGTACTGGCATTTTCCTCCGGGCCGACCGAACCACACGAACCGGGCACCCTGTATTTTCATCACGCCATTCTCGCTGCGCGCAGCCGCATCTGGATTGCCAGCCCGTATTTCGCCCCTGATCCGAGCCTGATTCAGGCGCTGCGGCTGGCGGCGCTGCGCGGCGTGGATGTGCGTATCCTGATGACGGATAAGCGTGATCACTGGCTGGTGTGGCTGGCGGCGTTTGCCTTTATGGATGAAATGCCGGGCTCCGGCGTGCGTTTTTACCGCTACCGGCAGGGCTTTATGCACCAGAAAGCCATTCTGGTTGATGACATGATGGCGGCGGTGGGCAGCCATAATCTCGACAGCCGCTCCTGCCGGCTGAATTTTGAGGCCAGCGCACTGGTGTTCGATACGGCGTTTGCCGCGCAGGTGGCGGCCATGCTGGAGCAGGACTTCAGTCAGTCAGAGATTTATGACCGGCCGCTGGCGGAGGCGCCACTGGGAATCCGGCTGGCGGCCCCGGTGGCACGGTTGTTTGCTCCGATTCTCTGACAGGCCTCAGTCAGCGGGCAGGGAATCCGGCAGGGTGCTCATATCGATCACGAAGCGGTAGCGCACATCGGCCTTTTCCAGGCGTGCGAAGGCGTCGTTAATCTGATCCATACGGATCATCTCCACCTCCGGCAGAACCTGATGTTCGGCACAGAAATCCAGCAGTTGCTGGGTTTCACGGATGCCGCCCATGGGCGAGCCGGAAATACGGCGGCGGCCGGCAACGATGGGCATGGTGTCAATCACCTCCACCGGCCCCAGCTGGCCAACCAGCACCAGCGTGGCGTCAATGTCCAGCAGCGGGATATAGGGTTTCAGATCGTGCCGCACCGGTACGGTATCAATGATCAGATCGAAGGAATCGGCCGCCGCAGTCATGGCCTGTTCGTCGGTGGATACCAGCAGGGCGTCGGCACCGAGCGCCATGGCATCGTCACGCTTGTTGTCTGTGCGGCTTATAACGGTGACATGGGCACCCAGAGCGGCCGCCAGTTTCACGGCCATATGGCCGAGACCGCCGAGGCCGATTACCGCGACACGGCTGCCTGATGTGACGCCCCAGGTCTGTAACGGCGACCAGGTGGTGATGCCGGCACACAGCAGGGGGCCGGCCTTTGCAATATCCAGCCCCGGCGGGATGCGCAGCACAAATTCTTCACGTACCACAATGTGTCTGGCGTAGCCGCCCTGGGTGACTTCGCCGCTGATACGGTCTTCGCCGGCGTAGGTTTCGGTCACTTCCTCACGGCACAGCTGTTCTTCGCCTTTGTGGCACTGGTCGCATTCCATACAACTGTCGACCAGGCAGCCAACGGCGACCAGATCGCCACATTGGTAGTTGTGCGCGTGGGCGCCGGTGTCGATCACGCGGCCAACAATTTCATGGCCTGGAACAATGGGATACTGGGTAAAGCCCCAGTCATTGCGTGCGGTATGCAGGTCTGAATGGCAGACGCCGCAGTAGAGAATTTCGATGGCGACATCGTTGTTACGCAATGCACGGCGTTCAAACTGGTAAGGCACCAGCGGGGATTGATGGTCGTGTGCGGCATAACCGGTGGTTTTCATAGCAGGTCTCCCGGAACGGAAAATAACGGATTGGTATCAGATGCATTTGAGTTGCAGGTACTGGGACTAATCCGAAATCCAGGCGGCGGAGCTGCTGTCGGTAAAATAACGCTCGGTAATCAGGGAATGATGCATGGCAGATAATCGCTGACGGATAAACGGACGTTACCCGTGACAGATGCCGTCGTCTATACCCACTGAGGTGTAGTCATGATTGTGGTGTGGGTGGGCGGGTGCAGCATCCGGAGCTGGTGTCAGTTGTTCTGTAATTCCGGAGCAGCAGGCAGCCAGGAGCAGAGGTGCATTATTCTTATATTTCCGATAATTGATATTATCGGAATAAGAAGAAACCCCGTAAAAAGCCGCAATGCAGCGCTATATCCTGTATTTCCGCTGACATTCTGAATGCCTTGTCACGACTGATGTCACGGGTGATTCAGACGGTAACCCGGCCCGCAGCTCTGTCTGTATTCCGCTCCGGCAGTTAATCTGGCTGGTTTCTGCTTACAGCGTCAGATACGTCAGCGAGATGCTGTAGCCGATGCGGTCGTGATCGTAACTATCAAAGGTATCCCACGACTGGCTGTAGGATGCGCCGGCATTGATTTCCCAGGCATCCGCCGGCCGGTATCTCAGGCTGATGCCGGAACCCAGCGTGGTCGTACGCCGGTAATCGGTACTGATGGAACCATCAGCATTGGTCACGCTGGATTCATCGTCGTACGCCGTGCGGGTCAGATAACCATTCAGGCGCCACGCCCATTGCGCACCCAGCGGCCGTAGCATGGCCGCATTAATTTCCTGGCGGCTGCGTGCCAGACCGGCGGTTAACGGGTCATCCGGCTGCTGATCCTGTGCCTGACTGTCATAACGGTAGCCAAGCCGGTACCAGCCGGCGCCATGCTTGAGCTGCCAGCGCAGGCTGAAACGGTTCTGCATGCCATCAAGGCCGTCGTTGCCGTCCAGCCCCATGGTGATGCCCGGCTCATAGCGCAGGCGGACTTCCTGATCGCCGTGAGTGTGCAGCAGCGACAAACGCACACTGGCAGTGGCCATGTAAGGGTCACCGCCAAACATGGCGTAACTGGCAAAGGCGCCAATCCCTGGCTGCCAGCGGGTGCTGTTCTGTTGCTGATAATCGACACCGGCGCTGATGCTGCGCCAGTCGAGTTCGGAAAATTCACTGTAACTGCGGGCAAACAGTGTGACTCCTCCGTTCAGAGGATTGTCTGCACCGGGATTCAGCGTGCGCCCGGCATCCAGCAGCAGATCGGTATAGCTGTCGTCCAGGTCGGTGGCGCTGAGGCTGTCATTCAGCCCCCAGGGGTTGCTGTCGTAACCTGCCGCGGCGCTGAGCAACAGATACTGCCCACTGGCGTTGGCCAGCTGTGCCTGTTCCTGTGTCAGACTGTTCAGTTCAGTCCGCGCCAGCTGGCGCAGACGCTGATCCCCTGCTTCTTTGCTGACACGGGTCAGCAGATCGTGGGCGCTGCTCAGATGGCCAAGCCGGCGTTCACTTAATGCCAGATTGTAACGGCCAAGATCCTGCCATTGCGGATCGCTGATCAGGCTGCGGAAGTGGACGGCGGCCTCCCGGTACTGCCCCAGGCGGTAATAACAGGCGCCAATGTTGTAGGTCAGTACGGCACGCTGGTCACCCTGTTCCTGCTGGCGGACAAAGAACTCCAGTGCCTGGTCGTAATCACCGGCGCGGAAGGCATCAGCCCCCTGCCGGTAAAAACTGCTGTCGGCCACGGCCATGGTGGTGGTCAGGGATAGCGACAGAATCAGTGCTTTGATGGTCACAGCAAATCTCCGGAGCCGGGCCGCTGCCTGAGCAGCGGCCCATACTGATTAGTGGTTGCCGGCCATCTGACCCTGCTGAGCGGTAATATTTTCCATCGCTGCGGCCCGGATTTCGTCCATATTGGCGGCCTGAACGCGCTCCTGCACCCGCTCACGCACAGTTTCCTGCACCCGTTCACGGACGGCTTCGGCTTTATCGGTGGCCTCGTCATCGTAAGCGGTGCGGGTCTGGGTGCGCACCTGGGCCTGAGTCTGAATCCGGGTCTGGGCCTGCAGGCGCACCTGTTCCTGCTGCTGCAGCGGCAGTTCGATCTGATGGTAAACCGCCTGCGGCTCCGCATTTTCATCAATGACGGTCATGGTGACGTCACTCTGGTCGCCGGCGCGGGATGCGGCAGCGCCCAATGTCAGCAGGGCAGCGGCAGATAAAGGCAGAATTCTGGTGATCATGTTCATAATGTATACCTCGTGCGTTTTACGCTTTTAAATGGCCTGTGGCTTGCCACTGGCAGGCTCAGGTGGTTCCAGATGAAGTTTCAGTTCTTTCCTGACTCCCTGGTATTCGAGCTCAATGGTCAGCGATCCGCTTTCTGCGCGACTGAATTCAATCGGCAGGGTCAGGCGGTTATCGCCGGCCTGCAGCCGGGTTTTCCAGGCAACGGTCTGCTGATCCGGGAAGCCCTTCACGCTGATCAGGCTGTCCGGCCGCAGCGTGATTGTTGCTTCGGCAACATCGTCCGGGGTGCTCAGCAGTACCGACACATAACGGATGTCCTGCTGGCTGATACTGGCGGTCAGATGGCCATCAGTCGTCGGCTGTGGCAGGCCATTCAGACCGAACATCAGCATCACTGCCAGCACAAAGCCCGCGGCGATGGCGCCGCCCTGCCATACCGGTTTTGCCGCTGGCCGGGTGTCGCGACGGTAAGCCAGAGCGCCTTCGGTTACCCGACGGCTGAAGCCGGCGTCCGGCTGCGGTACGGCAGCTGACAGTGCGTTCAGTTTCTGCTGCAGCTGCAGATTCCCGGCCGCGGTGCGGCAGGCTGCGCAATGCTGCAGGTGCTGACTGGTGGCGGCGTCAGGACTGGTGCCCTGCTGCAGCCGTTGCTGACATTCGTTGCAGTTCATAAGTAACCCCTCTGCTCATTAACACGACGGGGATGGCCGGAAGGTTCCATGGTGGTGAGAAATTCTTTTAATTTTTCGCGCGAGCGGTGCAGGCGTGACTTAACCGTGCCGACACTGATGTCCAGTGTTTCCGCCACTTCCAGGGCGGTATAGCCTTCCACATCATGCAGCAGCACCACATCGCGCTGATCCGGATTCAGCTGCTGCAGCGCGGCGGCCAGCTGCTGGTGCTCAGCCAGCTCATACTCCGGATTATTGTGCTGGTCATCGGTAACGCTGCTGAACTCATCAAATTCTTCGGCATTATGCAGCGGGGAGCGTCCGCGGCTGCGGAACAGGTCGACGTAACGGTTGTACATGATGCGCAGCAGCCATGGCCGCAGCTTTTCGATGCGGGCCATCTCGTCGGTGCGGTTAACCACACGGATGAGCACATCCTGCACCAGATCCTCAGCATCCTGCTGGTTTCTGGTCCAGTGCCAGGCCATGCGGTGCAGTGAGCTGATGTGCGGTCCGATCAGCTGACTGAATACCTCTTCGCCCTTTGCCGATGGGCGGAATAAGCGTGTCAGAAATGCCAAAGGCCTTTACTCCCGTATCAGTTACCGGTGGTGGGAGCCTGTGCGGATGCATACAGATATAACTCCCCTATCACTGATAACGATGAAAGGCGGCAAAGGGTTCCATTAAAATATGAATTTATGCGAATGCAGTTATGTTTTGTTGAAAAAAACGGGCAGCTGGAGGCTGCCCGCAAGGCTCCAGGGGAATGGAGACAGAAAGGGTTACTGAGCAGCCGGCTGTTCGGCTACTGCAACGTCGTAAGTGGTGGTTTCGCCGGCCGCAACCACAACGGACGTGGTGCCGGTGAAGGTCAGTTCGTCGACCGCTTCCGGATCATCACTGGCGGTGTCGCAGGTATAGCTGAGGGTGTAGCTGTTGACCGGCATAAAGCCCAGTTCATAGCGGTAAGTACCGCTTTCGGCGTCATAGGACACCAGTGCCGTGGTCAGTGGATCTGTTTCTGCGCCGGAAACGTCGGCCGGAGTGACCTCTGCGCCACTGAAGGCATAAACCGCGCCGTCATCGACTGAGGCATCGGCACATTGGGCGGCAATCATTTCGCCGGCGATGGTGCCGGTAATGCTGCCGTACTCAGCATTGTCGATCACCCGCAGTGCCGGCTTCAGCTTGATGGCGGTCTGGCCGGTCGGGTCGGTCAGGGATTTGCGCAGGTCAAAGTCAATGGTGAAATCCGCACTGCCGCCGGCCAGTACGGTGAAGCCGCTGACCAGTTTCAGGCCGGTCTGGCTGCCACTGGGAACGTAGAGTTCAACCGTGCTGCCGTCGGTGTTTTCGAGGTAGCTGTCCAGTGTGCCGTCATTGCTGGCGTTCACCATCAGGCGCATCCAGTTGTATTCGCCTGCCGGTACCACTTCATTCTCAATCAGGCTGGCTGAGTTGCTGCCCTGCAGGGCCAGCAGGTCAATGGATCTGGCCTCATCGAAGGTGAATTCAATTTCATCACCATCGGCCGGTTTGATGGCGATGCCGGTAAAACTGACGACGACTGCCGCAGCGCTGTCGACCGGGGCATCGGTGACGCCGATGCTGAGGGTGCCGGTATCGGATGAAGAGGAAGAGCTGCTGCCACCGCAACCGCTGATAATCAGTGGCAGTGCGGCCAGGCCGGTCATAACGGACGTCGGAAGTTTTACCATGTGTACCTCTCTTACTTGGTCAGGGCTTGCTTGCTCAGAGTTACCGGACGGAGAGGATCAGTGCCCCCCGTTCTGACTTAACAACGCAGCACCTCAGCTCCGCATTCTGTTAAGAATCGTGTCCACAGGCCGGGAGGTTTATGGCTGGCCGTGTCTGTGTTTTGAGCTATAAAATACTTAAAGTTTAATAAATCTAATTAAAACAATAGGATATTGAATATTATGAATGTTATTTATCATGTTTTATCTGTGGATAAATTGCCCGGGCAAGCGCAATGAATGCCGGAATGACATTCCCTTCTGCCTGCGGTAAGCTCACGGTTAACTCTGATATTTCCGATAATTTTTATGCTGAATACCCCACCTGCTCCGCTTATTGATCAGCTCGATTATCTGGGCAACCCCTTATCCAGTGCCCGCCGGGTGCTGCACGCGCATCCGGATATAGAACGCATTGATGGCGCCTTTGAAGATCTGGTGCACAGCTTCAGCTTTCTCGTCAGCTACAACGGCAGCAGTGCCACCTTTAACAGCTACCGCCGCGAAGTCGAACGCCTGCTGCAATGGTGCTGGTTGGTACGGGGCTGTGGCCTGGGTGAGCTGCGCCGTCAGGATCTGGAGGAATATGTGCGCTTCTGCCAGTCACCCCCAAAAGCCTGGATCGGCAGTAAGCAGGTAGCGCGTTTCCGCAACCATCAGGGCGACCGGGTAACCAATCCTGACTGGCGCCCTTTTGTCTCCCGCCCTGACGCCAAGGCAACCGGCACGGGGTTCGCGCTGTCACAGAAAAGCCTGCAGGCGCTGTTTGCTGTGTTATCGACCTACTTCAATTATCTGCTGCAGGAAGATTACCTGCGCATTAACCCGGTCGCCCTGATCCGCCAGAAAAGCAAATTTCTGCAGAAGCATGCCTATCAGGAGCCGGTGCGGCGCCTGTCGAATCTGCAGTGGGATTTCATTCTGGAGACGGTTGAAGACATGGCGCAGCAGCATCCTGCCGAACATGAACGCTCGTTGTTTGTGATGCGCCTGCTGTTTGGCATGTATCTGCGTATTTCCGAGCTGGTGGCGGATGAGCGCTCAACGCCGGTCATGGGCGACTTCCATACCGATGCCGACGGCAACTGGTGGTTACGTGTGGTCGGCAAAGGCAATAAGGCCCGCCTGGTTACCGTGTCGGATGACATGCTGGATGCGCTGCGGCGCTACCGGGCTTTTCTGGGTCTGTCGAAAGTGCCCTATGTCGGTGAACAGACGCCACTGGTGCCTAAAATCAAAGGGCGCGGACCGGTCACCAGTACCCGCCAGATCCGCTATCTGGTACAGCAGTGTTTTGACCGCGCTTATGAGCGTATGCGCCATCAGGGGCTTGAGGATGAAGCGCAGGAGCTGAAAGTAGCCACGGTGCACTGGCTGCGCCATACCGGGATTTCAGAAGATGTGAAGTTCAGGCCGAAGGAGCACGTCAAGGAAGATGCCGGTCATGCCAGTATGGCTACCACCGACCGTTATATCGACACCGAGCTGCGCGAGCGCCACGCCAGCGCCCGGCATAAGAAGCTGAAGCCGGAGCTGTAAAACTCCGGCTGCGGTTCAGCTGTCAGGGTCAGTGCATGTACTGACCGCCGTTAGCGGAGATGTTGGCACCGGTGATAAAGCCCGCCGAGTCGGCAGCCAGAAAGCTGACCACGCGGGAGATATCTTCCGGCGTACCGAAACGCCCGACCGGAATGCCGGCACGGATCTGCTCACGGATGTCCTCCGGTACGTCCATAATCATACTGGTGGCGATATAGCCCGGCGATACGGTGTTAACCGTGATGCCTTTGTTGGCCACTTCCTGCGCAACCGCTTTGGTAAAGCCATACATGCCAGCCTTGGCAGCTGAGTAGTTGGCCTGGCCGAACTGGCCTTTTTCACCATTAATGGAAGAGATGTTGATGATGCGCCCCCACTTTTTCTCCAGCATGTCGTTGATTACCAGCCGGGTCATATAAAACACCGACGTGAGGTTGGTTTCGATAACATCGTGCCACTGGTCCGGGTTCATGCGCTTGAGCGTGGTATCACGGGTGATGCCGCCATTATTGACCAGTACGTCGACGGTGCCGAAATCCTTGCGCACACCGTCCACACAGGCTTCGCAGCTTTCCCAGTCGCGGATGTTGCCGAACGCCAGCGCCACCCCGTAACCGTCTGCCTTCATCTGTTCCTGCCATTGCTGTGCCTTATCGTGGCTTCCTCCATGGTAGTAGCCGGCAACCACCTGATAGCCATCATCGTGCAGAGTCTTGCAGATGGATGTGCCAATACCGCCGGTGCCGCCGGTTACCAATGCAATGCGCTTTGTCATAGCCTACTCCTTCAGTGTCTTATTGGTATTCGGTGAGAGTGAATCCCGTGTATGACATTAAAATGACCCGCACTGCCTTTCATTACCTGTGACTGCTGCTTAGTACTTTTGACATAGCCGGCATAAGGCACAAAGCGGCCCTTCCCCGGCCTGGCATGTCAGACGGATGCCGCCGGAGCCGGATTGCTATATAATCCGCCACCGTTTTCTCCACCTTAAGCCCGCTATGAAATTCGTCATCAAGCTGTTCCCTGAAATCACCATCAAGTCCACCAGTGTGCGCAAGCAGATGACCAAGATCCTGCGCCAGAATCTGCAGAATCTGTTCCGCCGCCACGGCATTTCAGCCGACGTGCAGAACCGCTGGGACAGCCTGGTGGTGATCGTGAACCGCGACGACGATACGGCGCGGCGTGAGGCGATTCAGATCCTGTCGCACACGCCGGGCATTGCCTCGGCACTGGAGATTACCGAAGACACCTTCACCACCCTTGATGACGCCTATCAGCGCGTCCGGGACGCCTACCGCGAGCGTGTGGCGGGCAAAACCTTCTGTGTGCGCATCAAGCGTGCCGGCAATCATGACTTCACCTCGCATCAGGCGGAAATCTACATGGGCGGCGGCATCCTGAAGGAAACCGACGCCCGTGGAGTGTCGCTGACCAAGCCTGAAGTAACGGTGCAGGCCGAACTGCGCAACGACAAAGTGCAGGTGGTGACTCAGACCATCAAAGGCCTGGGCGGCTACCCACTGGGCAGTCAGGGTGAAGTACTGTCACTGATCTCCGGTGGCTTTGATTCCACCGTGGCCAGTTATCTGATGACGCGCCGTGGCCTGAAAACCCACTTCTGCTTCTTCAATCTGGGCGGCAGTGCCCATGAAATCGGCGTAAAACAGGTGTCGCATTATCTGTGGAGCACCTACAGCGAAAGCCACCGGGTGAAATTCGTGACCGTGCCCTTTGAAAAAGTGGTGACGGAAATTCTGACCAACGTGGATACCGCCCAGATGGGTGTGGTCCTTAAGCGTATGATGCTGCGCGCCGCCTCCCGGGTGGCCGACCGGCTGCATCTGCCGGCATTGGTGACCGGTGAGGCCGTGGCACAGGTCGCCAGTCAGACCATCACCAACCTGGCCGTGATTGATAAGGTTTCTGAACACATGGTACTGCGCCCACTGGCCGCCATGGATAAGCAGGACATCATCAACACCGCCCGCCGCATCGGCACGGAAAGCTTTGCCGCCACCATGCCGGAATACTGTGGTGTGATTTCGGTCAATCCGACTACGGTCGGCGATATGGCCAAAGTTGAAGCGGCGGAAGCGAAATTTGATTTTGCGGTGCTGGAGGATGCTCTGGCGAATGCGGTGACGGAACGCATTGATGATGTACTGAATGATGAAGACAGTGGGCTGGATCAGGTGGCGATGGTCAGTACACCATCGCTGAGCGATATTATTATCGACATCCGCCATCCGTCGGAAGTGGCCGATGCCCCGTTGACGCTGACCAATAATCCGGTGCTGCCCATTCCTTTCTATGATCTGGATAACCGCGTTGCGGAGCTGCTGCGTGAGTATCCGCAGGCGCGTTTCCTGCTCTACTGCCAGAAAGGCACCATGAGTAAAATTCATGCGCACCATCTGAACAGTCAGAATGAGGGTCGTTTTTCTGTCTTTCAGGAAAACCGCCCTGCAGCGACGGAGCGTAAGGATAGCTGATCTGGCATATTTCTTGTTTGCTCCCAGGTTATTATTGAGGGTATCAGGCCTTGTTGCCGGGGAGGAATTCCATTGACGGAAAAGACAGCGGCAGGAAAAACAACCAGACCATCCGGGGACCGCAACCTCAGCAGTGAATCACTTCGCCGGCGGCAGCGGCATAACGAAAAAAAACGGGATGTCATTCTGAAAGCGGCGCTGGATGTGTTCTCCCGTTACGGTCTGCACGGTGCCAGCATGGATCAGATCGCCTCGCAGGCGGATGTTTCCAAAACCAACCTCTTCTATTATTTCAGCTCCAAAGAAGAACTCTATCTGTCGGTGATGCAGAAACTGCTGACGCTGTGGCTGACGCCACTGTCGGAGTTCTCTGCCGCGCAGGAACCCGTGGATGCACTGAAGGATTACATCCGTCAGAAGCTGCGTTTTTCACGCGACCATCAGGCTGAATCGCGCCTGTTCTGTATGGAAGTGATGCAGGGAGCGCCTTTATTGCTGCCGGAACTCGAAACCTCATTGCGTGAGCTGGTGGATGCCAAAGCCGGCGTTATCCGGGAATGGATTAATCAGGGCAAACTGCTGGAAGTTAATCCGTATCACCTGCTGATATCGATCTGGGCGACAACACAGCACTACGCTGATTTCAGTGTTCAGGTGCAGGCTGTCTGTGCTCAGACCCTGGATGATGCGGCGTTTTTTGATGAGGCGCTGGACACTCTTTACAAACTCATCCTCAGTGGCATTACGCCAGACTGAAAAACAGCCGCCACTGGTGCTTTTTTGCTCTTTTATTGTGCTCACTTTTAAACCAAACGCTCCCAAACGGACCGTTTGATCCGATATTTGTGGCTGTATTTTTCTAACCCTTTGTTCTTAAAAGAATTTCCAGATTGGCATACATGATGCTGACCTCTGGCGGTGTTTTGCGCCGGTAATTTCCGGACAAATTTCTTTCCGCTGACGATGAGGACTCCAGTCATGAGGTTGCAGCAGGTTCCGGTAATAGATCTCGCCCCTTATTTTGAGGGAACCCCCGAAGGAAAACAGAAAGTCGCTGAGGCTGTCGATCAGGCCTGTCGCGATATCGGCTTTCTGGTCATTACCAATCATAAGGTTCCACAGGCGCTGGTGGACCGCATTTATCGTCAGAGTCGGGAGTTCTTTAACCTGCCGATGAGCGAAAAGCGCCAAGTCGACCGCCCCAATCCCGATATGGTGCGTGGCTACAGTGCCGTGGAGGAAGAAGGCTTATCTTATTCACTGGAAGAAGCCGCGCCGGGCGATCTGAAAGAATCTTTTTCCATCGGCCCTGTCGATGTGCCGGATGATGAATATCACCGTGGCGCAGAGGCTGGCCCGCACTTCGCACCGAATGTCTGGCCTGAATCCATTGCCGGTTTTAAAGAAACTTACGCCGAATATTTTGCTGCAATGAGCAGTCTTGCGGCATCCATTATGCGTATTTTTGCCCTGGCGCTGGATCTGGACGAACAATACTTCGACGACAAGATCGACAAAGAAATCAGCATGCTGCGCACGCTGAGTTACCCACTGGTAAAGCCGGAAGATATCAAAGACGGCCAGATGCGCGCTGGTGCACATTCTGATTATGGCAGCATGACCATTGTTAAACCGGATAATTCACCCGGTGGCCTGCAGGTCAAAAACCTGAAAGGCGAATGGGTGGATGTGCCTTACGTCGAAGGTGCGTTTGTCGTCAATATTGGCGACCTGATGATGAACTGGACCAACGATCAGTGGATTTCCACGCTGCACCGCGTGGTTAATCCACCGGCCGATGTAGCGGCCAAAGAACCGCGGCAATCCATTGTTTTCTTCCATCAGCCGAATTACGACGCCATTGTTGAGTGCCTGCCAGGTATTCTGAAAGCAGGTGAAAAACCGCTTTACGAACCCATCAGCTCCGGTGACCACCTGAAATCCAAATTCGTCAAACAGACCACCTTTGGTGGCGGTGTGGAGGTGGCCTGATGAATACTCTCTCCTACGTCAATATTTTTGCTGAAGACATCGTGGCGCTGAGTGGCTTTTACCGTGATCTGTTCGGTTTCAGGGAAATTCCTGACATTGAATCCCCTATTTTCCGGGGGCTGGATACCGGTAAAACCTGTATCGGTTTCAATGCCAGTGATGCTTACGAAATGCTCAAACTGGATCAGTATGCCGACACCAGAGGCTGCAGATTTCTGCTGAATATCGATGTCGGCAGCAAAGACGATGTTGATGAGTATGTTCCCAAAGCCCTCGCCGCAGGAGCAACTCTGATCAAGGAACCAAATGTTACCTATTACAACTGGTATCAGGCCGTTCTGCTCGACCCGGAAGGCAACGTCTTCCGGATTAACTACATGATGTAATGATCAGGGAAACAGCGATGAAAAAAATGATACTCAGCGCCGTTGTGTTGCTGGCCGGTTTTGCCGTCAGTTTCACAGCTGCCCACGCAGAAGAAGGATTTACCCTTAAAGGGCCAATGAAAATTGCCATGCTCTACATTTCACCACGCAATGATGGTGGCTGGACCCAGGCATTTGATGAAGCCCGTATCAAGCTGGAAAAAGAACTGGGTACCAAAATCCAGTACGTGGAAAATGTGCCGGAAACAGCCTCTGCCATCCGTCCGGCTGCCAAACGCCTGATTCAGCGTGGCGCCAACGTTATTATCGGCACCGCGTTTGGTTATTCGGATGCCTTTAAAGAACTGTCGGAGGAATATCCGGAAATCGCTTTTCTGAACGCGTCCGGTACCACCAATGGCCCTAACCTGCTGTCGTTCTACGGTCGTACTTATGAAAGTCAGTATCTGTGTGGTATGGCCGCCGCTGCGGCATCCGATACCGGTAAACTGGGCTTTGTCGCGGCCAATCCGTTCGGCGTGGTTAACTGGACCATCAATGCTTACGAGCTGGGTGCAAAAAACATGAATCCGGATGCAACCCTGACCGTGGTTTATACCGGTGCGTGGAATGACCCGACTAAGGAACGGGCTGCCACTCAGGCGCTGATTGATCAGGGTGCTGATGTTATTGGTCAGCACGTCGATACCCCGACACCACAGATTGTGGCTCAGGAAAATGGCGTCAAGGGCACCGGCCATCACCGCGACTTCCGCGAATTTGCTCCGCAGGCGACTGTGTGTTCTTCCGTCTGGGTATGGGATCGTTTCCTAGCCAGCGAACTGAAAAAACTGGCCGCCGGTAACTGGATCACCAAACCTTATGGTGCCCTGCTTTCCATGGCTGAAGGCGGTACCGATATCGCCTGCTGTGGCTCCGGTGTTGATGATACTGAAAAAGCAAAAATTATGGCCGCCCGCGAGCAGATTATGAATGGCAGTCTGCAGGTTTATGCCGGCCCGATCAGCGACCGCGATGGCACTGTACGTGCGAAAGCCGGTGAGGTTATCGGTGATGGCGACCTGTGGAGCATGGACTGGTTTATTGATGGAGTGATTACCCAGCAATGAGTCAGAATAACGCGATCCACCTTGAACATATCAGTAAGTCCTTTGATGGATTTAAAGCACTCTCTGACGTGAGTTTTACTGCCCGCTGGGGGGAGGTTCACGCGCTTCTCGGGGAAAACGGTGCAGGGAAATCCACTCTGATGAACATCGTTTCCGGTCTTTACGGGCCAGAATCCGGATCGCTTTATGTTGACGATAACAGTGTCAGCCTTTCCGGCCCGCGTGATGCTGCGCGCGCCGGAATCGGCATGGTTCATCAGCATTTCAAGCTGGTGGAACCTTTTTCGGTGACTGAAAACGTTCTCCTCAGCCTGGATGGCAATCTGACTGCCCGCGCTTACCGCCGGCGCATCAGCGAAGTCGCGGGAAAAATCCGCGATAAAGCCACTGAGTTGGGTTTTCAGATCAACCCGGATGCACGCATCAATGAAATATCCATTGCCGAGCAACAGCGTGCCGAAATTCTGAAAGTCCTGGTGGGCGGTGCCCGGATTCTTATTCTGGATGAGCCGACCGCGGTACTGACGGACGAAGAATCTGAAAGTCTGCTGGAAAAAATCCGCGATTTTGCCCGCCGGGGAAACGCGGTCATTCTGGTGACACACAAAATGAAAGACGTGTTTCGTTACGCCGATCAGGTAACGGTCATGCGTCAGGGCCGCACGGTGCGCACTCTGGTACCGGCGGATGTGACAGCCGACGAACTGGTGGCGCTGACGGTCGGCGATTCGGTTGCCGAAACCCATCAGCGCGACGAACACGAAGCCGGTGATGTTCTGCTTGATGTCAGCGACCTGGGTACTGCAGCGCAGAACCACGCCCGGCGTATTCTGGACGGCGTGAATTTTCAGGTCCGCCGGGGTGAAATTTACGGTATCGCCGGTGTTGGTGGTAATGGTCAGTCGGAACTGGCGGCGGCGCTGATGGGGCAGCCACTGAGCACAGAAGGCAATGTGTTGTTTACCGACAAAAATCTACTGACCATGAGCCACGCCCGCCGCCGTGAATGTGGCGTAGCCTGCATTCCGGCCGACCGTTACCGCTCTGCCCTCGCCGGCCCACTGACGATTGCCGAGAATTATGCTCTGGGAGAAATATTCAGCGGCCACTACGGACCACTGTGGTTCCTGAAAAAGAAAAAAATCGAAGCCGAAGCCGCGCAGGCAGTGACGGATTTTGATGTGCAGGGTGTCCGCTCCCTGCGTCAGAAAGCAGCACTGCTGTCTGGTGGCAATGCGCAGAAACTGGTGATTGCCCGCGAATTCCGTAAAACCCCGTCACTGGTCATCGTGCACAGTCCGTCGCGAGGACTGGACGTCAAAGCCAGTATGGCGGTGAGGCAGAAACTGGTCGAAGCACGCAATGCCGGTGCCGCGGTGGTGCTGATCAGCGAAGATCTGGACGAAGTTATTTCCTTATCCGACCGCATCGGCGTTATGTCCGCCGGCAGAATCGTCGAAGAGTTCAGCCAGCCGGCTGATCGTCAGCAAATTGGCCAGGCGATGGTGAATCATGTTTAAGAATGTCATAAAAGCCCCGCTTCTTACCCGCCGCTTTTCACTGGAATTGCGACAGGAAATGGCCTGGTACTGGCAGGCTGTGATTATTGCCGCGTCGCTGGCAGCTGGCGTTGTCATTTCCGTACTGATCCTGATGGCCGCTGGTGTTCCCGCCGGCGAGCTGGTGAATGAATTTATTGTCTACACCCTGCTTGATACTGAGAGTCTGAAATCGGTTCTGTATCAGGCGTCGCCGCTGATTATGGTCGGTCTTGCCGGCAGCCTGGCATTCCGCGCACGTTTCTGGAATCTGGGCCTTGAAGGACAGATGATTTTCGGTGCCATTGCGGCCACCGGAGTGGCTATTTTTGATATCGGCCCGCCCTCCATGCGTCTGGTCAGTATGCTGATTGCCGGCATGTTAGGCGGATTGGCGTGGGCAATTCTGCCGGTGGCGCTGAAAATCCGCTGGCAGGTAAATGAAATTGTGTCGACGCTGATGCTTAATTACATCGCCGCCAACTTTCTCTTTCATCTTCTGTATGGCAGCTGGAAAGATCCGAAGAGTGCCTTCCCTTATTCGCCCCAGTACGAAACATTTGAACGGCTGCCGGATATGATCAGTGGCATCAGCCTGTCAGTGCCGCTGGCGCTGGTGATTTCCCTGGTCGTTCTCTGGTACACCGTTATTTCACGCAGCTCACTGTACCTGAAATTTGTCGATAAAAGCCCGTCGGTAGCCATCGCCACCGGCATCCCGTTTACCCGCGTTATTCTGTTTACCGTGCTTATGTCCGGAGCACTGGCCGGACTGGCCGGGGTCATGATCACCGCCGGCCAGGAAGGCCGTCTGACGCACTCGTTTTATAACGGCTATGGTTTTTCCGGGATTCTGATTGCCTTTCTCGCGCGCAATAACCCTCTCGCTGCCATTGCCACTGCGCTGCTGATTGCCCTGTTGTTTATTGCCGGGCAGAGCCTGCAGGTGTTTTACCAGATACCGTTTGCCATGGTGCAGCTGATCCAGGCCATTCTGGTGATCTGCGTTGCATCGTCTGACTTTTTTATCCGCCACCGCATCCGCCGCATTGCTTCAGGAGCTGAATGATGGACATTATTTCCAGCTGGATCGGCAATATTCCCGAATTTGCCCTGCCGTTTGCGCTGGCAGCACTCGGGCTGATTATTATCGAACGCTCCGGTGTGCTGGCGCTGGGTGCAGAAGGCCTGATGCTGATAGGGGCTCTGGCCGGCATCGGTACTTATCTGGTCAGCGGCAATAATGCCATTGCGTTATTTTCGGCCATGTTTTTTACCGCGCTGGTCTCACTGCTGTTTGCTTTTATGGTGCTGGTGCTGCGCATCAATCAGGTGATATCCGGGCTGGTGCTGGTGTTTTTCTGTCAGGGCCTGTCTGCCCTGCTCGGCACGCTACTCGACTGGACCAACCACCCGGTTCCCGGGTTGCCGGATATTACGCCCTGGCTGCTGGCCGACCTGCCGCTGATCGGCGGACTGTTCCGGCAGAATATTGTGGTGTATCTGACACCGCTGATCTTCCTGTTGAGCGGCTGGTTCCTGTTCCGTTCTGTGCCCGGATTGCGTCTGCGGGCGGTGGGTGAAAATCCGCAGGCAGCGGATTCGGTTGGTATTCCTGTCATCGGTTACCGTCTGCTGGCCATTCTGGCTGGCTCGGCCCTGATCGGTCTGGCCGGTGCTTATATCTCGGTGCTGAGTACCAAAATGTGGATTGCCAATATGATCGGTGGCCGTGGCTGGATTGCCGTGGCGCTGGTAATTTTTGCCCGCTGGTCGCCGTGGAAGGCGCTGGCCGGTGCTGTGCTGTTCGGCTGTATTGAAGCGCTGATCCCGCAGCTGGCGGCATCCGGTATCCGCCTGCCACAGTATTTTGTTTTTATGACGCCGTACGCCGTCACACTGGCGGTGATGATCTGGGTGGCGGCCGGCAAATCCGGCACATCGTCCCAGCCCGGTGCGCTGGGACTGCCCTATGTGCGCGAAGAGCGCACATAGGGCCGTCAGAACCCGGCACCGACTTCGAAACGGTAAGCGGTGCCGGGCGCTTCAATGTAGCCACTGTCGATATAGTCTGCATCCAGTACATTGGTGGCCGCCAGCGCCCAGTGCCATTGGTCAAAGGTCTGCTTCAGACCCAGATCCCACAGCCGGTATCCGGCCTGATCGTAGCGTACCTCGTATTTGTACAGCGAGGTTGCGCTCAGTCCGGGCAGCAGTTCATACGCCAGTGAGAGAATGGCCTGATGTTCGAGCTGCGACTGGCTGTAGCGGGCTTCCGCATACTGGTTGCTGAAATCCTGAATCAGGCGGGTGTAGCTGAGACTGGCTTTCTGTAAGCCGCTTTCTGCCAGCAAACCGGTGGCATCCACTTCAAGGTCGTATCCCCGGGTATCAATACTGTCGATGTTGCGGGCGACATAGGCGCTGCCGGCCAGCTGTTCAGCAGCGGTCCGGGTGTAATCAATGGCATCGGTGGTCTCACGGCGGAAGAGCGCGACGCGGGTCAGCAGGCCGGCCAGATTCAGTCGTGCGCCGATCTCTGCACTGTCGGTCTGTTCCGCTTTGACATCGGGGTTGCCCTGGTTAGCCGCCTGATTCAGATAGAGATCGTTCATGGTCGGTACGCGTGCGCTCCGGCCGGCATTCAGATACAGCTGCTGCAGACCCAGTGGCACCGTGAAGCCGATTACCGGCAGCGTATAACTGTCGCCGCCATCGTAGTCCAGATAGGACAGGCTGGCGGCCACCTGCAGAACGCCGAAATCATACTGACCATAGCTGAACACACTGCTGTATTCGCGTGCATGCTGACCGCCACTGATGGAGGTACTGTCGATATCTTCTTTGTTGTATTCGTAGCCGGCCGAAATGATGTCGCGGAAATGGTAGCGCAGCCGCCCCTGCCAGGCGTTGGTCTGATGCACGGATGGTGCGTAATTCAGGTAGTAGAACTCGTCATCATGCTGGCGCCAGTTAATGGCAGCGTCGGCGCGTGAGTCCGGGCTGAAGCGCTGTTCGTGGGTCAGGTAAGCATGACGCTGAATGGTGTTTTCGTTGGCGCGATTGCCGGCGCCGGCGTAAAAGCCCTGCGCACCAAAGGCTTTGTCCATATAACCGTAAGAGGCCACCGTGGTGTGGGAATCGTTGCTGTGCACGATGCGCAGATTGCCCTGCTGGGTTTCGTAGTCGAGGTCAGCTCCTTTGATATAGGTGTCCGACTCCTGCTGGGCGGCCGAGAAAAAGTGATGCCAGTTGCCGTTGTTTTTTGCCAGACCCAGTGCCGCGCGGGCGTAATCCTTACTGCCTGCTTCCAGTTTAATGCCGGCCTGGCGGTGCCCTGTCTGCTTGCGGGTTACCAGATTAATGACCCCGGCATTGCCGTTCGGGCCGTACTGAGCAGCACCGGGGCCACGCACGACTTCAATGCGTTCAATGTCTTCCAGCAGCAGCGGAATATCGAAATTATGATGCCCGCTTTGCGGGTCATTGAGGCGCACGCCGTCGACCAGAATCAATGTCTGTTCGTAGCCGGCCCCACGGATACCCAGATCCACCTGCGTACCACCACTGCCGCGCTGGCGGACATCCAGCCCACTCACCCACTCCAGTGCATCGGCGAGACTGCTGACCGGCAACAGCTCAATATCAGCGCGCTCCAGCACCTCAACGGCAAATGCCTGCTCGGCCACTGGCTGTGCAAACAGTTGACCGGTTACCTGCTGGGTATCCAGTTCCACGGCGGCAGCCGGGAATGTGGTGGCAGCAATCAAGGCCGCGAGCGGTGTGAGGTAAGTTTTCATTGTTTTGGCCCCGGAGTCAGCGAATCAGATGGCGGCGCAGTGTAAGCCATTCTTACGCGCTGACCAGAATAATGACAGCAGGCGGTTTGCTTCCGGTCAGATTCTGAACAGTGGTAACCCAACCTGACCGCGGCGTGCGGGGCTGGTATTATCTGCGCTGAATTGCGGAGTAAATGACATGACGACTTTTATCAGTTTTAACATCAATGGCGTCCGTGCCCGTCCTCACCAGCTGGCAGCCATCCGTGACCAGCTGGACCCGGATGTGATTGGCCTGCAGGAAACCAAAGTCCATGATGAACAGTTCCCGCTGGCCGACATTGAGGGGCTGGGATATCACGTTGAATATTTTGGCCAGAAAAGTCATTACGGCGTGGCCCTGTTAAGTAAAACAGCCCCAGAATTTGTACAGAAAGGCTGGCCCTGGGATGATGTTGATGCCCAGAAACGCCTGATTCATGCCCGCTATCAGATTGATGGCAAAGTATGGAATGTGATCAATGGTTATTTCCCGCAGGGGGAAAGCCGTGACCACGACATTAAATTCCCGGCGAAAGAAAAATTTTATGCCGATCTGATGCGCTATCTGGATGAAACCTTTACCCCGCAGGACCGGGTACTGGTGATGGGCGATATGAATATCTCACCGGCGGATACCGATATCGGCATCGGCGAAGCCAACGCCAGACGCTGGCTGAAAAGCGGTAAGTGCAGCTTCCTGCCGGAAGAACGCGCATGGTATGACAATCTGCTCGCCTGGGGGCTGAAAGATACTTATCGCAAACATTATCCGGAAAGTGCTGAGCAGTTCAGCTGGTTTGATTACCGCTCAAAAGGCTTTAATGATGATCCGAAACGCGGCCTGCGCATTGATCATATTCTGGCCACCGAGCCTGTGTATGCCGAATGTACGGCGGCGGGTATCAGCTATGATATCCGCGGTATGGAAAAGCCGTCCGATCATGCACCGATCTGGTCAGAATTCAGCTGAACATGAGTGGGTAAAAAAACGGGCTCAGGCCCGTTTTTTATTATGGCAGCGGATAGTTTTCCAGAGCGGCAATATAATCCAGCCAGGCTCTGGCGTTACCGGCACTGTCGGCATGGGTAAGCGCCTGCTGGAAATAGCGCTGCGCCGTACGAAAATCCTTCAGCTCGTAGGCGGCGCTGCCGGCCAGCATCAGCGCGCGCGGTTTATCGCTGTCGCTCAGGCCTTTTTTGATGGCGGCTTCGGTCAGCCGCAGTGACTCAGAGAAATGCGCATCCTGAGTGGCCATACGCGCGGCGCGGAACAGTAAGGTGCCGTCCTGCATAAATGCCGCCGCTTTTTCCAGCGCGGGAATGGCTTTGTCCCTTTCCCTGCCCTGTTGCCAGGCCGACGCCAGCAGCTTCCAGTTGCGTTCATTCAGCTCCAGCGTGTTATCGCTGAGGTGTTCCTGCAGCAGGCGGCCGGCACGTTCCGGAATATTCTGGGTAATCAGCAGCTGCACCAGCAACATAATGCTGTCCGCTTTGCTGACATAGCCGGCGGCGTAGCCCAGCTCCAGTGTGCGCAGGGCTCTGGCCGGCTTTTTCATCAGCTGATAAACCGCTGCCTGCTGCTGCCAGTAATCTTCTTTCTGCGGATTAAGCCGCAGCAGATCATCCAGCGTTGCGGCTGCCTGCCGGTATTGTTCCGTCTGATAATAGGCGGCCATCAGCATCACCAGCCAGTTTTCTTTCGGCGTATCGCCGTCTGCGCGGCTGCGACTGACGGCCTGTTGCAGATACGGGATGGATGAAGCGTATTCTTTCAGCAGCTGATGGGCGGCGGCCAGTGTGACGTAAGTAACCGGCTGGATAAACTGTGTTTTGCCGTCTTTCTTTTTTGCCGCTGCGTCGCGTTCTTCCTGTTCGGCTTTCTGCAGCCGCGGCTGCAGATCGGTAATTATCTGCCGGTACTGACCGTCGGCCAGCTGCAGCTGAGCCACGGTAGTTGCCAGGTTGATTTCCTGCACTGTGGTGAGTGCATTCAGGGCCAGCGATTTTCGGTACCAGCTCAGGGCCTGAGGCTGATCCTCCTGCAGCAGACTCATCTGCCCATGTAACTGATAAGCCAGTGCCAGTCCAAAACCGGGTCGCAGATCTTCTTCCAGCTCCTGCAGGGCTTCTTCTGCTTCGCCGTACTGCTCTTCCGCGAGAAACGTCTGAATCTCATTCAGGGCGTTATACGTAGCGGGTGACAGGTTGGTGGAGGCCGCCTGAACCGTAACGGAGACAGACCACAGAATGAATGCAATCAAAGCAGTCAGTGTGCGCATGGTTAATCCCCGAGTTTGAATTCGATGGTCTGCGTGGCCTGCTGCGCCACCGCCCGGCCATCTTCCATTTTGGGTTTGAATTTATATTTGTACAGGGCGCGGATGGCTTCGCGCTCAAATACGCCGCGTGGTTGTGCGTCGATAATTTCGACATCATCAACCGAACCCCGGGCATTAATTGCCAGGCGGGCGGTAACGTAACCCTCAATTTTCTGCCGTATCGCGCGCTGCGGATAAACGGCCGGCTGACGTGACAGCGGAATGACATCGGTGTCACCAAAACCCATGCCGACCACGGCGTCGCCGAGCAGATTGGTCTGTGCCAGCGACAGGTCCGGTGAAATATCCGGCATATTGAATGGCATCTGCTGCATGGGGACGTCCTGCTGACTGACGCTGTCTTTCGGCAGTTGCGGCTTTTTCGGTTTCGGCGGTTCTTTTTTTCGCCGTTCTTTCAGCTGGGTGCGGCTATCTTCCTGCAGCCGTACAAAATCAATGACAGCGCGGTTACGCTCGACGCGCTGCATGTCGCCGGGGCCGGAAACCATACGGTGCATCATCCAGAACAGCGCCAGACTGACGCCGCAGGCGCCGATCAGGGCAATGGCCAGCCGCTTCATCAGTTGGCGGCCTCGGCAGAAATAGAAATATTGGTGATGCCCGCCAGCCGCACCTGATCCATAACCTTGACCAGCAGACCAGTCGGCGAAAATTCATCCGCCTGAATAATGACCGCCCCTTCCGGGTTTTCGGCTTTCATGCGTTCAATATTTGGCCGTACGGCGCGTACATCAATGGCACGGCGGTCAATCCAGATTTCGCCGTTGGCGCGGATGGCGACCAGAATATTACTGCCCTTTTTCTCTTCAGCGGTCTGCGCGCTGGGGCGGCTGACGGTAACGCCACTTTCTTTCACAAAGGATGTGGTGACGATAAAAAAGATCAGCATGATAAAAACGATATCCAGCATCGGCGTGATGTCGATGTCGTTACCATCTGCTTCGTTGTCTGTATGACGGCGTGCCATAAGATAAATCCGTTAATCTGTCGGTAATAATTCGGCCAGCTGGTGTACACCACGCTCGCTCAGCCGTTTGAACCGGGTGCGGAAAAAAATACCGGTCAGCGCAACCACCAGACCGGCCATGGTCGGAATGGTGGCCATGGAGATGCCATTGGCCATAGCACGGGCATTACCGGTGCCGGTAATGGCCAGCACGTCGAAAACCTTGATCATGCCGGTGACCGTGCCAAGCAATCCGAGCAACGGGCAGACCGCAATCAGAATACCGATAAAGGGCAGAAACTGCTGTGCAGCCTGTTTCTGCCGGCTCAGCCAGGCGGTGCGGATTTTACGTGCATGCCAGCTCTGGTGTTCTGAACGCTGTTGCCATTGCTGCGCCAGACTGCGGTTGGTTCGCGGCAGTTCAATGCGCAGAAACCAGATGCGCTCCAGAATCAGACTCCAGAGCAGAATGCTGAGTGCTAGTATGAAATACAGCACCACACCACCCTGCGCCATAAAGTCCATCAGCCACTGCATATCAGTTGCCCTGTGCCTTATGGGTTTCCAGCGCTTCAGCCATCAGCCCGGCGGACTGTTCGTCCAGCAACTGAATCAGCGCTTTGCTGCGCGAGGCCACCCAGTTGTGCGCCAGCAGCAGCGGAATGGCCGCCAGCAGGCCCAGTACCGTGGTGATCAGGGCCTGGGAAATACCGGCCGCCATCAGTTTGGGATCGCCGGTGCCGAAATTGGTGATGGCCTGAAAGGTTGCGATCATGCCGGTCACGGTTCCCAGCAGCCCCAGCAGCGGTGCAATGCCGGCAAACAGTTTGATGATGGTCTGGCCGCGTTCCAGTGCCGGCAGTTCGCGCAGCACGGCTTCGTCCATTCTGGCTTCCAGTACTTCCACATCCACTGGCTTGGGCAGATCCTGATAGCTTTTCAGGACCCGGCCGAGCGGGTTGTTGCTGTCCGGCTGAGTCAGGTTTTTCTGCTGCTTACGCACGCCGGCACTGATGCCGGCCAGAACGATCAGACGCCAGGCGGCGATCAGCAGGCCGAGAATACCAAGTCCGATAATGATGTAACCCACCAGGGCACCCTGACGGATGCGTTCCATAATGTCCGGGCTTTCCAACGTCATGGTCAGCAGTGCACCACGACTGGGGTCCAGCGCAAACGGTGCCACCGCGTCGCTGCTGTTCAGGTAGTCGCTGATATAGGCGGCCTGTGCTGGCTGATGCCCGAGCTCCTGCAGGGTTTTCAGTTGCGGATCAAATGACAGATAGCCGGAATCTTCCACCGCATTGAAAACCCCGAGACGGGTGACAGTGCGGGTTTCAGTCTGTCCCTGTGGGTTGATCACCACGCTGGAGAAAGTGGAAATATTGCCATTGATGGTCATTTCCTGTTGCAGCGTGTACCACAGGGATTCCAGTTCGCGGATGGTCGGCAGCTCTTTGGCCTCTGACAGTTTTGTCAGGTCTGCCCGGCGCTGCGGAATTTCCACGCGGGTAAGGCTGTCGTCCAGTGTGGTATTGAGATCGCTGGCTACCTGGCGGACCACGCCGAACATTTCACCCAGATTGCCCATGCGCAGACGCAGTTCTTCCTCGCGCTCAGTGAGTTTCTGTTCGTTATCGTCGAAAGTGTTTTTCAGCCGGTCGGCACGATGCTGTTCGCGTTTCAGTGCCGCCCGGGCTTCGGCCAACAGGCGCTTCTGACTGTTCAGGTCGGCGCGGAATTCTTTCTCCCGGGCGCGGTTAACGGCCTGTTCAGAAGACTGATACTGACCTGCTTTGCGCAGCAGGGACTGCAGCGGATCAGTGCTCTCTGCCGCCTGTGAAATCAGCGGTGTGGCCAGCATTACCGCGGCCAGACACAATGTGCGGATCATGAGGAAGCTCCCGGTTGCAGGCTGGACGGGGTCGGTAACGGAATCACCAGCAGCTCAGGCGCAGCGGTCTGTTGAGCCACTTTCAGCGCTTTGCGCAGATCCCGCAGGTAGCCGTTGTCGAGAGCAAACCAGTCGCCCAGTCCTTTGTGCCAGACCCAGGCCTGCTGGCCATCGTTGCTGATACGGTACAGTGCCAGGCGGCCGATACGCAGGAAGTCATAAGAAACCCCCTCCTGCTGGCCGCGGTAGGCTTCGATATTGCGGCCGTAGTCCACTTCCACCTGATAGGCTTCGAGGACGCGGCGGAATTTTTCGGACGTGGTGACATCGGCGCGCAGCAGCAGATCCTGCAGCAGTGCGATACGGGCAGTGCGTTCCTGTGGCAGGAAAGGCGTATCGAGGGCGACAAACTGTTCCAGCGAATCCAGCATGTGGCTCATCAATGGCAGAATGCCGCGCTCAGTACGCTCAATTTCATCGATCTGACGCGCCAGTGAATCCAGCTCGTCATTCTGGTTGCCGATAATGGCTTCCATCTGACGGTTGTACAGTGCGAGCTGGTCGGCTTCAGCCTGAATCTGGCGGTATTCATTCAGCAGCTGCTGGGTTTTATTGTCGAGCTTTTCTGCCTTACTCTGAGTGGCCTGTCCGGCGGCATCAGTATTGTCGATGGCACGCTGACCGTCGCTCAGGCTGTCGGCCATCAGTGCCGGACTGAGCAGCAGCGCCGCCACGATGAACGGGAATTTCATAACCGGTGTTTCCTGTCGGTTTGAAGGATGAAGCATTCTGACTGAGCCGCCTGAATGGCGGCTGAACCAGAACGCGTGGCGTATTATGCAACATTTTATGGTCGATATAAATTAATAATCGTTCGCATTAAGACCGAGCCTGGCCGCAATGTCTTCTGTGCCCCGCGGCGCGACCACCGCCCGGATTCCTTCTGCGGACTGCAGATAACGGGCAGTGACGCACTGAATGTCGTCCCAGCGGGTCGCCAGCAGACGTTCACGGAACTGCTGGCGCAGCGCTGCAGTACGCCCGGTACGGTCCATATGGAAGTATTGTTTGGCTTCACCGGCCGGTGATCCCGGACGGTCCATACTGCCGATCAGACCGAGAACGGACTGCTCCACCAGATCGTCACCGGAAGTTTTGTTCAGTACCCAGTCGACTGAGGCGGCAAAGTCATCGAAGGTGCCTTCGGTACGCGGGTCACGGTAAGAGAAGAACTTGAAGCAGCCCAGTGCTGAATCCTGGCTGGCACCAGCGCCGTAGGCACCGCCCCGCTCACGGATGGCGGTGTGCAGGAAGCCATTGCGCAGCACACCGGACAATACCGCCAGCGCGGCGGCATCCGGATGATCCACTGTGACGGTCGGCAGTGCCCAGGCACAGAAGTTCACCTGCGAATCGACCATCCAGTAAGTGGCCTCATCCGCGGCCTGCCATTGCAGTTCTGCACCGCTGCCGGCGCTGATGCCGGCCCAGCTCTGCTGCAGGCTGTTGCGGTGCGGCACGCTGCCGTGTTCATCGTGCACCAGCAGAGCTTCCTGCGGGGCCTGAATGTAACGGTAGAGATCGGTCAGTGTCGCGGAGAGGAACTCCGGACCATCCTGCTGCGCTTTCTGTGCGCGTTCTTTCAGGCGTTTAACCTGTGGCAGGCCAACCAGATCATTGGCGATGTGCGCCGCCGCATTCAGTTTTGCTGCCGCCAGCGACATGGCCAGGCTATGGCCGCTGCCAGTAATGCCCTGCTCGCGGCGTGATTTCGCCTGTTTCAGCAGATCATGCAGGCGCGCAGATTCCGAGAAATCGGCCTGCTCCCAGGTTTCGCGGATCAGGGCCGAAAAGTCGTCTGCACTGGGTGTCAGCGCCTTACCACTCATGACCAGATAGCCCCGCAGGGCGTTACAGTCGGCCACGCTGCCTTTGATGCTGGCATAGGCACTCAGGCTGCCGACGATGGCGGTCTGTTTCTGCTGCTGATGCAGATAATCGTGACCAGCGGCACCGACTTCGGTCCAGCTCTGGGTCATAAACGGCAGCCAGGTCATCTGTTCGCGGCTGAAGGCCGGCAGATCCAGCAGCAGTTGCTGATAAATCAGGCCGTTGGTGCCGGTAACGTATTCGGTGGCCGGCAGGCCAGCGTCAAAGGTTGCGCTGGCGGCCACATAACTGACGTCCGGACGGACATCATCGAGCGTTACCTGTGGCAGCAGTCCCGGATCATCTTCCTGCGTCTGGCGCGCCTTGAGCGCCTCGGCCTGATCGAGTACGGCCTGTTTGTCCGTATCTGACAGTGCCGCGCAGATGGTTGCCAGACGCTGCTCTTCCAGCCGTTTCATCTCAGCGTTGACGCCATTGTCCGGACGCAGCGTGAAGCGTACGCGGTGGCGGTTATTCAGCAGCAGACGGCGGACAGCCTGTTGCATAAAGTCGGGCTGGGCGGCTTTTTCGCGCAGACGTTCCAGTGCCGGATCGAGATTGAGCAGGCCGGCCGGATCGCCATAATGAGTGGCCGCGGCAATGGAGTTGAAAATCAGCTGCAGGCCATAAGGGTAATGATCACCACCGATTTCACGCTGATGCAGTTCCAGCTGATGCAGCGCGGCATCAATCATGCCCTGATCAACGCCCTCATCGGCAACCTGCTGCAGGGTGTCGAGAATCAGCTGTTCCACCGCCTGCGCGTGTTCCGGCTCACTGCCTTCGATGCCGCACATAAAACTCATTTCCCGGTTGGAATCCTCCAGTCCGCAGAGCGGCGACGGTGAGCCGCCGAGGTCGGTTTCTTCCAGTGCCCGGCGCAATGGTGAAGCACTGTTGTCGAGCAGTACCTGGCTGACCAGATGGGCCTCCAGCTGCTCATCCAGATCGGTGGATTCGCCCAGCAGCCAGCCAACCACATGGTGCGTGGCGGCAGACAGGTCATCACTGTCGAGGCCATAGGCCTGCTCGACGGCGATGGGGGCGGCGTAGCGTTTTTCCGGCTCTACGCGCCATTGTTTATCCTGGCGTTCAAAACGGCTCAGCGCTGCACTTTCCAGCTTGTTCTGCAGCTCCGCCACATCCAGTTTGCCGAAGGTCATAAAGATGGCGTTGCTGGGGTGGTAATGCGTGCGGTAGAAATCCAGCAGCTGTTCATAGCTCAGATCGGTGATGGCCGCCGGATCACCGCCGCTGTTGTAGTGGTAAGTGGTGGTCGGAAACAGATAAGCGCTGATTCCCTGCCATAACTGGCTGACGGTGGAGGACATGGCGCCTTTCATTTCATTGAAGACGACGCCTTTGTATTCCAGCGGCGAATCCGGGTTGCCCTCTTCGCTGAATTCAATGCGGTGACCTTCCTGCCGGAAATCGAGTTCGTCGAGACGGGAGAAAAATACCGCATCGAGATACACATCGAGCAGGTTGTTGAAGTCTTTGTCGTTCTGCGAGGCAAACGGGTAAGCCGTCCAGTCGCTGCTGGTCATGGCATTCATGAAGGTATTCAGCGAGCGGCGCGTCATCATAAAGAAGGGATCGCGCACCGGGTACTTTTCTGAACCACACAACACGGTGTGTTCAAGAATATGGGCAACGCCGGTGGAGTCGTGCGGCATGGTGCGCACCGCGACCATAAAGGCTTTTTCATCGTGATCGGTGGCCAGGTGGTAATGCACGGCACCGGTGGCAATATGTTCGTAATGCTGGATTTCGATATTCAGGGATTCAACCCGGGTATTCCCCAGATGGCGAAAAGCACTGGATGATGACATACGCTCTCTGCTTTCATTAAGGCTTCAGTTGAGCCTATGGTAACAGTTGTCATTCACAGCTAGAACCATCGCGGTCAGCGGGTTTTCATACAAAGCGGAACAGACTGTGCCGGTTTATTTCAGGAATTACTATGACACAAGCAGAATCTGAGTTGATCGCCGCCGAATTTCCGGTGAACGATGAATGTCTTTATCTTAATCATGCCGCTGTGGCGCCCTGGCCGGAACGCTCACGGCGTGCAGTCAGTGATTTTGCCGCAGAAAACACTGCACTGGGCGCCAGCCATTATCCGCAGTGGACGGCAACCGAAGCCAGCCTGAAACGCAATCTGGAAGCCCTGATTGATGCCGAACCAGGCAGCGTGGCCCTGGTGAAAAACACCTCCGAAGCCCTGTCGTTCGTGGCTGCCGGCATTGACTGGCAGGCAGGCGATGTCGTGGTGATCAGTGATCAGGAATTCCCCTCCAACCGCATCGTCTGGGAGTCTCTGCGCCGGCGCGGCGTGCGCATCGTGGAAGTGGCACTGCCGTGGGATGCGCCGGAAGCGGAACTGCTGGCCGCCATCGCTCAGAAGCCAAAGCTGGTGTCGGTCAGTGCGGTGCAGTATGCCAGTGGCCTGATGCTGGATCTGGTTACCCTTGGCGATGCCTGCCGTCAGGCCGGCGTGCTGTTCTGCGTCGATGCGATTCAGGCTGTTGGTGCCCTGCCGTTTTCGGTGCGTGCCATACAGGCTGACTTTGCCATGGCGGATGGCCATAAATGGCTGCTCGGTCCTGAAGGGCTGGGTTTCTTCTATGTCCGCCCGCAGATCATGGAGCAGCTGCCGCCAGCAGAATATGGCTGGCACATGGTTGAGGATATGGGAAATTATGATCGTCGTGACTGGCAGCCGGCCGCCGATGCGCGGCGTTATGAATGCGGCAGCCCGAATATGCTCGGTGCCGCAGCTCTGAATGCGTCGACATCACTGTTGCTGGAGGTCGGCATGGACCGGGTGGCTACCCGGCTGGTGACCAATGTGCTGTATCTGCGTGAGCTGCTGGGCGATAAAGGGGCGGTTTTTCTCAATCCACTGCTGAATAAACGCCCGTCCGGCATTCTGACCTTCCGCTTTATCGACAAAGACAGCGTACCGCTGTACCGCATGCTGATGAACAGCGGCATTATCTGCGCCCACCGCGGTGGGGGTATCCGTTTTTCGCCACATTTCCACACCACTGAAGACGTGCTCAACGACACCGTGGACGCACTGGAATATATGCTCGACAGTCTGTAAAGCAGGCATAAAAAAG
This sequence comes from Pseudomonadales bacterium, assembly GCA_963682115.1. Taxonomy (GTDB): domain Bacteria; phylum Pseudomonadota; class Gammaproteobacteria; order Pseudomonadales; family Oceanobacteraceae; genus Venatoribacter. Next base: position 3,823,171 of record OY821639.1, on the reverse strand, counting down.
AGCGCCCTGGCGCTCTTTTTTATTGCTTGCGGTGACGTGTTACATGGTGTGCGTGACACGGTCTGACTTCAGTGCCCCGGCGAGAAAGGTTTCAATCTTATCGCGGGCGATATTGTCGTCACCGGTAAACTGCACGCCGATACCGGCCACCTTGTTCCCTTGGGCGCCCTTGGGCGTAATCCATATCACCTTGCCGGCCACCGGGATTTTTTCCGGCTCATCCATCAGTTTGAGCAGCATGAAAACTTCATCACCGAGCTGGTATTGCTTGTTGGTCGGAATAAACAGGCCGCCTTCCTTAATGAAGGGCATGTAGGCAGCGTACAGTACTGATTTGTCTTTAATCGTCAGTGACAGGATGCCACTGCGGGCTCCGATTCCAGCTGTCATTCAGCCCTCTCCGTTCCTCTCGTGTCAGTGTCTGACGGGCCTGCTGCGCGTCTCACTGAGGATTTACCAGATCCCGCCACTCAAGCAGCAGGGATTCGATCACTAATTGTTTATTGTAGCTGGCTGCGCCGGATAACAGGGCAGCCAGAATCTCTTTCACACGATCGTGCAAGGTTATCAGCTTTGCCGCCGGGGGCATAGCGCCGCCCAGTATGGCCCGGGCCTGAGCCCCGTAGATCAGCTGATCATCAGCAATACCCATATTGGCTTTCAGGCAATCGCTGAGAAAACTGTACAGCCAGCCCATTACATCCTGCAGATCCAGCTGTTTACTCCACTGCTCGGCAACCAGTTGCAGTGGCGCTGTGCCCCGCGTCCACTGCTGCAGTTGTTCGAGCCAGCGCTGTTGCTGGTCGCTCTGTTCACCCCGTAGCCAGCTCAGGGCTTTCAGTGGTGCGCCGTGATTCAGACGCAGTGCCGGTTCAGCCTGCTCTGCACTGTAGCCCTGTGCTGCCAGCCATTGCAGCGACTCATCTGCCGCGGGCGGATTAAGGGTAATACGCTGACAGCGGCTGCGGATGGTTGGCAGTACCGAGCCGAAACGCTCGGTTTCCAGCAGCAGGTAACTCTCGCCGGCGGGCTCTTCCAGGGTTTTCAGCAACGCGTTGGCGGAATTGGTGTTCATCACCTCCACCGGCCGCAGACTGACCACCTGGCAGCGGCTGATCTGCGGCGTCTGCGCCAGAAAATCATTTACCCGGCGGATGGCCTCAATCCGGATCTGGCGGGAGCCATCTTCCGGCTGGCAGAGCAGAAAGTCCGGGTGTGTGCCGGCATTCCACAGCAGACAGCTGTGGCACTGGCCGCAGGCTTCGTCGCCGTCCCGCAGGCACAGTAGCCATTTGGCGGTATACAGCGCCAGCTCATGTTTGCCGATGCCGGCCAGTCCGGTCAGCAGCAGTGCATGCGGCAGGCCGCTGTTGCGCCGGCGGCGGACCAGGTCGGTATATACCGATTGTTGCCAGGGAAATTCCGTCATAACGTGCTCAGAGTCTGTAGTTCCGTGAGCAGCTGTTGCTGTACGGATTTCAGTGGCCGGGCGGCATCAATACGGCGGATGCGTGATTCCTGCTGCGCCAGCCAGGCAAAGCCCTGCTGCACGCGCTCAAAGAAATCGAGCTGTTCCTGTTCGAAGCGGTCAACGGCTTCGGCCCGCCCGCGTGCCCGGCCCATGCCGACTGCCAGTGGTGCTTCCAGCAGGAAGGTACAATCCGGTTCCAGATCCTGCTGCACCAATTCTTTAAGCGTGGTGATCTGCTGCAGTGGTAGCTGGCGGCCAAACCCCTGATAGGCAATGGTGGAATCGGTAAAACGGTCACAGAGCACCCAGCAGCCACGCGCCAGTGCCGGACGGATCAGATTCTGGATGTGCTGGGAACGGGCAGCAAACATCAGCAGCAGTTCGGCCAGCGGGTCCATGGTTTCTGTGTGATGGGCCTTCAGTAATTTTTCGCGGATGGTTTCGGCAATCGGGGTGCCGCCGGGTTCGCGGGTCACAATCACTTCAATGCTGCGCGCGCGCAGCCAGTCGGCACAGAAACTGATATTGGTGGATTTGCCGACGCCCTCTCCCCCTTCAAAGGTGATAAAGAGTCCGGGTGAAGCTGACGTCATTGCGCGGGTTCCTGTGACTGTCCGGCGGGCGGCGCCGAGCGGTAATCTTTCTTACGGCGGTAAATCTGATACTGACGCACGGCTTTGTTGTGTTCTTCCAGCGTGGCCGAAAACTGATGACTGCCATCGCCGCGGGCCACAAAATAGAGTTCATTGCCCGCGGCCGGGTGCAGCGCGGCATCCAACGCAGCGCGGCCAGCCAGCGCAATCGGCGTTGGTGGCAGACCTTTGTGGCGGTAGGTATTATACGGATTCGAGCGGTCAAGCAGGTGCTTTTTGCGCAGATTGCCATCGAAATCCGCGCCGAGGCCGTAAATGACCGTCGGGTCCGTTTCCAGGCGCATGTTTTTCTGCAACCGGCGGACAAATACGCCGGCGATTACCGGCCGCTCGGCGACCGCACCGGTTTCTTTTTCCACGATGGAGGCCATGATCAGCGCCTGGTACGGTGAGTCGTAAGGCAGGTCGTCAGCGCGTTCATCCCAGGCCTGCTGCAGCTGCTGTTGCATCCGTTTATAAGCCTGCCAGAGCAGCGTGGAGACCTTGTCGCCACTGTGATAGACGTAGGTGTCCGGGTACAGCCACCCTTCCGGATTACCGCTGATGCCCAGTTCGGCGGCGACCGTTTCCGGCGTCAGCGGTTGCACATCCTGCTCCAGCCGGGTTGCCTCCTGCAGCGCCTGCAGCGCTTCGCGCAGATCATGCCCTTCAATCAGGCTTACGCGGTAACTGACCGGGGTGGCAGACGCCAGATAGCTCAGCAACTGCGGACCGCTCAGGCCCGGCGGAACATCAAATTCGCCGCGGCGCAGCACCCGTCCCTGGCCGGTAATGCGCGCCTGGACACGCAGCAATAAGGCCGATGGCAGCCAGTCATCCTGTTGCCACTGACGCGCCAGAGCACTCAGAGTGTCGCCCTGGTGAATTTCAATACGGACGGTTTCCTGATTGTTATTTGGCAGTTGCCACAGGGCGGCGGCCAGAACAATCAGAATAAACACCAGACCCGCGCCGAGCCTGAAAAGCCATTTCACGCAAACTGCTCCTGAAACTGCTGCTGCAATTCTGCTATCGAGGGGTGCAGATGATACTTGCGTGATGCCACAGATTGAACCGCTGAAATGCCATTCAGGGTATTACACAGTAACAGCGCGTCGGCTTTGAGCAGGCGATCACGCTCTACGGCAGCCTCGCTGACGTCCAGTCTGTCCTGCAGCCAACGGCGGACAACACCATTCACGCCGCAGCGTGACAGATCCGGCGTCAGCCACTGACCCCCTTCGAGCAGCAGCAGATTGCTCATGCAGCCTTCAATCACCCAGTCATCCATATCGGTCATGATGACTTCATGGCAATGAGCCGGAAAACGGTTGCGGGCCAGCACCTGCTCCAGCCGGTTCAGATGTTTGAAACCGGCCAGCAGCGGCTGCGCTGCCAGCTGGACTTCGCTGAACTCACAGGCCATCCCCTGCGGCAGGCGTTCTGCCGCCCAGGACGGCGCAGTAAAGGGCTGAAACAGGATCTGCACCTCAGGTTCTGACGGCGGCAGGTAACCACGTGGGCCACTGCCTCGGCTGATAAGCAGCTTGCCGGCGGAGGTCTGCGGGCGCAGAGTCGTTATGGCGTCTTCAATCAGGGCAGCCGTCTGCAGCGGAAAATCCAGCGCCACAAGCCCGTGACGGAGGCGCTGGCGGTGGTAGCGCCAGAGCGGGATTTCCCCTGCCGGCGAGAAACGGAAGGTTTCAAACAGGCCGTCGCCGTAGTTCAGTGCGCGGTCAGCCGCCGGCCAGCCGGCCGCTGGTTGCCAGCCGCTGGCCGGGGTGTAGCGCTGTGCCGTATCAGTCATCGTAGCGGGTAAACAGCAGAGTGCCGTTGGTTCCGCCAAATCCGAAGGAGTTGGAAATGACTGCGCGGATATCCATCCTGCGGGCGCTGTGCGGCACGTAATCCAGATCGCAACCGTCATCCGGGTTATCCAGATTGATGGTTGGCGGAGCAACACCATCACGGATGGCCAGCACTGAAATCATGCCTTCCAGAGCCCCGGCGGCACCCAGCAGGTGTCCGGTCATGGATTTGGTGGATGAGATGGCCAGCTTGCCGGCGTGATCACCGAACAGGGATTTAACGGCCCGGGTTTCAGCAATGTCGCCAACCTGGGTCGAGGTGCCATGGGCATTGATGTAATCAATATCCTGCGGCTGCAGACCGGCATCACGCAGAGCATTGGCCATGGCCTTTTCTGCACCCTCGCCGCTTTCCGGCGGGCTGGTGATGTGGTGGGCATCATCGCTCAGACCGAGACCTGACAGCTCAGCGTAGATGGTCGCACCTCGCGCCAGGGCATGCTCCAGTGATTCAAGTACCAGTACCGCGGCGCCATCACCGAGCACAAAGCCATCCCGTTCTTTATCCCACGGACGGCTGGCTTTTTCCGGTTCATCATTACGGGTGCTCATCGCCCGCGCCGCGGCGAACCCGGCCATGCCGAGTGCGCTGGAACCTTTCTCGGAACCACCGGCAAGCATGATATCAGCATCACCATAAGCGATGGTGCGCGCCGCGTAACCAATGTTATGGGTACCTGTGGTGCAGGCGGTGGTGATGGCAAAATTAGGCCCGCGCAGATTGTGCGCAATGGCAATGTTGCCGGCCGCCATATTAACCACCGAGCCAGGCACCAGGAAAGGCGACACCCGGCGCGGTCCGCTTTTCAGCAGTTGCTGATGATTGGCTTCGATGGTGGTAAGGCCGCCGATGCCAGAGCCGACAGCAACACCGGCACGATCCGGATCATAGTTATCGCTCAGGCCGGCATCGGCCAATGCCTGACTGGCAGCCACCATGGCGTATTGAATAAAGAGGTCGATTTTGCGCGCCTCTTTCTCTGTCATTACACCACTGACGTCGAAATCCTTAACGCCACCGTAAATCTGTGTGGCAAAACCTGTGGCATCAAAGTGTTCTACCCGGCTGATGCCGCTCTTGCCCTGCAGAATGGCATTCCAGGTGTCTGCCACGTTAAGTCCGAGCGGATTAACTGTCCCCAGCCCGGTAATGACCACGCGTTTTTTAGTCATAACATTCCAATCTGTAATCTGTTGCCTGAACCATCAGGCACTAAACCAGACATAAAAAAAGCCGCGTCCGTAGAGGCGGCTTTTATATCCCCGCTGAACCCTTACAGGTTAGCGATGATGTAATCGATCGCTTCCTGAACAGTGGTCAGCTTTTCAGCATCTTCGTCAGGGATTTCGGTTTCGAATTCTTCTTCCAGAGCCATAACCAGCTCTACAGTGTCCAGAGAGTCCGCGCCCAGATCGTCAACAAATGAAGAGGAAGGCTTAACATCTTCTTCTTTTACACCCAGTTGTTCACAGACGATTTTCTTTACGCGTTCTTCAATATTGCTCATGGTTATTTCCTACCGTTTCAGTGTTTCCTGGTGACTGTCAGCAGACTGCTGCCAGCCTCAGCCCATATTCATGCCGCCATTCACATGAATGGTCTGGCCTGTAATGTACTTAGCATCAGGACCGGCCAGAAAGGCAACAGTTCCTGCAATTTCTTCAACCTGTCCGAAGCGCTTGACCGGAATGGTGGCTAGGATGGCTTCTTTTTGCGTTTCAGGCAAGATTTCCGTCATGTCAGTTTGAATAAATCCCGGGGCGACACAATTGACGGTAATGTTGCGACTGGCGATTTCCTGCGCCAGCGAACGGGAAAAGCCTTCCAGCCCGGCTTTGGCCGCTGCGTAGTTGGCCTGCCCGGCATTACCCGTAGTGCCGATAATGGAGCTGACGTTAATGATGGCGCCGGTTTTCTTCTTGATCATGGGTTTTACCATGGCTTTGCAGACCCGGAATACACCACTTAAGTTGGTGTTAATGACCTGCTCCCATTCATCGTCTGACATGCGCAGAAACAGGTTGTCACGGGTGATGCCGGCATTATTGACAACCACGCCCGGTGCGCCGAATTCAGCAATGAAGTCTTTCAGGGCTCCGTCAGTCTGAGCCGCGTCGGCGATGTTCAGCACGATGGCGTCATTGTCGGCAGCGACAGACTGCAGGGTTTCACGTACGGCAGCAGCACCGGATTCACTGGTTGCTGTGCCGATTACGCGGTAGCCATCGCTGGCCAGTCGTTCAGCAATGGCGCGCCCGATGCCACGTGACGCGCCGGTAACCAAAGCCAGAGTTTTGTCGGTCATATCAGGATCCCTGAATCAGAGCAATAACAGCTGCAACGGCAGCCGTATCCCCTGTTGTCTGAGTGGTCAGCGTTTTGTCGATACGCTTATTAAGGCCGGCCAGCACTTTGCCGGGGCCGAATTCCACGGCAAGATCTGCCGCGCCGCGGCAGGCCTGTACAGCACCGGTCCAGTTAACCGGACTGTAAAGTTGTGCCAGCAGGCGTGACGGAATCTCCGCCAGCGTCGCGCTGTCGTTGTCAGCGTTATGGTAAACCGGAAATTCCGGTGCGCGGAAGCTGACATCACTCAGCGCCTTGCCAAATTCTTCTGCTGCGGCTTTCATCAGGCTGGAGTGAAATGGGCCGGAGACAGCCAGTGGCAGTGCCCGTTTGGCGCCTGCGGCCTTGGCCAGTTCAACGGCTTTTTCAATGCCGGCCATCGCGCCGGCGATAACAATCTGGCCCGGAGCGTTGAAATTGGCGGGCTCAACCACGCCAGCAGCTGATGCTTCTTCACAGACGGTACGGATCTGTGCTTCATCCAGACCCAGTACCGCGGCCATGCCGCCCTGGCCCGCCGGTACTGCAGCATCCATCAGTTCGCCGCGCTTTTTCACCAGGCGTACCGCATCGGCAAAATCCACCGCATCTGCGGCAACCAGAGCAGAGTATTCGCCCAGCGAATGTCCGGCGCCAGCCTTGACTGCCATAGCCGGACATTCCGCCGTCACAATACGCCACAGGGCAACACTGGCCGTCAGCAGCGCTGGCTGGGTGTTGTAAGTAAGATTCAGTGTTTCAGCCGGACCTTCCTGCGCCAGCTGCCACAGATCCTGACCGATGGCGTCGGACGCTTCGGTGAAGGTGTCTTTAACCTGTGGATATTCAGCAGCCAGATCGCCGAGCATACCGGTATGCTGAGCGCCCTGACCGGGGAAGAATGCGATTACATCTGTCATTCAGTTACCCTTAATTTCTGAGGTTGTGGTGTTCCGTCGTTCCGGAATGTGATCCGGCCGGAAACCGGGCACATACTATGGAGGTGAATTGTTACAATAAATAGTCAACAATGCACAATATTATTGAATCAGTTTCACATATTGGACCGTTCTGGCGGCATCTGCTGAAATTTTTCGAGGTATTCAGTCAGCTTTTCAGCATCAAAATGCTGGGCTTTCTGGTGCAGGTAGCGCAACGCATAGCGGAAGGTCCGGGCATCGGATTTGCCATGGGTCTTAACCACCACTCCTTTCAGTCCCAGCAGTAGTGCGCCGCCATGGCGGGCCGGAGAAATGCGCTGCTCAATGTGTCTGACGGCCGGCAGCCATAACCAGGCAAACCAGCGCATAAACCAGTGATTGCGGAATTCACGGTAAAACAGCTCCTGCAGCCAGTCAGATAACCCTTCGCTGACCTTGAGGGCAATATTGCCGGCAAAACCATTGGTGACCAGTACGTCCAGTTCCCCCCGGTAGAGATCGTCCCCCTCACAGAAGCCGGCATACAGATCCGGCATGGTTGCCTGCAGGGTTTCGGCAGCCTGACGGATGCATCCGGTCCCCTTGGCGGACTCACGCCCGACATTGAGCAGGCCCACTTTTGGGGTCAGATTGCCGAGCGTCATGCACCAACCGGCACCAAGGGCGGCAAACTGCACTAATTGCTGGTTGTCGACTTCAAGATTGGCGCCCAGATCAAGCATCAGCAGAGGCTTGCTGCGGGTCGGCAGTGTGGTTGCCAGTGCCGGGCGATCTATTCCGGGCAGGGTTCCCAGGATATGACGGGCAAGAACCATCAGGGCGCCGGTGTTGCCGGCAGAGATCATGCCCTGTGCGCGACCTGCATGGTATTCGCGCAGGGCGCCTGCCATGGTGCTGCCCAGACCTTTGCGCAGCATCTGTGATGGCTTGTCATTCATATGGATCACGCTGTCGCAGACCAACAGGCGGACGGCCGGATGGCGGTCAGGGAAGAAAGAGCGGGCTTCCGGCTCCAGTTCGGGCGTGATAGCGATAATCAGGCTGACATCCCGGCGGAAGCGGAGAAATTTCCGGCAGGCCTTAAACGCAACGCGGGGACCTAAGTCCCCGCCCATTACATCTACCGCGTAGGTAAACATATCAGTCGTTGCCGGTCTCCACGACTTTCTTACCGCGGTAAAAACCGTCTGGTGTTACGTGGTGACGACGGTGGGTTTCACCGGAAGTAGAATCGGTAGTCAGTGCTACTGCATCTGTATCCAGCGCATCGTGAGAACGACGCATGCCACGCTTGGAACGAGTCACTTTGTTTTGCTGAACCGCCATTTTAGGCTCCTAAATAATCGCTATTTCTGTTTAAGCTGAGCTAAAACGTCAAACGGGTTAGGCCGCTTTTCGTCTGAATCTGTTGTTTCAGGCTCGGGCTCGCTCTCTGTCTGTAACAACTGGCATTCATCTTCGCTGTGAGTCGGGAAAGGTGGCAGTGCCAGCAGCACTTCGTCTTCGACCACAGTCCACAGATCAAGCTGCCCCTGTTCATCCAGTTCCGCAGGTTCCAGTCGCCGAGGCAACTGTCGGGCCTGCTCATCATTAAACACAAGTCCCAGCTCAAAGCTGCTGTCAATGTCGAGGCTGACTTCACCCAGACAACGCTGACAGATCATGACAACCTGTGTATGACAGCTCCCGGACATTATCCGGTTTCCTTCCTGATCGCGCGAAAATTCAATATCGCAGAAAACAGGAGTGCTGCAGTGTTCAACTGCATCACTGAGACGTAATAACTTAGAGCTATCGATTCTGGCACTAAACCGTTGATTATTATCAACTAATTTGTACGCATCGACGCGCTGCGGGAGCTGAGCCTCTGCCATAGTGCGCGACATAATAGGTATGCTTGCCTCCTCTGTCAAAATTATTTAACGCAGCCTCAGGCTTTGCTCGGTCAGCAGGGTGGCGAATCCCCGCCCCATGCTGGCGCCGAGGCGCTGAACCAGGTCTTCCCATGGGCTGAGTTTGCGGGTGAAGTTCACCAGTTCGTCAGTACCGAGCAGCTCACGCGCCACCTGGCTGCTGGATGCCAGGCCGTCGATCAGGCCGATATCCAGCGCCTGCTCTCCCGACCACACCAGGCCGGAAAACAGGTCTGGCGTGTCGGTTTTAAGGCGATCTCCCCGGCCTTTTTTTACCTGGTCAATAAACTGCTTGTGAGTGACATTGAGAACGCTTTCCCAGAAAGCTTTCTCGTCTTCTTTTTCTGGCTGAAACGGATCAAGAAACCCCTTGTGTTCACCGGCAGTATACTGACGGCGCTCGATGCCAAGCTTATCCATAATACCGGTAAAGCCAAAGCCGGAACCGACGACGCCAATAGAGCCCACCAGGCTGGCTTTGTCGGCGTAAATCTCATCCGCGGCCGCGGCGATGTAATACGCGCCGGAAGCACCAAGATCCATGATAACAGCATAAACAGGGAAGTCCGGCCGGATTTCTTTCAGGCGCTTTATCTCATCATAAATATAACCGGCCTGTACCGGGCTGCCGCCAGGGCTGTTAATGCGCAGGATAACGCCGCGCGCTTTTTCATCATCAAAAGCATCGCGCAGTGCCGTAATCAGCATGTCAGCATTGGCGTCTTCATCGGCCGCAATCACCCCATTCACTTCTATCACTGCTGCGTAATCGGACTCCGGCAGCATATCACCGCCGTGCTCACCCGGCAGGCGGATCAGCCACAACAGTGCGAACAGGTACAGAAAGGTCAGGCTTTTGAAGAAGATACCCCAGCGCCGGGAACGCTTCTGCTCGCCCTGCAGGTCCATCAGGACCTTTTCGATCAGCTTCCATTCCTTGCTGTCGTCAGCCGGGCGGCCGGAGGTGTTCTGATTCTGATGTTGGTTATCCATTATTGATGATCCGGTTAAAAAGTTGCTCAATGCTATGACAGATGGCCAGAGGGCCACAAGCAAGCAGCTGGTCGTCATCGTGTGCACCATGCCCCATGGCAATGGATGCAACGCCTGCGGCGGCCGCCATCTCCAGGTCGTAGGTCGTATCCCCTACCATCACCGCTTCGCCGGCTGCAATGCTGAGCTCAGAGAGCAGCTCCCGCAGCATCAGCGGATCAGGTTTTGAGCGGGTTTCATCGGCGCAGCGGGTTGCAGCAAACAGATGACCCACTTTCAGGTCGTGCAGCATGCGATCGAGTCCTTTGCGGCTTTTGCCGGTAGCAACGGCCAGCAGGTAACCACGATTCAGCAGATCAGTCAGCATCTCCCGGGCGCCCGGAAAAAAGTCCATCGCCACCTGGCTGCCGGAAACAAAATACCCCGCATACACTGTGCGCATGGCCTCCAGTTGCTCTGACGTAATAACCGGCCATACAGCCTGCAGAGCCTCAGGCAGGCCGAGGCCGATAATATTCTGAATGGCTGCATCCGGAACCTGTGGCAGTCCGACCTCGGCCGCTGCGCGCTGCATGCTGTCAACAATCCGTTGCGTGGAGTCAACCAGGGTTCCGTCCCAGTCAAAAATAATCAGTCTGAATGTCTGTTCAGAATCCGGCATAGCACCCTGCCTTTTTCAGCATCCCGGTAAATTCTTCATCCGGTCTGGCGCTCAGCGTCAGCTGCTCGCCGCTGTCCGGGTGGCGGAAAGATAACTGCCAGGCATGCAGAAACAGTCGTCGTACGCCCTGGCTCTTGTCGATGGCCTGCTGGGCCTTGTCGCAGTATTTTTCATCGCCGGCAATAGTGAAGCCCTCAGCCAGGCAGTGTACCCGGATCTGATGCGTACGTCCGGTGACCGGTTCTGCTTCAATCAACGAGTAATGCGGCCCGTTAGCCAGCAGGCGCGTCCGGGTATGGGATGGTTTGCCATCATCGGCCACCATAACCATGCGTTCGCCTGACTGCCGTTCAAAGCGTTTCAGCGGCAGGCGGATGTCGGTGATCCGTGCCGGCCACTGACCATGAACCATGGCCAGATAGCGCTTGCGGATACCCGCTTTATTGACCAGCATGCGTTGCAGTGCGGTCAGTACACTGCGTTTTTTGGCGACCAGAATTATGCCGGATGTGTCGCGGTCGAGACGGTGAACCAACTCCAGAAAGCTGTGGTGTGGCCGGATTTTGCGCAATGCTTCTATCATGCCGAGACTGACGCCACTACCACCATGCACTGCCAGTCCGTGCGGCTTATTGATAGCCAGCAATCCAGCATCCTCAAACAGAATGGAATCCTCCAGCAGCTGGCGCAGATTGGCGGAGACGTCCGGTGTCTCATTCTTCTCCGGCAATCTGACCGGAGGGATTCTGACTTCGTCGCCGTTGTGAATGCGACTGTCGGCCTTCACCCGCTTTTTGTTTACCCGCACCTCCCCCTTCCGGATTATTCTATATATCAATGATTTAGGCGTGCCTTTTAAAGTCGTCAGGAGGAAGTTGTCGATGCGTTGACCATCATTGTCGGCAGTCACTCGGACCATCGACACCCGACTGGTATCCGCTAAAGGATTGGACATAATCAGTACAGAGCCACAGAGCTGTTTAAATGTTGGACACAGTATTTGCCGGTCGTCAGCAATATTGCTATATTCGCCGACGGCCCCCGGAGCCGGCACCAGAAAGCATAGTGTATCAGCCCTCCGGATACCTCAGGGTGAGGCCATAACTGCCCGAGCGGCAGAGTATAAGGAAGATGAGTAACCGATAAAACTCTTCCTGAAGGAATAACACGGTGTGCTGATGCCCGGAATGTGGCTTCAGGCACCCGGTGAGATAAACCACGCAGCGAAGATCTGCTGGCAATCTCGCATTATCAAATTATGGACAGTGTTGGTGCACGACAAACGAGAGGCACCACTGCGGGACAGGCCAGACGCCCGGGCGCGTTGGCAGCTGATGCAAAGCACCCATAAATATTTTGGTAATGGCCGGAATACGGCATTGCCAGCTGATGCGTTGCCTCAACGAGCAAAACGTACAGCATGAAAAGAATGCTTATCAACGCGACTCAGTCTGAAGAGTTGCGCGTAGCACTGGTCGATGGCCAGAAATTGTATGACCTGGATATTGAATCCGGCTCACGCGAACAAAAAAAATCCAACGTCTACAAGGGCAAGATCACCCGTATTGAGCCCAGTCTTGAAGCCGCCTTTGTTGATTTCGGCGCAGAGCGCCATGGCTTTCTGCCACTGAAAGAAATCGCCCGCGAATACTTCGTTAAAGATCCGGGTCCCGGCCGCATCAACATCAAAGATGTTCTGCGCGAAGGTCAGGAAGTTATCGTTCAGGTCGATAAAGAAGAGCGTGGCAATAAAGGTGCTGCACTGACCACCCAGGTCAGCCTGGCCGGTCGTTATCTGGTACTGATGCCGAATAACCCGCGCGCTGGTGGTATTTCCCGCCGCATTGAAGGTGATGAGCGCACAGAGCTGCGGGAAGCCATGAAGGGCGTCACCGTGCCGGACAAAATGGGCGTTATCGTACGCACCGCCGGCATTGGCCGTACCGCGGAAGAGCTGCAGTGGGATCTGGATTATCTGGTGCAGCTGTGGGATGCGATTCAGCGTGCCGCCGATGAGCGCCCTGCCCCCTGCCTGCTGCTGCAGGAGTCCAATGTCATTATCCGCGCTATCCGTGACTACCTGCGTCAGGATGTGGGTGAGGTGCTGATTGATACGGATGCGGCCTACAACGAAGCTCTGGCTTTCGTACAGCAGGTGATGCCGTACTACCAGAATAAGTTTAAGCGCTACACCGACAGCGTGCCGCTGTTCAACCGCTATCAGATCGAAAGCCAGATCGAAAGCGCCTTCCAGCGTGAAGTGAAGCTGCCGTCGGGCGGTTCCATTGTGATTGACCCGACGGAAGCGCTGATTTCCATTGATATTAACTCCGCCCGCGCCACCAAAGGCTCCGATATCGAAGAAACGGCACTGAACACCAACGTGGAAGCGGCCGATGAGATTGCCCGCCAGCTGCGCCTGCGCGACATGGGTGGTCTGGTGGTTATCGACTTTATTGATATGCTGTCCAACAAAAATCAGCGTGAAGTTGAAAGCCGCCTGAAAAAAGCACTCGAAGTCGATCGGGCCCGTGTTCAGGTCGGTCGCATCTCCCGCTTCGGTCTGATGGAAATGTCGCGCCAGCGCCTGCGCCCATCACTGGAAGAAACCAGTGGGCATGTCTGTCCGCGTTGTAACGGTACCGGCGTTATCCGCGACATTCAGTCTACCGGCCTGTCTATCCTGCGCCTGATTGAAGAAGAAGCTGCCAAGGAAAATACCGGCCAGGTGCGTGCCGTGGTTCCGGTTCCTGTGGGTACTTTCCTGCTGAACGAAAAGCGCGCTCTGATTGCGGGCATCGAACAGCGTAATGGTGTACGCGTGGTTGTGCTGCCGAATCCATCCATGGAAACCCCGCACTACGAAGTTCTGCGTCTGCGTCAGGATGACTCCCTGATCGGTGAGGTCAGCTATGAGCACCGTTTTGATGAAGATGAAGTGGAGTACGGCATTGACCTGCCCGTGCGTGAAACCAGCCCGGTCCAGCAGGCGGCAGTGAAAGCTGTTGCGCACACAACTCCGGCTCCGGCGGTTGTTCCGGCTAAAGCGGTCAACGCGGCCGCAGCCAGCGAATCCAGCTCCGGTTTCTGGTCCAAAATCAGCAGTGCACTGAGCACTCTGTTCGAAGGCGGCGACAAGGTTGAAGAGAAACAGCCGGTCGTCAAAGAAAAACCGGCCGCCGCAAAACCGCAGAACCGTCAGCGCAACACTGAGCGCAAAGAACGTAATACTGAGCGCAAAGAGCGTAACAGCAACGGTCAGCGCAGCAGCGATCGTAATGACCGCGGCGAACGCAATGAGCGTAGCGAAGGCGGCAATAGCCGCAGCCGTAATAACCGCCGCAATGATCGCGGAGACCGTAATGAGCGCAACCCTGCCGAAAAGCAGCAGGATAACCGCTCAGCCAGCAACCAGGCTCAGGAATCTGCAGACAATAATGATACACCTAAGGCTCCGCGCCGCGACCGCTCAAAAGGCCGCCCTCCGCGTAAGGAACGCCCGCGTGAAGAAACCGTTGTAACCGATGAGCAGAAACAGGTTCAGTCACGGATTAAAGCAGAAGACAGTAAAGAAGCGGCAACCGAACAGAACAAAGAAGGCCGCCGCTCACGCCGTTCACGCCGCAGCAACCGCAGTGAACAGCCACTGAAAACCGGTGCAGAAGACGACAGAAAGTCTGAAGCGACGGCAACCGGAGCACCTGAGGCAGAAGCAGCGTCAAACGCAGCCACTGAAACCAAGCCAGAAGCTGCCGGGAAAGCACCGACTGCTGAGAAAGCACCGACTGCTGAGAAAGCACCGACTGCTGAGAAAGCACCGACTGCTGATACCGCGCAGGATGCTGCGGATGGTGAAAAATCCAGCCGCCGTTCACGCCGCTCCCGCCGCAGCCGCAATGAGCGCAAGCCTGCTGAGCAGACTGAAGCAACCCGTGAAACGGCTGACGAGCCACAGCAAAAGGAAAAGGCAGCGGACAAAGCCGGTGATCGCAGACCGGCAACCGCTGACACGGAAGCATCAGCAGCTGTAGCCGAGTCTCCGGCTGCTGAAGCACCGGCCAGCGAAAAGACGGATGTTGTCATCGCCGCAACCGCGCCAGCAGCGGAACAGACTGCCCCGGCAAAAGCTGAGAAACCTGCACAGACACAGGAAGAGGCAACGCCAGCCGCAGACGCCGCTGAAGCGCCACAGGCAAAAACCTCGGACGTGTCTGAGGCTGAGTCAACATCTGCCGTCAGCAATGAAGTTCCGGTGGAGGAAGAAAAAGCGACCGAACCTGCTGGTGTAAAAACTTCTCAGGAAGAAGTTTCCACCACGACCGGCGGTAATGACCGTGGCGCCCGTCGCTCACGTCGCCGTCGCCCTGCCGGCCGGGTTGCCAATGATCCGCGTAACAATGGTGATATCGCCGAGGAAGAGACTGCTCCGGCCAAAGCGGTTGTTGCAGAGCAGGCAGCAGCGCCCGCTGAAGAAGCACCTGCCGCTGACAGTGAAAGCAAACCGGCAACTGAAGGTGAAAAGTCTGCCGAGGCAGAAACCAGCCGTCAGTAACAAACCGGGCCACTCCGGTGGCTCATTTAACCGCTCCGTCCCTTCCTTCTGATGGTTAGTTACGGTAAGCGGGCATAAAAAAACCGGCAATTGCCGGTTTTTTTATGCCCGTAAAATATCAGGCTTTCAGAATGTGTCACCAGGAATGCGTACATTACCTTCCATAATGACCCGGGCACTACGGCTCATCACGGCTTTTTTAGCGGTCCATTCACCGTTAACTTCTGCGGCCGCTGCGCCGACCCGCAGGGTACCTGACGGGTGACCGAAGGTTACTGCATCCCGTTCGCCACCACCGGCGGCCAGATTAACCAGGGTTCCCGGTACCGCCGCCGCAGTGGCAATGGCTACCGATGCGGTTCCCATCATGGCGTGATGCAGCTTACCCATGGACAGTGCCCGTACACACAGATCGATATCAGCGGAAGCAATCTGTTTGCCGCTGGATGCTTCATAGTCTGTCGCTGGTGCAACAAAGGCAATCTTGGGCGTGTGCTGGCGTTCAGCCGCCTCGGCAATATCGGCTATCAGACCCATTTTTACCGCGCCATAAGCGCGCATGGTTTCAAATTTCGCCAGCGCTTCTGTATCTGAATTCAGATCTTTCTGCAGCTCAGTTCCCTGATAACCAATGTCGGCAGCATTGACGAAAATTGTCGGAATACCTGCATTGATCATGGTCGCTTTGAAAGTGCCGATGCCGGGAACGTCGAGATCATCGACCAGGTTGCCGGTGGGAAACATGGAGCCTTCGCCATCGGCTGGATCCATAAATTCAATCACCACTTCTGCGGCCGGAAAAGTAACGCCGTCCAGTTCGAAATCACCGGTTTCCTGAACCTCACCATTGGTGACCGGAACGTGGGCAATAATGGTTTTCTGAATATTTTTCTGCCAGATGCGGACGGTACAGATACCGTTCTGTGGAATCTTATCAGCATCCACCAGGCCTTTGCTGATGGCAAAAGCGCCGACAGCAGCTGTCAGGTTGCCACAGTTGCCGGACCAGTCGACAAAAGGTTTATTGATCGCCACCTGGCCAAAAAGATAATCAACGTCGTGATTTTCTTTTTCGCTTTTCGCCAGAATAACGGTTTTTGACGTACTCGATGTCGCCCCGCCCATGCCGTCGATCTGCTGACCGTAAGGATCGGGACTGCCGATAACGCGCAGCAGGATTTTATCGCGTGCTTCCCCCGGCACCTGAGCCGCCTGAGGCAGATCCGTGAGGCTGAAAAAAACCCCTTTGGATGTACCACCGCGCATATAAGTCGCCGGAATTTTAATCTGAGGTACGCTGGACATAATCAATCTCTCTTAACGTACAAAGGGAGGCAATAAACTCCCTGTTAGTCGCTGTAAAAAAGGCGGGCATTGCCCGCCCTTAACCAAGGCTGCTGCGCTTATTTTTCCTCAAGGAAATCCTGAGCAAACTTCTGCAGCACACCGCCGGCGTTGTATACCTGAACCTCCGCGGCGGTATCCAGGCGACAGGTCATCGGCACCTGCACGGCTTCACCGTTTTTACGGGTGATAACCAGGGTTACGTCGCAACGTGGACTGAGATCACCAACGACATCGTAGGTTTCCGTACCGTCCAGCTGTAGTGTTTTACGCGTGGTGCCCGGTTTGAATTCCAGTGGCAGCACGCCCATACCGATCAGGTTAGTCCGGTGAATACGCTCAAAACCTTCTGCCGCAATGGCTTCAACACCGGCCAGACGCACACCTTTGGCGGCCCAGTCACGGGATGACCCCTGACCATAGTCAGCACCGGCAACAATAATCAGCGGCTGTTTGCGGTTCATGTAGGTTTCAATCGCTTCCCACATGCGTTTCACTTCGCCTTCCGGCTCAACCCGCGCCAGCGAACCCTGCTTAACCTGGCCATTTTCATCGACAACCATTTCGTTCAGCAGTTTCGGGTTCGCCAGTGTTGCACGCTGTGCCGTCAGGTGGTCGCCACGGTGCGTTGCATAGGAGTTGAAATCTTCTTCCGGCAATCCCATTTTGGCCAGATATTCACCGGCCGCACTGGATGCCAGAATGGCGTTCGATGGCGACAGATGGTCGGTGGTGATGTTGTCCGGCAGCAGCGCCAGCGGACGCATACCTTTCAGTGTGCGCGGCGCCGCCAATGCACCTTCCCAGTAAGGCGGACGACGGATGTAAGTTGACATCGGGCGCCAGTCATACAGTGGGCTTTCGGCTTTTTCCACCGCCCCCAGATCAAACATCGGGATATACACATCGCGGAATTGCTGCGGTTTTACATGCTCGCGGACGATGGCATCGATTTCTTCGTCAGACGGCCAGATATCTTTCAGCGTCACCGGGTTGCCGTTTTTGTCCGTTCCCAGAACATCTTTTTCGATATCAAAACGGATGGTACCGGCAATGGCATAAGCAACCACCAGTGGTGGTGACGCCAGGAATGCCTGTTTGGCGTAAGGATGAATGCGGCCGTCAAAGTTACGGTTACCGGACAGTACGGCGGTTGAGTACAGGTCGCGGTCAATGATTTCCTGCTGGATTTCAGGGTCCAGTGCACCGGACATACCGTTGCAGGTTGTGCAGGCAAAGGCCACGATACCGAAGCCGAGTTTTTCCAGCTCAGGCAGCAGTCCGGCTTCCTTCAGGTACAGCTCGGCAACCTTGGAGCCCGGAGCAAAAGATGATTTCACCCATGGCTTGCGGATAAGGCCCAGCTCATTGGCTTTTTTCGCCACCAGACCCGCGGCAACCACGTTGCGCGGGTTGGAGGTGTTGGTGCAGGAAGTAATGGCAGCAATAATGACCGCGCCATCCGGCATTTTGCCTTCTTTTTCTTCTTCCAGAACCTGATCCATATGGCCGGCAATACCTTTGGCGGCCAGATCGGTGGTGGCCACGCGGGCGTGCGGATTGGAAGGGCCGGCAATATTACGCACCACGGAAGACAGATCAAAGGTCAGTACGCGTTCGTACTCGGCTTTTTCCAGCGTATCCGCCCACAGGCCGGTTTCTTTGGCGTATTTCTCGACCAGTGCCACCTGTTCCGGTTCACGTCCGGTCAGTGTCAGATAGTCGATAGTCTGTTCATCGATAGAGAACATGGCCGCCGTGGCACCATATTCCGGGGTCATGTTGGAAATCGTTGCCCGGTCACCAATGGTCAGGCTGCGGGCGCCTTCACCGAAGAATTCCAGATAAGCACCGACCACACGTTCCTTACGCAGGAATTCGGTCAGTGCCAGCACGATATCGGTCGCGGTAATGCCGGGCTGACGTTTACCGGTCAGTTCCACGCCGACAATATCCGGCAGACGCATCATGGACGGATGACCCAGCATGACGGTTTCCGCTTCCAGGCCACCGACACCAACGGAAATAACCCCCAGTGCATCGACGTGCGGGGTGTGTGAATCGGTACCGACACAGGTATCCGGGTAGGCAATGCCATCACGCGCCTGCACCACAGGTGACATTTTTTCCAGATTAATCTGGTGCATGATGCCGTTACCCGCAGGAATTACATCGACATTATCAAATGCTGTTTTGGTCCAGTTAATGAAATGGAACCGGTCCTCGTTGCGGCGCTCTTCGATGTCACGGTTTTTCTGAAATGCGTCCGGATCAAAACCGCCGCACTCCACCGCCAGCGAGTGGTCAACAATCAGTTGCGTCGGTACGACCGGGTTTACTTTTGCCGGATCACCGCCCTTCTGCGCAATGGCATCACGCAGGCCAGCCAGATCCACCAGGGCGGTCTGGCCAAGAATGTCGTGGCAGACCACGCGCGCCGGATACCAGGGGAAATCCAGGTCGCGTTTGCGTTCGATCAGCTGCTTCAGGGCATCCGTCAGCAGTCCGGGCTCGCAGCGGCGTACCAGTTGTTCCGCCAGAATGCGGGAAGTATAAGGCAGGGTTGCGTAAGCGCCGGGTTTAATGGCGTCTACCGCGGCACGGGTGTCGAAATAATCGAGCGCCGTGCCTTCAAGGTGTTTGCGATATTCGGTATTCATCAGCATCTCTCAGACAAAATAGCGCGCCTGCCCGGGATGCAGGTGCGCTGCTGTTTTTTAACGGTCGGCAATCGGAGTGACTTTACGGAAGTCTTCGCCGACATATTCCGCGCTCGGACGGATAATGCGGTTATCCGCACGCTGTTCCATGACGTGAGCGGCCCAGCCGGTCAGACGGCTGCAGACGAAAATCGGCGTGAACAGCTTGGTCGGAATGCCCATGTAGTTGTAAGCCGACGCATGGAAGAAATCGGCATTGCAGAAAAGTTTTTTCTCGCGCCACATAACCGCTTCACAACGCACAGAAATGTCGTACAGGTTGGTATCGCCGTTTTTCTGCGCCAGTTTTTCTGACCAGGCTTTGATAATGGCATTACGCGGATCGGATTCACGGTAAATAGCGTGACCGAAACCCATGATCTTTTCTTTGCGTTCAAGCATGCCCATCAGTTTCTGTTCGGCGTCTTCGGCATCTTTCATGCCTTCGATCAGCTCCATGGCTGCTTCATTGGCGCCGCCGTGCAGCGGACCACGCAGGGAACCGATGGCACCGGTTACACAGGAGTGCATATCGCTCAGCGTTGATGCACAGACGCGGGCGGTAAAGGTCGATGCATTGAACTCATGTTCGGCATACAGCACCAGGGATGCGTGCATGACCTGGGTGTGCAACTCGCTTGGTTTTTTATCATGCAGGGTCCACAGGAACTGTTCTGCAATGGAGTCCGCACCGGTTTCCTCATTGATGCGCTTGCCATTGTGACTGAAGTTGTACCAGTAGTTGATCATGCCAGGGAACAGCGCCAGCATGCGGTCGGTGACGTCCTGTTGCTGATCGAAGCTTTCTTCAGTTTCCAGGTTGCCCAGCATGGAACAACCGGTACGCATCACATCCATCGGGTGTGCCGACGCAGGAATGCGTTCCAGCACTTCTTTCAGGGCTTGCGGCAGTGTGCGCAGGCCTTTCAGTTTGGTTTTGTAAGCATCCAGCTCGGCCTGGGTCGGCAGTTTGCCTTTCAGAATCAGGTGGGCTACTTCTTCGAACTGACAGTTGTCCGCCAGATCCTTAACGTCATAACCACGGTAAGTCAGACCTGAGCCTTCTTTGCCCACAGTCGACAGGGCTGTTTTACCGGCAACCTGGCCGCGCAGGCCAGCACCGTTTAATTCTTTCTTCGCCATGTGATACTCCCGTATTGTTTGATTATTTGTTTTTGCCTTCGGCAAACAGAGCGTCGAGTTTCTGTTCGAAATCGTGATAGTTCAGGTAATCGTACAATTCCATACGGGTCTGCATCATATCAACCACTTTGCGCTGGTCGCCGTCTTCCAGAATCGCCTTATAAACGGTTTCAGCCGCTTTGTTCATGGCACGGAAAGCGCTCAGTGGGTACAGAACCATACCGGCGCCCCACTCGGCCAACTGTTCAGTATTCCACAGTTCGGTGGCACCGAATTCGGTAATATTGGCCAGTAACGGCACATTGAGTGCGGCCGAGAAGGCACGGTAGTGTTCTTCGGTCTTGATCGCCTCAGCAAAAATACCGTCAGCACCGGCTTCGACACAGGCGATGGAGCGCTCAATGGCCGCCTCAATGCCTTCCTGCTGGAAAGCATCGGTACGGGCCATGATGAAGAAGTTTTCGTCCGTACGGGCATCTACGGCAGCCTTGATACGGTCAACCATTTCTGCCTGAGAAACGATTTCTTTATTCGGACGGTGACCACAGCGTTTCTGTGCGACCTGGTCTTCCAGATGAACAGCGGCCGCGCCGGCTTTTTCCATCTGCTGGATGGTACGGGCGATATTGAATGCGCCACCCCAGCCGGTATCGATATCAACCAGCAGCGGCAGAGAACTGGCGGAGGTGATGCGACGGACGTCTTCAACCACGTCGTTCAGTGAGGTAATGCCCAGATCCGGCAGACCATAGGATGCGTTGGCCACACCACCACCGGACAGGTAGATTGCCTGATGTCCAATGCGTTCTGCCATCATAGCGGCGTATGCGTTGATGGTACCGACAATCTGCAGCGGCTTATTATCCGCCAGTGCCTTACGGAATTTCTGACCTGGAGTCATGAGCGACCCTCCTCTTCAGCCAAACGGGTTTCAAGGTTATTCAGCGACGACTGGATATGCCGGCGCATCAGCAGTTCAGCCAGTTCTGCATCGCGGGCAGCAATGGCTTCAACAATTCGTTGGTGTTCCTGCAGCGCCTGTGGCGGGCGCTTGGTGCTGGTACTGGTCTGGTAACGGTACATGCGCACCAGGTGGTAGAGCTCACCACACAGCATCTGATACAGACGGCTGTTGCGGCTGCCTTTGATCACGCGGTAATGGAAATCGAGATCGCCGGCTTTCTGATAGTAAGCCAGCCCCTGCTCGGCAGCGATGGATTCTTCGTGTTCGCGCAGCAGGTCGTAGAGTTCGGCAATTTCTGCATCCGTCATGCGTTGGGCAGCCAGACGGCAGGCCATGCTCTCCAGCTCGACACGGACTTCGTAGATATCGCGCAGCTCAGCCAGGCTCAGAGAGACCACCCGGGCACCGGCATGAGGAACGCGCTTGACCAGATGGCGGGCTTCCAGACGCTGAATCGCCTCGCGCATCGGTGCGCGGCTGCCGCCATAGCGCTCGACCAGAGTCTGCTCGGACAGGCGGTCACCGGGACGGAGCTCACCACGGACGATGGCCGTGGTCAGTTCGGTAAACACTTTATCTGCCAGAGTCAGACTTTCATTCATAGGATTGTCTACAATCTTTGTGAGATTCGGGCAGAATACGCCTTTCGATACGGATTTCAACCCGTCTTAAGACTAAGATTGTATGCAATCCTGTTCTGAGCGGAAAAATATCAGACCAGAAAGGCATAAAAAAACCCGGCGGAGCCGGGCTTGTTGAGGCGGATGACCGTTATTCCGGCATGCTCAGTGGTTCAGGGGAAACGATGACGCCATTGTTGTCGGCGTAGACGTAATGCCCCGGAATGAATTCAACACCACCGAATTTAACGTTAACATTGATATCGCCCAGGCCGCGCTTGTCGGTTTTCAGCGGCACGGTCGCCAGCGCCTGAACACCCAGATCGGTCTGCATGATGGCATCAACGTCACGGATGCAGCCGTAGATAATCGCGCCTTCCCAGCCGTTTTTGGCCGCTTTCTCGGCAATCATGTCACCCATCAGAGCTTTGCGCATGGACGCACCACCATCAATGACCATGACCTTGCCCTTGCCATCCTGCTCAACTAACTCTTTCACCTTGGAGTTATCTTCGTAGCACTTAACGGTCACAATTTCACCGCCGAATGATTCGATGCCACCATAGTTGTTGAACATCGGCTCAACAACCTGAACCAGCTCAGGGTAAGCATCACAGAGATCGGGCGTAATATATTGGGTCATAGTGGGATCCTTAATCTGTCAGTGACGGTTGTCCGTCACAGGATGATGAATGTGCCACCCCAGGACAAGCGGATGGCAGGTGCGACAACGCCAGGCATTGTCGCATGAATTATCCGGCCGGCTGAAGCCTTGCCAGCCAGTCTGATATGCGCGGCCAAACCTCAGTGGCAGCCTCCGGGCTGACGACCATATCGGCATGACCATAATCGCGGCTGAAACCGGACGCCTTACCCAGCTGGATGATTTCCTTGCGTTCACCGCCATACAGGTCGGCAAATTTCACGCAGCAGCGCAGTGGATCGCTCTGATCCCCTGCCGCCGCCAGTGCCAGCAGAGGCAATTTATGAAAGGCCTTCCACGACGGCAGCAGCTTTTTGCCATCCGTCGCGAACTGCCAGTTGCCGAACACCCCTTGGCGCCGGAGGTATTCGTTAATCACAGCGGCCGGCTCGTTTTCCGGGCCGATGCCCATATCACGCCCATCGACTTCCCCTTTCATGGTTACACGGGTGCGCATCAGGGTGCCGCTAAGCGGAATCCAGCGGTACAGTGGGCGATAAATGGTCTGCGTGCCGAGCAGAATCATCCCCAGACAGTTAGCATCACTGAGCTGACCGCCGGCTACCGCCGAGCTGATGGCAACCCCACCCAGAGAGTGGCCAATCCATACCGGCAGCCGGGCTGTCTGCTCATGCACAAACTCGGTGACGGCCGGCAGGTCGTGCAATACATACCGTTCCAGGGTGTTGTTACGGTAATCTGCATTGCGCGGCGACAGGCCATGCCCACGCATCTCCATCAGCCAGACGTCAAAGCCGGCATCCAGCAGATGGCGTGCCAGCCCTTCGCCCTTGCCGGACAACCAGAAACCACGATTAGTAAAGCTGCCATGCAGCAGAATTACCGGCTGGCCTGTATGTGGTTTTCTGGCATAGCCAAGATGAGAAACCGCGACCTGAACACTGGTGTCCGGGTCGCGGTTATGTTTGATCAGATAAACATCCTCGGTCAGGTCGGTCAGGGCATCCGCCCTGAGCAGACTGACGGGAAAAAGCTCACTACTGCTTTTCATTCGTCAGCTTTCAGACCTTTTTATCTGCCAGGAAAAACCAGGTATCCAGTACGGAGTCCGGATTCAGCGATACGCTGTCGATACCATGATCCATCAGCCAGCGGGCAAAGTCCGGATGGTCGGATGGACCCTGGCCACAGATGCCGATGTATTTACCGGCTTTCTTACAGGCTTTGATGGCATTTTCCAGCAGCACCAGAATGGCATCATTACGCTCATCAAACAGGTGCGCAATGATACCTGAATCGCGGTCGAGACCGAGGGTCAGCTGAGTCAGGTCGTTGGAACCGACCGAGAAGCCGTCAAAATATTCGAGGAACTGATCTGCCAGCAGTGCATTGGCCGGCAGCTCACACATCATGATCAGGCGCAGGTCGTTCTCGCCGCGCTTAAGGCCATTCTCCGCCAGCAGATTGGATACCTGCTCCGCTTCGCCCACGGTACGGACAAACGGCACCATGATTTCGACGTTGGTAAAGCCCATCTCGTTGCGGACTTTCTTCATCGCCCGGCATTCGAGCTCAAAGCAGTCGCGGAAGTTTTTCGAGATATAACGGGAGGCGCCGCGGAAGCCCAGCATCGGATTCTCTTCTTCCGGTTCATACAGGCGACCACCGATCAGGTTGGCATATTCATTGGATTTGAAGTCAGACAGGCGCACGATCACGCGCTTGGGCCAGAAAGCCGCTGCCAGGGTTGAAATACCTTCCACCAGTTTTTCAACGTAGAAGTCGACCGGGCCGGGATAACCGGAAATACGGCGCTCGACGGTTGGTTTCACCTCATCCGGCAGGGTGTCGAAGTTCAGCAGTGCTTTCGGATGCACGCCAATCATACGGTTAATAATGAACTCCAGACGCGCCAGACCGACGCCGGCATTCGGCAGCCCCTGAAAATCAAATGCACGGTCCGGATTACCGACGTTCATCATGATTTTGAATGGCAGATCCGGCATGGAGTCAACGCTGTTGGTGCGGACATCAAAATCCAGTGCGCCCTCGTAAACGAAGCCGGTGTCGCCTTCCGCACAGGAAACCGTCACATCCTGACCATCAGTCAGATGTTCGGTTGCATCTTCACAGCCAACCACCGCAGGAATGCCCAGCTCACGGGCAATAATGGCGGCATGACAGGTGCGTCCACCACGATTGGTCACGATGGCCGCAGAACGCTTCATTACTGGCTCCCAGTCCGGGTCTGTCATATCAGCAACCAGTACATCGCCTTCCTGCACCTGATCCATTTCGTCAACACTGTTGATGACGCGGACTTTACCCTTGCCGATACGGTGACCAATGGAGCGGCCTTCAACCAGTACCTTGCCGGTTTCTTTCAGCAGATAGCGCTCCATGATGTTCTTACTGGCACGACTCTTAACCGTTTCCGGTCGGGCCTGCACGATATACAGCTTGCCGTCGTCACCGTCTTTGGCCCACTCGATATCCATCGGCCGGGCATAATGCTTTTCAATGATCATTGCCTGACGGGCAAGGTTTTCGACTTCTGCATCTGTGATGGAAAACACCTGACGCAGTTCACGGTCAACGCGCTGGGTTTCAACCGATTTACCAACAGACGCTTCTTTGTTGTAAACCATTTTGATGGCTTTGGCGCCAATGTTGCGGCGCAGAATGGCCGGGCGGCCCTCTGCCAGATTTTTCTTATGGACGTAGAACTCATCCGGGTTCACTGCGCCCTGCACCACGGTTTCACCGAGGCCGTATGACGAAGTGACAAACACCACCTGATCGAAACCGGATTCGGTATCCAGGGTAAACATCACGCCGCTGGAAGCGGTTTCGCTGCGTACCATACGCTGCACGCCGGCAGACAGCGCGACCTTGTGATGATCAAACCCCTGGGTATGGCGGTAAGAGATGGCACGGTCATTAAACAGCGAAGCAAACACATCGCGGATGGCATGCAGGACGTTATCAATACCAACAATATTGAGGTGGGTTTCCTGCTGGCCTGCAAAGGAGGCATCAGGCAGATCCTCCGCGGTTGCCGATGAACGCACCGCCACGGCCATGTCGTTATTGCTGTCCTGCAGTTTGCTGAAGGCAGTGCGCACATCCGCCTCAAGCTGCGGCGGCAGAGGCGCGTCCAGAATCCAGTTACGGATGCGGGCACCGGTTTCGGCCAGAGCGCGGATGTCTTCAACATCAAGACTGTCCAGCGCCTGCTGAATACGGCTGTCGAGGCCTTCGTAGCCGAGAAATTCGCGATAGGCGTCTGCAGTGGTGGCAAAGCCATTCGGAACTGACACACCGGCGGTGGTCAGATTACTGATCATTTCGCCGAGCGAGGCGTTTTTGCCGCCTACTTTCTCAACATCACCCATGGACACCTGGTCGAACCAGAGTACGTAATCAGTCAACGTTCTTCTCCTGTAACTATGCACACCCGCCGGAATAACCTAAAATCGCCAGCAGCGGTCATTGGCTGCGTAATACTAAGTGCACGGGACATAAATTTCCACATGAAGCGAACTGCCTTCTTTATTTCCGATGGTACGGGGATTACCGCTGAAACACTCGGCAACAGTTTGTTGTCGCAGTTTGAAGCCATCGATTTCGATCGTATCACCCTGCCCTACATAGACTCTGTTGAAAAGGCAGAAAAAGCCGCAGCGCGCATCAATCAGGCCGCAGCCACCCATGGCCACCGTCCGATTGTGGTGGACACCATCGTCGACCGGAATATCCGTCAGGTACTGGATTCTGCCGACTGTCTGAATATCGATATTTTCTCAACATTTCTGGCGCCACTGGAGCAGGAGCTGAGTGTTGAATCATCGTACCGGGTCGGCAAATCACATGCTGCGACCACCAGTCCGAATTATCTGGCACGGATTGATGCGGTCAATTTCGCACTGGATAACGATGATGGCGCCCGCACACGTCACTATGCGGAAGCCGATATTATTCTGATCGGCGTATCCCGCAGCGGCAAAACCCCGACCTGCCTCTATCTGGCCATGCAGTACGGCATCAAGGCAGCGAACTATCCGCTGACGGAAGAGGATATGGCCGACCTGCGCATTCCGAAAAGCCTCGAACCACATCAGCAGAAACTGTTCGGGCTGACCATCGACCCTGACCGGCTGGCCGCGATCCGCAATGAACGCCGGGCCAACAGCCGCTACGCATCTCTCAAACAGTGCTATCACGAGATTGATGAAGTGGAAATGCTGTATCAACGGCAGAACATTCCCTTTATCAGCACCACGGATAAATCCATTGAAGAAATCTCTACCCGCATTATGGAAGAAACCGGGCTGCAGCGACGATTAAAGGTCTGACTGTTTCAGTGCGTTCATCGCCGCGGCAATCTGCCGCGGCCGTGTGAATACCAGGCTGTGATCCGCGCCGGGAATCAGCCTGACCGACCAGTCCGCACTCTGCTCTGCGAGCTGCTGGTGACGTTCATACATGCCGGCAGCACTGAGTTCGCCGACAAAACTCATCCCTCGCCACGGCGCCTGCCAGCGGGTGTAGTAATGCGGATCAGCAGCCAGACTGCCGGCCACTGCCTGCAAAGCAAAGGCAAAACCTCTGGCATTGCTCCGCAGACGTGAGACAGTCAGCGCATCCACTTTCTCATTCCTGATGCGTCGTGGCGAAACCGAGTCGAGAAAATCGTAATACGTCTGCCCGCCTGCCGGATCGCGTAACACCCGTTCGGCCACACTCAGGTAATCGCGTGCCTTCCGCGCTACATCGTTCGCATCGGCTGAAACCAGCATGGCCGGTTCCAGCAGATAGCACAGACCGTTGGCCCGGCCACGGTCAAACAGCTCCACCGCCACCATGCCGCCGAATGAGTAACCGGCAACATCGAAAGTCTGCCAGTCCAGCGCATCCAGCAGCTCTTCAATCTGCTGCGCATAATGCTCTTTACCGGGAGCGCCGGCCAACAGCAAGCGGCTGCCACCCATCTCCGCCAGGTCGGGTATCAGAATTTCATCCCATTCCGTCAGGTAATTCGTGACATACGTCCAGGTGGTTTCGCCGGCCACGCCGGCACCGTGCAGCAACAACAGGCGGCGCGGCGGCACTGATGAACCGACAGACGGATATTGAACGAGGGATGCGTGCTGTTCAGCAATGGCAGTGTGAATATTGAGCGGATGTTTTTCCATAATGGCGCCTTAAATCGTCAGCGCCATTCTACCTCAGCCGTTGCGGCATTGGGGGCTCCGTCCGGGAAATACAGAATAACAGCACGCAGTGCCTGATCCTGAATGGTGATTACGGATTCACGGTAAGCCTCATATGCCCAGGTTTCAGCCTGCAGCTGAAACCTTACCTCAGGAAGGTAATACAGCGGTTTAAGGTTTTCCCCCAGGGCAATCAATGACAGCCGGTCTGTCGTTCTGCGCAACTTCAGCGTCAGCGTCGCTGCACCGGAAGCCGGATAATTACGGAAGGTAAAATACCACGCTGGCCGGTTGCCGGATGACGTACGGAAGGGGATCCCGGCCTGAGCACGCTGCAACAGCAGCGGTTCGTAGCTTCCGGTACTGACATGAAAAGCTTTACGATATTCCTGGCAGCAGCCCGCATTGCGTATCGCCGCCGATACGCGCAGCGGGGGAATCAGCGTGTGATCTGTCAGAATGTCTCTGGCATCATCTTTTTCACCAGGCTCCTCCCCCTGCGGCGTTTCCTGATTATGTACAACGCCCTGCTCATCCACCCAGATATAGAAAGGTTTATGTGCCTGCTGCTCCTGGCGCAGCTTCTCCTGTAACTCATCTTCCGACAGATACCGGGCACCTTCCTCATGTTCTGCCGGCGATTGAGATGTTTTCTCTGTTTCTGGTTTGGATTCAGATTCCGCCCGCGGGCTGTTATGAATCCGCCCTTCGGCGTCCACCCAGGTGAAGTAATCGTCAGCCGCACCAGCCACTGACGATAACAGACTGCCGAGAAGGATCAGAATTTGGTACGGAAGCTGATGCCTGCGGCGCCGATAGTCAGCTTGGTTTCGACATCCAGCCCGGGATACGGGTTCGTTACGGTACATGTCAGGCAATTCCGGTTAAGCGCATTACTGGAGTTTACATAATCTCCGCTGGATTCTGCATCCTGAGGGTCAGCCAGGATCGTTTCTTTCGATTGCATAAAACTCAGTGAAAGATCCACCACGGTATCCAGATCCCACTGATAGCCCATACCAACACTGTACATACGGGCAAAGCCGAGCGGTGCCTGAATAGAACGTGCTTCATCCGGAATGGAGCTTTTACGCGGCTCATAACCAAGGCGCAGCTGCACCCGGGAGTTCAGATCATACTGAAAGCCAAAACCAAAACTCCACACACTTTTGTAGCCCAGAGGCTGACGCAGGGTTGTATTGGTTACCAGATCCGGTGCCAGTGTTTTTGCCGCACCAAGAAAACTCACCTGGCGGTCGAATTCAAACAGCAGCTCATCCC
This sequence comes from Pseudomonadales bacterium, assembly GCA_963682115.1. GTDB lineage: Bacteria > Pseudomonadota > Gammaproteobacteria > Pseudomonadales > Oceanobacteraceae > Venatoribacter. The sequence continues at coordinate 3,793,886 of OY821639.1, read as the reverse complement.
ACTTATCGTAATCCGTCCAGCCGGCGTCGACATTCAGCTGATAATCATCAAGAAAGCGTAACTTGATGCCGGTCTGAAAATGCTGTGGGTAGGTAAGCTCGGTCGACACATGCCCGCTTTCCTTACGCTGTCCGGTAGGCAGGGAAAAGATAGCGCCGCCGATAGCGCCAACAATGGATGAATTAAAGGTACGGAAGAAATCGGAAAATTCGTCGGTATATTCCAGCCGGTAGGTCCCCTTGAGTTGCGAAACGGCTTCGCTCTGATAACCGACACCGAAAGCAAACCAGTCATAAGGTTCCCACAGAAACCCGAGATTAAACGATGGTGACAGACTCTGCTCGGTAACGATACTGAGCTCACCGATATCATCATAGGGGCCGACGTTGCCGCCGCACAGGCTGATAATTGGCGCCAGCGGATCATTACCGGTTGAAGAACCGTCTTCGTTAAAACAGCCAAAGGCATCCTGCAGTTCTTCCAGTACACCGATCAACACGTTGGGTGCACGCAGATCCTGCACCACTGCAACGGCCTGATGAGAAAACAGAAAACTTGCACCAATGGAAAATTCGTCGGTCACCTTATAGCCAAAAGAGGGTGACAGGTAAGTGAAACGTTGCAAAGCAACCTGCTTGGCCTGATAACGTCCGGGATCGTCATCCGCTTTGGCAAAACCCGCAGCCATTGGTGCGTACACGGCATTGGCAAAAGTAAATTTCGACCCCGGCGGCTGAATGGAGATGCCACCGGTGGGCAGCGTCAATAATGGCAGGCTCATCGGCACCAGGCCAATACCGGGAATATAGGCGGCTGCCGTCGCCTCGCTGGTTGCTTCCCCGTTATTATTAAGAATGGGGTCCTGATCGATCTGCAGAAGACCTGAGTCGTCAGCATTGTAATCATCCGGCAGGGAAAATTTCGCCTCTGAGGACAACAGAATATTCATCAGCTGCACCTGAACCTGACGGCCATCCAGCTTGGTCAGGCCAGCCGGATTGAAGTGAATATCCATAATCCCGACCGGATCGGCTGTCACGGCATTACCCAGTGACATCGCCTTGGTGTCCAGAAAGAGATTCTGAGCCAGCTGAGCAAAAGCCAGTCCGGGCATCATTATCAGTAATAAGGTGAGAATCCGCATAGTAAGCTGCTGTTCGGTTATTTTTATCGTTATATAAGTAAAACCGGTATCAGTTGCCTGACGACGGTTTTACCCCTTCAATATCTATAGGCAGAGACAAGCCAAGAATAATATCCGGAGACAGCTCGGTAACGCCGAAACCGACGTTGATATTGGTAATAGTTTTGGGTGACACCCTGACGCCCAGAGCGAAATTCATAATGCCGCTCATCTGACTGCCAGCGACGGAACTCTGCGTACTGCCGGTTGACGGAGTGTAGAGCTCAAAGCGGGTGCGGTCATTAAATGAGCCCTGAAACGAAGCACTCAGAGACACATCATAGGAAAGTGAATAAGCGAAACCCATCGAAAAGGACAGACTGTTACCCGGATGAACTTCTTCCAGAATTGAACTGCCACGAACCTGATCCAGCCCCTGCTGCGGCATATTGTAGGAATAACTTCCGGAGCCAAACAAAACAACCGGATCCATGACTTTGGATACACTGACGCCGGCACTGACACTGTTATAACCTGAACCGGAAGACAGATTTTTATCCAGATCAATTTCATAAGGGCTGTCACCGGTTTTAAGGCGCAGTGTAGCAAAATAGGTCTGACTGACACGACCTGGTACATATTCAAATGGCTGATATCTGACCGTACCGCTGATATCTCCGAGAGCATAGGTTGTCAGCTCTTCTTCGGTATCAAATTTGGCCACCAGAGGCAGGCGACCACTGAGCGTAAGATTGTCAAACAGGCCATAATCCAGAGTGAACGAGTTAGTAAATGTATGACTGGCCACTGGCGACACATCGGCATTCCGGATGGTGGATGAACCGGTAGGCTGCCCTTCAGAATCCAGTGTCGGTTCAATAACCAGATCAATCCGTTGATCACCATAATAGGAATAATCGAAATTATAATTCAGCCCGGCATTGCCGCGCTTAAGCAGCGAATAATTTTTTTCGGCTGCCTCAAAAACTTCCTCCAGCGCCTTTTCGGTATCGGCATCACTGTCCTGCTTTGACAATGCTTCCCGTGCCTTGGAAAGATCCTCAGCCTCGTCTGCATAAGCATTAAGACTGCATGAAACAAATAATGAGAATGTAATGAATGAAACTCGGTTCAACATGGCAGGCCTGTGTCCCTTATCGTTATTATTTTCTTCTGAAGCGCAGTTCTTTCGTCAGGCTTTCATTAGGATCTGTTGTTACACGGACGTTGTAGTCATCTTTGCTCACGCCATCCGAGCTGTCTTCAACGATGATTTCATAAACAATATCACCATCATCATTGCGCACGGCGCTACCACTTTCATCAAGTACCGGTGCATAAGACGAATAGGCGTTATTGCTGAGAAAAGCGATCTGGTTGGTGACCGCATCTTCATATTTCATGGTCATCAGCGGAAATTCCCGGTAAGCATTTTCGGCAATCAGGTAATCCGCCACAAAACGCATATCCTCTTTCCTGAGCTCCAGACCGGTCGCCGGTTTGTGTCCGTTAGGGAACACAATAAACAGAACGTTGTTATCCCAGATCTCCAGGAAGCGTTCGAGAGTGAAGCTGATATTACCCAGCGCCGGGTCAGCCACATACACGCGGTTTTCATAAACGGTGCGCAGGACAACAAAATGCTTGAAGCCAGCATATTCAATCGGAGCAATGGCTGGGTGGTCGAGACTGATCAGATCGGATGCTTCAGCCTTAAACCCGCCGGATGGGTGTCCCAGTGCAGTTACCAGGCGCTTCATATCCAGCAATGAAAACCCGCGGCGCTGGATAATGCGTTCGGTTTCTCCGAAGCGCAGCAGGCCTTCCATTACCTGACGCTCCTGAAAGTTCCGCCCAAGGTAAAAATCAAGCAGCGTGGTCAGAGCGGCGGAGCCGCAGGAATAGTCATAAGCCTGACGGACGACGTTGCGGAAACGCTGCACAGCCAGCGGTTCGACATTAACCACCTGATCATATTGATAAGGCTCATTAACACCGACACGGTAAATGGTATCGCCCTGCTCTCTGTCATTAACAATGGCGAATTCATGCACCATGGCAAAACCGATGATGGAACCGAGGAGAATGATAAACACGAATGATGACCTGAGGCCCCTCCGATTTTTATTGTTATCTTATGGTGAGCTGACAACCATGTTACATAAAATCACAGAAACGACCAACCAATAAATGGCCTGTCCGGCGGTGATTTATGGCTATTTTTTGGGTTTCAGACACAAAAAAACCCGCCGCAGCGGGTTTTCTGTCAGACAATTAGCTCAGTGGCCGTAAATGCGCTGAGTCATGCCTGCGAGATTAATATCGGATACTTTGATGCTGCCGATGGATGCACCACCCATCGCAATAGAATCAACTTCCAGAGTGCCAGCAATTTCACCGATTTGAATGTACACACCACCGCCATCAGCAGCAGAACCACCTTTAGCCCAGAGTGTCTGCTCAATGGTGGCCGCCGTGCCTTCACCGCCAGTACCGTAAAACTTCAGACCGCCAATCTGCACGGCTGAGCCGTCGGCATAGTTCTGAGACACTGTAGCTTCAATACCATCATAGGCGGTTGTGTCCATGGAGCCATCATTATCGGTATCGTAGCCCGAGGCCGCTGCAAATGCCGCTTGTTCATCAGCATTGCTACCATCACCACTGGTATCTGTTACTGCAGCATAAGCCGTCGCATAATTAGCGGCAGCAAGATCCGCATAGGCGGTGCCGCGAACATCGGCCTGAGCCTGTGTATAACCGAACAAACCAACGTTCATATCGGTAATTTCAATTGAGGCATTTGCCAGAATTGCCACAGAACCGGACTGAGCAGAGAGAGGCAGATCGGCGATGGCCGTTGCATTGCCGGCAGCAGCCAGGTTCATAATAGTTGTATTGCTCGCCCCCAGATTCAGGGTCATATCCAGGTTATTAACCAGCTCTGTGGTTTCGCCATTGGTACTGCGCAATGCAACTGCACTGGTGTTATTGCCATCAGCATCAACGCCACCCAGTCCAATTTCCATGCCATTCACGCCGGTCATGCCAATCAGCAGGTTGCCGTTTGCATCCACATCGATGGTCTGAGTGAGGTTGTCAACGTTTTTGATGGTCAGGTTCTGCATGGAAACAGAGCCTTCATCGGTATACTCGATTTCACCAACCGAGATGCCTGCTGCATCGATATCGATTTCAATCGTCACACCCGCCTGACCTGTAGTTGAGGACATCGTTGCGTCATCCAGAGCTACCATCTCCGCATTAACGGCAAATGGGGCTGCTGCGATAGCCGCGGCGAGAGATGCTTTCTTAAGGAATTTCATGTGCACACTCCTGATTATTTTTCTTAGTTGTCGGGCATCATCCATGCCCTTTCACTGGTGCACGCAACCAGCCTGGTGACCAGAATGGCAGCGGACATTACCTGTGATCTTCTTCAGAGTTGGTTTCTGATGACCTTTTTCATTATTCTTATACCTGCCCGGCGGTCAGTCTGTATCCGGGCATTTGCGAACAATTTATTCAAGGCTTCCGGGGTTGTCCAGAGCTTTCTTTTACATTTAATTACACAGGGTAACAATCAGGCACTGGCAGACACCTTGTACGGGTGCGCGATTCGGCGATTTTTCTTTAAAATACAGATATTTACGCCTCAGAAAACCACTCTTAAACTGGCTCAAAATGACGCATCAAAAGCTTTCCGTTGACCCTCTTCGGCTTATTCAGGCAGGCCAGCTACTGGATCGTCCGGTTCTGCTCTATGGCCAGTGGCAGACACAGGCTGCTGTAGCTGGCGATGTACCGCGCAAAGCCGTCTTGTTTTTTTCCCCGCAAGACTGGCACGAAGCAAAGTCCCTGTCTGAATTGCAACAACTGCGCAGCAAGATTGCCACTACCCCATCTGCAGCCGGCAATGCGTTGTCATCCGGCTGGGCCGGGTACTTCAGTTACGAAGCAGGTCGTGCACAACAACAGATGAGGACAGGTTCTGCTGTACTCGCTGAGTTTGGTTATTACCCAATGGTTATCCACCTGGATCTGGAACAGAGGGAGGCTGAGGCGTACTGGCATATCGACCTCAACGCTACCGAGGTAAGCCGGCGACTGGACGATCTGTTATTTGCTATCAGGCAGACAGAGAACAGCGAGCCCGGTAAGTCAAGAATCTGGTCTCGGGCCTGGCAAACAGATGATTATCAGGCTGCATTCCGGACCGTGCATGACTATCTGCATGCCGGTGATTGCTACCAGGTTAATCTGGCCATGCCGTTTGTGTGTACTGATGACCTGACATCAGCCTCTCCTCTCGGGCACTTCCAGGCCTTTGAGCCAGCCTTCGGAGGTTATATGAAAACTCCGCAGCTGACGCTTTACTCCGTCAGCCCGGAACGCTTCATGTGCGTTGACGGGCATAAAATGGAAACCCGCCCCATCAAGGGTACTGCACCAAGAGGAGCAACCGGACAGGAAGATGCCGGCAACAGAAACTGGCTGGCGCAGAGTGAAAAGAACCAGGCTGAAAATCTGATGATCGTCGATCTGTTGCGTAATGATATGAGCCTGTATGCAGAACCACACAGCGTCAGGGTGGAAAAGCTGTTTGATATCGAAAGTCACGCCAATGTTCACCACATGGTCAGCACCATTACTGCGCGGCTGAAAAATAATTATCACGCCGTTGATGCCATACTGGCGGCATTACCGGGTGGATCCATCACCGGCGCGCCCAAGAAGCGGGCCATGGAAATTATTGATGAGCTGGAGGCTTTTCCCCGTCAGGCCTATTGCGGTTCACTCGGATTTTTCGGTGATAACGGGGTGGCTGACTTCAATATCCTTATCCGCACGATTCAGGCATCGGCTGACGGGGCCGTATGCTGGGGCGGTGGTGGTATTGTTATTGACTCGCAATGTGATGACGAATGGCAGGAGGTACTGCACAAGGTGCAGAAAATTCTGGACACCAGACTGTAAAAGCCGCCGGACGGCGGCTTTTACAGCTTACAGCCGGTTCAGGCCGTTAAGCGCAGCGACCCGGTAAGCCTCGGCCATGGTCGGATAGTTGAAGGTGGTATTGACGAAATAACGCAGCGTATTCCCTTCGCCTTTCTGCTCCATAATAGCCTGGCCGATATGCACAATTTCAGCAGCCTGGTCGCCAAAGCAGTGAATGCCGAGAATCTCCAGCGTCTGACGATGAAACAGGATTTTCAGCATACCCACACCTTCAGCGGTAATCTGAGCACGGGCAATATTTTTAAAGAACGCCTGACCAACCTCGTAAGGCACTTTTTCTTCAGTGAGCTGACGCTCTGTTTTACCGACTGAGCTGATTTCGGGAATGCTGTAAATTCCGGTTGGTACAGAATCAACAAAACGGAAATCCTCCGGCGAGGAAATTACGGCCGCGGCTGCACGCCCCTGATCGTATGCCGCCGATGCCAGTGCAGGCCAGCCGATTACATCGCCGACAGCAAAGACATTTTCAACCGCTGTACGGTATTCACGGTCAACTTCAAGCTGTCCGCGGGCATTGGCCTGCAAACCGATGTTTTCCAGTCCCAGATCCTGGGTGTTACCGGTACGGCCGGCAGCCCACAGGAAGGCATCCGCTTTCACTTTCTTGCCGGAGGCCATCACCATGGTGACGTAGCGGTCATTGGCTTCAACCGAGTCAAATTGCTCATTGTGACGGATCAGGGCACCCTTATCGCGCAGGTGGTAGCTGAGCGCATCAGAGATTTCGTCATCAAGGAAATTCAGCAGGCGGTCGCCGGGATGAATCAGGTCCACTTTAACGCCCAGACCAGTGAAGATCGAAGCATATTCACAGCCAATGACGCCGGCGCCATAAATGATCATGGTGCGCGGCGTATGCTCCAGATGCAGAATGGTGTCAGAGTCGTATACGCGGTGATGGGTGAAATCGATATTGCCCGGACGCCATGGACGGGAACCGGTAGCAATCACCACCTCATCCGCGTGCAGACGGGTATTGGTCTGACCGCCATGAAATACATCAATGGTGTTGGTATCGGCAAAGCGTGCCTTGCCGTTATACACGCTGACACGGTTGCGGCCATAAAATTCAGTACGCAGCTTAACCTGCTTGCCGATGACTTTCTCGGCACTTTTCAGTACACGAGGAAATGAAAACCAACGCGGCTCGCCGATTTCACGGAACATGGGATTGGTGTTGAACTGAATAATCTGTTTTACCGCATGACGGAGTGCCTTGGATGGAATGGTCCCCAAATGGGTACAGTTACCGCCAACCATGGTTTTATCTTCTACGACAGCAACCTTTTTGCCTTTCTTGGCTGCGTTCATTGCGGCGCCTTCGCCGGCCGGCCCTGCGCCGATTACAACGACGTCGTAGTGATAATCTGTCATATATGATTACTCCGTAATTCCATCTTGGTAAAACCCGCCAGCGATCAGGCTTACGGGTACAGCTATATTGTAAGTGAGATAGCGCGTCACGCCTGCTTAGCGCTTAGTCGCATCATAAAACTGGCCCTGAACCGCTTTTTCTGCTGCTTCAGCACTCTCTTTTTCACATTTCTTGCGGTCGCCGCCGCAAACGTCACAGGCGCTGTCCATGCCAATGGCAGACATGCCTCCGCATGACCCTGAAATGGGCTTGCGGCCAAAAATAACGCCAACGGCCATGGCGGCAACAATTGCCAGCATGACACCAAACACAACCAGTAATGTGGTCATAACTTACTCCTGAGACCCGGAGGCCTGGTTCTGATAATGAGGAAAACGTTTGGCAAAGCGGCTGGAAACCTGTTCATGAAAGCCATTCCCATCACGGACGATCATAAATACACTGAGGTTATATTTCTCAGCCAGCTTCATACCCTGTTCAGGGCCGGCCACGTTCAGCGTAGTCGCCCAGCCATCAGCCATCGCAGATGACTGATGCAATACGGTCACCGATGCCAGTCTGTGTGTAATCGGCCGGCCGGTGAAGGGATTGATGGTGTGAGAGTAGCGCACGCCATCCTGTTCAAAATAGTTGCGGTAATCGCCCGAAGTGGCAACAGCTGCATTGCCCGGTTCAATAATCAGCTCCACGGAGCGCTCAGCCAGAGCGGAAGTCGGGCGTTCAATCGCTATTTTCCACGCTGCACCATCAGGTTTAACACCTGCAGTACGGATCTCGCCACCAATCTCCACCATGTAGTTATGCAGATCATGGGATTCCAGTAAGGCTGCGATGTCATCCACTCCCCAGCCTTTGGCGATAGCAGAAAGGTCGAGATAGCGGGGTTCTGTCAGGCGGATTGCCGGCGGATCCTGACGCAATGACATAACATTCAGGCCGGTCCTGCTCAGCGCAGCTGCAAGTTCCTGCCCGCCGGGAACCTCATCCAGTGCCGGATCAGGGCCGAAACCCCACAAATTCACCAACGGCCCGACACTGATATCGAACAGGCCGTCTGATTTCACATACAATTCCTGAGAGTCGGCAAGGACTTCGTAAAGATCGGCTGATACGGCGATCCAGCCATCATCGTCTGCCACTGTGCGGCCACTGTTTATCAGGGAAAGTTCAGAGCCACTGTCATAAGTGGACATGGTGCGGTTAATGACGGCAAGACGCTGATCAACCGCAGCTTTCAATGCTGCTGAGTCATCCTGCTGACTGACCCAGGCAATATGATAGGAAGTGCCCATGGTCGGGCCACTGATACGGATCACCTCTTCCGATGGCGAACAGGCTGTCAGAAACAGCACACAACAGATCAGCAACGCCCGGTACATAACACCTCCGCAAAAACTGGCGTCAGTATACGCCCTGTGTCCGGATCCTGCACTAATGCTATCCAGGAATAACCATTCGGAATATGGTTAGAATTATTTATTACACTGAATAAGTACATGGTTATATTTTTGGATTCTGATATAGCATAAAATAGCCAGTCTGATCATGGAGACCCTATATGCCAGATACTATGTCAGATGAGATGCTGGAGCTTATTGCGCAACGCTTCCGTCTGTTATCCGATCCGATGCGTCTGCGCATTCTGCATCAGCTGCAGAATGGCGAAAAATCAGTGTCCGAACTGGTTGAGGCCACCGGCGCTTCTCAGCCGAATGTGTCAAAACACCTGTCCACGCTAAGAACACACAGCCTTGTGCGCCGCCGACAGGAAGGCAACATGGCGTATTTCAGTATTGGTGCGCCTTTTATCTTCGATGTCTGCAACACCGTGTGCGACAACATGAAAGATGAATGGGAACAGCGGAATTCCCTGCTCGGGCAGTTTGCCCAGCCGCAGCCGGACTGAAGAAAACTCAGGCGTAGCCGGCTGCCTGGCTGCGCCACACTGAACGTCCGCCCTCTCCACTCGCAACGACCGATCCCAACTCCTGCCACTGACGCAACAGCTGCTGAAACTGACCCTTGCTGAGGCGGATATCGTCCACTGCATGAGCCTGCGGGTGGCGTTTGAGTAATTGCGTGCGGATTGTCGGTGCGATCAGTGTTTCCAGATGAGTGCGCAACCGATCCTCACTCGCACCACTTTTCAGTAGTGTACCAATCCCCTGTAACAATTGATCCATACGTGCCGGCAGAAGAACCTCTTCCCGCGTCAGATTGCCGCCCTGATAAACCTTGGCCGTTATCTGCAGATTTACTACCTGGCGACTGCGGGCCATGCGCTGACTGGCAGGCATGTCGCTGACAGATTCCTTATCATCCTGAGGCGTAACCGGCAATTCGGCGACAGACCGCTCGCCGGCATGCACCCAGCCGGTGCCCAGATCAAGCTGAGGACTGCTGAGTGACGCACGCAGATGGGTCATCAGTTCTTCACGCAGATGCCACAGTTTATAGGGTGTCTGCTGTACAATAATGCGATGAAAGCCAACCAGGCGACGCTGATCTTCCGTCTGATTCTTCTGTAACTGGGTATTTTTGATGAAGGCCAGCACCGGCTTATTCAGAGAGCGCGCATGGACAAATTCACGGTGCAGGTAACTGATACCGGTCGGTGCCATCGGTCCGTAGACATCGCCCAGCAGCAGAATAAACATATCAGCAAGTTCAATCTGAGAACGTGAGAGATTCCAGTCATACGGACTGGCATCCTCACGACAGGCAAAACCCACATTATTCATACTATGGCGGGCCAGCTGGCGTTCCATTTCATAGCGTTCAAGTTCCAGCCCTTCATGATTTGAGGCCAGATAAACGAGATACCGTTTGGGCTTCCGGGGGAGGCTCACCTTGCCATTATCCTAAAAGAAGAGTCATTCATCCGAGGTGTTCTGCCGCAGACTATACCAGCGACAACCGGGTCAGAATATAGAGAAATCCACTGATTGTCAGCAGGGAGCCGCATGTGGTGACGGCTATGGCACGGGCCGTAAGTCGTGAATCCCCCTTCATGGCCCTGGCCATCACAAACGAAGCCGCCGCCGTCGGACTGGCAAACATCAGCACGATCACGCCGAGTTCCACATTTCTGAACCCGGCATGCCAGGCAGCCGCGGTGACCAGGCCTGGCAGCAGCAAAAGCTTGAGTACGACCGTCTGTATCAGCAACGGATCCGGCCGCCCGCTCAGCCTGAGCTGCAGGCTGGCACCCACACCGATCAGCGCCAACGGCAATGTCAGCTGGGCAAGATAATCTGCGGTCTGCAGGGCCACCGGAGGCAATTCAGCGCCCAGCCATTTCACAGGCACTGCAGCAAGAATGGCAATAATCAGCGGGTTACGCAGCACAGCAAGCAGCTGAGCAACCCAGTCCGGCGACTGGTTACGGCCAAGAACCCAGACAGACATCAGATTGTACAGAGGGGTTACGACCGCCAGCAGCAGCGCTCCCAGAGCAGCACCGGTTTCGCCATAGGCGGCAACACATAACGCCAGACCGACGATGCCAAGATTGGAGCGGAAGGCGGCCTGCACAAAAGCCCCGGCAGAGGCCTGAGGCACCCCTGTCAGTCGCGCCCAGGCGGCAGCCATGAAAAATGCAGCAACAGCCGCAATACAGGCAAATATGGCAAAATCCGCATGTGCAGTAAGATCCATATCTGCGGTTACGATAGCACGGAACATCAGCACTGGCAGAGTGACCGAGAACACCAGTCGTGATGACACTGCCACAAAGGCTTCATCCACCATCCCGCGCCAATGCAGCACAATACCAACCAGCACGATCATAAATACCGGCAGAGTGATTTCGAGTGACATCCAGATGGTCGGGGTATTCATCGGCGATACCGCAGCGGGAAAAGCTGCACACAGTAGCGGTTCAGCGCAGAAAGTAAATGGCTGGCATGGGATTCCACCCCTGAGGTAAAATGAATACTCTTTTCTGTACAGTAACCATCATGACCCGCATAAAGAAAACCCGCTCACTGAAGCGCATACACCAAACCAAAACCGGCAGCGTATCCAAACTCAAACGCGAGGCCCGGGCTGCCGGTCATGACAGACAAGGGGGCAAGCGCGTCAAAAACCGCAGCATGTCTGTCTATGAAAAGTACCTGCAGGAGCATCCGGAAGCCCGCGAGCAGCAGGTTCACCAGGCACCCGCAGAAACCGCTCCGGCAAAAGAAACTGAGCTGGACGCCGAAGAAAAGAAAAAGAAAGGTTCGCTGCTGGATCAGCTGGACAGCAAAGATTTTGACGATATTTACTGATGCCCGCCCTGCCAACCGACTCCCTTTTGCTGGAGTGCTTCCCACCCCTGCCCGGCCATGTTGCCCTGCCACGGGACGCCGCTGACGATTATCTGATTGCTGCCGCCGACCCTGCGGTGGCGAAAATCATCATCAACGACCGGTTTGGCGTCCTGGCCTGCGCCTTTCCGTCCGCCAGACTATGGTCCGACAGCTTCAGCGCCAGACGCTCCTGGGATCACAACCTGACCCTGAATCAACTGCCGCCCGCAGCCAGCCGTACAGTGGCCAACCTGACAGAGGTCGGCACGGATACCCGCCAGGTTCTGCTGCGCATACCCAAAGCACTGGATCAGCTGTGCCACTGGCTGGACCGCATTACAGCTGCAGCCCCGGATGCTGAAATCCTGCTCGCCGGAATGGCGAAGCATATTCCGGTCAGCTGGCTTAAACATCTGCAGCAGAACAGCAGCGGATACGAGCAGCTGCGAATTGAACGCAAGGCCCGCCTGATGCGCCTGCGCGGCTGGAAAGGCGCCACCCGTCCGGCATGGCGCGGCTACACCAGCCAGGATGGCCTGCATATGTCGGCTCTGCCGGGCGTTTTCAGCGGCGAAAAAGAAGACGCAGCCAGCCGGCTACTGCTTGATCTGGTAACTTTGCCGGAGTCCGGGTGCCTGATTGATCTCGGCTGTGGCAATGGCCTGCTTGCCCTGACCGCCGCCCACCGCACGCCAGCACTGACCATCATTGCCTGCGATGACTCCGCCGCCGCAGTCGAATCAGCACAACACAATGCCAGACAGAATCATCTGACACTGGCAGTACGACAGAGTGACTGCCTCAGCGAAGTGTCGGAAACGGCCGATATAATACTGTGCAACCCGCCTTTCCATGATGGCCACCGCCAGCTGACAGATATTGCTGCGCGTATGTTTACCGAAGCGGCACAACACCTGAGTCCGGATGGCAGTCTGATGGTGGTAGCCAATCGCCATCTGCCCTACCTGCCGCTGCTGCGGCAGTATTTCCGCGAGGTCAAACCTGCATCATCCCACCCGAAGTTCACTGTTTATGCCTGCCGGCGGCCAAAATGAGCGATGACACTGTCCCCACTGGTCAGATCACTGAGGAGTTTGAAGAAAAGCGCAGCCGCTTTATCGGTCGTCTGATTGCTGCCAGCAGTGCAAAGGAATTTCACACTGCTCTCTCTCAGCTGAAACAGGAGCACCCCAAAGCCCGGCACATTGCCTGGGCGTTCCGTTTCAGGGGGGATGATGGATTACTTCCTGTGGAGGGCTTCAGTGACGATGGTGAGCCCTCAGGTACCGCCGGCATGCCTTTGCTGAAGCAGCTGCGGCATTACCGGCTGATAAACGGCGCAGTATTTGCGATCCGTTATTTCGGCGGTATCAAGCTCGGAACCGGCGGATTGCAACGAGCCTACGGCCAGTGTGCCCGCAGCGTACTCAGCCAGGACAACGCACTGATGCCTTACATTCCGTTCAGCCGGGTAACGATCGATGCCTCATTTCAGGCAGATGGGCAGGTGCGGTCATTGCTTGATCAGGCCGGCGGAGAGGTATTATCCGCCGACTACACCGCGACAGGAGTGCGGCTCGACTGTTCGCTTCCGGACAGCGAATGGCCCGCCATCAGGGCGAACCTGCCCGATGATGCGGTTACCCGCTGAGCCTTATGCCATGCGGGACTGGCGGGCAGAGCGGGCGCGCTCAAGGTCAACAACCGGATTCGGCGTCAGGTACTCTGAAATCAGCCGGTAACCATTCTGTTCTATTTCACGGAAACGAATCGTCACCATGCAGCGCGACTGGGATATCCGGCGCACTGAATACACAACTCCGGAACCACAGACAGAACAGCGGCCACTGTGAGCAGCAAGCGTCACTTCAAGATCAAACTGACGGTATTTTCCGGCTTGATTGCGCAGCAGCTGCATATCACTGAGTTCAACGTCACATTCAATACCTATTGGCGAAATATCAGATACTTTGCCACGCAGTAATATTTCATCATGCGATTTTAATATAACGTCTTCCATAAGGAATAAACCTTCAGGCAGTCAATGTTCTCAATAATAATCATGTATATTCCACAGCATGGATAATGTAAATGGTATATGCCGGCCATATATAACAATAATAAGCACCCATGCACTGATTTGTGAACAGTATCAACTTACCGTCCGCCCGGTGTTATCAGTCTGACCTCATATATGCCAGCTCCATATTGGCATATCCGATATCCACTTATTGAATTTAGGCCAAAATAATGAAATTCCGGCAGGCCGGAATGATACTGGCTTCCGTCATTGTGGTGTGCGGATGGATTCAGACGATATACTCCACCCTTCGCTACTGCTACCGGACCCCTGTCGTGACCACACCAGCCAGACGCTCTGCTTTCAGCCTGATGATCGCCACCCTGAACACCCCGCATATCCTGCTCTGGTGTGACGGTCAGCAACTTAACAGCACGCCCTTTCTGAAACTCAGACAAAAGCTTCAGGCTTATCTGCGGGGCGAACTGAAATCAGAAAGCAACCTGCTGCGTTTCTTTGACGCATTCTGTGAATGGAAAGACAGCCAGCCGGAGGAAGATTCTCTCAATTACCGCATTGCACAGCTGACCATGGCGGCCCTGTACAGCGCCACGGAAACACTGTTTGACCCGGAATGCGATGACATGGAACTGCTGACCGGCTCAGTCGCCGAACTGTATGACGAAATGGATGCTCTCGGCGGTGAAACCACCGCTCTGCGCGACTACTGGCAAAGCCTGAGCAGTGAACTTGACTCGCTGCTCAGCGACAATGCCAGCCGGCCACTGCCGGCCGCCTACTTCCGCTGGCTCAGCGAAGCCGACGTCAGCCTGTTCGGCCTTGCGGAATAAGTCGCATTAAACAGCCGGATCAGGCTACACTCCGGTAAAAATACCAAGGAGCCGATATGTTCAAGACCGCCGCCACCGCATTGACTCTGATCTCCCTGTTGCTGGGTTCAGCCACTGCCGCCGCAGCCCCCGAAGATATGGAAAAACTGCGTCTGCGCGACCAGCACGAGGTGCCGGTCAGGATGTCGGCCAACATCCGCTACGTACTCTTTACGCACGATATGTCCGGCAAGGACGTTGTGGAAGAGATGTTGGCGGAAAAATCAGACGATTACCTGGATACCCATGATGCGCTGTTTATTGCCGATATCAGCGGCATGCCGCGCATTATCGCCCGCATGTTTGCCCTGCCATCACTGCGCAAGAAGCCCTACCGCATTCTGTTGGATGAAGTCGGCAACCAGACCGGCGACTGGGCCCGTCAGGAGGACGCGGTCACCCTCTACACCATCGACAATTATCAGGTAACCGGCTTCAGTTTTATCAATACCGCAGCCGGGCTGGAGCAGGCCATCAATACGCCGCAGCCGGCACCGGAAGCAGGCAGCAGCACTGCCGGGGAATCTGAACAGAGCGCCGACTGATCCGGCCCATCTTTGTGCTACAATGCCCGCGATTCAGAATCCGGGCATCAGCACAGCATGACACCAGAATTACTCTCCCCGGCGGGCACAGTCCGCAACATGGAATACGCCTTTGCTTACGGCGCTGACGCGGTCTATGCCGGTCAGCCGCGCTACAGCCTGCGCGTGCGCAATAATGACTTCACCCTTGACAACCTGGCCCACGGCATTGGCCGCGCGCACGAATTGGGTAAGAAGTTTTATGTTGCCAGCAATATCGCGCCGCATAACAGTAAGATTGATACCTACATGCGCGATATCGAACCGGTGATCGACATGCACCCGGACGCGCTGATCATGTCTGACCCCGGACTGATCATGATGGTCAAAGACCGTTGGCCGGATCAGGTGATTCATCTCTCCGTTCAGGCCAATGTCGTCAATTACGCCTCGGTTGAATTCTGGCGCCGCCAGGGCGTCAGCCGCATCATCCTGTCGCGCGAGCTGTCTCTGGAAGAAATCGCTGAAATACGCCGGCGCTGCCCGGAGATGGAAATTGAAGTATTTGTGCATGGCGCGCTGTGCATTGCCTATTCCGGCCGCTGCCTGCTGTCCGGTTATATGAATCACCGCGATCCCAACCAGGGCACCTGCACCAACGCCTGCCGCTGGAAGTATGACGCCCACGAAGCCCAGGAAACCCTGTCCGGTGACGTTATTCCGGCCGGTGTTAATGAGTTCGATCCGACGCTGGGTAGTGGTAAGTCCTCCGATAAAATTTTCCTGCTGCAGGAAGGCGGGCGCGATAACGAATACATGCCGGCATTTGAAGACGAGCACGGCACCTACATCATGAACTCCAAGGATCTGCGTGCTATCCAGCACATTGAAAAGCTGGTTGAGCTCGGCGTTCATTCGCTGAAAATCGAAGGCCGCACCAAATCCCATTATTATGTTGCCCGCACGGCGCAGGCCTACCGCAAAGCCATTGACGACGCTGTGGCCGGACGCCACTTTGATCTCGGCCTGATGGACACGCTGGAAAACATGTCCAACCGTGGCTACACCGAAGGCTTCTTCCGCCGCCATGTTCATGACGAGTATCAGAACTACGAGCGCGGCGTTTCGCTCAGCACCCGTCAGCAATTTGTGGCAGAGGTAATGGAAGACCGTGGTGATAACCTGCTGCTCGACGTTAAAAACCGCTTCCAGCTCGGTGATTCACTGGAACTGATGACACCACAGGGCAACACCACCTTTACCCTCGATAATCTCAGCGACCGTAACGGTCAGCCGCGCGAGGATGCGCCTGGCTCCGGCTTTATCGTCAGTATCCGTAAACCGGAAGGCTGCCCGGATGGCGACCTGAGCAAAGCACTGCTGATCCGCAATCTGCCGGAAATGTCAGATAAGTGACTTTTGCGCTCACGGTCACATGGCGAAAACAGGCCCGGGTGTATAGTCTTGCAACTGACTCCCGATTCTGAGAACACCATGAAGCATGCCCTGACCGCTCTGTTTGCTCTGTGTCTGATATTTCCGGCGTATGCCGCGACAGAGGATAATGATCCGGCCAGAAGCCTGATTGAACAGGCGGCAACTCAGATGACCAGCCGGCTGATCCTTGATCAGTCGCTGGTGCAACGCCACGACTACTACCTGGAACAGCTGGTGCACGAAATCATCCTGCCGGTGGTTGATGCGCCCTACATGGCCCGCCGGGTACTGGGTAAATTCTGGAAGCGCGCCTCATCAGCCCAGCAACAGAGCTTTCTTGCATCCTTTCAGGAAAAAGTCATCCGCACCTACGCCGGCGCTTTCCGCGCTTACGATGGGGAAACCATCCTCTTCTTCCCTGCCCGCTATAACGACGATGCTACCAAAGCCATTGTTCAGAGTCAGATCAGCCGCCGCAACGGCAGTCAGCCGATCAGCGTGGATTACCGCCTGTACCTCAGCAGCAATCAGTGGCAAGTGTACGACGTTGTTATTGAAGGCATCAGCCTGATCCGCAGCTTCCGCGATCAGGTTGCTCACACGATTGATGAAATGGGGCTGGCGCAGGCCATATCCCGCCTCGCCGATGAGTATCACAGCGAAGCGCCGGTGATCCGCCTCGGTGCTCACAGCTGGACACCTTATAGTGGTAAAACCCTGCCGGAACAGGGGCTGGTCGCCGACATAGTGCGCAGTGCCTATGCCCGCACGGGTTACCATGCTGAATTTGTCTTCGCTTCCACACCAATGCTGCAGCAAATGATCAGCAAAGGGGAGATTGCCGGTGACATTGCTGCCTGGCGGGGGCAGTCCAGCCCGGTGGATCTGCTCTACTCCGAGCCGTATCTGACCAACAAACTGGTACTGGTGAAACGCCCGGACGACCCTCTGGACTTCACCGATCAGGACAGCCTCGCGGCCTTTGTACAAAATAAGGGTTACCGCCTGGGTGTCTATGACGATGTCGATTTCGGTGATATCGCCGCCTGGCTGGATTCACTGTTTGTCGTCAGTGAGCGCGATTACTGCTCACAGATGTTCCGCGATGTAGCAGCCAAGGCACTGGATACTGCTCTGGTTGATCGCTGGGCCGGTCAGGTCGAGCTGGACAGCAAGCCGGTAATTGCCTCGCACCTGGTGATGCTGGAGACGCCATTGGTCACCCGCGACCTTCATGTTACTATCGCCCGCGTCCAGGCCGGCGATCCGGATTACGCTCCGGAGCTGCTGATTGAAGCATTCAACACTGGTCTGCGCCTTATCCGTGAAGACGGCACCTACCAATCGCTGCTGAAAAAACACAATTACCCCGAATGACCACTGCCGATATTATCCTGGCTGATGACGATATCATCATCCTTAACAAGCCCGCCGGACTGCTCAGTGTGCCCGGCCGTTACAACAAAGATTCCGCCTTCTCGCGCCTGCAGGCCGAGTTCGGTGAACTGCACATCATCCACCGGCTGGACATGGATACCTCAGGTATTATTGTTTACGCGCGCAGTAAAGCGGCATTGACGAATGTACAGCAGCAGTTTGAAAAACAACTGACGCGCAAAGTGTATGAGGCCGTACTGATTGGCTGCCTGAAGGGTTCTCACGGCTGTATCAATATGCCGATCTGCGTCGACTGGCCGAACCGGCCGCTGCAGAAAATCAGCCATATCAATGGCCGTTATGCCCTGACACGCTGGAAAAAGCTGGCGCAGAGCGACACCAACACCCGGGTTGAGCTCTATCCGAAAACCGGCCGCTCGCATCAGCTGCGCCTGCATATGCTCAATCTGGGGCACGCCATCGTTGGCGACCCGTTTTATGCCCCGGAAAGCGCAGCAACAGAGCCGCGTATGCTGCTGCACGCCCGCGAACTGGATTTTACCCATCCGGTTACCGGTGAGCAGCTCAGCATCGTCTGCCCTGCGCCCTTCTGATCAGCGCCCTTCTGATCAGCGCATAACCCGCCGCTGCCACACAATCAGCAGCCCCAGCAGTGCGGCATAAATCAGTATGCCGCCTGCTGCAATGGCCGCGCCGATACCAGCAAACAGCACCGGCGCCTTCATCAGCGTGCTCATCAGGGAGTCCTGATAGTAGAAAAACCACTGGTGATTATCCGGGAAGATCCAGACATGCAGCTGGTAAAATACAGCCTTCGGCCCGGCAAGCAGCAATACCGCCGCCAGCAGGATTGCCAGCCCGCCGAGCAGAGCCCCCTGTCGGTGCCAGTCAGGAAACACCCGGCGCCGCAGCAGACCACGGCCGGCAATGATGGCAAACACGGCCATCCCCAGCCCGGCCGGCAGCAGAACATCAATCAGATTGGCTACATCCTGCAGGTGAACGATTTCAGCATGACGGAGTAATGGCCGGCTGACGCCGTCACTGACAAAGCGGATATATTCCAGCCCCTGCCCCTGGTGATGTACCGCCACGCTGATTTCATTGAATAAGCGCACGTGTTCATCTTTGGACAGGCTTTCCAGTCCGTGAATGTAACGGTTCTGCGGGCCGAAGCGCTCAATATGGGTACCGATACCGTACCAGTCATACCAGAAGCTGTAGTGATAATTGCCCATCACCTGTATCAACCAGCCGGCCGTGAGTGAACCCACCAGGGCGCAGATCAGCACCGCGAACCACAGACTCTGACGCAGCCACATCAGCCGATCTCCTTCAGAAATTCAGCAATCAGCGCCGCCACTGCCGGGGCGGTCGAAGTTTCCAGGTGAAAATGATGGTGACCCGGCAAGGTACGGAATTCCACCGCCTGGAAACATGGCAGCCGGGAGTGGAAGAAGGTTTCAGGAATCAGGCCATCGGCAGCCCGGATAACCAGTGCCGGTGCCGCAATACGGCCGATAAACGCCTGCACCTGCTCTTCCGTCAGCCGCACTTTTGACGCATCACGCAGACGCGGATCGGTGCGCCAGAAGACAGCGCCACCTTCGCTGACCAGATTGCGCTCAGTGACGGGGCGGATGCAGTCAGCACTGAGCTCCGGACTCTGGCGGATGCGCGCCTGCAAAGCCTCTTCGGCCGAGGCGTAAGAACGGCTGCGACGGCCCGGACGGCGGCTGCGCACGGCATCCGCCAGCTGTTGTGGTGCCAGTTCTGCCGTGGTCGTCAGCGGCCCGACAGCATCCAGCGCAATAAAGGCACTGACTTTTTCCGGAAAAGCACCAGCAAACAACAACCCCGCCGCTGCGCCCATGGAATGGCCGATAATAATCAGCGGCTGATCCCCCCCGGTCAGCGCCTGATGCACATCATACAGGGCTTCGGTTGATGACCAGATGCTGTAGTCACCACCATCACCAAGCCAGTCAGAATGCCCGTGGCCGGGCAGATCCAATGCCAGCAGGCGGTAATCATTCAGACCGGCAGCAAGCCGGACAAAGCTGGCGGCATTATCCAGCCAGCCATGCAGACAGAGCAGCAGCGGCCCCGCAGGATTACCCATATCAAGCCCCCGCAGCTCGCCGTAGCGGCAGCTGATGGCGACAGGTTCTGAACGGATCAATTGAGTCATAACATCTGCCCCAGCAGCTGGTGAATGGTATCGGCGGTCTGATCCGGATGTTCCAGCGGAAACATATGCGTCCCCGGCAGCCAGCGCACTTTCATACCCAGCCGGCTGTGCATCCAGGCGCCATTGACCCGGCGGAACACCTTACTGTTGTCGCCGCCAATGACAGCCGCCGGAACGGTCAGTGGTGTGCGCAGGATCAGATCATGAGGAATGGTGCGGTAAATCTGCATTTCGATGTCCGGATCAAAGCGCAGCGTAACCCCCTCCGCATTCTGTTCTGTACCATAGTCGACGTAATCCTGCAGACAGCGTGGGTCGAAGCGCTTCATCAGGGATTTGCCGGAAAAATAATGCCGGGCTTCTTCTGCCGATGACCATTGCCGGCGGCGGCCTTCGGTACGTCCTGCCGGCGTAATGCGATCAGCCATGCGCAGCCATTTCATCAGCTGCAGGCCACGCGACTGCACCGGGGTCAGCGCCGGCGCATCCAGCACAATCAGAGCCCTGACCAGATCGGGACGCTCAGCAGCAACCATCAGGCTGAGCAGGCCGCCAAGGGAATGACCGATGGCAATGACCGGGCGGCGGTAATTGTGTTCAAAATAGTGGACCAGCTCGGTTTTCAGATAGTGCCAGTTATCAGACACAGGATATGCCGGATTGTGCGCCAGCCGGTCAATACTGCGCACTTCGCAGAACTCTGCCAACCGGTTCAGTAATACCCGGTAGCAGGGAGCAGGAAAGCCATTGGCATGGGAAAAGTGCAGAATTTCGTTCATTCAGGAAGTACAGCCCGTTAACAGGCGGTCAAGGTAACCGCACGAACGGGACTGTACAAGAGGCAGGACTGCCGTTAGCAGTCAGATGCCGTCCAGCACCGGATACCAGACCCCCGCGACCGACATACATCCGGCGGCCGCGATGTCACCTTCCAGACACCAGACTTCTGCCGGCGACCAGGGCTGATCATGGACTTGACCGTCAACCAGTAATGCTGCCAGACGTCCGACCAGCGGCAAATGGGAGACGAGAATAAAATCCTGTCCCGCCGTAATAAAGGATGCTGCCAGTTCAGTAACATCCGCATCCGGCACCAGGCCAGCGTCCGTTTCCACCATCAGGCCGCAGGCCTGAGCAATGGCATCAGCCGTCTGTCCCGCCCGTTTATACGGGCTGCTGAACAGGCGCACATCCATGCCACCCACCTGATCAGCCAGCCAGCGTCCGGCGCCGGCGGCCTGCTGCAGACCGCGACTGGTGAGGCCCCGACCCTGATCCTGCACGGCACCTGCTTCCGCAGAGCCGTGTCGGACAATGTAAATTTTCACTCGGACAACCTGTTATTTTGTGCCCGGCCAGTCCTGAAACGGATAAGGTTTGTCGTCGCTGGCACCTGACAGGTAATGCACTATCTGCTCAATATAGATGCCCAGCGCAGCGCCAAAATCCGCCAGAGATGCATTGGGTTCCCCTGATAACAGGCGGAAGAACCACTGCACCACAGTAATTACCAGCAGTACCAGATCCAGTACCCGGTAAACGAGAAAGAACAATGCGATATACAGCGTTTTCAACCAGAAAGCGTCTGATGCGACATTTTCTTTAAAGTCGTTCATGACTGACCTCATGTATTTGGTTACTCATTTCAGGTTGCGGCAAACCCGTCTCATATTTCGTGGCGTGGCAGAGCGAACTCAACATCAGACGCATGCTCACCGGTCATCAACCCCTGAGCAACAACCCTGGGATCGGCGCCATTGAACAGTACTTCATAGGCACCCATCACCAAGGGCATATAAATACTCGATTCTGCTGCTTTTGCCCTGACATAACGCAAGGTATTAACACCTTCAGCCACTTCACCCAGCTCATCCACGGCCTGCTCCAGGGTTTTTCCTTCACCAATAGCAAAACCTACACGGTAGTTACGGCTCAGCGGAGACATGCAGGTCACCACCAGATCGCCGACGCCGGCCAGCCCGAGGAAAGTCAGCGGATTTGCACCCTGAGCCACCGCAAAACGGCTCATCTCGGCCAGTGAGCGGGTAATGATCATGGCTTTGGTATTCTCTCCCATCCCCAGTGCGGCGACAAAGCCGGAAACGATGGCATAGATGTTTTTCAGTGCCCCGCCAAGTTCAACCCCGTAAAGGTCGTTGGAGGCGTAAACCCGGAAGTAGCTGCAGCTCAGAGCTTCCTGAACATTGCGCCGTAAGTCACTGTTTTCACTGGCAATGACGGTTGCCGCCAGTTCTCTTTTGGCAATTTCCTTGGCCAGGTTCGGGCCGCTCAGTACACCAATCGGATTGTCCGGGCAGAGCTCGGCCAGTACCTGACTCATCAGGGTGAAGCCGTCGGCCTCAATGCCTTTGGTGGTGCTGATCAGCGCCTGATCCGGTGTCAGCCACTGGCGCACCGATTCCACCACCTGGCGTACAGATCTGCTCGGTACTGAAACAAAGATGGCTTCGGCGCCGCTGACAGCTTCTTCCAGTGACGTGGTCGCCATCAGTGCCGGATTCAGTTCCCGTCCCGGCAGGTACTGCTCATTGGTATGCTGGTCGTTGATTTCCGCAGCTGCGTCCTCATTACGCAACCAGAGTGTGGTCCGGATACCATTGTCAGCAAGGATATTCCCCACCACGGTACCAAAACTTCCGCCGCCGATGACGGCTGCTGATTGAATAGCCACAAGGCCCCCTCAGGCTTTCTGAATTTAAAACAGGATCAGGACTGGTCGGATTCCAGTGAATCGACAAGCTCCCGGAATGCGTCTTTATTTTTATCGTTGAGACTCATCAGTACGCGGTGCGCAGCGATAACCTGCCGCCGCGCTTCATCTTCATCCAGTGCGTCTGCCGCCCAGTCACGGAACTCAGCTTCATCAGCAAAAGGTTCATCAATGATATGAAACACCTGATCGAAGCCCATGCTGAGCAGGATTTTGGTGATACCCGGATTCGGGCTGGCGATGGTCGGCGTAATGCCGAAGCGCTCGCGGCAGACGATGCTGATTTTGGCCATCTGCCCCAGTGTCGTACTGTCGACGCCGTCCGCCAGTGTCAGATCAATAATAACATTATCAAAATCCGGGTTGGCAAGAATGCCATCCAGATACTGCTCAAGCGCAGAGCACAGATTGAGGCGCACATCACCGATCAGGCGGATAACATGCACACCCCGGCAGAAAGCAACCTGTACATGACCGGATTTCATACAGCCCCCCGGCGCACGGCCATCAGGGCAATATCGTCCGGTACTTCAGTCAGTTCGCCGGCGCCCAGCCGGTGACTGATGGTGTTGAGGTCTCCGTGGCTCATGGCTGCCACCTTAAGTAACAGGGCTTCTTTATCATTCAAGGTCGCTTCCTGCATGATTTCCAGTATTCCGTCAGAAAACAGCAACAGGGCAAAGGCTTCCGGCAACTGGATTTCATGCTCTTCATATTGTGCCTCGCGGAACAGACCCACCGGCATTCCCCGTCCGGTCAGGAATTCTGCCCCTTCGCCATTCAGCAGCACCGGCATCGGGAAGTGGCCGCCGACACTGTATTTCAGCGTCAGCTCGCGGGTGTCTATCACGCCATAAAACATGGTCAGGTGCTTTTCCAGCTCAGATGCCAGTAGTTCAGAATTGGTTCTTGCCAGTACCTGAGCCGGGTATATCAGATCATTACTCGATCCACGCTGCATGTTGCGTCGCAGGCGATATGTCAGATTTTTCAGCAGAACAGTAACAAAGGCGGACGAGGCGCCGTGTCCGGAAACATCAGCAATATAAAAAGCCAGTTTGTGATCGCCGAGTTCAAAGTAATCGAGAAAATCACCACTCAGCATCAGCGACGGGAAAATCCGGTGCTCACAGACAATACCATCATGCTCCAGCTCATCCGGCAGCATGCGCAGCTGCGCCTGGCGTCCGGCCAGCTGATCGCTGCGCAGCTCATCCAGTCCGCGTTTGAGTTCAATATTGGTCTTTTCCAGGTGGTCGCGGTAAGCCTGGTTGTCTGCCTCCAGTCGTGCCCGCTGCAGCGCTTTTTCCAGCGCATGCTGCAGTACTTCCATATCAAGAATGGGCTTGACCAGAAAATCGTCCGCACCAAGGCGCAGGGCGCGGACCACATCGTCCATGATACCCGCGCCGGATACGACAACGACCGGCATCGCCGGACAGTCGTGTTTGATGCGTTCAAGCAGCTCGATACCATGCATGCCCGGCATTTTCAGATCGCAGATGACAGCATCGACAGTCTCTGCCGCAAGCAATTGCAGTGCCTGAGCAGCCGTTTCAGCAGGAAACACCTGATAGCCTGAGTCGTCCAGATAGGCGACCATGCTGTCACGCACAGCAGAATCATCGTCAATGACCAGCACACTCGCGGCCATCTGCTACTCCCGGAATTCGCATAATGGGGCGAACACTAACGCCATCCGTCTGCCCTTGCAATCCCTGTGATCACAAAGCCGGGATTCCCGCCTTTGTCGCATGGCACACCCTGTAGAAAGGGTGTAATTAACGCCAGTTAAATTATTAGTTCTTCCCGGTTCTGGCATAAAGAATGCTGAATTTTTCTCAATGTACAAAAAATAGCCACCAGTGCTAGCATCGGGTCATACCAATAAGGAGAACGCCCATGAACAGTCTGGCCAGAAGCTATCAGGAAAAACGGGGATATATCCGCATGCAGGTGTCAGCACCGGCAGTGCTGACACTGACTGATGGTCGCACCTATGAACTGACCTGTCTGGATCTCAGCAGCAGCGGCGTTCAGCTGCAGCACTTCGAACCCATTCCGCTGGATACAACCGGCCGGCTGGTGGTGTCGAGTGGCGGCGGTTACACCACTCCGCTGGAAGCCGACGTGACGGTGTGCCGCATTCAGCAAAGCGGCGCCGATGAATACCGCATCGGCGTGGTGATCAACAGCTTTCTCTGAACACAAAAAAAGCCTGCATCAGGCAGGCTTTCTTTCAGTTGTCAGCGCTCAGCGGAAGTACGCATTATCGGTCTGAGTGTGGTCGGTAACGTCCCGCACCCCCTGCACTTCCGGGACTTTCGCCACCAGGGAAGCTTCAACACCGTCTTTCAGTGTCATATCTACGGCACTGCAGCCCTGGCAGCCACCACCAAATTTAAGAATGGCGATACCATCGTCGGTAAACTCAACCAGGCTGACTTCACCGCCGTGGGATGCCAGGCCCGGATTGATTTCAGTGTAGAGCAGATAGTTGATGCGTTCTTCCACCGGACTGTCGTCGGTTACCTTTGGCATCTTGGCATTCGGCGCCTTGATCGTCAGCTGTCCGCCCATGCGATCTTTAGCGAAATCAATCACCGCTTCATCCAGATAAGGAATGCTCATGGCTTCCACAAACACCCGAAGCTTGTCCATCTGCTGCAGTTTATCGGATTCATGCACTTCTTCCGGACGGCAGTACGCCAGACAGGTTTCTGCGTATTTGGTCCCCGGCTGGGTAATGAATACGCGCACCGCCATCCCTTCCACGTCCTGCTTTTCCAGCAACTGTGCCAGATAGTCTTCAGCATCCGGGGTGATGGTTACATAGGTTGTCATATAATCTGTACCTCAATTAACTGCGGTCATTGTAAACCATGGCAGCAGCAGCGCAATACCAGAGCAGTTTGCTTGGGTAAGACAAGCGGTTCATGCTCTGGTACAATCCGGCGCCCTTTTTACCGTTGAATCAGCCGTTTTTTATGAGTCAGAACAACACCTCCCGTAACGCAGGCCGCCAGCAACGGATTGAGCGGCTGAAAGCCAATCTGAAAGACCGCATTCATATTCTGGATGGTGGTATGGGGACGCTGATTCAGTCTCACCAGCTGGAAGAAAAAGATTACCGCGGCCGGCGTTTTGCGGACATTTCACAGGAAATCAAAGGTAACAACGACCTGCTGGTACTGACTCAGCCTGAGATTATCGCCGGCATTCACCGCCAGTATTACCTGGCCGGTGCCGATATCGTCGAGACCAATACCTTTAACTCCACCCGGGTTTCCCAGGCCGACTACCAGATGGAAGATCTGGTGCCTGAACTCAACCGTGAAGCGGCAGCGATTGCCCGGCGCGTGGCGGATGAAGTTGAAGCAGAAACCGGCATTCCGCGCTATGTGGCCGGGGTGCTTGGCCCGACCAGCAAAACCTGCTCCATCTCGCCGGACGTTAATGATCCGGGCTACCGTGCCGTCACCTTCGACCAGCTGGTGAGTGAATATATTGAAGCCACCGAAGGCCTGATGGACGGTGGTGCCGACCTGATTCTGATTGAAACGATTTTTGACACACTGAATGCCAAAGCGGCGATCTATGCCGTGCAGGAAGTGTTCGAGCAGCGCGGTGAAGAACTGCCGATCATGATTTCCGGTACCATTACTGACGCCTCCGGCCGGACCCTGTCCGGTCAGACCGCCGAGGCCTTCTGGAACTCCGTGGCACACGCCCGCCCATTGTCGGTCGGTCTGAACTGTGCACTGGGTGCCGAAGAGCTGCGCCCGCATGTTGAAGAACTGTCCAAAAAAGTCAGCACTTTCGTCTCTGCGCACCCGAATGCCGGCCTGCCAAATGAGTTCGGTGAATACGACCAGTCAGCCGCCGAGATGGCTGACATTGTTGAAGAATTTGCCGCCTCCGGCTTCCTGAATATTGTCGGCGGCTGCTGTGGCACCACGCCGGCCCATATCCGGGCTGTTGCCGAGGCCGTCAGCAAGCACAAACCGCGCACTATTCCGCAGATCAAACCAGCCTGCCGCCTGTCCGGCCTTGAGCCCTTCAACTTCGATGAGAACAGTCTGTTCGTCAACGTCGGTGAGCGCGCCAACGTAACCGGCTCTGCCCGCTTCAAGCGTCTGATCAAAGAAGAAAATTACGAAGAGGCGCTGGAAGTTGCCCGCCAGCAGGTAGAAAACGGCGCCCAGATCATCGACATCAATATGGACGAAGGCATGCTGGATTCCGAGGCGGCCATGGTCCGCTATCTGAACCTGATTGCTGCTGAACCGGATATCGCCCGCGTGCCGGTGATGGTCGACTCGTCCAAATGGGAAATCATTGAAGCCGGCCTGAAATGCATTCAGGGCAAGGCCGTGGTGAACTCCATCAGCCTGAAAGAAGGCAAGGAAGAATTCGTTGCCAAAGCCAGGCGCTGCATGCGTTATGGTGCCGCGGTTGTGGTCATGGCCTTTGATGAAACCGGCCAGGCAGATACTGAAGCGCGCAAAAATGCAATCTGCGAGCGTTCTTACCGCATTCTGGTGGATGAAGTCGGCTTCCTGCCGCAGGACATTATTTTCGACCCGAATATTTTTGCCGTTGCCACCGGTATCGAAGAGCATAACAACTACGCGGTCGACTTTATTAACAGCTGCAGATACATCACCGAAAATCTGCCACACGCCAAAATTTCCGGTGGAGTCAGTAACGTCTCCTTCTCCTTCCGCGGCAACGAACCGGTACGTGAAGCCATTCACTCGGTATTCCTGTATTACGCCATTCAAAACGGCATGAGTATGGGTATTGTCAACGCCGGTCAGCTGGCGGTCTATGACGACCTGCCGGCAGAACTGAAAGACCGCGTTGAAGATGTCATTCTGAACACCCGCGCCGATGCCACCGACCGTCTGCTGGAAATTGCCGAAAAATACCGCGGCGATGGCAGCGTGCAGGAAAAAGAAAACGAAGAATGGCGCTCGCTGCCGGTGGCTGAGCGCCTGACTCATGCGCTCGTCAAAGGCATCAATGCGTACGTCGAGGAAGATACGGAAGCAGCACGCCAGATGTTCCCGCGCCCGATTGAGGTCATTGAAGGGCCACTGATGGATGGTATGAACGTGGTCGGCGACCTGTTCGGTTCCGGCAAAATGTTCCTGCCGCAGGTTGTCAAAAGCGCCCGTGTTATGAAACAGGCGGTGGCCTACCTGCTGCCGTATATTGAAGCGGAGAAAAACGGTAAATCAGAATCCCAGGGGAAGGTTCTGATGGCAACCGTTAAAGGTGATGTACACGACATCGGTAAAAATATTGTCGGCGTGGTGCTGCAATGTAACAACTTTGAAGTCATCGACCTTGGCGTGATGGTACCGGCGGAAAAAATTCTCAAAACCGCCAAAGAAGAAAATGTCGACATCATCGGCCTGTCCGGTCTGATCACGCCATCACTGGATGAAATGGTGCATGTTGCCCGGGAAATGCAGCGGCTGGATTTCCATCTGCCTCTGCTCATCGGTGGCGCCACCACCTCCAAAGCCCATACGGCGGTGAAAATCGAACCGCAATATCAGAACGATGTTGCCGTATATGTAGCCGATGCCTCCCGCGCCGTGGGCGTAGCACAGAAACTGGTCACCCCTGAAGCCAAACCGGCATTCATCGCCGAGCGGCGCGAAGAATATCAGGCAGTTCGTGAACGCAACGCCAACCGCAAAGCCAAGGCTCTGCGACCATACGACAAAGCCTGCGCCAATCCGTTTGATGGTGACTGGGATAATTACACCCCGCCAGTGCCGAACAAACTGGGCATCACCATCTACGACGCATTTGATCTTGCTGAGCTGGCCAACTATATCGACTGGACACCTTTCTTTATGTCCTGGGAGCTGGCCGGTAAATACCCGCGTATCCTGGACGATGAGATTGTCGGCGAGGCAGCCGCCAGTCTGTTTAACGATGCGCAGAAAATGTTGCAGCGCATCATCGATGAAAAACTTTTCACGGCCAGAGGCGTGGTCGGCCTGTGGCCGGCACAACGCCGTGGTGCAGATGATATTGTCGTATTCAGTGAAGATGGCTCGCAGGAACTGGCGGTATTACATCAGTTGCGGCAGCAGGCCGATAAACCAAATGATCAGCCGAATTATTCACTGGCCGACTACATTGCACCGGAGGGCAGTAAGCCAGACTACATCGGCGCGTTTGTGGTCACCACCGGTATTGGTACGGAAGAGCTGGCCGCCGACTACGACAGCAAAAATGATGACTACAACAGCATCATGATCAAAGCGCTGGCAGACCGCCTGGCAGAAGCCTTCGCTGAACGCATGCATGAAATTGTGCGTAAAGAACTCTGGGGCTATGCCGCTGATGAATCGTGCAGCGGCGAAGAACTGATCAAGGAAGCCTATCAGGGTATCCGGCCGGCACCCGGCTATCCGGCCTGCCCGGACCATACCGAAAAAGCCACCCTGTTCCGCCTGCTGAATGCTGAGCAGGCCACGGGGGTGCGACTGACGGAAAACTATGCCATGACCCCGGCAGCATCCGTCAGTGGCTGGTATTTTTCCCACCCGAAAGCAAAATACTTTGGTTTGGGTAAAATCGACCGCGATCAGGTTGCCGATATTGCCGCGCGCAAAGGTCTGTCCATGGAAGAAATGGAGCGCTGGGTCGCCCCTCATCTCAGCTATGACCGCTGAGGTGCTATGAGTCTGTTGTCTGCCAGAAGCGGGTTATTGCTGACCGGGCGTTTGCTCAGAATTGAGCCTGGCAGACTGCAGCACATCCTGACCATCAGTATCCCCATTATCGGCGGCATGCTGTCGCAGAGCGTGATCAATCTGGTCGATGCAGCCATGGTCGGCCGGCTCGGCGATAACGCCCTCGCCGGCGTCGGCATCGGTTCATACGCGACCTTTATCACCGTGTCGGTGGTTATGGGCCTGTCTGCCGGCGTGCAGGCGCTGGTTGCCCGCCGCCATGGTGCCGGCCAGCGGCAGAATCTGACCGAACCTCTGATTGCCGGGCTGCAGCTGGCCGCTCTGGTGGGCCTGCCGCTGACCCTGCTGTGTTACCTGGCAGCGCCCTGGGTTATTCCCCTGTTCAATCCGGACCCGCAGGTGACAGCTATTGCCATCCCCTATTTCGAATGGCGCACACTGGCAACCATCGCGGTCGGGATGAATTTTGTGTTCCGTGGTTTCTGGAATGGCCTCGGCGAAGGCAAAACCTATCTCTATACCCTGCTGATCATGCATCTGGTCAATATCGCCGTCAGCTGGATACTGATTTTTGGTGTTGGCAACTGGGACGGCTTCGGCGCTGTCGGCTCCGGCATGGGAACCTCCATTGCCATGTTCTTTGGCTGCTTCCTGTATTACTGGCAGACATTCCGCCGCCATGGCGCCCGCTTTCCGACAGCAGACGGGGTCAGCCGGGCTACCATGAGGTCTATTCTGCGCCTGACGGTGCCCAACTCCACCCAGCAGACCCTGTTTGCCCTGGGCAACGGCGTACTGTTCTGGATCATTGGTCAGGTCGGCACTCAGGAACAGGCCATCGGCCATATCCTGATCAGTCTGGCTCTGCTGATGATCCTGCCGGCGGTTGGCCTGGGCATGGCAGCCACCAGCCTGGTCGGCCACGCTCTGGGGCGGGAAGAACGGCAGGATGCGTACCGTTGGGGGTGGGAAGTGGTGCGTGTGGCCGTACTGATCATGGCAGTATTCGGGCTGCCGCTGTGGCTGTTCCCGGAATATGTGCTGCGCCTGTTCACCCCGCATGAACACCTGATCGCATTGGGCAGCACCCCGTTACGCATTACCGGCATCAATATTGTCTTTGAAGTGACCGCCATGGTGCTGACCCAGGCCCTGCTGGGCGCCGGCGCCAGTCAGCAGGTCATGCGTATTAACCTGCTGATGCAGTGGTGTGTGCTGCTGCCACTGGCATTTCTGGTCGGCCCCATCGCTGGTTTCGGGCTGCTCGGAATCTGGTTGCTTCAGGGCCTGCAGCGTATTACCTTATCGCTGATTTACGGGGCTATCTGGAAAGGCCGTCACTGGAGCCGGATTTCCCTGTAAGGTAACCAGCCGCCATGCGGCCACCCTGCTGTATTCCGCTGTTCAGGATTCTGCCATGCCCAGCTCGCGCCCTCCGCAGATTATTTCCGCCTATGAATTCATTACCCCGGTGGTTGCCCACCGCGGTGCCAGTGGTCACGCGCCGGAAAATACCGAGGCTGCGATTTCCCTGGCCGCCCGTCACGGTGCCCGCTGGGCAGAAGTGGACGTCACTATCAGCGCTGACGGTTTTGCTGTCATCCATCACGACCATGACCTGCAACGCTGCAGTAACGGTAACGGTCTGGTTATCCTCAAACGTCTGGCGGAACTGAAATCACTGGATTGCGGCAGCTGGTTTGCCGCGGAATTTGCCGGCCAGAAGATGCTGACGCTGACCGATCTGCTGACGCTGGCCAATCACCTTGAGCTGGCGCTCAATCTGGAAGTGAAACCCACCCCAGGGCGCGAGTCAGAAACCGTCTGGGCCATCGCCCGCGCCCTGGAGAGCGTACCTTTTGAACAGCCACTGATTCTCAGCAGCTTCAATATCCATGCCCTGCACGCCTGCTGCACCCACCTGCCGCACATCACCCGCGCACTGAACACAGAAGCTATCCCCAGAAACTGGCAGGAGCGCCTGGAAGAAGCCGGCTGTCAGGGGCTGCACTTTGCCAAAGAATTCAACGATCCAGCACTGGTGCGGGAAATCCGTGCTGCCGGCTATCACCTGATGACCTTTACGGTCAACGATCCGGACGTGGCTGTTGCCCTGCTCCGCGCCGGTGTCAGCGCCGTCTTCACGGATTTTCCGCAGCGCATGATGCAGGCGCTGAATCAATCATTCAACGCCACACTCAATCACTGAGCCCGTCGGTTTTATATTCAATTTCGATCTTTATATATAGATAAATATTAATTTTAAGTATAAAAAACCTCTGCTATCTTGCCCGGCCATAACCACACAAGTATGCAACAAGAGTTAGCAATCGGGTTCTTATGTACGTATACGACAAACACGACCAGCAACTGCTGAACGAGCGCGTCGCTCAGTTCCGCTGGCAGATGGAGCGTTATCTGGCCGGCAAAATTGGCGAAGATGAGTTTCTGCCGCTGCGCCTGCAGAACGGTATTTATGTGCAGCGCTACGCGCCGATGCTGCGCGTCGCCGTGCCTTATGGTGCCCTGAACGCAACTCAGTTACGGGCACTGGCACGTGTGGCGCGCGAGTATGACAAAGGCTATGCGCATTTTTCCACCCGTCAGAATGTGCAGTTTAACTGGCCAGCGCTGGAAGACTGCCCACAGATTCTGGCCGATCTGGCAGAGGTGCAGATGCACGCGGTGCAGACCAGCGGCAACTGTATCCGTAACACCACCACTGACGAATACGCCGGCGTGATTGCGGAAGAAATCACCGACCCACGCCCCTATTGCGAAATCATCCGCCAGTGGTCAACGTTTCATCCGGAATTCGCCTACCTGCCGCGTAAGTTCAAAATTGCGGTCAATGCGGTTCCGGGCGCCGACCGTGCGGCCATTCAGGTGCACGACATCGGCGTCAACATTATCCGTAACGACCAGGGTGAACTGGGTTACCGCATTCTGGTTGGCGGAGGCCTGGGGCGCACGCCGATTATCGGCACTGAAATCCGCAGCTTCCTGGCAGAAGAAGATCTGCTGACCTATCTGGAAGCCGTTATCCGCGTCTATAACCAGTTCGGCCGCCGCGATAATAAATACAAGGCGCGCATCAAGATTCTGGTCAAAGCGCTGGGCGTTGAGCGCATGCAGGAGCTGGTGGAAGCCGAATGGCAACGCATCCGCCACAGTGACAGCCGCCTTACGGCGGAAGAACTCGACCGCGTACGCGCACATTTCACTGCCCCGGACTACGAGCCGCTGACCGACGAACCGCAGGAACTGGTCTCCGCCCGCGCCAACAATCCGGCATTCGCCCGCTGGCTGGGCCGCAATGTACGCCAGCACAAACAGCCGGGCTATGCCGTGGTCACCCTGACGCTGAAACAGAAAGGCACCGCCCCCGGTGATGTGACGGCAGAACAGATGGACAGCGTCGCCACACTGGCCGAACGTTACAGCTTTGGCGAGCTGCGCTCCACGCATCAGCAGAATCTGGTGCTGGCCTATGTCGAGCAGCGTGAATTATTCGACCTGTGGCAGGAAGCGAAGGCACTGGGACTGGCAACACCGACACTGGGGCTGCTGACCGATATGATCTGCTGCCCGGGCGGTGATTTCTGTGCGCTGGCCAATGCCAAATCCATTCCCGTCGCCGAAGCGATTCAGGTGCGCTTTGATGATCTGGATTACCTGCATGACCTGGGTGAAATTGATCTCAATATTTCCGGCTGTATGAATGCCTGCGGTCATCACCATGTCGGCAATATCGGCGTACTGGGTGTGGACAAGAAAGGCGAAGAGTTTTATCAGATCTCCCTCGGCGGCAGCTGCGGCGGCGAACACAGCGAAGAGGCTTCGCTCGGTAAGATTCTCGGGCCGTCCTTTGCCCGCGATCAGATGCCGGATGTTATTGCCAGAATCCTGGATTTCTATGTTGCCCAACGCAGTGACGGCGAAAACTTCCTGGAAACCTACCGCCGCCTGGGTCATACACCATTCAAGGAGGCCGTTTATGGCAAAGCTGATTAAGCAGGAGGCGCTGCTGAGCTCAGACCCGTGGCTCACCGGGGCGGATGGCTACCGCCTGATCACCCTTGAGCAATGGCAGAATGAACGTGATGCGGTGCTGGCCGAACTGAGCACTGGCCGTACCGGCCTGCTGCTCGACGGCCACGAAACGGCTGATCTGATCGGTGATGACAGCCATCACTTCCCGCTGATTGCGGTGAACTTTCCAAAGTTTGCCGATGGCCGCGGTTACAGCGCCGCCCGTCTGCTGCGCGAACGGCATGGCTACCAGGGTGAGCTGCGCGCCGTCGGTGATGTACTGATCGACCAGCTGTTCTATATGAAACGCTGTGGTTTCGATGCCTTTGCCCTGCGCGAAGATCAGGACACCAGTGACGCCCTGCAGGCGCTGTCGACTTTCTCAGTCACTTATCAGGCTGACGTCAGCGAACCACGGCCACTGTTCCGCCGCCGCTGAGTAGCTGCCAGTGCGGACAAAACACCGCACTGGCTGCCTGCCGCTGGCATCGCCGGCTTATTCTGCCCTATCCTGCCATTCAGACGATATAATCCGTTTATCCCACCGATAAGGCTCATTATGCAGCAGGACATCGTCTTTTCTTATTTTCTCGTTTTCTCCGGCGCCATGGTGCTGGCCACCCTGGCTCTGTACACACGTCAGCCGCTGATTATTGCCTATATTGCTCTGGGCGCCCTGGTCGGCCCTTCTGGTATGGGCTGGATCGAACACCCGGACCAGCTGGCGGATATGGCAAACATCGGCATTATTTTTCTGCTGTTCCTGCTCGGTCTGGATATGCAGCCGGCCGCCCTGTTTGCCGTTCTGCGTAAGGCGACCTGGGTGGCGGTCATCAGCTCACTGATATTCTTTGCCCTCGGCTTCGGACTGACATCCGCCTTTGGTTTCAGTACCATGGATGCCGTCATTACCGGCCTCGCCGCCATGTTCTCCAGCACCATTATCGGTCTCAAGCTGATGCCAACCACCGTGCTGCACCATAAACACATGGGCGAGCTGATGATCGGCCTGCTGCTGATTCAGGATATGCTGGCCATTCTGGTGCTGATTCTGCTGGGGGTAATGGAAGGCAGTTCCGCTATCCCGGTGTGGCAGCCATTTGCTGCCCTGCCACTTCTGGCCGGCGGCTGCTATCTGCTGGTGAAAAGCGTTATTCTGCCGCTGATCAGCCGCTTCGACCGCTATCATGAATATCTGTTTATTCTTGCTATCGGCTGGTGTCTGGCCGTATCTGAAGCGGCCAAAGCGGTGGGGCTGACGCATGAAATCGGTGCCTTTATCGCTGGCGTGACCCTGGCGACCAGCCCCATTGCTCAGTTCATGGCCATCAGTCTGAAGCCCCTGCGCGACTTCTTTCTGGTGATGTTTTTCTTTGCCCTTGGTGCTCAGTTCAACATCGGTCTGCTGACCGATGTACTATTGCCGGCGGTGTTACTGGCGGGGCTGGTACTGGTGGCGAAACCGGTCAGCTTCCGCTTCCTGCTCGGGCGTTTCAGTGAGCGCCGGAATCTGGCGTGGGATGTGGGATTCAGGCTGGGGCAGATCAGCGAATTTTCATTGCTGATCGCCTTTGTGGCGGTGGACAGCAGCCTGCTCAGTGAACGCGGTTCGTTACTGATTCAGGCGACTGCCATTCTGACCTTTATTATTTCCAGCTATATCGTGGTCTTTAACTATCCGAACCCGATTGCTGTCAGCGAAAAACTGCGGCGGGGCTGAAACGTCCCGCTGCGGCGATCAGCCTTTACTCTGCTGCTGACGGTTCAGCAGCGTCAGCAGCCGCGTAACTGCAGATTCCGCCCCTTTCTGCACCGCAATGCCCAGTTTTTCCTGCAGGGTTTTGCGGTGTTCAAAGCGGACGCTGTAAACATCCGCTTTGTCGCAGGCATTCACCAGATAATCATCACTGGTGCCGACATCATCAATCAGGCGGTGTTCAAGCGCCTGCTGGCCATACCAGATATCACCGGTAGCCACGGCATCAATGTCCACCCGTGCACGGTAATGTTTGACGTGCTGTTTGAACAGGTCATGCGTTTCTTCCAGATCGGACTGGAATTTATCTTTTGCCCGCGCGGTATTTTCACCGAACATCGTCACTGTGCGCTTGTATTCACCGGCGGTAAACAGCTCGTAGTCCACATCGTGCTTTTTCAGCAGGCGGTGAAAGTTCGGCAGCTGAGCGACCACGCCGATGGAACCGACAATGGCAAACGGCGCCGCTACTACGCGATCGGCCAGACAGGCCATCATATAACCACCACTGGCCGCCACTTTATCCACGCACACGGTCAGCGGAATGCCACGATCACGGATACGCTTCAGCTGCGAGGCTCCGAGGCCATAGCTGTGCACCATGCCGCCACCGCTCTCAAGGCGGACAACGACTTCATCGTCGCCACCGGCCATGGTCAGCACTGCGGTAATCTCATGGCGCAGATGCTCTACCTGGCTGGCCTGAATATCGCCATCAAAATCGAGCACATAGACCCGCTTTTTATCCTGTCTGGCGGCCAGCCCGTCTTTGGCCCGCTGCTTTTCTGCTTTGGCTTTTTCTTTGTCTTCTTTTTTACGCTGCTTTTCCTGTTCTTTGTGCTGTTCCTTGCTCAGCACAGCGCTTTCAAGCCGTTCCTTCTGCTCTTCAAGCTCGTCGTTCAGTTTTTTAACGTGCAGCTCGCCATCACTGCGCTGACGGTTGCGGCCGCCGATGGCCACCACGCCGCCGACCACCACCAGGATGGCAGCCACAATGGTAAGCGCTTTGAGCAGAAAGGAACCGTAATCGACCAGAAACTCCACACTGTCTCCCTAGATCTGAGTGCATAAGGGTTATTGAGAGCGCAAGCATAACTGAATAGCGGGGCGGAACAAGTAAGATCACGCGGCAGAATTCAAACGGATGTATGATTTTCCATTGACAGCCCATTATGCAGACCATAGAGTTGAGCGGTCCTGATAATGAGACACCTAACGACAGGATGCTGAATCAGTAACACCTACCAGCAGAACTCCTGTCCTACTGTAGCAATAATAAGGAAACCGTTATGGCATCTGTTGCAGAAATTATCGAAACCATGCAGAGCAAGTTCAACGCTGGCGCTGCGGCTGGCCTGGATCTGATTTTCCAGTTCAACATTGAAGATGGTGAAACTTACCACCTGATCGTTAAAGATGGCACCTGTTCCGTTGCTGAAGGCGAGAACGATGACGCCAACGTAACACTGATCATGAACAGCGAAACCCTGCAGGGTATCGTTTCCGGCGACACCGATGGTATGCAGGCATTCATGTCTGGCCAGCTGCGTGTTGAAGGTGACATGATGCTGGCAACCAAACTGGGCGAACTCTTCCCGGCGTAATCTGCTGTCAGCATAAAAAAAGCGACCTCCGGGTCGCTTTTTTTATGCCTTGCAACTGACGTTACCAGTTGCCCTGCAACGCCGCTTCTGCAACATCATTCATAGGCCGGGCAATGAGGCCTTTGGGCGTCAGGTGAACCGCGAATACAGCGCCGTTCACCAGTGGCATATACACAGCCTGCCCGGATTCAGCTTCCAGCCAGGCACCATGCCCACGCAATGCTTCCCACAGATCGAACCAACGCGATTCGGCCAGACTGTAAACGCTGCGCGGCGCGGTACGTTCCTGCTCCAGTGACAGATAGCGTCCGGACAGACGGTCGAGCCGGTACAGCGGCATGGCCCCCATGGCGGTGAAAGGCCCCTTCCACACCAGCAGGCGGACATCCAGCTGCCACTGGTCACCCAGGATCTTGTATCTGTGTTCATTGTTGTCGCTGTCAACCAGGGTCAGGTCGAAAGCCTGATCATCCAGCTGGTAGACACTGACAGTGGCCAGCGGCTCTTCTTGCAGCAGCTGCCGGTAACTCCAGATATCGACCAGCATAAACACCGCGACGACCGTCAGTGCCAGCAGAATAAAACCAGCACTGCCTTTCAGCCACTGCACAAACCAGCCACGCCGCCACCAGAGCACGACCATCAGCAGTACCGCCAGCAGAATAAAGGTCAAAGTGAGGCCGGTCAGCGTTCCCTGCAGCATATTACTTCCTCAGATGTCTGATGCTCTCACGGGCCAGATTCAGTGCTTCTTCAGACCCGGCAGAATGGCCGACCATGGAATCCAGGAAGTATTCAATGGCCGTCAGTGCATCGGCCAGTGCTTCCATCTGTGCATCTTTGGGTGGCAGATCACTGCCAAGTACATTGCGGGCGACGAAGCGGTTAAGTTCCAGCAACATATCGTGAACGTCCGGACGTTCAAGGAACATCATGGCGCCGGCCACATCGACCATGCTCTTGCCGATATTGCGGATATGCAGCTTATCGCCGTTGGAGTCGATATAGGCCGCGACCGCACGTTTGATCATGGTCAGTGCCGTCATTGATTCCGACAGAACTGCGATCTTGGCTTCACTCAGACTGACCGGATCCACCAGGGTGCCCTGATCCAGACCAGTATGCGTCAGTGCGCGCATCGCCTGTTCGATATGAATGATCTCATCGGCGACAAAGGCCATATCAGAAGACAGCCCGGCGCTGCCCTTTTCCTTCAGTCTGGCGACCAGAGCAAGGGTCCGCTCAGAGGCGTCTTTCTGATTTGCCACCTGCAGAGTGTCGCCGA
Organism: Pseudomonadales bacterium; assembly: GCA_963682115.1. GTDB lineage: Bacteria > Pseudomonadota > Gammaproteobacteria > Pseudomonadales > Oceanobacteraceae > Venatoribacter. The sequence continues at coordinate 3,755,487 of OY821639.1, read as the reverse complement.
TGCGCGTCAGTGAGGTCAGGAATTCACTGAAGTTCGCGTCACTGATATCCGTACGCTCGAACAGATCGACCAGATCTTTGACTGACTGCAGTTCGTCCTGCAGCGCTTCCGACAGGGATTCCAGCGCCGACATATCCGGACCACTCAGCCCCGCACGGGTGGCCGCCAGTGCCGTTTCGCGGATTTCTTTTTCGACCCGGAACTGATTCTGCAGGCGCTGCAGCAGTTCAGTTTCGGGCGCAGCCAGTGCAATCAGGTAGACAAATTCTTTCAGCAGCCAGTCCGGTTGCTTTTCATTAAAACAGGCGCCTTTGGTGTCCTGAATACGGCGCACCTGACGGTCGAGAGCCCCCAGCAGCGTCAGACGCTGCGACGTCATCTCAAACGATTCCTGTGCCAGTGCTTCCAGTGCCCCGTTGACCACATACCAGAACAACCAGGAAGCACCACCCCGGCTGGCCATTTCAAAGCGGCGCGTCGCGCGCTGCATGACCTGCAGCGGCCCGCGGCGGCCATGACCGCGGATGAGGCCAATCAGACCAAGCTGATAAAGCTGCCGTACGCGCCGGAAAGGCAGACTGGCCGCCTGTGGATCAGCAACCGCTGCATCCAGTTTAGGGCGCAGGTTAACGAGAAAGAAATAGGCTTCGGGCAGTGGCTTTTCGCGCCGTTCACGACGGACAAGATTGATAGTCGGGATCAGCAGACTGGGCGCTACCGGCTCACCGCTGACCACAAAATCGACATAACGCTTAAGAAAGACAATCGACCGGGTAAAGGCATTCAGCGTCGATTCTGACACGCCCTGATTACGCACGGCACGGCCGGTTTCGGCAAGTTCTTCACACAGGCGCTCGCCGGCCCGGAAATCAAGCATTTTGAAGGTGCCACGGACCTGCTGCACTTCTTCAAGAAAACCACGCAGATTCTCTGCATTGCCGTTCTCTGAATACACATCCAATTGTGCCGCCGCCTGATCGAGGGCGTTCGAGATCTCGGCTTTCACCAGATTCAGTGAAGCGGCGAATTGGGTGATTTCACTTCCTGTCGATATATCAGCCATTGCATGCATCGTTCATTGTTATCATCCGGATCATTCTAACGACTATCAGTAAAAAGCGCGAAACGTTTTAAGCAGGCGAAATGTGATCCACTATACTGACTGGGCAAAAACTGACAGACAGCTATTAAGACAAAAGCCGTAAATGTTGGTTTTTGAATGATTTTTCCCGTGGCCTATTGACGCAATGCAGTTGCATTTGCGCCGAAACCGATTAAATTGCCCGGCGTTTGCTCACCGCCCCGGATCATTCAATAAGGAATTCCCGATATGCAGTCAAGCTTACCTGCTGCCTTAATCAGCAACTTTCTGGGCAGCGCCCCTGTGTGGTACAAGAAAACCATTCTCGCCTTTCTGGCCCTGAATGTCGTTTTCATCTACACCCTCGGGCCTTACATCACCGGTTGGATCCTGATCATTGAGTTTATTTTCACGCTGGCCATGGCGCTGAAATGTTATCCGCTGCAGCCCGGCGGCCTGCTGGCCATTGAATCCGTCATTCTGGGAATGGCCCACCCGGACATTATTTATGAAGAGGCGCTGGCCAACTTCCCGGTCATCCTGCTGCTGATGTTTATGGTAGCTGGCATCTACTTCATGAAGGACCTGCTGCTGTTTATGTTCACCAAGATTCTGCTTGGAGTGCATTCAAAAATACTGCTTTCCTTCCTCTTTTCGGTGGTCGCCGCCCTGCTCTCAGCCTTTCTCGATGCACTGACGGTGACTGCCGTTCTGATCAGTGTATCGGTGGGTTTCTACAGCGTTTATCACAAAGTAGCCAGCGGTAAAAACTTCAATACCGATCATGACCACGGTCAGGATGAAGAACTGAAAGAACAACACCGCCAGGATCTGGAAACCTTCCGTTCTTTCCTGCGCAGTCTGATGATGCACGGTGCCGTCGGTACCGCACTTGGTGGTGTCTGTACCCTGGTGGGTGAGCCACAGAACCTGCTGATTGCCAAAATCGCCGGTTGGGAATTCGGCGATTTCTTCGCCATCATGGCGCCGGTTACGATGCCGGTACTGGTTGCCGGCCTGATCACCTGCCTGCTGCTGGAGAAGACCGGCTGGTTCGGTTACGGCGCCCAACTGCCGGATAAAGTCCGTGCCATTCTCGAAGACTTCAACAAAGACCAGAAGAAAAACATGACCTCACGCCGCATCTCACAGTTGGTAGTGCAGGGACTGGTGGCCGTCATTCTGGTCTTTGGCCTGGCCTTCCACCTCGCTGAAGTCGGTCTGATCGGTCTGATGGTGATTATTCTGCTGACCGCCTTCAACGGTATTATTGAGGAACACCAGCTGGGCAAGGCGTTTGAAGAGGCGCTGCCATTCACCGCTCTGCTGGTTGTTTTCTTCTCTATCGTCGGTGTGATTCACGCGCAACATCTGTTTACGCCGATCATTACCTGGATTCTGAATACCGACAATGTCTCCACCGCCGCACAGCCGGGTATTTTCTTCCTTGCCAACGGCGTGCTGTCGATGATCAGCGACAACGTCTTTGTTGCCACGGTTTACATCTCAGAGGTCAAAGCAGCACTGGACGCCGGTGAAATTACCCGCGAACATTTTGACGTTCTGGCAACAGCCATCAATACCGGCACCAACCTGCCCAGCGTAGCCACACCGAACGGTCAGGCTGCCTTCCTGTTCCTGCTGACCTCTGCGCTGGCACCGCTGATCCGCCTGTCCTACGGCCGCATGGTGGTGATGGCGCTGCCATACACGGTGGTCATGACAGGCATCGGCTATCTCGCCGTCACTCACTGGCTGTAAGCCGTCAGACACGGCGCCAGATGGCGCCGTCGCTTTTCTTATCAATCAGTTCCAGCATTTTCTCGTGTGCACTCAGTTCGTCCCCTGATGCGTGGATAACCGGCAGTTCTGCGGCATTGATATCCAGATCACCAATATCAATATCAGCCACTTCATCTTCCTTGTCTTCCTCAACCGCCAGTGCCAGTGCGGTCTGACCACCGGTCATGATCAGGTAAACATCTGCCAGAATCTCCGCATCGAGCAAGGCGCCGTGCAGGTTCCGGTGACTGTTATCAATGCCGTAACGCTTACACAGGGCATCCAGACTGTTACGTGCGCCGGGATGCATGTCGCGCGCGAGCTTCAGGGTGTCGAGCACGCCACAGAAATCCGCCGTAGGCGGCAGATTCAACCGGGAAAACTCAGCATCCATCATGCCGACGTCGAATGCGGCGTTATGAATCACGAGTTCGGCGCCGCTGATAAAGTTACGGAAGTCGTCGACGATCTGGGCAAACACCGGGGAGCCCTGTTGCTCCAGCCATTCATTGGTGATGCCGTGCACCGCCGCCGCCTCGTCATCAATCGCGCGCTGCGGATTGACATATACATGGTAATGGCGACCGGTCAGCTTACGTTCAACGACCTCAACACAACCAATTTCAATAATCCGGTGCCCTTCACCGATACCCGTGGTTTCTGTATCCAGTACAACCTGTCTCACTGCATGTGCTCCTCAGCTCCGCGGTTGGCCAGCTGGTCCGCCCGTTCATTGCCGGGGTGACCGGCATGACCTTTGACCCAGCACCATTCAATCTGATGTCGCTGACATTCTTTATCCAGCGCCTGCCACAGATCCTGATTTTTGACTGGCTGCTTTGATGCAGTGCGCCAGCCATTGCGTTTCCAGCCAGCCAGCCAGCTGTTAATACCCTGTTTTACGTATTGCGAATCCGTGGTCAGGACAACTGAACAGGGCCGTTTCAGCGCTTTCAGCCCTTCAATGGCTGCTTTGAGCTCCATACGGTTATTGGTCGTTCCGGCCTCTCCACCCCACAATTCTTTTTCATTACTGCCATAACGCAGCAGTGCGCCCCAACCTCCGGGGCCGGGGTTTCCTTTACAGGCACCATCTGTATAGAGGTGCACTTTATCCGACATGCAGGTTCTCCGGTGTTTTGTCGCGACTGGCAGCGGGTTGTGCCAGTCCGAATGCGGTCTCTTTAATCTGCCAGCGGCGTGGCCGTATCGGCGTCATGCCGGCAATGGTTTTTCTGGCAATCAGCAGATAGCCAGAGGCCGGCAGCCAGCGCACACCAGCCAGTACCCGGTCAGCACGGCGGCTGACACGCTCTGAGCCGAGTGTCAGTGGCCAGGTATGGGCAATCGGGGAGCTCTGCTCGGTGCGGAAATCAAGCAGGGTCAGCCAGTCCCGCAGGCGACTTTCACTGACCGGGTTCGTGATCCACGGCAGGCGTGTGGAAAAGGTCCGCGCCCAGCGCACCGTGCCCCACAGACTGTAGGGATTGAAGCCGGTAATAATCAGATAGCCATTCGGCAGCACAGAACGTGCAGCCTCGCGGATGATCTGATGCGGCCGGCTACTCATATCCAGACAATGCTGCAGTACCACGACATCCAGGCAGTCATCGGCGAACGGCCAGGCCGATTCACTCATCCGCCCGTGACCGGCAACCACACCTTCCTGCCAGTCGAGGCTCATACTGAAGGTATGCTGCAGGCGACTGCGCGCAAGAAAACGCGGGTGGTTATCAATACCGGCATACAGCAGATGATGCCCATGCAGGTTGGCCACCCACTCACGCAGCCAGCCGGCTTCCAGCGCCAGCAGGCGCTGGGTGTCCCGGTGTGTCAGCCATTGCTGATAGGAATCTGGTTTAATTCGCGGACTTCCCGCCATTTACTTTCTCCGACTTGCTAGCCACTGCTACGCTAATTAGACTGGCGGGCTACAGAGCTATATTGTAAACACATGAAGTCTTTCTCTCTATTGGTAACATCCCTGTTTCTGCTCGGCGGCTGTGCGCAGTTTGCGGTCAAGCCTGCGCAGATCACAGAAGAAAAACGTTCCGAGGCTGAAGTCACCGTCCTCGATGACTGGCAGGCCCAATCTGCCGCAGCGGTACGCTACGACGACATCTGGAGCCGCATCATCGCCTCCTACCAGCTGGATCTCAGCGTCGATAATCCGCGCATTGAATCCCAGCTCAACTGGTATAAACGTCACCAGTCCTATCTTGACCGGGTAGCCGACCGCGGCGTGCGTTATCTGCATTTTATTGCCGAGCAGATTGAAGCGCGCAACGTGCCCGGCGAACTGGCGTTGCTGCCGGTGGTGGAAAGTGCCTTCGACCCTTTCGCCTACTCTCATGGCCGGGCCTCCGGTGTGTGGCAGTTTATCCCGTCCACCGGCCGCGATTTCGGCCTGCAGCAGGACTGGTGGCACGATGGCCGCCGCGATATCCGTGCCGCAACCGAAGCCGCACTTATGTATCTCAATGCCCTGCAGCGCGAATTCAATGGCGACTGGTTGCTGGCATTGGCAGCTTACAACTCAGGTGCCGGTACGGTGCGTAAGGCCCAGCGCTATAACCGCAGCCGCGGCCTGCCGACCGATTTCTGGGCACTGGATCTGCCACGTGAAACCCGGGCGTATGTGCCCAAGTTGATCGCTCTGGCCAAACTGATCAAAAACCCGGAGCAGTACGGCGTCACCCTGCAACCACTGCCGGATGAGCCCTACTTCGCCGTGGTCAACACCGGCGGGCAGATTGACCTGTCACAGGTTGCCGAGCTGGCAGCAACACCGCTGGATGAGATCTACAGACTGAACCCCGGCTTTAACCGCTGGGCAACCCGCCCGGAAGGCCCCCATGAAGTGCTGATTCCGGTGGAACAGCAACAGATGTTTGAACAACAACTGGCTGCGCTGCCGCCTGGTTCACGCCTGAAGTGGCAACGCTATGCCGTACGCCGCGGTGACAGCCTGATTACCATTGCCCGACAGTTCCAGACCACCCCGGATGCATTGAAACAGGCTAATGGTCTGCACGGTAACACCATCCGCGCCGGTGAGCAGCTGCTCATTCCCGGCGCTTTCAAAAATCCGGAAGCCTATTCGCACAGCGTCAGTCAGCGCCTGGACCGGCTGAAAACCCTGCGCCGGCCGGGCAACAGTCAGAAGGTGGAATATCAGGTCCGCAATGGCGACAGTTTCTGGCAGATTGCCCGCAGCCATGACGTCAGCGTCAGTGAGCTGGCCCGCTGGAACGGTATGGCCCCCGGAGACCCTCTGCGCGCCGGCCAGACTCTGGTTATCTGGAGCAAAAAAGCCACACCGGGCCAGCGCGAGGTCATCCGTAAGATACGTTACCGCGTGCGTCAGGGCGATTCCCTGGCCAGGATTTCGCAGAAATTCAATGTCCGCGTGTCAGACCTGAAGCGCTGGAACGCCGATCAGGTCAAGGCAAAATACCTGCAGCCCGGACAAACGCTGACACTTTATGTGGATGTCATGCGCTGATACGCCCACCATTGATGAATACAGGGGGGCGCATTATGTGGAACAGCAACGGATCGCCGGCAGGGATCAAAGCACCGGCCCGTCTGTTCTCCTGCGCCCTCCTCCTGATTCTGCCGCTGCTGATCAGTCACACCAGCCAGGCGGAAGACATCCTGTACAAAGATATCGCAGCCCTCGGCGATCTCAACTGGCAGAGCGGCACCAGCATCCCCTCACCCGGTTCACCGGATGCACTTAACGGCGGTTCTTTCACCGCCGCCATTCACAGCTTTCCCCCGAACCTGCGTCGTATCGGTCGTCAGACACCGCACCGTTTTACCCCATTACTGGAAAGCCTTCAGCTGCCTCTTGCAGCCGTGCTGCATGACGGTCAACTGCTTGCCATGCTGGCTTCCCGCTGGGCCCCGGACGCGGATAACAGACGTCTGTACTTTGAAATTAACCCTCTGGCCCGCTGGTCTGATGGCAAAGCAGTCACAACCAGTGATATCGCTTTCACCATGCAGTTTATTGCCGCGCCACACACACGCGCCGACTGGCAGGCCCAGCAACTGCAAAGTCTGGTGAAGCAGACAGAAATCTACAGCAATCAGATTTTTGCCTTTGTTCTGCATAAAGACACGGAGGCTGGAGCCGCACTGCGCAAGCTGGCCGGACTGCGCCCTTTTGCGCGCCATGCCTATGACGATATCAACGACTGGCCGGAACGCTTTGACTGGCAGCCGGAACCCGTTACCGGGCCTTATGTGATCAGCCAGATCGATACCGGCGAAAGCATATTACTGCAGAAAGTCAGTGACTGGTGGGGTTATACCGCGCAGCCTTATTTCAGCAACCGTTTCAATGTCAGCCGCATCATTCTGCGCTACACCGCCCATGATGAACTGGATCTTTTCAGTCGCGGTGAAATCAGCGCCATCGACCTCCCGGCCGCTACCTTATGGAACTCGCCCGCCGTTACCCGTCTGACGGATGAAATGAAAATACGGCGCTACCGGCTCTATAATCAGGCACCGGCGGCAACCAATGGTCTGCTGATCAACGGCCGCATTGCTCAACTGGCGAGCCCTGAAAACCGTGCTGCTGTCGCCAATGCCCTCAATCTCCCTGCTGCTGCCGGAGAAGAACGGGAGCGCCTGAGGGGCCTGATTACCGGTCATCAGGCCGGGGGGCCACCAAGACCCGCAACCGCCGCAGACCACCCGCCAGCACAGCTGACCCTGAGTTACAGCGACATTGCTGATGAGGATCTGCTGCTGAAGCTGCGGCAGCAGGCTGCCGCTAATGGCCTGCAGATCCACCTGCGCAAACTGACGGCGGAGCTTCTGGCAGACAAACTGGCGCTGGGTGAATATGAACTGATCTGGCTCAGTTTCGCCCGGCCATTGAATTCAGAGTCTCTGCTGTCATTGTTCAGCAGAACTCAGGGAGCGCTGTATATTGCCGATCCGGGTATAAAAGACTGGATACTCAACCAGGTGGACAATCCGGACCGAGCCGCCCGGCTGATCGAAGCAGAGCTGATCAATAACTATCTGTTTCTGCCGGGTTACCGCTTTCCATACGCCCAGGCGGCCGCCTGGCAATGGCTGCACCTGCCGGAACCGCCGGGAACCCGTCTGAGCCGCTCCCTGTTTGATCCGTTCGACCCACTGTCCGGAGGTCTGTTCTGGGTAAACCGCCGTGAGCGGGCTGAAATGCTGGCAAAACCGGTACGTGCTCAATATGGCGAAGCCCCGCCGGTTATCAATACAGAGTTTTATGTGCCGTCGGGTGGTCGGTAAGCACGGTTGCAGCAAAGTACAACAGGGTGAAATGTTATGCGGTAAAAAAGTAGTGACGCTGCCCTCTGAAGCTGCAAACATTGCTGACCTGCGGGTAACAGCGGACATAAAAAAGGGGCCTCAAGGGCCCCTTCTGGATTGCAGCAATCAGGAGTCTGATCCGCTACGCTCAATTTCAGTCACAGACTTCGCCCAGAACTGATAACTCATCAGATCGGCACGGCTGCTCTGTGCCCGTTCATTTTCACGGGTTTCTTCATTGTCGGCCATATCCTGCCAGGATTTGGCATCCACTGCGTCCAGGCGCACAACCGTATAGCCACCCGGGGTCTTAACCACATCACTGGCACCCGCAGTCAGAGCAAATGCTTTCTGCTGAGCCATACGCGGCGCATCAGAACTCTGCGCATAAGTAGCAGAAACCTGTTGCCATGCATCTGTACTCTTTTCTCCTGCCGCAATCTGAGTGGCCAGCGCCTGAGTCTGTTCCAGCGCCCGTTCACGTTTAATGCCGGCGACGACTTTATCTTTTACCAGTGCAAATGGCAGCACAGAGGCATCAACATGCTCCTTAAGTGCCATGACCAGTGCTGCAGATTCTGTCGTAACCACATCACTGATCTGTTTATCCAGCATTACCGGATCAGAGAAAGCGGTTTCACGCACAGCATCAGCCGCCGCAACGCCATCACCTGACTGACGGGTAAATAAAGCCGTTTCCTTGACTTTCAGTCCCAGTGCTGCCGCCACATCATCCACCGACTCGGCGGAGAAAGAGATATTCGACAGTTCCTGCTGACGGGTAATGTATTCTTCTTCTGCTTTTGCCTGGCGGATTTCATTTTCCAGCTCACCACGGACATCAGCCAGCGCTTTCACTTCCGGCTTAACAATGTCGTCTTCGCGGATGATGTGATAACCATAATCGGTTTTCACTGGCTGTGAAATTTCGCCTTTTTTCAGGCTGTACAACTCTTGTTCAAATTCATCCACATAGGAACCCCGGGCTGCCAGTCCAAGACTGCCACCATTCTTGCCGGTGCCGATATCATCAGAATATTTTTGCGCCAGCGCAGCAAAGTCTTCGCCATTATCGAGACGCTGACGGATGTCCTGCGCCAGAGCCTGCGCTTCTGCATCGGTACGGCTGTCGTTAACTTCAATCAGAATATGACTGGCAGCACGCTGTTCTTTCTGCAGCTCAGCCGTATGATAATCTTCGTAAGCCTGCTGCACTTCTTCATCGCTGACATCCTGCTGCGCAGCCAGGTCTTTCCGGCTCAGCTCTACATAGCGGATGCTGACCTGCTCCGGTGTTTTATAGCGGTCTTTGGTTTCTTCGTAAGCGGCCTGTGCATCTTCGTCAGATACGGCTATATCCGCTTCAAGATCCCGCGCATTGACTTCGTAAAAACTGAAAGTGCGCAGCTCATTGTTCAGCGCCTCAGCCATCTGCACAGCAACCGGTGTTTCGATGCTGGAGAGAATAAAAGCTGCCCGCGCCTGATCTGTCTTGATGTCATCAGCCATAGCGGCACGGAAAGACAGCGGCGTCATGCCGTTCATGCGCAGAATGCTCTGGAACTGTTCCTTATTGAACCGGCCCTCCTGCTGAAAAGCCGGAATGGTGACAATCGCTTCATCAATGGCACGGGTTGAGGCGTACAGCCCCATACGCTCGGCCTGTACCAGAGCGACGTTCTGATCAATCAGCTGCTCGATAGCGGACTGACGCAGGAATTTTTCATTGAAAAGGTTTTCATCGTACTGATCGCCGAACTGGCGCCGGAGATTGGCTTTCTGCTGCTCAACAACGCGGGCAATATCCGCCTCACTGATTTCCTCTCCACCCACGGTAACTGCGGCTTTTTCACCGCCACCGAGATTGACGATGCTTTCCACACCCCAGAGCGCAAAAACGAAAATAATGAATGTAACAATTACTTTTGCGATCATGCCCTGTGCATTATCGCGCATTGTCTGCAGCATGCTTCCTCCGATGTGATTGCATGGCTAACACAAAAAAAAGCGCATCCTGGATGCGCTTTTGATCTGGCGGACCGGACGGGACTCGAACCCGCGACCCCCGGCGTGACAGGCCGGTATTCTAACCAACTGAACTACCGGTCCTAAACGTCAGCTGCTCAGTTTACAGCGTCTTTCAAAGCTTTACCGGCTTTGAAGCTAGGAACTTTTGCAGCTTTGATTTCGATCGGTGCGCCAGTCTGAGGGTTACGCCCTGTACGTGCTGCACGTTCTTTAACCATAAAAGTACCGAAACCAACCAGAGCAACCTGGTCACCGCCTTTCAGTGCTTCGCCAATGCTTTCGATCATTGCATCCAGTGCGCGACCAGCAGCCGCTTTTGGAATGTCCGCAGAAGCTGCGATTGAATCAATTAATTCGGATTTATTCACACTTATCCCCTTTACTCTGTGCGCAATTGTGAATTCTTGTTATGCGACTGGGCGATCGCTACAGGAAAATATCAGAGCGACGATTTATACCAAGCAGCCGGTGGACCGTCAAGCAGCCTTAGTGGGTGCTTGGCCGCCCCTGGTCATCTTTTTTAGTGCTCTTGTCTTCTTTGGTGATAATTTCACCAATGGAGGCTTCCGGTTTGCTTTCCAGAGCCAGATCAAGCACCTCATCAATCCAGTCGACCGGCACCACATTCATATCCTGACGGATATTGTCAGGTACTTCTTTCAGATCCTTCTCATTCTCTTTCGGAATAATGACGGTCTTGATACCGCCACGATGGGCGGCCAATAATTTTTCCTTAAGACCACCAATCGCCAGCACTTTACCCCGCAGAGTAATTTCACCGGTCATGGCAACGTCAGCGCGAACCGGAATGCCGGTCATCACCGACGCCAGCGCAGTGACCATACCAATGCCGGCACTGGGGCCATCTTTTGGCGTGGCGCCTTCCGGCACATGCACATGCAGATCATGTTTCTCAAAGTAATCATCCGCCACACCCATGCCAGCAGAGCGGCTGCGCACCACCGTCAGGGCAGCCTGGATCGACTCCTGCATCACGTCACCGAGTGAGCCGGTTTTGATAATCCGGCCTTTACCCGGTGTTGCTGCAGACTCCAGAGTCAGCAGTTCACCACCGACGGATGTCCAGGCCAGTCCGGTCACCTGACCAACCTGGTTTTCCACACCGGCCAGACCGTAACGGAATTTGGCGACCCCCAGATATTCTTCCAGCAGGTCAGTATCAATGGCACGGGTCGCGACCGTCTGATCCAGCATATTCGCCTTAACCACCCGGCGGCACAATTTGGCAATCTGCCGCTCCAGTGCCCGCACGCCAGCCTCACGGGTGTAATGGCGGATAATATCGCGCAGTACATCATCACTGAGGCTGATTTCACTGTCTTTGAGTCCGTTCTGCTTAATTTGTTTCGGCAGCAGATAACGGCGGGCAATATTGACCTTTTCATCCTCGGTGTACCCCGGAATGCGGATGACTTCCATACGGTCGAGTAATGGCCCGGGAATATCCATGCTGTTCGACGTACAGATAAACATAACGTCAGACAGATCGTAATCGACTTCCAGGTAGTGGTCAGCAAAGGTGGAGTTCTGTTCCGGATCCAGCACTTCCAGCAGGGCTGATGCCGGATCACCGCGATGATCCATACCCATTTTGTCGATTTCATCCAACAGGAACAGCGGATTTTTCACGCCAACCTTGGACATTTTCTGTACAAGCTTACCCGGCATGGAACCGATATAAGTCCGGCGGTGACCACGGATTTCCGCTTCATCGCGCACGCCACCCAGCGCCATACGGACGAATTTACGGTTGGTTGCCCGGGCAATGGATTGACCAAGCGAGGTTTTACCCACCCCCGGAGGTCCGACCAGACACAGCACCGCGCCTTTCACTTTCTTAACGCGGTTCTGTACCGCGAGATATTCAAGAATGCGCTCTTTCACTTCATCCAGACCGAAGTGATCAGCATCGAGAATTTCTTTTGCTTTGGTCAGGTCATGACTGACACGGGTGCGTTTTTTCCATGGCAGATTAACCAGCCAATCAAGATAACCCCGTACCACCGACGCTTCCGCCGACATCGGTGACATCATGCGCAGCTTTTTCAATTCGGCATCGGCTTTCTCGCGCGCCTCTTTGGTCATGCCGGATTGTTCAATTTTGGCGGTCAGCTCATCAAACTCATTACCACCCTCTTCCAGGTCACCCAGTTCTTTCTGAATGGCTTTCATCTGCTCATTCAGATAGTACTCGCGCTGACTTTTTTCCATCTGCTTTTTGACGCGTCCGCGGATACGCTTTTCTACTTTCAGCAGATCAATTTCAGATTCCATCAGCTCCATCAGATGCTCTACGCGCTCTTTCGGGTCCAGCATTTCCAGAACCAGCTGTTTTTCATCCAGCTTCAGGGAAATATGCGCAGCAATGGTATCCGCCAGGCGGGAAGCGTCTTCAATACCGGAAATTGTCGACAGCACTTCACTCGGTACTTTTTTCGACAGCTGTACATACTGCTCGAAATGACCGGTCAGGGAGCGCACCAGCACTTCGTTTTCACGCTCGCTCAGCTCACTGGTACCGACAGCGGTTACCGCCCCACGGAACAGGGTTTCTTCATCCATCAGTTCATCAAGACTGGCGCGGACATCACCTTCAACCAGTACTTTTACGGTGCCGTCCGGCAGCTTCAGCAGCTGCAGAACATTGGCGATGGTGCCGACCGCATGCATATCGTCCGCACCCGGCTCGTCATCAGACGCATCTTTCTGGGCGACAAGCATAATCCGCTTGTCTTTTTCCATGGCCTCCTCAAGCGCCTGAATGGATTTTTCCCGGCCAACAAACAACGGAATCACCATTGCCGGAAACACAACCACGTCGCGGAGGGGTAATAAAGGGAGGACTTCTTGTGTCATTAAATAAGCACCTAAAATCTGCGTTTAACGCCAATATGTCAGTAAGTGAGGGCTGCAGGCAAGGAATACAAGGCCCTGAAATGACAAAAGGAGGCACAGGCCTCCTTTTGTCTTCATGCTCAGTCATGATTCCGCGGATCAGTCGTCGTCCGGCGAAACCTTACCGACTTCGGCGTTCTCATAGATGATCAGAGGCTCGGATTCTCCATTGATGACGCCGTCATCAATCACAACCTTGGCCACATGCTCTTCTGAAGGAATGCGGTACATCGTCTGCAGCAGTGCGCCTTCCATAATGGAACGCAGACCCCGGGCACCGGTTTTACGCTCCATCGCCAGGGATGCTACGGCATTCAGCGCCGAATCGCGGAACTCCAGCTCGACCGTTTCCATTTCAAACAACTTCTGATACTGACGCACCAGAGAGTTCTTCGGCTCGGTCAGAATACGCATGAGTGCATCCTTATCCAGCTCATCCAGTGTCGCCACAACCGGCAGACGCCCGATAAACTCTGGAATAAGACCGTATTTCACCAGATCGCCCGGTTCCACATCACGCAGAACTTCACCCACTGCTTTCTGTTCCTGCTTACCTTTTACGGTAGCAGAAAAGCCAATACTGCTCCTCTCGGAACGGTCGCGGATAATGTTATCCAGACCAGCAAAGGCACCACCGCAGATAAACAGGATATTGGACGTATCAACCTGCAGGAATTCCTGCTGTGGATGTTTACGGCCACCCTGCGGCGGAACGGATGCCACCGTTCCTTCAATCAGCTTCAGCAGTGCCTGTTGCACGCCCTCACCCGATACATCACGGGTAATCGACGGGTTATCAGACTTGCGCGAAATCTTATCGATCTCGTCGATGTAGACAATACCACGCTGGGCCTTTTCAACATCGTAATCACATTTCTGCAGCAGCTTCTGAATGATGTTTTCAACATCTTCACCCACGTAACCGGCTTCAGTCAGCGTGGTGGCGTCAGCAATGGTAAAAGGTACGTTCAGCAGGCGCGCCAATGTTTCTGCCAGCAGAGTTTTACCACTACCGGTCGGACCGATCAGCAGGATGTTACTCTTCGACAGCTCAACTTCGGCTTTGCCTTCACCACTGCGCAGACGCTTGTAGTGATTATAAACAGCAACCGACAGAACCACCTTGGCTTTATCCTGACCAATCACATACTCATCAAGAGTCGCTTTGATTTCCTGCGGGGTCGGCAGTTTATCGCCACTCCCTTTGTTTTCGGCTTCCTGAACTTCTTCGCGAATAATGTCGTTACACAGATCGACACATTCGTCACAGATGAACACCGATGGGCCGGCGATCAGCTTACGCACCTCATGCTGACTCTTTCCGCAGAAAGAGCAGTACAGGAGCTTGCCGCTGTCTTCGCCTTTGCCTTTGGTATCGTCGGTCATTCGACTGCCTCGTTATTCAATACTCAAGTCCTTAACATGGACCCTAAAGTGTCGTTCTTCAACCCCTGAACTATCAGAAAAGATAATCAGGAATTACGGTTCACCAGAATCTTATCAATCAGGCCATATTCCAGCGCAACATCGGGATTCATGAAGTTATCGCGCTCAGTATCGGCGGTCACTTTCTCAATGCTCTGGCCGGTATGTTCCGACAGAATACGGTTCAGGCGGTCTTTGGTGTCCTGAATATTCTTCGCATGAATCTGGATGTCTGTGGCCTGCCCCTGAGCACCGCCACTTGGCTGGTGAATCATGATGCGGGAGTTCGGCACGCTGAAACGCTTACCGGGCGCACCTGCGGCGAGCAGAAAGGCACCCATGCTCGCCGCCTGACCAATCACCATAGTGCTGACATCCGGCTTAATGAACTGCATGGTGTCATAAATAGACAGACCTGCAGATACTGAGCCTCCCGGTGAATTGATATACAGATGAATATCCTTATCCGGATTTTCAGATTCTAAGAACAACAGCTGCGCCACCACCAGATTGGCCATATGATCTTCAACCGGTCCAACCAGAAAAATAACCCGCTCTTTCAGCAGACGCGAATAGATATCGTAAGCTCGCTCACCACGGGCTGACTGCTCTACAACCATTGGCACCAGGCCGCTGGCCTGGATAATCTCAGACTGTTGTTTCATGGAGTCAAACATGGACTCTGCACTCCCTACACTATTGCACTCGGTTACAAAAACAGCCGCGGTTGTGGCGGCTGTTTCTGAGTTTAGCCATTCACTGGCTCAGTGTCAGTCACTCCGGGGAGTAATCAGCCTGGCTGATTAGCTGCCCGGATAACGTCTTCATAAGAAGAATCTGACTGACTTACCTTAGCAGCTGCCAGAACCTTCTCAACCGCCTGTTCTTCCAGCGCCAGCGCCTCTACCTGGGCTTTCTGCTGAGGATTGCTGGCGTAATAGCTGCGCACCTCTTCAGGATCCTGATAGGTCGCGGCAACTTCTTCAATCAGCTGCTCAACTTTTTCTGCCGAAGGTGTCAATTCATTGGCTTCGATCACAGCGTTCATCAGCAGGCCGATTACAACGCGTTTTTCTGCCTGATCCTTGAACAGCTCAGCCGGCAGTTGTTTCGGGTCCAGCTGCTGACCACCACCAAACTGCTGCACAGCCTGCTGACGCAGACGGTCAATTTCCTGATCAATCAGAGAGGAAGGAACATCAATCTTGTTGTTCGCTACCAGTCCATCAATTACCTGCTGCTTAGTCAGACTGCGCAGGGCACGGGCCAGTTCCCGTTCCATGTTTTTGCGGATTTCAGTCTTGAACTCATCCACGTCTGCGGTTTCAACACCGAAAGATTTGAAGAACTCTTCATTCAGCTCCGGCAGCTGCGGTTTTTTAACAGCAGACACAGTGACTTTGAACTGAGCCGGCTTACCTTTCAGCTCTTCCTTGTGATAGTCCTCAGGGAAGCTTACTTCCAGTGTTTTTTCTTCACCGGCCTTGGCGCCTACCAGACCATCTTCAAAGCCAGGAATCATGGAACCGGAACCCAGAGTCAGGCTGTAACCTTTGGCAGAGCCGCCTTCAAAGGCTTCGCCATCAATAAAGCCTTCAAAATCGATCACCACCTGATCGCCGTCAGCCGCAACGTCTGCAGACTCTTCCCACTGAGCATTCTGCTTCTGCAGGGTTTCCAGCATGGTTGCCAGGTCTTTGTCGGTAACTTCAGCAGACTTCTGATCCACTTCAATAGCAGAGAAATCCGCCAGGGCAATTTCCGGGTAAACCTCGAAAGTTGCCTTGAATTCCAGATCCTTGCCTTCTTCATCAACAGTCGGCTCAAAGCTTGGCATACCGGCCAGCTTAACGTTTTCATCCTGCACAGCCTTAAAGAAAGACTGTTGCATCTGCTGATAAATGGCTTCGTAACGTGCCTGTTTGCCAAACATGCGCTTGGCAACGGTTGGCGGCAGAGGCTTGCCTTTGCGGAAACCGTTAACCTTCTGGCCTTTGGAAATACGCTTCAGCTCATTGGTCACTTTCTCTTCAACTTCGGCAGCAGGAACGCCGATAGTCATTACACGCTGAAGACCAGAGGTGGTCTCGATGGACACTTGCATAGATGCCTCTCAAATTACATGTCAGTTCAATGCGTCCGCAGCACGGACAGCGCAAATAAATAAAGTCGCGGATTATAACGCAACCGGGCGCCGGAGTTAAACAACAAAAAACGACTTATATTTCAGAGACTTACAAAGAGAGGAAGAGAAGAAGTGGGGTGGCCGACGGGGATCGAACCCGCGACAACAGGAATCACAATCCTGGACTCTACCAACTGAGCTACGGCCACCACAGAAACTGCTGAGCTTGCCAAAATGGCGCACCCGGCAGGGCTTGAACCTGCAACCCTCGGCTTAGAAGGCCGATGCTCTATCCAGTTGAGCTACGGGCGCATGTCCATTTAATCAGGCGATTAAATGGTCGGGGTAGAGAGATTCGAACTCCCGACATCCTGGTCCCAAACCAGGCGCGCTACCAGACTGCGCTATACCCCGATCTATCCCTCAAAGGGCACTGCCCTGTGAGTGCGGCGCATATTATAGATACCCCCTCCCCCCGTCAACGACTTTTTAAAAAAAATTAATAAAAACAATTGGTTCTGGGGGTTATGCCAACAACACCGGATGCCGGAGGCGGCGGCAACAGCCTTTGTCTTTCTTGTGTTTGCATGAGAAAATCGCGCGCCCAAGTACATGTTACAGGTTTACCGCCTCTATGACCGCGCAACTCATTGACGGCAAGGCCGCCGCCGCAGCAATCCGAGATTCAATTTCTGAAAAAGTCGCAGCCCGCAAGACTGCAGGAAAGCGGGCTCCGGGGCTCGCGGTCATTCTGGTCGGTAACGACCCGGCATCCGAAGTGTATGTAGCCCACAAACGCCGCGACTGCGAACAGGTAGGTATCGTCAGCAAAGCCTATGACCTGCCCGCCACAACCAGCCAGCAGGAACTGCTGCAGCTGATTGACGACCTCAACAGCGACACCAGCGTCGATGGCATTCTGGTTCAGCTGCCACTGCCCAAAGGTCTGCATGCTGAAGAAATTCTTGAACGCATCGATCCGACCAAAGACGTTGACGGCTTCCACCCCTTCAATGTCGGCCGCCTGGCCCAGCGCATTCCACTGCTGCGCCCCTGCACCCCGGCCGGTATCGTTGATCTGCTGGAAGGCACCGGTGAAGAAATCCGCGGCAAGCATGCCGTTATCGTCGGCGCATCCAATATTGTTGGCCGCCCGATGGGGCTGGAGCTGCTGCTGAAAGGCTGCACCGTGACCACCTGCCACCGCTTCACCCAGGACCTGGCCCAGTATGTCCGCCAGGCGGACATCGTGGTCGTTGCCGTCGGCAAACCGGGCATCGTGCATGGCGAATGGATCAAACCCGGCGCCACTGTGATTGACGTGGGCATCAATCGCCTTGATTCCGGCAAGCTGATCGGCGACGTGGATTTCAACGCTGCAGCTGAACGCGCCGCCTTTATCACGCCAGTGCCCGGTGGTGTCGGCCCGATGACCCGCGCCAAATTACTGGAAAACACTTTGTTTGCCTGCGAAGAGTTACACAATCAGTAGGCTGCTCAGTGGTTAACAAAAAAGCCCGGCATTGCCGGGCTTTTTTGTTTCAATTGTCCCGTCCTGAATAAGGTTGACACATTTCTACCCTATTCAGGAGAAGTGTGATGAAACCCGCTACCAAACGAACTCAACGTGATTACTCCCTCGCCTTTAAACTGGCTGTTGTCGACCAGATTGAAAAAGGCGACATGACCTACAAACAAGCCCAGGACCGCTTTGGTATTCAGGGCGCATCGACGGTTTTGGTTTGGCTGCGCAAGCATGGCCGGTTAGATTGGTCAGCAGGAACCCCTGCATTGAGGCACACCATGAGTACCAAACCTGAAGACCTGACACCAGAGCAACGCATCAAAGAGCTTGAGAAGCAGCTGCAGGAAACCCGGGAGAAAGCGGAGTTCTTTGAAAGGATTGTTGAAGTGCTGAGGGACGACTACGGCATCGAAGTAAAAAAGCCACGCCGGGGGTCATCCAGGAAAAAGACCTGACCATTACCCGCGCCTGTCGGTACCTCGGCATCAGTCGTCAGGCCTATTATCAGCAACAGCAGCGGGACATGCTGCGTCAGCAGAAGAACACTCAGCTGCTTGAGCTTGTGGCTGAGATACGACGGCATCATCCCCGCCTTGGCACCCGGAAACTGCACTACCTTCTGCGCCGGCATCCGTTGATGATCGGGCGGGATAAGCTGTTCGACCTGCTCAGAGAAAACCGCCTGCTGATCAGGCCCCGCCGGGCTTATCAGAAAACCACCCTGAGTCATCACCGCTTCCGGCGTCATCCCAACCGGCTGAAGGATGGTCTGGCTCCCGTTGGTCCGGAACAGGTCTGGGTAGCGGATATCACCTATTTACCTACCCGTGAGACAGAGGGGTATCTGGCATTGGTTAGCGATGCCTGTTCGCGCAAAATCGTAGGTTACTCCCTGGAGGACAACATGAAAACAGCCTCGGTTGCCCGGGCTTTAAACATGGCGCTGAAGTCGAGAAAAAGCGCCGGCCCGCTGATTCATCATTCAGACCGGGGCGTACAGTACTGCTCGGCGGAGTATCAGAAGATACACCAGTGCCACGGCATACAGTGCTCGATGACGGATGGTTATGACTGTTATCAGAATGCACTGGCAGAACGCATAAACGGGATATTAAAGCAGGAATATCTGACGCATAAACCGAAGGATATAGCGGAGGCGAGAAAGATGGTGGGTGAAGCGGTACGTCTTTACAACGAGCAGAGGCCGCATCTGTCGCTGAAATACAAAACGCCCGATGAGGTGCATCGGGCGTTTTAAACGTGTCAATCTATATCAGGACTAGACAAATTACTGCGGACTTACTGCTTACTCCAGCTCGTCCCTTCCGGACCATCACGCAGCACAATGCCTTTTGCCAGCAACTCGTCACGCACCGCATCCGCAGTGGCAAAGTCTTTCGCTTTCTTGGCTTCGGCACGCCGGGTAATCATTCCTTCGATCCAGCCGGTTTCATCACCAGCCCCGGACTGCAGAAATTCTTCCGGTTCAGACTGCAGGCAACCCAGCACCCCACCCAGATATTTAAGCTGCCCGGCCAGTGCTGCCTGCTCCGCTCCCTGCGCTTTATTCACGGCACGCACCAGATCAAACAGTGCCGCAATGGCCTCCGGTGTATTGAAGTCATCATCCATGGCAGCATGGAAGCGTTGCGAATATTCATTAGCAATATCCGCCACTTCACCAACGGTCACGCCACGCAGCGCATTGTAAAAACGCTCAAGACGGACCTGCGACTCCTTCAGGCTGTCTTCCGAATAATTGATCGGACTGCGGTACTGACTGGAAATCAGCAGAAAGCGCACCACTTCCGCCGGATACTGATCCAGAATTTCGCGGATAGTGAAAAAGTTACCCAACGATTTGGACATTTTTTCGCCATCCACCCGCACTGCACCCGCGTGCATCCAGGTGTTGACGTATTTGTGGCCGGTCGCCGCTTCCGACTGGGCAATTTCATTTTCATGATGCGGGAATTTCAGATCCGGACCGCCACCATGGATATCAAACGTATCCCCCAGACAGCACTTCGACATAGCAGAACATTCAATATGCCAGCCCGGACGGCCAATCCCCCATGGGGAGTCCCAATGCGGCTCTTCCGGCTTGGCGGCTTTCCACAGCACAAAATCCAGCGGATCTTTTTTATGTTCATCCACCTCAATCCGCGCACCCACTTCCAGCTCATCCAGAACCTTTCCGGATAACTTGCCGTAGCCTTCAAATTTGCGCACAGAATAATAGACATCACCGTTACCCGCCGGGTAAGCAAAGCCCTTGTCGATCAGGGTTTCGACCAGAGCAATAATATCGCCGATATGCGTGGTTGCTTTTGGTTCAGCATCCGGACGCTCAATGCCCAGCATGTCTGAATCTTTATGCATTTCTTCAATAAAACGCTCCGTCAGCACATTGAAATTTTCGCCATTCTGATTAGCGCGCTGAATAATTTTATCATCGATATCGGTGATATTACGGATGTAATTCACCTCATAACCACGGTGACGCAGATAACGTGCAATCACATCAAAAGCCACCATCACCCGCGCATGTCCGAGGTGACAGTAGTCGTAAACCGTCATTCCGCAGACATACATACCGACTTTGCCTTCCACCAGAGGAATAAAGGTTTCTTTCTGTCGGGTCAGAGTGTTGTAAATCTTAAGGCTCATGATATTCCTTGTTACGTTGATCTGAGTTTTTCAGTCACTTAATTCTGCGTCAGGGCTTTATCTTCACGCAGACCAATGGTCAGATTAAATACCGGAGTTTCCGCCGTATGATCGCGGCGGTCAGCCACATAATAGCCTTCCCGTTCAAACTGGAAGTTACTTTCCGGCGCAACACCCGCCAATGCGGGCTCAGCCCAGGCAGTAATGACCTGCAGTGAATCCTTGTTGACGAACTCCATAAAGTCACCGTCGGTTTTATCCGGCATCTGATGACTGAACAGGCGCTCGTAAATACGCAGTTCTGTTTTTACTGAATGCGTTGCCGACACCCAGTGCACCACACCTTTCGGATTATCGCCGTCAGCCGGATTTTCACCCAGCGTCCCTTCAATCAGCTTCGCCCGCACCAGCACAACTTGACCGGCATCATCTTTGTCGTATCCGGTTGCTTCAATCACATAGGAGTGACGCAGGCGGATACGTTTACCCGGGGTAAATTTCTTCTTGAATTTTTTACTGTACTCTTCTTTGAAATCATCCTGATCAATGAAGATCTCGCGGGTAAACGGAAATTCCCGCACGCCCAGCGCCTGATCCGGATGATAAGGGGCAGACAGGGTTTCCAGATGATCATCGGCCAGATTCTCAATAACGACCTTCAGTGGTTTCATCACCACCATCGCCCGCGGCGCATTTTTATTCAGGTCGTCACGCACAGCATGCTCCAGCATGGCAATATCCACCATGCCGTCACTGCGTGTAACGCCAATCATATCGCAGAAATTACGGATTGAACGCGGCGTAAAACCACGACGACGCATACCGGAAATGGTTGGCATCCGCGGGTCATCCCAGCCAGCCACCACCTGCTGATCAACCAGTGCTTTCAGTTTACGCTTGGATGTCACGGTGTAGTCCAGATTCAGACGACCGAACTCGTACTGTTTCGGCACGCAGGGAACCGGCAGGTTAGCAAGGAACCATTCATACAGCGGACGGTGGTCTTCAAATTCCAGCGTGCACACCGAGTGCGTCACACCTTCGATCGCATCCGACTGACCGTGGGTGAAATCGTAAGTCGGGTAGATACACCATTTATCACCGGTCTGATGATGATGTGCTTTACGGATGCGGTAGATGATCGGATCACGCAGATTCATATTCGGTGATGCCATATCAATTTTCGCGCGCAGTACGCAGGTGCCTTCATCAAACCCGCCCAGACGCATTTTCTCAAACAGCTCCAGGTTTTCTTCGGCACTGCGGTCGCGGTAAGGACTGTTCTTACCGGCTTCGGTCAGAGTGCCGCGGTATTCACGCGCCTGCTCTGCGGTCAGGTCACAGACATAGGCTTTGCCTTCACGGATCAGATGCAGAGCCCACTGATGCAGCTGGTCAAAATAATCGGAGGCATAACGCACATTCCCTGCCCAGTTGAATCCCAGCCAGTGCACATCATCTTTAATGGCATCAATATATTCCTGACTTTCTTTCTCTGGGTTAGTGTCATCAAAACGCAGGTGGCAGTCGCCGCCGAACTGCTCTGCCACACCAAAGTTCAGACAGATGGACTTGGCATGCCCGACATGCAGGTAGCCGTTCGGCTCCGGGGGAAAACGGGTAACAACCTTACCGACCTTACCGGCCGCCAGGTCATCCTGAACGATTTTGGCAACAAAATTGTGACTGATTGGCGTTGTGTCTGTCATAGCAATCCGTATATGTCTGATACCAGCGGGCTGCAGAACAAAGCGTTCAACGGCCCGACAGTCGATTGCGGCGCTGTATGGCCGCTAAAAAGGCGGTATTATACGCATCCAACCCCCGTTTGGGGTACATGAATTCAACGAGGCAAGCCATGATTCTGCTTAAAACCAACTTCGGCGACATCAAAATCGAACTGAACCACGAGAAAGCCCCGAAAACAGCGGCCAATTTCGAGAACTATGTAAAAAAGGGTTTCTACGACGGTGTTATCTTCCACCGCGTCATTGACGGCTTCATGATTCAGGGTGGCGGTTTTGAGCCAGGCATGACCCAGAAGGAAACTGACGAGACGATCGAAAACGAAGCCGATAACGGTCTGGAAAACAAAGCAGGGACCCTGGCCATGGCCCGCACTATGGACCCGCACTCCGCCAGCGCCCAGTTCTTTATCAATGTGGCCGATAACAGCTTTCTCAACCACACCAGCAAAACCACTCAGGGCTGGGGTTATGCCGTCTTCGGTGAAGTGGTTGACGGCATGGATGTGGTTAACCGCATCAAAGGCGTACAGACAACCAGCCGTATGGGACACCAGGACGTACCAGCCGATGACGTGATCATTGAGAAAGCGGAAATCGTCGACTGATGGCGGTCTATTTCATCTCTGATCTGCACCTGGAGCCCGGCCGGCCGGCTATGGCCCGGGGTTTTGTGGATTTCCTCAGTCAGCTGAAAGATGCTGACGCCCTGTACATTCTTGGCGACTTCTTCGAGGTCTGGATGGGCGATGATTATGAGGACGATTTTGTCACTCAGATCAGACAGGCACTGAAAGCACGGTCAGAGTCCGGCTGCGCGCTGTTTCTGATGCACGGCAACCGCGACTTTCTGCTGGGGCAGACCTTCTGTCAGCAGACCGGCGCCACCCTGCTCGACGACCCTTCGCTGATTGATCTGTATGGTGAGAAGATTCTGCTGATGCACGGCGACAGCCTGTGCACCCGCGACGTGGAATACATGAAGATCCGTGGCATGTTCCGTAATCCGCAATGGCAGCAGGACTTCCTGAGCAAACCACTGGCAGAACGCATGGCCTTCGCCCGTCACGTACGCAATGAAAGCCAGAGTGGTCAGCAGATGAAAAGCGCTGAGATTACCGACGTCACGGCAGCAGAGGTGCGGAAAGTGATGGATGAAAACGGGGTCTCCACCCTGATTCACGGCCACACCCACCGCCCGGCAGACCATCAGTGGCAGGAAGACGGACGGACTTACCGCCGCATCGTACTCGGCGACTGGAGCGACAGCGTTGGCTGGATGATCCGCGCCGACGACAGCGGCATTGTTCTGTCAGAATTTTCTTTCTGATCTCAGAACAGCTGGGGCTCCGGCTCCAGCTGCACCCCGAAGCGGCTCAGCACATCTTCCTGCACCTGCCGCTGCAGACACTCAACATCCGCATAAACCGCTTTACCATCCGTCACCAGCACCAGCGCCTGACCCCGGTGCATACCGGCATGGCCGCACCAGCGCCCTTTCCAGCCTGCCTGCTCAATCAGCCAGCCAGCCGCCAGCTTCACATCACCACTTGCCTGCGGATAACACGGCAACTGTGGATGCTCCTGCTGCAGCCCTGCGGCCTGCGATGCTGAAGCCACCGGATTTTTGAAGAAGGAACCAGCGTTCGGGATCTGTTGCGGGTCCGGCAGTTTACTGCGACGGATGCGGCTGATTTCGTCAATCAGTGACTGCGGGGTCACAACCGCGGTTGCCGACCAGGCCGCCAGCGGACCATAGCTTAACTGTGGTGCAAACTGCCGCGGCAGACGGAAGACCACCCGCGTAATAACAAAGTCGCGCGCCAGCTCACGTTTGAACACAGAATCACGGTAAGCAAAGCGGCATTCAGCCGCTGACAGGGTCCGCAACTGACGGCTGCTGAGCTGCACACCGCTGACGGAATCAATAAAATCGGCAGCTTCAGCGCCATAGGCACCGATATTCTGTACCGGTGCCGCCCCCACCGTGCCCGGGATCAGCGCCAGATTCTCCAGCCCGTGGCCATAAGCGGTACTCTGCACCACCCACTCATGCCAGCTGAGACCAGCCTCTGCGGCCACCCAGCTGAACTCCGCATTCTGACGCAATAGCTGAACGCCGGTCATGCGCGGACAGATCACCAGTCCCGGAATATCACCGGCCAGCAGCACATTGCTGCCGCCCCCCAGCACCCGCACCGGCCAGTGGTTGGTGGCCGCGGCGGACAGCAGTGTCAGCAGTTCAGAAACATCGGAAAACTCCCCCCAGGCCTGTGCCCGGGCGGGCAGCCGCAGCGTGTTGCGGCCGCTGAGATCGTAATCTTGCCGGATCAAATGACCCCCTTCTCCGTCAGTCGCCGGACAATGTCGTCCAGCAGGCCATCACAGGCATCTTCCACCAGATTCAGCACCTGTTCAAAACCGTCAGCACCGCCATAGTAAGGATCAGGCACCTCGGCCTGCTGCAAATCCCGGGCAAATGAGGCAAGAAATAATGCCGGTTCCGTGCACGCTGACGCCGGCTTAAGCTGCTGCAGGTTACGCAGATTGTCGGCATCCATGGCCAGTACATAATCAAACGCATCAAAGTCTTGTGCCAACGCCTGGCGGGCCCGCAACGGCGTCAGGTCGTAGCCCCGCTGCGCGGCCGCTGCCACCGAGCGGGCATCCGGTGATTTACCTGCATGCCAGGCGGCAGTACCGGCAGAATCCACGTCCACATGCGCTGCCAGCCCACGCTGCTCCAGCTTATACTGAAAAACGCCATGTGCGGTCGGTGAGCGGCAGATGTTGCCCAGACAGACAAAGAGTACGCGGATCATGATGACTTATTCTGCGCTTTCTGCAGCGGCGGAATATTTCTGCGCTTTTTCCAGCTTTTCTTCTTCACTCATACGGCGCGCTTCGCCTTCCAGCATCACCGGCACACCATCTACCAGCGGATACGCCAGACCATCAAAGGTACACAGCAGTTCACCGGCGTCTTTATCCAGTTTCAGCTTACCCTTGCAGACCGGGCAGACCAGCATTGCGAGCAGTTGTTTATCCATCTTGTATCCCATTCTCTGATAGTGAATCTGCCCTGCTGACTGAGCGCAGCAGCTGATCCAGTTTTGTCTTAACTTCCGCCCCGGGTACGGCACTGACCTGCAGATACCACCACTCAGGACGGGCGAATGCCCGGCATTTTACCCAATCTTTTTCGGTCATCACGAGCAGACCCTGAAAATCGCGGGCAAAATTAAAATCGGTGGGCAAAAAATCATGGTGATCCGGAAAGGCATACCCTTCAACCCTGGCCCCCAGGCCCTGCAGTGTCTGATAAAAACGCTGCGGATTACCGATTCCCGCCACGGCCGCCACGGTCTGATCCTGCAGTGATGACAATGGCCGGCACTCACCACTGACAGCATTTACCAGCGCCACGGCGTCAACAGTGAAATCGCGGCCATTCACCAGCACCTGATCGACGCTGTTCAGTCGTGTCACGGGTTCGCGCAGCGGCCCGACCGGCAGCAGCCAGCCGTTGCCGAAAGCGCGACCACCATCAACCACCACCAGTTCCGCCTCGCGCTGCAGCTGATAATGCTGCAAGCCGTCGTCGCTGAAAATAATATCGGCCCGGCCGGCCAGCGACGCCGCGGCGCGCCGGCGCTGCGGATCAACCACCACCGGGCACTGCAGACGCTGAAACAACAGTCGCGGTTCGTCACCACACTGACGCACATCCGTATCAGCCGTTACTTCCAGCGGATAAGCATCGGCCTGCCCACCATAGCCGCGACTGATCACCGCCGGGCGCAGGCCCAGCTCCCGCGCCCGTTCTGCCAGCCAGGTAATCAGCGGCGTTTTACCGGTACCACCGACCGTGATGTTACCCACCACCACCACCGGTACCGGATTAGCCGCCGGCGGGCGACGCAAAAAACTGCGCCGCCGCAGCCAGACTGCTACCACAACCAACAGCCATAATGGCAGCAGCCAGATATTGTGCCACCACGCCCGGTACCAGTTGCGTTCTATCCGGGCGGCAAGTGCTGAGCGGCTCACGGAATTACTCGCTGAACTGAATCTGGTGCAGCTGGGCGTAGACGCCCTGATGAGCAATCAGATCGGCATGAGTACCATCTTCGCGCACTTCACCCTGATCAATCACGACGATGCGATCGGCGTTTTCAATGGTGCTCAGACGGTGGGCAATGACAAAGGTAGTCCGCCCTTTCATCACCTCTTCCATCGCCTCCTGAATATGGCGCTCGGATTCGGTATCCAGCGCCGAGGTGGCTTCATCCAGAATCAGCACCGGCGCATTTTTCAGCAGTGCCCGGGCAATGGCGATACGCTGCCGCTGCCCGCCGGACAGCAGTACGCCATCTTCGCCGACCTGGGTATCGTAACCCTCCGGCAAGCGCTGGATAAATTCATCCGCATGCGCCGCTTTGGCAGCAGCCAGCACTTCTTCATCCGAACACGATGCCAGCGCACCGTAGGCTATATTGCTGCGGATGGAACCGTTAAACAGGGTGACCTGCTGACTGACAATGGCAATCTGCGCGCGCAGGCTGTCGAGCGTCAGATCACGGATATCTTCGCCATCCAGCAGAATCCGGCCCTCAGTTGCTTCATAAAAACGCGGAATCAGGTTCACCAGTGTGGTCTTACCACTGCCGGATTTTCCCACGAAGGCCACCGAGCTGCCCGGACTGACATCCAGTGAAATGCCTTTCAGCGCTTCTTTATCGGCACCGTCATAACGGAAACGGACCTGATCAAAGGTAACCTGACCACGGGAACGGGCCATGACTTTAGTACCGCCATCCGGTTCAGAACCGGCGTCCAGCACAGAAAAAATGGACTCAGCAGCCGTCAGGCCTTTCTGGATAATCGAGTTAATATCGGTCAAGGCACGCAGTGGCTTGGCAATCAGTGAGGCCGCAGTCATAAACTGCAGAAATTCCGCACTGGTCATACTGCCGGCCATTACCCGCTGGAACATCAGATACACCATCACTGCCAGACCCAGAGCAACAATCTGCTGCGTCAGTGGTACGTTGATGGCACTGGTCAGACCGAACTTGAGCGACTGCCGGCGATTGTAATCACTGGCCTTTTCAAACCGTTTCTGTTCGTACTCAGTCCCGCCGAAGGTACGTACTTCGCGGTAGCCGTTGATACTTTCATTGGTGATCTGGGTGACGTTACCCATCGCTTTCTGGATACGCTGGCTGTAACGGCGGAAGTAACGGCTGGCGAGCCCGACCACGCCCCCGATCACCGGGGTCAGCACCAGAAAAATTGCCGTCAGCGTATAATCAAGCCACAGCAGATAAACCATCAGACCCACGACCGTCAGACCTTCCTGGATTACCGCGGTAACCGCCTTGGTAGACGCACCGGTTACCTGATCAACATCAAAAATCACCCGTGAAATCAGACGGCCACTGGACTCGGAATCATAAAAGCCGCTGGGCAGGCGGGTCATTTTGTTGAACAGCTCGGTACGCAGGCTATGCACCACGTTACGGCCAACCACAGCGACAAAAAATTTACCCAGAAACGTACCGACACCACGATAAAAGAACACACCGACCAGTGTTGCCACGACCATCATAATCTGTTCGCGCGTGGGGTTGCTGAGCGTCTGTTCAACCAACCCCATCATATGCGCCAGCATCGGCGCTGCCGAGGCGTAGATACCAAAGCCCAGAACGGCGGTAGCAAAGGCCAGTCTGTGGGGCCAGACATAGGTGAGCAGGCGCCCGTAGAGGCGCCCGGCTGAAGTCTTTTGCTTCATTGATTATTCACTCTTCCCCGGCTGACGGGTGGTAATACTGAGATTGACCAGCCCAAGCTGCCCGGCAGCGTCCATGGCACGCACCACAGCTTCATGCGGGGTTTTTGCATCAGCAGTAATAACGACCGGCGCAGAATCGCGTCCATCCAGCGCTTTCTGCAGCCCGCGTTTGAGGGTCGGCAGTGTATGACTGACCAGCGCTTTATCATTGATACTGTATTCGCCACTGGCTGAAATCAGTATTTCAATGGATTCTGCCGGCGTTACCGACGCTTTGGCGCTGGCTTCCGGCAGATCAATACTGAGATGGTTTTCTTTGGTGAAGGTGGTCGACACCATAAAGAAAATCAGCAACAGGAATACGATATCGATCAGGGGCGTGAGGTTAACCTCAACCGATTCCCGGTTCTGACGTTTGAAATTCACGTTAGCCGGCCTCTGAAGAATCTGCTACTTCACGGTCGCCCTGCAGCACATCAACCAGCTTGATGGCTTCCTGTTCCATATAGACCACAATCTCGTCCACACGGCGCTGCAGCAGACGGTGGCAGATTAAAGCCGGAATCCCCACAATCAGACCGGCCGCCGTGGTCACCAGCGCTTCAGAAATACCACCGGCAAGCAGATTGGCCTGACCGGTTCCCTGCGACATGATTTCAGCAAACACCTGAATCATACCGAAGACGGTCCCCAGCAGCCCCATCAACGGCGCCACTGCCGCCACAGTCCCCAAGGCAGTGAGGTAGCGTTCCATGCCATGAATTTCATGGGCTGCCACTTCTTCAATACTTTCTTTCATGATCTGGCGACCGTGACGGGAGTTCAGCAGGCCCGCAGCCAGCACCCGCCCGAGAGGGCTGGACGCCCGAAGCTCTTTGATGCGGCCGGAGTCGAGCTGATTGTTCTTCATCCAGCCCCAGACTTTGGCCAGCAGGTCTCGCGGCGCAATCTGTGCCGGACGCAGAGTCCAGAAGCGCTCCACGCTGATCCCCAATGCCAATACCGAACAAATGATGATAGGTACCATCATCCAACCACCACTCTGGATGATTTCCAGCATTTTCACTCTCTCCTGCCATGTAATTGGGCGCTACTCTAGCATAAGCCTTGCTGGCAGTATAAGACCTGCCCCCGCTATCTGTGCGCCACGTCTCCCGCTGCATCACTGCCGCCACACCGGCTGCCAGCCATGACGCATGGCGGTCGTCGCCGTATGCGGCTTACGCACCAGAGCACCATCCGCAGCGGTGCTGAATACTCTGGCGTTAATGCGGGCAAAATGTTCCATAACCTGAGGATGCGGATGACCAAAACGGTTATTGAATCCGGCACTGATCCACACCTCCTGCGGGCGGACAGCCCGCAGAAATTCCAGGGATGAGCTGCTGCGGCTGCCATGATGACCGGCAATCAGCACCTGAGAACGCAATTCGCTGCCGTAAACGGCCACCAGAGCCGCCTCCCCATCCTGTTCCAGGTCGCCGGGCAGCAGAAAGCGCACACCGCCCCACTCCACCTGCACCACGCAGGAAGCGTTATTATCCGACGGGCGCAGTTGCTCCTGCTGTGCCGGCGGCAGAGCCAGAATACGCCAGCGCAGTGCTCTGCTGACGGTTTTCCAGCCGGAATCCGAGCGCTGACAGTCCGCTGTTTGCACACTGCCGAGCGGCTGCCCCGACCAGATGTTATGCACCGCCAGACCCGACTGCTGCGCCCGGCGCAGGAAACCTGACAGACCGCCGGCGTGATCCTGATCGGAATGGCTCACAATCAGATCGGCCACCGCCTGTGGCGCAGTGTTCAGCAGCGACGGAAAGAGAATGGCAGAACCGATATCGAATGCCGGCGAAAAACGGGCGCCGGTGTCATAAACCAGCGCCTGCCCCCCGGCGGTAAAATAGAGCGCCAACCCCTGCCCGGCGTCGGTGAGCCGTACTTCATCCGTCGCAGATGGACGGCCACTGAACAGTGCCGCCAGCATCAGCAGCGTCACGCTCAGCGACAGCAGCCGCGACACACCCAGCCAGAGCAGAATCAACAGCAGATACCAAAGCAGAAGCAGCGTCAGAGGCAACCCTCCGCTCTGCGGCAGAGTGAGCTCACCGACCCACTGCAGCCACGACCAGAACAGCTCACCAGACCACAACAACAACGATTGCAGCAGCGGCCAGCCCGTCAGCGCCGTAATAAACGCCAGAGGCAGAATCATCAGACTGACCAGCGGTACCGCCAGCAGATTGGCCAGCACATGACCGAACCCGGCCGCCTGCCCCCACAGCACCACCAATGGCAGCATGGCCATAAACACCACCCACTGCGGCATCACCAGTGCCTGCCAGCGCGGACTGATACGACCACTGAAGAAACCGATCAGCGCCAGTACGGCGAGAAAGGAAAAACCCAGCCCCGGCCGCATCCACAATAACGGGTTAAACAACAACAATCCGGCCAGAACCCACAGCAGACCGTCAGCCCAGTCCAGACGCCAGCGGCTGCCGGCAACGAGTCCGGCGACCATCACCATCAGCCACGCCCGCTGTAAGGCAATACCATAACCGGCGAGCCACACATACAGACCGGTAAAACTGCCCATTAATAGCAGCCGGATCAACTGTGGCGCCAGCGAACGCTGGCCGATAGCTGCACTGGTGCGCCACAGCAGGCCACTCCACAGCCAGGCCAGCCAGCCGGCAAAACCGACATGCAGACCACTGACAACGAGCAGGTGCAGGGTTCCGGTCTGTTGTGCCAGCTGCCATTGCGCCGGCGAAAAAGCCGCCTGCTGACCAAACACCAGCCCGGCAACCCAGGGCCAGGTCTCAGGCCTGAGACGGTCACGGACAGAAGCAATCAATCTCATGCGCAGCGGCGTGCTGCCGCCCGCCAGCAGTTTGCCCTGACGGATATAGCCCGTAGCATCAATCCCGGCAGACAGCAGATAGGCGGTGTAATCAAAAACCAGACCGTTAACAAAGCTGCGCGGACTGCGCAGCACCACATCCGCCTGCAGCCGGGCACCGGCCTGTAACCCTGGTGGTGCCTGATACCAGTTCAGCTGTATCTGCCGCAGATCAGGCAGATCCGCCGGCTTCAACTGCCACTGCAGCGGTGTTACCCGCAGGCGCAGACCCTGTTCACGTTCCGTCACCGACTCAACCTGCAGCGTCAGGCTGACGCTGCTGCGGTCAAGTCCGGGCGGCAGGCGGTGGCGGATCTGCATATCGACCCAGCAGGAAGACCAGAGTAAAGCCGCTAATGCCGGCAGGAGCAGCAGACGGAATGCCGGCCGGCGCAGCGTCAGCAGTAACAGTGGTGCAATAACCGCAGCACTGACGGGCGGAGAAATCATGCTGCCACCAATCACGGCGACAATCACAAGAAGCAGAGTCTGTTGCATTGCCACTCCCTGGCATAATCGGCATAATCGGCCCGCGATAACCAGCTGGCGATGTCCATGCCTAAAAAATTCCTTAAAAAGTTCTTTCCGTCGCCGGAACAGGTGCAGGGTAATCCTTCCCTGCGCTTTTTAGCCCCACTGTTTGTCAAACCCAACCTGTGGCATATCAACCGGCGTTCGGTGGCACGGGCCTTCCTGGTCGGCCTGTTCTGCGCCATGCTGCCCTTACCCTTTCAGATGGGCATCGCTGCATTCATCGCTTTTCATGCCAACGCCAATGTACCCATCTCCATCGGTCTGGTATGGATCACCAACCCCTTTACCATGCCGCCGATTTTTTATGCCACCTACCGCTTCGGCGTCTGGCTGCTGAACAGCCCGCCGAGGGAATTCAGCATCGAACTGTCGGTGAATTGGGTATTATCAGAACTGGGCGCCATCTGGGAACCTCTGCTGACCGGCTCCGTTGTAGCCGGCCTGATCTGCGGCATTATTGGTTTTATCGCCATTCAGATCGCCTGGCGGCGCCATGTTATCCGCAACTGGCAGAAACGCCGGCTGACCCGCCTGAAGCGGGCCGCCGAACAGGAAGAAGTCTGACTCAGCTGTTGTGCAGCGCCTGATCGCGCAGATGCAGACAGCGGTTCATCCTCGACGCCAGTGACTGATCGTGCGTCACCATCACAAATGCCGTATCTGACTCCGTGGTCAGCGCCAGCATGGCATTTTCCACCTGCCGTGCTGTCTGCTCATCCAGGTTGCCGGTCGGTTCATCCAGCAACACCAGCCGCGGACGGTTAACCAGCGCACGGGCAATGGCCGTACGTTGGCGTTCGCCGCCGGACAATTCTGCCGGTTTGTGCTCTACCCGGTGCGCCAGACCCAGCTGTGTCAGACATTCCTTTCCCCGCGCAGCCGCCTGCGCCCGCCCGACACCCGCCAACAGCTGCGGCATCATCACGTTTTCCAGCGCCGTAAATTCCGACAACAGATGATGGAACTGATACACGAAGCCGACATCGCGGTTACGCAGTGCGGTACGTTCATTTTCACTCATCGCTGCCAGCGGATGGCCACCGATAATCACCTCTCCTGCATCCACCGAATCCAGCCCGCCCAGCGCATTCAGCAGCGTGGTTTTGCCGGAGCCGGAGGCACCGACAATGGCCACCGTTTCACCGGCGTTAACGGTCAGGTCGATGTTATCCCACACCGTAACCTGCTGTGGTCCGTTGGCATACACCTTACGCAGCTGACGGGCAATCAGTACCGCTTGCTGATTATTCATAACGCAGTGCCTCCGCTGGTTGCACACGGGAAGCCCGCCATGACGGGTACAGGGTTGCCAGGAAACTGAGCAACAGCGACGCACTGGTGATAATGGCTACATCCTCCCACAGGAGCTGTGACGGCAGGTAAGAAATAAAATAAACATCGGCACTTAAGATTTTGAAACCAAAAAGGTTTTCAGCCCAGGCGACAATATCAGAAATGGTCAGTGCACCGGCAATACCCAACAGGGTTCCCAGTACAACCCCAACCACACCGATGGAGATGCCCTGCACCATAAAGATTTTCATAATGGTGCCCGGCCGTGCACCCATGGTACGCAGAATGGCGATATCCGCCTGCTTGTCGGTGACCACCATCACCAGCGTCGAAATAATATTGAAGGCTGCCACCGCAACGATGATCAGCAACAGCAGGCCGATCATGGTTTTTTCCATACGGATGGCATGAAACAGATTGCCCTGAGTGCGGGTCCAGTCACTGCCGGTAAAATAACCATCCAGCTGATTCACCAGGGTCCGGATGCCCTGCGGCGCATCAAACAGGTTGCCGAACTTCACCCGGATGCCCTGCGCTTCTGCCCTCAGCCGCCCCAGTTTACGCGCATCATCCAGATTCACGATAGCCAGATTGGCATCCAGCTCGGCACCAACCGAGAAAATACCGGTCACCGTCAGGCGCTTGATACGTGGCAGCACGCCAGCCGGAGACAGCGTCGCCTCCGGCAGCATCAGGGTAATCTTATCGCCGACCACCACGCGCAGATGACGCGCCAGCAGATCGCCCAACAGCACGCCGAACTCACCCGCCTGCAGCGTAGAGATATCACCGTCCAGCATGTGCTGCGGCAGAATGGAAACCTTGCTCTCGGAATCCGGATCAACGCCGGTGACCATCACCCCCTGCACCCGGCCACCATAGCCCATCATCCCCTGCAGGCGGGTCATGGGGGCGGCACCGACCACGCCGGGCTGCTGTTCAATGCGCTGTACCAGGGAGCGCCAGTCCTGTACGCCACCCTGCTCATAGAGCACACCGTGCGGCACCATGCCGAGAATCCGTTCGCGCAGTTCACGGTCAAAGCCGTTCATCACCGACAACACCAGAATCAGCACCGCCACCCCCAGCGTCATGCCGACCATGGAGGAAGCGGAAATAAAAGAAATAAAATGATTGCGCCGCTTGGCTGCGAGATAACGCAGACCGATCCAGAACGGCAGGGAAAGTCCGGAAGTTTTCATGAAGTCCTTAAATGCTATGCGGAAAGCCCACAGAAACGCTGGTGCAAGTGTGCCCGACCGGCGGCCTTCTGGCGAGCCCTGAGACCGGGCCCGGCAAAAGATTCTGACCTTAACGGAAAAATTTCTGCGGCAAAAGTTCCCCGGCCGGTAAACGGCCTGAAGCGACCTTGGCAGACACATCCGGCTGAACTAGCGTCAATCAGACTATCATCAGCTTAAGGCGGGAAATCGATTATGGCTGCGATAAACACCATCCGCTATGCTCTGTTACCCTTCATTCTGCTATCCGGGCCGGCATCTGCCGACATCCGTGAAATTCCGGCAGAAGAAATGACTGAAGCCTACATCCGCGACTCCACCGTGATTATTCCGAAGCAGAAAACCGCACCAGGCGGGGAGAAAAAGGCTCTCAGCGTACGCGTGTCACCGGCAGACGAGGCCTACCGCGAAGGTGAAAACCTGAACACGGCCACAGAACCTCTCGGCATTATGCAGATTCAGGCCGACGACAACCTCGCGGAACGGAACAGCAGTACGCTGGATTCCCTGCAGGCGTATGAATTCAGCCCGCCGCTGCTGGACCCGGCACAGGCCGGGCGTGACGCCGCGCTGCGTGAACTGCTGGCGCTCGACCCGGCTACACCCATTGATTACAGCAGCCTGCAGTTTCCGACCGGCATCAGCACGGACACCCCTGCGCCGGCCGGTACCGGCTATGACATTACACCCGGGCAGTTTTCCATCAGCATTCCCAACAGCAATAACTACCCTGCCGACAGCTACGCCACACCCGGCGGAGAGTACCAGGTGGATGTCACACCCTCAGACATCATTTTCACCATCAATCTGCCGCAGAATCCATAACAGAACATATGTACCACAAGCCCTGTAAAACTTTATCCCCGGAGGCCATCCGGGTTTTATCCGGGTAATAAAAAAACATTAAATATCAATCAGATAGAACCAATACAGCAGACAGTTACAAAAACATACAACTATGGTCATTTGTCTATAAATGGGATACAGTCAGGGCACAATAAAAATAAAAGAGCAGTCGTGCCATGCAGTTCTCATCCTATTCCCCGGCCGCCCTGCGGGCCGCGCCGAAGACACAGATGCTGGTCACCTCTCAGGGCCGGTATCAGGTTGCCTATCAGGCCTTCAGCCACCCGGCGAACCGCAATAAAACGCCGGTGATGTTTCTCGGCGGCGCTTTCCAGAGCTTCTCCTCCTTCCGCAATGAAGTGGAACGCGTGCTCGCAACCCACCCGGTGGTGCTGGCCGATTTTCCGTCGCAGGGCAGCAATGAGCAGCTGGCACCAGAACTGTCACTGAACGATTACGCCGCCCTGATTGAGCACTTCTGTCAGCAGGCTGAACTGCAACGCGTGATTATGCTCGGCGTCAGCTATGGCTCGGCCATGGCCACGTTGTTTGCCACCGCCTTTCCGCGGCGCGTTGAGCGGCTGTTGCTGTCCGGTATTACCTGTTTCCGCCGTGACACTCTGATCACTCTGCTGGAAGACTCACTGCAACTGCTCAATGCCGGTGAAATGGATGCCTTTGCCAGCACGGCAGTATGCAATCTGATTAACCATAACCGCCTGCAGCAAACCCAGGTCAGCCCGACCTACCGGCGTCTTCTTTACCGTCAGATAGCCCGGCTGAATGACAATGAACGCCAGCGCTATGCGCAGAACACCCGTCGTCTGCTCGACTTTCCCGGCTTCACGGAATATCCCCGTTGTCCGGTACTGATCGCCACCGGTGAATACGACAACTTCACCCTGCCAGGAGAAAATGCCGCGGTTGCCAGGCAGTGCGAAAATGCCACCTTTGCCATCATC
Organism: Pseudomonadales bacterium; assembly: GCA_963682115.1. Taxonomy (GTDB): domain Bacteria; phylum Pseudomonadota; class Gammaproteobacteria; order Pseudomonadales; family Oceanobacteraceae; genus Venatoribacter. The sequence continues at coordinate 3,719,311 of OY821639.1, read as the reverse complement.
CATAATGCCGATCATCTGGCTCAGTTCGAACAGAAAGACAGCACCGGCACCCTGTTTCATCGTTTTATGTGCGGAGAAACTGTCGACAATATTGACGGCGTATCTGTGCTTGATGCCGGCGGCTTTGCCTGTGAAGATCAGCGCCTGCAGCCAAGACTGCGGCCACTGAATCAGCCCTACCGCCTGCTTGACCACAGCAGCGGACAGATGCACAGCGTGCGTATCCGTAATATTCATTTCGCTGGCTGCGAACTGGAGATGCTGAACACCGGCTTCAGTCTGAACGGTGATACTGAAGATCTGTGGCTGGAACTGCCGCAGACCGGCAGCCGTTACCATCTGCGCATTCTCGAACGTGAGCGGCGCACACTGCGCTGCCTGATTATCCAGCGCGATCTGAAAGACGCGGACCGCCTGCTGCAGTATCTCGGCAGCGACCTGCTGTTGATGGGTGGTAAAACAGAAGACCGGCTGAACAGTCAGCCGGCCTGATTCAGATACGCCGGAACGGTGGCAGTGAATCCAGCAGCAACCGCCCGTAACGCTGCGACAGCAGGCGTTTATCGAGAATACTGATGCGACCATGATCCGATTCCGTACGGATCAGCCGGCCACAGGCCTGTACCAGGCGGATTGATGCCGCCGGCAGAGTCAGATCCATAAAAGGGTTACGGCCGCGGCTTTCCAGCCATTCCGAAATCGCCGCCTGAATCGGGTCATCCGGCACCGCAAACGGGATCTTCACAATCACTACATGGGTAACGTAGTTACCCGGTAAATCGATACCTTCAGCAAAGCTGGCGAGACCAAAAATAATGCTGCCTCCGCCATTATCAATACGCTCCTTATGGCGGCGGACGATTTCCGACTTGGGCAGAAAGCCCTGACATAGCAGCTGGTCATACCAGTCAGACAGAAACGTGTCACGGGTCGCCTCCAGCTGCATGCGCGAACTGAACAGCACCAGCGTGCCGCGGCTGAGATCCACTTCCTGCCGCAGCCAGTTTTCAATGTCCGCCTGAAACTGTTCGCTTTTCGGATCGGATGCCAGCGATACCGGCTGGATTTCACCCAACTCCTGATAATTGAACGGACTGGCCACGCGCTGATAATTGGCCCAGTCAGGCAGACCGCTTTCCCAGCTCAGTTTGTTGAAACTGTTCAGTGCCGTCAGGGTTGCTGAGGTCACCACCGCCCCATAACATCGGCTCCACAGATTACGCCGCAGCTGGTCTGCCACAGCAATGGGCGAGGCACTGAGACGGATATCCCAGTTGTCACCAAAGGGGATGCGGCTGATCCAGCGTGCCACCGGCAGCTGCCCTTCCGCTTCTTCAGCACACAGCCAGGACAGAGCTTCTGACAGCTGTTCCGCCCGCGCAAACAGGATGCCCATGGGCGCCTGCCAGGCTTCCGCCACATCGCGCGGAAAATCGCCGTCTTCCTTAGGATCAAGGGACTTCTGCAGCATGTCGTTTAGCTTATCCATGCACAGCAGCAGCGGTTGCAGCGGGCCTTTCATATTGGCCAGCAGCTGACGCAGGTTTTCCGGTATTCTGCCCTGAGCAAAGCGCAGGCGCTCGTTGTCACCGAGCAGATCCATCAGCAGCGGCCACACCAGACTGATACTCTGAATAATGTCGCGGATATTCTGCGGCGCCTCGCTCAGCGAATGCATCAGGGTATGCGGAATACCCGCCGCCGCCACAAACTGCTCCAGCCCTTTTTCCAGCTGCTGCAGCCACTGACGCTGGGCGCGGATGCCAATCTCCAGACGGAAATGGTTCAGCGCCTTGTCCGCCAGGTGGTGGCCTTCATCGAATACATAAATGGTTTTTTCCGGCCCCGGCAACACCGCCCCGCCACCCAGTGACAGATCGGCCAGCACCAGGTCATGGTTGGCGACGATCACATCGGCTTCATCCATGGCATTCCGGGCTTTGTAAAACGCACAGTTCTGGAAATGAGGACAGCGGCGGTTGGAGCATTCACGGTGGGTCGCGGTCAGATGCGCCCACTGACCATCTTCAATGGATTCCGGCAGCCGGTCGCGGTCCCCGTCCCACTCTCCGGAACCGTATTTCAGCAGCAGCGACTCGTACAGTTCTTTGTCTTTCTCTTCCGGTGACTGTTCAAACAGATCCACCGTCGACAACAGGCCGGACAGATGTTGCAGCGATTTATCCAGTTTCAGCAGGCACAGGTAGCGGCCACGACCTTTGGCCAGCGCGAAATTGAACGGCAGGGAAATGGTTTTCTTCAGGTTCGGCAGATCCTTATCCAGAATCTGCTCCTGCAGTGCCACCGTCGCAGTAGAGATCAGCAACTTGCGCTCTTTCTCAATCGCCAGCGGCAGCGCGGCCAGCAGATAAGCCAGGGTTTTACCTGTGCCGGTGCCCGCCTCAACCACCGCCAGACCCGCGTCGTTGTCACGATGACCTTTTTCATCTTCGTGAATGGCGCCCAGGCTTTTGGCGATCTCAGCGATCATCACCCGCTGGCCGAGACGGGGCTTGAGAGCGAGGGCTTTAATGCATTCGCGGTAAAGACCCTGAATGCGTTCTTTCGATTCTTTAGTCAGCATAATGTCAGAAAGTTAATCACTGCCGGGAATGGCCTGCCAGCCTTTACTGCGGCCCACATGAACCGGCCAGCCTTCAACATCCAGCATAATGCCGTCGGCGGTAATTTCCTGCAGCAGGACACCGTCGGCGATCACATCACCTTCGTGCCATTCGCGGTTATTCATCACCACGCTGCGTTTATCGGCTGCCGGGCTGTAGATATGGCTGTTAATCATCAGCTGCGGGATACGCCGCAGCGCTGCCATCGGTGGCAAAGCACGTTTACGTACCGCTGCCAGCTCCGTTGCCGCCGCGGGGCGGTCAGGCCGTTGCTCAGCCGGCGCCGTCACCACCGCCGGCGGGGGCGGAACGTCAAGACGCTGCTCTGCCACGGAGCGCTCAGGCGTCCGGCCGGCAGGCGCGACAGGCGGCTGAGGCGTGAGCATGTCAGTGTCGTCGCTGACATCCTCTGCCGTCAGAGACAGCAGATTCCAGATCAGCGCGGACGCCACCAGAACGGCAATGGCCAGCAGGATATAGACAGCCCGGCGGTCGGTCGCTGTGGCAGCCGCCTGACCCCAGCGCGGAGCAGATCCAGCCCCCGCTGTCTGATGATCATCCCTGCGCTGCTGCTCCGATTTACGCAGGGCATCCAGAATATAAGACATCTCAGCTGTCCCCCGCCGGCAATGCATGCTGCTGCAGATAAAGCAGTGTCTGCGGACCGATAATACGGTCAGCCGTCAGGCCATAACGGGTCTGGAAACTCATAATCCGCTGCGCCAGCAGCGGGTCATAAAAACGGCCATCCGGCGCAGTGGCCGCCGAGCCTGCCGGTGCCACCACCTGCCAGCCAGAATGCCACTCCATACCCAGCTGCTGCCTCACCCAGAGTACGATATCGGAGGTATCCCCCGGGCGGATCAGCTGTTGCTGATAGCCGTCCGGCGCATCCCAGAAAATCAGCGCCTGACCGGTGTATTGCTGACCGGGCACGGGCAGCGTTGTCTGCCATTGCTCGCCCTGCGGCGTACGCACACGGATAACAAACTCTGTACCGGCATCGGTCAGCTGCTGCAGTGGCCAGTCAACCCAGAGACAATCAGCGCCCTGTGCGGCCACCTGCTGGCAGTCCGTCAGGGCAGTTCCCCACTGCCGTTCAGACAGCAGCAGCACCGGATTCAACGGCTCAGAACTGTGTACCGCCGACAGCAGAGACTCCAGCACCGGCGTCCGCTTGAGCAGCAACGCTGCCGCCCCCGCCAGCATCAGCACCACAGCCAGGCCCAGCAGCAGCGGACGCACCACCGCCGGACGCTGCCGCCGGCTGCTGCCACTGGCCACCGGATCGCCGAATATCTCCCGCTCTGCGCCCTTTACCAGTGCCACCGGAACCTGCTTCTGCCCGGACGCGTAAGCACCAAGCAACGCCCGGTCGGCCAGTGTATTGATAATACGTGGCACGCCACGGCTGGCCTGCCACAGACGGCGTATTGCCGGAGCACTGAACAACGTGTCATCGACACCGGCCTGATGAAGGCGGAAACCCAGATAATTGGCCGTTTCCTTAAGATTCAGATGACGCAGATGATAGCGGGCGGTAATGCGCTGATTCAGCTGGCGCAGGTCATGGCGGCGCAAAATCCCCTGCAGCTCCGGCTGCCCCACCAGAATCAGAGTCAGCAGCTTTTCTTTTTCCGTTTCGAGGTTCGTCAGCAGGCGGATCTGCTCCAGCAGTTCCGCCGGCATCGCCTGTGCTTCATCAATCACACAGATCACCTGATGGCCTTTGGCATATTCCGCCAGCAGACCATCATTGAGATAGCGATAGAGATCACGCAGCGACGCATCCGCCGGACAGGCGATACCCAATTCGTCGCACAGGCTCTGCAGCAATTCCTGTGCAGACAGCTGCGGATTGAACAGATAGGCGGTGCGCACATTGTCAGGCACATCGTGCAGAAAGGCCCGGCACAGCGTGGTTTTTCCGGTCCCCACCTCCCCGGTCAGACAGATCAGTCCACCATGCCCGGTGAGGGCATAATGGAGATGCGCCAGTGCTTCCCGGTGCCCGGTTGAGGGGTACAGGAAATCGGGATCGGGCGCGATAGTGAACGGAAAACGGCTGAAGCCGAAATACTCAAGGTACATGGAGCGCTGCGTGTGATGTCTGAAGCCAGCCATCATAACGGATTTTACCGGCTTCGGCAGTGTTGCGCTTACCAGTACCAGCCAAGACGCAGATTCATCTGCAGATCACGGGCACTGTGCAGACGCTGTTCATCGGTGACCAGACTCAGCTCGTGATAGCGGCTGAACCAGTGCAGGCCGAGCTGATTGGTCGTGTGCACGGAGACACCCAGATGACCGGCCGGTGACGACCAGCTTTTCATCAGACTCAGGCGGCGGTAGCGGCCATGGATATAACCGGCAACACTCAGCGCATAAGGTTCATAGCTGGCGTCAGCAGCCAGCGTCACAGGAATCTGAGTGCTGTAGTCAGCCTGACCGGAACGCCCGGACGCAGAACCGCTGCTGCTGCACACGCTGGAGCTGCTGTTGCCAAGATTGATGCAGCCGGTGGTGTAGCCAGCATCCGGCAGCAGCCAGTAATTAACCAGATCAGACAAAGTGACCGACAGCTGCCAGTCAGTAAAGCCGTTGTAAGCTACCGCCAGATCGGCACTGAAACCATGACCGCCAGGAACATCGACCTGATATTCAAGAATTTTATCTTCATCGAAGTAGTAATTCAGGGTCGCCGAAGCCGACACCTCACTGCCCGCCGACGATACTCCCCGCAACTGGCCGAACTGATATTCACTGATACGGTAATAGGCGAATGAAGGCGTCAGCTGCCAGTCAGCAACATTTATTGTCTTACCTAACCGTATACCGCGGCCACGGAAAGATTTCACACTCAGGTCCAGATCGTATTCCTCATCTGACGCCAGGTTCTGCTCCAGATTACGGTAAAACACCGAGGTGCCTTTACTGAATTTCAGATAGTAATACCAGCGCTGCTCCTCGCTCAGATGCCAGCTGCCATAATTAACCCCGAAGGCAATCCGCCCATCCGCATAGGCATAGGTACCGGGATTAAAATCGCCGTCCCAGCCGGACACCATATCACTGACCGGCACCGGCTCCGATGAGGAATGAAGCGTAAGACTGCTGTACACACCGCCACCGGCGAGTGCCGGTGACGACATCAGTGTCAGCAGAAGAAGAGAATGGCGCATCAGCCTCCCAGAATAATAAATTGCCCGTCACTGAAACGGACCACATAAATACCGTCGCGTTCCTCGCGCACCACCCCGACCAGTGAATTGCGGTAGGTGACATAACCGACGGCGTTGCAATCAGCGGCATCGGACTCATCACGGTTAATAATGCCACACGGCTGCTCCGTACCATCCAGCCCGTACTGAACATCCGACGAGGAATAAAAGCCAATGCTTTCACCACTGTCATCACCGGTAAACAGCGTGACACCGCCGCGGAAAATAATCAGATCAGACAGCTCATAGGCATACGCGGAAGAACTGCCATCATCGTTCTGTAGCTGGCTTTCGCCGACCGCATAGGCCAGGTACAGGCTCTGGGCGCGACTGCCGGTAGGCAGCACATCGACCAGATAATCATAATCGTAGCCAGCGGTGATCCCCACCTCCCACTCATCCGGCGCCTTCCGGGTCAGGGACATATCCACGATAGCAACCGGCAGCCGGGTAAAACGGTCGCTGACCGCGGTCAGGCAATCGGCACCACCGGCACATTCAACCAGTTCATGCGCCAGACGCACGTTCAGCTTTTCAAAACCCTGAGCAAAGGTGGCGATCAGTTCACCGTCGAGAGTTTCCGTGGTGAGCAGGATGGTATTACCATTACCATCTTCATGGAACAGCGCTTTATATACCCCACGCGCCGGAATGGAAAAATACCCCAGATAGCCGCCGTCAACGACCTCCTGCACGGTCAGTTTGCCGTCAGTTTCTTCCAGCGAATTACAGGTATCGGTGGTGCGCACGCCGTTATCAACCACCACGGAACATTTGCGCACACCGGCACTGTCAACCTCGTCTTCGGCAAAGATTTCAATGCGGTTGATGCCGTAACCATTCACCTCCACATCAATATAATCACCGCTGCGGTAAACTTTATCGCCACTGTTATCCGTGCCGTAGAGAATGGTCTGGTTGTAGGCAATTTCATAGGTAAATAACCCACTTTCAATCAGGCCATCAGTAAAGCCATCGCGGACTTTCAGGAAATCGTCAGCTTCCGGCCAGACACTGTCAGAATAATAATTGGCTGGCTGCGAAGTAGTTGCGGTTAAAGTCAGTTCAGCCAGATCCGCGAGTTGCTCTTCTTCACCATTTTCCTGCAACAGACCTTCGATTTTACCGGTACTGAGCAGCGATACTGCCAGTTCAGTAATATTGTAATGGTAGACCTGTCCCCGCTCTTCATCATTAGCTACTGCAAGCACATCTTTTACGCCCAGCAGCGACAGTTCAACATACAGCTCCAGCGTCTGCTGATTACCATTAACCGTCACCGGAATCTCCACATAAGGCCAGCTCAGACTGAAACCCAGCGGTTCGTGGTAACCGTCAGCCAGCTGATCATATTCATCAGCCACCTGAGTCAATGGCGGCAGCGTATAAGGCGTATCGTAAACAATGCGGAAATACGGATTATTCGTGGTCTGCACCCCACTGGCATCCGTCGTGATGACAGGCTCGAAGGTCACCACTAAAGGGCCGGAGTCATCACAACCCGCGCAATCCACCGTCAGACTGCCGGAGACAATAAAATCAAAGGCATAATATTCACCGTCTGCGATATTCAGATCATCCACACTGACGCCCGCGTATGAAATTTCCAGCGGATCATCACCCGGCACAGTAAAGGTCTGCTGTTCAGCATCGTAGCGTGTATCGGTGGCGCAACCGTTATTCAGACAACCGATATAGTCGAATAACACATCCCGCAGCTGTTGTGAGGCAGCATTCAGTGACGGAGCAATGCCGTCATAGACCGCATTCAGACCATCATAATAAGCAACTGTTTTTGCCACATAAGCCGGATCGACAAAACTGTGAACACAACTGCTGTCCGTCTGTGCGGTACCGGAAGGACAGGTATTGGGATCCTGGCCTTTATAATTAATCAGACGTTCATTCAGATCTGCAATAAATACCTTGGCGTTATTGATACGGTCGAGCCAGTCATCCACTTCAGATACCGCAACCGTTACCGCCGTCATCTCCCCTTCGTTCAGAACCGCCATCTGCTCTTCCAGCCGCGTCAGCACACTACTGATCGCCGACGGCACCTGAAAGCTGCGGCTGCTGAAAAAGGCCTGATTATCGGCCAGCACCTGGTGGGCGGCGCGGAAAATGTCATACAGTGAAATACCGCCGCCCCCTTTCTGATACAACTGCCCCTGATTGACCAGAAACTCATGCACCAGCCCGGCCAGCCATTCGGTTTCGCTGATACCGGCTTCTTTGGCCAGCTGCTGCGATGCCGAAGCCAGAGCGCCATAATAAATCGCATCCGGCAACAGAGCTGAAGACAGGCTGCTGTCGTTATAAAGGTCAGAGGGTTCCAGCGCACGGCTGGAAATAATATCAGCCACACCGAACAGGCGGTTCAGCCACAGATTGGCTCTTTCTGTGGTAAACGCTGTATAAACACCGGTGCGCGGTGTCGTCGGACTGTCATCTTCGCTGCCGTCGGTATCAATATAACTGGTGTAGGCCAGCGCACTGGCCAGATGCGTTATCCAGTTAATATTGATACGCATATTGTTCTGCACATTGCCGACGGAAGCGCGCAATTCCATATTCCCGTCGACAGCGGCAGCTTCGCCATAATCCCATTCAGCACCGCAACCCGCTGGAATCTGACAGGAAGCCGTCGTGACACTGCCATCTTTAGGCAGCACGATAAGCGTCATCGGTGACCCGGTATCATCACTGTCGACTTCGACCGAATAATAAGCAGCGGCGGTCGATGTCGCCTTTTCACCAGCATAAACCTCAACATAATCGTCATTGATTTCGGTTTCGGTCTGGCCCTGAGTGTCAATGGGCACCGCCTGAACCACGGCATTATGCACATTGCTGGCCCCGACAAAGCCGTTGACGTACTGATTGGGCTGAACATTCTGACTGCTTGAGGTGCTGTTACCGCTGCACCCCGCCACAGCCACCGACAGGGCCATAATCCCCGTGGCGGTGAAGGTCTGAAATTTCATTATTATTGTTATCCGTGTGAGAACGGGTGAATTTTATCATTGTTTTGCCGCCCACCTGCAACCCCGGCGGGCATCCTGAACCACAGACACAAAAAAGCCCGGAAAGATCCGGGCTTTTTTGTGTCAGCGCTGCTTACTTCTGTGCAGCTTTGAACTTCAGGCGGTAAGCGTGCAGCAGCGGCTCGGTATAACCGGCCGGCTGTTCTTTACCTTTGAAGATCAGATCAGACGCTGCCTGGAAGGCAATAGTGTCAAAAGACGGTGCCATAGCGATGTAGGCCGGGTCCCCCGCGTTTTGCTGATCAACCACTGCCGCCATGCGTTTCAGGCTGTCTTCAACCTGTTCACGGGTACAGATACCGTGCTCCAGCCAGTTAGCCACGTGCTGAGAAGAAATACGCAGTGTGGCGCGGTCTTCCATCAGGCCAACGTTGTGGATATCAGGCACTTTGGAGCAGCCAACGCCCTGATCAACCCAGCGTACAACGTAACCCAGGATACCCTGGCAGTTGTTATCCAGTTCTTTCTGAATATCTTCCTGAGTCAGCGCAGCCGCCTGCTCCTGGGACATCAGAGGAATGGTCAGGATATCGTCTACAGACGCGTGAGCGCGTTTTTTCAGCTCATCCTGTACGGCGAACACATCAACTTTGTGGTAGTGCGTTGCGTGCAGAGTCGCGGCAGTCGGGGACGGAACCCAGGCTGTATTGGCACCGGCTTTCGGGTGACCGATTTTCTGCTCCATCATGGCGGCCATTTCATCCGGCATTGCCCACATACCTTTACCGATCTGTGAACGGCCCTGCAGACCACATTCCAGACCAGTATCGACGTTCCAGTTTTCGTAGGAGTTGATCCAGACCTGCTGCTTCATAGTGGTCTTGGGTACGAACGGACCGGCCAGCATGGAGGTGTGGATTTCGTCACCGGTACGGTCAAGGAAGCCGGTGTTGATGAATACCACACGGTCTTTGGCGGAACGGATACATTCTTTCAGGTTCACTGTGGTGCGACGTTCTTCGTCCATGATGCCCATTTTCATGGTGAAGCGTGGCAGACCCAGTGCGTCTTCAACACGGCCGAACAGTTCGTTGGCGAACGCCACTTCTTCCGGACCGTGCATCTTCGGCTTAACGATGTTGACAGAACCTGTGGTGGAGTTCTGGAACGGCGCGTTGCCTTTCAGGTCGTGGATAGCGATCAGGGTGGTGATCATGCCGTCCATGATGCCTTCCGGTACTTCGTTACCGTCTTTGTCCAACATTGCCGGGTTAGTCATCAGGTGACCAACGTTACGGATGAACAGCATGGAACGACCTTTCAGGGAGAAAGTTTCGCCGTTCAGACCGGTGTATTCACGGTCCGGGTTCATCACACGGGTAAAGGTTTTACCACCTTTGGACACGTCTTCTGCCAGGTCACCTTTCATCAGACCCAGCCAGTTTTTGTAGGTGATGACTTTATCTTCGGCATCCACAGCCGCCACTGAGTCTTCACAGTCCATAATGGTGGTCAGTGCCGCTTCCATCAGGATATCTTTCACGCCGGCCGCATCGGTAGAGCCTACCGGAGTAGTCGCGTCGATCTGGATTTCGAAGTGCAGACCATTGTTTTTCAGCAGCACTGCGGTCGGGGCCGCAGCGTCACCATGATAACCCTGCAGCTGAGCGTCGTCTTTCAGACCCGTGGTGGAACCATCAGCCAGTGTCACAACCAGCTTGCCACCTTCGATTGCGTATCGAGTGCTGTCAGCGTGAGAGCCGGTTGCCAGAGGCGCGGCTTCGTTGAGGAAGTCACGGCCCCAGGCGATCACTTTGTCGCCACGGACTTTGTTATAGCCAGCACCTTTCTCGGCACCGCCTTCGTCAGAAATAACATCAGTACCGTACAGGGCGTCATACAGTGACCCCCAGCGGGCGTTGGCTGCGTTCAGGGCGAAACGGGCATTCATCACTGGTACAACCAGCTGCGGACCCGCCATCTGACCGATTTCCGGCTCAACATTTTCAGTGGTTGCGGTGAAGTCTTCACCTTCCGGCAGCAGATAGCCCAGTTCCTGCAGGAATGCTTTGTATTCTGCAGCATTGTGCGGCTGACCTTTACGCTCAGTGTGATAAGCGTCGATTTTTGCCTGAATAGCATCACGCTTGGCCAGCAGTGCTTTGTTCTTAGGTGCCAGGTCATTTACCAGAGCATCAAACTCAGCCCAGAATTTTTCGACGTCAACGCCGGTACCCGGAATCGCTTTTTCATTTACAAAGTCGTACAGTTCCTGAGCGACCTGAATGCCACCTTTCTGAACGTATCCAGTCATTTTCAGCCTCAATTATCGTGTTTCTTACCCAAACATAGGGTGGGTGGGTGTCAGCCATGCACCTGAGCGCCGGCTAAAGTGGGCCGAGTATACCTCAGAGGCTGCATCACCCGAATCTATTATCACTGATACCCTGTATAAAGGGCATGAATAATCCGTTCACCGCCGGCCGGCAGAATCTGTCTTTTCACACTGACGACTTGCCCTGCCCCGGCCACTCTCTGCTATTGTTCGCCACTTTGCCCTACTTGCCCCAGCGGACGCTTCCATGGATCAGATTGCCAGCACCATTCTCGGCTCCGGCCGCTCAGCGGTTGAACTTGCCCTGTTTATTCTGTTGCCCATCATGATTGTGATGCTCAGCATCATGCGCTGGCTTGAGGTCAGAGGGTTGCTGAACCGTATCGTGCTGCTGGTCGCCCCGCTACTGCGCCCATTCGGCCTGACCGGACTGGGCGTCTTTGCCCTGATTCAGGTGTCGATGGTCAGTTTTGCCGCACCGATTGCAACCCTGGCCATCATGGCCAGAAACGGATCATCGCCACGCCATATCGCCGCCACCCTGACACTGGTACTGTCACTGGCTCAGGCCAATGTCGTCTTCCCCCTGGCTGCGGCCGGCCTCAATGTCCCGGCTACGTTAGGCATTGCCATTATCAGCGCCCTGCTGGCCGCGGCCTGCACGTACCTGCTGTTCGGCCGTCATCTGAGTAATCAGGAGATTACCCCGGACGATAACGAACTGCTGCCGGAGAACAGTGAGGAGCAGACCGGTGTGCTGGACGTCATCCGCCGCGCAGGTCAGGACGCCTGGAACATTGCCCTCGGTGCCCTGCCACTGCTGGTGGTTGCGCTGGTGGCGGTCAACCTGCTGCGCCTGACCGGCCTGATTGACGCCCTCGAAGCCCTGTTTTCGCCGTTGTTCAGTGCTCTGGATTATCCGCAACAGACGCTGCTGCTGGCTTTTACCAAATACATCGCCGGCGGCACTGCCATGATGGGGATCGCCATGGAACAGACCAGCCTGGGTCTGATGGATGCGCGCGACATCAATCTGCTTGCCGGCCTGCTGATCTGCCCGCTGGACGTGGCCGGAGTGGCGATTCTGGCCGCCGCCGGCAAACGCGTCGGCGCCGTGGTAAAACCGGCCATTCTCGGTGCTCTGGTGGGAATTGCTTTACGGGTGGTCACTCATTACTGGCTGTACGCCTGAAACAAAAAAAGCGGCCGGAAGGCCGCTTTTTTGTGCTTGCGGGGATCAGAGCGTTTCCCAGCTGCCGTCAATGTAACGGATCACCCACACGCCGCTCTCCTGACGGATACTGCCGTACACCACATCGCGGAAGTTGAGGTAGTACACCGCATCATCCAGCGTACTGTCAGCGCTGCCGTCTTCGGCAATATTGCCGGTCACACACAACTCATACTCGCCATCGTCATTGGTGATGTACCTGTAAGGCAGCGACGTGGTGCCGTAGTTGCGTTTGAGATACAGGCCCAGGCTGCTGTCGACTGTTTCAGTCGTACCGCTGTCAAGGCTGAGCGATACACCGTCTTTGTAGATCACCGCACTGCCACTGATGTCAAAATTCGAATCGCTGTCATAAGCCAGTACGATACGGTCCAGACTGGAGCCGGTACCGACATAAACATCCCCTGAGGTACTGGTGGATGAATAATCGTGCGACAGCGCAGCCTGCAGTGTGTATTTATCAGCTCTGCTGGCGTAGGCAACCATATCAAACAGGGTTTTCGGTTCATTATACAGACGGACATACGTACGCAGGCGGGCCGCCGACAGGCCCAGCACAATCGGGTCGTACAGGGTTCCGGCAAGTGTACCTGACGCACCGTCTGCCAGCGGCCTCATGACGTAACAACCGTCATTGTCGGTGCCATCATCCGGCCAGCTGACAAAGTAATCGCCACGACCGGATACGCTAATGCGGGACAGCAGACCAGCTTCCCACAGGTCCTGAATGTCTTCGTCCGTATCGCGGGCTTCATAAACGCGGGTTTTCGGATCACAGGTGGTCACTGACCAGTCCGCCGCTGTGTCTGAGTATTCCAGCTCACAGACTTCAACATCGTGGGTTGCAATGATTTCATCGGTATCGTCATCATCATCGATGTCATCAGAGTCTTCACGCTGTATGGTCGGATAGAAACGGTAGCGCGCCGACCCTTCTTCCACTGGCGTACCATCGGCGGACAGGCGCACATCCAGATAATCAACCAGAGTTCCGGAGACCGTTTCGGTACCCCGCTCATACGCCACCAGATCACTGATCACGTCACCTTCGACAAAATCTGCTGAGGTATTCGGCGTAAAAAAGCCATTAAAAGACGCAAATTCTTTTTCCGGATAATAGTCAGAGGCGTTTTCGGCCGTGGCCGCGATGTAAACCGTGCTGTAATCAAGATCATTATCGTCCTCATCACCCACCACATCGGAAATGCGGCCGTTCAGCACTACGCTATCAATGTTGAAATGCAGGTCAGAGGAAGAATCCAGCGGATCACGCACCCCCCGGTAAAACAGACGGAAGCTGCCGGTCACTTCGGTTTCCTGAGCCGTATTCACGTAGCGCGGATCGTACAGATCAAAATCAGACCAGCGGATTTCATAACCGATGATTTCATTACCGGCTGCATCCGCCAACGCACTCACTGCGTCGGTAAAGTACACACGGATACCGGATGCTGACTCAATATCATTCTCCGGATCATCATCTTCGTAGGTGTTATCAACATCAAAACGCAGTACGACTTCACCGCCACTTTCAACTTCATAACGGCCGCTAATCAGCACATCAATCGCGTGCGATGACGACGGCGTATCATTGTCGTCCGAGGTGTTCACATCCGCCACCATCTGGCCGACACGGATTTTGCCACCATTCAGCGTCATCACCGCGGTGGCCGCGTTATAGCTGCAGCTTTCGATCCAGGCATCGGCGTTATACGTGGTGTAGTCCGCACAGACATTGCCGGAATCCGCCAGATAGGTCGTGGCATACAACGCTTCGGTATCCACATAACGCTGCACAATGGTATCCAGATCATCGGCATGGCTGTCGCCGATTTCTTTCAGCATATTGGCATAATCATCCAGCTGATCTTTGTAGCCGCCGGCAAAGAAATTCTGATCATAATTGCGCAGTACATCAACAAAGGCTTTGGCGCGCAGGATACCCAGCTCGTAATCCTCCAGGTCATCACTGCTGAACAGCGAAGCCAGAGTCGCCGGTGTCACGGTGGTATAGGTATCGGCCTGCAGATCTGCCAGGTCCGCCTCAAGGCCACTGATAACGGTATTGACATAAGTCTGCACCGTGCTGTTGGTCACCGTCAGATTCTGCAGGTTTTCCACGGCAGCGCTATACAGGGTTTCCAGTGACAGTTTGCGGGCACTGCCGGACTGCAGCATCTGCCCGGCATCGGCGCTGAATTCTTCCGCGACCACTGTGGTAAAGCTACTGCCGTCACTCTCTTGCAGATGACGCCAGGCAGCCACCAACGCGCCGTAACGGATGGCATTGGAGGCAACGGTCAGACTGTCATCGGACCATTCGTTAATCTGGGTCAGATCGGCCGGCTCAGAACTTTCAACACTGTCGATATTAAAAACGCGGGAAACCTGGGAAATCGCCTGTTCAACAGAATAAGGAGAATAATAGCCCGTCACCTTCCAGCCGGATGACGATGTTTCTCCACTATGAGGATCGACGCTATCGCCTGAATTTTCATCATAGGCGTAATCATAAGCCAGCTGGGCAGCCAGATCGGTAAACGGCGTTACCCGGATCAGTTCGTTTTTATTCAGATCGTAGGACACCGCACGCCAGCCCATGCCGGTGGTGGTTTCCATCGTTTCACCAAAATCATAACTGCTGCCATCCGCCGTACAGCCACTCACCCACTGACAGCGGACCTTAGTGCCATCGGTGTCAGTATTGCCGTCATACTGGCGGCCGACCAGTTCCACATAGGTGACTTCTTCGCTGTAGACCGTCGCATCGGCAGCGCCATTTTCGTCGGTCTCGTAGTAAACGCCCTTCAGACGTCCTTCAGAATCAGTATCAACCTGACCGCCTTCCGTCACGGAAGCAATGCGCACCAGGCCATATTCGATATCTTCCTGTCCCACCTGAACTTTGATACTGACGCTGGAAGAAGATGACGATCCGCTGTCACTGCAGCCGGCCAGCAGGGCCGCGGCCAGAGGAGCCAGGATCAGAGGTGAAAAAACGTTCTTAACTGCCATGAAGAAGAGTCACTCTGCCAAACGGGTACACGCCACCCGCGGTTCTGAAAAAAGGTGCCTATCATAACAGGCTTTAGCGGCCTTGATAGTCTTTAACCGGTAACGGAGTGCATAGACTCTGCGTTCTGCGCCGGGTTCCACGCCGGCCGGCATTTACACTATGCTGAACGCTGGCGAATCCGTTAGAATGCGCACCGTTTTTACTTCCCGTCAGCGGTTTTTTTCCATGCAATTATTTGTCGAACAGTTAACCAATGTTGATTTCAGTTATCTGGACCCGGAACGGGGGCTGGTCGGCGAAACCTGGTGGGCATCTGCCGTACTCGACGGTGCTCTGGATGATCAGGGCATGGTCTGTGATTTCGGCATCGTCAAGAAAACCCTGCGCCACTGGCTTGATGACGAAGTCGATCACCGCCTGCTGGTACCGGCCAAATCCCCGGCCCTGACCCTGCATCAGTATGACCACAGTGTCGAACTGGAATGGGCATTCGCGGACGACAGGCGCATCACCATGACAGCACCACGTCAGGCAGTGGCTCTGGTGGATGCCGAAACCATCAACGCAGAATCGGTCGCCCTCTGGTGTCGCGAACAGCTGCGCAGCCATTTCCCGGTAAATGTGGAACAGCTCACCCTGACCTTCCGCGAAGAAGAGATCCGCGGGGCGTATTATCACTACAGCCATGGCCTGAAAAAGCACGCCGGCAACTGCCAGCGCATTGCCCATGGCCACCGCTCACGCATTGAAATCCGCCTGGCTGGTGAACGCTCTGCCGAGCTGGAACAGGCATGGGCCGGACGCTGGGCCGATATTTATCTCGGCAGCCGCGAAGATCTGGTCAGTGATACCGACGGCCAGCTCAGCTTTGCTTATCAGGCCCAACAGGGGGATTTTACGCTCAGCCTGCCGGCCCGCTGCTGTTATCTGATGGATACCGACACCACCGTCGAGTTTATTGCCGCTCATCTGGCAGAACAGGTCCGCAGCGCCTACCCATCAGTGGATATAGAAGTCCGGGCGTTTGAAGGCGTTAATAAGGGCGCCATTGCCGGCTGAATTCAAGCAACCGACAGAGAACCGCTATGAGTAATATTGAACGCCTTCAGAGTACTCCCCGTATGAGCCGTATTGTCCGGCACAACGGCACCATATACCTCTGCGGACAGACCGCCTGTGACGATAATCACCAGAGTATTGAAGAACAGACTCAGGGCTGTCTGAACAAGATCGATGCCCTGCTGGCCGAAGCCGGCAGTGACCGTAACCACCTGCTGTCGGTCACGATTTATCTCCGCGATATGAAGGACTTCGCCGCCATGAATACTGTCTACGATACCTGGGTGGCAGACGTCGGCAAGCCTGCCCGCGCCTGTGTCGAGGCCCGCATGGCACGACAGGACATTCTGGTTGAATTCAGCGTTGTAGCCGCGGAAAAAGTAGCCGCAGGAAAATAAGCTCAGCCTGCGCTGACCTTCATCTTCTGCCGTGAGCGGCGCTGCGCCAGCAAAAACAACAGCAGCGCCGGCGGCAACCACCACCACAACGCATCGTGCAACTGTTCGGCATACTGACTGCCAAGCCAGAAAGCCACTCCGAACAGCATGCCGGCCCAGACCAGAATCGACAGCAGATTGGCCAGGGTAAACCCTGCGCCCGGCACCCGGGCGACCCCGCAGGCAATATAACCAAAAGTACGCAACCCCGGCATGCAGCGGATCAGCGCCAGCTGATGCAGCGGCGCCTGTTGCAACGGCCCGATATGATGAGCCACCAACGGGTGAGCCGCCTTACGTCCCAGCCAGGGCCATAAATGCGCGCTGCGGCCCAGCAGATACAGTGCGGTATCGCCGATAAACATCCCCACACAGACCGCCGCAAACGCCAGCGACGGTTCCATCTGCCCTGCCGACGCCAGCAGAGCCGCCGCCACGATAGCCAGATCCTCCAGCATAAACGTGGATATCACCACCGCCAGCACCAGCCAGCCCGGTTTGTCGGAAAACAGCAGCAGGAATTCAGGCATAAAACCGCACAGCCAGAGAAAAGCGGCTATTCAGCCAGTCGCGTATGACAGACAGATGACAACTACGGCTCCGCCGGTGACAGAATTTTCGCCACGGAAGCTGAGTTAAGGTGAAAAATCCGGTAGAATTGCGCGCCTTTTTACAGATCAACCATTCCACCGCCTGTTGAGAGCCGCTATGTCCAATGCTATGGAGTTGTCCGCACTGACCGCCATTTCCCCGATTGATGGCCGTTACGGCAGCAAAACCGCCCAACTGCGTCCGATTTTCTCTGAATTCGGCCTGATCCGTGCCCGCGTTGAAGTTGAAATCCGCTGGCTGCAGCGCCTGTCATCCCACGAAGCCATCCAGGAAGTACCGGCCTTTTCCGCCGCCACCATGGCCCAGCTGGACGCCATCGTCGAAAACTTCAGTGAAGCAGACGCCATGCGCGTCAAAGCCATTGAAGCTACCACCAATCACGATGTGAAAGCGGTGGAGTACTTCATCAAAGAACAGTTCGCTGACAATCAGGAACTGCAGGCCGTTAATGAATTCGTCCATTTCGCCTGTACGTCGGAAGACATCAACAACCTGTCCCACGGCCTGATGCTGAAAGCCGGCCGCACAGCCATCCTCCCGGTCATGCAGACCATCGCCGACGAAATCCGCAAGCTGGCCCATGAACAGGCCGCTCTGCCGATGCTGTCGCGTACCCACGGCCAGACGGCTTCTCCGACCACGCTGGGTAAAGAGATGGCCAATGTCGTCGCCCGTCTGGAGCGCCAGATCAGACAGATCAGTGCCGTGGAACTGCTGGGTAAAATCAACGGTGCAGTCGGTAACTACAACGCTCACCTGTCCGCTTACCCGGAAATTGACTGGGCGGACAATGCAGAAACCTTCGTCACCTCACTGGGGCTGACGTTCAACCCATATACCACCCAGATTGAACCACACGACTACATTGCCGAACTGTTCGATGCGGTTGCCCGCTTCAACACCATTCTGATCGACTTTGACCGTGATATCTGGGCCTATATTTCCAACGGCTACTTCAAACAGAAAACCATCGCCGGAGAAGTGGGTTCATCCACCATGCCGCACAAGGTGAACCCGATCGACTTCGAAAACTCCGAAGGCAACCTGGGTATCGCCAACGCAGTCATGACGCACATGGCGCAGAAGCTGCCGGTTTCCCGCTGGCAGCGCGACCTGACCGACTCCACGGTACTGCGTAACATGGGTGTCGGCCTCGGTTACAGCCTGATTGCCTATCACGCCACCCTGAAAGGCATCAGCAAGCTGGAAGTGAACGCCGCGCGCATTGCCCAGGATCTGGATAACGCCTGGGAAGTTCTGGCCGAGCCGGTACAGACGGTCATGCGCCGTTACGGCATTGAACAGCCCTACGAAAAACTGAAAGCCTTTACCCGCGGTAAGGCCATTACCCGGGAAGCCATGGGCGAATTCATCGCGTCACTGGAACTTCCGCAGTCGGCCAAGGATGAGCTCAACGCCATGACACCGGCAAGCTACACCGGCAATGCCGCAGATCAGGCTAAAAACGTCTGATCTGACGTACACTGCCAGCCTCCTGCAGGGTTACCTGCCGGAGGCTTTTTTGTTTCTGTTATTCAACCTGAGTACCCGATATGCATCTTCTTGGCGACCTGACTGTTGAAGAATTCCTGCGCGATTACTGGCACAAAAAACCCCTGCTGATCCGCAATGCCTGGCCCGGCTTTGAGCCATTGTTATCAGCCCAGGAACTGGCCGGCCTGAGTCTGGAAGCGGAAATCGAATCGCGCATCGTGGAAGAACAGGGCAAAGACGGCCCATGGTCCATCCGTAAAGGACCGTTCAGCGAAGACGATTATCAGACATTGCCGGAGAGCCACTGGACTCTGCTGGTGCAGGCCGTCGACCACTGGATTCCGGAAGCCGCCGCCCTGCTGGAACATTTCCGCTTTATTCCCGGCTGGCGTATTGACGATCTGATGATCAGCTACGCAGTGGACGGTGGCTCCGTTGGTCCGCATTACGATCAGTACGACGTATTCCTGTTGCAGGCAGAGGGCCAGCGCGAATGGCGCATCGGCCAGATGTGCGGTGAAGATACGCCCTTCCTCAAAGGGCCAAAGATCCGCATTCTGGAAAACTTTGAAGAATCGGAACGCTGGGTACTGAATCCGGGCGATATGCTTTACCTGCCGCCGGCACTGGCCCACTACGGTATCGCTCAGGGCGAGTGCCAGACCTACAGCATCGGCTTCCGCGCCCCGGCACTGGCCGAACTGGCGCCGATGGTACTGGACGACGTCATGGACCACGCTTGTGACGATCAGCGCTACGCCGATCCGGATCTGGCGCCGCAGGCCACCCCCGGCCTGATTGATCACGCCGCCGCCCACCGCCTGCGCGCCCTGCTCACCTCCGCCATCAGCGATGACGCCCGCCTGCAGAGTATCCTCGGTCGGCTGATGACCGAAGCCAAATACCCGGAGCACCTGCCGGACAGCATTGATCTGCCTGACGACGCCAACGTCACCACCCTGCTGGGTCAGGCCGCAGTCTGGCAGAAAGCCGAATTCGCCCGCTTCGCTTACAGTGAGCACCCGGATCACTGCTGTTTTTATGCGCTGGGCGAATGCCATACACTGACACCACAAAGCCTGCCACTGGTTGCCGAGCTGGCGAATAACAGCCAATATGACAGTGAGACGTTGAAGGCACTGATTGCTGGCAGTGACGCCGAGCAATTAGTCAGAAGCCTGATGTCACGTCAGATGTTGTATAACCCAGAGGCAGACTATGGAAATTGAGGTCAGCGACTGGAACACCCGCCATGAGGTGCTGCGCGCCATCCGTCAGCGGGTATTCATCGATGAACAGAATGTACCCGGATCCCTGGAATGGGATTCCGGTGATGACGGAGCCATCCATTTTCTCGCCCTTGACGGCAAGCGCCCGGTGGGTTGCGCCCGGCTGCTGAAAGATGGTCATTTCGGCCGCATGGCCATTATCCCCGAATACCGCCGGCAGAAAGTCGGCACCCTGTTGCTGCGGGCACTGGAAAGCTATTACCAGCGCGAACTGCACGGCCGCATTCTGAGAGCCAACGTACAGACCCAGGCCTGGGGTTTCTATCTGAAAAACGGTTTCGTCCCGGAGCCCGGCTTCAATATGGATGCCGGTATCGCACACATACAGATGAGCCGTGCCATTGGCCGCACAGACCACGATAACGACATACTGATTCCGGGGCACGACAACAACCTCTACCACTTCGAACCGGCCGCAGCCACCGAAGGCCTGCTGCAGATCGGTTGCCAGTCAGCCCCACTGAGCATCGGCCTGGCAATCACGGATCTGGCACACCCGGCCTGGTCTGACCGCAATACCCTGTCCTGTATTAACCGCTACCTGCGTGAAGCCCGCCAGCGCAGGGTCAGCATCCTGTTGATGGATGAGTACCGCGGTATCGCCGATCATCCGCTGATTCAGCTGCAGCACCGCATGAGCAGCCGCATTGACGTGAAAGTTAATGCTTCACTGAAGGAAACCCAGATACTGCTCCGCCCCTGGAGCTGGGTCGTTGTCGGCCGCGAAGAAGTCCGCACCTGCCTCAATGACCGGGCCCGCACCGCCAGGCTGAATGAGCAGTTTCAGGAGCTGTGGCGGACCGGCCGACCCTGCCGCGAAGGCCGCCGTCTGAAGATATAACCGCCCCCTGCAGCAGAGGGCCGGAAGACACCGCCGTACTCAGTGTACGGCGACGAAGACAATCACATGCAGCAACGTCACTGCGCCGGTAAGAAGATTACGCAAGCGCTTGTACGAGTCGGCATAAGCGCGTTTGAAGATGGGGTTGGTTTCCGTCCACAGCAGCAACCAGAAGCCCACCATAAACATCAGCACGGCCACATTGGTGGGCAGAAAATACGCCAGCAGCCCCCACATAAAGGTACCGATTGACAGCTCCAGCGGAATCTCGTCGATCTGTTCCGGATTGGCCTGCTCAACCCCCCAGCAGCCACCTGCCATAAAGGTCAGAATCAACAGAGAATACAGCTTGAAAAACGCCTCCCCCTGCTCATAGCCCAGAACCACAGCAACCGTGGCGACGATAAAGGGGATCAGGCCGGCATAGCCCAGTTTTTCAGATATCGACATAACCATCTGAGTACTCCTTCCTTCAGCCAGCAACATAGTCATTCCTCCATAAAGCACTGATTCTTCAATGACTTATGTGAATAACATAGACCAGTTAATGAAAAAAGTAACCAAAAAAAAAAGGCCGCAGTGTGAACACTGCGGCCATTTCGCGGAAATTATTTGCCGCTCAGGATTGCTGCCACGCGGTCAATATCCGCCTGGGTATCCACCCCGTGTCCCGGCGGCTCAGGGATGACTGACATGTGGATTCTGACGCCGTACCACAGCGCCCGCAGCTGCTCCAGTGACTCAGTTCCTTCCAGCGGACATGCGTCCATACCGGAGTAACGGTGAAGGAAGGAAACACGATAGCCATACATGCCGATATGGCGGTAAACCGGCATCCGGCTGGTCATTTTTTCTGTGCCGTGCTTATACAGATCACGGTCCCAGGGAATGGAAGCGCGGCTGAAATACATGGCGAAATGCTCACGATCGAGCACCACTTTCACCACATTCGGGTCAAATGCATCTGCATGGTGCTCCAGTGGCGTACAGACCGAACTCATACCGGCTTCCGGGTAATCAATCAGGCTGGCGGCGGTCGTTTCAATCAGGCTTTGCGGAATCAGCGGTTCATCCCCCTGCAGATTAACGATCACCGCGTCATCTTCCCAACCTTTCACCTGTGCCACTTCGGCAATACGCTCGGTACCGTTCTCATGATCCGGACTGGTCATCACCACTTCGGCGCCAAAGCCTGCTGCCGCAGCGCGGATACGTTCATCATCGGTGGCAATAACGATGTCACTCACGCCGGTCGCCAGTGCACGCTCGTAAACGTGCTGGATCATAGGTTTTCCGGCCAGTTCAAGCAGAGGTTTGCCCGGCAGACGGCTGGAACCATAACGGGCCGGGATAACGATTTTGTAATCAGCAGTCATACATCAGACCTTATAAAATTCACGGTACCACTGCACAAAATGACCAATACCGTCGGCCAGTGGAGTATTGGGCGCAAAGTCCACGTCGGCCGCCAGGTCATCAACGTTGGCATAAGTCGCCAGTACATCCCCCGGCTGCATATCCATATAATTTTTGTCAGCGGTTTTACCCAGCGCCTGTTCAATGGTTTCAATAAAGGTACCCAACTCGACGCTGTTATGGTTACCGATATTATAAATTTTGTACGGCGCAGAGCTGCGGCTGCAGTCGCCGCTTTCCGGTGTCCAGTCAGCAACCCCTTGGGGAATTTTCTGGGTAATACGCGTCACGCCTTCAACAATATCGTCGATGTAGGTGAAATCGCGTTTCATCTTGCCGTGGTTAAACACGTTAATGGTCTTACCGGCGAGAATATCCCGGGTAAAACTGAAATACGCCATATCCGGGCGCCCCCACGGGCCATAAACCGTAAAGAAACGCAGACCGGTGGTCGGCAGGCCATACAGATGCGAATACGTATGGGCCATTAATTCATTGGATTTTTTGGTCGCCGCGTACAGCGATACCGGATGATCAACCCGGTCTGAAGTGCTGTAAGGAATTTTGCTATTCAGACCGTACACGGAACTGGATGAGGCATACACCAGATGGGCAACTTCATGGTGACGGCAGGCTTCCAGAATATTGACGAAGCCGATCAGGTTACTGTCCACATAAGCATGCGGATTGGTAATGGAATAACGCACACCCGCCTGGGCTGCCAGATGCACAACCCGGTCAAATTTATCTTCCGCAAACACGGCATTAACCGCGTCACGGTCAGCCAGTTCAACCTGCCTGAAACGGAAACCATCCAGCTGATTCAGCCACGCCAGACGGCCATGCTTCAGCGCCACATCATAATAGTCATTCAGATTATCGATACCGACAACTTCATGCCCCTGAGCAATAAACTGCTTACTGGTGAATGACCCGATAAAACCGGCAGCACCGGTAACCAGAATTTTCATGCTTTTACTTCCTCAAATTCAGGCAGCATCGCTTTGATATAGGCTTCATCCAGCGGCATACGACTGCCCAGCAGAATATCCGCCACTTCGCGCGCCACCCCTTTACCTCCGGCCGCTTCGGTAATCAGGTCGGCATGGTCTTTCACCATCCAGAAGGCATCGGCCGGTGCGATACTGAAACCGACTTTTTTCATGACCTTAAGATCAATGACGTCATCACCGACGTAACAGACATCACCGCTGTCGATCAGCAGTTCATCCATCAGCGCAGACAGCTGTGCCCATTTGTCTTTGGTGCCGGGAAAGAAATGCCCAATGCCCAGATCCGCTGCCCGCTTAGCCAGTGGCGCGGAATCTTTGGCAGAGATAATGGCGGTGACAATATCGTAGGTCTGCAGCAATTTGATGCCAACGCCGTCTTTGACATTGAAATGCTTGATCTGCTCACCGTCAGCGGAATAACTCAGCGTACCATCGGTCAGCACGCCATCCACATCAAACACCACCAAGCGCACTGTGCGGGCCTTTTCTTTTATCACATTGGGCAGATGAACCATGATTTCTTTCCTGGCTGAGAAAGGCGCCATTGTACTCTGTTTACCGGGGAAATGAATGACAGGGAAAAGTGGAATAACGGGCATAAAAAAAGCCGGCATAGCCGACTTTTCCTGACTCTGATGCGATTCATCAGATGGCATCCCCAAGGGGATTCGAACCCCTGTTACCGCCGTGAAAGGGCGGTGTCCTAGGCCTCTAGACGATGGGGACCCGGACACGTCAGAGAAGATGGTGGAGCCTAGCGGGATCGAACCGCTGACCTCAACACTGCCAGTGTTGCGCTCTCCCAGCTGAGCTAAGGCCCCGTCGTCTCAAAACGTGGGCGTATCTTACTGAGCGCCCCTGTATGTGTCAACACATTTTTTTAAAATTTTTTGCGGAAACAACAACTTAGGCTGTTTTCTGCACAATCTGCGCTTCCTCCGGCGTCTGCCGGAGGAAGAATCGCGTCTTACTCGCCGCCGTTCAGCTCAGCCTGAATGGCCGCAGACAGATCACGGTACTCTTTTTCCATCTTCTTGGCTTTTTTCTTACCCACCCCGCCCAGTACATTGATGGCATGACGCAGACGCGAACGGCTCATGTCAGGCCCCAGCAATGCCATGGTATCCAGCACAGAAATGGTCGAAGACGTGCCGGCGATGGCCATAAAGAACGGAAACAGGAAATCACGTACCTTGATGTCCAGCAGCCGTGCCATGGCAAACAGGCGCTCTTCGATGGCTTCTTTGCTCCAGTGACGGATTTCTTCCAGCTGCCAGAGGCCGAACTGCAGCACACTGAGCAGTTTCTCTTCGTCGTAGGCCTTGTGTTCAAACGACTGCGGGGTCAGCTCGGTCAGCCCGGACAGAAAATGACCGGCCAGCGGCACTACATCGGAAAACACTTCGACCCGCGGCTGAATATGCGGAATAACCGGCAGTACCCGTTCCGGCTTCAGACCCCAGGCAGCAAAGCGGCTGGCAAAGGTTTCGGCATCCAGTTCGCGCAGCCACAGGCTGTTCAGCCAGCGCAGTTTTTCCACATCGAACACCGGCCCACCGAGGGAAACACGATGAATATCGAAATGGGTAAACATGTCATCGCGGGAGAACTTTTCGCTTTCATCCGGCATCGACCAGCCCATCCGGCCCAGATAATTGAGCAGCGCTTCCGGCATAAAGCCCATGCGCTCGTAGTACAGAATTGAGGTCGGATTCTTACGCTTGCTGAGTTTACTTTTGTCCGGGTTACGCAGCAGTGGCATATGGCACAGCTGCGGCATATCCCAGCCGAAGTATTCGTACAGCAGTTTGTGTTTCGGTGCCGAGCTGATCCATTCTTCGCCACGCAGAACGTGGGTGATTTTCATCAGGTGATCATCAACCACGTTGGCCAGATGGTAAGTCGGCATACCGTCGGACTTCATCAGTACCTGAGCATCCACCTGAGACCAGTCCAGCTCAATCGGGCCGCGCAGCATATCGTCGACCACACACACGCCCTCTTCCGGCACCATCATCCGCACCACATAAGGCGCGTCTTCCGCGTCACGGCGGGCAATTTCCTCTGCCGGCAGAATCAGGTCAGACGGCTTCAGCGCCATGCTGTTACCCTGCTCCTGACGCTGGGCACGCATGGCATCCAGCTCTTCCGCACTGCGGTAACATTTGAACGCATGGCCGCGGTCGAGCAGCACCTGCACCATTTCCTGATAGATTTCACCGCGTTCACTTTGACGGTACGGGCCGTGCGGGCCGCCGATGTCCGGTCCCTCTTCCCATTCCAGCCCCAGCCAGCGCAGGGAATCCATAATCGCCTGCTCCGATTCCGCCGTACTGCGCACCTGATCGGTATCCTCAATACGCAGGATAAACTGGCCGCCGTGCTGGCGGGCAAATGCTAGGTTAAACAGGGCGATGTAGGCAGTACCTACGTGGGGATCACCGGTGGGTGATGGAGCAACTCGGGTGCGAACCGTCATATGACAAAATCTCTGTATCGGTCGGTTGTAGATGGCGACCGATTATAGAGAAATCCCGGCCGTGACGCACCGGGTAGCAGCATCAGGCGGAACGGATTTCCTCTTCCAGTGCACAAAGCACCTGAATCACCCGGTCACTGGCGTTTTCCATCTGCTCCAGATAACCAAGCATGCGCGGGTATTCAGCGTTTTTGCGTGCCTCAATCGCGTTGAAGCCGTATTTATGCACGTTACGGTGTGGCTCTTCGAGGCGCGCATAGGACGGCAGGTGGCGGTAATTCTGATAACCGATCCCTTCGCTGTACCATTTGCCCAGACGGCAACCGGTATGATCAGCAAGGGTCGCGCAGGCTTCCGTATCATCAGCACGCACGCACTGATACACCTGTGATTTCCACACCACATGATCCAGTTTCACCGTCTCGAGAAAACTCAGGGAGGCAGCAAAATGAAAGCTGCCGGTCACTTTATTACCGACCTCTGAAATACTGCCGATCTTACGGGAAATATTGCTGACCTCACCGGCCAGTCGGTCGCCGCGTTCACCGACGGATTCAATACCGCTGGAAACCCGCTCCACCTCGCCACCAATGGTGGAAATCAGTGCGCTGATTTCATGCGTTGCTTCAGCCGTGCGCTGCGCCAGAGTACGGACTTCATCCGCGACCCTGCTCCCCGGCTCTGGCAGCTTCAATAGCGGCATTCAGTGCCAGCAGATTGGTTTGCTCAGAAATCCCCTGGATCAGGCCGACAAAGTTTCCGATACCGCTGGCGACCCGCGCCAGCCCGCCGACAGCTTCCGAGGCGCCGGATGCCTGCTGCTGAATGGAAGAAAGCTGTTCATTCAGCGACTGCAGAGAATTCTGAATGGAGCTGACGTGCGCAACTGAACCGGAAACCGCCTCGCTATCTTCGACAATACCCTGCGCCATCGACGCCAGCGTATGCCGGATCTGATCAATAACCGAACAGGAACCAACCCACAGGGATTGCAGGCTTTCACTGCGTTTCAGCAGATCAAGATTGTACTGGCTGCGCATATCAGCCACTTCCTTAACCTTACGCAGCAGTTCATTTTCACGCTCAAGCCTGCGGATCTGCATCAGCAGCGCCTCAGCAGACTCACCGTCATTCTGTTTCTCAGCTCTGAAAAATAGCACACACACCTCCGCAGGACAGACCCTCAGCCTGTAACTATAGATGACACCAGTGCATCTGGTTATAAAGTGCGCAACTGACAGCTTATTCTGCCTGACAGAGGTGACCTGCCGGCCAGAAACAGGGATAAAAAAGCCCGCTGTTTCCAGCGGGCTTTTCTGAACAAATGACTGTGAGGGAGCGATTATTTCCCTTCGGGTCGCCAGCTCCGGCGTTTGTCGCTGCGCTCGGTGCGAACCCGCGAGGGTTCAGCACCCTCCTTTCACCGCTTTTTCACGCAAACGCGACGCACAAAAAAACCGCAGAGCCAGACAACTATGCGGTTTTTCAAAATAAGTGGCGGTGAGGGAGGGATTCGAACCCTCGATACCTTGCGGTATACACACTTTCCAGGCGTGCTCCTTCGACCACTCGGACACCTCACCTAACTGAGCACTGCTCAGAGGCCGCGTACTATACGCAGCAGAAATTGGTACGTCAACCTCTGAAACACGCTAATTCATTGTTTTTATGAACTTTTTGCCGCCCAGTCCTGAACGTAATCGGTCAGCTGCAGTTCCGGTGGCTGCTTCAGGGTGCAGTTGACGTGGCCGACATAGATAAAGCCGACGATGATTTCTCCGTCTGTCAGCCCCAGCCCACGGGCCACTTCCGGCTTCTGCGCCATTTCCCCGGTACGCCAGATAGCACCCAGCCTCAGCGCCCAGGCCGCGTTGAGAATATTCTGCACACCGGCACCGGTGGACAGTAACTGTTCGTCAGCCGGAACTTTGGGGTGCTCTGTGGGGCTGCATACTGCCACAATAATCAGCGGCGCGCGCATGGGCATATTGAGCAACTTTGTCTGTTTGTCTTGTGGCAGAGTTTGCCAATCCGAGACAGATTCCAGAAAAATACGCCCCAATGCTTCGCGGGCCCGTCCACGTACCGTAAGATAGCGGCTTGGTCTCAGCCAGGCATGGTCAGGCGCACGCAGAGCAGCCTGAAACAAAACCCTTTCCTCTTCCGGTGTAATATCAGGTCCGGTGAGCTGGGGAACGGAAACCCGTTCGGTTAGTACCTGAATTGCATCCATAAAGTTACCCATGTCAATAAAACGGTCATGGTTGTATTGTAATGTGATGCCCGCTGCTTGGCAGCCCGACTTTTGTTACTACTTGCTGAGTGTTATTAATCTGGGTATATAGATGTTGTTACTCGAACTTTCTGGTCTGACTGTGTCGCCTACAACAACAATAACAATGACGCTGAGCCACTATCATGCTTAATTCACAGGATCTGACCCAATTCTCAGAGACGACCCTGCCCAAACAGGATTATATGGCCCGGATTCTGGGCTATGGTGTTGCCGCCATCTCGGTTGCCGTCGGTATTATGATCGGCTATTTCGAACAGCGCGCGATGATCGTTGTCGCAGTCTGCCTGCTCTACCCGCATCTGGTTTACACCCTCAGTCGCCCTTTCCGCATCCGTCGCGCCTATACCACACGCCAGTTTCTGATTCACGGCGATGCCATTCTTTGCGGTGTTTTTCTCGGCTACATTCAGCTGCCCATTGAGCTGACGGTGCTGTTCCTGATTATGATCAACACCAGCTTTATTATCGTCGGCAGTTTCACCGCCTGGGCTTTCTGTGTGATTTCACTGGTGTCCGGCACCGCCGCCGGCATCCTTATCTTCGGCCATCACAACGCTGCACCGGTGCCGCTGGCACTCTTCCTCACCACCTCGTTCGGTGTGGCTGTGCACCTGGCCGTCGCCGCCTTTAACAACAACCGTCAGGCCCGCGATCTGATCCGGCTGAAGAAAAAGTTCCAGGGCCAGGTCGAGCGCTTTCAGGCCCTGTCACATCAGGTATCCAAATACGTCGCACCACAGGTATGGGAATCCATTTTCAGCGGGCGTCGTCAGGCCAAACTGGAAACCCAGCGTAAAAAGCTGGTGATTTTCTTTTCTGATATTGTGGGTTTTTCATCGCTGTCAGAACAGATGGAAGCGGAAGCCTTTACCGATCTGCTTAACCAGTACCTGACCGATATGTCCCGCATTGCGCTCAAATATGGCGGCACCATCGATAAGTTCATCGGTGACGGCATTATGATTTTCTTCGGCGACCCGAAAAGCAAAGGCACCAAACGCGATGCGCTGGCCTGCGTCTCCATGGCCATTGAAATGCGCCGCCATATGCTGAAGCTGCGCAAACTGTGGGCCGAGCATGGCATGACGGCGCCGCTGCAGATCCGCATGGGCATCAACACGGGTTACTGCACGGTGGGCAACTTTGGTACCGAAAGCCGCATGGATTACACCATCATCGGCAAGGAAGTGAACCTGGCCAGCCGTCTTGAGAGCGAAGCTGAGCCCGGTGAAATTCTGATTTCCCATGAAACCTATGCCCTGATCAAAGACAAAATCATCTGCCGTCGCCGCGGCAGTGCGATGGTCAAAGGCTTCCGTGATCCGGTGCCGTTGTATCAGGTGGTCGACTACCGTCGTGATCTGGGTTCCAACCCAAGCTTTATGAATCAGGAAGCAGAAGGCTTCTCGCTGTATCTGGAAAGCGATAAAGTCCGCGATGAAGACCGCGAGAAACTGGCGGAATCACTGGAAAAGGCTGCGGAAAAAGTCCGCAGCCACGGCATCGTGCAGAAGCCGAAGGTGGTTACTGCCGCGACAGGCGAAAGTTCTCCGCCGCCACGCCATCCTCAGAAGTTCGGAACGGATTGATATCCAGCCCGCCGCGGCGCACGTAGCGGGCATATACGGTCAGACTCTGCGGCTGGCAGGCCAGCCAGATATCACGGAAGGTGCGTTCCACACAATGCTCATGAAAGTCCTGATGCTGGCGCAGGGAAACGATATACGCCAACAGGCCTTTCTCATCGATTTTTCTGCCGCGGTAATAAATAAACAGGCTGCCCCAGTCCGGCTGACCGGTAACCGGGCAGTTGGATTTCAGCAGATGACTGCACACCCAGCCTTCAAACTCCCCGTCTGCTGCTTGCAGCAGGCCGGCATCCGGCTCGTACGTGTGAATCTCAATATCCAGATCATCCAGACAACGCGCCTGCGGTGCCGCCGGATAAACGGCATCCACCGCTTTGAACAGCACTTTCACCGCGCCACCGGTTGCAGCTGACAGATCGCTTTCCATGGTTGTACGCACCACGTCTGCCGTCGCAAAACGGGTCTGATTGAAAGAGTTGAGATAGAGCTTGAAGGATTTGGATTCGATCAGCCAGCGCGTACTCGCCGGAATACGGAATTCCGCCATGCACACCACCGGCTTACCTTTTTCATTCAGCCAGGAAATTTCGTAGCCGTTCCAGATATCTTCACCCAAAAAGGCGACTTCCGACCGGCTCAGCCCCTGGGCTTTCCAGCTTTCTTCCCGTTCAATAGGAAACAACAGCGCAGCGTCGTACTCATCTTTGTACTCTGACGCTTTACCCAGCGGGTTATGTTCACTTGTTACGGATGCCATAAACTCTCTGTCTCTGATTATTGACGCATGCCTTTACCGCGACGCAGCAGCCACAGGCTGTATCCGGCGAGCAGGATAATGAAAACCAGCAGCATAGCCAGAGAAAACACAACATTTACATCCGAAACGCCGAGAATACCGTAACGGAAAGTATTAACCATATACAATATAGGGTTAAACATGGAAACGGCACGCCAGAAGTCCGGCAGCAGACTGATGGAATAAAACACCCCGCCCAGATAGGTAAGCGGCGTGATCACAAAGGTCGGCACAATGGATATATCATCGAACTTGGTCGCATGGACAGCGTTAATAAAGCCACCCAGTGCAAACAGCACCGCCGACAGCAGAATCACCGCCACGACAATCAGCAGGTTATGAATCTCGAGCTGGGTGAAATACAGCGACAACAGGGTCACAATAATGCCGACGCCGACCCCACGGGCCACGCCACCGGCGACATAGCCGGCGAGGATGGTACCCGGATGAACCGGTGCCACCATCAGTTCCTCAATGCTGCGCTGGAATTTATTGCTGAAGAACGACGATGACACGTTGGCATACGAGTTGGTAATCACGCTCATCATGATCAGCCCCGGCACGATAAAGGCCATGTAATCCACACCGCCCATCTCACCGATGCGCGAGCCGATCAGGTGGCCGAAAATCACAAAATACAGTGTCATGGTGATGGCCGGTGGCAGCAGGGTCTGCTGCCAGATACGCATAAATCGGCGTACTTCCTTGGTCACGATCGTAGTTAAGGCAATCCACTGGATACGGGCCGGACTCATGAGCGGCCTCCCCGTACCAGACTGACAAACAGCTCTTCAAGCCGGTTGGATTTGGTTCTCATACTGCGTACTTCAATCCCCAGTGCGGTTAACAGTTCAAAAATACGGTTAATACTCTGCCCCTTCACCACATCCACCTCGAGTGCATCCGCCGCGGTATGACGCACAGTAAACCCCTCAAGGTCCGGCGTTTCGGCCAGGGCGCTGGTCAGGTCGAGAATAAAGGTTTCGGTGTTCAGCTGACTGAGCAGTTCACGCACACTGGTACGCTGAATAATCCGGCCCTGATCAATAATGGCGATGTTACGGCACAGCTGTTCCGCCTCTTCCAGGTAATGCGTAGTGAGAATAATGGTGGTGCCGCTGCGGTTCAGCTCCTGCATGAATTCCCACATCGAACGGCGCAGTTCGATATCCACGCCGGCGGTGGGCTCATCAAGAATCAGCACTTTGGGCGAATGAATCAGCGCCCGGGCAATCATCAGTCGCCGCTTCATACCGCCCGACAGCATGCGCGACTGCACATCACGCTTATCCCACAAGTCCAGCGCCCGTAGCAGTTTTTCTGCCTGCGGTGCGGCTTCAGCCGGGGTAATACCAAAATAGCCGGCCTGGGTAATGATGATATCTTCAACCTTCTCAAACTGATTGAAATTGAACTCCTGCGGCACCACCCCCAGGTAGCGGCGCGCATTGAACGCGTCGGTATTAACGTCAGCCCCCATAATGCTTGCCGAGCCGGATGTTTTTTGCACCAGACCCGATAGAATACCCAGCGTAGTGGATTTACCTGCGCCATTGGGGCCGAGCAAGGCGAAAAAATCGCCCTGCTCGACCGACAGATTGATGCCTTTCAGAGCCTGAAAGCCGTTGCCATAAATTTTGGATAAATCTTTAACCACCAGAGCGGGTACACTCATCAGAAACCTATACACCTGAACTTTGTGAGAATTATGAGCGAGAGAACGACCGAACTGACCCGGCTGTTAACCAACCTGAGTGAGCGGCTGCGGACAGCACAGCCTCAGTCAGCCGGACTGATCAGTGATGAGATTTTACAACACATTGGCCAGGTAATTGACCTGCTGACGGAACAATCTGATGCGGGCTATCAATCCGGGCAGGAGTTGCTGGTCGATATTTTCACCCACCGCCCCCAGCTGGCCCCCGCCATTGACCGCCAGTTGCTGTGGTATTTCGGTGGCGAATGCCTCCATTTCCTGACCGATGATGAAATTGATATTTTCCAGCAGACCGATGAACTGGAAGCAGAAGCGGCCGTTGCGGGAGCCGAATTCAACCGCGATCAGGTAGTCCTGACACTGAAAACCGGACAGACACCCGACGCATGACAGAAACAGGGCCGGCACCGGTGTGATGGCCTCGCTCTATGGGCCAGCCGGGGAAATGGACTCCACGCCGGTCAGGCGCTAAGCGGATTGTTCATTTCACCCACCATGCAGGTACGTCAGCAGGTCGGCTCCTGCCGTGAATCAACACGCAGGCGTATGTCCGACACTCCGGACCGTGCGCCGCAACGGCCCTGCCCGGTGCAATCAGGCACCAATTGCGTGCAGAGATTCCCCCCCGGATACATCATCAGACCGCGTCAGCGCCTGTTTTATGGTATTGGCATCGCTTTTGTATAAAGAGAATGGTCGGAGCCGCGATCACCTTCCCGCGCTCCAGGGCATCAGTGCTGATGCCAGACATATCGTGTTGTGCAAAACAGAGCATTAGCGCTCACAGGTTTTACCTGTGAGCGCTTTTTTTTGGGGGGCTGGAAGAAAATGACAGCAGACTGCCCGGCCAATCCGGCATGCAATCGACGCCGGGTACACTTACCGCTGATTATCCGGGTGTTGCGGGCAGCTGGTCAGATGATCATTGACCAGCCCCATTGATTGCATAAAGGCATAACAGATGGTCGGGCCGACAAAGGTGAAGCCAGCTTTTTTTAAGACCTTACTCATGGCTTTGGCCTGTGGCGTTTCTTCCGGAACCTCACTCATGGTGGCATAACGGTTAACCACCGGCACGCCACCAACAAACTGCCACAGATAATCGACGAAATTCACGCCGTCCTGCTCCAGCGCCAGCAATGCGCAGGCATTTTTACGGATGGCATACAGTTTCAGCCGGTTACGGATCAGGCCGCTGTCAGTCAGCAGGGTTTCAATCCGGCTGTCGCTCATCTGCGCCACCTGCTCCGGTATAAACTGATGAAAACAGGCGCGGTAATGTTCGCGTTTACGCAGTACGGTAATCCAGCTCAGGCCGGCCTGCTGGCCTTCCAGACACAGCTTTTCAAACAGCTTATTGCGGTCAAAGGAAGGGACGCCCCACTCGTTATCGTGGTAGGCGAGGTAGTCATCACCTTTTGCCCACGGGCAAGGCTGCAGCAGAACCCCGCTTTCAGACATGCTTCTGCATAACCAGAATGCGGTTATTGGCCGGCATGGCGATGTCTTTCAGCAGGCGCAGCTTTTCTTTGCGCGCCGTCATCACCACCTGCTCGAAGTCTTTGATACCGGATGCCGGATCACGGGATTTCAGCCATTGATCCAGCTGGCGGTTGCCGCCACTGGTGAATTCGCCGTTGTAGTTGTAGGGGCCGTAGAAAATGGCCAGCCCGGTATCTTTCAGCACGCGGCCGATGCCGGCCATCATGCTACGCACCTTGTCCCAGCCAACGAAATGCACCACATTGGCACTGAACACCGCATCCACCTGTTTTACCGGCCACAGTTCCTGAGTGATATCCAGCACCAGCGGTGGCAGAAAGTTATCGGCCTGCACACTGGCCCGCCAGGCATTGATATTGGCGATATTTTCCGCCATTTCCGATGGCTGCCAGCGCACCTGGGGCAGGCGCTGCGTTACATAAGCGGCATGCTGGCCGGTACCGCTGCCGATTTCCAGCACCACGTCACCATCACTCAGCTCCTGCTGCAACACCTCAAAAATAGGCTGCTGATTGCGCAGACAGGACTCAGCCACCGGCAGATCGGCATGATTGAGATCGATGGAATGTTTCACAAATGCTGTGTCAGACATATCAGAGGCCCGCAGCCGTCGGTCAGAATAGAGCGCGCAGTATCGCACAGTCACTCCGGGCAGCAAGTGGACGAAGGTGAAATTTGTGTTTCATCCGTGCGGCAAAAAGCGCCTCAGCCGCATACGCAAATTGCCCGCAGAGGCCGCAGGTTATAGAATCCGGCCATTGTTGTATTCATTCTCCGGAACACTGAAATCTTATGCGCGCCTCCCAATTCCTGTTAGCAACCGAAAAAGAAACCCCAGCTGATGCGGTTGTCGTCAGCCATCAGCTGATGCTGCGTGCCGGCATGATCCGCAAACTGGCTGCCGGCCTTTATACCTGGATGCCGCTGGGTCTGCGTACCCTGCGTAAAGTGGAAGCGGTGGTACGCGAAGAAATGAACCGTGCCGGGGCTCTGGAAGTGCTGATGCCGGCCGTACAGCCAGCGGAGCTGTGGGAAGAAACCGGCCGCTGGTTCCAGTACGGCGGTGAACTGCTGCGGGTCAAAGACCGTCATAACCGCGATTTCTGTATCGGCCCGACGCATGAAGAAGTCATCACCGATCTGGCACGCAACAACATCAGCAGCTACAAACAGCTGCCGCTGTCCCTGTATCAGATTCAGACCAAGTTCCGCGATGAGACCCGTCCGCGCTTCGGTGTGATGCGCGCGCGTGAATTCATTATGAAAGACGCCTACTCCTTCCACGCTGATGAAGCCAGCCTCGAAGCCACCTATCAGGTGATGCACGAAGCCTACAGCCGCATTTTCACCCGTCTGGGTCTGGACTTCCGTCCGGTACTGGCCGACACCGGCTCCATCGGTGGCGCCAAGTCGCATGAATTCCACGTGCTGGCCCAGTCCGGGGAAGACGATATCGCCTTCTCAACCGGCAGTGATTATGCCGCCAACGTGGAACTGGCTGAAGCCGTTGCCCCGGCCGGCGAACGCCCGGCTGCTGCCGCTGCGCTGGCAAAAGTAGCCACCCCGGCCGCAACCAGCATTGATGAGGTCGCTGCGTGCTTTAACGTAACAGCAGACAAGGTGCTCAAAGCCATCGTCGTACGCGGTGCACACACCGATGACAATGCGCAGGGTGAGCCGGCACCGGTGGTATTCTTCCTGCGCGGCGATCATGAACTGAATGAAATCAAAGCGGAGAAAATTCCGGGCGTTGCCGCACCGCTGCAGTTTGCCTCCGACGCTGACGTTCTTAGCATCGGTGGCATGAGCGGCTTTGTCGGCCCACAGGGGCTGACTGCCAGATGCTACGTCGACCGAGCAGCCGCGCAGATGGCCGATTTTATCTGTGGTGCCAACGAGAAAGACGCACACTTCAGCGGCTTTAACTGGCAACGCGATGCGGCGCTGCCGGAGGTTGCCGACCTGCGCAATGTAGTGGCCGGTGATCCGAGTCCGGATGGCCAGGGCACACTGGAAATCAAACGCGGGATCGAAGTCGGTCACATCTTCCAGCTGGGCAGTAAATACTCTGCCGCCATGAACGCCAGCGTGCTGGATGAAAACGGCAAGGCACGCACCATGACCATGGGCTGCTACGGCATTGGTGTCAGCCGTGTGGTGGCGGCAGCGATCGAACAGAACCACGATGACAACGGCATTATCTGGCCGGATGCCATTGCACCGTTCCACGTCGGCATTGTACCGATGAACCTGCACCGCTCCGAAGCCGTACAGAAAACAACAGAAGAACTGTATCAGGCCCTGCAGGATGCCGGTCTTGAGGTGTATCTGGATGACCGTGATAAGAAAACCAGCCCCGGCGTGAAATTCGCCGATATGGAGCTGATCGGCATTCCGCACCGTATCGTCATCAGCGACCGCGGTCTGGAAGCCGGCAATATCGAGTACGCGGCCCGCCGTGACGGCGAGAAGAAAGATATTGCCATCAGCGATATCGTCACCTTCCTCAAAGATCAGGTGCAATGCTGAGCAGCACCCTGCGCACCGGGGCACGCATAACGCGTGCTCTGGTAGTGTTCAGTCTGCTGCTCGCCGCCAACGGCAGCCAGGCTGCGCCCCATCCCGACCCCGAACTGCTGGCCGAGCTGAGAAACGCCGTCAGTAGCTCAGATTCCTTTGTTGACCAGTACGATGCCCAGGTCTGGCTGGTGGATATGTCCGCCCGTCTGGAGCGTTATATACCCGACGACAAAAAACGGCTGGAGTTCCTCACTCTGGTACACCGCGAAGCGTCCCGTGCCGGACTGTCACCGGAGCTGGTATTGTCGGTCATTCAGGTGGAAAGTGCCTTTGACCGCTTCGCCGTCTCCCGCGTCGGCGCTCAGGGCTATATGCAGATTATGCCGTTCTGGAAAAAGGAAATCGGCCGCGGCGACGACAACCTGATGCACGCCCGGACCAACCTGCGTTATGGCTGCACCATTCTCAAACATTACCTCGAACGCGAGAAAGGCGACTGGATACGCGCCCTCGCCCGCTACAACGGCAGCCTCGGCCGGACCAAATATCCGGAAAAGGTGTTGCTGACCTGGGAACGGCACTGGTTTGTGAATTATTGAGCCCGCCCGGGAACCAAGCCTGGCACCCGCCACTCTTATCTTCCATCCTTCTTCTGCGCCAGCCACAGCCGATATGCTGAGCTTACCGACCAAAGTCTGATAAGACAGGCAGGTTTTGGACCGCGGCCCTTTATGCCCGCCCGGCAATTTTCTGACAGCCGCTGCAACCCCCGCCGTTACAGGGCCGCATCGCTATTGTGGCTGAGATTCATTACCAGTGAATGTCATACCTTCTAAGTGGTTTCACGTAAGTACCCACCCGATTACTACCTATAAAACCGCAGTTCCCCTGATAGTCATCCATTATTCATCAGGTCAGTATCGCACGGTCAGAACCGGACGGCCTGCGCCATCCGATCACGCTCTGCAACACTCAAGAAGAAAGAAGGATAAAAACTATGATCCGACTGACCCGCTTCAAAAAAGTGGTGATTGCTGCTGCCTGCGGCCTCGCCATGTTCGGCACCGCCCATGCAGAAAAGGTTTACCGCCTGAAAATGGCTGAGACCTGGCAGACCAACTTCCCGATTTTCGGTGATACTCCGCGTAATATGGCCGCCATGGCTGAGAAGATGTCCAACGGCCGTCTGCAGATTACGATCGACTCCGCCAACAAACACAAGTCACCGTTCGGTGTCTTCGACATGGTCCGTGCCGGTCAGTACGACATCGGCCACTCAGCCTCTTACTACTGGAAGGGTAAAATCCCGGCCACCATGTTCTTCACCACCATGCCATTCGGCATGACCGCCCCGGAACAGTATGCCTGGTTCTATTACGGTGGTGGTATGGAGCTGATGGAAAAGCTCTATGGTAAATACAACCTGCTGAGCTTTCCGGGTGGTAACACCGGCAACCAGATGGGTGGCTGGTTCCAGAAAGAAATCAACAGCGTAAAAGACCTGGACGGCCTGAAAATGCGTGTTCCGGGCTTCGCCGGTGAAGTTCTGGCCAAGCTGGGTGTGAACGTAACCAACATCCCGCCGGGTGAACTGTATACCGCACTGGAGCGCCGTACCATCGACGCACTGGAATGGGTTGGCCCTTCCCTCGACCTGCGTATGGGTTTCCACAAGATTGCACCTTTCTACTACACCGGCTGGCACGAGCCGGCGACCGAGCTGCAGTATCTGGTGAACAAACGCACCTGGGACAAACTGCCGGCTGATCTGCAAGAAATCCTGCGTGTCGCCATGCGTGAGTCTGCCTACGATATGTACATCCAGTCTTACCACGAGTCTGCGGAAAAACTGGCAGTAATCGATACCGAATACCCGAACGTTAAAATCCGTACTTTCCCGAAAGACGTGATGGCGGCGCTGAAAAAAGCCGACGAAGAACTGCTGGCTGAATACGCCAAAGATGATCCGTTCATCAAAGAAGTTCTGGATTCTCAGGCTGCCTACCTGAAAAAAGTCCGTCGCTGGACCGATATTTCAGACAAGGCTTACCTGAACAGCGTTGTCGCCCCCGAGTAATATCTGACCAGGGTATATCCGTAACGGGTATACCCTTCCCCTGCAGGAGAACACTATGCTGATTAAGGCTGAGCGCGCCATTAATCGCTTTTCCGATTTCCTGGGTATGATTTCATCCATACTCTTTCTGCTGATGCTGGCTAACGTTTTTATCGACGTTCTGCTGCGCTATGTATTTAACAATGTGTCCATTGCCATGCAGGAAATGGAATGGCACCTGTACGCCGCCATGTTTATGCTCGGCGTCCCTTATGCTTTACGCACCGAATCCCACGTCCGAGTTGACCTGATTTATGAAGGCCTGTCCATTAAGAAAAAAGCCCTGATTGATATGATCGGCGGCATCGCCCTGCTGCTGCCATTCTGTCTGCTGGTCGGCTGGTACGGCATCGATTTTTCCTATGAAGCCTTTGATCTCGGCGAAGGCTCCGGTGACCCGGGTGGCCTGCCGTACCGCTGGATTATCAAGGCGGTAATTCCTTTTGCTTTTTTTGCCACTTCAGTTTCCGGTATCGGCATGATTCTGAATTCACTGATTACCTTTAAAGACGGGCACGAAACCAGGATTGACCACGGAGGCCTGTTATGATCGGTATTGTCATGTTTTTCGTTGCGCTGCTGATGCTGTTGTTCGGCTTCCCGGTGGCCTTTACCTTCGGTGGTGTGGCCCTGGTTTTCGGCGTCCTGGCCGACGGTCCGGATATGTTTGCCTTCATGCCGTTCCGCGTACAGAGCATCATGGAAAACGTCACCATGATGGCAGTGCCGCTGTTTATCTTTATGGGCATCGTGCTGCAGAAAACCCGTCTGGCGGAACAGTTACTGGAGTCCATGGGTAAACTGTTCGGTGGCGTGCGGGGCGGCCTGGCCATTTCCACCGTTCTGGTGGGTGCCCTGCTGGCCGCTTCAACCGGTGTGGTCGGTGCATCCGTAGTCGCTATGGGTCTGATT
The DNA here is from genome assembly GCA_963682115.1 of Pseudomonadales bacterium. Taxonomy (GTDB): domain Bacteria; phylum Pseudomonadota; class Gammaproteobacteria; order Pseudomonadales; family Oceanobacteraceae; genus Venatoribacter. The sequence continues at coordinate 3,679,808 of OY821639.1, read as the reverse complement.
TCACTGCCGGTGATGCTCAAGTACAACTACGACAAGTCACTGGCCTGCGGCACCATCTGTGCGTCCGGTACACTGGGGCAGATTATTCCGCCGTCCATCATTCTGATTATTCTCGGTGACGTGCTGGGTATTCCGGTCGGTGACCTGTTCCATGCTGCGGTTGGCCCGGGCGTGGTTCTGATCGGCGTCTACATCATCTACATCCTGATCTACAGCTTCGTTAAACCGGAAGCGGCCCCGGCCCTGCCAATGGATGATGACGTGGAAAACCGCCGTGAAATGTATATCCGTGCGCTGAAAGCCATTATTCCGCCACTGGCACTGATCCTGATCGTACTGGGTTCCATTTTCGCCGGTATTGCGACCCCGACCGAATCCTCGGCTCTGGGTGGCGTCGGCGCACTGGTGCTGGCCGTAATTTACCGTCAGTTCAGCTGGAAAATGGTGTATGAGTCCGCACAGGAAACCGTCAAGGTGACCGCCATGGTGTTCGCCATCCTGCTCGGTGCCACTGCCTTTTCCATGGCCTTCAGCTATACCGGCGGCGATTACATCGTGGAAGAGATTCTGTCTGATCTGCCCGGTGGGGCGACCGGTTTCCTGATCCTGTCGATGGTGGCTATCCTGATTCTGGGCTTCTTTATCGACTTCGTGGAAATCAGCTTTATTATCGTACCGATTCTGGCGCCGGTGGCTGACGCACTGGGCATTGCCCCGCTGTGGTTTGCAATCCTGATCGCCATGAACCTGCAGACGTCGTTCCTCACACCACCATTCGGCTTCAGCCTTTTCTATCTCAAAGGCGTAGCTCCGGCGCACGTCAGGACGACGGATATTTACCGCGGCGTCATGCCTTTCATTGCCATGCAGGCAGCGGTGGTTATCTCGATACTGCTGTTCCCTGAATGGTATGGTCTGGTGGACTGATCTGTGGACCTGAGTTAAACCAGCCGGCCATGGTACCTGCAAAGGTACCATGGCCGGCTTTCTGCTATCCGGCTACCATGAATATTCTGTATCCACCCCGGTCTTCCGGTATGAATCTGACACTAAAAACAAAAATACTGGTTCTGACCATTCTGCCACTGGTCGCCCTGACTCTGACCATTACCTGGATTACCCAGCGTCAGGCGCATGAACTGGCGCATCAGCAGATTAAGATTCTCGAAGAAAGCATCATGCAGCAGAAGCGCCAGGCACTGCTGGATTACGTCAGCCTGGCAATGACTTCAATTACCCCGATTATTGAAGAGATGGAATACGGACTGCAGCGTTCACGGGCGGAATATGAGGTTAAGCGCATACTGCGCAACCTCACCTATGACCACGATGGCTATTTTTTCGTCTACAACCAGAATGGTGTTAACCTCGTCCACCCGGCCCAGCCGGAGCTGGAAGGCCAGGATCTGATCAATTTTCAGGATGCCGAGGGCAGTTTCGTTATTCAGGAGCTGCTGAAACAGGCTGCCGGAGGTGGTGGTTTTTACCGCTATATCTGGAACAAACCCTCCCTGTCCGGCGAACGCACCAAACTCGCTTATGTGGTCAATATCCCGGATCTGAACTGGATGATGGGCACCGGCCTGTATATTGACGACATTGCCGCCCAGGCCCGGACGTTACGCCAGGAGGTGGATGATAATGTCCGCCAGACCTTTGTTGCCGCCTCGGTGCTGCTGATCGTTACCCTGGCTCTGGTGGTGATGATCGTGATTGTGATTAATATCCACGCGACCCAGCTGGCAGATAAACGCCTGCAGGAACTGGCCCAACGCTCGGTCGGCTTTCAGGTCATGCAGCGGCGTAATTTTGCCCGCGAGCTGCATGACGGTATCAATCAGATGCTGGTATCGGCCAAACTGCGTCTGAATCTGGCAGATAAGAAATGGCCCTCAGATGAAAGCCGCGAGCACCTGGAAAAAGCGGCCGATATGCTTAACCGCTCCATTCAGGAAGTGCGCCAGGTGTCGCACAGCCTGCGGCCGGTCATGCTGGATGACCTGGGCCTGGAAGCGGCATTACATGGTCTTATGGATGAACTGGCCAACAGCAGTACCATAGACGTTAAACGGCGCATCCGCCTGCCCGCGACAAGACTGCCGGATGCAATCGAAATGACCCTGTACCGGCTGGTACAGGAAGCCATTACCAATGTCCGCAAACACGCCCGCGCCACTCAGGTCAGCCTCAGAGTCAGCCATACGCTGCAGAGTGTCACGGTGGTGATGGAAGACAATGGCTGTGGCTTCGCTCTGGAAGAAGACCAGAGCGGTATCGGCCTTATGAACATGCGTGAGCGCGTTGAGCTGTTGGGCGGAAAATTCACCGTTCGCAGTCACCGCACGCAGGGCACATTGATTCAGGCTGAATTTTTCCTAAATCCGGAACCCGGGTCGGCAGCAGAGAACCGACCGGCTCAAACAGGAGAATAATAAATATGACTAAATCCATCCGCATTATTATTGCTGACGATCATCCGATGGTGCGCGAAGGGCTGAAAGTCAGCCTGGAAAGTGAAGGCCTGCATGTGGTGGCCGACGTCAGCAATGGCCAGGAAGCACTGAAAGCCGCAGCCGAACTGAATCCGGATGCGGTATTACTGGATATATCCATGCCGGTGATGGGTGGCCTGGAAGCCTGTGCCGCCTTCCGTGAGCGTTTTCCGGACATCCGCCTGCTGATTATTACCATGCATGATGACCGTGAATACATTCTTAAAGTGGTACAGGCCGGAGCCGCCGGTTACGTGCTGAAAGACGCGCCCCCGGAAGAACTGACACTGGCGGTACAGACGGTGTGTCAGGGCGGTACCTATTTTTCCTCCAGTGTCGCCAAGACCCTGTTCAGTGAATTCGGTAACAACAGCCGCTCAGTAAGCAGTTCTGAAGATATTCTCAGTCCGCGCGAAGAAGATGTGCTGGCGCTGCTGGCAGAAGGCATGGGCAACAAGGAAATTGCCCGCGAGCTGGATATTTCGGTACGCACAGTCGAAGCCCACCGGCTGAAAATCAAACAGAAACTGGGGATCAACAATTCCGCCGGTCTGATCCGCTATGCGCTGGATAATGGTGTCGTACGGCGTTAAAAACGGATGGCCTGAGGCTTTGTCATGCCCTGTTGCAGCCAGCGCTGCCAGTGAACCCGCAGGGCGTTACGGCCGCCGATGTAATGCTCGTCCAGCAGATAATAACTGCGTTTGTTAACACCGCGTTTGTAGTCCTGCAGCAGACGGGTAATCAGGCTGCGGCCATAATTACTGGCCAGCAGCATATACACCAGCTGACCGCTCATCGACTGATTCAGGCCGTTCTGATGATTACTTTTCTGCCATTCATGACCCGGAATTTCGACAAACGTCAGCACATCCATCCCCCGACTGCAGGCCGACTGACAATACTGGCGGTTGCGGCGGTGAGCCATAATCAGCAGCTGCCCTTCATCCTGCGTCAGGGTTTCCATCTGTTCTGACATCCCCTCATTCAGCCACACCGGCATCCGCTCTGCCAGGGAATGCAGAATGGCATGACTGGCTTCATGGCGGATGGTGGCATAAGTGCTTTCCAGCCCTCCGCGTCTGTCTTCGTGCAGATACACCACAATTTCATGCGGCTGCGCCAGATAGATACCGAGCGAGCGCGTGGCATCCACCCCATAGCGACCCTGAACATAACGGATATATTCGCTGCGCTCAGCCAGCAGATGAATTGTCACCGGCACCTGCCGGTAAAAATCGAAATACATCACCTGATCGTAAAAACGGTAGACGTTATTCACGTCCTGGCGGATGCGCTCAATATCCAGTGCCGGCGCCTGCTGCTGCAGTGAGCCCTGCTGAATCACCTGAATATCCAGTTTCTGCCATTGTGAGGCACGGACTTTCAGTTCAACGGTTTCTGCCCCCGCAGCAGAGGCGGAACGGTCAGAAAAATGTACCTGCCCTTTTTCATCCACCCAGCGGTAAACCTCAGCCCCCGCCGGACAAATGTACAGCAGCAGACTAAGGCAGATTGCGGCTGCGCTCCGCAGGGACATATAACTGCTCCATCAGATAACGTTTGAAGTCTTCCCGGTATGGCTGCTTTTCCAGTGCTTTTTCCATACACAGCAGCCAGGCGTCACGACTGTCCGCATTGATCGGAAACTGGCGGTGGAAGGCCGGAATGGTAATACTGCCGTATTTCTCACGATACAGTTTCGGCCCGCCCAGCCAGCCGCATAAAAAACGCGCCAGCTTGTCTGCCGGAATGTCCAGATCCGGCGGATACATAGCCCTGACATCAGCGGCCTGTGGCAGGGTGTCCATTGCCTGATAAAAATCATCCACCAGACGACAGATACCCTCATAACCACCGGCCGCCTGAAAAGAGGCATCCCCCTCACCGTACATCAGGCAAACTCCTCCATAAAGTCGAGTGCCGCCTGATGGCGTATGGTGCGGCGGTGATTCGCCCATAATTCCCTGACCTTATCCTGGTTACACTGCTGACGGTCAATCAGTACCCGGGTCTGCAACTCACCTTTTTTCTGCCCGCCGGTCAGCGGCACTTTGGAAAACACAAACTGATTGGAAATCAGATCCATAAACGGACCGGATTTACTGGTCGGCATAATAAACAGCAGCTGCAGGCCGAGACTTTCCGTCAGATAGTTAATCACTTCTTTCGAACGCGTTTCATCCATCTTCGAGAACGCCTCATCCACCAGAACCACACGCAGATGAGTATCGCCTTCATTAAAGCGGAAGGCCGAAGTAATCGCTGCCGAACGGATAATATAGGCCGGTGTTTCCAGCTGGCCACCGGAACCGGTACCGTACTGGCTCAGGGCAATCGGTTCTTTGTTGGCCGGCTGTTTGTAAATTTCATAGGAACGGTAATTACGGTAATCGGAAATACGTTCCAGCTCGCGCATGGCTTTCTGCTCATCCTCATCCAGCAGCATACTCATCAGCTGGTCGCGGACCCGCGCCGCCGATTTTGGCAGGTCGGCATCGAACAGTGTGGCACCGTCTCCCAGACTCGGATTCCTGATGATTTCATCGAAGAATTCCCAGTATTCTTTGTACTCCGGCACCCATTCCCAGTCGAACCAGTAAGTTTCGCGGTCAGCACCAAACTGATGATGCGCCAGCTCCTTATTCAGGTCTTCGAGAATACGTTTGCCGTCATTGATCGCCTGATAAATGGAGTGACACAAATTGGTGATAAACGCGTTGTTGAAGCTTTCCCGCAGCTGCACCAGTTTGTCCTGTTTTTCTACCAGAATATTATTTTTCAGGCGGTTATAAACGCGTTCAACTTCCCGTTCCAGTCCGCATACAAGGCGGAAAAAATCGACGCTGTGTTCCTGACGGTAATCCGGCGTATAAACAATGGCATCCACCGTCTGGCAGCGCAGATTGTGTTCATTGATGTTACGTTCGATTTCATAAGCCGTTGAATTCAGTTCCTGACTGATGGTGCGGCGATGGTTTTCCACCGCTTCCGCCGGGCTTTCTTCTGCTTCTTTATCGGCTCCCTGCAACCGGGTTTCCAGATCAAAGTCCGGCCACACGCTGACAATGGTCCGCAGCGCATCTTCTTTTTCGTCAGCAATGCCGGAGGTCTGCTCCTGCTGATCACTCAGATTACGGCACTGTTTTTCACTGTCATTCAGCTGTTGCTGCAGACGGCCCAGTTCACCATCCAGCTCTTTGATCTGTACATCCAGATCGTCGGCTTTTTCTTTCAGTGCTTCGAACTCGTGTTCGATCTGTGAGAAGTCTGACAGGTCAACATTGTTCAGCGCCTGTTCGGCCTGCTGCATCTGATACTGCACATCCAGCATCGCCTGCATCTGATCGGCAAAGGTCACGTGACGCAGCAGATTAATGGCATCCAGCATCTGCTGAACCTGCTTCAGCTGGTGTGCGGCTTCATTGGCCTGCTCAGCGATGGCATTGAGTTCGGATTTTTTCGCCGCCAGCGCCCGCTCCCGCGCGCCCAGACCAAACACCAGTTCGGTATCGTCCAGGTCACAACGGTAGATGGAGTAAGAACCGGAACCAAGACCGTCACGGGTTACACCACGGCGGGTCATACGCAGCGTCTGGGTATCTTCCACCTGCTCCACGCTGCCGTAACTGGCTTCCAGATAATGCCGCGCCGTCGCGTGCTCGAACGCCATCCGGTGAATAATCGAATTGGCCGGTAATTTAATACGCTCGGCGTCTTTTTTCGCTTTCTGTCCCTGAATTACCCGCGCCCGGCTGCCGCCGGGAATGGAGCGCACAATGCGTGCGGCTTCTGCTTCATAATCGGCTTCCACAAGGATGCTGAAACGGGCACCACCGATGTAACCCTCAATGGCGCTCTGCCACTGCGGATCGGTAATTTCCACATAGTCAGCCAGAACCCGCGGATCGGCCTGCGGACACTCACGGCGGATCACCTCCAGTGCCTGACGGACAAAACCGGGATAATTCAGCTGACGCGCTTCCAGGCTGTCGATATCGGCCTGTTTCTGGGCCATACGGGCCTGGAACTGCTGCAGCTTCTGCTCACGCCGGTCAACCTGCTTGGCAACCTGATCGCGCAGTGAAATACCGCTGCTTTCCAGCTCGGTGGAATGGAAACGGTCACGCCACTGATTCACCAATGACTGCTGACGGCGGGCATCATCCAGGTGCGCTTCCAGCGGCGACAGGTCAACCCAGTCCTTGCCCAGTAATTTGCGGAAATCGACAGCACCCTGATCCTTGATCGCCAGCACTTCCCTGGCCTGATCAATCACCTTTTTCTGCCCCAGACCAGGCACTTCCATACCGATGGAAGTTTTCTGCAGCGCACCGTACACCAGTTCCGTCGCCCGCAGGGATGCCTGCAGCAGCTGATCCTGTTCGAGCAGAGGTACGGCCAGCTGCTGCAGCTGATTTTTGCCGTCAATGAGCGTCTGTTCGGCGGCGTCTTTGTCCTGTAACGCATCGATACCGCGGCGTTGCGCTTCCATACTGATCAGCTGCTCACGCAGCTGTTTACGGCGCTCCTGAGCAACCTCACGTTCTTTTTCCGCTTTATGCAGCCGTTCGCGGATATTCTGCTGCTTTTCCTTCGCGCCCAGGTAAGCCCGCTGATCATGAATATAGCGGCTTTTGGCGGCGGTATATTCCAGCACATTGTAATCAATCCACTGATCGATATAACGCTGCGACGCCCCTTTGGTGCCATTCAGAATGCTGATGGTTTCCGCCAGGGTGTTGGCATCAGATTCCATCGCATAAATGGTTTTCATCAGATCCGATACGCTGCGGATGGCATCGCCCAGATCTTTCTGCTCGAGAATTTCATTGGCGACAAAACCGTTGATACTTTTCACCGGCTTATAGGCCATAAAGCGCGAAAAAGTGCGTGCCGCATTCATCGCTTCACGCTCGGTCACGGCATCGTGCCGCCCGCGTAACGCTCCGTATAATCGGCGCAGATATTGTTTTTTGGTGTCGTATTTTTCAATCCGGTCAGCGTCCATACGCCCTTTCAGATGACCGGCCAGTTTGTTCAGCTCCAGCACATTGCGGTTGCCGTCTTTATTATCCTTCAGAAAATCCGACAGCGTCAGCGCTTCGGTCACCACGTAAAACTGCAGATCATTCTGACGAGCCACCGGCTGACTGCCGGCCCGGTCGATAGACGCACTGACCCCGATAATGGCGGTAAAGGCTTCACCACTTTCACCCTGAGTCGGATGAAAAACCGCCGCCAGATAACCGACGGCCCCGTTCGGCCGGGCGTAACTGCCATCGTCACAGCCCAGTACATATGACGCCAGCGTCCGTACATTTTTGCCACGACCACGCTGGGTGGCTTCGTCCTGCCCCGGGTTGTAATGAAACAGCGTATCGTGCGCTGCCGTCATGATGGTCTGGATGGCATCAGCAGCGGTGGTTTTACCGGAACCGTTACCACCGGACAGCAGATTGATCGGCCCGAATTCAAATTCCGTGGCCGGGATATTGCCCCAGTTAACGTAAATAAATTTTTTCAGAAACATGGCAATTATTCCCCGAACAGACTGGTAGCCTGAGTTTTCACGGCATGATCAGCGTCTGTTGCTTCGTTGTCTTCGTCATTATCTGCAAGCGCACCGGCGTCTTCCGCCGCACTGAGTTCGTTTTCAGGCGCAGCTTCAGCACTGCTGTCTCCGGCCGCTGCCGGCTCGGCGTCGTCTGCGGCACCGGACTCAATGGCAGGCGCCTCATCAGCAGCATCCGCTACAGCCGTCTCTGCTGCAGCGTCTTCAGCACTGTCGTTATCAGCGGCCGGGTCGGCCACGGCCGCTTCGCCTTCCTGACCGGATTCCATCAGTTCAGACAGCACGTCATCGCTGACGTAACTCATAATCATCGGCCGGATACGCAGCCACATATCACCATCGGTCAGATTATCTTCATTGGTAATCTGCACCAGACGCAGCTGCTTCAGACGGCGGAACAGATGTTTACGGTCCGTCAGATTTTCCGGCAGTGTGCGTTTGAGCAGGTTTTTCATGGCAATGCTGAGTGCTTCCAGCGACACCATGACACAGCCCTGTTCGTCCACCATGCCTTCACGCAGGGCTTTGTCATACTGCGCCCGCAGTACCAGAATCAGCGCCACTTCGTGCTGATTCAGGCGGCTGCGGAATGCCTGGGTTGACGGCTGCTGAGCTTCTTCGGCCATGCCCGGCACCTGGGCGCCCGGCGGATACAGACGCACAAACTGAAAACGGCGGTCATGCTGGATACGGATGCCAATCAGGGTTAAGTAATCGGCGACCAGTTCTTCCAGCCGCAGGTAACGGTCATACAACTGCTGTTCAATCTGGCTTTCATCGCGGCAGATGACACCATAATCCAGCAGCCGGATCAGCAGTTCGGAAAAGTCACGCTGGCTGAGACCTTCTTTTTCTAACGCTTTTTCTATGCTCTGTAACATGTTCAGGACTCTTTCTGCACCAGCTCAAAAGTAAAGTGGTCTTTTTTCACAAAGTAATCCCCTGCATCGCCGGCAGGTTTATCGTTGTTATCGTATTCGATTCGGAATTCAAATTCGCTCGACAGGCCGTCGGCCGAGCCGATTCCAATCGCGTGTGCCACGGCCAGAAAGTCGCTGGCGCTCTGAATCGGCAGCTCACGGGTCGAGACCCGGTTGCCATCCCGCAGGTTGCGCTGGATGTAGCCTTTCAGTGACTGCTGGTTAATCAGGAAAGCCTGATCCAGCACCTGCTGAATATAAATATCGCGCCGGGCATCGACGTCGAAATCACCACCACCATCATCCACAACCGATTCAATCATGCGCCGCTGACGCGGTGCTGCCAGACGCACCTGTGCCGGATCAATCAGCGCCACTTCCGGTACGGCCATGCGTTCACCGGCTTTTCCCAGCAGTTCTTCCTGCTGTTCCGGTGGTATCCCCGCCAGACGCTTGCACACCGCCAGCACATCGTTGTGCTGCTGCGATGCCAGATAACTCATCTGACGAATAATAATGTCGGCCCGTTTGGTAAAGCTCTGCAGTGCCTTACGCAACGCCGGCAGCATAATGTCGGAAGCATTGCGCAGACGCTGATCAATACCATCAAGAATATTCCACAGGACCGACTGGCCGTCGTGCGCCAGTTCCGGCAGCAGTTCACGCAGACGGCGTTCGGCGTTGGCTTTAAAGGCTTTATCCTGCTTGCGGATGCCGTTAATAAGGCGGCTGATCTGATCGCGGTGTTTTTCAACATTATCCGCCGACAGGCGCACGGACAGATCGGGCTGAAAGCGGTTTTCCATAAAATCAAAAAAGGCTTCACTGGCACGTTGCACCAGCAGCTGGTCTTCCATTTCACGGACCAGATCACGCTTGCGTTCTTCCAGCTCGGCGATCACGTCGGTGAAATCACTGATGATGCGCTCCGAATATTCGTAGGCATCCAGCAGATCGTAGATGTCGCCACGTTCCAGAAAGGACTCCAGCGAGTTGCGGGTATTACGCGTGTTACGGTGGCGGGTGCGCGCCATACTGCGGCTTTCGGCCACAAACGGCTCGGTAAACAGGCGCCCGTAACGGGTGAAGGCAAAGGTGCTCTGCAGCGTGGCTTCATCCACCTGTTTTTCGATCCAGCCGTGTTCCAGCAGCTGATTCAGCACCCACACCGCCTTGTCACGGCTGGTACGGAAACGTCCTTCACCCGGATCCGGCCCGTCGCTGCCATCACCTTCGGCCTCGTCTGCCAGCGCCGGTGCCCGCACCAGCGCCTCCTGGAAAATTTCCAGCATGGTATCCCGTGCCAGGGCCTGACCGTAATCGGCACTGCTGGAGCTGTACAGCCGCTGGTACAGCTCGCGCAGGCATTCCATAACCTGAGCCCGGTATTTACCGGTCAGGGGGCGGAAAAACTGCCCTCGTTCCTGTTCAAAAAACATACACAATTCTGTCAGACGGTCCACTGCAAAAGACCGGGTAGATTACTGAAAGCAGGCCGGCTTTGCCAGCACTGAAAAGCGACGCTATGGCTTCGGCGGTCATTCGCGGAAAACAGCCCGGCCGGCAGTTTCAAGGCCGCCACAGTGGGGATATACTGACGCGCAAATCAGCAGGGCAGACGGTTATGCAGGATCAGTCCGGAACGGAACAGAAAGCCGCCTTCTTTCAGGTCGGTACAGAAAAGTTAACGGAACTGACGCTGGTCACGTTCGGGCTTTACGGTTTTTACTGGACCTGGAAGAACTGGTGTGTGATCGCCCGCCAGGACAGCAGCGTCAGCCCCCTGCTCTACACTCTGCTGTCGGTCTGGTTCCAGCGCGACCTCTACCGCCGCGTACAGCAGCGGGCACAGGTGGAGGACGAAATCCCGCGTTGGCATGCTGACCGCCTGTTTGCGGTATTTGTGCTCTTCACTCTGGTGCCGCTGTGGCTGCTGCTGACCGACCACCCCTGGGGGGTGTTGCTGAATCTGATGACACTGTTGCCGAATATGCTGGTCAACCAGAGCATCAATGCGGTGCATGAACGCTATATGCACTTTTATGAACAGAATACCGAGCTCTCGGCCAGTAACTGGGCGGCCATTATTGCCGGCCTGATTGGCTGGCTGACGTTACTGATACTGGCCCTCGCCAGCGATTTCTGAATTACCGGGGTTTCTTATGGCCATCTTCAGACCGAGCCGTCTGGTTGTCCTCCTTCTGCTGTTTCTGACGGTATCGTCTGCACGGGCAGACAGCGATTCACCACTGATGACGCTCGACCGCGCCGGCGACTTCAGCATTGGTCTCTATTCGCAGTGGCTGGAAGACCCCGGCAATCAGCTGCAGCTGGCCGATGTACTGACCTCAGAAGATTGGCAGACGAGTACTCAGGACGGGCTGAACTTCGGTTTCAGCCGATCCGCCTACTGGCTGAAAACCCGCGTGCAGGTCAATTACTCCGACCGCTGGGCCCTGTGGCTGCGCTATTCGCTGCTGGATTACGTCGACCTGTATTTCTGCCCGGCGGATGTTACCGGCCCGGACGCCTGCAGCCACCAACGCGCCGGTGATGAAATCACCTTTGCCGACGGCCGCGATATCGAACACCCGAACCTGATTCTGCAGACGCCCCTGCAGGCCGGCGGCGACTATCTGCTGCTGATGCGGGTCAAAACCCGTGGTACCTATCAGATTCCGGCCTCACTGGTGGATGCCGGCACGCTGCAGCATGAGCTGCTGCGCAACAACATCATCCGCGGCGGTTACTACGCCACCATGCTGGTCATGGGCCTGTACAACCTGTTTATCTTCTTCTCCACCCGGGTGCGCAGCTATCTGTATTACTCGGCGGTCACCCTGACCTTCCTGCTGTTCCACATGACCTACGAAGGCTCGGCGTTCCAGTTCTTCTGGCCGCAGAACCCGGAAATCAATCATTACGCCCTGCCGCTGGCGTTCGGCATTAACCTGATTTTCCTCAGCCTGTTTGTGCCCAATTTCCTGCAGCTGAAGAAATACAGCCATACCATGTACCGGCTGTTCCGCGTCTACACCGCCATCTCGGTCATGTCGCTGGTAATGATGCTGCTGATTCCTTATCAGGTGATCGTGCCGATCAATAACGTCCTCAGCATCGTTATGCTGCTGACGGCGCTGGTGGTCAGTATCCTGTTCTGGGTGCGCGGCCACTCCGGCGCCCGTTACTTCACCATTGCCTGGGCGGCGCTGATTACCGGACTGGTGCTTGCCAATGCCCGCAGCCTGGGCTGGATGCCGACCAACACCTTCACTCTGTACGCCTATCAGCTGGGCTCTTTTATGGAGATTATCCTGCTGTCACTGGCACTGGGCGAGCGTATTGTCAAACTGCAGAATGACCAACTGGAAGCACGTAAAGCCATGGTCAAAAGTCAGGAAGACGCCATTCAGTATCTGCGTGATTATGAAGATCTGTACCAGAACTCCCTGACCGGCAAATTCCAGCTGGATGACGACGGTTACTTTATCAAGAGTAACCCGGCCTGGCGCAGCATGCTGGGCTATGGCGAACAGGCCCGCTTTGCTGCGGATAACCCGACCTTCAACAGCCTGTTGGCCGACCCGGTTGAACTGCGCCGGCTGTGGCGCCGGCTGCACGAAGACGGCCGTGTACAGGGCTATGTGGTTGCCGTCACCCAGCCACTGACCGGTGAACGCCTGATGGTCTCCATGACCATGCGCAAACGCGCCCACAATGAGCGTGCCGCCTGGATTGGCTCCGGTCAGAATGTGACCGATGAATATCACAGAGAACAGGCGCTGATTCATCTGCAGAAAGAAAAAACCCAGGCCCTGCGTCAGCTGGTGATGGGGATCGCCCATGAAATGAATACCCCATTGGGCAATATCCGCATGGCGGAAAGTTATCTGTCGGATGAACACGAAGACTGGAATACCGAAGAACTGCAGGCGCACCTGAAGGAAGGTCTTGAACATATTCACGACGGTATCGGCCGTCTCAATAATCTGAATCAGCTGATGAAAAATGCCATCGTGCAGGAAAACCAGTACGCCGAAGAAAAACTGAAAATCCGCCCCTGGCTGCAACAGTGGCAGCTGGAAATTCAGATGCTGCACCCGGGCGTCATCATCCGCGCCATCGTACACAGCTATCTGACCGAATGGCGCACCTATCCGGAAGCGCTGAGCATCATTCTCACTCAGCTGGCGGATAATTCCTGCAAACACAACCCGGAAAAGCTGGCCGCCGGCGAGCTGGAAATACAGGTCGAATTACGCGAACGCGGTGACGTGCTGGAGCTGATGTACCGTGATAACGGTAAAGGCATTGATAACGAACAGCGTGACGTGATTTTTATGCCTTTCTACACCACACAACGCAAATTGGCCGAAAATAAAGGACTGGGCCTGTACCAGACCTACAACCTGCTGACGGAATTACTGCACGGCCAGATAGAGTGGCCGGCAACTGAACACGGCTTTGCCCTCACCGTCCGTTTCATGCTGCCGCCACAGGAAGAAAAAGAAGACGACAACACCGATGACGTGATCGCTGAGGCCGATATTACCGATGATGAGTAATTTCATGGTTACTGACAGGTAAAACGGTCACCACCGGTTCAAAGGCATAAAAAAACGCCGCATAACGCCACTGCTGTCCGACAAATTTTTATTTAAACGTTTGTGAGAAATCCCAGTCCCCTTGTCCTCATAGAGGGGACTTACCCCTCTCGCCGGACGGGCTACCTCCCCGCTTCGCGCTGTCCGGCTCGTTTATCCTTGAAACCTTGATATTTCCTGACCACGTGACCCATCGGCCATCCATGGCCGGGGCCACTTGCCCGGGTCCCTGCGGGCAGGTCGGAAATATCGTCGCTTTCTGCGGCGAGCCCGGAGGCGCTGTTTTACCGCAGCCTCACCGCCTGTTTATCCGATTCACAACCAGGTTGAATGCCATATCGCTGACCAGCATTCAGCGACAGAGTGGTATTGAAAAGCGGCGTCAAGATTGCCATTCCTTCGCCTCTGGGAGCGCCGAAATGAATGATGATTTTTCCGGCCCGCCGGGCATGGATGCCCGGCGAGCGCGCAGCGACAGGGATGTCGCAGGGGCGCGTGGCCAGGAAAAATCGAGAGAATGAGGGTCACGCTCCAGAAAGCGAAAAGCTGGGGTCCGCCCGCCGGCAAGGGGATAAGTTCCCCTGCGAGGCATTGGGCGTTGCGGATGTAAACGTTGTCTACAGAAGACAGATTTCGTTAAAACTGTGAGACAGCAGTGCCGCATAACGCGGCATTTTTTGTTTTTCCCTGACGGCAGTCTTACAGACTCGCCGCCAGTTCGCTGGCCAGTTTAATGGCCCGCTTGGCGTCCAGTTCACCGGCCAGTTCAGCGCCGCCGACCAGATGCAGATTGAAGCCCTTGCTGTCATCGTCTTTCAGGGTTTCGTACAGCTCATTCACCGATACCTGACCGGTACAGAGTACGATGTTGTCGACATCCAGCACGCGCTGAGTGGACTCTTCACCTTTACTGATGGTGATGTGCAGACCCTGTTCATCGATTTTGTCGTACGACACGCCACTGATCTGTTCCACACCTTTCATTTTCATCATCGCACGGTGCACCCAGCCAGTGGTTTTGTTCAGCCCCTTACCCTGCGATGATTGCTTACGCTGCATCATCACCACCTGACGCGGCGAACCATGAATTTCCGCTTTGGCCAGACCGCCACGGGTTTCGTTGCTGATGTCCACGCCCCACTCTTTCAGCCAGGCGTCCTTGTTCAGCGTGGTGGATTCACCTTCATGAGTCAGGTATTCACTGATATCAAAGCCGATACCGCCGGCACCCATCACTGCCACTTTTTTACCCAATTGCAGTTCTTTATCCAGCACTTCCTGATAGGTCAGCACTTTCTCGCTTTCCACACCCGGAACAGATGGCACGCGCGGTTCAACACCGGTGGCGACCACCACTTCATCAAAACCGCCGGCTTTCAGTTCGTCAACCGACACTCGATGACCCAGCTTCAGATCGATACCGTGTTTTTTAATCATGGCGTTGAAGTAACGGATGGTTTCCCTGAATTCTTCCTTACCCGGAATTTTCGAGGCGTAGTTGAACTGACCACCAATCTCGTTACGGCCTTCAAACAGAGTGACGTTATGACCACGCTCCGCCGCAACCACCGCACAGGCCAGTCCGGCAGGGCCGGCACCCACCACGGCCACCTTTTTGGCTGCTGACACAGGTTTGTAGACCAGCGTGGTTTCATGACAGGCACGCGGATTCACCAGGCAGGAAGCACGTTTGTTTTCGAAGGTGTGATCCAGACAGGCCTGATTACAGGCAATACAGGTGTTGATTTCATCAGCACGGTCTTCTGCTACTTTCGCCACCCAGTACGGGTCAGCCAGCAGCGGACGGGCCATAGAAATCATATCGGCCTGACCACTGGCCAGAATCTCTTCAGCGGTGTCCGGCATATTGATACGGTTGGACGCCACCACAGGGACATTGACCGCCGCTTTTACTTTCGCCGTCACATCCACAAACGCCGCCCGTGGCACAGAAGTCACAATGGTCGGTACGCGGGCTTCGTGCCAGCCAATACCGGTATTAATCAGGGTAACACCGGCTTTTTCCAGCTCTTTGGCCAGAATCAGCACTTCTTCCATATCGGAGGCTTCTTCCACCAGATCCAGCATCGACAGGCGGAACATGATGATGAACTTCTCGCCCACCGCCTGACGCATTTTGCGCACCACTTCCAGCGGGAAGCGGATACGGTTTTCATAGGAGCCACCCCATTCGTCAGTACGCTGGTTAGTGCGTTTATTGATCATCTGGGTAATGAAATACCCTTCCGAGCCCATGATTTCCACACCGTCGTAACCGGCCTTCTGTGCCAGACGGCCGGCCCGCACATAGTTGTCGACGGTTTTATAAATCTCTTTGCTGCTCAGCTCTTTCGGCTTGAACGGGTTGATCGGTGCCTTGATCGCCGACGGTGCAACGTTCAGCGGCGTGTAACCGTAACGGCCGGCGTGCAGAATCTGCAGCAGGATTTTGGAACCGTTTTCGTGCACAGCGCCGGTGACTTTCTTATGGAAAGGCACCTGCCAGCTACTCATCATCTTGGAACCGAACGGCAGCAGATCACCACGGCGGTTCGGGGCAAAGCCACCGGTTACCAGCAGACCAACGCCACCACGGGCACGCTCGGCAAAGTATTCTGCCAGTTCACTGAAATGCCATGGGCGGTCTTCCAGACCGGTATGCATGGAACCCATCATCACGCGGTTTTTCAGGGTGGTGAAGCCCAGGTCCAGTGGCTCGAGAATATGGGAATACTTGCTCATGGATGACCTCTCGGTTGCTGTTTCTTATATCCGGTTTAACCACCGGTGAATATGGCAGCCAGTTTACCCGCCTTTACTGACAGGTAAATGACCAAAGATAGCAATAAGATGATCATCTGTAACACAAAATCAGAGAAAACCGGCCCGCATGAGCCGGCGAGCGGCGCGGATCAGTCGTCTGAAATTTCGATCGACGGCACCTGACCGCCACCCTGTGCATTACGGCGGGCCAGAGCGACCGCCATATTACGCGCGGCATGACGGTACATCATGGCAACTTCAGAACAGTCATCGGCAGCCACCACCGGTGTGCCTTCATCGGACTGTTCACGGATATAACGCGCCAGTGGCAGTGAACCCAGCACTTTGGTGTCATACAGTTCCGCCAGCCGCTCAGCACCGTCATCACCGAAAATATGTTCCGCATGACCACACTGCGAACAGATGTGCATGCTCATGTTCTCAATCATGCCCAGTACCGGGATATTCACTTTGCGGAACATTTCAATGCCTTTTTTCGCGTCCGCCAGGGCAATATCCTGTGGCGTGGTGACAATGACGGCTCCCGACACCGGGAATTTCTGGCTCAGCGTCAGCTGAATATCACCGGTGCCCGGCGGCATATCCACAATCAGGTAATCCAGCTCGCCCCACTGGGTCTGGGTCATAATCTGCATCAGCGCACCGGCAACCATTGGCCCACGCCAGACCATCGGCGTGGATTCAGTCACCAGATAGGCCATCGACATACTTTTCAGGCCATGCGCTTCCACCGGCACAAACCATTTGTTGTCGATGGTCTGTGGCCGGGTACCATCGGCCACCCCCAGCATAATGCCCTGACTCGGACCATAAATATCCGCGTCCAGCAACCCGACCCTGGCGCCGTCACGGGCCAGCGCTACCGCCAGGTTCACTGCGGTGGTCGATTTACCGACCCCCCCCTTCCCCGAGGCCACGGCAATAATATTTTTCACGGCAGCAATCGCTTCCGGCTCCGCCTGATGATTGGCGGCGGTGACAGCCCAGCTGATGTTCACTTCCGCACTGTCGCAGCCATCAATATTTTCCAGTGCGGTCTGCAGCATCTGCGCGATACCGTTTTTAAGGAATTCGCACGGATAATCCAGGTGGATATCAACACTGATACGCTGCTGGTCAATGCGGATATCCCTGACACAACCGGCACTGACCAGATCAGATTCCAGATAAGGGTCGATATAGGATGACAGTGCTGCTTCTGCCTGTGCACGGGAAATATCGGACACGGATGGCTCCTCCGGCGGTTATTCTGCTGACAATAAAAGCGGAATTTTACCCCCACCACACCGAATTACCACTGACAGTTTACAGGGAGATCAGCAGGACGGCTGAGCACTTTCCAGCGTCAGCAACGCCTGTTTACGCGCTACCCCCCAGCGGTAACCGCCCAATCCGCCATCGCTGCGCAGTACCCGGTGACAGGGAATGACCAGTGCCAGCGGATTAGCACCACAGGCGGACGCCACCGCGCGTACCGCCTGTTCCCGTCCGGCGGCCTGTGCCAGCTGACGGTATGACAGCGTTGCAGCGGGAGGAATGGCGGCAATATGCTGCCATACCAACTGTTGGAAGGCGGAGCCGTGCAGGTCCAGCGTTACCTGCTGTTGCTGCAGAAAGTCCGCTGTCTGCTGCGGTTCTTCCGTCAGCGAAGCAACCGCCTGCCACAGAACGTGCGCCGCCGGCTCGTCATACACAGAGGGGACGGTCTGTATCTGCTGCTGCAGCCTGTCGGCAGCATAGCGCCGGGCCTCGTCCTGCTGGCCGGCCAGGCCGGCGATGCACAATGCCGGCGGCTCCTGTTCATTCTGGTGCCACAGCAGCGACAGCCAGCCCAGTGATGTGTTGCCGCAGGCTGTATGCCAGGTGATGTCAGTACTGAGGGTCATAGCTGTTCTGCAATACCTTTTCTGCGTCCAGACCAATAAAAATAAAACCGCTGTGCGGGGTCTGCGGCTGTAGTTGCCAGCCGGCTTTGACCTGAAAGCGGTGTGCCGATACATCATAAACCACCGGCCCGATATAAAGATCCGTCTGCCCGCCGGTGAGCTGCTGATAGGGTTTTTCGTCAGCCTGAATATAATCGCTGGTCAGCTGACTCATCGCCACATTCACCCCGTCAGGACCGGTAACATAAATCTCGCTGATCAGCCCGGCGGATTCTTTCTGCCACTGCCGCAGTTTTTCCGCTAACGGGCTATACAGTATACGACCGACAAAGGGCGGGACATCTCCTGACAGGTCAGCCGGCCAGACCTCTTCCCGGCGCTGAACCACAGCAGCCGGCAATACCTGCTCCACCCCTGCCAGCAATTCTGCCGGGGGCTGCAGACGTGGCATCAGTTCAGTGCGGAGCGTTGTCATAATACGTTGCCGTTCACCGTCAGACAGCTGCAGCGGATCGGGCATACAGTCTCTCAGACCGGCATTGAAGGCGGCAATAAAGGACGGATAACGGCGGAGAAAGGCGTGTGAAAAATAAATACCCAGTGGCATATAACGGGAAAATGTCAGTGTAAAACTGTCGGCAGCAAAACCCTGCTGATGCAGTTCCTCTGCCAGTACTCTGTCGTCGGCGAGAAAAGCATCCAGACGGTTATTGCGCAACATATGAAGCAACTGTGACAGGCTGTTGACCTGCAGAGCCACCCCGATGCCCTGCTGTTCCAGCCAGCTGAGCTGATTACTGGATCGCACCGCCCCGATGCGCCAGTCCGGCTGCACCCGCCCCTGTGCGGGATGATCCCCCGGGCGGGTGACCCAGAACCAGCGCTCCAGGGTAAAGGGGTAGGACATTTCGGCCGCGGCATCCAGCTCCGATGCCGGCATCGCCGTGAAAATACCGTCTGCGGTCTGATGCTTGAGATCTTCCACCGCCCGCACCCAGGGCATCAGTTTCATTTCATAGGGCTGATCCATCCCGGCCAGAACACAGCGCAGGATACTGACGGAAACGCCGGACAGTTCGCCATTGACAATGACCTGATAAGGATCCGCGGCGGTGGTATGCAATTGCAGCGTGTCGGAACGGCCGGTAACAGGCAGCAGAAGCAACAGCCATAGGACTGTATTTACTGTGACTTTTATCATAATCCGGAACTCCGCCGTGCCTTAATCTGAGTCTATCACCGGCCCGGTGAAACACCAGTTCAGGCCGTGGCAATGGGCCCCGGCACCGAAGCCAGCAACGAGCGTGTATAGGCATGCTGCGGCGCGGTCAGTACCTGTTCCGTATCACCCTGCTCCAGCAGAATACCGTCTTTCATCACTGCCACCCGGTGAGCAATATGCGGAATAATCGACAGGTCATGGGTGATAAACAGATACGACAGCCCCATTTCCTGCTGCAGATCCCGCAGCAGTCCCAGCACCTGACTGCGGATGGAAACATCCAGTGCACTGGTGGGCTCATCGCAGATAATTAATTCCGGTTCCACCGCCACCGCCCGGGCAATCGCCAGCCGCTGGCGCTGACCACCGGAAAATTCATGCGGAAAACGATCTAGGTGAGCGGCTTCCAGCCCCACTTTTTCCAGCAGCGCCAGCATGCGTTGCTCCAGTTCCTGCGGATCATTTGCCACCTTCAGCGCCACCATGCCTTCGGCCAGAATTTCACGCACACTCATGCGTGGATTCATGGATGAAAACGGGTCCTGAAAAATAACCTGAATGCGTTTGCGCAACGGTTTGAAGGCTTTCTGACTGAGCGTGTCGATACGCTCACCGGCAAAACGGATCTGCCCGCCTGCCAGCGGTTCCATATTCAGCAGCGCGCGGCCGGCGGTTGTTTTACCGCAACCGCTTTCTCCGACCAGCGCCAGTGTTTCACCGCGGTGAATGGTAAAACTGATGCCATTAACGGCACGGGTATAGCCGGCAATACGCTGCAGAATGCCTTTGCGCTGCGCAAACCAGACCTGAATATTGTCCACCTCCAGCAGCGGCGGCTGCTGGCTGGCGGGCAGAAAATGGCGCCGGTCAGGCAGCGAATGAATCAGCATACGGCTGTATTCATGCACTGGCTGGCGGAAAAAACTCTGCACCTCGGCCTGTTCCAGAATATCGCCATGGCGCATCACCGCCACCCGGTCCGCCATGGCATTCACCACGCCCATATCGTGGGTAATCAGCAGAATGCCCAGATCACGCTGGCGACGCAGCGAATCCAGCAGCTGCAGAATCTGCTGCTGAATCGTCACGTCCAGCGCTGTCGTCGGTTCATCAGCGATCAGTAGCTGAGGTTCACAGGCCAGCGCCATCGCGATCATGACCCGCTGCTTCTGCCCGCCCGACAGCTGATGCGGATACCAGCTGAGGCGCTGACGTGGTTCGGGAATACCGACTTCTTCCAGCAGCGCAACCACTTTTTCCGTCAATGCCTGGCCGCGGATATTCTGATGCAACGCCAGCACTTCGCCGATCTGCTGCCCTACCGTCTGCACCGGATTCAGCGAACTCTGCGGTTCCTGAAAAATCATGGCGATTCTGCGCCCGCGCACGCTGTTCATTTCCTGCTCGCTCAGCGCGAACAGATTCCTGCCATCCAGCTCAACCCGGCCGGCACAGATATTCAGCACATCCGGCAGCAGGCGCATAATGGCCAGCGATGTCAGCGACTTTCCCGAACCACTCTCACCCACCAGGGCGAGGATTTCCCCGCGCCGGATCTCAAAACTTACCTCCCGCAGCAGAGACTGTGGCTGCGGGCGCTCTTCTGCCGGCAGGAGTTCAATGGCCAGGTCCGTCACCTGCAGTAAAGGCGGTTGACTGTTCATAGATTCAGACCTCAGTGAAAGCGCGGATCAAAGGCATCACGAACCCGGTCCGAAAACAGATTAGCGGCCAGCACCAGTACAAACATCAGCGCGAAAGCGGCGCTAACCGACCACCACACCACAGGATCACGGGACAATTCGGCACGCGCTTCGTTGATCATATTGCCCCAGCTGTTCATCGACGGATCAACGCCGACACCGATATACGACAGCACGGCCTCAGCGAGCACAAACACACTGAAATCCAGCACCAGTGAAATCAGAATCAGGTGCATCACATTGGGCATAATATGGCGGAAAATAATGCGAGCATGGCTGACACCGAAAGCCTGCGCAGCATGCACATAATCCAGCTGACTGACTTTCAGGGTTTCTGCCCG
This sequence comes from Pseudomonadales bacterium, assembly GCA_963682115.1. Classification (GTDB taxonomy): domain Bacteria; phylum Pseudomonadota; class Gammaproteobacteria; order Pseudomonadales; family Oceanobacteraceae; genus Venatoribacter. The sequence goes on along the minus strand of OY821639.1, from coordinate 3,658,281 downwards.
CAGCAGGCGGCACAAACCGGTCCAGCTGGTCATGCCCAGAATGAAACACAGCGCCAGAAATTTAAAATCCGCGCGCACTGCAACCAACTGAAAATCATCCGGATGGGTTTCGATATAGACATCAATCAGCAACACTGAGGCTGCGATCAGCAGGATGCCGGGAATGGAATTCAGCGTGGTGTAAATATACTGCACCACATCATCCACCCAACCGCGGAAATAACCGGCACTGATACCCAGCACCACTGCCAGCGGCAATGTCAGCAGCGTTGCCAGCGTCCCGATCAGCACACCGGTGCGGATGGCTTTGATACTCTGATAGAGCACATCACCACCCACCTGATTAGTACCGAAAATATGGTAGACCTGCCCCAGCAGCAGTGCCCAGGCCGATACACTGATCAGTGCTGCCAGCGTCAGATACGCCGTTGCCCAGGGCACGGATGACTGTGGCGCATAACGCCGGCGCCACAGCCAGTGCGGAACAATAATCAGCAGGCTGATGATCAGCCCCAGCGTTAGCCCCGAGATACTGCGCTGCACAATATCGGCATGAATATCGTCTTCCGTCTGCAGGTGCGAACCGGCATTGGCCAGCCGCGGATAATCGCGGTACACCTCACCGCCGTCGTCCTGCATATTGATTTTGGCAAAAGAATACAACGAAAAAGGCTCGGAATACGTGGTTTCATCCAGACTGTGCAGATCATGCAGAATATTGTCGAGCAGGCTACGGACCTCCTGACTGTAATGCACGTCGTCACTGCCTTCGATTTTGTCCAGCGGCAGACGGTAATGCAGGGAATCGGTTACCGCGATCAGCAGATAAAACAGAATCACCACGAAGGATGCCACCCCGGTATGACTGTGAAATACCGAACGCCAGCGCTTTAAAGTCAGAGGACGGGAGCGCAGATGCCAGAAAAAGGCAGCCATGAAGGCGACCAGAATGAAGATGAGCACATCACTCCATAACACCACCGGCTTGATCATCAGCAGCTCCTTCATGACAGACGTACCCGTGGATCGACCAGCGTGTAAGAAATATCCGTCAGAATCAGGCCGATGATGTACAACACGGAGCCGAGAAATACCATACTGCGCACCACTGCAAAATCCTGTGCCCAGATGGCATTCAGGGTATAACTGCCCAGACCGGGAATACCGAAGAAAGATTCCATCAGCAGACTGCCCATAAACAATGACGGAATCACCACCACCACGCTGGTCAGAATCGGGATCAGTCCGTTGGGCAGAATATGACGGAACAGTACCGCCAGTTCCGACACGCCTTTGGCACGCGCGGTACGCACATAATCTTTACCGGCTTCTTCCAGAAACAGCGTGCGGTACAGACGGGTACCGCCACCGATCCCGGATATCACCCCGATAATCACCGGCAATACCAGAAAGCGCACCGCATCCAGCCCACTCAGATAGCCGGAAATCGGCACCAGGTGCCAGAGCTTAGCGAAGAAATACTGACCGGCGAAAATATAGAACACCCCGGAAATCGACATCAGCGCAACACAGAAAACCATGGCGGCGGTATCAAACAGACTGGCGCGGAACATCACGATAAACAGGGCAAAAATAATATTCACCAGAATGCCGACAATAAAGGTCGGCAGCGCCAGCGCCAGGCTGGGCCACATGCGTTCAAGAATATCCTCACCAATAACACGGCCTTCGTCCGATTTGCCGAAATCAAACACAAACAGGCGCAGGGATTTTTCGTAAAAAATGGTGTCCGTCAGCAGACCCTCACTGTCATCCGTGGTATTCAGAAACAGCGGTTTGTCATAACCGCGCTGCGACTTCCATTCTTCAATCGCGGCGGCGGAGATATGTTTATCACCCAGCTGCACCCTGGCCATCTGATCCGGGGTATTAACCATAAAAAACAACGCAAAAGTGAGCAGATTGACGCCGATCAGAATCGGAATGGCGTAAAACAGGCGACGGATAATATAAGCCAGCATAAAATTCCTCAGGTCAGTCCGTCACGATACGGCGTTGCTGCCGGCGGCGGTAAGCACGAATGCCCGGCACTGACAACAGCGCCAGTAATGCGGCAACCAGCAGCAGAGGCCAGAGTACCGGTTTGTTCCAGGCCTGCTGTGCTGCAGCCCGCGCCTGCGGATCAATGGCAATAAATTTCAGTACGCTTTTGCTGATGCCGTGGGCCTTGGTATTGCTCACCCAGTGATTATTAAGAATATAGGAATGCGGATGCCAGGCTGAGGCCCAGGGGGTATCTTTCTGCACCATCGCCAACATGCGGCGGATAATCGCCATCCGTTGCGGGGAGTTCTCCATCAGCTGCATCTGTTCAAACAGCCGGTTGTAATCCTCATTATTGTAATTGGTCGAGTTCACCCCACTGCCGCCACTGACCACCTGGCCATTGGGCCCGTACAGCAGAAAGAGGAAATTTTCTGCATCCGGATAATCCGCCAGCCAACCCCACTGGAACATCTGCGCGTTGCCGGTGGACATTTTTTCCTTGAAGCGGTTGTAGTCGGTGCCACGGATATTGAGCTGAATATTGAGTTTTTTAAACTGCTTGATCATCCAGTTCTGTGCCGCACTGGTCCCGCCGCCAGCGGTGGTGGTGTCCAGATTCAGCACCAGCGGTTCACCGCTGACCGTATTGCGGCCATCCGGATACCCGGCTTCGGCCAGCAGACGCCGGGCTTCATCCAGCGGCTTACGCTGTGCCCTGCCATCCTGCCAGTCAAACACATAAGGATTGATCCCGTCGCGGCCGCTCTGATAGCCGAATATACCCGGCGGAATCGGGCTCATGGCCACCTCACCGCGGCCATTATAGAAAATACTGAGGCTTTCCTGCTGATCGTAAGCAATGGCAATGGCCTGACGCAGCTTGCGCTTGCGTTCGCGTTCACGCCGGGTGCCGGTATCACCGACCACCGGGTCAAGCATATTGAAGGCCAGATAGTAGGTTCCCAGCACCACTTCTTTTTCCAGCGTAACGCCGCGGGCTTCCATATCCTCACTCAGGCTGACGCCTTCGGAGCCGATTTTCACCGCCTGATCAAAACTCTCGCTGGAAATACCCGAACGGTCGTAATAGCCCTGCAGGAATTTGGTCCAGAAAGGTATTGACTCTTTTTCCAGCCGGTATACAGCCTTATCCAGTAATGGCAGACGTTTGCCGGCGTCATCCAGCAGACCGCGCTGCTCATCACCGGGCTCACCATCGGCCGGATAAAAATCAGCGCGGTAATTAGGGTTCTTTTCCAGCACAATGACTTCGTTGGGATTATTGCGCGTCATCATAAAAGGTCCGCTGCCAAGCGGGTACCAGTCGAGGGTAATATTACGCTGTGCCAACCCGGGCTGATGATAAAAAGCGTCCGCTTCCCATGGTACTGGTGCAAAAAAGTGGTAGGCCAGCCAGTAACTGAACTGCGGGTATTTGCCCTTCAGGCGGATGGAAAAGTGATAATCGTCACGCTGCTGCACACCGGCAAAAGGAATCTCACGCAGATCGAGCCACTGCCCCTCAGGCAGTGAGTCATGGGCCTGACTGACCGCCGTACTGAACTCAGACATGCCATCAATATACTGACTCAGCAGACCGCGCACCGGTGACAGCAGCGTCGGGTCCGCCAGCCTTTTCAGCTGATAAATATAATCCCCGGCCAGCAGTTCACGGCTGCCGGTTGCCGTGAAATCCGCCAGACTGTGATAAGCGGCAGCCTCTGCCGCATCGCTGAAGCGGTAAATAAAACGGTCATTTTCATCACGGGCAAACGCCGGGTGAGGCTGATAACGGATGCCTTGCTGCAGTTCAAAATAATACGTGCTGTAAGCCAGATCCGGCGCATCGGCACTGACTTTATTGCCGGCGGCATCGGTATAAACCACCCGCGGCATCGCCGTCAGGGTATTGGGAATTAACTCATAAGGTCGTTTGAGATAATGATACGCCAGTGGCGGATCGTATATCTGATCAATAAACCGTGATTCATCCGAACTGTAAGAACGCGCCGGATCAAGATGTTTCGGCCGCGCTGAAAACGCCGAATAAATAATATTGCGGCCACTTTCGGCAGCAGGGTGAGGATTATTCCACGCCTGCCCGCCACAGCCGGCCAGTGCTGTCAGAATCAGTACAAGCATGGCCGCCAGAATGGTCCGCATACGGTGCTGAGCGAAAATATTCACTACCGGTTGTTCAATTATCATCCGCTTGCGGCCGCTCACCTTGCCAATATCGGTTTCAGGGGCATGGACTGTTTCCCCTGTGTTCTGTGGTTTCACAGAGTGTGCCAAGATTTACGTTGATAGCAAGTCATCCGGCAGCCTCTTTTCTGTACCGGATGAGAGTGTCATGATGGCGCCAGGTTCATTTCCAACCCGGCAGGAGAGCTTGTGGCAGACACCAACAGTGCAGCAGAAACCATGACCGCCAATGGTGTCATCAGCCAGCTGAGCAGCGGCAGCAACGGACTGACCGCACAACAGGCGGCCTCCCGCCTGCAGACATACGGCAATAATGCACTGCCGGTATCACCGCCCCGCCCGGCCTGGAAGCGGCTGCTTGCGCAGGTCCGCAATGTACTGATTTATGTCCTGGCTGCCAGCATGCTGATCAGCCTGCTGCTACAGCATTATATCGACGCCGGCATTATTGCCGCCGTCATTCTCATCAACACCCTGGTAGGCTTTATACAGGAAGGCAAAGCAGAGAATGCCCTGCGTGCCATCATCTCCATGACCCGCACCCATTGTCTGGTGATTCGTGACGGAGTGGTTCAGGAAATGGACAGCAGCATGCTGGTACCCGGTGATCTGGTCATGCTGCAGGCCGGTGACCGGGTACCGGCCGATATGCGCCTGGTGTTCAGTAAAGATCTGCACTGTGATGAATCCTCGTTGACCGGGGAATCCGTTGCCAGCAGCAAACAGACCGCACCACTGCCCACGGCCACACCGCTGGCCGAACAGAACAATATGGCCTTTATGGGCACCATGATCACCTCCGGCGCCGGCCGTGGTGTAGTCACCGCCACCGGCACCGATACCCAGATCGGCCACATCAGCACCATGGTGCAGCAGATTGAAATGCCGCAGACCCGGCTGCAGCAACAGCTCAGTCAGTTCGCCCGGCGGCTGACGGTGGTCATTGTGCTGGTATCAGTGGTGACCCTGCTGACCGGCATCTGGGTGCATCACTATCCCCTGAATGCCATGCTGCAGGCAGCCATCGGTATCGCCGTCGCCGCCATTCCTGAAGGACTGCCGGCCATTGTCACCATTGTGCTGGCGGTCGGCGTACAGCGCATGGCCGCAAATAAAGCGCTGATGCGGCGTCTGCCGTCGGTGGAAGTACTGGGTTCGGTGGACATTATCTGCACCGATAAGACCGGCACTCTGACCGCCAACGTGATGACCGCGCGCGAGCTGATCAGCTCTGCCGGCAGCTGCCATATCCATGGTGAAGGGTATGGTCCGTCCGGCTCCATTCACAGCGACCGCGACAATCACAATATTTCGCCGGACGAAAATCCGCTGCTCAACCGCGCCTGTCTGGTCGCCCTGCTGTGCAACGACGCCAGCATCACCGAAGCGGAAGACGGTGAATGGCTGCTGCACGGCGACCCCACCGAAGGTGCTCTGCTGAGCATGGCCATGAAACATGGCCTCAGTCAGGCCCAGGTGCGCCACCAGTGGCCCCGCACCGACGTTCTGCCGTTCGACAGCGACAAACGTTATATGGCCACCCTGCACCACGATACTGAAGGCAGGCCACTGCTGGCGGTCAAAGGTGCCCCCGGGCGGATCGTGGCGTACAGCAGCCGGCAGATGACGGATAACGGTGACATTACCCCAGTCGACCGCGATTACTGGCTACAGCAGACGGAACAGCTGGCGGCCAAAGGCATGCGCGTTATGGCACTGGCCTGCCGTGAGCCGGCACAGCCCACGACGGCTCTCAGTGATCAGGACGCCGAACAGGAACTGGTCATGCTGGCACTGGTGGCCATCAGCGATCCGCCCCGCCCCGAAGCCATGGACAGCATCCGTGAATGTCAGTCAGCCGGCATTCAGGTCAAAATGATTACCGGTGACAACGCCGTCACCGCCGCCGCCATCGGCCGAGAACTGGGTCTTGATGCCAGCCGCGTCATCACCGGCAGCGAGCTGGATGCCATGACGGATGACGAACGGGCGCTGGCCGCAGAACAGTGCAGTCTGTTCGCCCGCACCAGCCCGGCCAATAAACTGCAACTGGTGCGCAGCCTGCAGCAGCGCGGCCATACCGTGGCGATGACCGGCGACGGCGTCAACGATGCGCCATCCCTGCGCCAGGCTAATATCGGCGTTGCCATGGGCAGGAAAGGCACGGATGCCGCGCGCGACGCCGCGGACTTTGTGCTCACTGATGATAATTTCCGCACCATTACCCGCGCCGTGGCGGAAGGCCGCAGCGTGTATGACAACATCATCAAGTCCATCATTTTTATCCTGCCCACCAGTCTGGCCGAGGCGACCGTGATCATCGCAGCCATTCTCAGTGGTCAGCTGCTGCCCATCACACCAGCGCAGATTATCTGGGTGAATACCATCACCGCCGTCACGCTGGCGCTGGCACTGGCCTATGAAAAAGCCGAAAACAATATCATGCAGCGGCCGCCGCGGCCGCTCCGGCAAGGCATCATTACCCTGCCGCTGCTGATCCGCACACTGGGGGTCGGCCTGCTGAGTTCGGCCATTGTCTTTGCCCTGTTCAACCACTACCTGCAGCAGGGCGCCAGCGCAGAAACGGCGCGCACCGTGGCCGTCAATGCTCTGGTGCTGACTGAAACCCTGTATCTGCTCAACTGCCGCTTTCTCTACCGCAGCATATTCTCGGCAGCGCTGCTGCAGGGAGCCCTGCCCAGCCTGCTGGCCATCGCGGCGGTCATCCTGCTGCAGCTCGGCTTTACCTATCTGCCTGCATCCCAGCAGCTGTTTGATCTCAACGGCCTGCAGCCCCGGGACTGGCTGACCATACTGGGTGCTGTAATGCCGCTGATCCTGCTGGTGGAGGTTGAGAAGTGGATCATGGCCCGTGTACAGCGGAAGAAGATTACCGGGCAGACATACTCTTGACGCGCATCATCCCGCGGCGACGGAATTCCGCTAAGCTGTGCGGCGCAGACTCTGAACGGATGGTGATATCAGCGTCCACGAAGCGCCTCACGCCGGTAAGACACCGCCGTCAATGACAAAGAGTCTCAACAACGTGCATCCTTATTCCAATTTGAACTTATAATCTAAGAAAACCTTCTTGTCGGAAATAATGCAACTTTGGGATAATGCGCGGCCTGATTTTAACTGCCGCCCGCATCTGGCCGGGCGGAAAGGCATCCTGTGCCTGCGGAGCCTCTGATGACTGATTATCTGTTGATTCTGGTTAGCACCATTCTGGTCAACAATTTTGTACTGGTGCAGTTCCTCGGTCTGTGCCCCTTTATGGGCGTTTCCAACAAGCTGGAAACCGCCATCGGCATGGGCGCTGCCACCACCTTCGTGCTGACACTGGCATCGGTGTGCAGCTATCTGGTGTACACCTGGATTCTGCTGCCGCTTGACCTCACCTACCTGAAAACCATCAGTTTTATTATGGTGATCGCCGTGGTGGTGGGCTTCACGGAAATGGCCATCCGCAAAACCAGCCCCCTGCTGTACCGGGTACTGGGCATCTTCCTGCCGCTGATCACCACCAACTGTGCCGTACTCGGCGTCGCGCTGCTGAACATCAAACGCGACAACAGCCTGGTCGAATCCATCCTCTATGGTTTCGGCGCCGCCGTGGGTTTCTCGCTGGTGATGGTGCTGTTTGCCGCACTACGTGAACGCATTGCCGTGGCCGATGTACCGAAACCGTTTCAGGGCTCGGCCATTGCCATGCTGACCGCCGGCCTGATGTCACTGGCCTTCCTCGGTTTTACCGGCCTGGTGAGTATTTAGGAGTTCCTATGTCTGCAGCCCTCTGGACTATCGTCATCGCGGTCGGCGTACTGGCGGTGCTCGCCATTCTGTTCGGCGCCCTGCTCGGTTTTGCCGCCGTACGCTTTAAAGTGGAAGGCAACCCGGTGGTCGATCAGATCAATAACCTGCTGCCGCAGACCCAGTGCGGCCAGTGTGGCTACCCCGGCTGTAAGCCCTACGCAGAAGCCATTGCCGCTGGCGACAAGATCAATAAATGCCCGCCGGGTGGTGAAAGCACCATTCAGGCGCTGGCCGATCTGCTTGGCGTGGAGCCGGAACCGCTGGATGCCGAACACGGCGCCGAGAAAGACGTTCCCACCGTAGCTTTTATCCGCGAAGAGGAATGTATCGGCTGTACCAAATGCATTCAGGCCTGCCCGGTAGATGCCATCCTCGGGGCGGCGAAACAGATGCACACCGTTATTGCCGACGAATGCACCGGCTGCGACCTCTGTGTCGAGCCCTGCCCGGTGGACTGCATTGATATGATTCCGCTGAGCAAAGACACCACCACCTGGTACTGGCAGGCGCCGACCTCCGGCGTGGAACTGATCGCCACCGACCGCCGCCCGCTGACCGGAGATGCCGCATGACCAATATGATCCGTCTGCATACCTTTCACGGCGGTATTCATCCGGCAGAAAACAAACACCAGTCCACCATCCGTCCGCTGGGCCGTGCGCCCCTGCCGGCGCAGCTGATTCTGCCGTTACATCAGCACATCGGTGCCCCGGCACGGCCATTGGTCGCCGCCGGCGACCACGTCCTCAAAGGCCAGATGATTGCCGATGCCGAAGGTTTCGTCAGCGTACCACTGCACGCCCCGACGTCCGGCACCGTAACGGCCATCGAAGCCCGGCCGGTACCGCACGCCTCCGGGCTGGAAGAACCCTGTATTGTCATTGAACCCGACGGCCGCGATGAATGGCTGGAGCACCAGGGCCTGGCCGCACAGCTCGGCGTTGACGATCTGCGCGATATCGAACCGCGCCAGCTGACTGCCCATATCCGCAACTGCGGCATCACCGGCATGGGTGGCGCGGGCTTCCCCACCGCGGTGAAGCTGAGCACCGGCCAGCAACAGATTGATACCCTGATCCTGAATGGCGCTGAGTGTGAACCCTATATCACCGCCGACGATATGCTGATGCGTGAACGCGCCGCTGACGTGGTGCGTGGCGCGCAGATCCTGCTGCATATTGTCGGCGCCAGACGTTGCCTGATCGGGGTTGAAGACAACAAACCGGAAGCCATTGCGGCGCTGAATCAGGCGCTGGTGAATCTCAATGAGCAGCACCATATTGATGTTGTAACCATTCCCACCAAATACCCGTCCGGTGGTGAAAAGCAGCTGATCAGAATTCTCACCGGCGAAGAAGTCCCGTCCGGCGGCATTCCTGCCTCGCTGGGCATTGTCTGCCAGAACGTCGGCACTGCGGCGGCGGTGTGCCGCGCCGTCGATCATGGCGAGCCACTGATTTCGCGCATCACCACCCTCACCGGTGATGCCCTGCAGCAGCCGCAGAATCTGGAAGTCCTGATCGGTACCCCGGTCAGCCACCTGCTGCCACTGGCCGGCTATCAGCCACAGAAGAAAGAACGGGTGATTATGGGCGGGCCGATGATGGGCTTTGCCCTGCCACAGCTGGAACTGCCGGTAATCAAAACCAGTAACTGCCTGCTGGCGCCGACCGATCAGGAACTGCCGCCCAACGACATCGCCATGGCCTGCATCCGCTGTGGTATGTGTGCCGAAGCCTGTCCGGCTGAACTGCTGCCGCAGCAGCTGTACTGGTTCAGCAAAAGCCAGGAATTCGACAAGGCCGAACAGCACAATATTTTCGACTGCATTGAATGCGGTGCCTGCTCCTACGTCTGCCCCAGCCATATTCCGCTGGTGCAGTATTACCGTTTTGCCAAAGGCGCCATCCGCGAAGAGCGCGCCACCCAGGCCAAAGCCGAACGGGCCCGCCTGCGGTTCGAAGAGCGTCAGGCGCGCAAAGAGCGCGAAGAAGCGGAGAAAGAAGCACGCCGCAAAGCCCGCGCCGCCGCGGCAGAAAAAGCTCAGCAGGAGAAAAAAGCCGCGACTGCCGCTGACGCCGCCACGCCTGCTGCCGGCTCTCCGCCAGACAGCGAAGCACTGGAAAAGCTGCAGAAAAAACTCGATGCCGCGCAGACCGCCAAAGCCAGAACCCAGGAAAAACTGGCTGCCGCCAGAGCCGATGACAGCCTGACCGATAAAGTTCCGGCGCTGGAAGCCGCACTGGTAAAAACCCAGGACAAAATCAAAGATCTGGCGCAAGAAATCGCCGCGGCGAAAAAAGCAGCCAAAGCCGCACCGTCTGCGGAAGCGGCTGCCGGCGACAAGGGTGACCCGAACAGTCCGGAACGCCTGAAACGCAAATGGGAAACCGCGCTGGCTCGTCTGGAAACCGCACAGAAACGCCTTGAACAGGCAAAAGCCGACGGTTCAGATACGGTTGCCGCTTTGCAGGACGGCATCGCCAAACAGCAGATTCGCGTGGATGAAGCCAGGAGCGCTTACGACGCGGCCATCAATGGCACTGCGCCGGCCAGCGCAACGGTGTCAGCCGCAGGGATTGAAGCCCTGCAGAAGAAAATTCTCGCCCAGCAGGACCGTGTCCGTAAGATGCAGGAGCGTTATGACATGGCCCGTGCCGAAGGACTGGATACCGTGGACGCCCTCGCCGGCGGAGTAAAGAAACAGCAGGACAAACTGCAACAACTGCAACAGGAACTGGCCGCGGCACAGAGTCAGCCGGCCACCACTGACAACGAGGCGTCCTGATTATGGGTTTACTGACCTTATCTTCCCCGCACACCCATGGCCCCAACAGCACCAGCAAGGTGATGGCCAACGTGGTGCTGGCCACCCTGCCGGGGCTGGCTGTCATGACCTGGTTCTTCGGCTGGGGCAGCCTGATTAATGTGCTGTTTGCCTCGCTGGTGGCCCTGGCCAGTGAAGCGGCCGTGCTGCTGATGCGCAAACGCCCGCTCAGCTTCTTTCTGAAAGACAATTCGGCACTGGTCACCGGGGTACTGCTGGGCCTTGCCCTGCCGCCGTTCGCGCCCTTCTGGGTCACGCTGGTGGCCACCGCTTTCGCGGTCGTGTTTGCCAAGCAGATGTATGGCGGTATCGGTAACAACCCCTTCAATCCGGCCATGGTCGGTTATGCCCTGGTACTGGTGTCCTTTCCGCTACAGATGACCACCGCCTGGGCGCTGTCGACCCAGATGTCCGGCAGCAGCATTCTCAGTTTCGGCGATACGCTGCAGGTTATTTTTGCCGGTCACAGTACGCTGGCCGATGCCTACAGCGGCGCCACACCGCTGGATGCCTACAAGCACCTGATCGGCAAAAACACCGCCGATACCGTACTGGCAGAAGCCACCTTCAACGGCTGGCTCAACGGCGGCTGGGAATGGGTCAATATTGCCTTTCTCGCCGGCGGTCTGTATCTGCTGGCACGGCGTATTATCACCTGGCAGATCCCGCTGGCCATGCTGCTGTCACTGAGCCTGTGTTCGCTGATCTTCGGCTGGGATGAAGACATGTATACGCCGTTGTCGCTGCACCTGCTCAGCGGTGCGACCATGCTGGGCGCTTTCTTTATTGCCACCGATCCGGTGTCAGCCTCCACCACTCCCACCGGCAAACTGATTTACGGTGCCGGCACCGGCATTCTGCTGTACGTGATCCGCACCTGGGGTTCCTATCCCGACGCGGTGGCCTTCTCGGTACTGCTGATGAACTTTGCCGCGCCCTTTATTGATGCCTACACCCAGCCGCGCAGCTATGGCCATCAGAAAGCCAGACGCGGCCTGCCGGAAAAGAACTGAGGACAGAGCATGAACGATTTATTGGCCTCAATCCGTCGTAATGCCGTTGGTCTCGGTCTGTTTGCCCTGGTCACCGCCGGCGCCATCGCCGTGGCCCAGGTCACCACAGCCGACCGCATTGAACACAACATCCGCATGGCGCAGGCCCGTGCCCTGAACGAAATTGTGCCCGCCGGTAGCTACGACAACGATATTCTTAACGACACTATCCGCGTGGATAAACGCTTCAATCAACAGCTGCTGGGGCCACTGCAGGCGGGCGATAAAATTTATCTGGCGCGCACCGCCGGCAAGGTCAATACCGTGATTCTGCCAGTCGTCGCCCCCGATGGTTACACCACCGCCATTAAACTGCTGGTGGGTATTCATGCCGATGGCACACTCGCCGGCGTGCGGGTCACCGAGCACCGCGAAACCCCGGGGCTGGGGGATAAAATTGATCTGAAAAAATCGGACTGGATTCTGGCATTTTCCGGTAAGAAACTGGATGACCTCGGTGAAGAAGCCTGGGCAGTCAAAAAAGACGGCGGTGTCTTTGACCAGTTTACCGGCGCCACCATTACGCCACGGGCGGTGGTCAAAGCCGTCAAACTGGCGCAGAAATTTTTCTATCATCATAAAGATGAATTACTGGATCAGCGGCTGGTGGAACCCCCGGCCGCTGAATCTGCAGGAGAATAACCATGGCAACGAAATCATTACGCGAGATCAGCCTGGATGGTTTATGGAACAACAACCCGGCGCTGGTACAGCTGCTGGGCCTGTGCCCGCTGCTGGCGGTAACCGGCTCTGTCGTCAATGCACTCGGACTGGGGCTGGCCACCATGATGGTGCTGACCGGTTCCAACTTTTCCGTGTCGCTGATCCGCAATCACGTACCGGAGGCGGTGCGGCTGCCGGCGTTTGTGATGATTATTGCCTCCTTCGTCACCGTCGCCGAACTGGTGATGCAGGCCTTTACTTATGAACTGTATGAAGTACTGGGGATTTTTATTCCGCTGATCGTCACCAACTGTGCAATTCTCGGACGGGCAGATGCCTTTGCCTGTAAAAATCCGCTGCTGCCGTCGGTGCTTGATGGTTTTATGATGGCGCTGGGTTTCACACTGGTGCTGGTGGTGCTGGGTGGCATGCGCGAAATTCTGGGTCAGGGCGTGATTTTTTCCAATATGCAGCTGCTGTTCGGCGCCGACGCCGTGCACTGGAAAATTGAGCTGGTAAAAGACTATCCGGACTTTCTGTTTGCCATCCTGCCGCCGGGTGCGTTTATGGCCATGGGCATTCTGATTGCACTGAAGAATGTGATCGATGACCGCATGAAGCAGAAGGCCGAAGCGAAAAAAGCGCCGGTCGAAGCCGGCAGCAAGCGGGTGCGGGTTACCGGGAAAATCAGCTGATTCTCCCGGTCATTACATCAGATCAATACCGCACTGCAGATTTTCAAACCAGTCGAGAAACTCTTCCACCTTGTCCTTACCGACAAATGGCCGGCCGTGCTGCGGCACAATGGCTTCAATATCCAGTCCGCGCACACGGTTAACCCAAATGCGGCAGGCTTTGTTGCTGGCCATATAACGTTGGTGGAAGCCCTGCATCAGCGGAATATGCTGTTTCATATCCTCGACCGGCACATCGTCCTGACCCGGCGTCATCGCCGCGCCCACATCACCGGAAAACAGGATTTTGCTGATCGGATCGTAAAAATGGAAGTTACCGACTGAGTGCAGAAAATGTGCCGGCACTGCAGTGATCATGCCCTTACCCAGACGGACTTTTGCCCCTTCATCCGGAATTTCAACCAGACGGTCAACCAGCGACTTATTCATCTTGCCGGAGACAAAACTGGATACCAGATGCGGCAGGAAGCGGGTCCAGAGCTTGGAAGTCACCACTTTACAGTCACTGTGCATCAGCCAGCGTGGCAGCGAGGTAATGATGTCAGGGTCCTGATGCGATGCGAACACATATTTCAGCGACATATCGCGGCCCAGATGTTTGGACAGTTCAATCGACAGCGGCGTAAAAGTCAGCTCACCGCCCGGATCAAACAGGGCAGCCTCACCGTGATCGACAATCATCAGCTGGTTACTGGGAATACCCTCCCCTTCAACCAGCCCGGTAAAAAACAGCACGGCGTGATCGCCGTCGTCATACAATTTATTTACTTTCTGGCTCATAACAATCTCTTGTCCGTCAGCGCATGACCTCTGGTCATACTCAGCATTACCGGTTCTGCTTACAGTCCGTATCCCATCGCCATTAACACACCGAGGAAAGGCAGCACCATGAGTACCAATACTTTCCCACGCATGATCATGATAGCCGCACGCGGAACCGTTACCACTGTATCACCGGTCGCGCGGAAATGGCGCAGGAAGAAAACAGTCGGGTACAGAGTTGCCAGAATCGCTACGGCAAAGATGGTCACTTTCAGGTGAAATACCGGATTTGACAGATAAAATGAAGGGGATTTCCCCACCACCAGGGTAAGCAGCAGGCCGCTTACCAGAGCCAGTACACCCGTCAGCCAGTAGACAATATCAATACGGGCGATGCGGGCCAGCTTACGTTCAGTCAGTTCCGGTTTGACCAGAAAGTTTTCCAGCAATAACAGGGAAAACAGGCCAAGTATGCCAACAAAATGCAGGTATTTTACGACTACGTAACTCATACAGCACTCCCCACTGCAACAGCGGTGTGATTCAAACTATATGAGCCCCCCACCTGCTCACGAAGTTACTCTAACATGGTGTCCGCTGCAGACAAGGTAAGGGAGCCGTATAACTGATAGGAATTGCAGCAAAGACCTACGTGGATCAAGAAAGCAGGAAAAATCACGCCAGCGGGCTTGTCTGTCGTTCAGTTATGGCGGTGACAACAGCCACTGCGGCGGCACAGTAATTCCGCTGAAACCCGTGGCGCGATCAGCGGCCCACGGATCAGCCCGGCCACCGGATCCACCGTAAAGATCACCCGCCGGTCTTCCTGTTTATCCTCGCCGCCAGCGTCGGGGCAGGTACCGGTTTCGTGATAGATCACTTCCACCTGATTGGCCGATAAGCCACGCAGTTCGTAATCCGAGATGGCGTAAACGCTATCCCAGCCGGATTCTTCCGGCCACGCAACCAGCGACATAATCGCCCCCGCTGAGCGGCTGCTCAGACGGTCACCGGCAAAATCATATTCGGTATAGCGGGCAACCAGCCGTTCTGCCGGACTGACGGTTTCAGCCAGCGTCGGCTGGGCGAGTAAAAGCAAGGTAAGCAAGAAAGGTTTTATCATGGTCAGCGGTCCCTGCTGAATATCATAAGCTCTGCGGCTTTCTGCTGCCGTAACAGAGCAGAAAGCCGGAGCATACGTTACAGCGGATGACCGCCGCAATCGCATTTGTCGGTATGGTTAATCGACGCGGTAAATTTTCATGGTGTTGGTGCCGCCCTGGGCATTGAGATATTCGCCGCGGGTAATGACCACAATATCACCGCTGCCCAATGCGCCACGCTCTTTCAGAACGGCAATGGCCGTCGGGTTAATGGCATCCGGTTCCATCTCATCGGCATGAAAATTCACCGGCTGCACGCCCCGGTACAGCGCGACGCGGTTCTGGGTATCTTCACGGCGGGAAAACGCATAGATGGGCAACGAAGAACGCAGGCGTGACATCAGACGTGGCGTGGCACCGGTTTCCGTCAGGGCAATAATCGCCTTACAGCCAACAATATGGTTAGCGGCGTACATAGCGGAAAACGCAATGGTTTCATCAATGGCATGAAAATCTTCATACAGACGGTGTTTAGAGCGTTTTGCCAGCGGATTTTTTTCTGCACCGATAATAATCCGCGCCATGGCTTCGACCGTTTCCACCGGATAATCGCCGGCGGCGGTTTCGGCTGACAGCATCACCGCATCGGTATAATCCAGCACCGCATTCGCTACGTCCGATACTTCCGCCCGGGTCGGCATCGGGCTGCCGATCATGGATTCCATCATCTGCGTCGCGGTAATCACCGG
The DNA here is from genome assembly GCA_963682115.1 of Pseudomonadales bacterium. GTDB lineage: Bacteria > Pseudomonadota > Gammaproteobacteria > Pseudomonadales > Oceanobacteraceae > Venatoribacter. The sequence goes on along the minus strand of OY821639.1, from coordinate 3,642,402 downwards.
CTTATTCAGCTGGCGGGAACGGGCAATAATCCGTTTCTGCACACCAACCAGTTCAGCATCACCGATTTCCACCGCCAGGTCGCCCCGGGCAACCATCACCGCATCGGAGGCCATAATAATTTCGTCCAGTGTCTGCTCATCCTGCACACACTCAGCGCGCTCAATTTTTGCCACCAGACCGGCATGTCCGCCGGCCGCGGCCTGTAATTCCCGCGCTTCATTCATGTCCGCCGCATCGCGCGGAAAAGACACCGCCAGATAATCCAGATTCAGCTCAGCGGCGAGTCTGATATCTTCCTTATCTTTTTCGGTCAGCGCCTTGGCCGACAAACCGCCGCCCTGACGGTTAATGCCTTTATTGTTGGATAACCAGCCGCCGACAATCACTTCGGTTACCAGCCGGTCGGCGTGTTTTTCCGTCACTTTCAGTTCAATACGGCCGTCGTCCAGCAGCAGGACATCCCCCGGCTTGCCATCTTCGATCAGCTGTTTGTAATCAATACCGACTTCGTCTTTATTACCCTCTTCGGTCCCCAGTGAGGCATTCAGGGTAAAAGTCTGACCGCGGTCGAGAAACACTTTCTGCTCAGCAAAGCGGGCAATACGGATTTTCGGCCCCTGCAGATCGCCGAGAATGGCAACGAAGCGTCCGCATTTTGCGGCGGCACGGCGGATTCGTACCACACGGTCACGGTGGTCGTCCGCTTCGCCGTGGGAAAAGTTCAGACGGAACACATCCGCACCGGCCCGGATCAGCTTTTCAATGGTTTCATCTGTGCTGCTGGCAGGTCCGAGTGTCGCAACAATTTTGGTTCGTCTGAGCATTAACCGTCTCCAGAAAATTCGGCAGGAAAAACAAAAGATTACACCAGCGGCAGAGACCATGACACCGCCCGCTGCGGATATCATCCTGATCCCTGTTCAAAACACTATTGCCCCGCCGGGACAATCCGCTCAGACGGGGTAAAAGCGGGTAAAAATACGCAGACGGCCGGTATTACTGCGTAGCGGGTTTGTCATCCAGATCGCGGTATGCGCTGGCAGTGAAGCGCGGCGAACAGATGGCGAGAAAAATAAGATCGCCCTCCGCCGTATTGGCGATACGCTGACGTACCCCGGGCGGAATAATCACCACATCGCCACCGCTGACGGTTTCAGTGATATCGTCCCCGATCTCAACCAGCCCGCTGCCGGCAAGAATCACATAACGCTCCGTAATGCCGTCCAGTGCGTGCCAGCGGGTTGTCTCCCCCGGTGCCACCCGCGCCTGAGCCACAGAAACCTGCGGATCGGCGGCGCTGTTGGACAGCTCATTGATAAAACACCCTTCATCGAAGTAATACTCGGCTTCCTGACGGTAATTCAGGATCACTGCTTGTGTATCGGCCATCACTCCTCCCCCGACGCATTCACGCTTACCCGACTTCAGAACTCAGGTAATTTCCGTATAATGCCGCCCCAGTTAACTGTTCAACCACCCCTCAACCATTCCGGCACCGGGCTTACGACCCGGCCAGCAGAGGATACTATGACCGATACCCCAACCGTTGTCGTGTGCGCGATGTACAAGTTTGTCACACTGGATAACCACGAAGCACTGCGTCAGCCGTTGCTTGAAGAAATGCAGCGCCTGAATGTCAAAGGCACCCTGCTGCTGGCCCGCGAAGGCATTAACGGCACCGTGGCGGCCAGCCGCGAAGGCATTGACGCGCTGCTGACCTGGCTGAGCCGTGATGAGCGCCTGCAGGACATCAGCTACAAGGAATCGTTTGACAGCAGCAACCCCTTCTACCGTACCAAGGTCAAACTGAAACGTGAGATTGTGACCATGGGCGTGGAAGGCATCGACCCACAGCGCGTGGTTGGCACCTACGTTAAGCCAGCCGACTGGAACGCGCTGATCTCTGACCCGGACGTGGTACTGGTCGATACGCGAAACGATTACGAAGTGGATATCGGCACCTTTAAGGGCGCACTCGACCCGAAGACCAAAACCTTCCGCGAATTCCCGCAGTATGTGAAAGACAATCTGGACCCGGGTAAAAACAAAAAAGTGGCGATGTTCTGCACCGGCGGTATCCGCTGTGAAAAATCCACCGCCTACCTGAAAGAACAGGGTTTTGACGAGGTGTATCACCTGGAAGGCGGCATCCTGAAATACCTGGAAGACGTGCCCGCCGAAGAATCCCTGTGGGAAGGCGAATGCTTTGTGTTCGACAACCGCGTGGCGGTGAACCATCAGCTGGAAAAAGGCAGGTACGATCAGTGTCACGCCTGCCGCCGGCCGATTACCGAAGACGACAAGCAACACGCCCACTACGAACAGGGCGTCAGCTGCCACCAGTGTCATGATGAATACAGCGACGAGCAGCGCCTGCGCTTCCGCGCCCGCGAACAGCAAATGCAGATTGCGCGTGAACGTGGTGAGACGCACATTGGCGACGACCTGACCAGCGTGATTGAAAAACGCCGCAAAGAAAAACAGGCCTTTAAAGACGCTCAGCGCAAGCGCGGCTGATCCGCCTGTACAGCCGACGGGCGGCCATGCCCGTCTGCTCCTTGCTGCCGGTTTCAGCCGGCGGCGCCGGTTTCTCCGGGATTTTTCCACCCTCACCGACATCAGTGGCCAGTGATGACGGCACAATGTGTTTCAGCCGTGTGCCCGGCTTTATTTCTGCGCCGACATCCTGTCTAATCAGTCAACTTTCACTTTTTTAAAACGCGGAGTCTTGCATGTCAGGATTATTACCGGGTGTCGATCCGGACGGTCTGCTCGAATATTCAGTGGTATTTACCGACCGCTCCCTGAATCATATGTCAGCACGCTTCCAGCAGGTGATGCGTGATATTTCTGCCACGCTGAAAGACGTGTATCAGGCCGATCATGTGGTGGTCGTCCCCGGTGGTGGCACCTACGGTATGGAAGCCATTGCCCGTCAGTTTGGCCATCAGCAGAACTGCCTGGTGATCCGCAACGGCTGGTTCAGCTACCGCTGGAGCCAGATTTTCGCGGCCGGCAGCATTCCTGCCAGCGAAACCGTGCTCAAAGCACGCCCTGTCAGCGCTGACGAACAGGCCCCCTACGCCCCGGCCCCGATCGACGAAGTCGTCAGCACCATTCTCAGCGAAAAACCCGACATGGTGTTTGCGCCCCATGTTGAAACCGCCTCCGGCATCATCCTGCCTGACGACTACCTGAAAGCCGTGGCCGATGCCGTGCATCAGGTGGGCGGATTGTTTGTGCTCGACTGCGTGGCCTCCGGCACTTTATGGGTGGATATGAAAGCCACCGGCGTCGATGTGCTGCTCAGTGCGCCGCAAAAAGGCTGGAGTGCCTCCCCCTGTGCCGCCCTGGTGATGCTGAACGACGCCGCCTACGAACGTATGCAAAGCCGTGAAAGCAGCAGCTTCGCCTGCAACCTCAAGCAGTGGTCAAACATCATGAAAGCCTACGAAAACGGCGGCCATGCCTACCACGCCACCCTGCCGACCGATGCACTGGCAACCTTCCGCGACACCATGCTGGAAACCCGTGACTACGGCTTTGCCCGAGTACGCGACGAACAGATCGCCCTCGGCCAGGCGGTCCGCACCCTGCTCGAAGGCCGCGGCATCCGCAGCGTTGCCGCGGAGGGCTTTCAAGCCTCCGGCGTGGTGGTCAGCTACACCAACGACCCCGACATTCAGAACGGCAGCAAATTCGCCCGCCTTGGCCTGCAGGCCGCTTCAGGAGTGCCGCTGATGTGCGACGAACCGGAAAGCTACAAAAGCTTCCGTGTCGGTTTATTCGGACTGGATAAACTGCACGATATCGACGGCGCCGTCAGCCGCTTGGCGGCAGTGCTGGATCAGCTTGAGGAATAAGCTGGCTGGTTGGATAGTTGGAATGTAAAAGGCGCCGATGGCGCCTTTTTATGATTAGTTAACGACCTATTACGGTTCGAGCAACGCAATACCGGATCAACAGCAGACTATCTTAAATGCTAAAGGCAACGCATGGTAAAATCACCACTATTTACGAACCACTACATTATCAGCTTAATCCGTTTATTCTTTTCCACCTTTAGGCTTATACGTACCATTCTTATAGTTAATATTTGATGTAAAATTAGTCAGCACGAGACCAATTAAAACTAAAGTGTAGATAGACTGAACTATAACCAAGATCTTAGATTTAGAATCTTTTGGCAGCATGTCACCATAGCCAATAGTTGTCGCCGTAATAAAACTAAAGTAAATCGCATCAACACTCCCAGCTAAACCATTAATTGAAGCAAACCCCTCATAAAATACAGCAAAACCCAAACAAATTTCCACATAATTGATCATCACCATAAGATAAGATCTTTTATTTGATATCGGACTAACGTAAATATCAGATAGAAAAATAAGCCCTAAAAGGTAAAGAAGTGTTTCAATTAGCAAATAAGCCATTGCAACAGGAACAAATGGATTCGATTGCAACTCTAACGAGAATACACCCAAGGGAAAGCACAGCTTAACTACAACGTAAAATTCAACCGCTAACTTTCTGCACAACACCCCGCCATAACCTGAAATATGCCTAACATATAGACTTGGGAATGCGAATGCAGACAGCACAAGCAACACCCTCAACAACCTTTCAATCCCAAAGGTTTTCTCTTTCTTCTCATTCCAAATTTTAGCAACCTTCGAGACCTGAGATTTGATCGCTGGACGTACAAATCTTTTTTCTGAGACCAAGTCACCACAAATTAGCTTTAATAGGAAACTTTTCACTGATATTATGAACCTAAGCTAATAAATACAACATCGGATAAATTGGAGCGTAGCGGAAATCCTTTCTGCGCACTGCGTTTGTAAAATTCTATATAAAAGCAAATGGAATAACGCATTCTTTACTCGTAATGAGTGATATCATTTGATAGAGAAATTGCTTAGGTGAAAGGCTAACAAACTCACTAACCAAAGGACGCAATTCACCTTCCAACAATGACTTAACTTCTAACGGACGGTATCTGGCAGCACTACCAAGATAGAACATGGCTAATAAGCTATATGACAACTGAGGCAATTCACCGGGGCGCAAATCTGCATAGTACCGGTACCCTTGCTTCGTCAGAATAGGAACGATATCCAGCTTCTTGTATTCCGACAAAATATTTTTATATATACGATGAATATTATCTTGAGTGTATGACTTTCGCCTTATCGCTCGATAGACAACTTTATTATCCCTTGGATATCCTTCTTTAAAATACCTCTTCCGCTCCCCCTTTAAGAATTTTTCCACATTAACTTTAGACTCCTGTTCCTTTTGATAAACAACCTCAGTAAACAGTTTATCTCTACCTCCATTTACTTGAAATTCAATATCAATCGGCAAAAGTTTTCTTTTTGGCAAATGCCCCAAGCTTGTGTATATGCTATGCACTTCTGGAACATGTGATATTGCCTGTTCGAATCTTATCTCATGACCTGCTGTAATCGGTTTTCCGAGTAAACGGGTAAATTCATAGAAGATGTTTACAGCATCTTTCATCTTGGCTTTAACTTCGACAGTTTGTTCTTTCCCTATTGGCAGTACGAGACCGTGATGCTCATGAGTTGATTCCAATGGAACATCATTCAGACTTAAATAGCATTTAACTAAGTCAAGCATCCCATAGTACAGAAGTGCTCCCTTTGCAGGCAAAGGACTAACTTCTGCAGCTCTGTAAAAGTCTTCAGCCAATCCTGAGTAGTAAATAGCACGTTCAATTTTCGTTTTATTGTTACCGCGAGTATTGTTTAGGCGAACTTGAAGGTGTGAGCTTAAAAACGACCAAGGATCACTTGTAAGAATTTGTTGCTCACCTGCATCTAATTCGACAAAGGAATACCGAACTTTATTGTACTTATAAAGAGCTAGTTCGCCTTTTTCTATCAGCCTTGACACGATACCTCCTTTTGAAGTTTACAGTTTATTAGTGTGCGTTTCCGTTTATCCTTGGAAACTCTTTTGAGGTCCCTACGTAACCCATTGAACTATTTGAATAATCATCCATAACCCAAAAATCCCTTCAGAAGAGAGCACACACCTGCCCGCTCATGCTCTATCCGCAACTGAATTGCTGCCTGAGCCTGTAAAGACAGTATGCGACTTATTGATCCGTTCAACGCTAAGGTACTACCCCGCCGCAGAACCGGCAAGTGTGAATATAAGACCAAAACGAAACAGGGCCGGCACGATTCAATCGCTGCCGGCCCGTAATGGAGAGAGGTCAGATTAGGTATAAAGTGGTTCCGCCTGAGCACCTTTCGGCGCTACACAGCCCCACTCATTCCTCCGGCCCCAGCGGCACAATACCGGACGGATTCAGGCTTTTAATGGAATAATAGCCGGCTTTGATATGATCCTGGCGCACGGTGGCGGCAATGCCCGGCAGTGCATGAATGCGCTGCTTATAGGCGTTTAATGCCAGCATATCTTTTAAGGTATTACGGTTGCACTTGAACAGGCCGTGATAGGCTGAGTCGAAGCGGACCAGAGTCACGAAGGTGCGGATATCGGTTTCGGTCAGGGTGTCGCCCATCAGGTAAGCACGGCCGTCGCTCAGGCGCTGCTCCAGCTCATCCAGTGTGGCGAACACTTTGTGGTAGGCCTCTTCATAGGCCTGCTGGGTGGTGGCAAAACCGGCCTGATACACGCCGTTGTTGAGGTCGGTATAAATCCGCCCGTTCAGTTCATCAATGGCGCCGGCCAGTTCTGCCGGGTACAGGCTAAGTGTATTACCCGTCAGTTGGTCGAAGGCGCTGTTCAGCATACGCACGATGTCGGCGGATTCGTTATTCACCAGACGATCGGTTTTCTTGTCCCACAGTACCGGCACCGTGGCGCGGCCATTCACCTGCGGATCGGCGCGGGAATACAGCTGGTGCATATAGGTAACACCGTGCAGGTGATCCTGCGTGGCACCGTCAAAACCGCCGAACTGCCAGCCCTGATCGGTCAGCAGCGGATTCACAACACTGACCGAAATATAATCCTCCAGCCCTTTTAAGGCGCGCACCATCAGCACCCGTGAGGCCCATGGACAGATATAGGCCACATACAGGTGGTAGCGGTCTTTTTCCGCGCGGAAACCGGCGTCGCCGGTCGGGCCGGCACTGCCATCGGCGGTAATCCAGTGGCGGAATGTTGAGGTCTGGCGGATAAAACGGCCATCCTCGTCTTCTTTCTGAACCGGTTGCCAGTTCTCAGTCCAGACACCATTAACCAACATACATCATTCTCCCCTATTCAACAGAACAGGCCCGCTGTGCGGGCCCTGTATTATCCAACTCAATCAGAAACGCTTGCGTAACACATTGTCCACAGCCAGTCGGCCACCACCCTGAATGGCCAGCGCCACGGTCACCGCCAGCAGGCTGAGGGCGTATTCATAGCCGTTGTTACTCATAAACAGGCCATTGCCGATGTGTACGCTGAAAATCGCGATCAGCATGGTAAAGGCCGTAACGATGGCCGCCGGACGGGTCAGCAGACCCAGCACCAGCGCCAGACCACCAAAGAATTCGGCGCTGCCGGCCAGCAGTGCCATCAGATAACCCGGCTCCAGGCCGATGCTCGCCATCCACTGGCCGGTGCCTTCGAGGCCGTAGCCACCGAACCAGGCAAACAGTTTCTGGGCACCGTGGGCGGCCAGCGTCAGGCCAACCGGCACACGCAGTACCAGTGGGGCGAAGCCAGCGTCAGAAGTCAGCAGTTTTTTGATCAGTGCGTTAATGGTCAATCTCCGTTCATTATTTGTTTGAGGGCGGTGAGTGCTTTTCCTCATTACTTGGTCACCACTTTAATAACCAACGCCAATCAGATAAACAGAGCTTTCATTGCATAATTATCAACGATACATTGGTAATCATCCGGATTGAGGGTTTGGCTGTGGACCGTATCGATACCATGAACGCCTTTGTCAGCGTGGTTACTGAGGGCTCCTTTGCCCGTGCTGCCGAGCGGCTGGAGATTTCACCGCAGCTGGTGAGCAAATATGTCTCCCAGCTGGAAGAACATCTCGGCACCCGCCTGCTGAACCGCACCACGCGTAAGGTCAGTGTGACGGAAGCCGGTACGGCTTACTTTCAGCGCGCGCAGCAGGTGCTGAGTGACATTGATGACATGGAAAATGAACTGGGTGACCTGCAGCACAGCGTGCGTGGGTTGCTGCGTATCAATGCGCCGGTATCCTTTGCCATCCAGCATATGGCCAGCGTGCTGACCGCTTACCGCGCCGCGTTTCCTGAAGTGCAGGTCGACCTGCAGCTCAATGACCGCAAAGTCGATATTGTGCAGGAAGGCTTTGATATTGCCCTGCGCATCGGCCAGCTGAAGAGTTCATCCCTGGTTGCCCGGCGGATTGCGCCGGTACGGCTGTCCATCTGCGCATCCCCGGATTATCTCGCCCGCCAGGGGATTCCGTCCCACCCGGATGAGCTGAAGCAGCACCAGTATCTGCGCTACAGCTATATGGATAATGAAACCAGTTTCCGTGACCGGAAGCGGAATCTGTCACTCACCACGACCCTGCACAGCGATTTTTCGGCCAACAACGGTGACGTGCTGCTGAACGCCGCCATCGCCGGCGCCGGGGTGATTATCCAGCCGACGTTTATTACCGGGCCGGCCATTACCAGCGGGCAGCTGCAGAGCATCCTGGAAGATTTTGAACCTGAGCCACTGGGGCTGTATGCGATCTATGCGCACCGCCAGTTTCTGTCCGCCAAGGTGCGCAGTTTTATCGATTTTATCGGTGGTTATTTCGGCGATCCGCCGTACTGGGATGACTTCCGCGGTTAAGGCCAGCGGATATCCGCCTGAGCCTGCCAGGCCGGCCGGGCAAACAGGTAGCCCTGAAAATATTCAATGCCCATATCCTGCAGGATGTGCAGCTCATCCGCCGATTCGATGCCTTCGGCGATGATGCGGATATCCAGCTCCGTGCACACCTGCACAATGCCTCTGATAATTGTCTGACGCCGGCCATGCTGATGAATATTGCGGATCAGCGCCATATCCAGCTTGATCACATCTGCTTCCAGCTCCGCCAGCATATTGAGGCCCGAATAGCCGGCACCAAAGTCATCAATGGCGGTGATGAATCCCATGCCCTGATAACTGGTCATAATGCTCTGCAGGTGACTTAAGTCTTCGACTTCTTCGCCTTCCGTTACCTCGAACATAATACGCTGCAGCGGGAAGTTGTATTGCTGTGCGGCCGCCAGCGTTGTGCGGATACAGAGCTCCGGCTGGTAAACCGCATTGGGCATGAAATTGATACTCAGCAGGGATTCCACGCCGCAGACAGCCGCCTGCCGGATTGCTGCAACACGACAGGCCTGATCAAACTGATAGCGGTTAGCGGCAGTCACCTGCGCAAAAACCCAGCTGGCAGGCTCGCCCTGCGGCCCGCGGACCAGTGCTTCCTGCGCCCAGACCGAACGGCTCGCCGGATGAACAATGGGCTGCAATGCGATGGTAATGCCGAATGGCAGAGCCTCACCATGACGGCAACCGGAACAGGTGATGCTGGCAGAGTCAGACACAATTCCTTCCCGTAACGACAGAACACTCCTGTAAGCCTAGACGCCGGCAGCGGATTGGCAACGAACGCTAGCGGCGGTTCAGCCAGACCTCCAGCCCCTGCGCATTCAGATCCGCATCCGTGGCCAGCCAGCGGCGACAGAATTCCTCACTCAGATCCGGGCGCAGTGCCTGTGCCCTGGCGAGCAGCCAATCACTGATCGCCTGCGTCATCCGCTCTGCCCGCCCCTGCGGCCGATCTTTTTCCGCCATAGCAATGGCCACAAACGCGTCCAGCGATGCCAGTAACTGGCTGACATTCGCCGCATCGGGTTTTACCGGGCCGTAATGGGTTAGGTACACAGCATCCGGCTGCAGGGCCACAATGCGCGCAATACTCTGGCGCATGGCCTGTGGATCAAAATGCACCGGGGTGGTGGTGACAAACAACAGCACGCGGCCGTCAGCGGCATCAAACTGGCGATAGGACAGGCCGAAGGTATCGCCGCTGAACACGCCGTTACTGCGTGAATCATGGATGCACACATGGTGCAGCGCATGCCCCGGCGTATCCATAAAACTCAGTGTGCGGCCATTAAAATCCAGCGTCATGCCCTCTGTGGCTTCAACCACCCGTTCTGCCGCCACCGGAATGAGCCTGCCATACAGGCGCGCATAGGCTTCTGCGCCATAAACGGCCAGCGTACCGGCTTCGAGTTTCGCCGGATCAATCATATGCCGGGCACCACGCGGATGAACCACCAGTTTTGCCTGACTGCAGGCGGCCATCAGCGCACCGGCGCCGGCGGCATGGTCAAGATGAATATGGGTCAGAATGATCCAGTCCACATGCTCCGGCGTCAGCCCCAGCGCGGCAATTTTATCCAGCACATGCGGCACGGTGGCCGCCGTTCCGGTTTCGATAACTGCCAGACGGTCACCCTGGCGCAACAGGTAGACGGATGCCAGCCCCGGGGCGACATAATCGGCATCAATCTGCCAGATTCCCAGCTGTTCATCCGCGAACGGTTCTGTTGTTAGCATTATTACTGACTCCTTATTTTTCACGTCAGGGTATCGGCTTGTGGCACAGCTGCCAATACGACCTCCGTGTTCCATGAAAGATGCACAGACATCCGTTCATATCCGGCTATAATTGCAGACACAGTAAGCTGATTTTTTGTGCCTTATGGCTGATTACCTGATTCTCGAAGACGACCCGCTGGTTATCAAGATCCTGCGTCACCTGATCAGTCTGAATGAGGGAGACACCCTGAAATCAGCCTCCAGCCGTCAGGAACTGACTGACATCCTTGACGCTGCTCCCGCCATTACCGCCGCCCTGGCTGATCTCGATGTGCCCGACGCTCCCAACGGTGAAGCCGTGGACGACCTGTTACAGGCCGGAGTCCCTACCCTGATTCTGACCAGCAACAACGACGAAAAAATGCGCAGCCGCTGGCTGAGTAAAGGTGCGGTGGATTACGTCACCAAAGATGGACGCTACTGGTACCCGTATGCGGTCAGAATGCTCAGGCAACTGCATCTCAACCGCCAGCGGAAAATCCTGCTGATCGAAGATTCAGCTGTTTCCATGATGGAAATGCGCACTATTCTGGAGCTGCATCAGTATTCTGTGCTCGAGGCCTATTCATCGGAAGAAGCGCTGGAAATTCTGGCGGTGACCCCGGATATTCATCTGATGGTGGTTGATCATCAGTTGCCCGGCATGAATGGCCTGGAACTGGTGCAGACCATACGTTATCAGTTCCCTGATCAATTACTGGCGATTATCGGCGTTTCCGGTGTCGAAGGCTGCCGCACTCAGCTGACACTCGATTTTATCCGCAGTGGTGCCGACGATTTTCTTGCCAAGCCCTTTAACCTGCAGGAATTTATTTACCGGGTAAATAATAATACCCAGACCATTGATGCCCATGTTCAGCTGCGGGATCAGGCCGAAAAAGATTTTCTCACCGACCTGTACAACCGCCGCCATTTTATTACCCACAGCAAGTGTATTGTCGATCAGGCGGAAATTTCGCCGGTTTCACTGGCAACGCTGGATATCGATTTTTTTAAGAAGGTAAACGATAATTTTGGTCATCATGCCGGTGATCTGGTACTGCAGGCGGTGGCAGAGGCCATGAAAAACCCGCTTAAACCGCTGTTGATTGCCCGCACCGGTGGCGAAGAATTTTCCATTCTGATGCCGGGCAGGAACAGCCAGGAAGCCTTTCAGCTGATGGATGCCCTGCGCCAGCGTATTGCCGATCTGAAAATTGATGTGGAAGACGGGGATATTCTGTCAGTCACCGTGAGCATCGGCATCTGCACGGCAGAACACAGCGATCTGAGCAGTCTGATGAACAGCGCCGATGAAGCTCTCTACCGGGCAAAACTCAATGGCCGCAACGAAGTCGTGGCTGTCAGCCAGTGAGCCCTGCCGCGGCCGGTTAACGGTATTGTTTCAGATACCAGTATTCAAAAAAGCGCTTGGCATAGTGCATCAGCCGGCACGGCGGCAGCATCAGACTGCCCCCTTCATTACGCTTGATCAGCACACCGTGTGACAGTGTATCAATGATGCACACCAGCTCGTGTTTGAAGGTTTCAAAGTCGTTCGCTCCCTTCAGTTCACGTACCAGATTACGGCTGGCAGCCAGCGCCTGCAGGTCGGCCATATGCGCCTGCTTGGCCTGCCAGTCGGGGCCCGGATAGCTGCCGGAATCACCAGCAACATAAGTTTTTTCCAGCCCCTCAACCTGACAGAAGCCATTGGCTTTAATCAGCCCCCCCTCTGATCTGGCAATCTCTGAATCTGCAGACCAGGCCGGGCCGGTCATGCCCGGCATAAACAGAATCAGATCGGCAGCAATTTCCCCGCCTTCGGTCAGGACTTTATTTTCTTCAAAGCCCAGCATTTTATGGCCAAGATGAGAACGGATATTTTTCTTCGCCATCATCTTCAGTACCGCTTCCGGCACCTTGTCGCCGAGACGTTTGGCCGGCTTTTCATTCGGGTTGAAAAATACCAGCTCGAACTGATCACGGCGGCCCTGACGGCGTAATAAGGTATCAATACCGAACAGGAACTCAAACATCGGTCCGCCGCGCATCGCTGACGGTTCTTTCGGGTTTCCACCGAAACCAACCGCAATGGTACCACCCTGCATGGCATTCAGGCGGTCACGGATTTTTTCTGCCGCGGCAATGCCTTCACATGGTGTGATGGCATGCTCAATACCCGGCAGTTTCTTAATAAAACGGCCACCGGAAGCGATAATCAGACCATCATTGCTGAAATCGCCCTGGTCGGTTTTCACCATCCGCCCACCATTCGCCACATCCGTCACTCTGGCCCTGATGTGATTGACCTTCTGTTTGCGGAAGAAAGGCTTCAGGTCAATGCGCAGGTCGTCTGCGCTGCGCAGACCGGCCGGAATCCAGATCAGACTGGGCAGATAAATAAATTCATCAGTGGGAGAAATGACCGTAATTCCGGTATCCGGCAGCTGTCTGCGGATTTCCTTCACCGCAGTCAGTGCCGCAAAACCGGAACCGAGAACAGTAATATTCATAGTTTTCTCCTTTGACTGAATAGCTACACGTTCAGTATGGCAGAAATGAATGTAACAATATAACTATTCAGCAATATACCCGCGGACAGGAATAAACCGCAAGCGGACAAAATGTCGCGCTTTACTGCGCTGACGTTCAGCCCTGTCCGACCGGCACCACCCGGAACAGGGCTTCTGCTTCCGCCTTACATTGCATCAGCCCGGCACGCAGGGTACTCAACCCGCTTTCGAATCTGAGATCCGGCACCGCCAGCGATACCGTGTACAGATCGTCCTGAGCGAGATTCAGCACAACGCCAATGCCACAGACACCCGCAGCGTGCTCCTGCAGGTCCACCGCGATACCATGCTGGCGGATGCTCTCCAGCTCGCCCAGCAATGATTGAACATCCGCATGGGTCGCGTCGGTACGCCGTTCGAAATCAGTGCCGGCAAACAGATCCTGTACCGCATCAGCGCTCAGTTCTGCCAGCATGGCTTTACCCTGTGCAGTGGTATGCAGCGGCAAAGCCGTCCCCAGTGGAGAGGCCACTGTCAGTTCCTGATCGGATACCGACTGCGCCACCGACACCGCATAGCGGCCACGCAACACACACAGTTCCACGGTTTCCCGGGTTCTGCGTGCCAGCCGCTCAAGCAATGGCCACAGCTCCGTGACCACATCACGCTGAGCACTGGCAGTCAGCCGGGCCAGTACGGAACCCGGATGCCAGCGGCCGGCACTCTGCATCAGCAGCTGCCGGGCTTCCAGCCCGGAGCACAGACGCCGAACCGCAGACTCCGGCATTACCAGCGCTGCGGCCACTTCCGACAGCGTCATGCCCTGCGGATCTTGCTCCAGCGTACGCAGCAGCTGCGCCACGTCCTCTATATCGTCACGCCCGCTATTATCGGTATTCATAGTGTCTCTTTTTACGTCAGTCCGCCGCAACAGACAGGCTGTGGCACAGCGTTAAATTTTCCGTTTAAAGCAGCAATGGATTCAGCAATCTTCAGGCTGGACAGCATGGCTGACCAGCAGAGCCGCCGCGTCTGCGGCCTGCCGGATATAAGCCGGATCACGATGGACTAACATCGCCGCCAATGCACCTTCCAGCAGAAGAAAAACATGCCGTGCCGTCACATCGGCATTGACCAGCCCATAGTGACAGAATTCATCTGCCAGCCACTGTTCCACCTTCTTTTTATGCAAGGATGCCACCCGGATTGCAGGATGACCCGGCTTATTTGCCAGTTCGCCCACGGTACGCTGAAAACCACACCCCCGCCATTTTGAGTGGGTTGTGGTCTCCAGAATGCCATTAAATACCGCGCGGAGCTTAGCGCTGACGTCACCTTCCTGCTCAGCAAACCATTTTTTATAGGCGTTAAGGTTCAGCTGATCCCTTGAGCCAAGATACTCAGCAATCAGCTCATCCTTGCTCTGAAAATGGTAATACAGTGAGCGTTTGGTGATACCCGCTTTGGCGGCGATGGCATCAACACTGGTGGCGCGGATGCCTGCCATATAAAACAGCCTGTTCGCAGCCCCGATAATACGTTCCTTTGTACTTTTGTTTGTATCAGCCATGGATGTATACCGTACAGTGAGTGTACAAAACCCTATGCCAGCCATACCCTTTTTTCAACGATCAATCGCTGCCGAGGGATGCATAATGAAACAACTGGTACTGTACAAAGAAGAAAAAGGCATTGCCTTTCTGACCTTAAACCGCCCGCAAAAACTGAACGCATTAAACTACGCCACCAACGACCGCCTGCTGCAACTGCTTGATGACATCGAGAGTAATCCTGCCATCCGTGCCATCATCATGACAGGCGCCGGCGACAAGGCCTTCTCTGCCGGAGGCGATATTCATGAATTTACCGCAAGCATCAGACAGGGAGGCGATGTCGCCGTCAGGGAATTTGTCAGCCGCGGCCAACGTATGACCGCAAGAATTGAATCGTTTCCCAAACCCATCATTGTCGCGGTAAACGGAATTGCGTTTGGTGGCGGCTGTGAAATAACGGAGGCAGCACATTTAGCCATTGCCAGTGACAAAGCGGTCTTCGCCAAGCCCGAAATCAACATCGGCATTCCGCCCACCTTCGGAGGCACTCAGCGTCTGCCCCGCCTTGCCGGCAGAAAACGGGCGCTGGAACTGCTGTTGACCGGCGACCGATTCTCACCGGAACAGGCCCGTGAAGCAGGCCTTATCAATCAGATTGTTCCTCAGCAGGAGCTGATTCCCGCAGCTATTCAGCTGGCTGAACGTATCCTGCAGCACTCCCCGTTAACCACGGCACGGATTATTTCAGCGGTTACCCGCGGACTGAACACAACGATTGCAGAGGGGCTCGAAATAGAAAAGGAACAGTTTGCCCGCATGCTGCCCAGCGAAGATATTATGACCGGCCTTGAAGCCTGGATTGCGCGACGCAAACCGGTTTACAGTGGCAGGTAGGATCTTCTTTACCGTGTACTATAAGCTATATATTGCTGACTTTTTTTGCTGATAATTTATGTATTCTGACAATCAGCAACATTGCCCGGCATACAATATACAGCCAGTCTACAGCTCTCTGATCAGCAACAGCGACTGGCCGCCGGAGCGGGCGGCCAGTGGATGCACTCAGACCAGGAACTTCCCACCGACATTATCTGGCAACAAGGCTATCACGGAATATATATTCTGATAATACCCTGATAATGTCCTGCCCCCTGGATTCCTGATACAAAGATTTAGCGCCATAAACCGATATATGGCCACCATCCAGAGAATAGGGATAACCCTCGTCATTCTTCAGGTCTTTGTTTTTCCGGAAGCCCATTTCCTGCTTATCAAGAAATATAAAATCCTTGTATCCGCTCAGACTGTTTTCAACCTCATGCCATGAACGTTCAGCAGCGGCCATCGTTTCTGCTTTTGGTATCAGTCTGAATTTTTTGTCATAAATGGCATCTTCAACAGAACCCCGTTCAAATTGCAGAGGGACATCAATGACGATAAAACGCGTATCATCTGCATCGGAAGCCAGTTCCTTAAAGCTGCGGACAACCTCATCAACATAGCCAAATTTACCGACCTGATGCCAGGCCGCAGAAAAAATTACTACATCATAGTTCTGGTAGTTATCTTTCAGCCACTGCCGGTTCATTTCACACTGCTGCCGGGATATATGCCCGGGCTTGGCTGTTGAACCGTTATACAGGTCCGGAAAACACCAGTTCGTGGTTACACTTTCCAGCCGCATCGGGAAATCCTGGGCAAACGACTTAAAATAAGGTTCCCAATGTGCCGCATAGGAGTCACCGAATATCAGAACGGAGGGAAGCGATTGATTTTCAGAGCCCATTGAACAGTGATATCCATCTTCTCCGACTGACAGCTTACGGTCGTTAAAGTTGTAGAAACAATAACCAGACCAGCGCATCGGCATAGAAAACTCACCATCCTGAACAAACTTTGGCGTCTCAAACCTGTGCTCAAAGCCATTAAAATGATCACCGATCTTTCCTAACGTCAGAAATGTAAGGAGACCAAAAACACTGGCGTAAGCAACTGACCGGGGTGATATGAAAGCTCGGTTCCGGAACGGATTTTCGACATATTTCCAGCTGGCCCAGGCCAGTAACACAGAGAGCAGAGCGAGACTCAGCATAAGAGTCTGCGAAGGCTTTTCATGCAGAGCAATTCGCGCGTAGGCAAACAGGGGCTGATGCCATAAGTAAGCGGAATAACTGATCAGACCAATACCAACAAAACCTTTCCAGGCAAGCAGTCTTGCTGCGTAGGTACCCTTACCTGCATACAGTATAAGTAATACTGTGCCGCCAACAGGCAACAGAGAAAGTAAACCGGGAAACGGTGTTTGTTCATCGTATAAAGATATCGCCAGAAGAACAGCCAGCAGACCAATGGATGACCTGACATTATCAGGCCTGATACCCTGTTTACTGATAACGAATGCCGCCACTGAGCCGGCAAAAATCTCCCACACCCGACTGAAAGGAAGATAGAAATTTGCGACCGGGCTATTCCTCCAGCCCCACTCGCTCCATAACAGGCTGGCAAAGGCCATAAGGACTATCAGCCAGAAAACACGCTGCCGGCCAAATCGCCAGAAAAGTATGAGAAATACCGGGAAAAACAGATAATATTGCTCTTCTACCGCCAGGCTCCACGTATGCAGCAGAGGCTTCTCATCAGCGACCGCTGAGAAATAACCACTTTCCTTCCAGAACAGAACATTTGAATAGAAAAGGCTGACGGCGGCCAGACTTTTCGCAAAGCTGTTCATCTGGTCCGGCAGCATCCACATCCAGGCAAAGGGTATACAGGCAGCCATGACCAAAAAGAGCACCGGCAATATGCGTCTGGCACGCCTTTCGTAGAACCTGAGGATACTGAAATTATTACTCTCAATTTCCCCGATCAGTATCGTTGTTATCAGGTAACCACTGATAACAAAAAACACATCAACGCCAACAAAACCGCCACTGAACCATTCAAGGCCAGCATGAAAGAGAATAACGGGAACAACCGCTAACGCACGTAACCCATCTATTTCGGCACGATACTTCAATACACAACCTTTTGATGTGAGCAGGACCAGGGAAATACCGGCAATAGTGTGTTCTTATTAACTATTGATTTCTTATAACTTTCCCAGCTATCGGTAGGTAGCATGGTACCTGACTGCAGCCCACCCACTCAATAGTGTCAGCTCCGCGTAAAGACTCTGAACGTCATTTGAACTGCCGCATCCCGCCCCATTGACCGGCTTCCCCTTACTCAGGCTGACATCAGCTCGAATCGACACCGGTACGCAGCGGGCAGCAAGCCCATTGATGAAGCGTTTGCCCCGGAACAGACTGAGGATGATGCCCCTTGGCGCCAACCCTGGTTTAATGAGGCAATTCTCATCTGATCAATATACAACCAGAACAATAACCTCTCAGCCGGCATCCCCGGTGGCTAGGTTGCAATACTGACCTCTGAAATACAGCAATGGTTGAGCCGTGACAGCTTCCGGTGCCGTTAACGCCGTCACTTCACCAATCACGATCAGGTGGTCACCGGCGGCATGTTCAGCGTGAATTTCACAATCGAGCCAGTGCAGGCTGCCAGCAATAACAGGATTGCCCGACGGCGAGGTCTGCCACTCAATGCCCTGCCATTTATCCGTGCCCTGCCGGGCGAACTGGTTGGATATTCCGACCTGCTCGTCTGACAGAATGTTGACCGCGAAGCGGCCTGCCCGGCGGATTTCCGGATAGCTGTATGAGCGGGACATAACGCTGAATGAGACCAGCGGCGGGTTTGTCGACACGCTGTAGAACGACTGACAAGTGAAGCCAACCGGCTTGTCATCAATAAGTGAGGTAATCACCGTAATACCGGACGCGTAGTGTCCGAGTGCTTCGCGGAAGCGCTTTGAATCAATGGCTGTAACTGGATGTGACATACGGATCCTGAATATTGAATGCAGCGCAGAGCTGTAATGGAAGTGCCAGAGAGAGCCTGATAATCCGGATTGACTTCAGCCGTCACCCGGTCTGAAAACCGCAGAAGATAAAACCGGCAAGTCAGCCGATAAGCCAGGCAGCACAGGTCACTGCTGCCTGGCCACCCAACGGGTTTGCCGGTAGTTGAATCAGGTTGCTCCGGGCGGAAACACCACCAGACTCAACTGCCCATGGTCATGTAGCACGCTGAGGCTCAGTGATACTAAACGGACAGCTCTGACCTGATGATTTCTGCACCGGCGGTTAAAGCGTTCAGTTTGCCTCTCGCGACCTGGCGCGATAAAGGTGCCATGCCACAGTTAGTGCAGGGATAGAGCTTGTCGGCATCGACAAACTGCAGCGCGGTCCGCAGCGTATTGGCGACTTCTTCCGCGGTTTCAATGGTACTGGTTGCCACATCAATGGCCCCCACCATCACTTTCTTACCGCGGATAAGTTCCAGCAGATCCATCGGCACACGGGAGTTATGGCATTCCAGTGAAATCAGGTCGATATTGGATTTCTGCAGCTTTGGAAAGGTTTCCTCATATTGCCGCCACTCGGAGCCCAGTGTTTTCTTCCAGTCGGTATTCGCTTTAATGCCATAGCCGTAACAGATATGCACAGCCGTTTCACACTTCAGCCCTTCGATGGCTCTTTCCAGCGTGGCAATACCCCAGTCATTCACCTCATCAAAAAACACATTAAATGCCGGTTCATCAAACTGGATAATATCAACACCAGCGGCCTCTAACTCCCTGGCTTCTTCATTAAGAATTTTCGCAAACTCCCAGGCGAGTTTTTCACGACTTTTGTAGTGACCATCATAAAGTGTATCAATCATCGTCATCGGACCTGGCAAGGCCCACTTTATAGGTTGCGTGGTCTGCTGCCGTAAAAACCTCGCATCTTCAACAAAAACCGGCTTCTGGCGGGATACCGCCCCGACCACGGTTGGCACACTCGCGTCGTAACGATCCCGGATTCTGACCGTTTCACGCTTCTCGAAATCCACCCCATTGAGGTGTTCAATAAACGTAGTCACAAAATGTTGGCGGGTCTGTTCACCATCACTGACAATATCGATACCCGCCTGCTGTTGTTCCAGCAGCGCCACCCGCAAAGCGTCCTGTTTGGCTTCAATCAGCTCATCGCCCTGTAATTTCCACGGTGACCAAAGCTTCTCAGGCTCTGCCAGCCAGGATGGTTTCGGCAGGCTTCCGGCAGTAGACGTCGGTAATAATCGTTTCATAATAAATTGCCTTCTCTGTCCGGTTAATTAAAGAGCACTACCCTGAGCCCATTGCTCAAGAAGGTTACGGTAGGGTTTGATAAACTGCTCTTCAGTGAATTTTCCCTGCTTGATGGCCAGCTGACTACGCTCTTCCCGGTCGTACACAATCCGTGTCAGCGAATAGTCCTGATGATTCAGGCTTGGCTGATAGCACTTGCCCGCGACAGAGTTGGCATTGTAAATCTCTGGCCGGTAAATTCGCTGGAAACTCTCCATCGTACTGATGGTGCTGATAAGCTCCATATTCGAGTAATCAGTAAGTAAATCACCGCGAAAATAAAAGGCTAAGGGCGCTACACTACCTGGCGGCATAAAATAGCGGACCTGCAACCCCATTTTGCTGAAATATTCATCGGTCAGGGAATAGTCATCCTGACGGTATTCAACACCCAACACCGGATGCTGATTTTCAGTACGGTGATAAGTCCGGGTATGTGAAACACTCAGACAAATAACCGGAAGCTTATTGAAATTATCATTATAAACATCCGATTTCAGAAAGGATTTGAAAATTTTACCGTGCAGATCGCCATAATTTTCCGGCACACTGAATTCAGCCTTATCTTTATTATGTTCCAATAACAATACACTGAAGTCATAATCCCGGACGTAAGAAGAAAAGTTATTCCCTATCATACCTTCAATACGCTGTTTATTTTTCCGGTCAACAATATTGGTTTTCAATATTTCAATGGTCGGAAAGGTCTGACCGTTACCTTCGATATCAATATCAACTGAAATAATGTCAAGCTCAACAGCATAACGGTCAGCTTCAGGATTATCCCAATGCGCCAGGGCATTGAAACGGTTATCAATCATCCGCAAAGTCTTACGCAGATTATCCTGACGGCTCTCCCCTCTGGCCAGATTCGCAAAGTTGGTCGTGATGCGTGTACTATCGGCTGGATGATAGTTTTCATCAAAACAGGTGCTCTTGATGGTGAAGGTAAACTCTTTATTCATTGCGATCCGGTATCCTGACGTCTGAGATAAAACCTGAATTCATCTTCAGTGTTTTACAGTTTTTTCTGGCTTCCGCTTAACAGCCTTTATCATGGCTGCCATTCAGGGGGCGTATCTTATGAAGAGTTTCCTATGATTAGAAATGATTAAATCTCATTCACTCATTAGTTTCTGTCATGGGTTAAAACCATGGTTTCCGCCAAGCCCTATTGGCCGGACAGCCCGACAAATCCCACAGTCTGTATATGGAAAAGGGGTTACCCCGTAAGTCAGGACAGCTCTGACTGCTGCCCCCGGCTCCTGCCCGTTATTTATGGATCTGCCAGCCTAGCTTGGCTTTCACTGTTGAGTCTGCCCTGTGGATATGAGATTTGCCCGAACTTAGCAAACCCGTCGCGATCTCTGCATGTGTTAATGTCGGGCAGTGCCTTTACGCATTTCTGCCAGCAGGAAGAACACCAGAACAGCCAAAGCCGCGATCAATGCGGCGGACGTCAGCAGCAGCACTGAGTGTGTGGTCGAAAAAGCCGCCTTGCCCGCAGCAACCAATGCGGCGGCCTGATCGTCGGAAAGCTGCCGCGCGACCAGATACGTATCGCCCATCGAAACTGCAGCCTGATCTGCGAGATCAGGGGACAACCCAGCAGGGGTCGTGAGGTTACGCCCGAAAATAACCGACATAAACACACCGAATAGAGAGATGCCGAGACCAGTGCCCAGTTCATAGCCGGTCGCTTCCAGCGAACCTGCTGCACCGCCTTTGCTTGCATCGACCGAGCCCATGATAGCGATGGATGATGCAGTCAGGCCAATGCTGAGCGCTAAACCAAGCAGTGCCAGCAGCACCGGCACAATCACTCCCGGAGCATGAAAATCCTGCACGGCAAGCCAGCCCAGCGACAGCGCTGCGACGACCATCGACAGGCTGGCCACTGGCCGCAGTCCATACCGGGCAGATAGCCAACCCGCAACCGGACCGCCCACTGCCGCCGCCGCCATGATGGGGATCATGAATATCCCGGCCTGAAGCGGTGTTTTGTCCAGGACGTATTGCAGTTCCTGCGCCAGAGTCAGTTCGACCCCGGCCAATGCGCCGCTGGCGACCACCGCCATGATGATGCCAGCGACGATGGCAGGATGTGCCAATAAGGAAAGATCCAGCATGGGCGCAGCTGCGCGAAACTGCTTACGAGCAAACAGCACCAGCATTGCCAATCCGAAGGCCAGCGTCAGCAACACCACGGCAAGGGGTTGTTTGCCACCAAACCCCGTCTTGGCCGCATACACCACCGCAATCATACCCATGACCAGCAGCAAGGCCTGACCAATCGGCCAATGACCGGGCACGGTCTGCTCCTGACGCGGCAGCAGTAGCCAGCAGGCCGGGGCTACAACGAGCATCAGAGGCACGTTGATCAGAAACACCGAGCCCCACCAGAAATGTTCCAGCAGCGCACCGCCTATCAGCGGGCCAACCGCCGCACCGGCAGCCCCCACCGTCCCCCATAATCCGAGCGCCAGTCCTCGCTCCTTATCGTCCTCAAAGGTACGACGGATAATGCCCAGTACACACGGCATGATCATTGATCCCCCCAATGCCAGCATAATGCGCGCGCCTATCAGCATCTGTGCAGTAGGCGCAAAGGCCGTCGCGGCTGAGGCAACCCCGAAGATCACCAAGCCGATCAGCAAGATGCGCCGGTTGCCAACCTTATCGGCTAACGTACCCATGGGCACCAGCAAACCTGCCATCAACAACGGGTATATGTCGATGATCCACAGCACCTGGTTGTTGGACGCGCCCAATGCCTGGGTTAACCTGGGGACGGCAACATGCAGGATGGTCATGTCGAGGACAACCGGCAGAAATGCCAGCATGACTGCCAGCAGAATCAGCCAGCGCCTGGGGTTCGGGGAGCAGTAAGACACAAGTTCACCTATGATTTGCGCGTTCGCCAAAATATAAATACAATCGTATTTAAATGAGATGATAGTGGCGGTGAAAGAGAAAGACAATGGGTCGAAAACCAACCATCTCCCGTGACGGGCTGCTGGACGTGGCCGAAGAGTTGGTGCGCAAGCAAGGCGGCTCCGCACTGACCATTGGCGCTTTGGCAAAGGCGGCGGGCATTTCCAAGGGCGGCGTGCAGTATTCGTTCGCCAACAGGGACGACCTGGTGTGCAGCCTGATTGACCGCTGGACAAGCCGGTTCGACGCCATGCTGGACGACGCGGCAACGCACGGTCCGATCGACTTTATCCGCAGCTACATCGCGGCGACGCGAACTTCACAGCAGGCAATGGACGCGAAAATTGCAGGCCTGATGGTCAGCTATCTGGAAAATCCTGAGCATCTGAAAGAAACACGCGACTGGTATCGGGGCATTTTTGATCGCCTGACCGGCGCATCACCGGATGCGCAAGCGGCACGTGTTGCCTTTCTGGCAATCGAGGGACTGTTCCTCTTACGAATCAATGGCATTGACGAAGATGGCGCATGGACTGGCTTTCTGGACGATGTGGACGCCGTACTGACACGTTTGGCGTGACCGGATGCACTTCGGCTTCCATTATGACATCGTCACAGACCATGCCGGAGCGATATTTGCCGCTGGCCTCTGTTGCCAAACCCTACCAGACGAAATTACAAAAAAGCCCGCAATTACCCGGGCTCATCGGCTTTTTATGCCATTTAATACCTGACCGTGACAGACCTGGATTCAATCCCACTTGATAGAAAAAAAACACTTTTTATATGATATTTTCAATGAGTTATTTTGGTAAAAGAAGGCAATACCAAGAAAACTGCCATGCTCTGGAATTTTCAGAAAATGCTCAGAAAACTTCCGGATTGAACTCTGACACACAGCACCTTAGGTTTATCCCTGTTTCCTGAAGGGCATGACATCTGAACTGGGGTTGTCTGATCTGTGCCCTCCTCTGACGGGCCAGCCCATATGAAGATCCTAAGCCAGTAGCGCCCCGACTCATTGAAGCGGCGAAATTACTAATTATCAGTTCGTCCGTCACGCCAGCCATGAACTACGCACGCCGATCGCTATCATCCGGACAAATATGGAATTACTGCAACGGATAGGCATACCGACAACGCACGGGCGTCCGCTTGAACGGATAAACCGAGCCAGTCAGAACATGCAGCAGTTAACAGAAACCCTGCTCTGGTTAAGCCGGGAAAATGACACACCGCCATCCATATCTTCCGTGGATCCTGCAAGATTGCTGGGCGATATCAGTGAAGAACTGGCGTATCTGCTGCAAGGCAAAGGTACAGCTGCAGCAGGACGATCCGGGTGTCAGCCAAACTCGTCGATCAATTGCTTGAAATAAGCTCCTCTCCCAAAGATATTTTCTTGGCGAGGAGGCTTTCCCAAAGAGTGCGCCACGTTTCCTTACTCTGGAAAGGCCAACGTTCTCCACCTGTATATTATGAATGTCAGATACCAGCAGTTGCCAGCCGGTACCAGACATTGCAGGCAGTGCCTGTCATTCCCACTCAATCGTCGCCGGTGGCTTACTGGAAACATCGTAGGTCACGCGGGAAACATGCTCAATCTCGTTGATAATACGGTTTGAGACTTTTTCCAGCAGTTCATACGGCAGATGTGCCCAGCGCGCGGTCATAAAGTCGATGGTTTCCACCGCCCGCAGGGCGATGACCCATTCATAACGACGCTGGTCCCCTACGACGCCGACAGATTTCTGCGGTACGAATACAGCAAATGCCTGAGAGGTTTTGTGGTACCAGTCGGCATTGTGCAGTTCTTCGATAAAGATGGCATCGGCTTCACGCAGGATATCGGCGTATTCTTTTTTCACTTCGCCAAGGATACGCACACCTAAACCCGGACCCGGGAATGGGTGACGGTAAACCATGTCGTAAGGCAGACCGAGTTCCAGGCCGATTTTACGCACTTCGTCTTTAAACAATTCACGCAGTGGCTCGACCAGATCCATTTTCATGTCGTCCGGCAGGCCGCCCACATTGTGGTGAGATTTGATCACATGCGCTTTACCGGTTTTGGACGCGGCGGATTCGATCACGTCCGGGTAGATAGTACCCTGCGCCAGGAACGGCACATCCTGCAGCTTACCGGCTTCTTCATCGAAGACTTCGATAAAGGTATTGCCGATGACTTTACGCTTGGCTTCCGGATCGGATACGCCTTTCAGCTTGCCGAGGAACAGGTCTTCGGTATTGGCGCGGATCACTTTGACGCCCATGTTTTTAGCAAACATGTCCATGACCATATCGCCTTCGTTCTTACGCAGCAGGCCGTTATCCACAAATACACAGGTCAGCTGATCACCGATGGCTTTGTGCAACAGAGCTGCCACCACGGATGAATCCACACCACCGGACAGACCCAGCAGCACTTTCTGCAAACCCACCTGAGCACGGACTTTTTCAATCTGATCTTCGATGATTTTGGCTGGCGTCCACAGCGCATCACAGCCACAGATTTCCAGCACAAAATGTTCGAGAATGCGTTTACCCTGCAGCGTGTGTGTGACTTCGGGGTGAAACTGCACGCCGAAGAAATTTTTCCCGGCATTGAACATACCGGCAATAGCACAACTTGGTGTGGATGCCATCAGTTCAAAACCGGCCGGCATCTGCACCACTTTATCGCCGTGACTCATCCATACGTCGAGCAGGGCTTTACCGTTTTCGGCATCCACGTGATCTTTGATGTCTTTGAACAGTGCACCGTTGCCTTCGACCTGAATCTGGGCATAGCCGAATTCGCGCACCGTGGAACCTTCCACTTTGCCGCCCAGCTGTTCCGCCATGGTCTGCATACCATAGCAGATACCCAGTACCGGCAGCCCCAGTTCAAACACCACCTGTGGCGCCCGTGGCGAACCGGCTTCGGTCACAGATTCCGGGCCACCGGCAAGGATGATACCGCTGGGGTTATAGTCACGGATTTCCGCTTCATCCATATCCCAGGCACGGATTTCTGAGAAGACACCGATTTCACGGACACGGCGGGCAATCAGCTGAGTGTACTGAGAACCGAAATCCAGAATCAGAATACGTTGAGCGTGAATGTCTTGAGACATAAATTGTTTTCCACAGAGCTTTAAAAACAAAAGCGGGGATGGCAGTACCATCCCCTTGTAATTGATCAGTTAACCATCCGCTGCCATTCAGCCAAGACGGTAGTTCGGCGCTTCTTTGGTGATCTGCACGTCATGGACGTGTGATTCCTGCATACCGGCCGACGTAATACGAACAAACTGAGGCTTGGTACGCATGTCATCCACGGTGGCGCAACCGGTATATCCCATGGAAGCGCGGACGCCACCCATCAGCTGATGAACGATATTCATCAGTGGAC
The DNA here is from genome assembly GCA_963682115.1 of Pseudomonadales bacterium. Lineage (GTDB taxonomy): Bacteria > Pseudomonadota > Gammaproteobacteria > Pseudomonadales > Oceanobacteraceae > Venatoribacter. Next base: position 3,616,169 of record OY821639.1, on the reverse strand, counting down.
CTTTCACCGCAATACGGCCCTCAATGCCTTCCGGCACCAGCTTATCAACGCCGGCATTTTTGTCCTGGAAGTAACGGTCAGAAGAACCCTGAGCCTGACCCATCGCACCCAATGAACCCATGCCACGGTAAGATTTATAGGCACGCCCCTGGAACAGTTCCACTTCGCCCGGCGCTTCATCGGTACCCGCCAGCATGGAACCCATCATCACCACAGAAGCACCGGCAGCCAGTGCCTTGGCAATATCGCCGGAGAAGCGGATACCACCGTCGGCAACCACCGGAATGTCATATTTATTCATCGCTTCCGCCACATTGGCAACCGCAGAAATCTGCGGCACACCGACACCGGCGACAATACGGGTGGTACAGATGGAACCCGGACCGATACCCACTTTCACACCGTCAGCACCGGCTTCGGCCAGAGCAATCGCCGCTTCCGCGGTAGCAATATTACCGCCGATCACCTGTACCTGAGGGAAGTTCTGCTTCACCCAGCGCACGCGGTCGATAACGCCGGTGCCACCCGGGTTAGAGGTATGACCATGTGCCGTATCAACGACGATGACATCAACACCAGCTTTCACCAGCGCTTCAACACGCTCTTCGGTACCGGCGCCGGTTCCCACCGCGGCACCAACACGCAGACGGCCCTGTTCGTCTTTCGCCGCATTCGGGTAAGTACGGGCCTTAACGATGTCTTTTACGGTAATCAGACCGGCCAGTTTACCCTGCTCATTCAGCACCAGAACTTTTTCAATGCGGTGCGCCTGCAGCAGGTCCTGAACTTCCTGGCTGCTGGTGCCTTCCGGAACGGTAACCAGCTTGTCTTTCGGCGTCATGACTTCCGCGACGGTGGCATTCTGATTTTTCTCAAAGCGCACATCACGGCTGGTGACAATACCGACCAGCTCGTCCGCATCAACCACCGGCATACCGGAGATATTGTGCTGATCCGTCATTTCCAGCAGCTCACAGATGGTGGTGCTGCTCGGAACGGTGATGGGATCTTTCACCACACCGCTTTCGAATTTTTTTACCTTACGGACCTGAGCGGCCTGTTCTTCGATCGTCAGGTTCTTATGAATGATACCCAGACCGCCTTCCTGCGCCATGGCAATGGCCAGCCGGGCTTCGGTCACAGTATCCATGGCCGCGGAAATCAGAGGGATGTTGAGCTGAATGTCACGGGTCAGACGTGTTTTCAGGGAAACCTGATTAGGCAGAACTTCGGAATAACCGGGAACCAGCAGCACGTCATCAAATGTGAGTGCATCCTGAGCGATTCGCAACATAGAGAGCCTTCCAGAACGAGAGGATGAAGAAGGCGTCGCATTATAACGAAACCTCAGTGGCCGGTAAACGCCGGACACTGCCCGGACAGCATGAAATTCAGCGCCGCCAGTCGCAGCGCGGGATCAGAGAAGGAAGCGATGTGCGGCCCGTGGCTGCTGACCCAGCAGGAAGGCTTATTTCCTGACCGCTGAGTCAGAATTTTATAGAGTTTTTTGCCCTGCTCAAGGGGAATCACCTGATCCTCTTCACTGTGCATGATCATCACCGGAATGCGGATATCGGCGATCACATCCTGCGGGTCCCAGCGCGATGGCACCAACAGAGTAAATGGCCATATCAGCCAGCCGATCAGGTTATGGCTCAGCGCCGCGCGGGCAACACTGCCGAAGCCGGTGAAAGGGGCTTCGGTAAACAGCGCATCAATGGCGTAACGATCCTGAGCCGAGGCGACAAAATCAATCGCCAGTGCCGCACCGATGCTCTGCCCCAGCACCACCAGGCGGCGCTGAGGATACTGCTGGCGCAACCAGGCGGCTGCCGCTTCAATATCCTGCAGTACAGAAGGCATCAGAGCCTCCCCCTCAGAAGCGCCAAAGCCACGGTAATCCAGAGCCAGCACACTCACGCCCTGCTGCGCCAGCCAGTAAATACTGCGGCTGTGGCTGCTGATATTCTCGGCATTACCGTGCAGATAGAGCACCATGGTGCCGCTGTCGGCCACTTCCCCCTGTGCGGGAATCCACCAACTGTGCAGCCGGGTACCGTCATGCGCGGTCAGCGTCACATCGTCATAATCCAGTCCGGCGGCGGCCGGGGTAGCGATCCATACGCTCTGCGGATAGAAGAAGAAAGCCGTGACGGAAGCACAGCCGCTCAGCCCCAGCGTACAGAAGCACAACAGCCACAAACGCCGGGCCGCTCTCATATCAGAAATACCATTTGAAGCCGGCACTCAGCTGATTCACGCCCTGCTCCTCACCGCCCAGACTGAACAGCTGACGCTGCGCACTCAAACGGAGCTGAGTGTTAGCCCCCAGACCATAGCCCAGCGTGCCCTGCAGCTGCGTGCGTTCAGTGTCATCCCCTTCCGTCAGCCCCTGCCAGTTGGCCTGCAGCTGTGCCTGCAGCCGTTCTGACTGCCAGAGCCAGCCAAGACGCGGTCCGGCACTGAGCTGATAACCGGATTCAAACTGATTATCGGCCAGGGCCTGAATTTCACCCAGCGCGTAAAAACGGCCGCCATTACCCAGCCAGGCCTTACCGAAGGCTACCTTCAGATAGGTGTAAAGCTCAGCATCATAAAAGGCAAAGCGTTCTGCGCCGAAGCTGACACCCCAGGCCACCGGGCTCTGGAAAAACGTGTTATGGCTGAGCGACAGTACGTCAACGATCAGCGCATTCTGCAGGCGGATGTCACCGTCTTCGCGGAAGCGGACATCAAACTGCCCCATCTGGATCTGTGAACCGGGAACAAAGCCTTTCAGCGGATCAAGAATATCGTGGTAAGCCATACGCAGGCGCAGCTCAGCAAAGCCGCGCTGCTCATCAGCCTCACTGACCATACCGCCATCAATTCCGGCACGCATGGTCAGGTGACCCTCGTCATCGCGCCATTGCGGCAGCGGCACCGGGTCGAAACCGGCACTGTCGGGACGTTTTGACCGCGCCGACAGAATAGCCAGCGTACGTTTACGCAGTACCGGATTGGCCTGCTTTTTCTTTACCGACAGATAACGTGCGTAGGCATAGCCCAATTCCAGTGCACGGATCTGATCCTGTTCATTAAGGGCGGCAATCATGTTTTCAATATCGTCAGCGGAATCCACCAGTTGACGTGATACTGCGAGCACGGCCGGTGAAGACTGGGTACTCTTGTATTCCAGTTCCGTTGCGGCGGAGGGGCGGTAATCGACCTGACGCACCAGCTGACTGCTTTCCAGCGCGCGGATGGTATCCACCGGCACCGCTTTGTATTTGAAGTCGTCGGCCAGATCAATCCGTTCAGAGCTGGCATCCAGCAGGGCAATGATGCGGTAGGAACAGTTTTCATCGAAGAAAAAATAATCAAAATAACTGTCCTGGGTTTCCCAGATATGACGTACAAACTGGGCGACCTCTTCTGCCGTCAGATCCAGCCGGTATTCCCACACATCCCGGTATTCCATGTGCTGGTATTCATTGGTTTTCACATAATACGGCATGACCGACACCACACCGGGATAACCACCGGTCAGGCCTTTATAACTGAAGACCAGCTCATTATCCGTGGGGTCTGCATTGGCGGCGAAATTCACGGCGTAAGACAGCAGTTTGCTGCGCTGTTCACTTTCACGGTCGAGCCGTATCAGGGTATGTCCATACATGGATGAAGGTGAATTAATATGCGAAGCAGGAAAAATCAGCGTCACCGCATGCGCTTCCAGTTCATCACGCCATTCAGCAAACGCCGGGCATGACTGATCAACAAAGGGGAGTTCAGGAAATTGTTTTTTCAGCCACTGATAACGCGCCGGGAAATGGCACTGGGCCGACTCATCCGCTGCCATTCCGGTCTGCAGAAAAGCCTGTAAGTCCGCCTTCAGCTCGGCCAGCAGACTGGTTTTACCATCCGGCGCCAGAAAAAATTCCGGGCTGTCTGCCTGACTCATATAACGGAGAGAAAAAGGATGTTCACGGTAATGTAATAAATGTGCCCACTGTGTCATGCGCGACACGCTGAGCATTTTTTCATCAATGGCAGATACTTCTTCCTCTGCCTGTGCAGGAATCAGATACAGATAACACAACAACAGCCCCAGTATCCCTGACCAGCGCATGACTTATTTTCTCCCGGATTTCTTTCAGCCAATAAAAAAGCGCGCCGCAGCGCGCTTTTTCTTTTACACCAGGTTGTTATTAACCCAGGTATTTCTGCAGGGAAGCGTCAGCTGCCATTGCAGAAGTCATCGCATCATATGCAGTAGCAGAAGTAGCGTCTGCACTGAACATGTTGTCGAAGTTAGACTGCATCACTGCATTGAAAGCAGCGGAGTCCTGAGCGTCGATACCGATCACTTCAGCCAGTGCGGCCAGAGTTTCGCCTGCGCCTTTAGCAGAATCTGCAGCCAGCTGATCCATGTTGTCATCCATGAACTGCTGTGCGTCAGCCAGAGGGCCGTTAGCACCTTCACAGCCCAGAGTACCGGAGGTCATACCGAAAGTCTGGTTACCGGAAGTACCGTTAGTGGTGGCAGCAAGAACGTGCTCATGCCACTCATTTGCATCCGGGAACACAACTGCGCTACCCAGGCCACAACCAGCGTATGGGTTAGCAGCGAAGGTCAGTGCAGAAGAAGAAACCAGAATTGCGCCTGCAATTAACTTTTTCATGGGCTTTGTCCTTTTATCAGCCAATAAATTTTCAGTTTCAGCCTAAGCCGAGGCTATAAACATTAGACTTTTAATAACTTGCTGTCCATCCCCTTTTCGATGCAACCTGACCGTACTGACTCAGCTGTGATGTTTTTCTCATAAGAGACAATCAATACATTGATCCGGAACATATTTACGCTGATTTTTTAACCAGCTCATGCACGGAGAAGTCAGTCAGAGACAGAAAACGCTGACGGGTTCCGTTAGCCGGTCAGATAAGGTTAGCCGTGAATGGCGGCCACTGCCGGCCGGCAGAAACATCCGCCCGCAGAGAGCCGACAGAGAAGACAAAAATGGCGGGGGCGCCACTGGTCCCGGATGGACGCCCCGCCACATTGGCGTGTTCATTCCGCTCCGCCAGCACAGCACTGTGCTGGATATCAGTGGCACATCATGGCACCCTGCACGCAGTACTCACCAGACAGTATGAGCATTGTGCAGAATTCCGCCGTTTTTACCGTCAGCCAGCTGAACCAGCGTGCCAAACAACTGCTGGAAATTTCCTTTGCCTCCGTGCGCGTGGAGGGCGAAATCTCCGGCCTGTCACGGCCGTCTTCCGGACACTGGTATTTCACCCTGAAAGATGCCCAGGCCCAGATCCGCTGCGCCATGTTCCGCTCGCGCGTGTCGATGCTGAAGTTCCAGCCCAAAGAAGGCGATAAAATTGAACTGCGTGGCAAGGTCAGTCTGTATGAAAACCGCGGCGATTATCAGCTGATTGTCGATGCGATGAAGCCCGCTGGTGAAGGTGCTCTGCTGCTTGCCTTTCAGCAGCTGAAACAGCGTCTGGCTGCCGCCGGTCTGTTCAGCGAAGAACGTAAACGGCCGCTGCCTGCCGTGCGCCGGGTCGGCATCATCACCTCCCCGACCGGGGCTGCGGTGCATGACATTCTGACCGTGTTCCGCCGCCGTTGCCCGGCGATTGAAATCGACATCTATCCGACCCCGGTACAGGGCCGCGAAGCCACCGCCCGGATTGTCGCCGCCATTGAGCATGCCAACCGCGATCAGCGTGTCGACGCCCTCATTGTCGGCCGCGGTGGCGGCTCACTGGAAGACCTGTGGTGTTTCAATGAAGAAGCCGTTGCCTGGGCCATTTATCACTCACAGATTCCGGTCGTCAGCGCGGTCGGCCATGAAGTGGACTTCAGCATCGCCGACTTTGTCGCCGATGTCCGCGCGCCGACCCCGTCGGCCGCGGCCGAACTGCTCAGTCCGGACCAGAGCCAGCAGAACAGCCGTCTGCTGCAGCTGCATCATCGTCTGTTACAGGCCATGCGCCGTCGCTACCAGAGCAGCCAGCAACAGCTGGATTCCCTGAGCAGCCGGCTGCAGTCGCCGGAGCGCGTACTGCAGCATCAGTCACAACATCTGGATCAGCTGGAACTGCGCCTGCAGCGTGTTTGGCAATATACTCAGACACAGCGACAGCAACGCCTGCAGGTGGTATCACAGAACCTTGCTCATCAGCACCCGCAGCGGCAACTGAAAGAACAGTCGCATCTGTTATCCCTGCTGCAGAAACAACTGCAGGCCGCCATGCACAACCAGCTGCAACAGGCTTCCCGTCAGCTGGGCACGCAGGCCAAACTGCTGCACAGCCTGAGTCCGCTGTCGGTACTCGGCCGTGGTTATTCCATTACCACCCGTCCGGATGGCAGTATCGTCGACGATGCGGCGACACTGAAGGAAGACGACATCCTTCACTCCCGTCTGGATCAGGGCTGGGTTGAATCAAAGGTTATCCATACCCACCATCAAGAGGACTCCTCCGCGAGCTGACCCTATGCAGAGTGTGATGCAGTTTATCGTTGCTGTTTTTACCGCAGGTTCGCTGCACAGCGCAGACCTGCCACCGGCCGGGCTGCCGCTGCCCCATCAGGTACCGGGTGGCGTCGCCCTGGTTGATCTCGGCAATGGCGCCGAAGCGCCACAGGCCACCTTCAATGGCAAAGCCGTCCTGGTCAGAAAAGACGCTGCGCAGAACCACTGGCAGGCCGTGGTCGGCATTCCACTGAAGCAATCCCCCGGCGAGGCGTTTGTCACCGCCGGCGGGCAGCACTACCCCTTTGCTGTCCGTGACAAGGCCTACCCTGAACAGCATCTGACGGTGAAAAACAAACACGTTAACCCGAATGACGAACAGCTGAGCCGCATCCGCAGCGAATTTGCCCGCATGGGTAAGGTGTATACCAGCTTTACTGATGGTCAGCCGTGGCAGGCGATGATCTGGCCGGCAGAAGGACCACTGAGCAGTGCCTTCGGTCTGAAACGTTTCTTCAATGGCGAACAACGCAATCCGCACAGCGGACTGGATATCGCCGCTCCCGCCGGCAGTACCATCCGGGCGCCATCCACCGGCACCGTGGTGCTTACCGGTGATTTTTACTTCAACGGCAACAGCGTCTTTCTTGATCACGGCCATGGGCTGATCAGTATGTTCTGCCATATGCAGAGTATCGCCGTGCAGGAAGGTGACCGGGTTCAGGCCGGCGATCTGTTGGGGACCGTCGGCGCCACCGGCCGTGCCACCGGGCCACACCTGCACTGGACGGTCAGCCTGAATAATGCCCGTATCAATCCCCTGCTGATGCTGGCCCACCCGGGCGAGGCGGAATTCAGTCAGCTTTATGCTGCCGCCGAAGGAACAGAACATGAGTAAGCCGGCGCCAGGAACCTCCGGCCTGATGCCGGTCAAGGGCAGCGGCTGCGGTATCCGTCCGGATCCGGACGCATTCCCCGAAGACACTGGCTTTGATTTTTCTGCCGCTGCACAACTGCGGCCCGGCCGTGACAGAACACCTCAGCAGGAACAACCAGCCATAACCGGTAAAAACGTCGCTGACGCGCAGGATTGATAACCGCCCGTCCCGGAAGCGGCTATAATAAAAAGAGTCTGGTTACTCTTTTTTATCATGATCAAAAAAATATCCGTCGATCAGCTGCGGCCTGATATGTATGTCTCAGATCTTAACTGCGACTGGATACCCCACCACGGCTATCAGAAAGAAGGCCGTATCCCGGATCAGGCCACCATTGCTGAAATCCGCCGCCGTGGCATTACCGAAGTTTATATTGATACCAGCCGTGGTGTGGACGTCGCCGGCGATGATGCCCTGACGGCAGAAGAAGTTGGCCGCCAGAACCAGCAGGCGCTGGATAAAGCCGCACTGCTGACGCCCGATAATCAGGCGCGCGTCAGCGTCGGCGAGGAAATGCGTAAGGCCAGCCGTCTTCATACCCAGGCCCGCGGTCTGGTCAGCAACGTCCTGCACGATGTCAAACTCGGCCACGCTATTGATGTCGATGCCTTCGACAGCCTTGCCGATGGCATGATTGATTCGGTGCTGCGCAATCATAATGCCCTCGCCTGCCTGGGACGCATCCGCCAGAAAGACAATTACCTGCTGGAGCATTCCATTAACCTGGCCGTGCTGATGGGTATTTTCGCCAAGTCGCTGCAGATTGACCGCGAGACCATGCATCAGGCCATTGTCGGCGCCATGCTGCACGATATCGGTAAGGTAATGATCCCCGATGCCATCCTGCACAAGCCCGGCCGCCTCAGCGAAGACGAATTCTCTGTGATGCGTAATCATGTGGTGTTCAGCCGCGAACTGCTGAAGAAAACACCGGGGGTCGGCGCGCTGACGATCCAGGTCGCTGCCCAGCACCACGAACGCATCGATGGTTCCGGCTATCCGGACGGTCTGCACGACTGTGATATCTGCCGCGAAGGAAAGATGTGTGCCATTGCCGACGTGTATGACGCCATCACCGCCGACCGTGTGTATCACAAAGGTCTGCCGCCGACCGCCGCGCTGAAAAAGCTGCTGGAATGGAGTGGTACCCATCTGGATCAGGCGCTGGTACACCGCTTTATCCGCTCGATGGGAATTTACCCGGTCGGTTCACTGGTACGGCTGAAAAGTGACCGCCTGGCGGTGGTCGTCGAAGGGCCGGAATCCGACCAGCGTCTGCCGGTGGTCAGAGTTATTTATAATATCCGGCTGAAGCAGTTTATCCGTCAGGAAATTATCGACCTCAGCCGGCCGGGGGTGCAGGACGAAATCGTACAGTCAGAGGACCCCGCACAGTGGAAAATCCGCCTTAACGATTTCCTCAGCTAAGAGCGCTGTTCCGCCTCGCGCTTGGCGCTCAGCAGTCCGATCTTGGCCATCACTTCCGCTGGCACTGCCGGCGGCTGTGGCAGTTCACCATTCAGTTCGCTCAGCATGGCGCCCAGCGAGCAGACGCTGCCTTTCTTCAGTACCGCAATTCTTGCCAGAGCCTTGGCATGCAGCCGCCCTTTCACCAGAAAACGATGCTCCATATAAAAATATTTCTGATCCCAGTACAGCACCCGGCTTTCAATATCGACCCGTGCCAGCGGCGGTATTTCGCGGATAAAGGTCAGGGTCTGGCTGGCCAATACCGAACGCCAGCCATGGCGGACGAACAGACCCATCGCGCCGATGCGCAGAAAGAAATCCGTCCGCGCCAGATCCAGCCAGGCCGGATAACGGGTATTGGTCAGATGGATATTCAGATCGCAGTCCCAGGGCATCACCCGGAAGTGGCTGCTAAAGCGTTCCAGTGGGGGCAACTGCCGCCGCCAGGGACGGCGGCTGAATAACGCCAGCGTGCGCAGCAGATGACTCATGCGTCGCCTGCCTTCTGTGGCTGCCGGCGCCGGATCAGCCCTTCCTGTGCAACCGAGGCCACCAGTTCGCCGCCTTCATTGAAGATCTGACCACGGCAGAAACCACGGCCACCACCGGCATTCGGGCTGTCGATCACGTACAGCAGCCATTCATCCATACGGAACGGACGGTGGAACCACACGCTGTGATCCAGACTGGCGACCTGCATATCCTTCTGCGCCACCGAGACCGCATGCGGATGCAGAGCAGTCGGAATCAGATTGAAGTCAGTGGCGTAGGCCAGCATGGTGGCATGGTCACACAGATCCGCCGGCATCGCCGCATCGGCTCTCATCCACACGTATTTGAGCGGATCTTTTTTCTGCGGCGCAAAGATATTGACCGGGTCCAGCACCCGCATTTCGATCGGTTTGTCGGCGGTATAGATATCCCGTACCCGTGCGGGGAAATAATCACGGAACTTACGCGCCAGCTCCAGCTGCGAGGCAATGCCATCCGGCCCCTTCACTTCCGGCATCGGCGCCATATGCACAAAGCCTTCTTCCGGGTGCTGAAAGGAGCACATCATAGTCAGAATCGCCTTACCTTTCTGACTGGCAGTAACGCGCCGGGTGGTAAAACTACGGCCATCACGCACCACATCCACCTCAAATTCAACACTGTCAGCCACCGTGCCCGGGCGCAGGAAATACGCATGCAGCGAATGCGCCGCCCACTCGCCGTCCGGCAGAGTCTGATACGCTGCCGACAGACTCTGCCCTAACACCTGGCCACCGAACAGATTACGGAAACCAAGATCCTGACTGCGGCCGCGGAAACGGTTAACGCCAATAGCCTCCAGTTTCAGCAGGCTGATCAGTTCTTCAAGTACTTCACTCATAAATGCCTCATTATCAGAATGCTGCCCTCCGCAGTATCCGGGCAGCACGGATGGCCGGTGCCGGCCATCTCGCCATGCAGGTGCGGATTATACAATGCTTCCGGCGTGCGGCATTGGCTGAACCGACATCGGGACTATAGTGGGACGACAGCTGTACTACTACAGCGCGGTGATGTCCTGCAGAAAACCGGTAAAGCGCTGCCAGGATTTCAGATCCGCTTCTTTGTGGTAACGGTCACCACCCAAAACGGTAAAGGCATGCCTGGCCCCGCCGTAGGTAATCATTTCATGCGCCACGCCGGCCTGCTCCAGCTCACCGGCCAGAGCCGCAAAATCCTGCAGGGTAATGGCCTGATCCGCTGAGCCATGCAGGATCAGCAGTGGCGCACTGACAGCGGCATAATTCTGCCCTTCCGGTGTCTGCAGACCACCATGAAAGGTGACAAAACCACGGGCATTCATGCCGCCGCGGGCAGCTTCCAGTACCGCAGCACCGCCAAAACAATAGCCCATCACCACGATATTAGCGGCATCCGCGCCATGCTTGATGGCCTGTTCCTGTCCGGCAGCCATCAACCGCCGCAGCTTTGCCCGGTCGTTATACAGTTCCCCGGTATGCTGACGACGGTCCTCAATTTTTTCCGGCCGGATTCCCTGGCCGAAAAGATCCGGCGCAAACACGTTGTAGCCCAGCTTATTGAGCATCAGTGCCCGCTGAACCTCATACCTTGTCAGACCATCCCAGTCATGTACCAGCAGGACCGTCGGCGCCCCGGGTTTCACCTGATACCAGCCCCCTTCATAGAGCTTGCCATCCACCGCATAAACAACCGTTTCAGAGACCGGCAGCGCCTGCGCGCTCAGTGCCGGCAGCACCAGCACTGCCATCAGCAACCATAATTTCATCCTTCTGCACTCCCTGCTATCCCACCGTTTTACTCAGTTTATGCAGTGCCGGCGCCGATGTCGCCCGGTTATGCGCGGATGCGGCGTGCAGCCGGGGCGCTAATCCGTATAATACCCGCCCCCTGACAGCAGAAGCCGGAGTGACCTGACATGCAGCAAAAGATCTACCAACATCAGGTCAGCCCTGAGCGCTACGACCAGCTGCTGGCGGCGAAGACGGAGCGCCTGCAGGGCCTGATGGCACCGTTTACCACGCGGTCGCCAGAGGTGTTTGCCAGTGCCACGCAGCATTTCCGTCTGCGCGCTGAGTTCCGCCTCTGGCATCAGGATGAACGCTGTTTTTATGCCATGTTTGAACCGGGCGATAAAAGCACCGCTTATGAGGTTATCGATTTTCCCATCGCCTCACGGCTGATCAACCAGTTGATGCAGGACCTGCTGGTGCAGATTCAGCACAATGAGCTGCTGCGCCGGCGACTGTTTCAGGTCGAATTCCTCACCACGCTCAGCGGTGACGCCCTGATTACCCTGATATATCACAAAAAGCTGGATGAGGCCTGGCAGCAGGAAGCGTTGCAGTTGCAGCAGACACTGGGCTTCCCACTGATCGGCCGTTCGAAAAAACAGAAGCTGGTGCTGCAACGGGATTACGTTAACGAGACCCTCAGCGTCGATGGCCAGGCCTTCCACTACCGTCAGATTGAAGGCGGCTTTACCCAGCCCAACGGCGTTATGAATCAGAATATGCTCAGCTGGGCACGTCAGGCGGCGGAAGAAATCACCGCACAACAGGGGCAACACGATCTGCTTGAGCTGTACTGCGGCAACGGCAACTTCTCCGTTGCGCTGGCCGGCAAATTCCGCCGCGTGCTGGCGACCGAGATTTCGAAAACATCGGTTGCGGCGGCTCAGGTCAACATCACGGATAACCAGCTGGACAATCTGATTATTGCCCGCCTGTCGAGTGAAGAGTTTGTTCAGGCCCTGCGTGGCGAACGCACCTTTACCCGTCTGCAGAACGTGGATCTCAGCAGCTACGATTTCCGCACTGTGCTGGTTGACCCGCCACGCGCCGGGCTGGATGACGAATCCGTGCGCCAGATTCAGGCATACGACAATATCATTTATATTTCCTGCAACCCTGAAACGCTGAGCAATAACCTCAGCGTTCTGGCCCGCACCCATACCATTCAGAAGCTGGCCCTGTTTGACCAGTTTCCTTACACCGATCATATTGAAACCGGTGTATTGCTGACCCGGAAACCTGCCCATGACTGATCACCTGTTTTCTTCCCTGCAACGGCTCTGCGAAGCTGAACTGGATAACCTGCAGCGGCTCGGCTACCAAAAGATGACGGAAATTCAGGCCCGCACCCTGCTGCCGGCACTGGATGGCAGCGATATTCTGGCGCAGGCCAAAACCGGCAGCGGCAAGACCGCGGCGTTTGGCATCCCGCTGCTGCAGAAACTCAATCCGCGCTTTTTTGGCGTGCAGGCCATGGTGCTGTGCCCGACACGGGAACTCAGTACCCAGGTCGCAGAAGAACTGCGCAAACTGGCCCGCTGGCAACCCAATATCAAGATTGTGATTCTCTGCGGCGGTGTTTCCATTGGCCCGCAGATCGGCTCGCTGGAGCACGGCGCCCATGTGATCGTCGGCACACCGGGGCGCATCAAGGACCATCTGCGCAAAAAAACGCTGGACATTGATCAGCTGAAAACCCTGGTACTGGACGAAGCCGACCGTATGCTGGATATGGGCTTTGCCGACGATATCCGTCACATTGCCGCACACACCCCGGAATCACGCCAGACGCTGCTGTTCTCTGCCACTTACCCGGACAATATTGAAAAACTCAGTGCCGATCTGCAGCAGCAACCGGTGCGCGTTACCGTCGAGTCAGTGCACAGTGGTAACAGCATTGAGCAGGCGGTTTATCAGACCGGGCGCAGTGACAAACTGGCGCTGCTGATCCGTCTGCTGTCGCATTATCAGATTCAGCAGGCGGTGATTTTCTGCAATACACGTCAGGCGACCGAAGACGTCAGCCGCCAGCTGAAAGAAGCCGGTTATCTTGCCCGCGCCCTGCACGGTGATATGGATCAGCGTGAACGCGATCAGGTCTATATCCAGTTCCGTCAGGGCAGTCTGCACTGTCTGGTCGCCACCGACGTTGCCGCCCGCGGCCTGGATGTGGAAGAGCTGCAGGCGGTGATCAATTATGAACTGCCCCGTGATCCGGAAGTCTATGTGCACCGCATCGGCCGTACCGGCCGTGCCGGCCATAAAGGGCTGGCCATCAGCCTGACCACCCCTCAGGAAGAGTACAAAGTCAGAGCCATTGAAGATCAGACCGGCCAGAGCATTGAGCTGCAGAGCGAAGATACCATCGAAAGCATTGCCAACACCCCGGAAAGACCGGAGCTGGTGACCCTGTGTCTGGCCGCCGGACGTAAAAACAAACTGCGCCCGGGTGATATCCTCGGCGCACTGACATCCGCTGGCGGTATTGATGGCAAAGCCGTGGGGAAAATCGATGTACTGGAATTTGCAGCGTATGTCGCGGTGAAACGCCCGCAGGCCAGAGCCGCACTGGAACATCTGCAGAAAAGCCGCATCAAAGGCCGGACGGTGAAAGTAAGGCGGGTCTGACTTCAGCTTTTCTGCTCAGGGGTTTTACGGGGAATGGTAATCACAAAAGCCAGCCCCCCATCTTCCGGTGTACTCACTTTAATACTGCCGTGCAGAATCCGCGATACCCATTGCTGCACCAGGTGCAGGCCCAGCCCGGTCGATCCTTCGCCGCGGGCACTGGTAATAAATGGATCAAACATCCGCCCCAGCATGTCTTCCTCAACCCCACGGCCATTATCCGCATAATATATTCTGACCCGCCCCGGCTCTTCACTGCCGGCAGTCAGAGTAACGCGGTGTTCACCGGCCGGACCAAACGCATGCCGGATGGAATTCACCATCAGGTTCTGCAGAATCTGTGATACAACCCCCGGGTAACCCGTCATGCTGATATTTTCCGGTAAGCGGGTATCCAGATGAATATGTTCCCGTTTCAGCAGCGGTCGCATGGAATTGATCAGATCGTCCACCACCTGATTCAACACAAAATCCGTCTGTTCATCACTGGCCCGATCAATCGCCAGACGTTTAAAGCTGTCGATTGTACTTTTGGCGCGGGAGAGGTTTGTGGTCAGCAACCTCAACGCTTCATCAGCATTGTCGATATAGGCTTCCAGCGCTTTACGGCTGAGCCCGGCATGAAACGCATCCTTCAGAATTCTGTTTTCTTCTGCCAGATCCGATGCCATCATAATGGCCCCACCGACCGGGGTATTTAATTCATGCGCCACACCCGCCACCATCATTCCCAGCGCTGACAGCTTACGGGTTTCGACCAGCTCGTCCTGCAACAGCTGCTGTTCACTGATGCTCTGATTAAGCTGCTGATTGGTTTCAATCAATGCCTGTTTATCGTGCTCCAACTGCTCTGACAATGAATTCTGCAGAGAAATATTACGCATGTCGTAAATCAGCAGACGACTGCCGGACAGAAACAGAATCAGAAAAAGAATCGCTGCCGGGCCGGTGTTATTAAGCATCACCTCCCACATCACAGCTCCGGGGGTATCCGCCAACAGAAACACCGTCCGCCCATCGCCCTGACCGCCGGCAACAAAGCTTATCCTGCGGCAACTGATCAACTCGCCATGCCAGTTCAGTCCTAATACCGGCAGATTACTGCCGATACGCTGCCATAATGCCGGATCTTCTTCCGCCAGATTGAAATCTGTGTGACCGGTATCCCTGCCCCATTCTTTTTCCTGCTGCCGGTTAATCAGCCAGAAACCATGCTGATCCAGCAGACTGAGACTCAGCGATTCATCCGACCTGGCCGCCAGGCCACTGAGAAGGGAACTCAGATCATAATTAACAATAAGCACACCTGCCCGGAGCCCATCGTCCCCCCCCGTACGTACAGCAGCTCTGAGCGTCGGCTCATAAGGCATCACAATTTCATTGTGTTCAATATTCAGGTCGATTTCAGAAAGGTATACCTGACCTGGTGAATAACGGATGGCTTCGCGGAAATAATAGCGTGAGGACTTATTCTGCAGATCTTTATCTGCGGTCACCGCAGGAGCTGTCAGGCGGCTGTTGAAATCCACCCGGACTTTTTCATTGCCATCCGCATCCAGCCAACGGATCTGCAACAGATTACCCAACGCACGGGAAAAATTCACAAAACGGGCGGCCAGTAATTCTGAATTCAAGTCACGGCTGCTGGTCAGTGCCCTACGGACACCGGTGTCCAGATGCATCAGATTCATGATTCTGCTGATATCGCCCAGTTCTCGGCTGATATCAGCAGAAGCTGCGGACAACAAAGCATCATGTCTGATGGTCAGCGCCCGCAAGCGGTCACTGTGCAGTTTCTGCCACAGAATCAGGGAAGCACTGCAGGACACTGCCAGCACCAGCAACCCCATAATCAGCGCCCGGCGGCGCAGTGCCGGCTGATCAAGATACAACCGGCTGCATAACCAGGCTACTGGTTTCACGCCTGATTCCTCAGCCACTCCATGGCATCCGGGAGCTTCATCGGCCGGGCAAACAGATATCCCTGACCAATATGACAGCCAGCTTCCCGTAACAGCTGCCGCTGTTCTTCGGTTTCAATTCCCTCTGCCACGATCCTGAAATTAAAGCGTTTACCGATACGGCAGATCATCTGCACGACATGCAGATCGTCCTCCGATTGCCCCAGCCCACTGACAAATGACTGGTCAATTTTCAACGTAGTCGCGGCCAGCCGTGCAATATGCGAAAGCGATGAATAACCGGTACCAAAATCATCAATGCTGACGCCCATGCCCAGGTCAATAAACTGCTTCAGCAGATCATAATGGCCGGAATAGTCTGCCATGGCTTCACTTTCCGTAATTTCGAGATCCAGCAGTGTCGCATCAACACGGCCTGAGGTTACCGTATTCAGAATCATCTGCGTGAAGTTTCGGTTACGCAGATCAGACACTGTGGTATTAAAGGATACCGTCAGTTCATAACCGGCCTCACAGAGTGTATTAAGGGCCTCAACCGTCATGTGAAACACCTGCTCATCCAGACTGGAAATAAGCCCGGATGCTTCGGCCAGCGGGATAAATTTATCCGGCGAAACCATACTGCCATCTTCACGGGGCCAGCGTACCAGCGCTTCAAAACCCAGCGCCTGGCCGCTTTCCAGATCCACCTTTGGCTGGAACATCAGGCACAATTCATTATTCAGCAGCGCCTGCTGCAATTCCTGCAGCAACAGAAAACTGGTAGTGATACGGTGGCGGTACTCATCAGCATAATCGACCAGTGACAGGTTCTGCATTTCTGCTGCAGACAGCGCAGATTCCGCCAGGTGCAGAATTTCCTGTGCCGGTACATCTTTTAACGGACCAAGACTCACTTTACAGAAGGTCAGCAGCAGATGATGTACCACGCCGGACATTTCCAGCATCTGCTCCGACTGCTGATACAGATAATCATCAGCCGGCATTTTATTCTGATCAAAAATCAGCACAAAATTACCCTCACCGATACTGGCACAGTTCTGTACAGCAGGAAATGCTTCAGCGATGACATCACAGAAACGCAGCAACAGATAATCGCAATAACGTTCACCGAAAGTGATCATCATGTCGGTATATTTACGGATTTTAACCAGCAGCAGCCCCGATGAAGAGCGTTCTTCCGCATTCATATTACTGATTTCGCGCGACAGACCATTGCGGTTAATAATATTCAGTTTTTCATCATAATATGCCAGCTGACTGACCCGGTTCAGCAGCGCTACATTGGCGAACCCGGTGCGGATATTTTCACTGAATACCTGTAACATGCGGATATGCCCTTCCGTCAGCATGGTATTGCTGTCAATCAAGACCAGATAACAGGAACCATCGATGGAGGTGGTCTCGAAATACAATACGGTATGATCCTGAGCGAACTGGTGTTCACGACTCTTCTCCGCCTGCGCCAGAGTGTCGGCAAAACGGGCAAATACCTGGTCAGAAAGATCTGTGGTCAGCTGCTGCTGATAACAGCCACTGGCAGCAATGACATTCCGTCGCAGCGACGTACTGCTTCCTGCCACTGTACTGCAGACAATTCCGCCGCCCTCAACACCGATAAGCTGGCTGATATCACTGAGCAGAGACTGGGTAAATTCGGTCAGATTCTGTTTGCTGTACAGGCTTCGGGAGGCATCAATAATCATCTGCAGACTTTTACGCGCACGCTGCAGCTCCATCATGTAATGCCAGGTGCGCAGATGGCTGCGCACCACCGCATGCAGTTTTTCACGTGTCAGATCCGCTTTATTCCAGTACTCGTCGATATCGTACTGTTGCATCACATCGGTTCGCGGGGCCATCCCCGGCTGTCCGGTCAGCAGTACAATACGCACCACCGGATTACCGAGCACTTCACGCACCGACTGCACCAGGCGCAGACCCGCGTCGTCTTCTTCCATCACGACATCCAGCAGAATTAAACTGATATCGTCGTTTGAGGACAAAACAGCGGCAGCTTCGGCGGCGGAAGATGCCGTCAGCAAACGTACCGGCAGACCGCGGAAATCCAGCCCACGCAGGCTGTGCATCAGCGACGCCTGATAGGTGTCATCATCTTCGACACTGAGCACCGTCCAGCGGGATTCTTTACGGGGTTCGCCGGTCAGTGCATCTTCAGCAAATACAAACGCTTCATCTTCCATGCGGATCTTCACCCGGCCCTGCTGCGGCAGGACCTCCTTTGTCGTAGTTATTATTATAGTTATAGCTAATCCTGCCTATAACACCAGACAAAACGGCTTATCCGCAAAGCACTGGTTTACAAATGAGAGTATAGATCAGACAAAGACGGAACAATGTCCCCAGGCGGTCAGCAGAATAAGAAGAAAGAACCAATCAGTTTTTCAGCAGCAGACTGATGCTCATCGCAACGCAAATAACCACTGTCATTATGCGGATAAAACCCGTGCCGCGGCGGATCGCCATCGCCGCTCCCAACCGCGCACCCAACGCCTGACCGACAGCCATGCTCAGACCGGTAATCCACAGAATCTTGCCAGCGGCAATAAACACCAGCAGCGACACAATGTTAGTGGTGAAATTCAGCAGCTTGGCATGCGCTGTTGCCCTGACCATATCCATACCACGCAGCTGACAGTACCCCAGGGTAAAGAAAGTTCCGGTTCCGGGGCCGAAAAAACCATCATAAAAACCGACGCCTGGAACCAGCGAGGCATTGAACCCTCCAGGGGAGAGTTTTGCCTTCCCACCCCGCCCGGCATTCCGCACCAGCAGCAGATAAAGTGCAATCAGCATCAACGCATAAGGCATGATGGCAATCAGAAAATCAGCATTGAGCCATTGCAGAGCCAGAGCACCGGCCGCCGCCCCCAATGCGGTGGCAGCAATACTGCTGCGCTCAGCAGACGGTGACACCAGCCCCTGACGGATAAAAAAACGGGTAGCGGTAAAACTGCCGAAGCAGGCCTGCAATTTATTGGTGGCCACGGCCTGTACCGGTGGCACGCCGGCGACCAGTAACGCCGGAATGGTCAGCAGACCACCACCGCCGGCAACGGCATCAATAAATCCGGCCACCACAGCAACGGCAGCCAGCAGAGCAAGAATATCCGCCGTCAGTTCCGGCATGGTGTTTCTCCTGTTTGTATGGGCGGTATTCAGTGCGGCGGTGTGCATACTGTATTTACCTGCCCATGCCGCAGATGATACCGGTATACTCAGACGGAGCCTATGGCTGACATTCTGCTCCGGCCAGAGCGGTAATCCGGATAACAGGACACCATGACTTCAGATATTCATCACGATAACAGCGGCAAACAGCTGAGCCGCTCGGAAACAGAAAAACGGCGGCTGGAACACGAAGCAGCGCGTCTTTTTATGCGTGCCTATGAACGTCAGTTTCACCAGTCAATCCGTCACATCTGGCACAATGACCCGGCCAAACCGGATATTTCCTGTTATCTGCAGGGTAAACATCTGGATCTGGAAATTGCCCATCTGTATGCCAGTGAGCAGGAAGCAAGAATTGCCTCCGGTGATCTTGCCGGCACCCGCCATCATGAACATTATCACGGTGAAGAACATCTGTGGGCTTATCTGGCTGACCTTGCCGGCATGGACAGCCGGCACAAGCTGCATACCTCACTGGAAAGAATTCTGGCCAGCAAAGCCAGGAAACATTACAACACCGACCGCTGCTGGCTGGTTATCCGTAATGCCAGTCCACTCTGGCAACGGCAGGACTTTCTGCCAGTGGTTTCACACCTTACTCTCGCCGACCATCCATTCAAAAAAATCTGGCTGCTGCCGGATTTTAACGGCACAGAACCTCTGGTGCTGATTGACGATAAAGAAAAGCCATAAAAAAATCCCGCCAGCGGCGGGATTTTTTAAGTGGTCAGATTATTTCGTCTGCTCTTCTGCATTTTTTTCTGCCGGGTCGGCAAACATAAACTCATCTTCCGTCCTGTGTTTCCCCATCAGCCTCGGGCGTTCAATCAGGAAGTACAGCGCCAGACCAATAATCACCGCATACACAGTGGATTTCGGATCCGGCATGGCCAGCGTGACAGCAACGATACCGGCAACACCACGCTCGGTCGGATTTTTCAGCTGTTCCATACCCACCATGATGCAGATATAGGCAGTCAGCACCAGTGTCAGTGACAGAGCAATCGGCAGTACCGGTTTGAACATGGTCACCAGTGGCAGGCAGAACAGCGCAATCATGCCGGTGATCCAGAAGGTACCACCGCCACTGTAGATGGAATCCATTGCCTTACGCCCCATAGCATAACGCTCCGCCACCGTGGCGTGTGCCGCAGTCCACAGCGGACCGGCCAGACCCGGCCAGGGAGCAAAAAACGCGTGAATACCATTACGGATCGCCGTCACCGTGTGCACACGGTTAACGTTAACCTCAATTTTTTCATCCGGGCGGACGCTGTCGATACGCTCCACCAGAGTACGGCCGACAATGATGTCACCGAAGGCAATCACATAAGCAATCAGTGCCGTCGGGATTGCCATCAGGAACACATCCCAGCCCGGGAAGCCAACCGAAAATACCAGGTATTCCGCCATCAGACTGAAATCCGGATTGGTAATGCCCCACTCAATATCCGGCAGCGGATATTCACCAACTATCCAGCCAACCACCATCGCCACAATCATGCCCGGCACCATACCGAAATTGGCAATACGGCGGGCAATCGCAGACTGCTCCACCACGTTTTTAAACGACAGTGAAAACAGTACATAAGCAGAAACTACCGAACCGATAATCAGTGAAATCGGTGTGGCATCAATACGTCCGCCAGTTTTCAGTTCACCCATCATCGCCGCGATACCAGCGCCGATAATGATGCCTGACTTCAGCGAATTAGGAATCACCTGGACCAGTTTTGTCCCCCAGCCGGTGATTCCCAGAATCAGGAAAATCAGGGTGACTTCAATCTGCAGAGCAAACAGTGCCTTGATGGCATCCGGGCCGGGTTCATAGCCATTCAGAAAAAGAATAACCACCGGAATCGCCGGTGTAATCCAGCCGGGCACCAGCGGCACACCCAGCAACGCCGGCAGGATGTAACCCAGACCGGCGATAAAGGTAAATGCCAGCGCTGCCTCATACGGCATACCCAGGTATTTTTCCAGCAGTGGAATCATCGCCAGACCGACGACAAACATCACCAGAGCCTGAATGGTCTCCGGCATTTCCCAACGGTAATGCACAAATGGCAGACGGATCTTAAACGGTCCTGCGGGCCAGTACGGCTGTTCTTCACCTTCGCGGCGTTGCTGAATTTGCATTAGGGTTCCTTTTTGTACTTATCTGTTCGGGCCAGGGCGCGAAGATAAAGAAAGGCACCGTCATTAGCGAGACAGTCACGCTCAACCTTAGTCTTATTATTCCACTAAAGTATTACGCATTTTTCACAATGCATTAACTACTGATAAAAAGGAGAATAAAAATCAGGGGAAAAGACGCTTTTTTATTGATAAAGAAGCGCAGGGAAAAGCCGGACAGAAAACGGTCCGGCCTGATATTTTACCAGTCAGCAACCGGATAAATGGACTCTGCATACAGCTGCAGATCCTGAACCCATTGCAATTTAACCGGATCATCCATTACCTGCTGTGCCGCCAGTTGCAGTTCATGGGCAAAACGCTCGAAATTCAGCAGCGGCAAACCTGAGGGATTATTCATCAACCGCGCCACCCGATGCTGTTCCCAACGTTCCCGTTCAGCTTCGTTCAGAGTGTCCGGAAAATTACGTGCCCGGTAGCGGAACAACATCTCTTCCCCGCGTGGGTCTTTAAACGGTGCCGGCCAGTCAGCCAGGTCCCAGGGGGATAATTCGTGTACCGTCTGCATGGCCTGTTTATCGGCTGCCGGAAAAAATGCGTCATACAGCTGGCCATCGACATCATTCACAGCGGCAAATTCTCGCGCAGAGAAAACCTGATGCAGTTTGGCGGTCAGATCCGGGCCGCTTTTAATCATGCCCAGATGCTTACGCAGGGTATCGCCGCTCAGCTGCCAGCGTTCGGCCTGATCCGGCGTCAGGGTTTTTGCCGGAGCCAACACCGGCGCTTTATTGATATGCACTTCTTTCAGCGACAGACGCTGCATGCCTTCCGGCATGTCATCTTTTCGGGTAAAGACCCGTTGCTGAATCTCTTCCGCGCTTAAATCGAACAACGGCGCCGGGTCCTGATGCAGGTCGAAGGCGATAAAGGAGTTTTTATTGGTCGGGTGCCAGCACAGCGGCACGATCACCGCCATACAGCCCTGTTCTACCGGGAACATGCCGGAAATGTGCACCAGCGGCTTGTGATTGCTGACATCAATCAGAGCACCGACCTGAGATTTACTGCGCAGGCCATAAAGATAACGGTATAATTTAGGTTGTTTATCACGAATCAGCCGTGCCAGTGCAATCGTCGCCCGCACATCCGATACCGCATCGTGGGCCTTACCATGGTCAAGACCATTCGCGGCCGTCAGATGCTCCAGCTTAAAGCTGATGCGGCCGTCTTCATGCTTCGGCCATTCAATCCCTTCCGGACGCAGGGCGTAGGCGCAGCGGGCAATATCAAGCAGATCCCAGCGTGAATTACCGCCCTGCCATTCACGGGCATAAGGATCGTAAAAATTGCGGTACAGGCCGTAGCGGGTGAATTCATCGTCGAAGCGGATACTGTTGTAACCGGCCGAACAGGTGCCGGGCACACTGAACATGTCATTGATGCGCCCCATAAACTCGCTTTCCGGCAGCCCTTTCTGCTGACAATCCTGCGGCGTAATACCTGTGATCAGCACCGCCTGCGGGTGCGGCAGGTAGTCGTCCGCCTGCCGGCAGAACAGCTCTACCGGCGGTTCAATTTCGTTCAGATCTTCATCGGTGCGGATAGCGGCAAACTGGGCCGGCCGGTCCCACGCCGGAACGGCGCCAAAGGTTTCGTAGTCGTACCAGACAATACTGTTCAAAAGAAAACTTTCCTCCGGCGCCTGCGGGCATCCCGTCAGTCGCCTGCTGTTACTGCCGGCAGGGCAAAGACTTGGCCAGTCTGCAGAAAGCTGCGCGCATCCCGCGCAGTCTGTACCGGCAGCTCTTCCATCGGCATATGGCCGACGCCTTCATAGGTAATCCCCCGCACATCCGGCAGATCACGGCGGAACTGCGCCATAATATCCAGGGGTACCCAGTCGTCTTCTTCCCCCCACATCAGCAGCGTGGGTGTTATTACCTGAGTAACCCCGGCACCAAGCTCAGGGTTACTGCTCTGTTC
Organism: Pseudomonadales bacterium; assembly: GCA_963682115.1. Lineage (GTDB taxonomy): Bacteria > Pseudomonadota > Gammaproteobacteria > Pseudomonadales > Oceanobacteraceae > Venatoribacter. The sequence continues at coordinate 3,593,124 of OY821639.1, read as the reverse complement.
TTTCATGGTGCGGAACACATCCACCAGTCCACTGCGGTTACCTTTGCGCAGAGTCAGGTCATGATAACGCTTCACCAGACGGTCTGTGACCTTATCGTTGTCACCGTACGCCGCTTTCAGATTCCAGCCGATAATAAAGCGCGGCATCATCAGGGTGCTCAGTTCACCAACCAGCGGCCATGATGCCATATTCATAATAAATGGCATGTCCTGCGGATAACCGGCGGCATCAAGCAGAATCAGTTTCTGTACTTTCTGCGGATACGCCTGCGCATAGTTCCAGCTGATATATCCCCCAAGCGAATTGCCCGCCAGACTGAATTCAGCAATGCCCAGCCGGTTCATAAAATGATCCAGCACAGACACCATATAATCAGTGGAGTAACGTTCCCGCGTTGGATCAGGACCGGTCAGACCATGAGCCGGCAGATCAAGGCGGATAATACGGAAGCTGTCCTTAAGCTGCTCCGCCCAGCCATCCCAGGTCTGCAGCGAGGACGCCACACCGTGCAGTAATACCAGCACCGGCCCCTGCCCTTCATCACGGTAATGAATCACCAGATTGTCCACGGCAATAAAGCGGGAATCCTGATTGGTATAATTCTGTGTCAGTTCTGATAACGGTCTGGAACTGGCCCCCAACGACGCACAGCCGCTCAGCGACACCAGACTGATAAGCAGCAGCAAGCGGAGTATATTCATGTTATTCCCCAGGTGAGATTTGTTATTTTTATAAGTCCGGGGCACTTTACCATAGCCTCAGGTTATCGTCTTTATTCACTCCGGCCCACTCTGTGCCCCTTCCCTATTCAACGCCGACGGGTACAATGACGTCGCATTTTTTACCGGGCTGCAACGCAACACAGCCCTTTCCCGCCCGCCAGCGGGAACTTTTCCGTACACAGCGGATAAATTTTAACCGATAACCGGCCCGTCAGATCAGCATTACCGGGCCCAGGACGGACAGCGGATGGTGTTATTCGAGAAGTTTTTCAGATCCAGATCCCGTAACGAAAAAAAATGGCAGGATGCAGAACCTGAAATCCGCCGTCAGGCGCTGCGGGCCTTCAGCAGCGACGCCGAGCGGCTGGAGTTTATCCGTCACGAAACCACTGCTGCACTGCGGGCAGAAGCCGTCGCCTTGCTGGACAGCGAGGCCAGTCTCGATGAACTGCTGCACAGCAGCCACGACGAAATCCGTCATCAGGCACGCGATATTCTGCTTGCCCGCCTGCTGCCGGCCGGCACAGACATTGACCGGATTTCCGATGCCGATGTCCTGATCCGTATCGCCGCTCTGACCACCGATAACGAACTGCGCCTGCAGGCTATCGGCCGCATCAGCGACGAACAGAAACGCCTGCAGCTGGCACTGGAACATCCGGTAGCACGCGTACGTCTGGCCGCCGCCGAAGGCATCCATGATGCGCAAAAGCTGCACACTTTACAGGAACATGCACAGGGCAGAGACAAAGCCCTGTACCGTCTGGCCAAAGAACGCCTGGCAGCAAACAAAGCGCGGCAGCAACAGCAGCAGGCCCGTACCGATGCCGTGGAACAGCTGCTGCAACAGGCCCGTTACCTGAACAAGGTCGGCTATCAGCCGGACTTCAATGGCAAACTGCAGCTGCTCGGTCAGCAGTGGCCGGACCTGCGCTCTTTTGCCAGTCCGGAACAGCAGCACAGCATTGATCAGGAACTGAACAAAGCCCGTACCATTCTTGAACAGCACGCGGAAGAAGAAGCCCGCATCGCCCGCGAACAGGAAGAAACCCGCCAGGCAGCAGAACATCAGCAGCAACTGCTGGAGCGCCTGCAGCAACTGGCCGGCGAAGGCGCCGCCGCTTCTGCCACCGATCTGCATCAGGCGCTGAAACTGCTGGAACAGTCCTGGAATCAGACCTTCCATCAGCACCGTCCTGCGGCCGAACTGAGCAAAGCCTTTGAAAATCAGCTGCAGCAGCTGTTCCGGCTGCAGTCAGCCCTGTCCCACTACGAACAGCATAAAACCCAGCTGCATGCGTGGCTGGACAGCAGCCTGCAGGAAGGCCTCAGTGCCCTGAAAGCCGCTGAGCGTGAAGCCAGCAAGTGGCACAAAGCCTTAAGCTGGCCGGATGGGTTTACCACGCCGGACTGGTTCAGCCGCCTGCAGCAGCGCAGCAGCGATATCCGCAGCCGCCTGCAACAGATCCAGGACGAGCAGAAAAGCCGCAGCCATGACCTGCGTCGTCAGCTGGATGATTTCACTGCCCACCTGAATGAAGGTCAGCTGAAAGAGGCCGGCCGTCTGAGCAATAAAATCCAGCAGGGTCTGCGTCTGCTGGATGAAAAAAGTACTGCCGCTCTGCAGCGTGAATTCCGTACCCTGAACAGCCGCCTGCAGGAAATGCGCGACTGGGCCGGTTTTGCCACCGCACCGAAAAAAGAAGCATTGGTAGCTGCCATGGAAGCCCTCACCGAAGCGGATATGGCACCGGATCTGCTGGCCAGCAAAATCCATGATCTGCAGGAAGAATGGAAAACGCTGGGCACAGCCCCCGGTGACAACGCATTGTGGGAACGTTTTCAGGCTGCCGGCGATAAAGCCTTTGAGCCGTGCCGCGCCTATTTCGCTCAGGTTGCCGAACAGCGTGAGCAGAATATCACTCTGCGCGAGCAGCTGATTGCCGAACTCACCGCCTATGAACAGGCGATGGACTGGCAACAGGCCGACTGGAAAGCGGTGCAGAAAACCCTCGACGCGGCGCGCGAAACCTTCCGCCAGTATTCCCCGGTTGAACGCCAGGCACACAAGCGCACCCAGGAGGCATTCCGCGAAGCCTGTGACCGTATTTACGGCCACCTGAAACAGGAATATGACCGCAACCTGCAGGCCAGACAGGCCCTGATCGACGAAGCCGGAGCCGTGGCCAGCGCCGACGACCTGAGCGGCGCAGCCGACCGCATCAAAAACCTGCAGGCACGCTGGAAAGAAGTCGGCGTCACACCACGCAAAGCCGACCAGAAACTGTGGCAGAACTTCCGTACACACTGCGATCAGGTATTCAGCCGGCTGAATGAAAACCGCGCGGCGCGCAAAGCCGAACTGGATGAAACCGTCGCTCAGGCCGAAGCCGTGGTCAGCCGCGCCACCGAACTGGTGGCTGCAGACGACGACAGCGACAGCATGGCCGCACAGTTTGCCGCCCTGCGCGCAGAATTTGCCGCCATCGAACTGCCCCGCTCCGCCCACCAGCGGCTGAGTAAAACGCTGAAGCAGGCTGAGCAACAGCTGCAACAACGTCAGCAGCAACAACAGCAACAGGCTGAACTGGCCCGCTGGGATGGACTGATCAGCCGCCTGCAGAATCTCCGGGCTGACGCTGACAGCTGGCAGGCTGCCTGTCAGCAGGCGCTGCCCGACGGCTACCTGGCTGAGCGTTTTGCACAGGCGCGTCAGGGAACACTGAGTGGCGACGACAGCCCACGCGATCTGTGTATTCTGATGGAAGCGCTGGCGGACATCAGCAGTGAAGAAACCGATAAACCACGGCGGATGGCGCTGCAGGTACAGCGTCTGGCGCAGGGCATGGGTCAGTCCCTGAACCGTGCGGACGAGCGCCGCGATCTGGTAGAACGCTGGCTGGCAGTGGCAGACAACAGCCTCAGCACGCGCTTTATCGCCGCCCTGAAAGCCGGGCTTTAATCAGCCCGGCAGTTATCTTCTGCCCCAGCAGTAACAGACGTTCCGCCCTCCTCGCCGGCCTTCTGTTGCTGCTCTGCCGCCTGCAGCATACCTTCCATTTCTGCCTTCTGCCGCAGCGCACAGGCTTTCAGCTTCTTCAGCCGCATCTGACGGACTTCTTCAAGCGGATCGGTACTGGGTTTATTCGTCATCGGCTGCCTTCCTGATCAGAAAGCGGAACTCACCGTCCAGTTCTTCACTGGCCAGCATTTCATGACCGAGAAACTGACAGAACTTCAGGAAATCCCGTTTGGTTGACGGATCGGTGGCAAGAATTTCAACCACCTCGCCCAGCTGCATATCACCGATGGTGTTGTGCAGCATCATCACAGGTTCAGGGCAGAACAGCCCCCGGGTATCAAGTTGTACGTCGCTGGTTGCGGATGTCATAACGGCCTCTCTTTATGCCGGTATTGTCGCCGCCCGGAAAAAAATGTCCACCTCAGTGACGTACCAGCAGATCACCGCGGCGTATCAGCACCACCACGGCCGCCATAGCGGCCACGCATAACGCCGCCGACAGCATGAAATGACCGTTATAGCCCAATTGACTGGCACTGATACCCGACAGACCACCGGCAATCATGCCGGAAATAATGACCACGCAGCTCTGCAGGGCATAATCCGCCGCGGCACAGTGCTCACGGCAACGGTCCATCATCACGGTAAACAGTGCCGCTGTGCCCATGCCTCCGGCAACATGCTCAATCACCACCGCTGCGGTGAGGTGCAGCCAGTCTTTGTGCGGATTGCTGCCCATGCCGTCAATGCCGACGTAACTCAGCAGCGCCAGTGCCTCGAGCAACAGAAAACCGGCCAGCGCGGTCTGACGCCCCATTCTGCCGGTCAGCCAGCCGCCGGCCAACGCCCCGGCCAGACCGGCAAAGAACCCCACGCTGCCGAGCAACATCCCTAACTGTTCCAGTTTCAGTCCGGCATCCGACAACAATGGCCGGATCATGGGAGTGCCCAGCGCATCGCCGAATTTGTACACCACCAGCAACAGCAGCCACACGCCGGCATCCCGCATACGGAAAAAACCCAGCCACAGCGGCCATAAGGGCTGCCGGTCCACCACATGCCGCCGCGGGCGGAAAAACCACAGCGGCAGCGTCCCGGCCACCATCAATACTGCAATCAGCCACAGCGACCAGGACCAGCCCAGCACCCCGTACAGGGAAATCAGCAGCCCACCGGCGATAATCATCCCCACGCGGTAGCCGGCGACCTGAATACCATTGCCCATCCCGCGCTGACTGACGGCCAGATTCTCGGTCGCCATGGCATCGGTGGCGATATCCTGCGTGGCAATAAACGTATTGAGCAGCACCATCAGCAACAATGGCAGCCACAGACCAGATGCCGTCCAGTAGCTCAGCGGCTGACTGGCCAGCACCAGCAGTACCAGCACGGCACTGTAATTCATGGTGAGAATCCAGCTGCGGCGGAATTCGCCATGGTGAAGCGAATAACGGTCCAGCAGCGGTGCCCAGATAAACTTCAGCGCCCAGGGTAAAGACATCACCGACAGCAGGCCGATCAGGGTCAGATCCAGTCCCTGCTCCCGCAGCAGTACCGGCATCGCCTGGCCGAAAAAACCGTGTGGTAAGCCCTGAACCACGTAAAGCCCTGTCAGAGCCAGCCATTTATTCATTTCAGATCCCCGGACTATCAGCCTGATTACGCCAGTCTGCTGGCACTGTCGTGATTATGAGCTAATCTGTTTATCATCAGACAATGACCGGATCATAACCATGCAACACCTGCAGTTAAAGCGCGGTACCGTCAGCCTGACTGAGCGCCTGCTGCGGCAGGAACAACAGCAGCTCGCTCATTACCTGCGCAACGCCATGCTCGCCTCAACCACCGACAATATTGATCTGCTGATTTCAGCAGAACAGATCGGTCTGATCCACCGGACACTGGCGCATCAGAAATCCGCCGACGCCGGGCAACAGGCTCTGATTCATAACCTGATCAACCGCTGGCAGCCTTCGCAACGGGCATAAAAAAACCCGCCACAGGGCGGGTATGAGCGTGGAGAGTGCGTATGCCGGATCAGCGCTCGAGGATGGCCACCACCCCCTGACCACCGGCAGCACAGATGGAAATCAGCCCTCTGCCGGACCCCTTCTCTTCCAGCATTTTCGCCAGCGTTGCCACGAGACGCCCGCCAGTGGCCGCAAACGGATGACCGGTGGCAACGGATGAACCGTTCACGTTCAGCCGGCTGCGGTCAATACTGCCCAGCGCTTTGTCCAGTCCCAGTTTTTCGCGGCAGAAGGTGTCGTCTTCCCAGGCTTTCAGGGTCGACGCCACCACGCCGGCAAAGGCTTCATGGATTTCATAAAAATCGAAGTCCTGCAGACTGAGACCCGCGCGCTGCAGCATTCGCGGCACCGCATACGCCGGCGCCAGTAACAGTCCTTCTTTTTCTTTGCGACCTTCCTTACCGAAGAAATCAACCGCCGCGGTTTCGTGAAAACTCAGGTAAGCCTTCACCGGCAGATTGCGTTGCTGCGCCCATTCCTCAGACGCCAGCAGCACCACAGACGCGCCATCGGTCAGCGCCGAAGAGTTACCCGCAGTCAGACTGCCCTGACCGGACTTACGGTCGAAAGCCGGTTTCAGCGCCGCCAGTTTGGCCATATCCGGCTGGCGCGCCAGATTGTCTTTTTCCAGCCCCAGAAACGGCGTTACCAGATCATCGAAAAAGCCGCGTTCATAGGCCGCCAGCAGATTCTGATGGCTGTTAAAAGCAATCTGATCCTGCTCCTCACGGCTGATGCCCCAGGCTTTGACGGTGTCTTCAGTATGTTCCCCCATCGACATCCCGGTACGTGGTTCCCCATTACGCGGAATCAGCGGCGCCAGGTGCCGGGGACGGATTTTCGCCAGCAGCCTGAGCTTGTCGCTGGTGGACTTCGCCCGGTTGATGTCCAGCAAAATCCGGCGCAGCCCTTCATTGACGCCGATCGGCGCATCTGAGGTGGTATCTGAACCACCGGCAATGGCGCTGTCGATCTGTCCCAGCGCAATCTTGTTGGCGGCCATAATCACCGACTGCAGACCGGTTCCGCAGGCCTGCTGAATATCCACGGCCGGGGTATGCGGGTCGAGGGCGGTACTGAGTACTGTCTCCCGGGCCAGATTGAAATCACGGCTGTGTTTGATCACCGCCCCGGCGATCACTTCACCGATACGCTCGCCCTGCAGACCATAGCGGTTGACCAGACCATTCATGGCTGCCGTCAGCATGTCCTGATTGGAGGCATAGGAATACGCACTGTTGGAGCGCGCAAACGGAATACGGTTACCGCCAATAATGGCGACCCGGCGCACAGCCGCGGTTTTGCTCTTCGTCATAAATCATTCCTGAGTACAGATAACGGCAGATCATCGCATCACTCTGCCCGACAATCAGCATGAGTGTAACGGTCCCGCGGCGACGGGCATTGGCTGAACTGACACCTATTGCTGTGGGAATGGTCAATTTCACTCCTTATGATTGTTGCTCTAATCTGCTACTGTCCGGCGCGTTCAGCCGTATTCTTCATTTTTTATTGATCCCGGAAGCCCCGGCTGACAGGTTCCCAGAACAACGACAACAAGATACAGACAGGATTCTCCCCATGAGCAATTTCTTAGAATCAGTGCTCGACAGCAGTGTCGGCCGTTCACTGATGAAGCAGGTTCTGCCCAAATCCATTCCGCTGCAACGCTACACCCCGACTGAGCCGACATTTTTCTCCGGCCGGGTGTTACTCGGCGCCGGTGATAATGCCACGCTGATCCGGCGTATTCTGCAGAACCTGCAGGCCTCCGATGCCGAGCTTTTCTATCCTGCTGCCGCGCGCGGTGCCGCCACCATCGTGGCAGCAGCCGAAGAGCTGGGTATCCGGATGACCGGCATTGACTGCAGCCCGGAAATGAATGAGAAGTTCGACGCGCTGATCTTTGATGCCAGCGGTTTTACTGACACTGCCGATCTCAATCAGCTGTATTACTTCTTTCATCCGGTGATGCGCAAACTGAACAGCAACGGCCGGGTCGTCGTGCTTGGCCGCCCGCATATGCAGGCCGGCAGCGGTGAACAGGCGGCAGCCATGCGCGCACTGGAAGGCTTCAGCCGTTCGGTAGCAAAAGAAATCGGTAAAAAAAGCGCCACCTGTCAGGCGCTGTATGTGGAAAACGGTGCTGAGGCCAATCTGGATGCGCCACTGCGCTTTATCCTGTCGGCTAAATCCGCCTACGTTGATGGTCAGGTCTTTCAGGTGCGTAAGGCTGCAGACGTTGATTGCCCTGACTGGCACCAGCCACTGGCCGGTAAGGTCGCGCTGGTGACCGGCGCCTCCCGTGGCATCGGTGAAGCCATTGCCCGTACACTCGCGCGCGACGGTGCCAGAGTGCTGGGCCTTGATATTCCGCCGGCGGCCGCTGAGCTGGAGAAAGTGATGGCCGCTATTGATGGCGAAGTGCTGCTGGCCGATATTTCTTCCGCCGAAGCAGCACAGTTAATTTCCGACAAACTGAAAACCATGGGCGGTGGTGACATCATCGTCCACAACGCCGGCATTACACGCGACAAGACGCTGGCCAATATGCCGGAACACTGGTGGAACATGACCATTGATATCAACCTGTCGGCCGAAGAACGCATCAATCATGTGCTGTTTGAACAGGAGACACTGAACCGCAATGGGCGGATTGTCTGCGTGTCATCAATGAACGGCATCGCCGGTCAGACCGGACAGACCAACTATGCCGCCTCCAAAGCCGGTGTGATCGGCTATGTGCAGTACATGGCTGATCCGCTGATGGAGCGCGGCATTACCATCAATGCCGTTGCCCCCGGTTTTATCGAAACCGCCATGACCGACGCCATCCCGGTGATCACCCGTGAGATCGGCCGTCGCCTGAATTCCCTGTCCCAGGGCGGCCAGCCAGTGGATGTGGCGGAAACCATTGCCTTCTTCGCCAACCCCGCGGCCGGCGGCGTTTCCGGCAACATTGTCCGCGTCTGTGGCCAGTCACTGGTCGGTGCTTAACCAGCAGAATCCTGGGCGGGGGATAAATCCCCCCGCTCTGCTGAATTTATCGCATATAAATCAACAGATTAGCCACTTTTACCACTTTCTCACCTGTTCGCATTCCAAATTCATACGATATCGCTACACTTACATTCGTATCAGTTAAGAAATCTTTGGTATGCCCAACGAATCCAACAGCCAGTACCACGCGCCACAACCCGCGCTGACCATTGGCCGCTACAATCTGTTTCTGGAGAAGCTGCTCAGCGGGCGGCCTCTGGAAAAGCTGTTGGAAGAACTGGTCTACCTGATTCAGGAACGCCAGCCTGAATGCATTGCTTCCATCATGCTGGTTTCCGACGATGGCCGCAGCCTGAAGCATGCTGCTGCCCCCGATCTGCCCGGGTTCTATGCCGCGGCGGTGGAAGGCACTGAAATTGCCGTCGGCGTTGGCTGTTGCGGCACCGCAGCCGCCACCGGACATCTGGTCATTGCTGAAGACGTCGACCGTCACCCTTACTGGTCAGCCCACCGGGAACTGGCTCAACAGGCCGGCTTTGCCGCCTGCTGGTCACAACCGATTGTCTCCGGCAGCGGCAAAGTGCTGGGTACACTGGCGCTCTACTACCGCAAGCCGCGCCACCCGACTGGCCAGGACCTGTTACTGATCCATGAATCCGCCCGGCTGGCACAGGCCAGTATCGAATTCCGTCAGGCGGAAAGTCACCGCGTGCTGTCAGAAGCCATTACCCGGCACCTGCCGGTTGGTCTGATCATCACCGATCAGGACTTCAATATTCTTGAAGTGAACCCGGCCTTCAGCCAGATTACCGGCTACCCGGCCGACGATGTGTTACAGAAAGGTCTGTCGTCCATCATCAGCAAGGATGATCAGGGGCTGAGCCGCTACCAGAACATCATCAACCATCTGCCCGGCGGCAAAAGCTGGAGCAGCGAAGTGCTGATCAGCCGCCGTAACGGTGAACGTTTTACCGCCGAACTGAGCTTTACTGCGCTGCGTAACGACAACAACCAGGTAGAGCGCTGCGTGGCGCTGATCAGTGATATCAGCGAACGCAAACAGTCGGAAGAAATGATCCAGTACCAGGCCAGCTATGACCTGCTGACCAGCCTGCCGAACCGTAATCTGTTCTACGAACGCCTGAACTGGACACTGGAACAGTGTCGCCACCGTGAGCGTTCTTTTGCGGTGATGGTGATGGACCTCGATTACTTCAAGGAAATCAACGACACGCTGGGTCACGACGCGGGTGACGAACTGTTGGTCAAGGTCGGTACACGGCTCAATCAGTCCCTGCCGCGGCGCCATACCATTGCCCGCCTGGGCGGTGATGAATTCGGCTTTATCGTTACCACAGAAGCCAACCGCGACGCTCTCAGCACGCTGGCCAATCAGCTGCTGGAAACCGTCAGTCAGACCATTTCCATCCGCCAGATCCGCGACCTGAAAATTTCCGCCAGCATCGGTATCAGCCGCTTCCCGGACGATGGCGGCACGGTTGAACAGCTGCTCAAGGCGGCGGAACAGGCGGCCTACGCGGCGAAAAATGAAGGCCGTAACCTGTACACTTTCTTCACCCCGGAGATGCATGAAGAAGCGCGCAATCAGGCGCTGCTGCATCAGGATATGCGCCACGCGGTGAAGGATAACCAGCTGGAGCTGCACTATCAGCCGATCAGGGATCTGAGCAGTGGCCGGATTACTCAGCTGGAAGCACTGGTGCGCTGGAATCATCCCGAGCGCGGCATGATCCCGCCGGATCTGTTTATTCCGCTGGCAGAAAAGACCGGCATGATCCGGGAAATCGGCGAATGGGTCCGCCACGAAGCACTGGCGATGGCCGGCCGCCTGCATCAGCAGAACCTGCTGGTGCCGATTGCCGTCAACGTCTCCACCGCCGAGTTCTACAACCACAACCTGGCGCAGCATATTGTTGATCAGGAGCGTCAGGCCAACCTGCCGCCTGGGCACCTGGTGGTGGAAATCACCGAAAGTCTGCTGATCCGTAATCAGCAGGAAACGCGTAACTTCCTCACCACCCTGCAGCAGGCCGATATACGCATTTCACTGGATGATTTCGGTACCGGATACTCTTCCCTGTCCTATCTGACCTCCTTCCCCGCCGACAAACTGAAAATCGACCGCACCTTTATTCAGGACATGCACTCCGATCCCCGGCGCCAGGCACTGGTCAAAACCATTATTGATCTCGGCCACAGCCTGAATATGAAGGTGATTGCCGAAGGAGTGGAAACCGCTGCTGACGAAAGTCTGCTGCGCAGCTGCGGCTGTGATCTGATTCAGGGCTATCTGCTGGCCAGACCGCTGCCGGAATATGAGATCACCCGCTTTCTTGCCGGGAACAATGGCGTATAACGCAGGGCGCGTCACTGATACTCAGCGTTTTTTCTTCTGCCGTTTTTTCTTCAGATAATCCTTTACCGGTGTCGGTTTATCCGGCAGCGCCTTGGCAAAACGCTCGCGCATATCCTCCACCTTCGCTTCCTTACGCCCGTGCTCCCGCGCATGACGGTGCTTTTTCCCGGCACTGGAAAAATCCACTACTTTACTGTCGCTCACAGGCACCCCGATCAGATTAACCGCTGTCATGTTAACATAAGGGCTGTTTTCCGTGATGCCAAGACAGCCTCTGCATGCCTGACCATTCCTTACCCATCGACGATCTGCTGCCCGCCATCTGCGACCACCTCAGCCAACAGGCAAACCTGCTGCTCAGTGCCGCCCCCGGTGCCGGTAAAACCACCCGCGTGCCACTGGCACTGCTGCAGGAGCCCTGGCTGGTGGGGAAGAAAATCCTGCTGCTGGAGCCACGCCGTCTGGCAGCGCGTAACGCCGCCCGCTTTATGGCAGAGCAGCTGGGAGAGGCCGTCGGTGAACAGGTCGGATACCGCATCCGTCTGGAACAGAAGACCAGTGCCGCAACCCGCATTGAAGTGCTCACCGAAGGCATCCTCACCCGTCTGCTGCAGGATGACCCGGAACTGGCCGAGGTCGGCCTGGTCATTTTCGACGAATTCCACGAACGCCATCTGCACTCCGATCTGGCGCTGGCACTGGTACACCAGTGCCAGCAACTGCTGCGCCCCGATCTGCGTCTGCTGGTGATGTCCGCCACACTGGATGAACATGCCCTGCAGCAGCCGCTGCAGGCGCCACTGCTGCACAGTGAAGGCCGCAGCCATGCGGTCGTGACCCATTACCGTCCACGCCCCGATGCCAATACCCGACTGCCACAGCATGTTGCCGCGGTGGTCAGTGAAGCCCTGCAGCAGGCCGGCGATATGCTGGTATTCCTGCCCGGCACCGCCGATATCCGCCGTACGCAGGAACTGCTGCAGCAGCGGCTGCCTGAATCCATACAGCTGCTGCCACTGCACGGCCAGCTCAGCGACAAAGAGCAGAAAGCCGCCCTGCAGCCGGCGGCAGACGGCTCACGCCGGATCATTCTCGCCACTAATATTGCCGAAAGCTCGCTCACCATCGACGGTGTGCGCATCGTGATCGACAGCGGTCTGGAGCGGCGACTGAGCTTTTCCCCGCAGACGGGCCTCAGCGAACTGAAAACCCGCCCGGTGTCGCGCGCCTCAGCCACCCAGCGGGCCGGCCGGGCCGGGCGTCAGGCCAGCGGTGTCTGCTACCGCCTGTGGCCGGAAAGCGAACACGAACGGCGTGATGCCCATATCCGCGCGGAGATACTGGATGCCGATCTCGCGCCACTGCAGCTGGAACTGCTGCAATGGGGTGCCGCATCCAGCGAGCTGCTGTGGCTTGACCCGCCGCCGGCCGCCAGTCTGAATCAGGCCGGCCAGACCCTGCATGCACTCGGTATTCAGCAGGACAACCGTCTGACAGAGCACGGGCGGCTGTGTGCCGCGCTGGGGACAGAACCGCGACTGGCACACCTGCTGGTCTGTGCCGCCCGGCTGGGCATGGCGCGCAGCGCCTGCGAACTGATTGCCCTGTTGCAGGAGTGGCCCCACAAACTGCGCCACAGCGATGATCTGCCACGTCTGCTGAATCAGGCCCGCCGGCAACAGGCGCTGTGGCAGCAACGCGTCCGGCCCCTGGCCGATCAGCTGTACCGCCGTCTGACGCAGCAGCTGTCACCGGCCAGTGAAGGTGACGCCGATCCCGCACTACTGATGGCCCTCGCCTGGCCGGAACGCATCGCCCGACGCCGTCATGTCGGCCAGAACCGCTTTCTGCTCGCCAATGGCAGCGGTGCAGAACTGACAGAAACATCCGACCTGTGCAACAGCGAATGGCTGGCTGTAGCTGATCTCAGCGGTGGCCAGCCCAACCGCATCCGGCTGGCGGCGGAACTTAGCCCGGCAGCACTAGACTGCCTGCAGGACACCGCACCCCAGTTGTTCAGCCATCATACCGCCAGCGGCTGGCTGCCATCCGGTCAGTTACAGGCAGAACAACAGACCCGCCTCGGCCGCATTGTGCTGTCGTCCACGCCGTTGCCGGCACCCTCGGCGGATGACTGGCAGACCATCTGGGACGAGTATTTTGCCGCTCAGGGACTGGGCGCGCTGGACTGGGACGAGCACGCCTCCAGCCTGCGCCAGCGCCTGCAGCTGCTGCACCAATACCTGCCGCAGGAATGGCCGGATGTCAGTGATAAGGCCCTGATTCAGAGTCGGGCAGACTGGCTGCTGCCGTTCTGCAGTCAGGCCCGCCACCAGCGCGACCTGAAAAATATCCCTGTCAGTCAGGCGCTGCTATCCCTGCTCAGCTGGGAGCAGCAGCAACAGCTTGAGCAGCTGCTGCCGACTCACTGGCAGGTAGCCAGCGGCTCACGTATCCGCCTTGATTACCGCACTGAGCCGCCGGTACTGGCAGTTAAGCTGCAGGAAATGTTCGGCTACGAAGGTCAGCCGGCACTGCTCAACGGCCGGCTGCCGCTGCTCATTCATCTGCTGTCACCGGCCGGACGGCCATTGCAGGTCACCGCCGATCTGCCACATTTCTGGCGCCACACCTACGCCGACGTGCGCAAGGATATGCGTGGCCGCTATCCCCGCCACCCGTGGCCGGAAGACCCACTCAGTGCCGAAGCCACGCGGCTGACCAAACGGGCCTTGCAGCGTCAGGGAAAATAAGCCACCCCCGGGAATACACAGCATAACCATACGTTACAGCAATAAGGGCTTCTGCAGTGGCGATCCGCGCGGCAGGCACTACCCTTAAAGTCAGATCCTGAATAACCAGACGACGTACGCACCCATGCCGGCAAAATACCTGTTTCCCCTGTTTATCCTGGCCGTGATCAGTGCCGGAATCATGTTGTACCGGGTCTGGCAGGCACCGGACGTGGTTATCGAAGCAAAGAATCAGCCGCCGGCCACCACAGCCGTACCGCGCCCATCCCCCATTCCACACCCTGAGCTGAGCACCCGGCACGCGCCGGCTGAGGAGCCACATCCGCATACGGACGATGACACCCGGCTGCCGGATAATATCGAAATCTATCTGCAGCAACAGCGCCTGCCACGCGACCAACTGAGCGCACAGCCGCATCCGCACGGCGGACGCATCACCGATCTCAAAGGCCAGTACCGCACCGTGACCATCGCCATTACCGGTGAAGACGGCAAGGTACGGCTGGTTGAACGGCGCATAGACCCGTTACCGGCTCCGGCTGAACCTCCTGCCCCTCCGGCTGCGCCGGCTAACTGAGACTGCCTATGAAATATTTCCCCGCCCTTGCCGCTGTCGTTTTCCTGCTGGCCACTGCCGCCGTGCGCGCAGATATTGTCATCGTCAACGGCGACAATGCCGGGGAAGGCCTGAATGACCCCACGCCGGCAACCGCCATCGGTGGTAACAGCGGTACCACCATTGGCGAGCAGCGGATGAATGTATTCAGCCAGGCAGCGGACATTCTCAACACCACCTTCAGCATCAGCCAGACCATTGCCATCAACGCGCAGTTCAACAGTCTGACCTGTAATGCCTCATCCGGCATACTGGGCAGTGCCGGCCCGACTTACAGCTATTCCGCCGTCGAGGACGGCGTCGGCACGGTTTACCCCATAGGTCTGGCCAATGAGCATTTTGCCACTGACCTGATTCCGGCGGCGGAAGAAATCCAGGCTATCTTTAACTCGGATCTGGGCAGTACTGGCTGTGTGGAAAATACGTTCTGGTATTACGGCTATGACACCCCACCCGGCACAGGCTCCTCACTGCTGTCTGTGGTTCTGCACGAACTGATGCACGGCATGGGTTTTCTGTCGATGCTGGGCGAAGACGGTTCGGCACCGGATGTTCATCCGGATGATGGCGTCACTGAGATTTACGACCCTTATTCAAAGCTGCTGTACGATGCCAGCCAGGCACAACGTCTGACCGGCCTCAGTCAGACTGAGCGCGCCGCGGCGCTGCTGAATGATGGCAACCTGCTGTGGGACGGAGCTCAGACCAACGCTAACCTCAGTGGTCTGACCGCTGGCATCAATGGTTCACGGGTACAGATGTACGCCCCCGCAGCGTATGAATCCGGCTCATCAGTCAGTCATTTTGATAGCGCAGCGACTCCCAATGAAATCATGGAGCCGGTATACACCGAATTCCTGCAGCAACCCGGACTCGCCCGCTATGTGCTGAGCGATATCGGCTGGACCCTGGCCAGCGTCAGTAACAGCGCCCCGCAATGGGACAGTCTGCCCGACCTCAGTCTGCTGGCCGGCAGCTCAGCGACAGTCGCCCTGAGCGCCAGTGACCCCGACGATGACACTCTGACGCTAACGGTTGTCAGCAGCAGCAGCGGCCTGAGCGCCAGCCTGTCGGGGGATCAGCTGACCGTCAGCGCCGCAGAATCAGCCAGCGGCAGCGGCACGGTGGCGGTACAGGTTTCGGATGGCGTACTGAGTGCCGACGGCAGCGTCAGTGTCAGCGTGTATCCGGCCTTCAGTCTGACACAGGACAGTACCGCGAACAGTGACGGCGCAGTGCTCAGCGCCGGCCTGAACGATGTCATATTTTCCCTCAGTGGTGGCGACAGCACACTGTCAACCGACGTGTTCTACAACGGCAGCAACCGCGACGACCTGCTCAGCTACGACAGCAGCAGCGGCTATTACAGCCTGGCGCTGCCGGCCAGCGGGGCCTTTGCCGGCACCTACACCCTGACCGTTACCGACAGTCAGGGCTTGAGTGCCAGCTGGTACCTTGAACGGCCATTGGCGCTGACCACGGGTGTTAGCCCCTTACTGCTGGTCAGCGGCTCACAACAGCCGCTGATCATTACCGGAGCCCCGGCGGCCACCAGTATTGCTCTGAGCAGTACTGACAGCGGCCTGAGCTTTGCGACGGCTGACGGTGCTGCCACTACCCTGGTTACCGCCGCCGATGATGCCGCCGCCTTTAACCCGGCAACCGTGCTGCTGGTTACCGATCCGGCGCTGACCACGGCCCTGTCCACCACAATAACCGCCAGTGCCAGCAATATTCCGGATTCTGATAGCACACTCGGATTTGCCCTGCCCCGCAACGTGCTTTTCAGTGTGAGCGACAGCGACGGCAACCCTATTGCTGAGGCCGACATCAGCAGCGATGACGGACGCTTCAGCCTCTGGAATCTGCCGGCCAGTGTCACCAGCGGCAGCGACGGCAGTGTCAGCATGCAACTGCCGGATGAAGAGATAACGCTGAGCGCCAGCGCCGACGGTTACCACTCCGGCAGTGTCACTATCAATGCCGGCGACAGCGAAGCCGGCGTCACCCTGATCAGGGCAGACCCGGCTTACACGCTGTACGGCATTGTTTCGGCCAGCGGTTTTACCTTTCTTGATGAGAACCCGCAGCTGACACTCTGGTTCAGTGACAACAGCAATGAAACACTGAGCGTCATCAGTATCAGCAGTACTACCGTACGTTACCGCTGGCAGGGCGGTCTGACTGGCGTCGCTCCGGTTTATCTGGCCGTCAGTCACAGTCAGGCAGAAGCCACGGAAATCACACTGGATACCTCACTCTCTGAACAGCTGCTGAACGTCACCCTGGAGCTGGTCACTGCAAGCACAGCAACAGAGCCTTACGACCCGGTATCCTCGTCATCCTCCTCCGGAGGTGGGGCCGGAGCCGTATTGTGGTTTATACTTGGACTATTATCGCTGTGGCCGCAGGTAGCCAGAGGCCAGATAAACAGCAGCCAATAAAACCGGTCACGGCCGGAACGGACTCAGGCAGATGACGCGCTCATGCAGAACAGGATGTTAACCACCGCCGACCGGCTCAGCAGAATAATCATTGTCACTATTCTGCTGCTGTTTGTTCAGCCGTTACTGGCCGCGCCAGCCAATTCCGCTCACATCATCCTGTCACCACAGACACCTCACTACACCAGCACTGGTGCGCTCTATTATATTGAAGACCCGCTGGGCCAGTGGTCTCTGCCTTATCTGCTGGAGCAGAACATCCCCCTTCAAGCCTATCCGAAAGCCGTATTTAACGAAGGGTTTACCGCTTCCGCCTACTGGCTGCGGCTTGATGTTGACGGCAGCCAGAGTGCGGACGAAGAGTGGTTACTGGAAATCAATTACCCTCTGCTGGATGTGGTTAACATATATCTGCTGGATAAAAATAATCAGCTGATCCGCGAATATCCGCTCGGCGATCTGCACCCATTTGCCGACCGGCCTTTCACCCACCGTAATTTTATTGTGCCGCTGAATTTCCGCGAACATCCTTGGCAGCGCCTGTTGATCAATGTCGAAACCAGCAGCTCCATGCAGGTGCCGCTGAATTTCTGGGAAGTGAATCATTTCGTCGATCAGCGCAGTAACGAACAATATGGTCTGGGTCTGTATTACGGCATGATGCTGGTTATTTTCCTGTATAACTTTTTCCTCTGGACCAGCATCCGCGACACCAATTACCTGCATTACATCGGTTATATCGCCGCCTTTGCCACCCTGCAGCTGGCCACCAGCGGCCTGGGTTATCAGTTTATCTGGCCGGACTCCCCCTGGTTCCAGCAACTGGCAGTACCGCTGACTATTGGTCTGGTCGGAGTATTCGGCAGCACCTTTACCCGGGGCTTCCTGCAGACTCAGATTCATCACCGCTATGCGGATCTGGCGCTGCGTTTCTGCCTGCTGCTGTCGGCAGCCATCTGCGTCAGTTCGTTCCTGTTTGATACCGCCACCGTCATGAGCACCGGCAAATTCGTAGTGGTGATTTTCCTCGCCACGGTTTTTTACGCCTCAATTTCCATGCTGATCAAAGGCCAGAGTCAGGCACGTTATTTTCTCGCCGCCTGGGTCATGCTGATTATCGGTGGCATGATTACCATCGGTATGATGCTGGGTTACCTGCCGAATAACCTGTGGACCATCCATGCCAGCAAATTCGGCAGCAGTATCGAAATTGTGCTGCTGTCTTTCGCCCTCGCCGACCGGATTAAAATTCTGCAACATGCCAAACTGCAGGCCGAAGAACGGGTGAAAAAAGAACTGGAAGAACGCGCCCGGCGTCTGGCCGAGTCCAACCGGCTGAAAAATGATTTTCTTGCCACAATCAGTCACGAATTCCGCACCCCGCTGAACGGCATTATCGGCTCACTGGAACTGGCCGGGGATGAACAGGGAGCGGCACTGCAAGCCACGCTGCAGGACGCCCGCGAAAGCGCCGCTGATATGCTGGACTTAGTGGATAACGTGCTGACCTACACCGAACTGCAGGCCGGCAACCGGATTCTGGCACCGGAAACTGTCGAACTGCAGCCGGCGATCCGCAGCGCATCGGAAGCCATTCAGCAAAAATGCCGGGAAAAACAGATCGGCTTTGAGCTGACATTCGCCCCCGACCTGCCGCCGATGATCCGTGCCGACATCAAATGTATCCGCCACGCCATCAAGGCCCTGCTGGAAAACGCGGTGAAATTCACCGAGCACGGTAATGTGGTGATGGAAACCGGCTTCGGCCAGCTGCAGGGCATGCCCTGTCTGGATATTCTGATCCGTGATACCGGCATCGGCATGACCTCATCGGAACTGAGCCGAATTCAGGATTACCTGTGCCAGGGCGATACATCCATGCAGCGTCAGTATCAGGGGCTGGGCATCGGCCTGTCCCTGGTCAAAGCCGTCTGTCACTGTATGCAGGGCACAGTCACCATCCACAGCGAAAAGCATCAGGGCACCCGGGTGCGGATTAAACTGCCGGTGCAGCCACTGGGTAACGCCGACCACGGCGCCCTGCGCCAGCCTGAACCCAGCGCCGGCTTTGTGGCCATCGAACATATCCGTGGCCGGGCGCTGGTGGTGGAAGACAACACGGTCAATCAGCGGGTGCTGAATTCCATGCTCAACCGGATGCATATTGAAACCGATGTGGCCGACAACGGCGAACGTGCGCTGGAATTACTGCAAAGCCAGCGTAAATATCATTACGACCTGATTTTTATGGACTGCCAGATGCCGGTGATGGATGGCTTTGAAGCCACGCACCGTATCCGTGCTGCCAACCTGCCTGAGAGTGACCGGCCGGTGATTGCCGTCACCGCCAATGCCATGTCCGGTGACGAACAGCGCTGTCTGGATGCAGGGATGAGTGACTACCTGAGCAAACCGGTATCGATGGAATCGGTACGCAGCATGGTACACAAATGGCTGCCGGCAGCGGCCCTTACAGCCACGGAGCGGCCAGAAGCTTCACCGCCACCGCCAGCGTTACCACCTCATAAACCCGCTTAATGGTGCGGTTGCCGGCAGCCAGTGAGCTGTTGGCCCCCAGATAGCCACCAATCAGCGAACCGGCGATCAGCACCGGTATCCAACTCCACTGGATTTCCGCCGCCACCCCCATGGTCAGGGCCCCGGCGCCATTCCAGCCCAGACCCACCGCCACCAGTGTCTGCGCCACCGCAGTGCGGTAATCAAGACCAAACCAATACACCAGCCACAGCGTCACAAACAGCCCACTGCCGGCAGACAGTGCTCCGTTCGCCACCCCGATCAGCAGCAACACCACCCCACCGGCGACAATTCCGCCCGGAGAACGGTGTTTCTTTTCAGCCTGCAGCCCCAGCTCCGGACTGAGCCAGGAATACACTGCCAGCGCCAAGGTCAGCAGACCCAGAGCAATTTCTCCGCTGCGCGGCTCAAAGCCCAGAATCAGCAGTGCCCCGGCGACAACACCGGGCACCCCGGCCACCACAATCAGCACCAGCAGCCAGCGCTGCAGATGTTTTTCACGCAGATGGCGCACTGTCGCCCCCAGCCCGAGCGCCACCGTAGCGACCTTATGGGTCGCCAGCGCAAGCGGAAACGGCAGCCCCAGAAAGATCAGCAACGGCAGCTGAATCAGCCCGGCACCACCGCCGGCCAGCGCTGAAAACCAATTGGCTGCAATTGCAATCAGGAAAAGTATAACCAGTTGGGTATAATCCATTCTGAACTCATCGGGGGATAGTTATGAAATACGCTCTGTACTACTATGATGCCTGCCCTTTCTGCCAGCGTGTTCTGCGCACTCTGCCGGAGATTAAGGTTGACGTTGAAAAACGTAACGTGATGAAGGACCGTTCCTTCAGCGCACAGCAACACAAGGCTACCGGACGCACCACCGTCCCGTGCCTGCTGATCGATAATGATGGTGAAGAAACCTGGATGTACGAATCCGGCGACATCATCAACTATCTGAAAAGCCTCTGATAGCGCTGCCGGGGGCGGGTGTTACCCGCCCTGTCAGTGCTTTCCGCTCAGCCTGGCCGCCACATCCGGGTCATGCAGCAGCTGTCTGACGGTTTCCACCACCGCCTGGGTCTGGGCATCCACTTCCACATTGATACGGTCACCGACAGCCACTTCACCGAATGTGGTGACGTCGCGCGTTTCCGGAATCAGATGCACACTGAAACGGTCAGCCTCCACTGCCGCAATGGTCAGACTGCAGCCATTCAGCGCGACAAAGCCTTTGTCCAGCAGAAACGGCGCCAGATGCGCCGGACGCTCCATCCACACCACCCGGTTATCAGCACTGTCTGCCACGGCCAGTACGCTGACCTGATCCATAATATGGCCGGACAACAGATGGCCGCCGATTTCGTCTCCAAAACGCGCGGCACGTTCAATATTGACCACACAGCCGGTTGTCAGCGCGCCCAGATTGGTCACTTTCAGCGTCTGGCCAATGGCATCAAAGCTGACACGCTGGCCATCAATCAGGCGCACCGTCAGGCAGGTACCGTTGATTGCCACAGACGCACCGCTTTTCAGGCCGTCCAGCATGGCGGCACTGAATTCAAAAGTCAGGGTGGCGAAGTCGTCTTTTTTCTCCAGCGCCAGCACCGGTAATTTCGTCTGTACAATTCCGGTAAACATCTCATTCTCCTGTAAAACCATTCGCCCGGGTCCGCCCTGCGCGTCAGGACGGGGATGTGCATTATGCACTATACTGACAGTAAAATACGGCAGATCATAAACCCGCCAGCCAACCACACGGGGTCAGACGTTGGAAGTCAGAAAAACAGGACTTATTCTGTCCGGCGGTGGCGCCCGCGCCGCCTATCAGGTCGGTGTACTGAAAGCCATTCACCGCATTCTGCCGAAAGGCACCTACAACCCCTTCGATATTATTTCCGGCACCTCAGCCGGGGCCATTAACGGCGTCGCCCTCGCCAGTTATGCCGAAAACTACCGCATCGGTATCCGCCACCTGGAACGCATCTGGATGAACTTCAGTTGTGACCATATTTACCGCACCGACCTGCCCGGTGTATCCGGCTCCGTCGCCCGTCTGACCCGCTCCCTGCTGATCGGCCGCAGTTACCGCAATGATGTGGTGTCCCTGCTCGACAACACCCCACTACGCGGTCTGCTCAGTGATGTGATCAAATTCGCCGATATCCAGCCGGCCATCGACAACGGCGCCCTGCATGCCATTGCAGTCAACTGTTCCGGTCTGGAAACCGGTGAATCCGTCAGTTTTTATCAGGGCCATTACAGCATCAACAACTGGCAGCGTGAGCGCCGCATCGGTGTGCGCAGCCGTATTACCCTCGACCACCTGATGGCTTCATCCGCCATTCCGATGATTTTTCCGGCGGTCAGAATTCACCGCGAATATTTCGCCGATGGCGCCGTGCGCCAGCTGGCACCGCTCAGTCCGGCGGTTCATCTCGGCGCAGAAAAAATTCTGGTGATCGGGGTCAGTGGCAGCGCTCACCGCCGCAAACAACGCACCGAAAGCACAGAATACCCATCGCCGGCAAAAATGATGGGCCATATGCTCAACGCCGCTTTCCTCGACAGCATGGAAACCGATGTTGAACGTCTGCGCCGCATTAACCGCACCCTGGAAAAAATCCCCGCCTCAGCCCGACGCAAGGAAGCGATGGAGCTGAAGCCCATCGAACTGCTGGAAATCAGCCCCAGCTGTTCCATTGACGACCTGGCCGGCGAACACGCCGACGAGCTGCCACGGGCATTAAAGCTGGCGCTGCGCGGCAGTGGCAACAGCAGCCACAGTGGCTCCGGCATTCTCAGTTATCTGCTGTTTTCCCAGGGCTTCTGCCGCACCCTGATTGATCTCGGATTTAACGATGCCCTGCAGCGGGCTGAAGAAATCCGTGCTTTCTTTGCCGATCACTTCACCGGCCATGAACAGGAATAATGCCATGAGTCACACTGCCAACCGCGACTTCCGCCGTATTGTGGTGCTGACCGGTGCCGGTATTTCCGCCGAGTCCGGTCTTAAAACCTTCCGCGACGGTGACGGCCTGTGGGAGAACCACCGGGTGGAAGATGTGGCAACCCCGGAAGCCTTTCTGCGTAACCCACAGCTGGTGCAGAATTTCTACAACGCCCGCCGGGCGCAGCTGAAAGCGGTCCAGCCCAATGCTGCTCATACCGCTCTGGCGCTGTTTGAACAGGAGTTTCAGGGCGATTTCCTGCTCGTCACCCAGAATGTCGATGACCTGCATGACCGCGCCGGCAGCCGCCACCTGCTGCACATGCACGGCGAACTGCTGAAAGCCCGCTGTCTGACCAGTGGCCAGGTGCACCATCACGACGGCGACATCAGCAACAGTGTGCTCTGCCCCTGCTGTGGCCAACCCAGTCTGCGGCCGCACATTGTCTGGTTCGGTGAAATGCCACTGTATATGGACAAAATTTACGCCGCGCTGGAGCAGTGCGACCTGTTTGTCAGTATCGGCACCTCAGGGCATGTCTATCCGGCAGCAGGCTTTGTCGAAGTCGCGCGTCAGTCCGGCGCTCACACCGTGGAGCTGAATCTGGAACCGTCTAACGTGGAAGATGCCTTCGGCGAACATCAGTACGGCCGCGCCGGCGATATCGTCCCCGCCTACTTTTCCCGGCTACTGCACGGCTGATTACGCCTGAAATTCAGACAATCTTCTGTAAACCAGTTAAATCCAGCCATCCCGTTGCAGATAACAGACTTTTTGTTGCGATTTTTAAACCAATTATTTATCCAACAATGGATGTGATCCCCCGCCCCCTGACATAAAATGACGGACTTTTCAGCCGCTGCGGACGCATGTCCCGGCGCCGGACCCGCTCACCGGAGAGAACAATATAATGACGCTCAGCCTCCGCCCGGCCGCCTTACTGGCCCTGACCTGCACCCTGCTGCTGCCCGGTTGCAGCAGTCAGGAACCCGAAGCCGCCGTTACCCGTATTCATCC
The DNA here is from genome assembly GCA_963682115.1 of Pseudomonadales bacterium. Taxonomy (GTDB): domain Bacteria; phylum Pseudomonadota; class Gammaproteobacteria; order Pseudomonadales; family Oceanobacteraceae; genus Venatoribacter. Next base: position 3,569,665 of record OY821639.1, on the reverse strand, counting down.
GGCCAAGGTGTATCGGGTACACCAGCCTGACCAGCAGCTGATGCGCCGCTTCCCGGCCCAGGTACAGGCCGCTGAACGGGCACCACTGGCCTTCCGCGTCAGTGGCGAACTGATGAAGCTGCCGGTTAAAGACGGTCAGGAAGTCAGCCGCGGCGATGTACTCGCCCAACTGGACCCAGCGGATTATCAGTTGCAGGTCGATGACCGCAAAGCCCGCTATGAGCTGGCCCTCTCACAGTTCCAGCGCATCGAAGACCTGTATCAGCGCGGCCAGATTTCCAAATCCCAGTACGATCAGAGCAAAGCAGAGCTGGATATCAGCAAAGCTGCGCTGGCGGCCGCCCGCACCGATCTGTCTTACACCACACTGAAAGCCCCCTACTCCGGCGTGGTGGCGGAAATCTATGCCGACAACCACCAGCCGGTGGCAGCCGGCAAAACCATCGTCATGATGCAGGCTAAAGATCAGCTGGAAATCCGCCTGCAGGTTCCGGAAAACCTGATGGCCCAGCTGACCCGCAAAGGCAACACCGATTACCGCCCGATGGTGGAATTTGAAGCCCTGCCCGGCCAGCAGTTTGCCACCGCCTATAAAGAACATACCGCCCAGGCCGATGCCGCCACCGGCAGCTTTACCATCACCCTGACCATGGAGCGTCCGCCGTCGCTGAATGTACTGCCCGGCATGAGCGCCAGCGTGTATGTCGACCTGTCACAGGTGGTCAGCAGCAACCGCAACATCGCGACCGTGCCGTCAGCCGCGGTATTCCAGTCAGAGCAGCAGCCGGCCGGCACCGCCGAAGCTCAGGTGTGGGTCGTACAGCCGGATATGACCCTGACGCGCCGCAATGTGGTGGCCGGTGAGCTGACGGCCACCGGCATTCAGGTGCTGTCCGGCCTGCAGCCGGGGGAAACCATTCTTGCTGCCGGGGTGCATCAGGCCCACGAAGGCATGCGCATCCGCCCCTGGATCAAAGAACGGGGGCTCTGACATGAGCGGTCAGAACAGCGCAACCTATTTTATCCGCCACAGTACCACCAGCTGGATGATGCTGGTCATTCTGCTCGCAGGCGGCCTGCTCAGTTATCTCGGCCTTGGCCGGCTGGAAGATCCGCAGTTCACCATCAAGGAAGCCATGGTCATCACCTATTACTCAGGTGCCAGCCCGCTGCAGGTGGAAGAAGAAGTCACAGCGCCACTGGAAAATGCGGTGCAGTCACTGCCTTATATTGATTATGTCGATTCGGTATCCAGGGCCGGCTTTTCGCAGATTCACCTGAAGATCAAACCGACCTATAAATCGCACCAGTTACCCCAGATCTGGGACGAACTGCGGCGCAAGGTGAATGATAAAACCTCATCCCTGCCACCAGGCGCCGGTACGCCCATCGTGATGGACGATTTCGGTGATGTGTACGGTGTGCTGCTGGCCATCACCGGACCGGATTACAGCTACGAGGAACTGAGCGATTATACCGACTACCTGAAGCGCGAACTGTCGGTGCTGGATGGCATCGCCAAGATTAATATTACCGGCAGCCAGCAGGAGCAGGTGTTTATTGATATTTCGCGCGAGCGTATGACCAACCTGGGTATTCCGCTGTCGCGTCTGTATCAGCTGCTGCAGACGCAGAATACCGTGCAGAGCGCCGGCAATATCCGGGTCGGCGATGAATACATCCGCATTCACCCCACCGGCGAATTTCACAGCGTGCAGGAACTGGGCGATCTGCTGGTCAGTCAGGCGGGCTCCGCTAAACTGATTTTTCTGCGCGATATCGCCACCATTTCTGCCGGCATCGCCGAAGTACCCGGCCATCTGACCAATTACCGCGGCCAGGCCTCGCTGCGCCTCGGTGTCGCCTTCAATACCGGCGTTAACGTGGTGGAAGTCGGTGAGCAGCTGCGGGCAAAACTGCAGCAGCTGGATGCAGACCGCCCGTTGGGCATTGAACTGCACACGCTGTATGACCAGCCCGCCGAAGTGGATGCCTCGTCCACCGGTTTTATTCTCAACCTGCTGGCATCCGTACTCATCGTGATTGCCGTACTGCTGGTTTTTATGGGCCTGCGGGCCGGTTTTATTATCGGCGTGATCCTGCTGCTGACCATTCTCGGCACCTTTATCGCCATGAAAACCCTGGACATCCAGCTGCACCGCATTTCCCTCGGCGCGCTGATTATTGCCCTCGGTATGCTGGTGGATAACGCACTGGTGGTCACCGAAGGCATTATGGTCGGCCTGCAACGCGGGCTATCGCGCACCAGAGCCGCATACGATATTGTGCGTCAGACCCAGTGGCCGCTGCTCGGTGCTACCGTCATCGCCGTCACCGCCTTTGCACCGATCGGTCTGTCACCCGACTCCACCGGCGAATTTGTCGGTTCGCTGTTTTACGTGCTGCTGATTTCGCTGCTGTTCAGCTGGATTACCGCCATCACGCTGACGCCTTTCCTCTGTCATCTGCTGTTGAAGGAACAGCCGCAAACTGCGCAGGACAGCGATCCGTACCACGGTTTTATGTACGATCTGTACCGCACCCTGCTGCAGCGGATGCTGCATCACCGCGGCCTGACCATGGCACTGATGATGGTCCTGCTGGTGATTGCCGTGGTGGGCTTCAAATTTGTCAAACAGAGCTTCTTCCCGCCGTCCAACACGCCCATGTTCCTGGTCGACATCTGGCTGCCGGAAGGCTCAGATATCCGCGCCACCCAGGAACGGGCACTGACCATGGAACATTATTTCCGTGATCAGGCGCATGTGGAATTCACCGCCTCCACCGTCGGTCAGGGTGAACAGCGCTTTATGCTCACCTACGCCCCGGAAAAGCAGTATCAGGCCTATGCCCAGGTGATGGTGCGGATGCAGGAACGTGAGCAGATTCCCACGCTGATTGAGCAGGCACGCGACTGGGCTGCCGGCGCCATGCCGGATGCCTTCGTGAAATTCAAACGTCTGCAGATCGGCCCGGGGTCAGCGGCCAAAATCGAAGCGCGTTTCTCCGGCCCGGACGAAGAGCAGCTGCGCCTGCTGGCCGAGCAGACCAAAGCCATTCTCTACGCCGATCCGGATACCGATAACATCCGCCACGACTGGCGGGAAAAGAAAAAGGTCATCCGCCCGGTATTCAATGAAGACAACGCCCGCCGCGCCGGTATCAGCAAGCAGGACCTCGACGACCTGCTGCAACTGAGTTTCTCCGGTAAAACCATCGGCCTGTACCGCGAAGGCACCACCCTGAAACCCATTGTCGCGCGGCCACCGGCATACGAGAGGCTGGATATCAGTGGCTTATCGGAACTGCAGATCTGGAGTCCGGTATTCAGCCGCTATATTCCCATCGGTCAGGTGGTTGAACGCTTTGATGTGGTGTTTGAAGACCCCATCATCGGCCGCCGTGACCGCAAACGCACCATCCGCGTTTTTGCCGACCCGGCTCTGGATTCAGAGCAGACCGCCGACTCGCTGTTCCGTCGCCTGCGGCCACAGATCGAAGCCATTGATCTGCCACCGGGTTACGAACTCAGCTGGGGCGGCGAATATGAATCGTCCACCGACGCCAAGAAAAGTCTGTTTGCCTCCCTGCCGATGGGCTACCTGCTGATGTTTATTATCACCGTGCTGCTGTTCAACGAACTGCGCAGCTCGCTGGTGATCTGGGCCTGCGTGCCACTGGCCATTATCGGCGTGACAGCCGGTATGCTGTTGCTGGGAGCCGAGTTCGGCTTTATGGCGCTGCTCGGCTTCCTCAGCCTGTCGGGCATGATCATCAAAAACGGGATTGTGCTGGTGGATCAGATCCGGCTGGAACTGGATGAAGGACGGCCGCCGTATGACGCCGTGTTCCATGCCTCCGTCAGCCGTCTGCGGCCGGTCACCATGGCCGCGTTAACCACCATTCTGGGCATGCTGCCGCTGGTGTTCGATCCCTTCTTCAGCGCCATGGCAGTGGTGATTGCCTTCGGCCTGGGCTTCGCCACCATCCTGACGCTGGGTGTGGTGCCGGTGCTGTATGCTATGAGCCACCGTATCGCCAGCCCGGCGCGCCAGTAACCACAACGGCAGTCAGGTGCAGCAACAGACGCCTGATTGCCCCACCTAAACGCCGCGCCGGCCGAACGCCTCCATGCGCGCAAGCAGCCGCTGCAGACGTGCCGGCGGCATCGCTTCCACCATGCCGATCACCTCCGTGCGCGTCGGGCCGATGCCGGTAAACGACAGAATATTACGCACCAGACTGCGTAAGGTATGGGCACGGTAAAACCAGCGGTACACCAGCCCGGGCATGCCCATCGTCACCACCACCCGTGCCGAACGGCCGTGCAGGTCCTTATGCCAGCTGCCGTTTTTACCGTACTGAAAGGCAAACCCCGGGCGCAGCAGCTGCTCCAGAAATGCCTTCAGCAACGCCGGCATTCCCCCCAGCCAGAGCGGATAAAAAATCACAATATGTGTCGCCCGCCGCAGTGCCTGCTGGGCCGCACAGATATCCGCCGCCGGGTCACCGTTCTTCCACTCGTCCTGGCTGCGCAGTACCGGAAAATCCAGCGTCGCTACCTCAATCTGCTCCAGCTGATGACCGGCCTGCTGTGCGCCACGGACGTACGCTTCCGCCAGCAGATGGCCAAGGTGTTCCACTGAGCTGTCCGGATGTCCCTGAATAATCAGAATCTGTTTTGTTGCCATCGCCGCTGCTCCCATCCACTGCCCAAAGACTAATCCTGCCGCCACCGGCATCCGTTGATACAGCGCAACAGTGTTTCTGTTTGACCGCCGGCCGCCGCCACCGTTATGTTCTGCCGATACGTTTTCAGTGAACAGCAGGCGGCTTTCAGCCACCGCCAGAGACCCCGCCAGAGGAGTGAGCATGTACATTGCAATGAACCGTTTCAGAATAAAACCCGGTTGCGAACAGGACTTTATCGACATCTGGAAGAACCGTGACTCCTACCTGCAGGATGTGCCCGGCTTCCGTGAATTCCATCTGCTGCAGGGCGCCAGCAACGACGACCACACCCTGTTTTCCTCCCACGCCGTATGGGATTCAGAAGCCGACTTCATTGCCTGGACCAAGTCCGAAACCTTCCGCAAAGCCCACGCCAATGCCGGTGGCAGCCGCAAGGACATCTATATGGGCCCACCACAACTGGAATGTTTTACTGCGGTTATCTGAACAGGGGCAGAAACGCCCGGAGTTGTCAGAAAGCAAACAGGCACCCGAAGGTGCCTGTTCTGCTTAACGCTTAATCCGCGTTGCGCTCAGTCTTCACTGGTGGCAACAATCTTATGGATCGTCAGGTCGGCACCGTTGAACTCCTGTTCTTCATCCAGGCGGATGCCACTGATGGCCTTGATCAGTCCATAAACAATAAAACCACCGATCACAGCCACCAGAATACCGGCGATGGTGCCGAGAATCTGCGACATCAGGCTGACGCCACCAAGACCGCCCAGCGCTTCTGAACCAAAGATACCGGCCGCAATACCACCCCAGGCACCACACAGGCCATGCAGCGGCCAGACACCGAGCACGTCGTCAAATTTGGGGAAGCGGTTCTGCGCCAGGGTAAACACGAACACAAACAGTGCGCCGGCCACACCACCGACAATCAGCGAACCGAGCGGGTGCATAATATCGGAGCCGGCACACACCGCCACCAGACCAGCCAGCGGACCATTATGAATAAAGCCCGGGTCATTTTTACCCACCAGCATGGCAATGACAGTACCGCCCACCATGGCCATCAGGCTGTTCACTGCGACCAGCCCGGAAATGCCATCCAGCGTCTGCGCTGACATCACGTTAAAACCGAACCAGCCGACCACCAGTACCCAGGCACCCAACGCCAGGAATGGAATATTGGACGGGGCAAAGGCCACGACGCGGCCATCACGGTAACGGCCCTTACGCGAGCCCAGCAGGTAGACGGCGGCAAAGGCAATCCAGCCGCCAACGCCATGCACCACCACGGAACCGGCAAAATCATGAAAGCCGGCACCAAAGCTGTTTTCCAGCCAGCTCTGGAAACCAAAGCCGAACACGCTGTTGCCGTTCCAGATCAGGCCTTCAAATAAAGGATAAACAAAGGCGACGGTCAGCGCCGACGCCAGCAGAATCGGATAGAACTTTGCCCGCTCGGCAATACCGCCGGAAACAATCGCCGGAATCGCGGCGGCAAAGGTCAGCAGGAAGAAGAATTTGACCAGATCGTAGCCGTTATTGGCAATCAGCTGATCAGCCCCGCTGAAAAAATTGACCCCGTAGGCGATCTGATAGCCGATAAAGAAATAGGCCAGGGTCGAGACAGCGAAGTCGGTGATGATTTTAACCAGCGCATTGACCTGGTTTTTGTGGCGCACGGTACCCACTTCAAGAAACGCAAAGCCTGCATGCATGGCCAGTACCATCACGGCACCGATCAGAATAAACAGGGTGTTGGCGCTCTGCATTAACGTTTCAACGGCGCTGTTGATGCTGCTCACGTCGATTGTTTCCACCTTGATCCTCACTCTTGTTCTGTTTTGTGATCGTCAGCCTCTGCCCGGTCAACGCCCCGGCAGAGTGCCCGGAATACACAGCCACACCACAAATGTGCACAAAAATATTCCAGACACCCGATTTAGCAGGTTCCGTACCAGAATTGTCATCTTTGCGTCGTATTGCAGGGACAAACAAGAAGAATCCTGCACACTTCCAGTGCCAGCGGGCGCTGGAGGCGTGCAGTTTTTGTGGTCAGCGGTAAGATATATGAAAGCAGTGGTGAATATTCGGCCGCCGGGCGAAGTCAAATGGCACCGACCTGGAACTTACATTCTTAATTCCGAACTCTTTTAGTGCATCCTCATCCATATCAAAGCGGCGCAGGTTGGTGGAAAAAATCAGTTTTCCACCCGGATTCAGACAGCGCATGGCATCACGGATCAGCGTGACATGATCACGCTGAATATCCAGCACCCCTTCCATCCGCTTGGAGTTGGAGAACGTCGGCGGATCCATAAAGATGAGGTCATAGCGTTCGTTGCAGTCTTTCAGCCACTGCAGGCAGTCGGCCTGCACGAACTCATGCTCATCCGCTGCCAGTCCGTTCAGGGCAAAGTTGTCCCGTCCCCAGTTCAGGTAAGTACGCGACATATCCACGCTGGTACAGTGTGCGCCGGCCACCGCCGCATGCACACTGGCGGTGGCGGTATAGCAGAACAGGTTGAGAAAACGCTTACCGGCAGCCTCAGCCGCAATCTGCAACCGTGTTGGCCGGTGGTCAAGGAACAGACCGGTATCCAGATAATCCTTCAGATTCACGCGCAGCTTCACCTGCCCTTCCTGCACAGTGAAAAAATGCTTCTCCGCGTTCTGCTTTTCATACTGCTTATGGCCGCTCTGGCGTTCACGGCGCTTGAGCACAATCTGCTCCGCCGCCACACCGGTAACCTCCGGCAGCACGGCCAGCACATCCAGCAGGCGGCGCTCGGCCTTCGCTTCATCCACAGATTTCGGCGGTACGTACTCCTGCACATGCAGCCAGTCCTCATAGCGGTCAACCGCCACGGCGTATTCCGGAATATCAGCATCGTACAGACGGTAGCAGTGCACCGCTTCGCGCCGTGCCCACTTCTGCAGTGGTTTCAGGTTCTTTTTCAGACGATTGGCGAACGCCTCCACCGGACCACGGATCATCGACGGCTGGGGCAATGAGGAGCGCTCATCGGCAGCGCCAAACAACAGTAGCTGGGTATCAATCTTGCCGTTCAGCAGCCGGTAGCGTTTCTCCAGCGGCCGGCGGATGCTTTTCGCCAGATCAACGTTGGCGGTGAACACCGCCAGCCGCCACTGTGGCATGCCCATGGCAGCATCGTGCAACTGCTGATACAGAGGCGCCAGCTGCGGCAGTTCACTGAGGCGCTCCCCATACGGCGGGTTACAGACCAGCAGGCCTCCCTGTTCAATGGTTTCTTTCTGAATACGCAGCTGATCGACCGGGCGGCGTTCAAAATGAATGCGCCCGGCCAGCGCGGAACGCGCCAGGTTACCATTGGCAGCATTGAGCTGTTCGGCATCAATATCGAAGCCATACAGACGGTTAGTCATCGCTTTCAGACCGGCCGTCCGGCGCTGACGTGCGTCTTCCACCGCCGCCAGCCAAGTTTCGTGATCATGTTGCTTCCAGCTTTCAAAGCCCCATTTGCGCCGGTTCAGGCCCGGTGCAATGTCGGCTGCCATCATGCCGGCTTCCATCAGCAGAGTACCGGAACCACACATAGGATCGACCAGGTGCCCGCCCTGCGCGGCCAGTTGCGGCCAGCCGGCACGGATCAGGATGGCAGCGGCGAGGTTTTCCTTCAGTGGCGCCTTACCCGGCTGCAGGCGGTAGCCACGGCGGTGCAGACTCTCGCCGCTGACATTCAGATAGAGGAAGAGTTTGCCCTTGCGCAGCTGGGCTTCAATGCGGATATCGCCGTCTTTGTCTACCGATGGCCGGTTACCGGTATCGTCACGGAAACGGTCGACAATGGCGTCTTTGATCTTCTGTGCACCAAACTGGGTATTGTTGATAAACGACGTACGCCCACGGAAATCAATGCGGAAAGTCGCTTTCAGCGGAAACACCGCCGGCCAGTCAACATTCCGCGCCGTTTCGTAGAGTTCCTCAATATTGTCTACCTGACTTTCCTGTAACGGCAGCAGCAGCCGTGAGGCCAGCCGGCTCCACAGACAAAAACGGTAAGCCAGCACCAGATCGCCGCGCCAGATCACGCCGAGATGCGTTTCCCGTTCAACTTCACCGCCTAAGTGCCTGATTTCATCAGCCAACAACGACTCCAGCCCCTTGGCACAACTGGCCAGCCAGGTCATCGGCGTATTCTGTGTGTCATTCAGCATGTCCACAAACCCTGTTCCGTCAAATAGCGTATGGCTGTAACAAAAGCGACGCTTATAAGTAATAAATAATTAACAATCCCCGCCCGGCTTTGTTAGAACTGTTGTTGGTCAGCGAAACTTTGCCGCTGAAGTGACCTCACAGTAAGTACAAGAAGCCAAAAACCAAGCGAGGATGCTTTCTATGAAAAAACAGAAACGCGACATGCAGGAAAGAGCTTTTGCACGTGGTTATCGCGCGGGGGTACAGCGCCGTTCAAAAGATCTGGCTCCACCGGGACCAAACCGGGACGCCTGGCTCGCAGGCTGGCGTTCCGGCCGGGCTGACAACTGGGATGGCTATACCGGCGTTTCTGGTATTCATAAAATCGCGGTCTGATCCAAACGGGCCTGCGCCCGCTCTCCGAAGCTTCCCCTCCAAGGAAGCAAAGCCCTGCACTGCAGGGCTTTTTTTCTGTCAGCTTTCTGAGCGTAACGCCGCGATGGCATCCACCGCTTCCGCAATCAGCTGCGGGCCGCGATAGATAAAACCGCTGTAAATCTGCACCAGCTGCGCCCCGGCACGGATTTTCTCTGCCGCTCCGGCACCATCCAGAATACCGCCCACACCGATCACCGGCAGTTTGCCCGCCAGAGCCTCGCACAGATGGCTGACGGTTTCGGTGGCCAGATCTTCCAGCGGCGCGCCACTGAGGCCGCCCTGTTCATCCGCATAACGCAGCCCTTCAATACCTTCACGTGACAGCGTGGTATTGGTGGCAATCACACCATCAATACCGCTGTTGATCAGGGTAGCGGCCACCAGATGGATATCGTCTTCTTCCATATCCGGTGCGATTTTGACAAACACCGGCTTGTAACCGAATTCCGCCGCCAGCTGCTGCTGACGTTCTTTGATCGGGTCGAGCAGCTCTCGCAGTGAATCGCCGAACTGCAGCGTACGCAGTCCCGGCGTGTTAGGCGAAGAAATATTCACCGTCACATAAGTGGCGTGTTCATACACTTTATCGAGGCAGGTCAGGTAATCGGAGGCCGCGTCTTCCACCGCCGTATCGAAGTTTTTGCCGATATTGATGCCCAGCACACCGTCGTAATGACAGGCTTTCACCCGTTCCACCAGATGGTCAACGCCTTTGTTGTTGAAGCCCATACGGTTGATGATGGCCTGGCGTTCCGGCAGACGGAACAGACGCGGCTTCGGATTGCCTGGCTGCGGACGCGGGGTGACGGTACCGATTTCGATAAAACCGAAACCCAGACAGGCAAAGGCGTCGATATAGTCACCGTTTTTATCCAGACCAGCGGCCAGACCGACCGGGTTGGGAAACTGAATACCGGCCACTTGCACCGGCAGCCCGGCCACCTGGGGGGCCAGCAACTTCAGCAGTCCGAGACGCTCACTGGCGCCCAGCATATCGAGTCCCAGTTCATGGGATGTTTCGCCATTCAGGCGGAACATAACGGCGCGACTCAGACTATACCAATCCATAACCAACCTCTGTATACGTGAAACCGGCGGCATTATATGTCAGAGCAGGGCCGCTGTAGACGACTGCGGACAAAAAAGATCCACTTGCGGCAAATATTCAGCGCAGGCGTGATATACCGAGAAATTTGCCGTCCGCTGAAAATTCGATGGCAAAGCGGCCGTGGACGCCGCTGTGGTCCACCACCTGCTGCAGGATGTTGGCCGGAAAGCGCACGCGGCGGCCATCGCTGGTATGAGCCAGCACCTGACGCACGCTGCCGCTGTAATAACTCTGATACTCGGCCGCGGTAATGGCCAGATCGACCACAATGCGCTGATTCACTGCCTAACCTCCGCAGGCAGCCACTGACAATCAGAATGGAAACAGCGTCCGCTGCTCAGCGGGCGCAACAGGTCACAGTAATGAAATAGCATCATGGAGCACATGAACGTCTGATCGGCACGGATGAAGCTGCCTATCATACCGCAATGCACCGGCCGGCAAATAATGCCGGCTTAACTCTTCATTGCCGCCGCGGGTTAATTCCGGCGTCTGACTACAGCGACTCTGCACTCTGCAGATGACGGCTCGACTGCGCCAGATCCAGCAACTCACGCAGCGCCACCGACACCATGGGGAATTCGATCGCCTCAGTGGCTTTCAGTTCGCTGAGCATGGCCTGCCAGCGCTCCACCAGTGGGGCCTGCTCTTCCTCCCAGCAGGCGATGGCATCGGCCAGCGCACCACCCGGTTGCTGCGCACTGAGAATACCGACGGTCAGTGCCCGCTGCTGCCAGTCGAGATCATCCCGCATGGTCTCACGCGCCAGCGCTTCCCAGTGAGTAACCGATGGCAACGCATTCACCTGCTGCATAAACCAGTTCAGTGACAGATGTTCGCCCATTTCAAAATAGGCTTCCGCCACTTCTTCCACCGGATGTGCCGTCACATCAGCGGCTTCAATAATGCCCAGCACAGAATACAGATTGGATGCCCCGGCAGTGATCGCCGCCAGTGCTTCCGGCACTCCGGCGGCCACCCGTGTATCGTAAGCCTGTTGCCAGCGTTCCAGCGCCGACCCTTTCAGCATCTGGCCGAGATTACCGGCGATGTTCTGCACCGCCGGGCGGAAGCGCTCTACTTCCGCACCAATATCCATGGTCGCGCGGCGGTTGCGCAGGAACCAGCGTGAAGCACGCCGCACCAGCCGCATCAGATCCACCATCATGTCTTCCTGTACCGCGGTGTCGACCTGATAATCGAGCGCGGTAATGGCCTGCCAGTGATCTTCCATAGAGAAAATATCGCGCGCAGTAATATAGCCACCGGCGATATCACACATGGTTGCCCCGGTGGAATCATGCAGCCGGTTAACATAGGTGATGCCCATGTAGTTGACCAGGTCATTGGCCAGCTGGGTGGCAATAATTTCACCACGCAGACGGTGGCGGTACAGCGGCTCATGAAACTGACGGCTCAGCGCCTGCGGGAATGCCGTTTCCAGAATACGGTCGATATACGGATCTTCGGTAATCTGCGGCCGGTTCAGCTGTTCTTTCAGATCGGCCTTGGTGTATGACACCAGCACCGACAGTTCCGGCCGCGTCAGCCCCAGCGATGCCGCTTTACGCTCCAGTAATACATCTTCACCGGGCAGGAATTCCAGCGCCCGGTTAAGTTTGCCCTGCGCTTCGTATTCGCGGATCAGGCGCGCGTATTCGTCCAGCCGCACCTGACAGTCGCGGTAAGCCAGGGCAATGGCCTGGGTCTGACAGTAATTATTGTTCAGCACCAGCTGGCCGACTTCGTCGGTCAGACTCATAAAGATTTCATTACGCTGCTTACGCGTCAGATCACCGCTGTCCATCACGTCATTGAGCATAATTTTGATGTTAACTTCATGGTCGGAGCAGTCCACGCCACCGGCATTATCAATAAAGTCGGTGTAAGACGCACCGCCATTAAGGCCGAATTCAATCCGCCCCAGCTGGGTCATGCCGAGGTTACCGCCCTCGCCCACAACCCGTGCTCGCAGTTCATTACCGTTCACGCGCAGACCATCATTGGCTTTATCCCCCACCTGCGAATGGCGTTCTGACGACGCCTTCACATAAGTGCCGATACCACCGTTCCAGATCAGATCCACCGGGGCTTTGAGGATGGCGTTAATCAGATCCGCCGGGGCCAGATAGTCAGCCTTGATGGCAAAGCATTTTTTCATCTCCGGCGTGATGCTGATGCGTTTGGCCGCGCGCGAAAAGATGCCACCACCTTTGGAAATCAGCTCGCGGTTGTAGTCATCCCAACTGGAGCGTGGCAGTTCAAACAATCGCCTGCGTTCACTGAAGCTGCTGGCAGCATCCGGCGTCGGATCAATAAAAATATGCATATGATTAAAGGCCGCCACCAGACAGATATGCTCAGATAACAGCATGCCATTACCGAACACATCGCCAGCCATATCGCCGATTCCGACCACGGTAAAATTGGTATCCTGTACATTAATACCGATTTCACGGAAATGACGCTGCACCGACACCCAGGCACCGCGGGCAGTAATGCCCATTTTCTTGTGGTCGTAACCGATGGAGCCACCGGAGGCAAAGGCATCACCCATCCAGAAGCCACGTCTGACAGCAATCTCGTTGGCAATATCAGAAAAAGTCGCCGTCCCTTTATCGGCTGCCACCACCAGATAGGGGTCGTCTTCATCGTGACGGATCAGGTTTTCCGGCGGCACCACGCTGCCTTCCACCAGATTATCGGTGACATCCAGCAAGGCGCTGATAAAGGTCTGATAACAGGCAATACCTTCGGCCATAAAGGCGTCACGGTTGCCGTCTTTGGGCAGGCACTTGGCAATAAAGCCGCCTTTCGCCCCCACCGGTACAATCACCGCATTTTTCACCTGCTGCGCCTTCACCAGACCGAGAATTTCCGTGCGGAAATCTTCGCTGCGGTCAGACCAGCGCAGGCCACCACGGGCGACCCGGCCACCGCGCAGATGCACACCTTCCACCCGCGGCGAATAAACAAAAATTTCAAACATCGGCCGTGGCAGCGGCATATCGGAAATCAGGGACGGATTCATTTTGAAGGCCAGATAGGTTTTATCGCGGCCATCGGCATCCAGCTGATAATAGTTGGTGCGCAGCGTCGAGCGGATCAGCTCAATATAACGGCGGATGGTACGGTCTTCGTTCAGCTGTTCAACGCCGTCGAGGGCATCAATCAGTGTCTGCTCACACTGCGCGCTTTCGGTATCACGCTGCTGCAGAGGAATATCCCGCAGATCAAAACGCTGGTGAAAGAGCCGGATCAGACCGGCGCTGATACTGATATATCGACCCAGGGTTTCGGCAATGTAACTTTCAGAAATACCAAAACGGATCTGCTTCATATAGCGGGCATAGGCACGCAGTACGGCAATATCTTTCCAGCCCAGCTGCGCCCCCAGCACCAGCCGGTTAAACCCATCGTTCTCAGCGCGGCCATGCCAGATGGCGCTGAAGGCTTCCTGAAACAGATTTTTTACCCCGGCAATATTGATACTGTCGGACAGGGTGTAACGCAGCAGGAAGTTATGAATCCAGATTTTCTGTCCATCGGCGCAGACAATTTCATAAGGATGCTCACCCATCACCCGCAGGCCGAGATTTTCCAGCACCGGAATCACGTCTGACAGCGGCAGAATGGCGCCACGGTTGAACAGCTTGAAGCGCAGTTCATTGCCCCCCTCTTCCAGCTCACGGTAGAAACTCATCGCCAGCTCGCCCGGCGGTTGACCGCAGAGGTATTCCATGTGCTGGATATCGGCCACCGCCGTACGGGCGGTGAATTTTTCGCGGTAGCCGGCCGGAAACGCATCACGGTAGCGGTGGAACTGATGATTTCCCAACTCCTCACCCACCTGCTCAGCCAGGGCCGTCTGCAGATCATCCGGCCAGGAACGCACGACCTGCCGGATGCGCCGGACAATTTTGTCTTCGTCAAAGTTGACCTGCGTATCCGGATTCAGGCGCAGCAGGAAATAGGTACGCGCCAGAATGGATTCCGAGAAATAGGTATTGAATTCGATATCCAGCGCATCAAATTCTTCGCGCAAGACAGACTCGATTTTATAGCGCAGCTCGGTGTTATAAATATCCCGCGGCGTATACACCAGACAGGAAACAAATTTGCTGTAGGTATCCTTACGCACAAAAACGCGGGTCTGACGCCGCTCCTGAATATGCAGGATACTGACGGCGGTGTGATACAGCTGCTCCGCCGACGACTGAAACAGCTCATCACGCGGGTACACTTCAAGAATGCGGTTCAGTTCTTTACTGCTGTGGCTGCCGGGCGTGAAATCGGCCAGCGTACGCACGGCATTCAGTTTTTCACGCACGAAAGGAATATTATCCGGGGTTTCAATATAAACGATGGAGGTATACAGCCCCATAAAGCGGATACCGCGGGTGACCCGCCCTTGCTCGTCAAAAAATTTGACCACCACATAATCCGGGTACGCCGGCCGGTGCACCCGTGAACGGGTGCCGGATTTCATAAAGCTGACCACGTGGGAATTGGTGATGAAATCCCGCACTTCATCTTCCAGGTCGGTCAGTTTCAGGCGATTGCGGCTGGCACTGTTGTAGCGGAACAGACCCAGATCGTGCTCAACATCCCGCACCACGTATTCTTCATCGCCATCGCTTTCCAGATGAAACTCATCACAGGCGAGAAAGGTAAAGTGCTCATTGACCAGCCACATAATAAATTCACAGGCTTCGCGGTAATCGCCCGCCCGCTCCTGCTGCGGCACCGCTTTCAGCATCTCAGCGCAGTCGCGGGCACGCTGCTTAATCGGCTGAAAATCAGTCACACAGGCTTTGACTTCCTGCAGTACCGACAGCAGTTCCTGCTCCAGTCCGGTGAGCATCTCCACCGACGAGTGGCGGTCAAATTCCACGTAGATGATGGCTTCCGGCGTACTTTTGTCGGACGCTTTGTTCCAGTCACCGGAGTGCAGCAGCTGCCGTTTTTTACCGCGGCGGGCGTGCATCACGCAATAATGAATCGAATGCAGGGACAACTGACGGCTGGTGAGCAGCATACGCACCGAGTCGACCACAAACGGCATGTCCTCACAGACAATTTCCACTACCGTATGCATGGACTGCCAGCCCTGGTTTTCATAATCCGGATTAAAGACGCGGACTTTCGCCTCACCGTCGCGGCGCTGCTGAATAAACTGCCAGCAGGATAAGGTGGCGCCATAAACATCCTCGACAGAGCGGCTCATCAGCTCATCTTCCTGCACGCCGGAAAAATAGATGGCGGCGAATTTCTGCAGAAGCTCGGCCTGGGCGGAATCGTTCCTTTCGTCAATCAGAGTATTCAGTGCTGTGAGCATATTTTCCGGTCCGTGTTTTTTCCTGATGATCTCAGCTTAGAACATTTATGACAAAGTGATTCTGTCAGAATCCCAGCACTTTGTGACAGCCGGTGATGGCCGGCAGAGAAAATTCGTTTACAACAGAAGTGAACTTTCTGTCAGCAGCTTCATCAGAGCCATTGACCTGCGCAGGTCAGGCACTAAAATCCCTGCTGAATCAACGCTCTGGAATCACAGATTATGACTGTACAAGAGGGTTTCGCACGCCTTAACGCTTCGCTGCAGGAGCAGATTATTGGCCAGCCGCATCTGGTTGAACGGCTGTTAATCTGTCTGCTCAGTGATGGCCACCTGCTGGTTGAAGGGGCGCCCGGACTGGCAAAAACCAAAGCCATCAACGCACTGGCCAAACGGATTGAAGGCGACTTCAAACGCGTTCAGTTCACCCCCGACCTGTTACCCGGCGATATTACCGGCACTGAAATTTACCGCCCGCAGCAGCAATCCTTTGATTTCCAGCCCGGTCCGATTTTTCACAATCTGATTCTGGCCGACGAAATAAACCGGGCACCGGCCAAGGTGCAGAGTGCGCTGCTGGAAGCCATGGCCGAGCGTCAGGTGACGGTCGGCGGTGTTACCCGCACCCTGCCGTCATTATTTATGGTAATGGCCACCCAGAACCCGATTGAACAGGAAGGTACCTATCCGCTGCCGGAAGCCCAGCTCGACCGTTTCCTGATGCACGTGGTGATTGATTACCCGGATGCGGAAGCAGAACAGAAAATCCTCCGCCTCGCCCGTGGTGAAGCCCTCAACCTGAGTCAGGATGTGGATATCCGTCTGACCCAGGAACAGGTCGCTGAAGCCCGTCAGCAGGTACTTAACCTGCACATGAGTGATGCCGTCGAACAGTATCTGGTGCAACTGGTCATGGCCAGCCGGCGTCCGGAAAATTACGGCAAGGATCTGCACAACTGGATCGAATACGGCGCCAGCCCGCGCGGCACCATCGCCCTCGACCGCTGCGCCCGTGCTCATGCCTGGCTGCAGGGGCGTGACTACGTCAGCCCGGAAGATGTGCAGGCCATCGCCCACGATGTGCTGCGTCACCGTCTGCTGCTGAGCTTTGAAGCCGAAGCCTCCGGTATGACCGTCAACCGCGTCATCAATGAACTGCTGCAGCGGGTACCGGTGCTCTGAGCATGAACCAGCCGCTGCAGACACCCGTCACCGGTTTTACCGACGGCGCCGAAATCCGGCCTGCCGCCCTGGTCGGCCTGCGCGCGCTGGCGCGCTTTCTGCCACTGCACCGGCAACGCAAAATCCTTAATGACCTGTCCGGCAGTCATGCCTCCGCCATCCGCGGCCGCGGCCTGGATTACGCCGAAGTGCGGGCTTATCAGCCCGGTGATGATATCCGCAGCATGGACTGGCGCGTCACCGCACGTACCGGCGATGCGCATATCAAGGTATTCCGTGAGGAAAAAGAACGGCCGGTGATGCTGGTCTGCGATCTGCGTGGCAGCATGTATTTCGCCACCCGCCGGGCATTCAAAAGCGTGCTCGCCGCCGACCTCACCGCCCTGCTGGGCTGGGCCGCGCTGGAACACGGCGACCGCATCGGCGCCCTGCTGTTCAGTGACGACCATGAAACCGATCTGCGTCCGAAAACCGGCCGCCGCCAGCTGCTGCATCTGCTCAGCACGCTGGCAGAAAACCGCCCGGCAGAGCCGGTTGCCGGTCGAATGCAGCAGATCTGCCGTCATCTGCGCCGCGTCGTACGTCCGGGCAGTGCGGTGTACTTTATCAGTGATTTCAGCGGCTACGATGAAGACTGCGAACGGCAGCTGTTCAGCCTGACGCAGCACAGTGATCTGATCGCCATCCAGGTCAGTGACCCACTGGAAGCCGAACTGCCACCACCCGGTGTTTACGCTATCAGCCACGGTGATCAGAAACGCCTGCTGGACACCGCCGACCGCAACCTGCGCAGCCGTTATCACGACGATTACCGGCAGCGTCAGCAGACCCTGCAACGCAGCATGAACCGTCTGCGCGCGCCCCTGATTCCGCTCAGCACCGCCGATCAGGATCCGCTGGCGCTGCTGCGTGCCGGCCTCGGGTTAACCAGCGGGAGGCAGCCATGAATCCGGCGCAGTCGCTGCAGCTGAACGATATCATTACCCCACCGGCAATCGGCTTCTGGCCGCCGGCACCGGGCTGGTGGCTGCTGGCGCTGCTGATCCTGCTGCTGCCACTGCTGATCTGGCTGCTGCTGCGCTGGCGCCTCCGCCGCCGGCAGCAACGTGAACCGTTCAGCCGGGGGCTGTCCCGTCTGCAGGCGCTGCAGGCGCAACAGCCGGCGCTGTCGTCCGCGCTCTGTGCCGGCATCAATGAAGCCCTGAAAATCTACTGCCGCCAGCGTTATCCGCAGGCACTGGCGCTGTCCGGTGATGACTGGTGCCGTTTTCTGCGCCGGCACAGCACCGTCTTCAGCCAGGAGCAGGAACTGCTGCTGGCCCACGGCCCCTACCGCCCGGATGAACAACTGCAGGGTAACAGCGGACAGCTGTTACAGGCGGCACAGCAATGGCTGCAGCAATGTGAACGTCAGTACCGCCCGGGAGCCGCTCATGATGCCTGATTTTCACTGGCCCTGGATGTTTCTGCTGCTGCCCCTGCCCTGGGTCGTGCGTGGCCTGCTGCCGGCCATCAGCCAGCAGACCGCCGCCCTGCGGGTGCCTTCGCTGAACAGTTTTCCCGGCCAGCAAGCGGGCATCCACCGTGCCCACGCCATGCACTGGCTGAGCTGGGTACTGCTGCTGTTCTGCTGGCTGAGTCTGCTGACCGCCGCCGCCCGTCCCTACCGTATGGGCGAAGTGGTGGAAATGCCGGTAACCGGTCGCGATCTGATGCTGGCGGTCGATCTGTCAGACAGTATGAAAATCTCCGATATGAACCTGAATGGCGATCAGGTGCCCCGTCTGAGCGCGGTGAAACAGGTGCTGAATGATTTTATTCCGCGCCGTCAGGGCGATCGCCTGGGGCTGGTACTGTTTGGCGATGAAGCCTACCTGCAGGCGCCGCTGACCTTCGATACCCACACTGTGCAGACGCTGATGAATGAAGCCCAGATCGGGCTGGCGGGCCAGAAAACTGCTATCGGTGATGCCATCGGCCTGACCATTAAACGTCTGCAGAACAATCCGGAAGAAAGCCGGGTAGTGATCCTGCTGACCGACGGTGCCAATACCGCCGGTGAAATCGACCCACTCAAGGCCGCCGAACTGGCGGCGTCTTACCGGGTCAGAATTTATACCATTGGTCTGGGGGCCGAGCGTATGGAAGTGCCGGGCTTCTTCGGCTCACGCACCGTCAATCCGAGCCGTGATCTGGATGAAAATGCCCTGCGGACTATTGCCAGTGCCACCGGTGGCCAGTTCTTCCGCGCCCGCAATCCGCAGCAACTGCAACAGATTTACGCCATCATTGATCAGCTCGAACCGACAGAAAAAGACCCGCAAATCTACCGCCCACAGCAGAACCTGTTTTACTGGCCACTGGCACTGGCGCTGCTGAGCGCCCTGCTGCTCGCCCTGTGGCAGAGTCTGCCGGCCAGCCGTCTGCGCAACCTGAAATCTGAGGAGACCGGCGGATGGAATGGCTGAATAATTTCCACTTTATCCGCCCGCTGTGGCTGCTGGCCCTGATTCCGGCCCTGCTGGCGCTGTTTATCGTGCGCCGCCGGCGTGCGGCCGCCGGCCAGTGGCAGCAGGTGGTCGATCCGCAGCTGCTGCCCTATCTGCTCGAACAACCGGGTGCTGACGCACCGCGCGGGCAGGCCGTCCCGGGTCTGCTGATGATTGCCGCGGCCGTGATCGTCAGCCTGGCGCTGGCGGGGCCGGCGTGGGAAAGACTGCCGCAGCCGGTACAGAAAAATAAGGACGCGCTGATTATCATGCTCGACATGTCAGCCTCAATGGGCGCACAGGACGTAAAACCCAGTCGCGCAGTACGCGCCATTCAGAAGGTCACAGATATTGTCCGCGCCCGCCGCGACGGTCAGACCGCGCTGCTGGTGTATGCCGGAGATGCGCATACCGTGACCCCACTGACCGACGACACCGAGACCATTGAGAACCTGTTGCCGGCCATCTCACCCTTTATTATGCCCAGTGCCGGCAGCCGCCCGGACAAAGCCATCGCCCTCGCCCAGCAGCTGGCCGCCGATGCCGGCGTCGCCCGCGCCCGCCTGCTGCTGATCACCGATGGGATTCAGGCCAAAGATGTTGACCGCATCCGCGCCGTACTTGAACCATCACGCAGTCAGCTGGCGGTAATCGCCCTGGGAACCCCGGAAGGCGCCCCGGTGCCGATGCCAGGTTCCGGCTTCCTGCGCGATGGCAAAGGTAATATTGTTCTGCCCCGCCTCGACACCACACCGCTGCAGACACTGAGCAGTGAAGGCGGTGTGCCCTGGCTGCACATGAGCCTGAACGACAGCGACTGGCAACAGCTGCTGCCCACGGACCCACAGACGCTGCAGCAACCGCAGGATGATCAGGGACGTACCTTTGACCGCTGGGCCGATCAGGGTTACTGGCTGGTACTGCTGCTGCTGCCGCTGGCACTGCTGCTGTTCCGCCGCGGCATCCTGCTGTCCCTGCTGCTGATTCCGGCCCTGTGGCCGGATCAGAGCTATGCCCTGAGCTGGGATGACCTGTGGCAGACCCCTGATCAGCAGGCGCAGGCCATGCTCAACAACCAGGATGCTGCCGGCGCCGCCGCGACCTTTGAAGACCCGCAGTGGCGTGGTACCGCAGCCTACCGGGCCGGCGATTACCAACGCGCCGCCCAGGCCTTTGCCAAAGCCCCGGACAATGCCCACGCGCAGTACAACCTGGGGAATGCCCTCGCCATGCAGGGGCAGCTGGAAGCTGCCGCACAGGCGTATGAGAAAGCCTTGCAGCTGCAGCCGGACTTCCCCGCAGCCGAAGAAAATCTCGCCAGAGTCCAGCAGCAACAACAACAGCAGCAGCAACAGAACCCGCAGTCCGGGGACAGCCAGGACAGTCAACAACAGAACAGCCAGCAACAGAACAGCCAGCAACAGGACGGCCAGCAGCAATCGTCACAGCAGGATCAGCACGGGCAGCAGAATGGCCAGCCGCAGAATCCGTCCGACCCGTCCGATAGCGGTCAACAGAACCAGAACGGACCAGCACAACAGAGCGATCAGCAGGCTGAGCAGAACGGCAAAACGCAGCAACAGCAAGGTGACCCGTCAGAACAGCAGGCCACGCAACAGGACAGCGCTGCGGACTCTGAAGACGATAGCGGTCAGGACGGCCAGCCAGCACAATTGCTGGGCAAAGACGGACAACCGCTGAGCCGCGAAGAACGCGAAGCGATGCAACAATGGCTGAACCGGGTGCCGGATCAGCCGGGTAACTTATTACAACGCAAATTCCTGTATCAGTACCGTCAGCAGGAAAATCATGAATCCGGGGATGTTCTATGGTAAGGCGACTGACCGTATTTCTGTTATTCAGCCTGATATTGCTGGCCCGGCCGGCACTGGCCACCGGGTTTTCCGCCAGTGTCGACCGCAAACAGATCAGTGAACAGGATACCTTTACCCTGATTCTGCGTTACGAAGCCCAGGCCGGCTTCAGCAGCCCGGATCTTGATCCGCTGCAGCAGGATTTTCAGCTGCTCAATCAGCAGCGTTCCAACCAGTTCCGTTCCATTAACGGCAAAACCGAATCCTTTACCGAATGGACGCTGACCCTGACCCCGAAGCGTACCGGTCAGCTGACCATCCCGCCGCTGGCATACGATGGTGAACACAGTGACCCGATCACGATTCAGGTCAGTAAAGTCACTGACGATGTTAAAGCACAGCAGGAGAAGGAATTCTTCTTCGATATCCGTATCAGCCAGCAGCCGTACTACTATGTGCAGGGCCAGATTCTGTATACCGAAAAGCTGTATTTCAGTGTTAACCACGATAACGCCAGCCTGTCTGAATTTAAGGTCACCGATGCACGGGTACAGTCACTGGGCGATGTGCGTCAGTACACTACCGTCATCAGGGGGCAGCGTTTCGGCGTCTATGAACGCCGCTATGCCATTTTCCCGGAAGTCAGTGGCGAGCTGGTGATTCCCGGCCAGCGCTTTAATGCCATCGTCAACAACCCCTATGACCGCAGGAGCCGCAACCGTCAGGCCGCCGTGGTCAGCAAACCCATCCATCTGCAGATTCTGCCGATCCCGGATAACTATCCGCAGGCCCCCTGGCTGCCGGCCGCTGATCTGCAGCTGAGCGAATCCTTCAGCGCCGATCTGGATAACTGGCGTGCCGGGGAGCCGGTTACCCGCACCATCACCCTCACCGCCCGCGGTCTGCCCGGCAGCCAGCTGCCGGCGGTGCCCCTCCCGGCCATTGATCAGCTGCGTTATTACCCGGATCAGACCCAGCAGAGTGAAGAGTCAACGGAAGACGGGCTGAACGGCACCTCGGTGCAGACGATGGCGCTGGTACCGACCAGAGCAGGTACGCTGGTACTGCCGGAAATACGCATTCCGTGGTGGAACAGCCGTGAAGGAAAAATAGAATACGCGGTTCTGCCGGCTCATACAGCCCGGATTCAACCGGCGCGCAACAGTGCCCCGGCAGCAGACAGCAGATCTGCAGCCGCCGCTGGCGGCAGTCAGGAAACGGCTCCACTCTCCACTGCCCTGCCCACACCGCCGACGGGCAGCAGTGGCAGCATTGCTCTGTGGTGGTGGTTACTGCCGGGCCTGTCGCTGCTGCTGAATCTGGTACTGGTACTGCTGCTGATGCGTCGCCACCGGCAGAAAACAGCCACTGAAGCAGAAGGCGCTGATCCTCAACTGAGCAGTCCGGCCGCCTGGAAAGCCCTGACTCAGGCCTGCCGTGGTCAGGATGCGGCGGCGATTCATCAGGCGCTGTTACAGTGGGCCAATGCCAGTGCGTTGTCTGCGCAGCCGCTTGTTAACCTGCATCAGCTGTCGGCCTGTTACTCTGAGCCGACAGTCAAAGCCGCGTTGGCAGAACTGGATGCTGAACTGTTCTCAGGGCACAGCAATTCCGCCTGTAACAGCCAGAATCTGCTGGCACTGCTGAAGCAGCATAAGCCGGTTGCGGCAGCCGCCTGTGCGGCAGAGCCTTCGCTCTACCCTGCCAGCTGATTAATGATCGGATTTCTTTGACGGGCGGTTGCCGGCCGCTTTGTCCAGATACATGGCCTGATCGGCAATCTCAATCCAGTTGGCGGCGCTGTTAACATCCGGATAACCAACATAGGCCAGACCGATACTGAAATGCACGGTGAAGTCACGCCCCTGGGAATTGTGACTGAGGACATTGGCGCGCAGATTACGGGCCGCCACCGCCGCCTCACGCACATTGGTGTGCGGCATGACGACAACAAATTCATCGCCGGCGTAACGCGCCAGAACATCCGTGGTACGGATATTGGCAAGAATATGCTCAGACAGTGCCCGTAACGCTTCGTCGCCGGCAATATGGCCATAGGTATCATTAATCTGTTTAAAGTCATTCAGGTCGATAAACAGAATTGAGCTGGGGGTTTTATAGCGGTTATACAGCTGCAGCTGACTTTCCAGTTCTTCGTACAGAGCCTGGCGGTTCAGGCAGCCGGTCAGAGGATCGGTACGCACCAGCTGATTGAGTCGCTCAGTGGCTTCCTGTTCTTTTTTCAGCGCCGTTTCCAGTTCAATGCGGTTTTCCACCTGGTCGGTAATATCTTTGGCCAGCCCGATCAGATAATCCAGTCCGCCGCGCGGATTGCTCACCCCTTTACCGGAATCTGAGATATAGCGGATGCCTTCCTGTGGATGAATCACACGGTACTGAATGCTCCAGCTGCCATAGCGGTGATCGCGGATTGCCTCCGCCATCAGCTCACGATCATCCGGGTGAATGGCATCGAAAAAACTCTGCGGGCGGCCGTACAGGCTGGCGCAGCTGCGCCCCCAGACGGTTTCATAAGCCGGATTAACAAACAGGATTTCACTCAGATCCGGGCGCGCCATCCACACCACCGCCTGAATCGTTTCAGCAATGGTGCGGAACTTGGTTTCCGACAGCTGCAGCATCAGTTCCGATTCCTTACGGTCACCGATGTCCTGAATCACGGAAATAAAGTAATCCGGCAGCCCCTGCTCATCACGGATCAGCGTCACCGTCAGCGCCGCCCAGAAAATCTCGCCACCGGAACGGAAATAACGCTTCTCCATGGTGTAAGACGTACCCTCACCTTTCAGCAGCTGATTGACTTTGACAACGTCCGAATCCAGATCATCAGGGTGGGTAATATCCTGAAAACAGAGGTCCAGCAGTTCTTCGCTGGAATAGCCCAGTAATTCACACAGGTGATTATTCACGCGGACAAAACGCCCGCCCAGACTGACGGTACAGATTCCCACAGAGGAAAGTTCGAACAGTTCGCCATAGGCTTTGCGCTGTTCACGCAGCTTACGCTCTTCCTTCCATAACTCGGTGGTATCACGGATGGTGGCAAACGCCATCGGCTGTTCGTTCACACACACCAGCGCCAGGTGAATTTCGCCGTTGATTTTGCGGCCGGTGGCATCCTGAATCCAGATGCGGTTATTCATCCGCCGTTCACCGGTGGTGGAAAAAAACAGCGACACCAGATGCTGATGCTGAATACGGATACTTTCAGGAATGAGAATGTCGATGGACTGGCCGTTCATACTGCTATTGCTGTAGCCCAGCAGCTGATGCGCCGCGGCGTTGGCTTTGCTGATCATGCCATCCTGATTCACCAGCAGCATAGGGTCCGGGCACAGATCAAACAGGGTATCCTGACTGACGGGTGCAGTGCCCGGGCGGCATTTCCCATATCCGTACCATAACCATCCTGCCACCACTGCCAATAACAGCAGTGCCGGCACTAACAAGGTCCAGCCTTCCATGAATTCCCCCGTATGCGACCCGCTGTACAGATGATAAATCTGTCAGATCCAACGTGTGTACAGCCCTGCCCACACCTGCTTTGATTCTAGCAGTCTCTGCCAGCCGCGCCTGAGAGAATGATGTTTTGCGGCCCTCAGCCAGCCACAGGACAGGATAATTCTGCCCGTGAGAGTTTTTCTGTCGCCTCAGGCCACTGTTGCTGACCAAACAGACTGCGCCAGAACCAGTGACTGTCCAGATTATCCTGACAGCCAACCAGCTGACGCTGATACACTTTGGCCTGACGTTCCACCTTGCGGGCCACCTGAATCAGCCATGACTTGTTTTTGTAGGTACCGCGCAGATAACCACCGGCACCTTCGTGGTAGGCCAGGTACAGACGGTAGGCATCGTGCGCTCTGATGCCGGTGCGTTTAATGGTCTGCTGGTTGTACCAGCCGATAAAGTCCACCGCATCATCAAAATCATCGCGGTCGGCGCCCCAGTTACCGGTGGCGGCCATATAGGATTCCCAGGTGGTATCCAGCGCCTGCGCATAGCCATAAGCCGTTGACGGCCGCGGGCCCGGAATAATCCACAGATACCATTTCCGCGGCGGCCGGTTATCGCCGATAAACTTTGATTCCTGATGAATAAAGGCCATGGTCACGGCTTCCGGAATGCCGTATTTCCTGCGCACTTCCTTCGACGCGTTATACCAGTCGTAATATTCATCATAAATATCACAGACATCGCCGATATTTCTGGGCTGTGGGGTCGTACAGCCCGCCAGCAGCAGTAACAGCAGCAGGTACACAGATTTCAGCAATCTGCCGGTCATGACACTGATCATCATACCGCAGCCAAGGTTATTCATCGCCTGCTGGTGTGATGCCATGCTCTGCCAGCAATGCCAGAAACGCAGCCTCGTCGAGGACATCAACTCCCAGCCCCTGCGCTTTGGTCAGCTTGGAACCCGCCTTCTCTCCGGCTACCAGGAAATCGGTTTTGGCCGATACACTGCCGGTCACTTTAGCCCCCAGCTGCTGCAGCAGATCTTTGGCATCGTCACGGCTCAGTCCGCTGTCCACCAGAGTACCGGTAATCACCGCAGTTTTGCCCGACAACGGCAGATCACCTGTGTCCTGCTGGGGTTCTTTTTCTTCCCACACCACACCGGCTTTGCGCAGCTGATCAATCACGGTCAGGTTATGTGGTTCGGTAAAGAAATTACGGATATGAGCCGCAACAATCGCTCCGACATCCGGCACCCGGATCAGTTCTTCTTCAGACGCCTGCACAATGCGGTCGAGGAAACCGAAATACGCCGCAAGATTATTGGCGGTGACGACGCCGACTTCACGGATCCCCAGAGCGTAGAGAAAACGCGCTAAAGTCGTCTTTCTGGCAGTATCCAGCGCATCCAGAATATTCTGCGCCGATTTTTCGGCCATGCGCTCCAGCCCGGACAACTGCTCCAGCGTCAGGTGAAATAAATCATCCACCGAATCAATCAGCTCCGCCTCCACCAGCTGATCAATCAGTTTGTCACCCAGGCCTTCGATATCCAGCGCTTTACGGGATGCAAAATGTTTGATGGCTTCCTTGCGCTGTGCCGAGCAGACCAGGCCACCGGTGCAGCGTGCAACCGCTTCACCGTCCACTTTTTCGATCTGTGAATCACACACCGGACAGTGATCCGGCATCACAATGTCCTGTGCCTGTGGCGGACGTTTTGCCACCACCACGGATACCACCTGCGGAATCACATCACCAGCGCGGCGGATAATCACGGTGTCGCCGATCTTTACCCCCAGCCGGGCAATTTCATCCATGTTGTGCAGAGTGGCATTGGCTACCGTCACCCCGGCCACATGCACCGGTTTCAGCCGCGCGACCGGTGTAATCGCTCCGGTCCGCCCGACCTGAAAATCGACGCCCAGCAGTTCGGTCATTTCTTCCACCGCCGGAAATTTATAGGCAATTGCCCAACGCGGGGCACGGGCAACAAACCCCAGTTCCTGCTGCAAAACCAGGCGGTTGACCTTAAACACGGTGCCGTCAATTTCGTAAGCCAGCGAATGGCGTTTTTCACCCAGCTGGTCAAAAAAGTCCTGCGCCGCCTGCAGCCCCGTAACCACCGCCATTTCCGGGTTAATTTTAATGCCCCAGGTTTTTACCTGTTCAAGAATACCGCTGTGGGTATCAGCAAGAACGGCTTCATCACTCACCACACCAATACTGTAGGCACAGAATTCCAGTGGACGTCTGGCCGTTACTTTCGGGTCCAGCTGTCGCAGCGAACCGGCGGCAGCATTGCGTGGGTTGGCAAACACTTTTTCATCGTTGGCACGGGCGTTGTCGTTATAGGCGTCAAAACCCGCTTTCGGCATATACACTTCACCACGGATTTCTATGCGGGCAGGAATATCATCACCATAAAGCTTGAGCGGAACATTGTTAATAGTGCGCACGTTCTGGGTAATGTCTTCACCGGTCTGGCCATCACCACGGGTCGCGGCACGCGTCAGAATACCGTTTTCATACAGCAGGCTGACAGCCAGACCATCCAGCTTGGGTTCGCACGCCAGTTCGATGTCGTCTGTGGTTTTCAGACGGTCCTGCAGACGCTGATAAAAAGCCGCGAACTCTTCGGCATTCATCGCGTTATCCAGCGACAGCATGGGAATATCATGCACGACTTCGGCAAACGCTTTCAGCGGCTGCGCCCCTACCCGCTGGGTCGGGGATTCCGGCGTAATCAGCTGCGGGTTTTCTTTTTCCAGCGCCTGTAATTCGCGCAGCAGGCGGTCGTATTCAGCGTCCGGAATACTGGGCTCATCCAGCGTGTAGTAGCGGTAATTGTGCTGGTTGATTTCATCGCGCAGTGCCTGAATACGGCGTTCTGCATCAGCGGAAGGAAAAGAGGAGCCCTGAGGCTCCTCTGCAAATAAATCTTTCTGATCCGACATGGTTATTTTCTGGCTTGTTTTTTCGACGCCAGTTTCTGGCGTCGTTCATAATCCATAATCTGCTGACGGTCATGCTCCATCGTCTGCAGTGTCAGCGCACTGTGCGCACCGTCGAACAGATCAGCGTGTAAATTACGGGCAACCACCTGCGCCATTTCGGACATGGCTTCGTAGGCGTCCATGGGTTTTTTCGCCCCTGGCAGGCTCATAAAAAAGCTCAGACCACGGAAATGCTGCTGGGCCATCGCCGCCGGGACAAATACACCAGGTTCAAAACTCTGCGCCACAGAAAACTGAATGCAGCCGTGGCCATCGGCTTCTTCAAAACGATGGAAAATATCTTTCTCGCCGAAACGCAGATCACAGCTGTTGAACAGGAACAGAATATCTTTACCGGCGAACCCCGCCGGGTCGCGAGCAATACAGTGAATTTCCAGTACCAGTTCAGGCACCGGACGGGCCGATAAGGACTCGGCGCCGGGGCCGGCATAATTCACCGGCTGCAACGGCAGTTTTTCCGGGACCGATTCCACTTCCTGTTCCAGGTGCGGACCGCTGTCGTCTTCCCCGTCATCCTGCTCAGGCGTTCCCTCTGCCGGCGCATCTGTGCCGTTCACTGGCTCATCACCGCCCGCCAGGGTAAATATATCCCCGTCACCGGCACGGACGTCATCCTGATAATCCAGCTCAGGTTCAGCATCCTCTGCCCCCAGCTCTTCCACATCCAGCAGCACCGGCACCGGTTCATCCAGATTGACCGGACGCGCCTTGGGAATTAAATGCGAACGCGGAATTTCCAGATCGTGGGTTTTCTCTGCCGGGGTTTCGTGCAGAACCTGGTCGGCTTTACCGGCGCTGACCACCCGTGCCGGACTGATATCGTCTTCCCAGGCAATCACCGGGTCGGCCGCATTGGTTTCTTCATCCACCGACAGCGGCGGCAGATCCAGCTCCGGCTCCACACGTTGTTTTTCTGCCACCGGCTCAGGCGCCGCAGCATCGCGCTCATCCTGTTTTTCAGGCTGAGCAGCATAAAGATCGCCCTCATCATCCGCGCGCTGGCGGCTGCCGATCACACGGAAACCGCCACCGGGCAGTTCCGGGTTATGGCTTTCTTCCGGGAATTTAAAATCGTTGCTTACGTCCAGCCGTAAAGCCTCGGCCCGGGCGCGGCGCATACGGCGGAAGCCATCGACCAGAATTGCCGCCATGACCACCAGACCAATCAGAATGAGGACAGTTCGCCAGCTCCATTCCATGTTTGTACAAAACCTCGTCAGTTACCTGTTTGCGATACCGGAAAAACACTCGATATGACATCAGTATCGCGGGAAAACTCCGTGCGGAAGTGTTACACAATGCCTGTTGTGAGAACAGCCCCCGCGCCTTAAAAGCAGCCTACTGGTCGATCATCTGCGCTGCTTCTTCCACATCCACCGATACCAAACGTGAAACGCCGGGTTCATGCATGGTAACCCCCATCAGCTGTGAGGCCATTTCCATCGCTATCTTATTATGGGTGATATAAATAAACTGCACCTTGTCGGACATGGCTTTTACCAGCCGCGCATAACGGCCGACGTTGGCATCATCCAGCGGTGCATCCACTTCATCCAGCATACAGAAAGGTGCCGGATTGAGCTGGAAGATCGAGAACACCAGTGCGATGGCAGTCAGGGCTTTTTCACCACCCGACAGCAGATGAATGGTGCTGTTTTTCTTGCCCGGTGGCCGCGCCATAATGGCCACGCCGGTGGTCAGCATATCTTCATCGGTGAGTTCCAGAGAGGCGTGACCGCCGCCGAAGACTTTCGGGAACAGATCGGCCAGACCGGCATTGATCTTATCGAAGGTTTCGCGGAAACGGGTGCGGGTTTCACGGTCGATTTTCTGGATCGCCCCTTCCAGGGTTTCCAGTGCTTTCTGCAGATCGTCATTCTGCGCGTCGAGATACACCTTACGCTCCGACTGCACCTTGTATTCTTCAATAGCCGCGAGGTTGATGGCACCGAGACGCTGAATGCGTTCACCGATACGTGCCAGCTCCTGCTGCCAGGCCTCGGCACTGGCTTCCTCGGGCAGGTTATCCATCACCTCTTTCAGGGTCAGTTTCTCTTCTTTTAATGCCTCCACCAGCGCCTGCCGGCGGATATCCAGCGCCTGACATTCCATGCGCACTTTTTCCAGCTCGTTACGCACCTCAAGGGCGCGTTTTTCGGCTTCCGCACGGGCCTGCTCCAGTTCGCGCAGACGGCTGTCCACTGCTTCCAGTGCATGACGGGCAGCCTGCATCGCCTGTTCTGCTTCCAGCCGCCGGCCAAGCATTTCTTCCAGCTGTGCCTTCAGCTCATCCAGATCGGCACTGTGGTCACGGTTCTGGTTGGCAAGAATCTGTTCACGCCGTTCACGCAGCCGCTGCATCTGCGCCGCCAGACGTTCGATCGCCTGCTGCAGCGCCTGTTCGCGGCTGCTCAGGGTCTGATTTTTCAGCTGAATCTGATGTGCCCGGTCTTTGTGCTGACCGGATTCCATGCGTGCCTGTTCAAGCTGCTGCTGCACCTCAGTGCGCCGCGCCTGCAACCGTTCGCGCTCATCGGTGTCTTCGTCAATGGCGCTCATGGCTTCCTGCCACTGCAGGCGCAGTTCTTCCAGCTGTTCGCGCTCCAGCGCCTGCAGCTGGCGGGTTTCTTCAATGTCTTTGTTCAGCTTGTCACTGCGCAGGGCGAACTGTTCTGCCCGTGCCTGCTTGCCGGACAACTGGGATTTGAGCGTAATCAGCCGCTGGCTGACCTGCTGCTGTTCCCGCTGTGCCGTTTCACGCTGCTGCTCCAGCGAGCGCAGTTTGAGCTGGTTGGCTTCCAGGTCGGCGTCCCATTCCTCCACCTGAATATCCAGTTCTTCGATCTGGTCGTCGAGGACTTCCAGTTCCTGCTGACGCGCCAGCAGACCGCCCTCGCCATCGGCTTCGCGCGCCACCCGCAGCCAGCTGGCACCGAGCCAGATGCCGTCCGGGGTAATCACAGATTCCTGCGCCGACAGCGAGCCGCGCATGGCCAGCGCGCTGCTGACATCCGGCGCGGTTTTCACGCCCGCCAGCAGGCCACTGAGATCCTGCGCACTGCTGACTTTGCTCAACAGGCTGTCGGCGGCGGCGGTTGCGCGGTCTCCCTGCCCCTGTTGCCACAGAGTCAGCTGACCTTCTTTAAAACTGTCAAGCCAGTGCTGCGCCGGATCAAGCTGGTCGACCATGACCGCCTGCAGGTAATCACCGAGCACGGTTTCCACCGCCCGTTCCCAGCCGGCCGTCACCTGCAACTGTTCAGCCAGCCGCGGTCTGCGCGCCAGCTGGTGACTTTCCAGCCAGTGGCTGACGGCTTCGCTGCCCTGCCCGAGTGCAGCTTTCTGCAGCGCATCCAGCGTGGCTTTACGGTTCAGCATCTGCTGCAGTTCTGACTTACCGTCATCCAGCTGACGGCGCTGCTGTTCCAGTGCTTCCCGCGATTCCGACACCTGTTGCTGCAGTTCATCCAACCGCGCCTGCTGACTTTCGGCCTGCAGTTCCTGCTCGCCGACTTCTTCGTTGAGCAGCTGGATTTCTTCCAGTTCCGGGTTATCGGCCAGCTGCTGCAGCTCTTCCTGCAGGCGGCGGATCTGCTGATCCAGACGGCCCAGCTGCTGTTCGGTATTCTGAATCCGGGTACGGGCCACTTCGGCCTGACGGGCCGGTTCACTGGCGCGCTGGGTAAAGGCATCCCAGCTGTCCTGCCAGCGGCGCTGGGCGTCTTCGGCCTCTTCCAGCTTCAGCGCCGCTTCTTCTTCGCCGGCCAGCAGCATTTCCAGCTCCGGCTCAACCATCATGCGTTCTTCGCTGACAGCTTCCAGATTGAGCTGGTCTTCTTCCAGTGATTTTTCGGTTTCGAGGATGGCTTTCTCAACTTCCGCCATATCCTGATCCAGCTGCAGCGCCATCTGTGACTGATGCTCCAGCTTCTGTTCCTGACGGGCGATCTGCGCGCCGACTTCGTAGTATTTACTCTGGGCGGCGTTGAACAGATCACTCTTATCCTGATGCTCAAGGCGCAGGCCTTCAATTTCCGCATCCGCCGAACGCTGGTCGGCCATACAGGATTCAAACTGCGTCTGATGTTCGGCAATTTTCAGTTCCCGCTGGCGGTAATCCGCATCCAGCGCCTGCCATTTCAGGGCCTGTAACTGCGCTTTTTTCTCGCGCTCCTGCGCTTTTAATTCTTTGTATCTTTCCGCCGCCTGCGCCTGACGGTGCAGGTGTGACAGCTGCCGCTCCAGCTCTTCGCGAATATCCTGCAGGCGCTCCAGATTCTCATGCGTGCGGCGCATGCGGTTTTCCGTTTCACGGCGACGTTCCTTGTATTTGGAAATACCCGCGGCTTCTTCCACATACACCCGCAGCTCTTCCGGCTTGGCTTCGATCAGGCGTGAAATCATGCCCTGCTCGATAATGGCGTAGGAGCGTGGCCCCAGACCGGTACCGAGGAAGATATCGGTAATGTCCTTACGCCGGCATTTGGTGCCGTTTAGGTAATAACTGGACTGGCCGTCACGGGTCACCTGACGGCGCACACTGATTTCGCTGTAACCGGCGTATTCACCGCGCAGGGTGCCGTCACTGTTATCAAACACCAGATCGACACTGGCTTTACCGACCGGCTTCCGCTCGGATGAGCCGTTGAAAATAACGTCGGTCATAGCGTCGCCACGCAGGTATTTGGCGGAGCTTTCGCCCATCACCCAGCGTACGGCGTCAATGGTGTTGGATTTGCCACAGCCGTTAGGGCCGACGATACCGGTCATGTTGGTGGAAAAAGGGACGGTGGTCGGATCGACAAAGGATTTAAAACCGGACAGTTTGATCGCTTTTAAGCGCATTCAGCGGCCTCCTCAGCCAGAGCCGCCAGCACAATGCTGGCCTGGTGGTGACCGTAAGTCTGTACCAGCGACGGAATGACAGTGGTGTTGCGCTGCTGTACGGCCAGCAACAGATCAGCAAAAAACTGCTGTGCGTGCTGTATTTCGGCAGGGAAGTGTCGCATTGCCAGCGCGTAAGTGCGCTGTACCGCCGATTGCAGATCTTCCAGTACCTGACGCAGGTATTCGTTGCCACAGATACGCAGACCTGCATGCATGACGGTAAAGCCGCTGTCGATAAACCGCATCTGATCCCCGTCAGCCGCATAACACTGCATCTGCTGCCACAGACTGTACAGAGGTTCCAGATCATCATCACACCAGCACCGGGCAACTTCAGTCCCCACCATGGTGAGCAGATTCACGTACAGGTCGTACAGGTCACTGACGTGTTTTTCCGTCAGCGGTGCCACCAGTGCCCCACGGCGCGGCAGTATGCTGATCAGGTATCTCTGTTCAAGAATCAACAGTGCTTCACGCACAGAGCTCCGGCTGACGTCCAGTTCATTGACCACTCTGGCTTCCTGTATCCGTTCGCCGGACTGCAGCTCCCCTGCAATAATCCGCTGCGCCAGGTGTGTCGCGATTTGTTCGGCCAGACTTTCAGGCGCCGCAAAGCTCATGCTGACTTCTTCCGTTTCCTGTAATTTCAGGGGCGCAATATTAACACAGAAACGCCGCCTGCCGAGGGGTATCAGCGCCGCCGGCACGCATTCCTGACAGCCTGTCAGGAAGCATCAGCACCAGCCTGAGCACAGCGTTAGCAGGAACGACGGGCGGCCACCGCCTTGTGATATTCCCTGACCGGATTGTTCAATGCGGTACTCTGCGGTCAGTTCTGCAGATCAGTCCTGAAGAGACGCCTGAATTAATCCGGCCAGCCAGTCGATAAACACCCTCACCCGCTGAGGCTGAAAATGCCGGTCCGGATAAAGAATGGAAACCGGCATCGCCGGACAACAGCACTGCGGCAGAACCTCAACCAGCTCCCCCCGCTGCAGATAGTCTTTTACGCCGCGCCGCGGTGACTGAATAATCCCCAGCCCGGCCAGACAGGCCGCCGTGTAGGCGCCGGTATTATTGACGGTTACTTTCACCGGCATAGCCAAAGTCTGTACCAGCCCCTGCGCATCGGCGTATTCAAAGCACTGAGCTGCGCGCCCCAGTGTCTGCGAATAACCGATCAGCCAATGCTGCTGCAGTTCGTCCGGCGTCTGCGGCTGGCCGTAATGGCTGATATAAGCAGGACTGACACAATTGACCATCACCTGCTGTCCCAGCGGACGGGCAATCAATGAAGAGTCGCTGAGTTCCCCGACCCGGACCACCAGATCAAAACCTTCATGCAGAGGATCAACCCGGCGGTCTGTACTGCTCAGTTCCACCCGCAGCCCGGGATAACGCTGCAGAAAGCAGGGCAATGCCGGCAGCACCAGACCGCTGGCCAGCGGAACCGGCATATCAGCCCGGATCACACCACGCAGATCGGCCTGCCGGTCACGGAACAGGTGCCGCAGCTCCTCAACATCATTCAGAACATGACGGGCCCGCTGCATAAACAGCTCCCCCTCTGCCGTCACCTGCACACGCCGCGTGGTGCGCTGCAACAGCCGCACACCCAGTTCAGCCTCCAGCTGTTGCACGGCTGCCGACACGGTAGAGCGGGGAATATTCAGAGCGTCAGCGGCGGCGGAGAAGCTCTTCTGCTCTGCCACCTGTAACAGAATCTGCATGGCCTCCAGCTCTTTCATAGCACCTCATAATTATCCAGAAATCACAAACAGTAATGCCAGATAATTCATCTTTATACAAAAATCCCGTCAAATTAAGCTGAACGGACTGACAACTACCCCACCAGCAACAGGAGTTTCCTATGTCCGATCAGAAGATCGCCTTAATCACCGGTGGCAGCCGTGGTCTTGGTGCCAGTACGGTACTGGCCCTTGCCGCCCGTGGCATCAGCAGTGTTTTCACCTATCAGAACAATCACCCCGCTGCGCAGGCCGTCTGCCGTCAGGCTGAAGCGCTGGGCGTTCAGGCCAGAGCACTGCCGCTGGATACCGGCAGCAGCTCAGACTTTATGGCATTCCGTCAACAGCTGAGCCAGCTACTGCAGGAATACTGGCAACGCAACACCCTGGATTACCTGATCAACAACGCCGGCCACGGCCACCAGAAGCCCTTCAGTGAGGTCACCGAAGAGGATTTTGATTACCTTTACAAGGTGCATATAAAAGGCCCCTATTTCCTTACCCAGACGCTGCTGCCACTGCTGGCTGAAGGCGCTGCTGTGATTAATATTTCCAGCGGCCTGACACGCTTCAGCCTACCAGGTTCATCCGCCTACGCCTGCATGAAAGGCGCTGTGGAAGTGTTCAGCCGTTATCTGGCGAAAGAACTGGCCGGCCGTGGTATCCGCGCCAACACCATCGCGCCCGGTGCGGTCGCGACGGATTTCAACGGTGGTGCGGTACGTGATAATCCACAGTACCGGCAGATGGTATCAGCGGTCACCGCTCTGGGACGTCCGGCTGTTGCGGAGGATATCGGCCCGGCCATTGCTGCCTTGCTGAGTGACGACAATCACTGGATCACAGGTCAGCGTGTTGAGGTATCCGGCGGCATGTTTCTGTAACGGGACCGCAGGCACGGAACCCTTATCCGTCCGGCTAACCGCCCAGCGTCAGCCGGGCGGTGGCGGCAATAATCACCAGCATCAGCGCCAGCTGCCAGCGCCGGAGCTGTTCGGCGAAAAACCACACCCCCCACAGTGCCGCACCCAGAATACCAATACCCCGTTTAACGGTTTCGACAATGCCGGGATGCACCGTCATCAGCGCCACCCACTGCGACAGCACCGCCAGCGCAAATACGGCCAGAGCCAGCAGCAACACCAGATAAGAACCGCGGAAACGGGGAACAAGAGGCTGCCCTTTTCTTACCTCAGTAAGCAGATAAAACAGCCACAGCAGCAATGCCATGCCCACACCCTGCACCAGCCCGTGAAAATATACGCCGGCTGACTGCAGCGCCCACTTATCAAACACAATGCCGGCCCCCCAGCAGACCGACACCAGCAGCATCAGACCGAAGCCGGGTCCGGCATACGCCGGATCAATCAGCAGTTTCCAGCCGCCATTGAGAATAAAAATCGCCACAACGATCACCGTAATGGCGATGCCCTGTGCCGCACTGAGTGACTCGCCCAGCAACAGCCAGCTGAGCAGAGCTGCCACCACCGGGGTAAACGACAGTACCGGGATCAGCATGGCAATACGCCCGATGCTGATGGCGCGGATAAAGCTGACACTGGCCACTGCCGCCAGTGTCATGGAGGCCAGCCCCGGCAGCCAGTAACCGCGGCCGGCGCTCATATTGCCATTGACCACGCCCAGCAGCAGATAAACCGGCACCACCCCCAGCGCCAGCCAGATGGACAGTGGTAAAGGCCGGCAACTGGCCGACAGGTGTTTGCGGGCCAGATCAAATAATGACCAGGCAACCGCCGACACAAGTGCAAAAATCATAAAACCCCCGTTAAACTGAGCGCCGCATTATGCCAGCCGGACAGGTGCGTAAAAACGCTGCCGCCGGCAATGTATTTATATCGCCGGCCCAAACATTGACGACATCCCCCTGATAGAATGGGTACATAATCATCACCGGCCGGTGCTGAGTGAAGTGGCGATATTGCCGGTCAGATTGCCGAAGCCCTGCGGGTGGATGAAGCCATCCGCAAACTGCTGCCGCCGCAAGCGCATAAGCATAATCAGGAAGCGGATAAATTTATTTATAACCCGATCCAGCCCAACAAACTATTCCTGCGTCTGACCAAAGAACCATTGATACAGCGTAACCCGCTACAGTTATGGCAAGGCGTATCGTTATGACTGACAATTGCTGTAGTAGCTTTACTGTTCCGGGATGTTAATTAATCCCGCCAAACCGTTTCACTCCTGCGCCATGCAAGGTCCATCCCGAGCGGAGGATTGGCCTGCGCGTGCTCAAGGTCAGCACATACGTTACCGACGTTGTAAGGCAATTCTTTAAAGTGTTCCAGAACCAGCTTGTGTTTAATGGCTGCACTGAATAAATCCGACAGGGAATGGTGAAACCAGTAGTTTTCTTTGGCCTGATATTCCTGATGTGTAAAATAATCCAGACCTGAGTCATCACGATAAGGTGTGCACTCAAAATAGGAAGCATACAGATGAGAAGGATCCCCTTCTTCATACATATTCAACACCGGATGAATCTCTTCCATTAACAGTTCACCACCAGGCTTAATTAATGACGCACAGATACGGATAAACTCATCCAGATCCGGCATCCAGTTAATAACGCCAACGGTTATCACGGCAATATCAAACTGATTCAGCCACTTATCCGGTAATTCATAGATATCAGACTGCAGGTATTCGATATCGGAGTGACCAGCCAATGCAGCCAGCTCTTTCGCCTGCGCAATAAAAGACGCAGCGCCGTCTATTCCCAGACAGAACCCCGCACCTTTATTTTTGATGGATAATAAATCACGACCATTATTGCAGCAGATCTGCACCACAGATTTCCCGTCAGGCGAACAACTGTCCACCAGCTCGTTAAAATCATTGTTTAAATTATTGTAATCCGGCTGTTGTACAGCCTGCTCGAGTTCCGGGTTGACGGCAGCATGGTATGGTGCCGCTTCATCCCAGGACGCCAGAGTACTGCTGACGTAAAATTCTTTGGAATGTTTCATTGCGCCCGTCTTTACAGGAAAGAAAATAAAAAGGATGGACGCAAAAACTAACGCATCCGTCCCCGTGTTACACCCTTTACCCCGGCCTGCGCCACCAGACTGGCGCTGGTATGGGCATGACAGATGGCAATAGCCAGCGCATCGGCCGCATCCGCCTGCGGCTTACCCGGCAATTTCAGTAAATGCTGCACCATATGCTGCACCTGCTCCTTATCGGCCCCACCCTTGCCAACCACCGCCTGTTTGATGGTCCGCGGGGCGTATTCAGCCACGGGTAAATCGTGCAGCGTGGCGGCCACAATGGCCACACCACGGGCCTGCCCCAGTTTCAGGGCCGAGTCGGCATTTTTGCCCATAAACACCTGTTCAATGGCAAATTCCTGCGGCTGGTAGGTTTCAATGATTTCACTGACGCCGGCAAATATCTTTTTCAGCCGTTCCGCCAGCGGACCATCACCGGTACGGATACAGCCACTGACAATATATTCCGTCTTCTGACCGATGCGGCGGATCACGCCAAACCCGGTCAGGCGTGAGCCGGGATCAATTCCGAGAATAATCATGGCGCCGGCGTCACACCCGGCGGCGTTTTACGGCCGGCGTGCTGCTGGCGGTCATCGGCCGGGGTCAGCTGCCAGCGCTGGCCATTGTCCTGATTAATCACCACCACCTGCTGCCAATGAGGTGGCAGAATCACCTGCATACAGGGTTCGGTGATCACCTGAGCCTGCATCATGCCCGGAGCCGGGCGACGTTCCTGATAAATGAATTCGTACTGATCGTCGCTCTGCTGCTGACCAACCACATCAATGCCATAACCCGCCGTCGGCCTCTCACCCAGAGCGATGGTCAGTGTGCCGAAATTGACCGTCACCCCGGCCGGCGCCGCACAGTGGTTCATAAAGCTCATCGGCAATTCATTCTTTGCCACGGTAACTGTGGTACAGCCGGCGCTGAAAACCGGTATGGTGATGGCGGCTGCCAGGCACAGTCTGGTGAGGTATTTCATCCCATAAACTCCCTGATCGGTTGCTGCCGATTATACACACTGACATGAAAAAACCCCGCAACGGATCGCCGTTGCGGGGTCTGTTTATAACCGCCTTTGTGCTCAGCTGCGGGCGCTGAACACCAGATGGTCGTTGTCGACATCCGCCACAATGGTGGTGCCTGGGCCAAACTTGCCGGACAGAATATCCTGTGCCAGCGGGTTTTCGATCCATTGCTGGATTGCCCGTTTCAGCGGCCGGGCACCGAACACCGGATCGTAGCCCACATCCACCAGTTTGCTGATGGCCGCATCAGACAGTTCCAGTGCCAGCTCACGGTCCTGCAGACGTTTACGCAGCATATCCAGCTGGATATCGGCGATACCGCGGATCTGATCTTTTTCCAGCGGATGAAAGACCACCGCTTCGTCGATCCGGTTAATGAATTCCGGCCGGAAGTGCGAGCCGACAATTTCCATCACCGCTTCACGCATCATTTCATAGCTGGACTCATCGTCATTGGCCAGTGTCTGAATCACATCGGAACCCAGGTTCGAGGTCATCACCAGCACGCAGTTTTTAAAGTCCACCTTGCGGCCCTGTCCGTCAGTCAGCTGACCGTCATCCAGCACCTGCAGCAGAATATTGAACACATCCGGATGCGCTTTTTCCACCTCATCCAGCAGAATCACGGAATAAGGCTTACGGCGTACCGCTTCGGTCAGCAGACCACCTTCTTCATAGCCGACGTAACCCGGAGGCGCACCGATTAAGCGGGCTACCGAATGTTTTTCCATGTACTCCGACATATCAATGCGCACCATGGCGTCTTTGCTGTCGAACAGGAAAGTCGCCAGCGCCTTACACAGTTCGGTTTTACCGACACCGGTCGGCCCCAGGAACAGGAACGAACCATTCGGCCGGTTGGGATCGGACAGGCCGGCCCGCGAACGGCGTACCGCATTGGATACGGCTTTGATCGCCTGATCCTGACCCACCACCTGCTGGTGCAGTACCTCTTCCATACGCAGCAGTTTGTCACGTTCGCCTTCCAGCATCCGGTTAACCGGCACACCGGTCCATTTGGATACCACTTCGGCAATTTCGTCTTCAGTTACCTTGTTACGCAGCAGGGTAAATTCCTGCGTGCCACTGGTTTCCGCTTCGCTGGCCGAGGCCAGCTGTTTTTCCAGCTCCGGAATGCGGCCGTACTGCAGTTCAGACATTTTCTGCAGATCGCCGGCACGGCGTGCCGCTTCCAGTTCGACCCTGGCCTGATCCAGCTCCTCTTTCGATTTGCTGGCACCTTCCAGCAGGGCTTTTTCTTTCTTCCACACGTCTTCCAGCTCAACATAAGCACGGCCGGCCTTATTGATCTCTTCATTCAGGCCGCTCAGACGCTGCTTCGCCGCTTCGTCTTTCTCTTTCTTCAGTGCTTCACGCTCAATTTTCAGCTGAATCAGACGGCGCTCCAGCTTATCCATTTCCTGCGGCTTGGAGTCGATTTCCATACGGATTACCGACGCGGCTTCATCCACCAGGTCAATCGCTTTATCCGGCAGGCGACGGTCGGTGATGTAACGCTGTGACAGCTTAGCCGCAGCAATAATCGCACTGTCGGTAATCTGCACACCATGGTGCACTTCGTATTTTTCTTTCAGCCCGCGCAGAATGGCAATGGTGTCTTCTTCACTCGGTTCGTCCACCATCACTTTCTGGAAACGACGCTCCAGCGCCGCGTCTTTTTCAATAAATTCGCGGTATTCATCCAGCGTGGTCGCGCCTACACAGTGCAGCTCTCCGCGGGCCAGAGCCGGTTTCAGCATATTGCCGGCATCCATCGCACCTTCGCTCTTACCGGCGCCCACCATAGTGTGCAGCTCATCGATAAACAGGATAATGCTGCCTTCTGCTTTGGACACGTCTTTCAGTACAGATTTCAGCCGTTCTTCAAACTCACCGCGGTATTTGGCGCCGGCCAGCAGAGAGCCCATATCCAGTGACAGGATACGTTTGTTTTTCAGATTTTCCGGCACTTCACCATTGACGATACGCTGCGCCAGACCTTCCACCACAGCGGTTTTACCCACCCCCGGCGACCCGATCAGTACCGGGTTGTTTTTGGTACGGCGCTGCAGTACCTGAATGGTACGGCGGATTTCATCATCCCGGCCGATCACCGGGTCCAGCTTGCCGGACTCCGCGCGTTCGGTCAGGTCGATACAGTATTTGTCCAGCGACTGACGGTTGTCTTCCGCATTGGCATCGTTCACAGCTTCACCACCCCGGATATCCTGAATTGCCTTATCAAGGTTGTCTTTATTCAATCCGGCAGCGGCCAGTACCTTACCGGCCGGGCCTTTGTCGTCCAGTGCCACCAGCAGGAATACCTCACTGGCAACAAACTGATCGCCGCGTTTCTGCGCTTCTTTATCGGCCAGATTCAGCAGCCGGCCCAGTTCCGGTGCAATCTGAATATTGCCGTCCGGTGAACTCACACGGGGCTGATCCTGCAATACCTGACGCAGGGATTTTTCCAGCTCGCTGACATTGGCACCGCAACGGCGTACCACATCCTTCACGCTGCTGCTGGTCTGTTCCAGCAGCGCCAGCAGAACGTGTACGGTATCAACCTGGTTGTGATCCTGTCCCAGTGCCAGACTCTGGCTCTCGGCCAGGGCATTCTGCAGACTGGTGGTCAGACGATCCATTCGCATATGACGATTCTCCTCGCAAAGCCTGCCGCATCGCCGGTCAGGCGTTAAATTCAGTTGAAGGCTTTAATGCGTCCTCATTAATTTTTTTCAAGCATTATTCGTTAAACTTTAGTTAAATTAATAAACAAGCTCATTGATATACCTCAAGCCTGCAGAACCCGCCACTGCCGTTGCCGGTTAGGCAAATCCCCGCCAACGCGTATAATGCGCCCTCTGTGCCATCCTGGCCCAAATCTCAAGGCTATATAATGCCTGTTACCGCAATTTAAAGAAGATGACCGACGAAATCCGCCTTGGCGCCCTTTATCTCCTGCTGGGAGAAGCCCTGCTCGCCATTATGGGAGCCATTATCAAGCACCTGTCTGATGACCTGAGCACGGAACAGATCGTCTTCTTCCGCAATATTGCCGGTCTGCTGTTTCTGCTGCCACTGCTGCTGCGTACCGGCCTGTCGGAACTCAGAACCCGTGTTTGGTACTGGCATCTGATGCGCGGTCTGGTCGGCGTAAGCGCCATGTACTGTTATTTCTGGGCCCTCGGCCACCTGCCCCTGACCGAAGCATTTCTGGTCAAGCTGTCAGCGCCACTGTTTATGCCCATTCTTGCCTGGTGGTGGCTGCAGGAGCCCGCCGGCCGTTACAGCTGGCTGGCGTTACTTACCGGCTTTGCCGGGGTGGCTGTAATTCTGCGCCCGGGGGGCGAGCAGGCCTTCACCTATGCGGCCCTGATCGGTCTCGCCGGCGCTATTCTGGCAGCCCTGGCCAAAGTCACCATCCGCCGGATGTCGCAGACTGAGTCCAGTCAACGCATTGTGTTTTATTTCGGCCTCACCGGCGCGCTGGTCGCCGCGCCCGGCGCCATGCTTAACTGGCAACCGGTACCGGCTGAGGGCTGGTTGTGGATTGCCCTGATGGGAGTAGTCGCCACTACCGGTCAGCTGGCACTGACCAAAGCCTACCGTATTGCCCCCACCGGCAAAGTCGGAGTCTATGTCTACAGTGCGGTCATCTATGGCGCCCTGATGGGCTGGTGGTTCTGGGATGAAATTCCGCTGTGGACCACCTTCGCCGGCGCCGCCCTGATTATCAGTGCCGGCATGATCAATCTGCGCGGCGCGCCAAAGAAAGCCTGATGGCGCGTCATACCGGCGTTTGCCCGGTATTTTCCTGACATAGAGCGGGCTTTTTCGCCGCTCGTATTAGCGATAAGTCTAATTTATGATCAGTTCAGGCTTATTATTTCCAAAAAATTAAATATAATGCTCACATTCATAGATTAATCATCGTGAGTCATTAATTATGTCCCGTATCGACTCCCTTCAGACCTTCGTTGCCGTGGTTCGCTCGCGCAATTTTACCTCTGCTGCCGATTCCCTGGGCGTCACGCCATCCGCCGTCAGCAAACAGATCAGCGGCCTGGAAGAACGCCTTGGCGTGCGCCTGCTGAACCGCACCACCCGCTCGGTCAGCCCGACTGAAGCCGGGCAGATGTTCTACCAGCACTGCGAAAACATACTGGAATCCATCACCGAAGCCGAAAAGCTGGTGACCGACTTTGATGTGACCCCCCGCGGCCGGCTGCGCATCACCGCCATGTCGAACTTCGGCCGCCGCGAGCTGGCCAGGATTTTTACCGATTTTGCGCAGAAATATCCGGACATCAGTTTCGATCTGCACATTTCTGACCGGCCGCTGGACATCGTCAAGGAAGGGTATGATTTCGCCCTGCGACTGGGCACGCTGGAGGATTCACGCCTGATCGCCAAGCCGGTGGCAGAGCAGAAGATTGTGATTGTGGCGTCGCGGGAGTACACCGAGCGCTGGGGCATTCCGACCAATCTGGAAGAACTGCACGACCACCGCATTCTGATTGTGGCCAATGCTGAGTTTGCCCGCTCAGGCTGGCTGCGTCAGTTCGAGAAGGATCATGGTTTCACCATTTCCAGCATCGAGCGCAAACTGACCGTTAACGATATTGACCTGGTGTATGAGGCCTGTCTGGCCGGGATGGGGATCACCGCCCTGCCCACCTATATTGCCGACCGTCATCTGGCTTCCGGGGAGCTGGTACAGCTGTTCACTGAAGTTGAGATTCCGGTACGCACCATCAAGGTGGTATTCCCGCAGAACCGCTATCTGGCTAACAAGAGCCGCGCCTTCCTCGACTTTATCACCGCCTACTTTGACGGTGAACACCAGGACTGAAACCCGGTTGCAGGCATCCCGCTGACGGGATGCCGTCAGGCCCGGCCGGAGATTCCGGCGTGGCGTTATTCGCCGTCGTCGAGCAACTGTGGCGCACAGCGCTCGTAGAATACTTTCGGCACCCGGGCAATTTTGCGCTCGTCATAATCAAAGAACACAATGCCGGTCTTGGCTTTCACCACCTGCTTATCCTGAGCTTCGTTTTCAACCCGGTAGATCACATCACAACCGTATTTGCTGAAATCGGTCACCCCGACATGGAAGGTCAGCACATCGCCCACAAAGGATTCCGCGGTAAAGCACACCACCAGATCGGACACCATAATGCCGATGCCACCAATGTTGAATTCGCCGAAGCCATGCTCACGCAGGAAGCGCAGACGTGCTTCGTGCAACAGCGACACCATACGGTCATTACCGACATGGTTGCCATAGTTGATTTCGGTCACCCTGACATCCATTTGGGTGGTGAAGGTAAATTCGTCGGGTAGATCCAGTTTAACTCTGGCCAAAACTCGCTCCTGATTCTCTGATATCGTGCAAACCGGCGTGCAGCACAGAAAAATAGCCCCAAGTCCGCTACAATCCAGGGAATTATTGTGGCATCCGGTGTTCTAATAAGGTGTACTATAGGTTGCTGCCAGCCTGTAATCACCGCCATAAAACCGCTGCCTCCGTGCAGCCGGCAGGCATGATAACGGTGCCCGGCATAAATATGAAGAGAATAAGGAAACTGGCGAAGACTATGCTTTCCCTCCATATGCGAACTGTTCGCTTTATTCTGACCGCAGCATTCCTGCTGGTCTCCCGGCTCACTCTGGCCAGCATTCCTGATGTTGCTCCGGGCACAGCATTCACACCGCTGGAACCTACCCGGGAATTCGCCATGAATACCCAGCAGATCATGAATAACCTGCTGCGCGGGCATTATGAACATCAACGTCTGAACGACGATCTGTCTTCCAGAATTCTGAATATTTTCTATAACGACGTCGACAGTACCCGCAGCTACCTGCTGCAGAGCGATATTAACGATTTCGAAAAATACCGTTTCCAGCTGGATGAAGCCCTCAGCCGTGGCGATATGCGCCCCGCGTTCACCATGTACAACCGCTTTCAGGAACGGGTGTCCGAGCGCCTGACCTTCCTGCTCAATGAACTGAAAAACAACGCCGCCGGCTACACCTTTGACAGCGATGAGCGTCTCGATCTCGACCGTGAAAACGCCCCGTGGGCCACCAGCAAAGCCGAGCTGGATGAGCTGTGGCGCAAACGCCTGAAGAATTCCATTCTCAATCTGAAAATGGCCGGCAAAGAAAAAGACGCCATTCTGGAGCTGCTGCAGAAGCGCTATCAGAATCAGCTCAACCGCGTGCACCAGTCACAGCCGGAAGATGCTTATCAGACCTTTATGAACTCGGTGACCCGCGCGTTTGATCCGCACACCCAGTATTTCTCACCGCGCA
Source organism: Pseudomonadales bacterium (assembly GCA_963682115.1). Classification (GTDB taxonomy): domain Bacteria; phylum Pseudomonadota; class Gammaproteobacteria; order Pseudomonadales; family Oceanobacteraceae; genus Venatoribacter. Next base: position 3,524,935 of record OY821639.1, on the reverse strand, counting down.
ATACCGAAAACTTCAACATCAATATGAGCCTGTCGCTGCAGGGCATCGGTGCCGTGCTGCAGACTGAAGATGAATACACCAAAGTCGTCCGTCTGGTACCCGGCGGCCCGGCAGCTAAAGCCGGTAATCTGGATCCGGCGGATAAAATCATCGGTGTTGGCCAGGCTGACGAAGATATTGTTGATGTCATCGGCTGGCGGCTGGATGAAGTCGTTGACCTGATCCGTGGCCCGAAAAACACCACCGTACGGCTGGAAATCATGCCGGCCAACAGTTCCGGCAGCGACAGCAAAGTCATTTCCATTGTCCGCGACGAAGTGAAGCTGGAAGAACAGTCGGCACAGAAAGAAGTCATTGACGTTAAGGACGGCGAGCAGACGCGTAAAATCGGCGTTATTGATATCCCGACCTTCTATATCGACTTTCAGGGCCGCATGGAAAACAAGCCGGACTACCGCAGCACCACCCGCGATGTCAGCCGCCTGATCAATGAACTGAAAGCCGACAAAATCGATGGCCTGATCATCGACCTGCGCAACAACGGTGGCGGTTCTCTGGAAGAAGCCATCAGCCTGACCGGCCTGTTTATTCCACAAGGTCCGGTGGTACAGGTGCGCAGCACCCACGGCCGGGTGGAAGTTCTGCCGGATCAGGACCCGTCAGTGCTGTATGACGGACCGCTGACCGTGCTGGTCAACCGTCTGAGTGCATCCGCGTCAGAAATTTTTGCCGGCGCGATTCAGGATTATGGCCGCGGCCTGATTGTCGGTGGCCAGACCTTCGGCAAAGGCACAGTACAGTCACTGCGCCCACTGCGTCATGGTCAGCTGAAAATCACCCAGGCCAAATTTTACCGCGTCTCCGGCGACAGCACACAGAATCAGGGCGTGATCCCGGACCTGCTGTTCCCATCGCTGTTCGATAAAGAAAAGATCGGAGAAAGCGCACTGGAGGAAGCCCTGCCGTGGGATACCATCCGCCCGGCAGACTACCAGCACGATAAAGAAATCGGCTCGGTTTTACCGCTACTGCGCGAGCGCCATATTGACCGCATCAGGAACAACCCGGACTTCCGTTTCCTGCAGGAACAGAAAAACCTGATCGAAGAACTGCGTGAACAGACCAGAGTCTCGCTCAACGAAAAGGTCCGCGAGCAGGAACGCAAAGCCAATGACGATAAACGTCTGGCCCTGGAAAATGAACGCCGCAAAGCCAAAGGCATGACGCTGCTGACCAGTCTCGACGATGAAGAGACGGCAGAAGAGGAGGCCGCTGCGGCAGAAAAAGAAGAAAAAGCCAATCCGCAGGATGATGCCCTGCTGGTGGAAGCCGGCCATATTCTGGTGGATTATATCGAAGTGGAAGCTGCGCAGATGACCGCACAGCGCAATGCCAACCCCTGATACCCGGTCAAACCAATAAAAAGCCCCGCCATAGCGGCATTGCTGTCCCACAGTTTAACGAAATCTGTTTTCTGTGGACGGCGTTTACATCCGCAACGCCCAATGCCTCGCAGGGGAACTTATCCCCTTGCCGGCGGGGCGGACCTCAGCTTTTCGCTTTCTGGAGCGTGATCCTCATTCTTTCGATTTTTCCTGGCCACGCGCCCCTGCGACATCCCTGTCGCTGCGCGCTCGCCGGGCATCCATGCCCGGCGGGCCGGAAAAATCATCATTCATTTCGGCGCTCCCAGAGGCGAAGGAGTGGCAGCCTTGACGCCGCTTTTCAATATCGCTCTGTCGCTGAATGCTGGTCAACGACATAACATTCAAGCTGATTGTGAATCGGATAAACAGGCGGTGAGACTGCGGTAAAACAGCGCCTCCGGGCTCGCCGCAGAAAGCGACGATATTTCCGACCTGCCCGCAGGGACCCGGGCAAGTGGCCCCGGCCATGGATGGCCGATGGGTCACGCGGTCAGGAAATATCAAGGTTTCAAGGATAAACGAGCCAGACAGCGCGAAGCGGGGAGATAGCCCGTCCGACGAGAGGGGGAAGTCCCCTCTATGAGGACAAGGGGGCCGGGATTTCTCACAAACATTTAAATAAAAATTTGTGGGACAGCAGTGGGCTTTTTTATTGGCCTTTTCCCCTGCCCTGCCAGCCGGCCAGCAATGCGCCCGCCAGCGCACCCAGCAGATCGGCAAGCATATCTTTCTGCGCATCCCAGATATCACCCTGGGCGCCGAGAAAACTGATGCCACTTTCACCGCCTTCCAGCACCGCATACACCCACTCGATAATTTCATAAATGGCAGCCACGGTGCCCACCGCAAACACGCCGAACAGAATTGCCGTCATACGCGTCGCCAGCCGTCTGGCCTGTAAAAATTCCGCCACCGGCACCACAAACAGACCAACCATAAAATGTCCGATACGGTCGTAAGGATTACGTTCAAGACCAAACCACTGCATGACCCAGTCAAACGGTACCAGCGAAAAGGTGTAATGCGCACCGACGGTATGCCAGAGCAGAGGAATAAACATGCAGAGGTACGACAGCACACTGAAACGGAAACGGCGCATGGTCAGCAGCAGAGTCAGATAAACCACGACCAGAGGTGTCACCTCCGCGTACCAGACTATGCGGTCAGCAACCTGCCAGCCAAGCAGGGTAAAAAGAACGGCGTAAACAACAAAAATTACTGTGACAGCCATAAACTGGCGACTCTCCGCTGCCGGCACGCAGTGCGCGATAAAATAAAGGAAGTTAGCAGCGGCTATGGTAAGCAAAACCCTGCCCGGGAGACAGGGTTTACAGAGACAGGAAACAGGGACAGTCAGTTGCTGACACGAACCTGCAGTGCTTCAAACAGCTCCTGATCGTTAAAAATATGCGACCACAGGCGGTCCAGAACTTCATTCACCCATTGCTGGTTGTATTCAGCCACCGGTGATGCTGCCAGGGAACGCGTTTCGTATACGCTGTAGGGTTTGGTAAAGGTCTTGCCTTCATTAACCACCGTCAGCATAAAACCCATACGCACGGAGCATTCATTAACCACCACACCTTCGTTGCACTGATAACTGAACTCATCAATATCCAGCTGCACCTTAACCGGCTCCACCGGGCTGGAAGAACCGAAGCCCAGCTGTTTCAGTGACGCCTGCAGGCGCGCCGACAGCACATCCGTCAGCGGCCGGTCAGACAATAAGGGGGAATTTTCCGGCAGCCGGCCGCCACGGTTACCCAGCACATCCGGCGCCAGAGAGCGCTCGTCGCGCACCCGTACCAGCGCGTCACGCGATACCGCCGGCTGCCCGGCCGGAACCGTGCTCACCTCATCACTCAGGGCAATGGTCTGGGGAGCCAGCACACAGCCGCTCAGCCCGGTTGTTATGGCAAGCCCCATCAGGCCTGCCAGCAGAACTTTATGCATTCGCAATATCCTTCTCGGCGCGTTTGAATACCAGAGTGTCTTCACCGGATTCTTCTTCACAGAAGCGGTAGCCGGCAACATCAAACTTATGCAGCTGCGCCGGATTATCCAGCCCCTGCTCAATAATCCAGCGGGTCATCAGGCCACGGGCTTTTTTGGCGTAGAAACTGATGATCTTGTACTTACCGTTTTTTTCATCCTTAAACACAGGCGTGATCAGTTCTGCCTGCAGGTTTTTCGGCTTAACGGCACTGAAGTATTCGTTTGATGCCAGATTAACGACCACTTTATTGCTGTGTTGTTCCAGCTCTTTGTTCAGGGCGTCGGTAATATCGTTACCCCAGTAGGTGTACAGATCCTTTCCTTTCGGGTTCGCCAGTTTGGTACCCATTTCCAGACGGTAAGGCTGAATCAGATCCAGCGGCCGCAGTACACCATAAAGACCGCTGAGAATACGTACGTGCTGCTGGGCAAATTCCAGCTCCGGCGGCGACAGTTTTTCCGCTTCCAGACCGGTATAAACATCGCCCTTGAAAGCCAGCACCGCGGCTTTGGCATTATCCGCATTAAACGGCAGCTGCCAGTCGTGGAAACGCTGCACGTTCAGTTCTGCCAGTTTCGGGCTGAGCTTCATCAGTGCCCCCAGCTCATCCGGCGAATATTTGCGCAATACATCCACCAGCCCGGCCGCACGGTCAAGAAAAATGCCCTGGGTTGCTTTTTTGGTAACCGGTGGCGTGTCAAAATCCAGCGTTTTGGCCGGCGACAATAAAGTCAGCATGGGTTCATCCTGTGTCAGAATTCGTTGCCCTTATCATACCGGGTGCGGGCAGATGTCCCAAATTGAAGCGATTTATCACCGTCATTACACCGCCGTTATCCTGCCCGCAGAATGCCGTATTCTCAGCTCTGCCGTTCTTAATGGCGGCCTGACTCAGTGCCGCAGTCTGCTCAACCTGCGGGTCGATCAATCCGCGCCGCCGCCGTGGCCGGAACCCGCCGATACCCTGACTCAGGCTGCCGCTGAACTGACGTTGCCCGGGCCGGTCTGCGGCATGATGACCGCCGCGTCCATGAAGTCACTGGGTGAAATCTGTCTGCAACAACAGGGGCTCGAAGTTCGCTGCTGGGTCACCTGCGGCCTGAGTAATCTGCTGCGCTGTGGCGACCCCGCCGGCCCCGCGCCACGGGCAGGCACCATTAATATCCAGCTCTACGTCAGTCAGCCGCTGACCGCGGCGGCCATGGCGGAAGCGCTGATTCTGCTGACCGAAGCCAAAGTAACCGCCATCCGCGATGCCGGTCTGATCAGCCCGCTGTCCGGCCAGCCCGCCAGCGGCACCGGCACCGACAGCCATGCCGTGCTCTGTCCGGCCGACAACTCAGTTACCGCGCTGTCATACTGCGGTAAACACACAGTTGCCGGCGAGCTGATCGGCCGCGCGGTGCTGGAAGCCTGTCGCTACAGCATTGACCGCTGTCTGACAGCAGCACGTGAAGGCCTGCCCGGCTGACTCTGGCGCCCGCCGCCGCCAGCCACCTGTGCCAATGCAGCCCACCCCATATCATGCAATGCTGAGCGATCAGATAATAAAAATGGCTGATCCGATATGGCGAAAGATATTCAGGGGCTGGGACTGGCGCTGGCAAGCCGCTTTGCCGGCAGCCGCTGGGCAGAAAAATACGGCCTGCGCAAACCCATGCAGCGCCTGGCTTACCTGTCCACCCGCAGCGGTTTCCGCCTGGCCGGCCAGCTGAGTGCACGAGGGCATAAACCCACCGCCTTACCGGCAAACGATGCACAGCCAGCCGCAGCGCAGGAAAGCCGGCCACGCCAGAGCGCAGACAGCGGCAACGCCAGCCTGTTCGACCTCAGCCTCAGTGAAGAGCAGAACCTGATCCGCACCAGCGTGCGCGCTTACGCCAACGATATTCTGCGCCCGGCAGCTCACGATGCCAATGAACAGGGTCATCCGCCGGAAGCCTTTCACCAGCAACTGATGACCGGACTGGGTCTGGGCCTGTTCAGCGTGCCGGAACATCTCGGCGGCAGCGCCCCGCATTACAGTCCGGTCACCAGTGCCCTGATTGCCGAAGATCTGGCCTGGGGCGACTTTTCACTGGCCGTTGCCGCCCTGGCACCACTGGCCGTCGCCAATGCCATTGTGCGCTGGGGCAGCGCCACCCAACAGCAGCGCTGGCTGCCCCGGTGGCTAGAGGAAACAGCGCCGCTGGCGGCCATCGCCGTCCAGGAAGCCGGCCCGTTGTTCACCCCCGACAAGCTGACGACCCATGTCCGGGCGAGCCGTAATGGCTTTCAGCTGAGTGGTGAAAAAACCCTGGTGCCGCTGGCGTCAGAAGCCGCTTTGTTTCTTACCGCCGCCGTATTTGAAGGCCGGCCGGCCCTGTTTCTGGTACCGGCAGACAGCCACGGCGTCCGGGTGTCACCACGCCCGGCCATGGGGCTGAAAGCTGCAGGCTGCGGCACTGTTACCTTCAGCAAAGTCGCACTGGATAAGGATGCCCGCCTGGGCGACGGGCATTTCTGTTATACCGACTTTATCAGTCTGGGACAGCTGCACTGGTGTGCACTGGCGGTCGGTACCTGTCAGGCCGCACTGGATTATCTGCTGCCCTACTGCAATGAGCGCCGGGCCTTCGGCGAGCCCATCAGCCAGCGCCAGTCGGTGGCCTTTATGCTGGCCGACATGGCCATTGAACTGGATGCCATGCGCCTGATCACCTGGCGCGCCGCCGCCCGCGCCGAACAGCAGCTGCCGTTCCGGCGCGAAGCCTTTCTCGCGCATACCCTGTGCAGTGAAAAAGCCATGCAGATCGCCACCAACGCAGTGCAGCTGCTCGGCGGCCATGGTTTTACCAAAGAACATCCGGCGGAACGCTGGTACCGCGACCTGCGCAGCCTTACCTGCATCAGCAGCGGCCTGCATCTCTGAGGGAAATCATTATGCTGAATCTGGAAACGCCGAAAAAATTCCGCGCACTGGTGCATCAGGCACGGCAGGTGGCCGAGAATGTTTTCCGCCCGGTATCACGCAAATACGACCGCAACGAGCACGCCTACCCTGTCGAGCTGGATATGCTGGCCGCCATTATGGACGGCATGAATGACGGCACCATGGGTGAAGGTGCCGGAGCCGGCAAACTGAAAGCGGAGCGCCATCACGGCGACGGCATTGTCAACAGCACCAATATGTCGACGGTGCTGGGGTTGCAGGAGCTGTGCTGGGGCGATGTCGGTCTGTCGCTCACCCTTCCCCGCCAGGGGCTGGGCAATGCCGCCATTGCTGCCGTTGCCAGCGCAGAGCAGCTGCAACGTTTCCGTAAAACCTGGGCCGCCATGGCCATTACCGAACCGGACTGTGGTTCCGACTCAGCCGCCATCCGTACCACAGCGGTGAAAGACGGCGACGATTACATTCTCAATGGCGAGAAAATCTTCGTCACCAGTGGCGAACGCGCCGATGCGGTGGTCGTCTGGGCATCACTGGACCGCTCACTGGGGCGGGCAGCCATCAAATCCTTTGTGGTGGAAAAAGGAACCACCGGCATGGAGGTGGTACGACTGGAAAAGAAACTGGGTATCAAAGCCTCTGACACCGCCGCCATTACCTTTACCGACTGCCGCGTACCGGCGGCTAATCTGCTCGGCTCTGAAGAGATCAGCAGCGCTCAGGGCTTTGCCGGCGTCATGCAGACCTTTGACAACACCCGGCCGGTGGTCGCTGCCATGGCGGTCGGCGTGGCCAAAGCCGCCCTCGACCGCACCCGCGAACTGCTGCGTGAACAGGGCATGCGTCTGAATTACCGCCACGACCTGAAGCGCTGCAGCCATACGGAAGCCACTCTGTACCGCTATGAAGCCGAGTGGGAAGCCGCGCGTCTGCTGACCCTGAAAGCCGCCTGGATGGCTGACAACGGCCAGCCGAATTCCACCGCCGCCTCCATTGCCAAGGCCAAAGCCGGCCGGGTGGCCAATGAAATAACCCTGGGCTGCGCCGGACTGCTTGGCGATGTTGGTTACTGCGAAGACGAGTTGCTGGAAAAATGGGCCCGTGATTCAAAAATCCTCGATATCTTTGAAGGCACGCAACAGATACAGCAGCTGATCATTGCCCGCCGCCTGCTGGGCAGGACATCAGCCGAGTTGCGCTGAATACAGGACTTCTTTCCATCATTAATTTATGCCATTCTGGCAACATAAGAATAAATAAAAAGGTCATTCTCTATGAACCGTTCTGCCGTCTCCTCAGAACGCTTTTCCTCTGCGGAAAGCCACAAAAAAAATATAGAACCCCGCCCGGTTAATCTGGCCAATATTCTCCGTTCCGCGGTATCACTGCTGCCACACAGCGGCGTTATTCTGAAAGGCGTTGTGGCACTGGCTTCTGCCCGTCCGGATAAGAAAAAATCCATCGGTATGCTGCTGGAAAAGCACGCGCAGCTGCAGCCGGATCATATCGCCATCCGCTATCAGGATCAGACCTGGAGTTACCGCCAGCTGAACGGAAAAGTGAACCGCATTGCCCACTACCTGATGACACAGGGCATCCGCAGTGGCGATACCGTGGCCATTATGCTGGAGAACCGGCCGGAAACCCTGATGGCGGTGCTGGCCACCGTTAAACTCGGTGCCATTGCCAGCATGATCAATACGTCACAGCGCGGTGAAGTGCTGGAGCACAGCATCCGCCTGGTCAATCCCGGCGTCATGATTGTCGGCGAAGAAATGCTGGACAATATGGCCAGCGTCGAACACACCCTGCCGGTTTTTCTCAAAGCTCAGCTGTACTATGTAAAAGACACGGGTGAACGCGAATGTCCGGTGCAGTATCTGGATCTGGATACCGTATCCGGACCGATGCCGGAAACCAACCCCACCACCACTTCACAGGTGCGGATGCATCAGCCCTGTTATTACATTTTCACCTCCGGTACCACCGGCATGCCGAAAGCATCGGTGATGAGCCATTACCGCTGGTTCAAATCCATGGCCGGTATGGGGCTGGCGTCCATGCGTCTGCGCAAAGACGATGTACTCTACGTCAGCCTGCCGCTGTATCACAATAATGCCCTGACCGTTTCCCTGGCCGCCGTACTCGGCGCCGGCGCCTGCCTCGCGATTTCGCGTAAATTCAGTGTGTCGCGCTTCTGGGATGAAGTACGTTTTCACGGTGCCACTGGTTTCTGCTATATCGGCGAACTGTGCCGCTATCTGCTCAACAATCCGGCCAGCGACAAAGACCGCCAGCACAATATCCGCGTCATTATCGGCAATGGTCTGCGTTCCGATATCTGGATGACCTTCAAGCAGCGTTTCGGTATCCGCCATATCAATGAATTTTACGGTGCCAGTGAATGCAATCTGGTATTTACCAACGCCCTCAATCTGGATCAGACCGCCGGCATCTGTCCGCTGTCATACAACATTATTCAGTACGACATTGAAAATGATGAGCCACGGCGGAGCCGCAAAGGCTTTATGCTGCCAGTGGCCAAAGGCGATACCGGCCTGCTGATTACCGAGGTTAACGATAAACAACCGTTTGAAGGTTATACCGATGAAGACGCTACGCGGAAAAAACTGTTCCGTAACGTTTTCCGCCAGGGCGACTGCTGGTTCAACACGGGTGATCTGGTTCTCAATCAGGGCTACAAACACGTGGCTTTTGCCGACCGGCTGGGCGACACCTTCCGCTGGAAAGGTGAAAATGTCGCCACCACGGAGGTGGAATCGATTCTGATGGAATATCCGCAGATCGAGCATGCTGTGGTTTATGGCATTGAAATTCCGCATACCGACGGCCGCGCCGGCATGGCATCCCTTACCCTGCGCGCTGAGCAGTCACTGGATTACCCGGCCCTTACCCGCCATCTGCAGGAAAAATTACCCGCTTATGCCATTCCGCTGTTCCTGCGTATCCGCCAGCAGGAACAGATCACCGGGACGTTTAAATACCGCAAAGTGGAATTAAAAGACGAAGCCTATCACCTGTCCAGAGTCAACGGCCCGGTCATGGTGCTGACACCGGGCAGCCAGGCGTACGGCCCGCTGACTGAGGAAATTTACCGTGATATTCAGGCCGGCCGGCTGGCGTTCTGACAATCTCCGGAATTATTTTTCAGCACAGGTCTCACGCCGGCCGGCCGGCGTTTTTTCCGCCGGCACCGCGCTGAGCACAATCATTTTTTTATCCTGCCAGTGATGGATCTGCAGCTGATAAGTCAGCTGCTCTTCGGTAAACGTCAGGCAGACCGACGGATCACCGGACAGCAGACGTTCAAAGCGGCTGATCATGACGTCCGGTTCCAGCAGCCGGATCTGACAGCCCACCACCGACCCGGCACTCATGCCAAAACGCCGGGCATAGGCTTCATTGGCCTGCAGCACCTCGCCATCGGTAGAAATCAGCGCCAGCGGCGCCGGCAGGGCGTTAAGCAGCACCGCTGCCGTAGTGTCCGCCGGCCGGTGAATAACCGGCAACGATGAAATATCGAGCAGTACCGAGACTATCCCCATCGCCTGACCGGCCGTATCGCAGAGCTGATTCTTACTGGTCAGAAAAGTGGTATCCGCCAGCTGTTCAGACTTCCCGCTCCAGGGTTCGATAAAGGTCCGCGGCAGCTGCGCCTGACGGGTTTCTTCATCGGTGCGCTGCTGCAGTAATGCCCATTGTTCAGTGAAGAGTTCGGCATCGGTATAACCCGCCGCCTGCGCAGACGTTACCCCGAAGACCTGTTCTGCACGGGTATTGAGCAGCAGATAACGGCCTCTGATATCTTTCACCGTCACCGCGGCCGGTGTCTGATCCAGCACAGTGCCCAGCCAGGCCCGGTCCAGCTGCTGCGGCTGGCGTCCGGCATCGCCGGCGAGGGAGTCACTCAGATCGTGAACAATGGCGGTAAAACTGCGGTCACCGGCGAGATTCATTTCACTCACAGTCAGATGAATCAGGAAGGTTCCGCCCTGCTTCCGCATCGCCACCACTTCCCGCCCGCGGCCCATCACGCTGGCTTCGCCGGTAGTCAGGTAGCGTTCGATATACGACTGATGCCTTTCTGAATGCGTTACCGGCATCAGAATGCTGATATTACGCCCCAGCAGCTCCGGCAGCTGATAGCCGAACATGCGGCATAACGCCGGATTACAGGCCTGAATCAGCCCTTTACTGTTGATGGTGACCATACCGGCTGCGGCAGTGTCAAACACCACCTGGTACAACTCGTCACCGGACTTCAGCCCGGTAACCATCTGGCGGACACGTCCATAAATCCCGGTCATCTGACAGACTACTCCTGTGCCATCTGTACGGTTCCGTTTCACTGCCGGTTACGGACCGGCAATAACCAGTGTTTATAATTCGCTCAATGGTAGGGAAAATAACCATACCCGGCAAATGGTTTTTGTCAGGATTGCAACCAACCCGCCAGCCATAGCCGGCGCATAAGCCACGCATCAGGGGCTCTGTCTGCCCGGCGGCTTATGTTAGAATGCGCCGCTTTCTGAAACCGGTGGCCGGATCCCGGTCGGTTTACAACGCGAGGAAAAGCGGATGACAGCAAAAGTCGGAATCATCATGGGCTCGAAAAGCGACTGGCCCACCATGCAGCATGCGGCAGATATGCTGGATAAACTGGGCGTTGCCTATGAAGTGACAGTGGTTTCCGCACACCGCACCCCGGATCTGTTATTCGACTATGCCAAGACTGCCCAGGCACGCGGCATCAAAGTGATTATTGCCGGCGCCGGCGGTGCCGCCCACCTGCCTGGGATGTGCGCGTCGCAGACCTCGCTGCCGGTGCTTGGCGTGCCGGTCAAATCCCGCGCCCTGAATGGTCTGGATTCACTGCTGTCGATCGTGCAGATGCCCGGCGGCGTTGCTGTCGGCACCCTGGCCATCGGCGATGCCGGGGCAAAAAATGCCGGCCTGCTGGCCGCACAGATTCTCGCCACCAGCGACGCTGAGCTGCTGCAGAAAGTTGACGAATTCCGCCAGACTCAGACCGACACCGTTCTGTCTGAACCTGATCCACGTAGCGCACTGTAAGAGAGAACTGAGCACATGAAAATCGGTATTCTGGGAAACGGCCAGCTGGGGCAGATGGCGATGGACAGCATCCGCGACCTGACAGATCTGGAAGTTTCACTGTACGACCTGCGCGCCCACAGCGACGAAGCGCTGGATACCTTCCTGGCCTCGGTTGACCGCGTGTCTTACGAAACCGAAAACATTCCGGCGCACATTGTCGCGCGTCTGGAAGCGGTGGCCGATAAGCTTTACCCAAGTCTGACGGCGTTAAAAACCTTCCAGAACCGTCTGCTGGAAAAAAATGCCCTGCGTGCGGCCGGTATTGCTACCGCCGATTTCTGTGCCGTGAACTCCCTCGATGACGTTAAGGCCGCCGTTGACAAGCTGGGCCTGCCCATCGTGCTGAAAACCACCACCGAAGGTTACGACGGTAAAGGCCAGTATGTACTGCGCAGCCCGGACGATGCCGAAGCGGCGTGGAATGCCATCGGCAACCGTGAATTAATCGCCGAAGCCTTTGTGACCTTCACCCGTGAAACCTCGGTGATTGCCAGCCGCGACGTCAACGGCAATATGGTGATCTGGCCGATGACGGAAAACGTGCATCACGAAGGCATTCTGCGTTATTCCCTCTACCCCTGCACTGGTCTCAGCGCGGCCAAGGCACAGCAGGCCGAACGCTATATCCGCCAGCTGGCCGACAGTCTGGATTACGTCGGCACCATTACGCTGGAGCTGTTCGAAACCGAGACAGGCCTGGTCGCTAATGAGGTGGCGCCACGGGTACACAACTCCGGCCACTGGTCGATTGAAGGGGCCGAAACCAGCCAGTTCCGCAATCACATGCTGGCCATCGCCGGCCGCAGTCTGGGGTCCACCTCCGCGAAGTATAATGCCGTCGCCATGATCAATGTCATCAGTGATGAAGGCCCGGCGGAAAAAACACAAAGCATCCGCAATGCCTTCCGCCATTCCTATGGCAAAGAAGCCCGCCCGGCACGCAAACTCGGCCACGTCACTGTCGTCGCGGACAGCGTTGCACAACGCGATGCTACCGTTACTGAACTGTCAGGTCTGATTCCTGACGGCGTCTGGAAAGCCTGAGGAATCCGCTATGGCAAAGTCATTACAGGAACAACTGCTGGCGGCCGGTCTGGTCGATAAGAAAAAGGCCAAAAAAGCTGCCAAAGATATGAAACACCAGGATCACCTGCAGCGTACCGGGCAGGATAATGAGCTCGACAGCGCCAAACAAAAAGCCGACGCCGCGCGCAAAGAAAAAGCCGCCCGCGACCGCGCACTGAACCGGCAGAAAGAAACCGAAGCGCAGAAAAAAGCCATTCAGGCGCAGATCCGTCAGCTGATTCTGACCAACTCCATCAGCAGCGAACAGGCGGATGTGAAATACCAGTTTGTCGATGGCAAAAAAGTAAAACAGCTGTATGTGAATCAGGCCGTCTGGGATCGGCTGAGCCGCGGACAGCTGGCGATTATTGCCGTGGAAAAAACACCGGGGCAGAAGGAATACGCCGTTATTCCGCTGCAGATAGCAGAAAAAATCCGTCAGCGCGATGAGCAGTATTTCATGGTGATTGCGGAAAACACCCAGGGTGATATGGATGACGATGACCCGTACGCCGCCTATCAGATTCCTGATGACCTGATGTGGTAATCCACGCCTGCACCTGATCCGCGCCCGCCACTCCCGCGGGCCTTATTTTCGGTGCCACTCCACCGCGCTGACCGCCCGCACAATATAACCAATCCGTGTTTAATGTGACTGGGCATCCAGCGGCAAAACCTCTAAGGTAAGCGCTTAAATTGACCTGCAGGGATCCAGCGTGAAAAAAATAATCATTTCTGTTGTCATCATCGCCGCCATCGCCGGCTTCTTTATTCTTAAGCCGGAGAAACCGGTTGCAGTGCGCATGACGGCCGCCAGCGCCGGTACCGTTGAGGCACTGGTGTCCAACACCCGCTCCGGTACGGTCAAAGCCTGCAACCGTTCACGCCTGTCACTGGCACAGGGCGGCCAGGTCAGCCAGCTGTATGTCGATCAGGGCGATAAGGTCAAGGCCGGTGATCTGCTGCTGGAACTGTGGAACGACGATATGAAGGCAGCGCTGGCACAGGCCAGAGCACAGGTGCGGATGGCAGAGCTGAATAAGGCTTCAGCCTGCCGCCAGGCCCAAGCCGACCAGCGGGAAGTCGTGCGCCAGCAGGAACTGCATAAAAAGAATCTGGCCTCAGCAGAACAGCTGGACCGCACCGAAACTGCCGCCGAAATCACGCGCCTTGCCTGCCAGCAGAATGCGGCGCAGGTGATTCAGGCCGAGGCCAATGTCGCGGTACAGCAGGCGCGTCTGGCACAGACACAGCTGATCGCGCCGTTCGCTGGTATTGTGGCAGAGGTCAATGGTGAGATCGGCGAATACGCCACCCCTTCACCACCGGGCGTGGCCACGCCGCCGGCCATTGATCTGATTGATGACAGCTGCCTGTATGTGCGTGCACCGATTGATGAAGTCGATGCCGCCGTTATCCGCAGCGGGATGCCGGCACGGGTAACACTGGATGCTTTCCGCCAGCAGGCTTTTACCGGTCATGTCAGCCGTATCGCCCCTTATGTTGAAGACAGCGAGAAACAGGCCCGGACGGTGGATGTTGATGTCACGCTGGATACCCTGCCCGACGACGTTCATCTGCTGGTCGGCTACAGCGCCGATATCGAAGTCATTACCGCCGTCGCGGACAACACTCTGCGCATTCCCAGCGAAGCCCTGCTGGAAGGCAATCATGTACTGACGCTGGCGGACGATCAGCAGACGCTGAAAAAACAGGCCCTGACACTGGGGCTGAGCAACTGGACCTGGAGTGAAGTCAAAGACGGTCTCAGCGCCGGTCAGCCAGTGCTGATCTCGCTCGACAACCCGGCCGCGGTCGAAGGCGCGAAAGTCAGAGTCCTCGCCACAGAGGATGCCGACTGATGGCCGCCGCTGAGCCGCTGATCCGCGTCGCCGGGGTCAACAAAACCTTTATGCTCGGCGACGAACCGGTTCATGCGCTGAATAATATCGGTCTGGCGATCCATGGCGGCGAATATCTGTCGGTAATGGGCCCCTCCGGCTCAGGCAAATCCACTCTGCTCAATATGCTCGGCCTGCTGGATGTACCGGATAACGGCCAGTACTGGCTGGCCGGTGCCGATACCGTACCCATGACGGAAGAACAGCGCGCCGTTTACCGCCGCGAACAGATCGGTTTTGTATTTCAGTCCTATCACCTGATTCCACGCCTGACCGCAGCGGAAAATATAGAACTGCCGCTGACCCTGGCGGGCATTCCGCCGGCAGAACGCAAACGCCGGCTGGCCCCTGTGATCAGTCGTCTGGGACTGGAAAGCCGCGCCGGCCATCTGCCCAATCAGCTGTCCGGTGGCCAGCGTCAGCGCGTTGCCATCGGCCGCGCCATTATAATGAAACCCAACCTGCTGCTGGCCGATGAACCGACCGGCAACCTCGACAGTCAGTCCGGGCAGGAAGTCGTGACCCTGCTGGAAGAACTGAACGCCGAAGGCATTACCCTGATAGTCGTCACCCACGACAGCGACATGGGGGAACTCGCCCGGCGGCGTATCCGCATGGTGGACGGTGTGATTGTGTCCGACAGCGGCAGCCCGGCCCCAGGAAGCACAGCACCATGATCCGCACCGACGATCAGCTCAGGTTTACCGGACGCGCGCTGCTGCGCCAGCGCTTCCGCACCCTGATGCAGCTGATCGCCATGTCCATTGGCGTACTGGCGGTGGTGTTACTGACCGGGTTGGGCGAAGGCGCGCGCCAGTACGTGCTGGGCGAATTTTCCGTACTCGGTAAAGACATCCTGCTGATGCTGCCCGGCCGCAAGGAAACCTCCGGTGGCATGCCACCGATTACCGGTGAAGGCACCCGTGACATTACCCTGCAGGATGCCGAAGCGGTACTGCGTTTCCCTGACGTGGAAGCCGTGGCGCCACTGGTGGTCGGCAAAGCCGAAATTTCACGTGGTGCGCGCAACCGCGAGTCACTGGTGATCGGCGCCAATCAGGCTTTTTTCCACATCCGTCATATTGAACTGGCACGCGGACAGATTCTGCCGCAATTGCCGCTGGAACAGACCAGTCCGGTGTGTGTGATCGGTGAAACCCTGCGCCAGGAATTATTTGCCCCGCAGCCGGCGCTGGGCCAGTGGGTGGGTGTGGACGCCTACCGCTGCCGGGTGATCGGCATTCTCGCCGATACCGGCACCGGCCTCGGCATCAACATGAATGAAGCCCTGATTATGCCGGTCGCCAGCAGCATGCAGGTGTTCAACACCGAAGGCGTATTCCGTGTGATGATTGACGTGCGCTCGGTGCTGGCGATGAAATCCCTGACCGCCAGTATCGAAAGTCTGATGCGCGAACGTCACGACGGCCAGCTGGACGTCACCCTGATCACACCCGATTCACTGCTGCAGGCGTTCGACAATATTCTTGCCATTCTCACCTTTGCCATTGCCGGCATCGGCGCCGTCAGCCTGTTTGTCGCCGGTGTGCTGATTATGAATATGACGCTGATCACCGTCTCCCAGCGCACCGCTGAAATCGGCCTGCTGAAAGCCCTGGGCGCTTCCAGCCGTGAAGTGCGGACGTTGTTTGTGACGGAAGCCGTTATCCTGTCACTGATTGGTGGTCTCACCGGCACCGCACTGGCCTATGTTTTTCTCTGGCTGGCGCGGATTAAATTTCCTGATATTCCGTTCAGTGCCCCTCTGTGGGCCAGTCTGTCGGCCCTGCTGCTGGCGGTGCTGTGCGGCTTTCTGTTTTCCTGGCTGCCGGCCAGCCGGGCAGCATCACAGCCACCGGTGATGGCGCTGCAGAATCAGAGCGGCAAATAGGAGACGGTATGCGACTTTATGACTGGCTGCATCTGATTTATTCCTCCGTGCGTTTTAACCCGCTGAAAAGCCTGCTCACGGCACTGGGCATTGCCATCGGCATTGCCGCCGTGACTCTGCTGACCTCGCTGGGGGAAGGCGTGCGCGCCTACGTGCTGGACAATTTCTCTCAGTTCGGTACCCGTATCATTGCCATTACACCGGGTAAAAATGACACCTCCGGCATGGGCGGCGTGCTGAATTCCGTGCGCCTGCTGACCATGGACGATTACCACAGCCTGATTTCCCTGCCCTACGCCGAGCATGTGGTGGCCAATGTGCAGGGCACCGGCCCGATTGAATACGGCGAACGGGTGCGCAATACCGATATTTATGGCACCACCCCCAGCTTTGTTGAAGCATGGGACTTCCCCCTTGCCAGTGGCCGTTTTCTGCCCCGCGCCCAGGGCGGCAGTTCGCGCGCGTTTGCCGTTCTCGGCCATAAAGTGTGGCGCGAATTATTTCAGGGCCGCAGGGCACTGGGGGAATTTATCCGCGTCGGCGGCCAGCGTTTCCGCGTCATCGGCATTATGAAACCGAAAGGTTCCATGCTCGGCTTTGACCTGGACGATATGGTCTATATTCCCGCTGACCGGGCGCTGACGTTATTCAACCGCGAAGGTCTGATGGAGTTGGACGTGGTCTTTTCGCCGGCCACGGATTCACAGCAGATGAGTGACCGTATCCGCCAGCGGCTGACTGAACGTCACGGTCAGGAAGACTTTACCGTCATTACCCAGGACGAAATGCTCTCCAGTCTGAATAATATCCTGTCGGTGCTGACCATGGGCGTGGCGGCATTAGGCTCGGTATCCCTGCTGGTCGGCGGCGTCGGTATTTTCACCATTATGACCACCAATGTACGCGAACGGACACCGGAAATCGGCCTCTTGCGGGCCATCGGTACGTCACGCCGTCAGCTGCTGAGTTTATTTCTTGGCGAAGCGATTCTGCTATCCGTCATCGGCGCCATCGGCGGCATGCTCACTGCCCTGCTGCTGTTGTCCGGACTCGCATTTTTTATGCCGGATTTCCCGGTGCGGCCAAGCCCTGTATATCTGCTTGCCGCGCTGATTTTCTCCGCCATTATCGGACTGCTGGCCGGCATCGGCCCGGCATGGAAAGCCTCGCATTTAAGCCCGATTGAAGCCCTGCGCGATGAATAAGCCGCCGTTCAGCCCTGCGCCCGGACTTTCAGGCGGTTATTGTTATCACGGCTGGCACGGATCAGTTCATCATCCTGCCTGTCGGTTGTCAGACCGGTTTTTGACAGACGGTCATACAGCAGCACATTAACACTGGCGGCCAGATTCATGCAGCCAACGGTGGGGACATACACCACATCATCGGCCGCATCGACAATATCCTGCGGCAGGTTGCCGTCTTCCGGACCAAATACATACAGGGCATCCTGCGGATGCTCGTATTCCGGCAACGGCTGAGCGCCGACCACCAGTTCCACCGCCACCAGCCGGGTTGACGCCGGCAGCTGCTGTTTCGCTACCAGCAGGTCCGCGGTGTGCTGAATATCCGCGTTTTCACGCACATTATTGGTGTCGGTCCGGTAACGGATCGCCTTGTTATAGCGGCTGCCGGTGTACAGCAGTCCATCCGCCTGATAACAGCCGATGGCGCGCAGGACCGAGCCGACGTTGGTGACATCTTTGGGGTTAACCAGGCCGATATGAATCATGGTATGACGCTGTTCAGTGCTTAAAACGGCGGTATTCTATCATATTCAGCCGCCGCCGGAGCCGGGTCTGCCGGGTCAGTCATCAGGAGAATAAAACGGGCAATAAAAAGCCCTTTACCAGACAACTGCCAAAGCAGCGACCGTGCACGGTAAAGGGCGAAGAAAGGTACGGAGCCAGGCTCTGTTAAATCCTCAGCGGGCGACCGCCTGTGGTTCAGACAGTTCGTTCTTACGCCTGATGGCGTCGTAGTAACTGGCATAAGCCGGACGGTTAAAGTACACACCGTCACCGGGCTGACCAATCACTTTGCCATCCCGGTACACGACTTTACCGTTGACCAGCGTACAGGCCGGGCTGCCTTTGACTGTCATACCCTCAAAGATATTGAAATCAATTTTTGAATGATGAGTACTGGCCGACAGGGTTTTGCTCTTTTCCGGATCCCACAGCACCAGATCGGCATCAGAACCAACGGCTACAGCCCCTTTGCGCGGATAGACATTAAAAATCTGCGCCGCATTGGTGGAGGTAATGGCAACGAATTCGTTCGGTGTCATACGGCCACTGTTGACGCCTTTCTCCCACAGCACCGCCATTCGTTCTTCCACGCCGGCAGTACCATTAGGAATTTTGGTGAAGTCGTCTTTACCGGCCGCTTTCTGTTCGGCACAGAATGCACAGTGGTCGGTAGCGGTGGTGTGCAGGGTTCCCGACTGCAGGCCATTCCACAGCGCCTCCTGATGGCCTTTCGGGCGGAACGGCGGGCTCATCACGTGAGCAGCGGCTGCCCCCCAGTCTTTATTGCGGTAAACGCTGTCATCCAGCACCAGATGACCGGCCAGACATTCACCATAAACACGCTGGCCATTGTTCTGCGCATAACGGATGGCATCCACCGTCTGCTCAGCGGAGACGTGCACTATATAAATCGGCGCCCCCAGTGTATTGGCCACCGTAATCGCCCGGTTGGCAGCTTCACTTTCCACTACCGGCGGACGTGACAGCGGATGTGCTTCCGGCCCGGTCATGCCTTTTTCCAGCATCTGATTCTGCAGGTGATACACCAGCTCACCATTTTCCGCATGCACCGTCGGCATAGCACCCAGTTCCAGACAGCGGCTGAAGCTGGCCACCAGAATATCATCGGTACACATGATGGCGTTTTTATACGCCATAAAGTGTTTGAAACTGTTGACCCCGTAATGTTCAACCAGATCGCCCATATCTTTATGCACGCTGTCATCCCACCAGGTAATGGCGACGTGGAAGCTGTAGTTGGCAATTGAGGTTTCCGCCCAGCCACGCCATTTTGTATAGGCGTCCATCAGTGATTCCTGTGGCGACGGAATCACGAAATCAATAATCGAGGTGGTACCACCGGCCACGGCGGCAGCGGTTCCGGATTCAAAATCGTCAATGGTGACGGTGCCCATAAACGGGAAATTCATATGCGTGTGAGGGTCGATACCACCGGGCATCACATACTGCCCTTCTGCATCGACGACTTCTGTGCCGGCCGGAATGTCGAGATTAGCGCCGATTGCAACAATCTTCCCGCCGTCACAGTAAACATCTGCACGATAGGTCAGTTCGTGGGTAACAACGGTGCCGCCCCTGATTAATACGGACATAAACTATCTCCTCGTTGTTGAAACAGAGCATAGTGCGGGAACCCTCCCGCACCACGTTTATTATTGAGCCGCTGCAGCAACCGCCTGCGGCTGCATCGCTTTGGCAGCAACGTAGTAAATCACCGCACCGGCTGCCGCACCGGTAAACCAGCCATAGCTGTAGAACCAGCTCATAAAGCCGGTGGTAATAGCGATGACCGTCAGAATGACCGGTACCAGGAAAGCAATAAAGCCGGCGTAGTTAACCATCGGGTAGGCACCTTTTTCGCTGTACAGGGATACCAGGTCCAGCTCCTGTCCCTTAATCAGGAAGTAATCGACAATCATAATGCCGGCAATCGGGCCCAGCAGACTGGAATAGCCCAGCAGCCAGTTGGAATACATGCTTTCCACACTGACATCCGATTCCAGCAGACCGGCTTTTTTCAGCAGTTCCCAACCCATCAGCAGCACACCGATCAGACCGGTCAGTAGCACACCGCGGGTGTTGTTGATGTATTTCGGTGCAATGTTCTGGAAGTCATTGGTCGGCGACACCACGTTAGCGGCGGTATTGGTGGAAATGGTGGCGATAATAATCAGCACCATGGCCGTCACCACCCAGAACGGGCTGTCGATTTTACCGATCAGGCTGACCGGATCGGATACGGTTTCACCCACCAGCGCCGGTGAAGCGGCGGTCATAACCACACCCAGTGCAGCAAACAGGAACATGGTCAGCGGCAGACCAACGATCTGACCGATCACCTGATCTTTCTGTGATTTGGCATAACGGCTGAAGTCAGGAATATTCAGTGACAGGGTCGCCCAGAAGCCCACCATGGCGGTCAGACCACCGAAGAAATATCCCATAAAACCAGCGTCTTCCGGACGGTTGGCCGGTACGCTCAGCACTTCACCCAGTGACACTTTACCGGTCGCCCAGAACAGCAGCCCCAGACCGACAACCAGCAGCAGCGGTGCAGCCATGGTTTCCATCCATTTAATGGATTCAGAACCCTTGATCACCACAGCAATATTCATTGCCCAGAAAATAAAGAAGCCGATCACTTCACCCACGCCGCCCAGGCTGGCCCAGCCGTCCGACAGGGCCGACAACATCAGGTGAATGGCCAGACCACCGAACATGGTCTGAATACCGAACCAGCCGCAGGCAACAATACCGCGGATCAGACAGGGCACGTTGGAACCGACAATACCGAAAGATGAACGCAGCAGTACCGGAAAAGGAATACCGTATTTGGTGCCCGGAAAGGCGTTCAGGGTCAGAGGCAGCAGCAGTACCACGTTAGCCAGCAGGATGGTAATCAGCGCTTCCGTTACCGACAGACCAAAGTAAGCCGTCAGTACCCCACCCAGCGTATAAGTCGGTACACAGATCGCCATACCCACCCAGAGGGCCGCAATATTCAGCCTATTCCAGGTACGTTCCTTTACCTGCGTCGGTGCCAGATCGTCATTATAAAAGGTTCCGTCCTTAAGGTCGGAACCCACCTCCAGCTCGTAAAACTCCCCTACTTTGACGGGTTTACTGTTCGTCATAGTATGCCTCTCTTTTCAGTTTTTAATTATGCTGCTCCTGCAGCGGATACGGCTTTCCGCAGGCCCGTTTCCGGGCCTCCTCTCTCCTCCGCCAACGGCTTAGTGAGCGGCAATACGTTCAGCAGCCGACATCATGGCGTGTAATAAAACGTTGGCACCGGCTTCACACTGCTCCGGCGTGGTACGCTCCGCCGGGTTATGGCTGATGCCTTTTTCACAGGGTGTAAAAATCATGCCAGTCGGCATAATGTCGGACATATAGCAGGCGTCATGACCGGCGCCGGCATAAATATCCATATGCGAATAACCGAGTTCTGTGGCGGCTTTTTCCACATCACCGGATAATTTGAATTCCACCGGAGCAAAGTACCAGTAGTTATCCACGTCAATTTCCAGGTCGCGTTCTGCTGCAACTTTTTCGCAGAAAGCAATCAGTTCATCGTTCATGGTTTTCAGCACATCAGCGTCCGGGTTACGCAGATCCACACTGAAATTCATGCGTCCCGGAATCACATTGCGGGAGTTCGGAAATACCTGCATAAAACCGACCGTACCGAGACCGTTTGCATGGCGGTGGGCAATCTTTTCCACTTCTGCTGTGATCAGTGCCGTAGCTACCATGGTATCTTTGCGCAGATGCATCGGCGTGGTACCGGAATGCTGTGAGCGGCCCTTAATCACCACGTTATACCAGCGGATACCCTGACCGAGACGAACCACCCCAATGGTTTTATCTTCATCTTCCAGAATCGGCCCCTGCTCAATGTGTGCTTCAAAAAACGCACCCATGTTACGGCTGCCGGGCTCAGCCTCACCGATATAGCCGATACGCTGCAGCTCATCGCCGAGACGGATACCATCCACATCAGTCTTGTTCAGTTCTTCTTCCAGATCGAAGCGGCCGACATACACACCAGACCCCTGCATCGCCGGCTGGAAGCGTGAGCCTTCTTCATTGGTCCAGACCGATACTTCCACCGGCGTTTCGGTCTCAATATTGTTTTCATGCAGGGTGCGCAGAACTTCCACCCCGGCCAGTACCCCGAACACCCCGTCAAACTTACCGCCGGTTGGCTGGGTATCCAGATGGCTGCCGGTACACACCGCCGGCAGTTCATTATTTTTGCCGGGGCGGCGGGCAAACATGTTGCCGAACTTATCGAATGTCACGGTACATCCCGCGGCCTCGCACCAGCGGGTAAAAAGATCCCGGGCTTGGCGGTCAAGGTCAGTTCCGACCAGACGGGCACAACCGCCTTCTTCCGTGCCACCGATATCACCCATTTCCATCAGGCTGTCCCAAAGACGTTGCTTGTTAACACGCAAATCTTTCATAACGTCCCCTATCATCAATACATCATCGTTGTCTTAATCCGGCGCTTACCGGCCCACAAATATTTACCAGTTGGTAAAACTTTCAGGCAAAAAATTTTGCAGACTGCGCAAAACATAATTCAGTAATCAAGCTCCGTGCCATATGCACAAAAAAGCCACCACAAAGCGCTGTAAGCGGCCTGCAAGGGGCGTATTACCTGAGAAGGGAAAGCGAACAATCCGGGAAAGGCCACTTTGTCCACCACTATTCCCTGCGCAACAGAGTGCATATCGGATCAGGCTAACGGATACAGCACAGTATCAGTGCAGAAGGCTATCAGCCGTGGAGTAAAACTGTGCGTCAGATACTGTTCAGTATCAGGAGCGAAAAGCCATGTCGCTGGCAAAGGGGATACTGCGATTCATTAAATTCCGCGTCATTAAAAAAACAATACAGAATCAGCAGGATAAAACGGCGGGAAATGACATTACAGCAGGCATAAAGCGACCTAGATTCCAGTGAAATATTTACGCCCGGAAACGAAAAAGCCGGTGCACAGGCACCGGCTTTTTATGCGCAGATCTCTTCCCGCACTCAGCTCGGGAAAGAGTACGCCACACCGTCACGCACACCACTGGCTGGCCAGCGCTGGGTGATGGTTTTACGTTTGGTGTAAAAACGGATGGAATCGGGACCGTAAGCGTGCAGATCACCGAACAGTGAACGTTTCCAGCCACCGAAGCTGTGGTAAGAAACCGGTACCGGCAGTGGTACGTTAATACCGACCATACCAACCAGAATATTATCGGCAAAGTAACGTGCCGCTTCGCCATCACGGGTAAACAGACAGGTGCCGTTTCCGTATTCGTGCGCATTAATCAGGTCGATACCTTCCTGCATGGTTTTAACCCGCACAATCACCAGTACAGGTCCGAAGATTTCTTCCTGATAAATCGTCATCTCAGGCGTCACTTTGTCGAACAGAGTACCGCCAACGAAGAAACCATTTTCATGACCCGGCACCTTGATATCACGGCCATCAACCACCAGTTCTGCACCCTGCTCCACACCACTGTTGATGTAGCCAACGACTTTGTCGCGCGCTGCTGCCGTAATTAACGGACCCATCTCGTTGCTGTTATCCAGACCGGAACCCACTTTCAGGGTTTTCAGTTTTTCCGTCAGACGTTTGGACAGTTCGTCCGCCACTTCGTCACCGACAGCAACCGCCACAGAAATCGCCATACAGCGTTCACCACAGGAACCGTAAGCCGCGCCCATCAGTGCATTCACAGCATTATCCAGGTCAGCATCCGGCATGACGATGGCGTGGTTTTTCGCGCCGCCTAATGCCTGACAACGCTTACCGTGGGCATTGGCTGTGGTGTAAATGTATTCCGCAATTGGAGTGGAACCAACGAAGCTTACCGCCTGCACATCCGGAGAAGTCAGCAGCGTATCCACCGCTTCTTTATCACCGTTCACCACGTTCAGAATGCCGGCCGGCAGGCCGGCTTCCAGCGCCAGCTTGGCAATGTACAGCACGCTGGACGGATCACGCTCAGACGGCTTCAGTACGAAAGCGTTGCCGCACATAACCGCGGAGGGCCACATCCACAGCGGCACCATGGCCGGGAAGTTAAACGGGGTAATACCCGCAACCACACCCAGAGGCTGAAATTCGCTCCAGCTGTCGATCGCCGGGCCAGCGTTTTTGCTGTGCTCACCTTTTAGCAACTCTGGAATACCACAGGCGTATTCAACGTTTTCGATACCGCGCTGCAGCTCGCCACGGGCATCGTGCAGAACTTTACCGTGTTCACTGCTGATCAGTTCGCAGATTTCGTCGGCTTTTTCTTCCAGCAGCATTTTAAAACGGAACATGACCTGCGCGCGTTTAGCAGGAGGAGTATCACGCCATTCAGGGTAAGCCGCTTTACCATTGGCAATGGCTTCTTCCACGGTTTTGGCCGCGGCCAGTTCCACTTCACCACACTGCTCACCAGTGGATGGATTAAAAACGGCCTGGGTACGGGCACCGGTGAGAATATCTTCACCACCGATAAAATGTCCGACTGTGGTCACAGGAAAACCTCCAAAAAATCGTTTCTGTGCAAATTTAATTGTTAAAAATTAATCCAGCTCGCTGATGGATTCGCCTAACACGTTCACCAGCGTATCAATGTGTTCTTTCTCGAAAACAAACGGAATACCCAACTGAATGGTATCGCCGCCGTAACGGACATAAACGCCTTTTTCCAGACACTTCATGGCAATCTGATACGGACGCAGACTTGGGTCACCGGCACTCTCAATGCTGAAGCCCGCCGCGAACCCACAGTTACGGATATCGCTGATGTATTTCAGGCCTTTCAGGCTGTGTACAGCTTCTTCAAAGTACGGAGACAGCTCAGCAACGCGAGGAATCAGCTGGTCTTTTTCCAGCAGATCCAGTGTCGCCAGCGCAGCCGCACAGGCCACCGGGTGACCGGAATAGGTGTAACCGTGTGGCAGCTCCACCGCGTGCTCAGCGCCGCCGGCATTCATATAGGTGTCGTAAATTTCGTCTTTGGCAATCACACCACCCATCGGGATCGCACCATTGGTGATCTGTTTGGCGAAGTTGATCATGTCCGGAACCACATCAAAGGCTTCGGCACCGAAGGTGGCGCCGGCACGCCCGAAACCTGTAATCACTTCATCGAAAATCAGCAGGATATTGTGCTTGTCACAGATCTCACGCAGACGCTTCAGATACCCTTTCGGCGGCACAATTACACCGGCTGAACCGGAGAAAGGCTCAACAATCACAGCAGCAATGTTTGACGCATCGTGCAGGGCCACCAGATCTTCCAGCTCATCCGCCAGGTGAGCACCATGATCCGGCAGACCTTTGGTGAATTTGTTTTCCGGCAGCAGGGTGTGGCTCAGGTGATCAGATTCCATCGCCTGACCCCAGATTTTACGGTTGCCACCGATACCACCAAAGCTGATCCCACCCCAGCTGGCACCGTGATAACCCTTGGCACGGCCGATAATACGGGTCTTGGTAGCCATGCCTTTCTGACGCCAGTAACCACGGGCAATCTTGGTCGCCGTATCGGCGGCTTCAGAACCTGAGTTGGCAAAGAACACCTTATTCAGATCCGCCGGCGCCATCTTAGCGATACGCTCAGCCAGTTCAAATACCAGCGGATGGCCGTACTGGAACGCCGGAGCGTAATCCAGTGTTTTCAGCTGTTTAGCCACGGCTTCAGCGATCTCAGGGCGGTTATGGCCGGCACCACAGGTCCACAGACCGGACAGACCATCCAGGATACGGCGACCTTTATCGTCGATCAGATAGGCACCGTCAGCGCCCGTGATCATGCGGGGATTCTTTTTGAATTCGCGGTTAGAGGTATACGGCATCCAGTGTGCGTCTAACTGGCTCTGGGTAACGCCGGCACATTTTGATTCGCTCATGATGGTACTCATTCCAAAACAGTGACGATCCGCCCATGGCGGGATTAACAACACTGTATGCAGAGTCTATAGTTTGATAAATTACAATCTATCAAAACAAACTTTCATATTTATGAAACTATAGGTAAACAGCCATGAAAGCCCTGCTGGGAAACCTGTCTGACGCCGATATCCGCCTGCTGCGCATTTTTATGTCGGTTGCCCGCTGTGGCGGCCTGACCGCCGCCGAGCTGGAGCTGAATATCGGCCGTTCCACCATCAGCCGTCACCTGAAGGATCTGGAGCTGCGGCTGGGCATGACCCTGTGTCACCGCGGCCGCGCCGGCTTTGCCCTGACCCAGGAAGGCAGCCAGATCTATGAAGCCGCCCAGCGCCTGATCAGCAGCATTGAAGACTTCCGCAATCAGGTCAATGACATGCACCGCTCCCTGCAGGGCAACCTGTCGCTGGCAATCTTCGATAAAACCGTGACCAACCAAGCCTGCCATATTGATGAGGCACTGGCGGCGTTTCTTGAAGCCGCACCGGATGTGTTTATCGACATTCACGTGGTACCGGTAAACAAGATCGAAAAAGGCGTGCTGGACGGCCGTTACCACGTCGGCATTATTCCTTCCCACCGGCCATCCAGCAGCCTGGAATACATTCCGCTGTTCGGTGAACAGATGTATCTGTACTGTGGTCGCCAGCATCCGCTGTTCACTCAGACTGAGAGCATCACGCCGGAAATCATCGGCCGCCAGCAGTACGCCGGCCTCGATTTCCACAGCCCGAATATGGAAGTCACCCATCAGCTGGGACTGAACAAGGTCGCCACCGCCAACGATCAGGAAGGCATCGCCACGCTGATCAAAAGCGGCGGCTTTATCGGCTTCCTGCCGGAGCACTATGCACGCACCTTTGTCCATAACGGCGATATGCAGCGCATCCCCAGTCCGGACTACGAATACCACTGTGATTTTGTCGGCCTGTACCGCAAATCCCCACGCCCCACCCGGCTGGTGGAACATTTTTTACAGGCATTACGCGATTCTCACGATAAAATAGACTGATACACCGGATGAGTGACACCTGCCCGGAACCGATCTGAGGAACAGCAGTGAGTACCAGAAAAACCGGCGCCAGCCAGCGCAAACCCAATGCTAACCGCGTGCAGCTGGAAGCCCGCATTATCAGTGCCGCCGAAAAAGCCTTTGCCCTCACCGGCTACAGCGGTACGGCGATGGAAACCATTGCCGAAGCGGTTGGCATTTCCAAACAGAACCTGATTTATTATTTCCCCAACAAAGAAACCCTGTACCGCCGGGTGCTGCGCAAAACACTGGATATGTGGCTGGAAAAAATGGCCTTTACCGAAAATCCGGACGCCTCCGCCACCGACATCATCACCCACTATATCCGTGGCAAACTTGAGCTGTCCTACGAAAATCCCGACGGTTCACGGGTATTCGCGCATGAGCTGATCAATGGCGCACCGGTACTGAAAGACTACCTGATCAGTCATCTGAAGCCGCAATTCGAAAAAGACGTCGCCCTGGTGCGCCAGTGGACCAGTGCCGGGGTATTGCGCGATGTGTCACCCGAGCATCTGTTCTTTACTATCTGGGCCGCGACCCAGACCTACGCCGACTTTGCCACCCAGATTCAGTTACTGTTAGGGAAAAAGAAACTGCAGAAAAAAGACTTTGAAGACGCAGCGGTTTTTCTGACCGACATGGTATTGCATGGCATTGTTGCCAATTCACCATAAAACACCTGCCCGCTAACAGTGCAAAAACCGGCTGCTGACAGCCGGTTATCCGCCACCACAGACGACTGCCAGCGCAATCATCCCCTTTCTCCCCCCGTTCCCACCAGCCTCCTCAGATTTCTGAAAAAGCCTTTTGCGGTAAGGCATAAGGCTGTTTATACCGCTGTTTTCACGCCCCTCAGAGCGCGCATTTTCCGCACATTTCTGTGCATCCGTGCACCAAAAAAGCCTCAGCAAAAACTCTTTACCGGATGGTAAAAGCAATGCTATTTGTGTTTTTACCAAATGGTAAAACTTTTCACATATTTCCGGGAGAGGTCATGATCAGCCGTCAGGAAGCCATACAACTTGCCCGCGTCAGCGGACCCGACCTGCATGCACTATGTCAGCAGGCGGCTTATGCCCGCGACCAGCAGTACGGCAAGGTCATGACCTACTCACCGAAAGTATTTATCCCGCTGACCAATATGTGCCGCGATACCTGCGGCTACTGCACCTTTGTGCAGACACCGGAATCCGGCAACGCCAACATCATGTCACCGGCGGAGGTGATGGATACCGTCCGTGCCGGCGAACAGTTGAACTGCAAAGAAGCCCTGTTCAGTCTGGGCGAAAAACCGGAACTGAAATACAGCTATGCCCGTGAAAGGCTGCAGCAGCTCGGTTATGACAGCACCCTGCACTATCTGCATGACATGGCAGAACAGGTACTGGAAAACAGTTATCTGCTGCCGCACATCAACCCGGGTACGTTAAAGCGTGAAGAACTGGCGTGGCTGAAGCCGGTCGCCGCCAGTATGGGAATGATGCTGGAAAGCACCAGCTACCGGCTGCTGAAAAAAGGCGCCGCCCATCATGCCTGCCCGGATAAAGTACCCAAAGCGCGGCTGCACACGCTGGCCATGGCCGGTGAACTGGATATTCCCTTTACCACCGGCATTCTGATCGGCATCGGTGAAAGCTGGGAAGAACGGATCGACAGCCTGCTGGCCATCAATGAACTGCACCTGCAGTACGGTCATATTCAGGAAGTGATTGTGCAGAACTTCCGTGCCAAAGCCGGTACCGCCATGGCCGGCTGCAGTGAACCCGATCTGGATGATATGCGCCGCACGCTGGCGGTTGCCCGCCTGCTGCTGCATCCGTCCATCAGTCTGC
This sequence comes from Pseudomonadales bacterium, assembly GCA_963682115.1. Lineage (GTDB taxonomy): Bacteria > Pseudomonadota > Gammaproteobacteria > Pseudomonadales > Oceanobacteraceae > Venatoribacter. The sequence goes on along the minus strand of OY821639.1, from coordinate 3,495,996 downwards.
AGGCGCCTCCGAATCTGGAAGAACATTACGGCAGTTACATTTCTGCCGGCATCAACGACTGGGGCGGTATTTCACCGCTCACCATTGATTACATCAACCCGGAACGCGCCTGGCCGCAGATCACCAGCCTGACTGCTGCCTGCCATGGCCTGGGTTATCAGCTGCAGGAACGGCTGACCGTTTACCCTCAGTTCCTGAAAAATCCCGGCCGTTATCTGGCCGGCAATCTCAGTCACTTTATTCCTGGTCTGGCCGGCAACGATGGCCTCGCCGCTCAGCAAAGCCTTTAATTGCGGAGGATTTATGAATTCCATTACTCACCTGACCAGTCATCCTGAACCGACCGCCCGCCTGGAAAGCCTGCTCAGTCAGATTGACCCGCAAGTCCGCCGTATTCTGAAAAAATCACTGGCCGGCAGTGAACTGACTCAGGAAGAAGCCATTGTTCTGTTTAATACCTCCGGGGTGGAATACAACGCCCTGCTGCAGACCGCTGACCGCGTACGTCAGTTACGCTGCGGTGATACCGGCAGTTTTGTTATCACGCGCAATATTAACTTTACCAATGTCTGCTACATGGGCTGCAGTTTCTGCAATTTCTCCAAAACAAAAGAGGATGCGGACGCTGAATTTATTTCCTTTGCTGAAATTGCTGACCGCGCCGAAGAAGCCTGGGCACGCGGTGCTACCGAAGTCTGTGTACAGGGTGGGCTGCACCCGGATATTGATAAGGATTTTTACCGCAACGTATTAATTGCCATTAAAGAGCGCGTGCCACAGATGCACATTCACGCCTTCTCGCCGTTTGAAATCTGGTATGGCGCGAAGAAAGCCCGTATGACCCCGGAAGCGTTTTTGCAGGATTTAAAAGATCATGGTCTGGGCTCAATGCCAGGCACCGCCGCTGAAATTCTGGCACCGGAAGTGCGTAAAAAACTGACCAAAGACAAACTCAAAACCGACGAATGGGTGCGCATTATCAAAGCCGCCCACAATGCCGGTGTGCCGACAACATCAACCATTATGTATGGCCATGTTGACGGCCCGACTGACTGGGCTTTTCACCTTGACCTGCTGCGCAGTATTCAGAAAGAAACCGGTGGCTTTACCGAATTTGTACCACTCGGCTTTATCCATTACGAAACTCCGCTGTACAAAGAAAATCCCGGTCAGGTCAGAACCGGCCCGACCCGTTCCGAACATTTTAAAATGCATGCCATCGCCCGCCTGATGCTGCAGGGATATATCGACAATATTCAGGCTTCGTGGGTGAAAATGGGGCCGGAAACGGCTGCGCAGATGCTGCGTTCCGGTGCCAACGATCTTGGTGGCACCCTGATGAATGAAAGCATTTCCCGCGCCGCCGGCGGCCAGCATGGCCAGGAAGTCATGCCCGAGGATATGGTAAATAATATTCACCGCGCCGGTCTGCACGCCGTACAGCGCAACACCCTGTATCAGACGGTGCAGGATTATGGTCCGGCGGCGGACAGCGGATTGAGCGTCACCGTCCCTTCCGACCTGATTGTGGTGGCAGGAGCGGCAGGCTGATGGCGGACTTTCCGAAAATTACCCTGCTCGCCGGTGGCGTCGGCGGTGCCAAGGCAGCACTGGGGCTGGCACTCAGCCCCTGGCGTGATCACCTGTCAGTGATTGGTAATATTGCTGATGATGAGGAATTTCACGGCCTGTGGGTGTCACCGGATATCGACACCCTGATCTACACCCTGAGCGGCCGTATTAACCGCCAGCAGGGTTGGGGCCTGAACGGTGATACCAGCCAGGTACTCAATGGCCTGAAAGCGCTGGGCTGCGACAGCTGGATGTTCCTCGGCGATCAGGATTTTGCCACCCATATTTACCGCACGGAACAGCGCCGAAAGGGCATCCGTCCGTCGGCCATTACGCAGGATATTGCGTGGAAAAATCAGCTTGATATTCCGATCCTGCTGCCTACCGATGATGTGGTCCAGACCCGCGTCAGCACCGCACAGGGCACACTCAGTTTTCAGGAATATTTTGTCCGTGAGCAATGCCGGCCGGATGTTACCGCCATTGAATTTCACGGTGCCGAAAGTGCCGCCGCCACACCGGAAGCGCTGGCAGCCATCGCCGGCAGCGACCTGATTATTATTGCCCCCAGCAACCCGCTGGTGAGCATCGGCGCCATTTTATCGGTCACGGGTATCCGCGAAGCACTGGCGGCATCACCGGCCTACTGCATGGCCATTTCCCCCTTTATCGGCGGTAAAACCGTCAAGGGACCGGCAGACCGCATGCTGGCCGGCCTCGGCATGCAGCCATCGGCCGCCACCATCGCCGACCTGTATCAGGATTTTCTCGATGCTCTGGTGATCGATCAGCAGGACGCTCACGCCGCTGCAGCTCTGCGTCAACGCGGACTGGATGTACTGGCCACCAACACCCTGATGACCAGCGACGAAGAAAAACGCCACCTGATGGATACCTGCGTCAGTTTTGCTTTCAGTCACATCGCGGAGGCCAGTGCATGATCCGTTATGACACAACCTGCGTGGTGATTCCGATGAAAAATCCGGCGGAATCCAAGCAACGCCTCAGCCCGGCACTCAATGACCGTCAGCGGTCAGAACTGGCGGTCAGTATGCTGATCAATACGCTGGCCTTCTTCCGCCGTGAATTTCCGGCACTGACCGTTCTGGTCGTAACGCCATCCGCGCATATTGCCGCCCTCACCCGCGGCCATGGCCACCAGGTATTACTGGAGTCCCGCTCCCGCGGTCTGAATAAAGCCATTGAGCATGCCACCTGCTGGAGCCTGCAACACGATTTCCGCCGCCAGTTGGTTATTCCTGCGGATATTGCTGAGCTGAGCCGGCAGGAAATCCGCTGCGTACTCGACAGTCTGCCACACGCAGACGGCGTCACCCTGGTGCCTTCCAAAGATGGCGGCACCAATGCCCTGCTGTCATCGCCGCCGGATGCCATTGCCTTCCGCTTCGGTCACAACTCGGCCCGGGCACATGAATTACAGGCGCAGAAAAATGGTCTGCTCTGTCAGCAGCTGGCGCTGGAAAAACTCAGCAATGATATTGATCAGCCCCAGGACCTGTTGCCATCCGTGAACGCCATACTGCCGTTTTCTTACCCACAGGAGGCACTCAGTTATGTCTGAGAGTATGCAGGTCATTGCCCCTTCCGGCCTGCCGGATTTTGCCCCCGGCGATGATCTTGCCGCGGCTATCATCAGCACGCTGATCGCACAGCAACAGCCATTACAGGACGGCGATATTCTGGTACTCGCCCATAAGGTGGTTTCCAAATGTGAAGGGGCGGTTTACAGCATCGGCGATATTGAACCGTCCGTCGAAGCACAGGCTCTGGCCCGGGAAGTCAATAAAGACCCGCGTAAAGTCGAACTGATTCTGCGCCAGTCCCGGCGTGTAATCCGCGCGGTAAAACGTCCCGGCCAGCAGGAAGGTATTCTGATCGCCGAACACAAGCTGGGTTTTATCTGTGCCAATGCCGCGGTGGATGAATCCAACGCCGATCATGAAGGCCAGTTGATTACCCTGCCGGAAAACCCCGATGCCAGCGCCCAGGCGTTGTGTCAGACACTGGAAGCGCATTTCGCCTGCCGCCTGGGGGTGGTGATCAGTGACACCTTCGGCCGCCCCTGGCGCCTCGGTCAGGTGAATGTGGCCGTTGGTCTGGCCAATGTACCCGGCATCGTCACCCTGTACGGCGACCGTGATGCCTGGGGACGTGAATTAAAAGTTACCGCACCGGCATTTGCCGACGAACTGGCAGCGGCCTCCGGTCTGCTGATGGCCAAGGATGGCAAATGCCCGCTTATTATTTTCCGCGGCCTCGACTGGCAACCCGACTCCGAGGCCAAAGCCGCTCACCTGCTACGACCATCCCAGGAGGATTTATTCAAATGACCATTGCCATTATTGGTGGAACCGGCCCACAGGGCAAAGGCCTGGCACTGCGCTTCGCCAAAGCAGGCGAAAACGTGGTGATCGGTTCCCGTGACGGAGCCCGTGCCGCCGAAACTGCGCAGGAACTGCAACAGACATTACCCGCCGGCAGCGGTGACATTGCCGGCATGGACAATATTGCGGCCACCGGAAAAGCCACCCGACTGGTGATTCTGGCGGTGCCATTCAGTGCCCATAACGCCACGCTGGAAAGTCTGAAGCCTGTGCTCGGTGGAAAAATTCTGGTGGACATTGTCGTCCCTCTCGCGGAAGGCAATCCGAAAGCGGTTGCCATGCCACCGGAAGGTTCCGCCACCGAAGCCGCTCAGGCGCTGCTGGGCGATGATATTCCGGTGGTCGGTGCCCTGCACAATGTCTCAGCGGTCACACTGAATAAACTGGATCAGCGTATTAACTGCGACATTCTCGTCTGCGGTAACGACCTTGACGCCAAAAATACCGTGATGGAAAGCCTGAAGCTGCTGGACGTTACCTCTTATAACGCCGGTCTGGCCGACAGCGCTCGCTGTATTGAAGCCATTACCCCGATTCTGATCCGCCTGAATACTTCCAAAGCCGTGCCTTTCAGTCATGCCGGCATTTGTATTCAGGCCCCGGATCACTGATTTTTTTCATAACCATAAAACACGTTAAATACTGGAGAGAACGATGGAATTTGGTATTACCTTTAAAGGTTTTGTCAGCCCGAACCGCGCCCGTAATCTGGTACGCCAGGCCGAAGAAGCCGGTTTTACCCAATGCTGGTTTTATGACTCCCACATCCTATGGCGTGAATCCATGGTGGCGATGGCCATGTGTATGGAGCATACGAAGAAAATGAAATTCGCGCCCTGTGTCACCAGCCCGGATGTCCGTGACTGGTCACACGCTGCCAGCACATTCGGCAGTCTGGCACTGCAGAGCGAAGGCCGTTTTGAAATTGGTCTTGGCCGTGGTGACTCAGCCAACCGTGTTATGGGCAAAAAACCGGCTACCCTCGCCCGTCTGGCAGAATTTTCACAGAAAGTAAAAGCCATGGTACGGGGCGAAGAAGTCACCTATGACGGTTGCGCAGTACCGGTCAAATTTCCCTGGGCTGTAGGCTATGAACTGCCGGTACATATTGCTGCTTATGGCCCGAAGGCCCTGCAAACGGCCGGTAAATACGGTGATGGTCTGATCCTGCAGATCGGCGAGCCGGATCTGGTGAAATGGTTTACCGATCAGGCGCTGGCTGCCGGTAAGGAAGCAGGCCGGGATATGTCTGATTTTAAAGTGGTTGCTGCAGCACCGGCCTATTTCGGCAGCAAGGAATACATGATCGAGAAAACCAAATGGTTCCCGGCCATGGTCGGCAACCACGTGGCCGATATTGTGGAAAAATATGGCACCGATTCTGGTCTGGTACCGAAAAGCCTGACCGACTATATCGAAAAACGCCGTGGCTACGACTATTCAAAACACGGCCAGAGTGATAACCCGTACCTGGACTTTATCACTGACGATATCGTCGAAAGTTTCTGTGTTCTGGGTGATGATGAAGCGCATGTTGAGAAAGTGAAAAAACTGCAGGCGGCCGGTGCCACTCAGTTCAATATTTATCTCGACAGCGGTGATGAAGAAGAAATCATTGCCCATTACGGCAATAACGTTATTCCGAAATTCCGTTAAGCAATCGTCTGACGCCACACGATAATAAAAAACCGGAGCCTGGCTCCGGTTTTCTTTTTACGGATTTTTTATGCCGCAGCGTTACAGCGGCTGCTGCATAAACACCGCATCGTCACCGTAACTGCGGCTGATGACTACCCGCTCATCCGCAGTAAAACCCTGACGCTGCCAGAAGCCAGTGGAACCCTGTACCGCAACCAGCGTAATACGTCGGAAGCCCAGCGTTTTTGCCCGCCTGAGCAGTTCTCCGGCCAGCAGGTCACCCAGACCTTTCCCACGAACAGCAGCATGCACCGCCAGGTCATGCAGATATAAGGTGTCAGCATTATCGGCCACCGGCGGCAGAGGTTTAAACAGCGCCGGGGGAGTTTCCTCGTGCCAGGCGTGAGCCAGCACATACGCTTCTACCCTGCCGGCCTTATCCACACTGACCAGACAGGTATCCGGGGTTACCCGCCACTTACTTTTCAGCACCTCTTCCGTTTCCGGTGCAAGGTCAAGATAAGCGCTGTGTTCTGCCGCCAGAATACCCGGCCAGTGCTCATCTCTGACAACCGTAACTGTCATGTCCCCTGTGACTCCATATCCTGCATCCGCAAATCAGACAGAATAACACAGGGCTTATGCCTGATTAGCAGCATCAGACCAGAGCAGCCTCAGCCGAACTCCGGGCATCGGTCAGCGGCCTGGTTTTCAGTGCTTCGCGGATCAACATACGGCTGGACTGAGCCGTCTCCGGATAGCCACTGATCCCCCCTTTCCAGCGCACATCCCAACCTGATACCTGAATATCCGCCAGCAGCGTCATCAGCTGCTGCACCTGTGCATCATCGCGCTCACCGTGCAGAACCAGCCCGAAGGTACTGTTTGAATAACGCGCAAGAAAACTGCCGGCCGGTACCAGCGCCGACAATTTTTCAGCCAGCGCCTGCATTTTCAGATCAACTGCAGCATGCGCGTCCACTGCCGCCAGATCGCGGTAATTGCTGACTTCCAGCATCAGCACAGAAAATGGCGGCACGCTGCTCTGCTCACCCACCAGACTGTTCAGCAGATAGCGCTCAAAACGTGCACGGTTTGGCAGGCCGGTAGCTTCATCCGTGAAGGTTTTGCTTTGCACCCATTCTTCTTCCTGACGCTGGCGCTCCTCTTCTGCGAGGCGACCTTTCAGATCGGCATATACCGTGATCAGGGAAACCACAATAAAGGCAACCGCCGCCGACACCGAAGGAATGCCCAGTGCGGTTTCTGTCAGCTGGTTAGTAAGCGCCGGCATGGAACCCTGCGGTAAAATCACCGCCGCCATACCGGTATAGTGCATACCGCAGATCGCCGCCCCCATCACCAGTGCAGCAATTCCCTGAAAGACCACTGCCCGGCGTCCGGACAATGTCTGCGTATAACGGCAGATGGCCATGGCTGCCCCGGATGCACCCACCGCAATCACCAGCGAAATACTGAACCACAGCGGATCATAAGTTGGCGCCGGCGTCATGCGCATAGCGGCCATCCCCAGATAATGCATCAGTGCAATGCCGGCTCCCATCACCAGGCTGCCCGGCAACAGCAGCAACCAGCCCGTCCCCGGACGACTGATCAGATACAGAGCCAGACCGGACGACAGAATTGCCGCAACACAGGAAACAATGGTCATCGTCAGATCGTAGCTCATCGGCATGTGCATACGGTAAGCGCCCATGCCGATAAAGTGCATACTCCAGATGCCCAACCCCATGGAGACAGCGCCGGTGAGCAGCCACAGGTTACGCTTCTGGCCCGAAATCTGAGTCAGTTGGGTACTGAAATAAAGCGCGCAGTAAGAAGCCAGGATGGCCACCAGGTAAGAGAGAGCAACCAACGATAAATCGTAACTTCCTTCCACATTTTCCTCACAGATAATAACCAAGCCAAAAAGTCGGGTATTATCATACGCTTATAGGACAATTTGAGTCACAAAGATTACATTTAAAAACACTTCCGTAACGTTTTTTAATAATGATAAATACATTTTCTGCTACCGGTATTTCCTTTACCTGACGCGATTATTGCCGTCGCTGTTTTTCTGTATCCGCTATACCATCCCTGTCCGCCTCACTGAAACAGCAAGACCTTATGCTGCAGACAAGATTTCTGCAGAATTTCCGAACATGAGGCGACCCACGATTCCAGGCAAAGTCTGGTGCATCATTCGGAAAATGGCCTGCGTGGAGGCGGGTACCGGCTGATACAAAGTCTGATGGTCCCGACATAGGTGGCCAGATCGTAAAGCTCCAGGATTCTTTTAATTTTCACGACATTAAGGCTAAAGGCATCACTGATCATGAACTGAAAACCAGTGGTCAGCGGAATAAGAAAATGCTCACGGTGTATGCCCGGAAACCTGAAATTGTGAAAGCCACCAGATGACCGGTTCTGTACAGGCATACAGGCTGTATATTCGGAAGTGTATTCGGAAAAGGACTTTCCGGAAATGCAGGGCGATTTCAAGACTTTTATTTATATTGGGAAAATTGCTTGGAATGAGAGAATTTGAACCTCCGGCCACCTGCACCCATACACTTCTTTAGTGGAATTTGATGGATCGTCATAGACAGTGACGGAATCATAAAACCCCGTTTAAATGCGGCCTACAGGCGAATATTCATCCATCACCATGCATCTATAGCTCCTGTTTCCGGTGGGGCAAAAAGTGGGGCAAAATTTAAGAATGAGCAGAGTCAATCAAAAGCAGCCAAGTACGAGTCGCAGAGAGCGCTGAAACAAGGAATTCTGCTACACGAAACAAAATCTGATGAGGATCTGACAGTCAAAGATCTTTTTAACGAGCGGCCTGAACATGGTCCTGTGCTTGAAGATGCCGGGATTCAGGAGCTATCTGAAAGATTCATTAAACTGGAGAACGAATACGCAGCGCTTCCATCCGGCCAGAAGTATTCAGGGATACGTCCTGTAGATCAGAAGGTGCAACGTGTTATTTGGATATGTCTCGCTGAATCCGGATCAGTTCCTTGATTTCGACTTTGCCGAACCTGCTGTCGTCCTGATCCGGAATGGCCGGGATACCAGAAGCCGCCAGTGGCTGCACCTGGTTCCTGAACACGCTCGGGCGGCCTCTCTTGGTGACTTTTCTTTCGGCAACGCGAAAGAAAAGTCACTCGCCAGCAGGCCAAACCTGCAATTAATAGAAGTTCCATTTCATCAGGCATCGCTTCTATCCCGACATATCTGTGCTATCCGGCGTTGGCTTCCGGGTCCTTCTATCCCCTGCGTCCATATAGTAGCAAAAGCCTTAACTCGGCTTTTAAGGCCGAAACCTTTCTCCCATTGGCGGGCCATCCCCGCTTTAGGGTAAGCGGAGCCGGGTGCTATTGCGATACTCGGTTATGCGCGTCGCCTAATGCGGCCAGCATCCGGCCATTCAGGTCCGTCACCTCGCTGGACGCCGAGGACACCTCTGTCGCGTTGCGTGCGATATCCTGTACGGCGGCAGTCTGCTGCGTGACGCTGGTTGCGACCGACTGCATGGCGACCTGAACATTGCGCACCTGCTCGCCCGCAGTCACGACGCGACTGGCAAACGCCGTGATCAGATCCACGTTGCCGCTGATCTGTTTATTGATCTCGGTGATGTTGGTCGATATCTCAAGCGTGGCATCCTGGGTATTCTGGGCAAGATTTTTCACTTCCCCGGCAACGACCGCGAAACCTCGGCCGAATTCACCAGCGCGTGCCGCCTCAATACTCGCGTTAAGCGCTAACAGGTTCGTTTGCTCGGCGATACCACCGATAACTTTACTGATCTCTTCGATCTGGCTGCCGATGGCCTGCAATTTCAAGACCGATTGCCCGGCAAACTCGGCTTCCTCCCCCAGTTTCTGGGTAAGCGCCTCGACTTCACCCGCCGCCTGCGCAGCTTCTTCAGCAGAACGATTGATCTCACCGATTGATGCCGATACTTCTTCCGATGCGACTGCCACCGTATGAATATTGTTTGTTACGGCTGTTGTAGCTTCAGAGCTTTGGCTCGAAAGACCGGTGACCTTGTCTACTGCATTGAAGAGCTGATATTTAACCTCTTCGTTCGGGTCGACCCATTCGACGACATATGCCGGCTTGCCCTCAAGGTCATTGACGGTTTTCGTGTACACGCGGAAGTGACTCAGACCAGCCCCGAAATCCTGCACAAACTTTGTTTCCGGCCTGCCCGCCGCCTGACATGCACGCCCACAGTTCTTGGTCTTGCAGATGTTGGCTCCCCAGTGGTAGCAGCTCTTGTCGAGAAACTCAGACAATGGCTTATTGAAAGCGCTCCGGACCGGGCCGTTGACATACAGCCAGCGCCATTCCTTATCGTCCTGGTTGCCGATCGCTGTCACAGAACACGGTTGCTCGCAGGAGTCAACTATGCCCATGAAAAACTGCTCGCGTTCTGCCGCCACTTTGCGGATCTCTTCCACTCGTTTTTTGCTCGCACTCAGGAATTTCCTGACATAAAGCATGACCGGCAGGAGCACAATTGGTATCAGCAGGCTGGCTTGGCCGACCAGAGGGGAAACTGCGACCGACACAACAGCGATCGCAGCGAAGCAGAGCCAGAGGCGGCGTGAAAACCGCTCGATTTGAGCGGTCGCGTTCTGTACGACCGACGGCATACTATAGTGGTCAACAAACATTCTAATCCCTCGATGCTGGGGCACTGTCAATCCGCCTGGAGGGCGCATCACCATGATCCAAGTAGCGGCAGTGCGAATTGCAAATTTGGCCAAAAACCAACATCACTCCCTGTATCGACAGCTCTGACCTTAAAGTGAGGCTGTTTCAAACGAAAAAGACTCTCACGCTCCCAATCACTTGACACCATTGCAGGTGGCCCGATTGCGAGGTTTTTGTCATGTTGCGCCGACCATCTTCAGTAGTCTGGTCAACGCTGCATGAGATCGATAACGAGACGTTCAGCCCTTGCGCTGGCATAACGTCGTGCCGAAAAAGCAAGAGCTGCTTACCCTTTCAGCCATTCATATTCTGTCGGTGAACATATAGTCTACATCTGAGTGTAGCCTCAGTTTTTGTAGAATCCATGTCATACATCGACAGTGACCGGTATTAGTTGACCAGTACAGGATGAGGAAGTTGATCGGGCACGCCGAGTGCGGGCGGCACAGGACTCCGCCACCTGCTAATACAGGAATATCTGGAAAAGGAGTTAGTCGGAATGAGGGATTGGTTCCGGGGCGCGTGGCTGCGGACGGCCAGTTCTCCGCCACTTGCTAAGACAGGTCATAATCGAGGGGAAAATTGGTCGGGATGAGAGGATTGGATCGCGGACGGCCAGTCATCCGCCACTTGCTAATACAGGAAAACTCGGGGAAGAAGTTGGTCGGGATGAGAGGATTTGAACCTCCGACCACCTGCACCCCATACAGGTGCGCTACCAGGCTGCGCTACATCCCGACACAAGGCTCAGATGAACATCTGAGAGGTGTGAAGTATACCTAAGCCACTGAAAAGTTAAAGTTTTTTCAGTCAGATGATGTTACTGGGGTCGAGCAGTTCATCAAGCTGCTTGAGTTCGGTGATCATACTCTTGATCAGCGCCTGATCCATTGCCACAGCACTGGCGTCCCCTTCTTCCGAAAGCCGCTGGCGGGCACCACCGATGGTATAGCCTTCGTGATACAGCAGTGCACGGATTTCACGCACCAGAATCACGTCCTGACGCTGGTAATAACGGCGGTTACCACGGCGCTTGACCGGGCTGAGCTGTGGGAATTCCTGCTCCCAGTAACGGAGCACATGCGGTTTGACATCGCAAAGATCACTGACTTCACCAATGGTGAAATAGCGCTTGGCGGGAATCGGAGGGAGTTCGTTATTGTGGCTGGGTTCCAGCATAGGCTTCCACACGCACCTTGAGCTTCTGTCCAGGTTTGAATGTCACAACGCGACGTGCCGAGATCGGAATTTCTTCCCCGGTTTTCGGGTTTCGTCCCGGCCTCTGGCGTTTGTCGCGCAGGTCGAAGTTGCCAAAACCGGACAACTTCACCTGCTCATTGCGGCTAAGACTCTCGCGGATCTCATCAAAGAAGAGATCCACCATATCTTTCGCTTCGCGCTTGTTAAGACCAAGGTCTTCGAACAGTTTTTCTGCCAGTTCAGCTTTGGTCAAAGCGGACATGCTAACCCCTCAACGTTGCTCCCAGGCTCTCTTCCAGGTGAGCCAGTACTGATGAAACAGAATCGCTCACTTCTTCATCAGTTAATGTGCGGGAAGGATGCTGCCAGGTCAAGCCCAAAGCCAGACTTTTTCTATCCGGATCAATACCTTTGCCGACATACACATCAAACAGGTTGAGCTTCGTGAGGTAATCCCCTGCTTTTGCTCGGATTGCTGTGAGTACGTCATCCACTGCGACGTCCTGAGCGACAACCAGGGCCAGATCGCGGCGCATTTCCGGGAATTTCGACAGTTCACGGAAGTCAGGTACGCAGTTTTCACGTACGGCAGAGAGATCCAGCTGTACCAGATACAATGCCTGCTTCACACCCAGTGGCTTCTGCAGACTCGGATGCAGAGCGCCCATCACACCCACCGGCTGCCACTGACCATCTGCGCCAGCTTTTTCAATCTGTGCCGTCTGACCAGGGTGCAGCGCCGGATGCTGACCGGCAACAAAGCGGTAAGAAGCCAGCTGACCGGTACGGGCCAGTAAGGATTCCACATCGCCTTTGACATCAAAGAAGTCGGTTTCCGCATCAGCATCTGCCCATGACTGCGGCAGACGGCTGCCGGTAGCCGCGAAGGCCAGTGTCGGAATCTGATGCAGCTCATCACCGTCAGGGACAAAACGCAGACCGGTTTCAAACAGACGCACCCGGGACTGCTGGCGCTTGAGGTTGTAGCTCACCGCCTGTACCAGCCCCGCCAGCAGATTGGTCCGCATCACGGACATCTCAGTGGAAATCGGGTTCAGCAGCGCAATCGGTGCGTGTTCCGGATCCATGGCATTCTGCAACTGCGGATCAACAAAGCTGTAGGTGATGGCTTCCTGATAACCCCGGCTGAGCAGATGGCGACGCAGATCCCCCATTGGCAGACGGTTCTCCGGCACCCGCGCCAGAGGCGACGCAGCCGCCGGCAGACGTACCGGCAGATTTTCATAGCCGTAAATACGCGCCAGCTCTTCGATCAGATCGGATTCGATGGCGATATCAAAACGGTAGCTTGGTGCCACCACCTGCCAGCCATCAGCAACGGCGGTCAGTTTCATGCCCAGGCGCTGCAGAATGTCTTCAATTTCTTCATCGGCCAGGGTCATACCCAGCACCAGCGCGGCGCGCTCACGACGCAGATGGATATGCGCCAGTTGCGGCAGATCCGCTTCACTGACAGCTTCTGCCACCGGCCCCGGCTGACCACCACAGATCTGCAGTACCAGCGCGGTTGCACGCTCCATGGCGCTGGCGGCCAGATTGTAGTCAACACCGCGCTCAAAACGGTGCGATGAATCGGTATGCAGGCCGTAATTGCGCGCCCGTCCGGCAATCGCCAGTGGGCTGAAGAAAGCCGCTTCCAGCAGCAGGTCCTGTGTGGTTTCAGCGACACCGGAATGCTCACCACCCATAATGCCGCCGATCGCCAGCGGTTTGTTATGGTCAGCGATCACCAGTGTATCGCTGTTCAGTGCCACTTCCTGGCCGTCCAGCAGGGTCAGTTTTTCGCCCTGCTCTGCCATGCGTACCCGGATACCACCCTCGACCTGTGCGAGATCAAACGCGTGCATTGGCTGACCCAGCTCCAGCATCACGTAGTTGGTGATGTCCACCACCGGATCAATCGAGCGGATACCGCCACGGCGCAGCTTTTCCACCATCCAAAGAGGCGTGGACGCTTTCACATTCACACCTTTAACGATGCGGCTGAGGTAGCGCGGACACTGAGCCGTGGCTGTCACATCAACGCTGATCTGATCATCGATCACGGCGGCAACCGGTTCGATGGCAACTTCGGTGACGTCGGCTTTATTCAGTACGCCGACTTCACGGGCCAGGCCGGCCATGCTCAGGCAGTCGGCACGGTTCGGGGTCAGATCCACTTCAATAATGGTGTCATCCAGCCCCATATACTCACGGAAATCCTGTCCGACGGTGGCATCGGCCGGCAATTCCATCAGCCCGTCAGAGCTTTCTGCCATGCCCAGTTCAGCTTCGGCACACAGCATGCCGAAAGACTCCACGCCACGCAGCTTGGCTTTTTTGATTTTAAAATTGCCCGGCAGGACGGCGCCGATTCTGGCGAAAGGAATCTTCAGACCTTCACGCACGTTCGCTGCGCCGCACACCACCTGAAAGGTTTCACTGCCATCTGATACCTGACACAGGCTCAGTTTATCGGCATCCGGGTGCTGTTCACGCTTAACAACCTCACCGACCACCACGCCGGAGAATTCGCCGGCGACCGGCTCAGTACCATCCACTTCAAGGCCGGCCATTGTTACCTGATGGGCCAGTTCTGCGGTGCTCACCTCAGGCTGCACCCATTCGCGTAACCATTGTTCGCTGAATTTCATGTTTAGCTAAATCCTGTTGTGAGCGATTAACGGAACTGCTGCAGGAAGCGCAGATCATTTTCGAAGAACAGACGCAGGTCGTTGACGCCGTAACGCAGCATCGCCATACGCTCCATCCCCATACCGAATGCAAAGCCGGTGTATTCTTCCGGATCAATGCCCACATGACGGAACACTTCCGGATGCACCATGCCGCAACCACCAATTTCCAGCCAGCCGTGTTTGGTGCCAGCCGGGGTTTCCACAACCCACTCAATATCAATTTCGGCCGATGGCTCAGTGAACGGGAAATACGACGGACGCAGACGCACCTTGATGTCTTTTTCGAAGAAGGCGCTCATAAATTCCTGCAGGATACCTTTCAGATCGGCAAAGCTGACGCCTTTATCAACCAGCAGGCCTTCCATCTGATGGAACATCGGCGAATGCGTCTGATCGTAGTCACAGCGGTACACCCGGCCCGGGCAGATAATACGCAGAGGAGGCTGCTGAGCCTCCATGGTACGCACCTGCACCGGTGATGTGTGAGTACGCAGCAGACGGCCGGCATCAAAATAGAAAGTATCGTGCATGGCACGCGCCGGGTGATGCGATGGAATATTCAGTGCCTCGAAGTTATGGAATTCATCTTCGATCTCCGGACCTTCCATGACCTGAAAGCCGGCACCGGCAAAGAAGGATTCGATGCGTTCGATGGTACGGGTCACAGGGTGCAGACTGCCCTCCTGTAAACCACGGCCCGGCAGCGTCACATCAATGGTTTCTGCTGCCAGTTTTGCGTTCAGGGCTGCACTTTCCAGCGCCTGTTTACGTTCATTGATTGCCGTCTGTACCTGGTCTTTCGCCTCATTAATCACAGCACCCATTTTCGGGCGCTCTTCCGGCGCAACGGAACCCAGGTTTTTCATCAGGGAGGTAATTTCCCCTTTTTTACCCAGAAACTGAACCCGTACCTGATCCAGTGCCGCAACGTCTTGTGCTTCACTTACCGCGGCCAGGGCCTGCTGAGTCAGGGCCTCGAGGTTTTCCATCGTTGGTATCCATCGTTAACTGCTGACAGCCGCCCAGTGCCGCTGTCGGAATTTGGTCAAAAAAATAGGGGAATCGCCCAGCATTACCTAAGCTCATCCCCTATTTCACAGGCTTGGCACTATGAGTGCCTCACCCGTTACCACCTAGGCGGTAGAATTACAGGCTGGACTTGGCTTTTTCAACCAGAGCCGCAAACGCTGCTTTTTCGTTCACGGCCAGATCAGCCAGAACCTTACGGTCAATTTCAACAGCGGCTTTTTTCAGACCGTTGATGAACTTGCTGTAAGACAGACCGTTCAGACGTGCACCAGCGTTGATACGCGCGATCCACAGCTGACGGAACTGACGCTTACGCTGACGACGGTCACGGTAAGCATACTGACCAGCTTTGATCACTGCCTGCTTAGCTACACGGAACACACGGCTGCGAGCACCGTAGTAACCTTTAGCCTGCTTCAGAATTTTTTTGTGACGACGACGAGCGATCACACCACGTTTTACACGAGCCATAATTTATCTCCTGAACAGTACCGGTTAAAGGTTAGGCAGCATGCGTATAACAAGCTTCTTATCTGACGCGTTCAGCATAGACATGCCGCGCAGATGACGCTTACGCTTGGTGCTTTTCTTGGTCAGGATGTGGCTGCGGAAAGCATTACGGTGTTTGAAGCCGTTCGCAGTCTTCTTGAAGCGCTTGGCCGCGCCGCTCTTAGTTTTGATTTTAGGCATTTTATTACTCCAAAAGTGATTGGTGCGCACAGAAACTAAGACCCTGTACTACACCTGCCGCATAAACAGAGGCAGCTGCCTCTGCAGCGCCTGGCAGAACGTATAAACCCCGGCCGATACAACATTCATTCAGCCGGGGTTCAGCGTCCGTTTGAAAACCAGACTACTTCTTTTTGCTCGGGGCGATAACCATCACCATCTGACGTCCTTCCAGCTTCGGACGCTGCTCCACCGTACCCAGGTCTTCAAGATCCTGTTCGACACGGTTCATCACTTCCATACCAATATTCTGGTGGGCCATTTCACGGCCCCGGAAGCGGATGGAAATCTTGGCTTTGTCACCACCTTCAAGGAAACGACGCAGATTACGCAATTTAATCTGGTAGTCACCTTCTTCAGTACCCGGACGGAATTTAACTTCCTTAATCTGGACCTGATGCTGTTTCTTTTTGGCTTCAGCTTTCTGCTTTTTCTCTTCGTAAAGCTTTTTGCCGTAGTCCATGATCTTGCAGACAATCGGATCGCCGTCTGAAATCTGTACCAGATCCAGTTCAGCTTCGGCTGCCGCCTCCAGTGCTTCGGCCAGTGAAACAACGCCCACCTGGCCACCATCTGCCCCAATCAATCGAACTTCGTTTGCACGAATATTATCGTTGACAGCGGCTCGGTTTTCTTGGCGGCCGCCTCTTCTGTTATCACGTCTGATGATCAGTTCTCCATTCCAAACCGACCGAGCTGCGCGATTGAGCCTTCCAGAATCTCAATGAAAGCATCTGTGCTCATAACCCCGAGGTCTTCACCTGTGCGGGTCCGTACAGCTACGGTGTTTGTTTCAACTTCTTTATCCCCTACCACAAGCAGATAAGGGACCTTGTGTAATGTGTGCTCGCGGATTTTAAAGCCGATCTTCTCGTTTCTCAAGTCCGCCTGAGCCCGGAATCCTTTGGATTTCAGAGTTTTGGCCAGATTTTCACAGTATTCAGCCTGATTATCCGTGATATTGAGCACAGATACCTGCTGCGGAGCCAGCCATGGCGGCATCGCACCGGCATAGTGTTCAATCAGAATACCGACGAAACGCTCGAAGGACCCCAGAATAGCACGGTGCAGCATGACCGGCGTCTTACGTTCGCCATCTTCATCCACAAACTGAGCACCCAAACGGCCCGGCAGCATGAAATCCAGCTGCAGCGTACCGCACTGCCATACCCGGTTCAGGCAGTCACGCAGCGAGAATTCGATTTTCGGACCATAAAAAGCACCCTCACCCGGTTGCAGCTCCCACTCCAGACCAGCAGAATTCAGCGCGTCTTCGAGCGCTGCCTCAGCCAGATCCCACTGGGAATCATCACCGATACGACCTTCAGGACGGGTGGACAGCTTCATTTCCACGGCATCAAAGCCGAAGTCTTTGTACACATCCAGCGTCAGCTTAATGAAGTCAGAGGCCTCCTGACGGATCTGCTTCTCAGTCACAAAAATGTGTGCGTCATCCTGGGTGAAACCACGCACGCGCATAATGCCGTGCAGGGCACCGGATGGTTCATTACGGTGACAGGAGCCGAATTCGGCCAGACGCAGTGGCAGGTCGCGGTAACTCTTCAGGCCCTGATTGAACACCTGTATATGACACGGACAGTTCATCGGTTTCACCGCGTAGTGGCGTTTTTCCGATTCTGTGGTGAACATCGCGTCCTGATAGTGTTCCCAGTGACCGGATTTTTCCCACAGCGTACGGTCGACCACCTGTGGTGTCCTGATCTCCTGATAACCGGCATCGATCTGAACCTTACGCATGTACTGTTCCAGCACCTGATACATGGTCCAGCCATTCGGATGCCAGAACACCATACCCGGCGCTTCTTCCTGCAGATGGAACAGGTCCAGCTGCTTGGCCAGCTTACGGTGATCGCGTTTTTCCGCTTCTTCGATACGGGTGATGTACGCCTTCAGATCTTTTTTGTCATTCCAGGCAGTACCATAAATACGCTGCAGCTGTTTATTCTGCGAATCACCACGCCAGTAGGCACCGGATACACGCTGCAGTTTGAAGACGCGCATCACACGGGTATTCGGTACGTGAGGGCCGATACACATATCAACGTATTCTTCGTGATGATACAGACCGACTTCGGTTTCACCCTTCTCAATCAGACCATCAATCAGTTCGACTTTGTAGTCTTCCTGACGGTCAACAAACACGCGGCGCGCCTCTTTAATCGGCGTCATTTTCTTGATGACGTCGTAATCTTTTTTGATCAGCTCTTTGATGCGCTTTTCAATCGCCGCTACGTCCTCTGGTGTAAAGGGACGTTCGTAATCGATGTCGTAATAAAAACCGTCTTCAATCACCGGACCAATCGCCATCTTGGCCGTCGGATACAGCTGCTTGATGGCATGTCCTACCAGGTGGGCAAACGAGTGACGGATCACTTCCAGACCATCCTGATCACGGCCGGTAATCAGGGTTACTTCAGCGTCTTCCGTGATCAGTTCACAGGCATCAACCAGCTTGCCATTGATACGGCCACAGACCGTTGCTTTCGCCAGACCAGGGCCGATATCTTCGGCAACCTGCATCAGGGTAACGGGTTGGTCAAATTCGCGTTTGGAACCATCAGGAAGGGTAATAACAGGCATATCGTATCCTTGTCAGTGGTGGCCCCCACGACAGGCCACATGAATGAAAAAGAGGCACGTACTGTACAGACCGGCCGCAGCCCTGTAAACCGCATAACCGGGCGAACATACAAATCCGTCAATAAACACCGGGCCCGCTGCCCGGCGCCTGCGCATCAGCTCTTAAGCTGCGCGGATTTGCGCCAGCGGTGCGGCGCCTTGCCACAGGCTTTACGGAAGGCCCGGTTAAAAGCACTCTGCTCGGAATAGCCCAGCAACAGAGCAATTTCACTCTGCGTCAGCCGCCCCTCAAGCAGGTAATTTCTGGCCAGCTGCATACGCATCTGAGTCAGCACCTCACGGAAGGTACTGTCCATCGCGCTCAGGCGCCGGAACAACGTCCGCTCTGACATATGCAGCCGCTCCGCTACCCAGGCCGAGGATGGCTGACCAGCCTGAATCGCTGCCAGCAGAGCCTCCCGCAAGCGCACCGTAAAACTGTCCTCCTGCGGCAGTACCGAAACCGCAGCCTGTGCCTGCTGCTCCAGCAATACATGCAGCCCCGCATCATGTGTATTCACCGGCAGCAACAGCTGCTCTGGCTGAAAATAAATCGCAGTGGCCGGCTGCGCAAACCGCACCTCCCCGCCACAGGCCTGGCGCAGCTCCACCGCGTCATCAGGCGGTGCAAAGCTGAAATGCACTGCAGACGGCGCCAGTGAAGTCTCTGCCACCATGCGCCTTACAAACGTCAGCATGCCGACCACCAGCACTTCATCCGACAGACGCGAGGACGGGCCGTAATCCGTAGTCCAGCGGATACAGAACAGACCATCCTGCCCACGGGTTACGGCACGATCACCGTCATGCAGCAGTCGCTGATAACGCTGAAATCCCTGCAGCGCTTCCGCCAGTGTGCCGGCGGACAGCAGCAGGTGCCCCAGCACACCGAGAAACTCCGGCCTGACCCGCTGCCCCAGCGCCACCCCGACCGGCAGCTGCGGATAACGCTGCTGCAGCTGCTCCAGCATGTGCCACCACTGACTGAAGGTAATACGGCTGCTGGCCGCAAAACCAGAAAGATAACGGTATAATTCGCATTCCGTATCCTGCTGATCGTGCAGAAAGCTGCGCACCAGCCCGGCCAGATCACCACTGACCTGCAGATTTGCCAACAATCCCATACCTGCCCCCTCCTGATATCTGGCACAAATTGTCAAAATAGAGGCGGAAAATGTCAATAAGCAAAGAAAGTGACGCGCTACTGTAGCCTTCAGAAATCTCTCCTGCCGGGCACAGAGGCCGGCAGGCACATAACAATAACAAAGGAGACTGCCATGCAAGATGTACTGCATGCCCTGTTTTTCATTGCCGCTTTCGGCCTGGTGTTCACGTCGGTCATGCTGGCGGAATACGGCTATGCCCGGCTGCAAGGCCGGCGCAATGTGTATTTTTTCCGCGAAACCCTGGCCAACCTGGTGATCGGAGCGTCGTACAAAATCGTCGATGGCATCGCCATCGCCCTGTTTATTCAGGCCTTCTACCTGTGGGTCTACGACTATGGCCTGCAGTGGCAGCCTGAATTATCGGTGTGGAGCGTATTGGCACTGGTAGTCTTTATCGACTTCTGTTTTTACGTCAATCATGTACTGATGCATAAGGTGCGCTGGTTCTGGAACGTACACGTCACGCACCATTCTTCCGAACACATGAATTTCTCCACCGCCCTGCGTCAGAATTTCACTTTCGCCCTGTCCGGGGCATGGTTTTTCTGGTGGATACCGGCCGCTCTGATCGGCTTTGATAAAGACTGGGTGCTGCTGGCGATTGAAGCCAACCTGGTGTATCAGTTTTTCCTGCATACCGAACAGGTCGGCCGTCTGGGCTGGCTGGAAAAAGTCTTCAATACACCGTCTCACCACCGTGTACATCATGGCAGCAATCCGGATCAGATTGACCGCAATTTCGGCGGCATCTTTATTTTCTGGGATTACCTTTTCGGCACCTTCCGCGACGAAAAGGATGCCGGTGAGATAAAATACGGAGTCACCCGCATGCCGGAAAAAATGTACGACCCCTTCTATCTGCAGGTACACGACTGGGTCGCCATGTTCCGCGATCTATGGCGTTACCGGGATGTGAGAATTCTGTACAAACATCCCGACTGGGTGAGTGAGAAATACGGTCAGTCCGGCCCGGCAGTGCATGACGCCGGCAACCGCCACTGACCCCTGACCAGCGGCGGATGTCGCGCCGTTCAGATATTCGCCAGCATACCGCGGCCCACTTCGCGCGATTTTTCCGGGCCGCACAGTTTACCGACCAGCACCAGCGCGAACTTCAGTGCCGTCGCCGGACCCCGGCTGGTGATCACGTCACCGTCCACCACCACTTCCTGAGTCATGCACATGCCGGCAGACTCCAGCAGCGGTTCTTCAAAACCGGGATAACAGGTAGCCTGTTTGCCCTTAAGAATCCCATGACGGGCCAGCACCACGGCCGGCGCGGCGCAGATAGCCCCGATCAGCGCATCCTTTTCCTGCTGTTTACGCAGCAGAGTGGTGAAGGTTTCACAGGCTGCCAGATGCTCTGCCCCCGGCATGCCACCCGGCGCGATAACAGCATCCCAGTCCTGATCCGCACAATCCTGAATCAGGGCATCCGCCGTAATCCGGGTACCGTTAGCACAGGTTACTTCACGCACCGTCATCACCGACGCCAGCGTCACCTCAACACCGGCACGGCGCAGGGTATCGACGATGGTGACGGTTTCAATATCTTCACTGCCATCGGCAATACCGACCAGAGCCTTAACCATAACTATGTCCTCATAAATTTCATTGCTGCAACCACACCAGTTTGCCACCACCGGTCCCATTGCGGAAGCTCAGGCCAGCGCACCCGCCGCCGTGCACCGAAATCCCGGTTGCTGGCGAAAAAAAACCGGGTACACTGTGAAGTCACTGATTTGACAGGACTTTCCGACCATGCCCCGCCTGGAAGTATTCCCCCAGAATCACATGAAAACAGCCTACGGCATCTGGCTGTTCACCGCTCAGCATCCACTGGTACGCAAACTGAAACGTTTTGCCCAGCCCAATGTGCACGGCCACAAAACCTGGTCTTCCAGTTATCTGATCATGGATTACCTGCAGGAAAACCGGCTGAAAAAGAACAGCCACGTGCTGGAGCTGGGCTGCGGCTGGGGACCCGCTTCGGTGTACTGTGCCAGTCAGCAGAAAGCGCGTGTGACCGGACTGGATGTGGACGAGAATGTCTTTCCTTATCTGGACATGATGGCCGCGGCCAATGACTGCAAGGTAAAAACCCTGCAGGCGTCTTTTAACGATATGAAAGGCAAGAAGCTGACCGGTTTCGACGTCATTATCGGTGCCGATATCTGCTTCTGGGAATCACTCACCGACGACCTGTTCAACCTGTTCCGCCGCGCACGCCGTGCCGGCGTCAGGAATATCATCCTTGCTGACCCCGGCCGCTCCACTTTCGATGACCTGTGTGAACGCTGTGAAAAAGCCTGGCCCGGGTCTTTCAATCATGAATACTGGTATGCGCTGGAGCCCAAGCGCTTTGAAGGTCAGCTGCTGATCCTGGACTTTTCCTGATCAGTCAGACGGCTCGCCACGCCAGTGCCTGGGCAGGGAATCGGTCGTCTCAAACCACGGCAGCCGGTTCTCCACCCAGATATGAAACTCAGGCCGGATACTTTCCGGCTGATCCAGCGACGCAATGGTCACATCCACACTGTCCTCATCCGTCAGACGGAAAACCAGTGCCGAGCCGCACCGGGGACAATGCTCACGTCGTGCTCTTTCACTGGACTGCCAGACCGCCGGCGCCCCCTGGCGGTAACGGAAAGCAGCCAACGGAAACGTCACCCAGGCCACCACCGGGGCGCCAGCCACCCGGCGGCAGACGGAACAGTGGCAATAGCTGGCATCGACGACCTCACCCTGCACCTCGTAGCGGATATCACCACAGGCGCAGCCACCGCGATACACCATACCCTGGCCTCCTTCAGACACCAGCTGTATTCATCAGCCAGCCGATCAGCAGCACCTGAGGCACCGTCACCAGTGGCAGAAAAAGCGCTATTTTCCAGCTGCCGGTGGTATCCCGCAGCGACATAATTTCGGTGTAATCCGTTGCCGCCCCCGCCATCAGGAAGGTAAAGGCATTACCTGGCGCTGCAGCGCGGTTAAACAGATCAGCAGCTATCGGACTTGAGCCTTCCGAACAGACTTCAATAACAGTGGTGGCCAGCAGCGTCATTAACAGGCCGGCAAAACTGGCACCGAACCAGGTACCGAAGTCATCCGCCGGCACAAAAGCCCGGATCAGGGCCACCAGAACCACACCAAATACCACCCAGCGCAGCACCATGCGCGACTCTTTCAGCCCTTGCCAGAACATACGCAGCAGCGCCACCGCGGACCAGTCATGATCCCCCCAGGTCTGCTTCAGGGCCGGCCAGACTGCCACGTCAGTTACCGCCGTCTGATGCGGATTTGGCGGCAGTGTGCCGCGGGCGACCAGGCGGTCAAAGATCCAGCCACTGACCCAGGCGATAAGCAGCGAAAAGACGATAAATAACAGCGTCCACTTAAGACCGATCAGGCCGATCAGAATCAGTGTCAGCGTCAGCGAATTCCACGGACTGGCGATCAGGAAAGCCATAACCTGACCAATACTGGCACCGCGCTCGTACAGTTTCATGCCCACCATCAGAATGCCATGATTGCACAGATCCAGCATCAGGCCCGCCAGAGTGGCGCGGAAAATACCGCGTTTACTGCCGCCCCGGCCCAGTACAGACATCACCAGCTCGCGCGGAATGCGGCCAAGAATACCGACAAAAAAAGCGGCACTGAGAACCCCCCACCACATGGCATTAACCATCTCATAGGAGGTATGCAGCATAGTGCCGAGCCAGGGCAGACTCTGATCAGCCTGATGCCCCGCCAACAGGAAACCCAGATAGCCGGCCAGCACCGCTGGTGCGCAGAGCCACAGAATCCAGTCAATGCGTTGCCTGCCGTCTGCCGGGCTGCAGCAGCCGCCCGCGTCTTCACCGCCACCACAACAGGACGCTACCGCAGGTGCAGCGCTGCCACAGCAGGCAGCAGGCCCTGCCGCTGCGGCGGAAGAACAGCCGCCGCCAGCTTCTTCACAGGGACTGCCACAACCGCCCTGCTGTTGCTTTATATCCGGACTGCTGCCACAGCAGCTTCCCTTGCCGGCGATATCGGCCTGGACACTACTACCACAGCAGCTGCCTTCTGTTTTTTCACTCATGTTGTCTGCTCCATCCGGGGCCATACGATGGATGGCAAACGGAAGCGGATTGTTTCTGTATTAATTAACTATTAAATCAATAAATGACCAGCGATCAATGCCCGCAGGATAAACCTGATAATCCTGTTCAGGCCAATATTTTACGTAATTATTCTCATTTTCTTCCTCTGCCTGCGGCTGAAAAAAAATTCTGATAAAAAACAGGTATCTGTCACATATCCGCTATGCTTATAGAGATAAAAACAGACACATCACCCCCGGCCAGACTCTTATATATCAAGAGGATTTATGCTATCCGTCCGCCAGCTGTACATCGCTGTCTCAACCGGCTATGTCATCCTGCTGTTTCTCGGCATGCTACTGGTGCGTGGTCTTTGGTTTTATCCTCAGGAATACGATCAGGCACTGCTATTTCAGCAGAGCGAAGTCAGCGGGCTGCTGTCAGCCATGGAACTGAGACGCGAACAACTGGAGGCCACCACCCATGACTATGCCTCCTGGGATGATACCTTCCGTTTTACCCATGACCGCGACCAGGAATACCTGGACAGCAATTTCCTTGATTCCACTTTCGAGTCCCTGTCTCTGGCCGGCGCTATCATCACCGACAACGAACGCCATATTCTGTACAGCGCTACTTACTCCAAGGAAGATGGCATTCAGGAAAACCCGCCAGCAGCTGCACAGTGGCTCACCCAGACCGCCGCACCAGAGTTTTTCTCCGGCCGGGTATTCAGTCAAATTCAGCTGTTTGACGGCTCCCCCCACCTGATCACCTCCAGTCCGGTATCGCCGTCCGGCGCCAGCGACCCGATCAGCGGCTGGCTCATCTTCATGCAGAAAATCGATGCCGGCTATATCTCAGTTCTGGCCCGGGTTTCCCGCCTGAATCTGGCAATGATTACACCACCCTACAACGAAGACCTGCCCGATATCATCGCCGCGGTCACTCAGCTGAGCGCGGTGCGCAGCGTCTGCTTCTATGACGATGCCGGCCAGCGCTCACTGTGCCTGAACATCCATCACGCCAGCGGCACAGGACCGGCCATGTTCAACAGTTCACTGATTCCGGCCTTTATTCTGCTGTGCCTGATTCCTTCCGCACTGTTTATGCTGGTACTGAAACTGGTGATCGATCCACTGCGTAAAGCCACAGAGCTGCTGGAGCGCAATAACTCCGACGGCCGCCTGCGCCCGGTTCTGCACAGCACTTCCATCCGCATCACCGAGCTGCAGAAACTGCGCGATGCCTACAATGAACTGGTCTATATCGCGCGCCAGCAGCAGGCGCGACTGGAACAGCTGTCCAATACCGATCGCCTGACCGGACTGCCCAACCGCCGTGCATTCGATGAACTGCTGGAAAAAACCTGGCGCCGACTTTTGCGCCATCAGCAGGCCGCTGCTCTGGTGCTGGTCGATATCGATTATTTCAAACGCTACAACGACCACTACGGTCACCAGGCCGGCGACAGTGCCCTGCGCCAGGTAGCCCAGGCACTGAGAAGCTGCGCCAAACGCACCGATGAACTGGCGTCACGCTTTGGTGGCGAGGAATTCGCCCTCATCCTTCAGGTTGAGGATGCCAGCGATCTGGACAGCCTGCGTAAGCGCCTCAGTGAGAGTGTCCGCGCACTGGACATCCACCACGACCACTCACCGATCAGCAAACAGCTGACCATCAGTTTTGGTATCGCCTGGATCCGGGAGTCCGGCCACTGGCTGGAAAAAATGGGTAAGGAAGAATGGCTGCGCGCCGCGGACTCCGCTCTGTATGAAGCCAAAGCGTCGGGGAGAAACTGCAATATGCTGCAGGTAATCTCCCCGGATATGCCGTTTACAGAGTCACCTGTATTGACTCAATCACCCGGTTAGCCTTATCGCGGGCAGTACGGATACTGGTATCCCGCGCCAGCGCCACGCCGAGGCGGCGCTTACCGGACACTTCCGGCTTGCCGAACAGACGCAGCTGGGTATTGTCTTCTGCCAACGCTTTATCCAGCCCGCTGAACTGCATCTGCGACGACTCACCGCTGACCAGCAACACAGCGGAGGCCGACGGGCCATGCTGGACAATATTCGGAATAGGCAGACCCAGAATCGCCCGTGCGTGCAGGGCAAATTCCG
This sequence comes from Pseudomonadales bacterium, assembly GCA_963682115.1. GTDB lineage: Bacteria > Pseudomonadota > Gammaproteobacteria > Pseudomonadales > Oceanobacteraceae > Venatoribacter. The sequence goes on along the minus strand of OY821639.1, from coordinate 3,469,976 downwards.
GCAGATCCTGGGAAATCAGGGTCACCAGACCGGTATCATGCGGGCGCGGTGATACTTCACTGAAAATCACCTCATCGCCTTTAACGAACAACTCGACGCCGAACAGTCCCAGACCACCGAGTTCGGAAGTAACCGCCTCGGCGATTTCCTGCGCCCGCGCCAGCGCCATATCGCTCATGGCCTGTGGCTGCCAGGACTCCTGATAATCACCATCCTGCTGGCGGTGACCGACCGGAGCACAGAAGCTGGTCACAGTAGCGCCGTTCAGATCTTTGTGACGGATGGTGAGCAGCGTGATTTCAAAATCAAAATCCACAAAACCCTCGACGATGACCTTGCCCTTGCCGGCACGGCCACCTTCCTGCGCATAAGCCCAGGCAGCGGCCAGTTCATCGCGGCTGCGGACAAAGCTCTGCCCCTTGCCGGATGAACTCATAATCGGCTTCACCAGACATGGCAGGCCAATGCTTTCTGCAGCTGCGTAAAATGCGTCTTCATCCGCCGCAAACTGATAAGTAGATGTCGGCAGCTGCAGGGTTTCAGCCGCCAGACGACGGATGCCTTCGCGGTTCATGGTCAGCTGTGTGGCGCGGGCAGTAGGAATGATATTCACGCCTTCCTGCTCCAGCTCCGCCAGCGTATCCGTGGCAATGGCTTCAATTTCCGGCACCACCAGCGCCGGTTTTTCTTCTTCGATCACCCGCCGCAGTGCCGCGCCGTCCAGCATACTGATCACGTGACTGCGGTCCGCCACCTGCATTGCCGGTGCATTGGCGTAACGGTCAACGGCAATCACCTCGCAACCGAGACGCTGCAGTTCAATCACGACTTCCTTACCCAGCTCGCCGGAGCCACACAGCAGGACACGGGTTGCGGTCGGAGAAAAGGGAGTTCCCAGTGTTGTCATATAAAATCCACTATCAGAATCATCAAAGCCTGCCTGCCTACGGCATCATCAGGCGGTTAGTTGTATCAGCTGATCGCAATAAAGTTACCACTGCTCTGCTCACGCTCAGCAACCCGGCGCAGCACTGCCCGTTTCTCTTCCTCGGAGTAACTTCCCCAGCGACTGATCTCTTCACCGCTGCGGTAACAGCCGCTGCAGATGTCATTTTCATCCAGAGCACAGACAGAAACACAGGGGGAACGGACAGCCTGACTCACAATTCAATTTCCTCAGCTTGTTCACGGTAACGGCGGGCATTGTGCACATAATGGGCAGCGCTGGCTTCCAGCATTGTCTGCTGTTGCTCACTGAGCGGGCGTTTGATTACCGCCGGAGAACCCACAACCAACGAACCATCAGGGATTTCCATGCCTTCCGGCACCAGCGCATTGGCGCCGATAATACAGTGGTGGCCGATTCTGGCACCATTCAGCACCACAGCATTAATTCCAATCAGCGAATAATCACCGACCGTACAACCGTGCAGCATTGCCTGATGTCCGACAGTGACACCTTTGCCCAGTGTCAGCGGGATGCCGCTGTCCGTATGCAGCACCGCATTATCCTGAATATTGCTGGCCTCACCGACGGTAATAAGATCATTATCACCGCGGATCACCACCCCGAACCAGACGCTGCTGTTATCCTGCAGATCCACACTGCCGATAATCCGGGCACCATCGGCGACAAACACATTGTCACCTTTCTGCGGGCGGCGTTCGCCCAGGCGGTAAAACGTCACTGTCTGCACTCCTGTCAGGTCCGGAAAGCGATATCCGCATCCCAGAAGTTGTTCATCATTTCCGCAATCATCATCGCCGTCAGCCCCCAGATATGGAACTCACCAAAGTCGTAACTCGGTATACGGACTTTCCCGCGCTCAAAATAGCCGGACGGCGGTTCACGGAAATGGCTCAGCGGCACAGAAAATACGGCGTCCAGCTCAGACGGATTCGCTACATATTCCAGCCCCGGCGGAATCAGCGCCAGCACCGGTGTAACCAGATACCCAAAGCGTGACACCACCTGATCCATCTCACCGACGATACGGACACTGTCACGCGACAGCGCCACTTCCTCTTCAGCTTCGCGCAGCGCCGTGATCACAATTGAATCATCCTCCGGATCACGTTTGCCGCCAGGAAATGCCACCTCGCCCTGATGGGAAGACAGGTTAGCAGAGCGCCGGGTAAGCAGCAGATGAGGAGATTGTTCATCCGTCAGCGCCACCAGAACACCAGCCTCAGCCAGATCCGGCTGGTGCACCTGACGCGGGTTGTGAAACTCAAGCCGCTGGCGGAGATATGCATATAAAGGAGAGGATGTCATAGCAACATTGTACTGCCGCAGCGCACACCGGGCCAGCGCCTTACTGCCCGCTGTCATGAGCCCCAGCCATTTAGATTTTTTTGTTATAAAACCAGTCAATAACCGGCCTTCAACACCAACGGCCCCCGGAGACAGATTAAACAGGCCAGCTTAACCCCTTGTCCCTGAACCCGTTTTATATTTTCCATAGTCAGACAATAAATAAAATACCTTTTAATTTCAGTCACTTATGAAATCTTACACTGCTGTGCCGTCAGCATTTTGCCAGCCATACTCTGCCGACAGACTAATTCCTGAAAATTGTAAATTCAGACAATGCATCCGGGGGAATACTGATGAAACTGCCACCTTATGAAGAACTGAAGTACCTGGCTGACGAACATCCGGAAAACTTGAATTCCTGCGCCACCTGCTGTTCCGCATTGATGCCGGACGCCGACGGGCCAGCAATCCGCTGTCAGCCATGATGAACGATTCCCTGCACGCCATGCTCGCGCCCCTGACCACTGAACCGGCAGCGCATCCGGTATCGGCGACGATTATGTCCATCCCCTTACTGACCGGTTCCTGACTCCGTTATACTCCGGGCACAGAGAACTGCGGATCCGTGCCCATGAAATACTGCAGCCATTGCGCCGGGGAACTCGTGTACGAAATTCCCGCCGGTGATAACCGCCACCGCTTCATATGCCCGTCCTGCAACAGCATCTTTTACCAGAACCCGCGCATCGTGGCCGGCACCCTGCCCTTGTGGCAGGACCAGGTTCTGCTCTGCCGGCGCGCCATCGAACCGCGCCGCGGCTACTGGACGCTGCCGGGCGGCTTTATGGAAAACGGGGAAAGTACGGAAGAGGCTGCGCTGCGGGAAACCCGGGAAGAAGCACTGGCCGAGGTGAAACTGCGCTCACTGCTGAGCATGATTACCGTGCCCCACATCGATCAGGTGCATATCTTTTTTGTTGCCGATCTGGAGCAACCTCAATTCGGGGCCGGGGAAGAAAGCCTGGAAGTGGCCCTGTTTGCTGAAGCCGATATTCCCTGGAATGAACTGGCCTTCCCCAGCGTCAGCCAGACCCTGAAACGCTGGTTTGCCCGGCCCGACAGCAGCCAGCCGGCACATGTCTTCGACATCACCATCCCGCTGGACAAAACCGGCGTCTGAGCCGGCGGCTACAGATCCGCCAGCTGCCACGCGTCGTAAGCCGGCTCTTCATACGGATGAGCCTTTTTCAGAGCCGCCACGGCAGCGCGGATCAGGTCATCCTCACACACCAGCTCAACCCGGTATTCCGTTACCCTCTCGATTTCGCCCTGACGGCCGATAAAAGGATCTGAACCTGCCAGCGGGCGGAACTGACCGGTTCCCTCCACCTGCCAGCAGCAGTCGGCGTAATCACCGATCTGACCGGCCCCGGCAGCAAACACAGCCTGCTTGACGGGTTCAAGATGATCAGCCGGGACATAGAACACTAGCTTGAACATAAAAATAAGTATCTCAACAGGTTAGCGACTTTTGGGGTTTGGTCTAGGCTTAATTTTATGGTGCTTCAGCAGTAGGGATAATAAGGGTACTTCATGAAGGTGAACAGCCTGTCAGTTCAGCACAAAGTTTACTTGGCTCTCGGCAGCATTTTTCTGCTGGTTCTGATTATTGTGATCAGCGTGGCCGTTTCTGCCGAGAAGAAAATGAGTGCCGATATGGCACACAGCCAGTTGCGGGATAAGGCATCCGGATATCTCGACACCATGAACATGCTGATGATCTCCGGCGCCATCAGTAACCGTGAAATGGTGCGCACCAAGCTGCTGTCGGACAATAATATCGTTGAAGCCCGCATGATGCGCTCCGGCAAGATCGATGCCCTGTATGGCAAAGGCCTGGAGCACGAATACGCCCAGGACGAACTGGACCGCCGCGCCCTCGCCGGGGAAGAAATCCTCATCACCAACGACGGGCCGGATGGTCATATCATGACCTACCTGACCCCCGTATACGCTCACGAAAACTACCGCGGCACCAATTGCCTGCTCTGCCATCAGGCCCAGGAAGGCGACATTCTCGGCGCCATCCGCATCAGTTATTCACTGGATGAGCTGGATGGCCATATTTTCAACAACATGCTGCGTATGGGTATCATTCAGGCATCGCTGTTTGTGGTTGCCCTGGTGGTCCTGTCACTGCTGCTGCGCCGGGTTATTATTTCTCCGGTACGGCGCATGCACCACACGCTGGAAACCATGGAGCAGGAATCCGACCTCACCCAGCTGGTACGTGTCGACAGCAATGACGAAATCGGCCGTACCGGTAAGGCGCTGAACAAAATGATTGAGCGTTTTGCCAACTCGCTCAAACACGTGGTCGATTCTTCTGAAGAGCTGGAAAAAGCCGCGCGTAATATTGACTCTTCGTCACGCCGCTCACTGCAGGCGGCACAGGCGCAGAAGTCAGAAACCAGGAATATCCAGAACGCCATTGAAGACCTGCACGAAAGTATTCAGCTGGTCATGAACAATGCTGAACAGAGCAGCGAAGCCTCGGAAGAAGCCAAGGTAGTGGCGCACAACGGTGTCAGCAAAACCGATCAGGCGTCGGCCAGCATCCGTACCATGAACGATGCCATCCAGTCGACCGCCCAGGTGATTCAGTCACTGGATGAACGCAGCAACAACGTCGGCAGCGTACTGGAAGTGATCAAGGGCATTGCCGAACAGACCAACCTGCTGGCACTCAACGCGGCCATTGAAGCCGCCCGTGCCGGTGAATCCGGACGTGGCTTTGCCGTGGTTGCCGACGAAGTGCGCACTCTGTCTCAGCGTACGCATGAGTCGACGCAGGAAATTGAAAAGATGATTGAGCAGCTGCAGGCGGAAGCCCGCCATGCCGTGGAATCCATGGAGCACGCACAGAACGTTGCCGGCGAAGGCATGGACCGCGTCACCGAAGCCGCTGAAGCCCTGCACCGCATGACCGAACACGTTGACCGCATGAGTGCGATGAACGAAGAAACCCTCAAGCGTATGCAAATGCAGGTGGAAGTCGGCCGCAATGTTTCTCAGGGTGTCGACAGCATCAGTGAGCATTCCTACAACACGTCACAAAGTGCCGAGGAAACCACCAACATCTCAGACAAGCTGGTCAACCTGGCCAACCATCTGAATACCCTGGTGCGTAAATTTAAGGTCTGACCTGAGTCAGGCATAAAAAAGCAGCCGGATGGCTGCTTTTTTTATGCCTTATCCGTGGTGATCACCCGGGTCGCCTCCTCCAGCTGCTGCAGCGTTGTCAGCGCCTCTTCCCGGCTGCCGCCACAGACAGAGTCTTCCGCCTGAAACTGAGCGCAAACCGCCGGGCGGCGGGCGTCAGCGAACAGCCGGCACAGATTATTCTCATCCAGCTGAATACAGCGCACACCGGCCGGCTTACCCTGCGGCATACCGGGTATCGGTGAGGTAATCGAGGGAGCAATACAGCAGGCGCCACAGCCCAGACGGCATTCCATCAGCGACACCTGTGCAGGGGTTCAGTAGCGGTAACGGGTGGCATCCTGACGCTTTTTCTCTTTCAGCAGTTTGACCATCATCAGATTGTACCGCGTACAGTAGCGTCTGACTGCAAACAGCTGCTCCGGCTTGTCTTCGATGTTGTCGTAGGTCTGCCAGCGGTAATTCAGTTCCCGCACGGAATAGTCACTGTGCGCTTTCGCCAGCTGCTCCGCATTCAGACCAGGAATTTCCACCGTATCCCCCAGATGAACAGCCACGAATTCATAGTTACCCTGACGGAACGATTCACGTGCATCTTCCACCGGGTAATCCAGATCACCGGGACGGATCAGACTCATCTCTGCACTGCTGTACAAGGGGCTGAACAGTAATATCAGGCCTGCCAGACGGCACAGGGCAGCACTCCACCTGAACACTGACAAATTCTTCACACACATCTCCTGCTTCGGGCAATAAAACAGACAGTATAGTTCACGCCGGCCAGCAGCCCCTGCGTCCCGCTCCGGCTTGCCTTGCTGCAGGGGCTGGGATAGCCTTGCGCCAGCCGTTATTCCACAGGATCTGATTATGCTGAAAGGGCTGCGTTCCCTGCTTCTGCCCGCCATGACCCTGATGCTGTTCTCAACCGCATCCGGCCATGCTGAGCCCACCAATTTCCGCGTTGGTGGCGGACAATTCACTGCCCACATCGGCAGTGCCGGCACTCCGGATTGGTTGCCGGACAGTGGTGATGCCGGTATCAGTCTGTTTGCCGAATTCCCGCAAAGTGAAAACGCGGCCTCGCGCTTCCTGCTGTACCGCGTTAATGGCGAAGACGGCGCCCGCCTGCAGGGTGGCGAAACCCAGCTGATGTTCGGCTGGGGCCTGTCCGGCCCGGGTCCGCGCGCCTACACCGGCCCGGCCTGGCATTATGAGAAAATGCAGGTTGTCCGGGACAGCGGTGACCGCTTCCGCGTGTTCAATGGCTGGGGCTGGCAGTTCGGTCTGGGCTTTCAGTTCCGGGCACTGACCGTCGATATTGCCGCCACCTGGCGTAACCCGGATGATTACAATCACGAACTGAACCGCGCAGGCATCCGGGACGGCGACGTCTGGGTCCGTAACCTGCTGCTGAGTTACCGTTTCTGAGGAGCCGAAGATGACCACCCCGGTAGCCGTACGTTATATGTCACGCGCTGAAATTGAACGCCTGATGTACAGTCTTAACGCCTCCGCCGGCAACGACGAGGCACAACTGTTTGAAGCCCTGGTTCGTCGCCTGCTCGAACTGATGGAGCAGGAACTGCGCTGAGTGTCCCCTGCCCCGACCCCACCCCGGCTGACCATTATTGAAGACCACCCCGACTGGCTTGTTCTGTACAAGCCGGAAGGCATCGGTATGCATACGGAAGACACTGTTCCCGGTCTGGTTGTCATCGCCTCGGCCCAGCTGAACATCCCGCTGTATCCGGTTCACCGGCTTGATAAGGTCACCTCCGGCCTGCTGTTGCTGGCTAAAAACGCCACTGCCGCGGCCCGTCTGAGCCGGCTGTTCGCAGAACACAGCATCCGCAAATACTACCTTGCCCGGACCAGCGGCAAGCCCATCAAGAAGCAGGGCTGGGTCAAAGGCGATATGGAAAAAGGCCGCCGCGGCTGCCATCTGCTCAAACGCAGCATGACCAACCCCGCCATCACCCGCTTTACCAGCAGTTATGATGACGCCAGCGGCAAACGCCTGTTCCTGCTGATGCCGCTGACCGGTAAAACCCATCAGCTGCGGGTAGCCATGAAAAGCCTGAGCGTGCCGATTGACGGCGATGACCGCTATGGCGGTCTGCCGGCTGAGCGCACCTATCTGCACGCCGGTGGTTTATGCTGGCAGGATGAAGACGGTGAACACCGCATCTTCACCCCACCACGCACCGGCCAATGGCCACCCTTGCCCACCGGATGGCAGCAACCCTGGACACAGATCAGCGCCTGAAGCGCAGATACAGGTAATATTTCCCCCATTCGTTTAGTATCCTCATAGTGTTTTTCCGCTGCCTGATTTCCCGCCGGGGAAGCAGGGCGAGGGAGTGCTTGCAATTACAATATTAGTATATTCTAATACAGGAATATGTAACTGTGTCCTATGGTCTGCGTAAGACAGACTTAATCAGAGAGGAAAACTTCAATGTCCAGTCAGCTGCCCAAACAACGTCTGCGGACTCTGCGTCAGTCACTGCAAATAGCCATGCTAGCCGGTCTGTTACCGGCGGCAGCGATGGCAGCAGAGGTGCGCAGCCTCGAGCCGGTCAGTGTGCCTGTTTACTTCGATCTTGAAGCGACCCTGGAAGCGGTCAACCAAAGTACCATTTCAGCCCAGACCAGTGGCGCCATCAAAGCCGTACACTACGATGTGAACGATAAGGTAGAGGCTGGTGCACTGCTGCTTGAAATTAACGACACCCAGCAACAGGCTGAACTGCAGCAGGCGATTGCCAATCTGGCTCAGGCCAAGGCACAGAATGAAGATGCACAGGTCATTCTGCAGCGGAATACCCGCCTGTATAAACAGGGCACACTGTCCAAAGGCGAAATCGACAGCACCAGCGCTCAGGCCAAAAGTGCTGCCGCCGCGGTAAAAGCAGCGGAAGCCGCCCTGGCCCAGGCCAAAGAACAGTTAACCTACACCAAAGTCCGCGCCCCGTATGCCGGTCTGGTCAAAACCCGTTATGTTGAACTGGGTGAACTGGTCAGCCCGGGACAGCCGCTGATGACCGGGCTGTCGCTGGAAAAACTGCGTGCGGTCGCCGATGCGCCACAGCGCATTGCCAGTCAGTATCACAGCGCCGGACAGGTTCAGGTGCAGCTGGATAACAAGACCATTACCCCGGAAAGCGTCGTGCTGTTCCCTTATGCCGATGAAACGCACCACAGCGTACGTCTGCGGGCCAACCTGCCAGCCGGGGCAAGCGGTGTGAATGACGCTCCGCTCTACCCCGGCCAATGGACCAAAATCCGCATTCAGACCGGTGAGCGTCAGGTGCTGCTGGTACCGGAAGCCGCCGTCCTGCGCCGCTCGGAGCTGACCTCTGTGTACGTTCTGGATGAAGGCAATGCCGAACTGCGTCAGGTGCGTACCGGCCGCAGTTACAACGGCCAGGTCGAGATCCTCTCCGGCCTGGTGCGCGGTGATGAAATCGTGACCGATGCGCTGGCTCAGCTGGCTGAAATCAGCAAGGGGGAATAACAGATGTCTCTCGGTTTTTCCGGCAACATTGCCAGGTCCTTTCAGAACTCAGCGATCACCCCGCTGCTGGCACTGATCGGTCTGCTGCTGGGCTTTTTCGCCATTATGATTACGCCGAAAGAGGAAGAGCCTCAGATCGACGTAACCTTTGCCAACGTCTATATCGGCTTTCCCGGCGCCAGCGCGCGTGAAGTGGAACAACTGGTGTCCATTCCCGCGGAACAGGTGCTGTCTGAAATCAAAGGCGTGGATGATATTTTCTCCATCAGCCAGCCGGGGCAATCAGTCCTGACGGTGGCATTTGAAGTCGGTATTCCACGCGAGGAAGCCATCCTCAACCTGTACAACCAGATTCACAGCAACCGCGACTGGTTTCCGGAGAATCTCGGCGTATCGGAACCGGTGATCAAACCGATGGGCATTGATGACGTGCCGATCATGGCCATCACCCTGTCGGCTGAAAACCCGGACATCACCGCCGAGCAGCTTACCCAGGTGGCCCATGCGCTGGAAGTCGAACTGAAGCGTATCCCGGGTACCCGTGATATTTACACCGTCGGTGGCCATAACGACGTGGTGCAGGTGGATTTCGATCCGGCACGCATGAACGGTTACGGCCTCGCCTTTGAGGATGTGCGCAATGCCCTGCTCAGTGCCAATGCCGGCGGTTACCGTCAGCCACTGGTACAGGACAATAAAATCATTCAGATTCAGGCCGGCAATTTCCTCAAAACCACTGAGGAAGTGGGCCAGCTGATCGTTGGTAAAAGCGCTCAGGGCGTGGTCTACCTCGCCGATGTGGCCGATCTCAAACGCCTGCCCGACACCCCGGATCAGGCCGTGTTCAGCCGCCGTGTCGGTCAGGATACGTCCCATCCTGCCGTCACCCTGGCGATTGCCAAACAACCGGGCATGAACGCCATTGATATCACCAAAGCCATTGATGAGCGTCTGACCAAGCTGCATAACCGCCTGATCCCGGAAGGCGTCAGCGCCGATATCACCCGTGACTATGGCTACACCGCCAAATCAAAATCCGACAAGCTGATCGGCAAGCTGCTGTTTGCCACCGCCGCGGTTGTGGTGCTGGTACTGGCCACCATGAGCTGGCGTGAAGCCCTGATCGTCGGCGGCGCCATCATCATCACGCTGGCCATTACCCTGTTTGCCAGCTGGGCCTGGGGCTTTACCCTCAACCGGATTTCCCTGTTCGCGCTGATTTTCTCCATCGGTATTCTGGTGGATGACGCCATCGTGGTGGTAGAAAACATACACCGGCACATGCACATGGGCGACAAAGACATGCTGCAGGTGATTCCGGAAGCCGTGAATGAAGTCGGCGGCCCGACCATTCTGGCCACCTTTACCGTGATCGCAGCGCTGATGCCGATGGCCTTCGTCTCCGGCCTGATGGGCCCGTATATGAGCCCGATTCCGATCAACGCCTCCACCGGTATGCTGATCTCGCTCGCCGTGGCCTTCGCCGTCACCCCGTGGCTGTCGTACAAGCTGCTGAACCGCAAAGCCACTGCGTCCGGCCATGCTGCCGATGAGGCCGATCCGCGCCAGGGCAAGCTGTACGATATCTTTAACCGGGTCATGCGTCCCTTCATTGAAGGCGCCCACGCCGGTAAAAAACGGATTCTGCTGTTTGCCGGGGTAACCGGTCTGGTCTTCCTGTCGGTGGCTCTGCCGGCACTGGAGCTGGTGGTGTTGAAAATGCTGCCGTTCGATAACAAGTCTGAATTTCAGGTGATCGTCGATATGCCGGAAGGCACGCCGGTGGAACAGACGCTGTCGGTTCTGGAAGAGTTGTCCGATGAGCTGATGAAAGTGCCGGAAATCAAAGACGTGCAGCTGTACGCCGGTACCGCCGCGCCAATCAACTTCAACGGTCTGGTGCGCCAGTACTATATGCGGGGTCTGCCGAATCAGGGCGATATTCAGGTAAATCTGATCGACAAACACGAACGTGACCGTCAGAGCCATGAAATCGCCAGCTCAGTACGTGAACCGCTGCAGAAAATCGGCCGTGCCATGAACGCCAACGTGAAGCTGGTGGAAGTACCACCGGGCCCACCGGTAATGGCACCGATTGTGGCTGAAGTTTACGGCCCGGATTACGACCGCCAGATTGCGGCCGCCAAAGAACTGCGGGCGCTGTTTGAGAACACTCCGGATATCGTTGATGTCGATGACTACATTGAAGCCGATCAGGAAAAATGGCTGCTGGATATCGACCGTCAGCGCGCATCCATGCTGGGTGTTGCGCAGAACAGCATCGTGCAGGCCATTAACACGGCACTGGGCGGCGAAGATGTCAGCTATCTGCACACCGAACACAACAAGTACCCGCTGCCGATCCGTCTGGAGCTGGCAGAAGGCGATAAAGTGAACCTGAACCAACTGCTGGTAATGCAGGTCCGTGCCGCTGATGGCCGCTTTATCGCTCTCTCCGATCTGGTACATGTGCGTAAGAGTGTGATTGAGAAAAACATTTATCACAAAAACCTGCAGCCGGTGGTGTTCGTTACCGCCGATATGGGCGGAGAACTCGACAGCCCGCTGTATGGCCTGTTCAGTATTGCCTTCGGTATGGAAGACGCAGGACTTGACTGGGAACAATGGTATATCCAGCAACCGGCACTGGCTGATGACATCAGCATGAAATGGGATGGTGAATGGCAGATTACCTATGAAACCTTCCGTGACATGGGTATCGCTTACGGTGTTGGTATGATCCTGATTTACCTGCTGGTGGTGGGTCAGTTCCGCTCCTATCTGGTACCGCTGATCATTATGGCGCCGATTCCGCTGACCGTGATCGGCGTGATGCCTGGTCATGCCCTGTTTGGTGCCCAGTTCACCGCCACCTCCATGATCGGTATGATCGCGCTGGCCGGTATTATCGTGCGTAACTCGATCCTGCTGGTCGACTTTATCAATCAGCAGCTGGCGGAAGGTATGCGTTTCGCGGATGCGGTTATTGTTGCCGCGGCCGTGCGCGCCCGTCCGATTGCCCTGACCGCTGTCGCGGCCATGATCGGTGCCTTCTTTATCCTGGATGATCCGATTTTCAATGGTCTCGCGATCTCACTGATTTTCGGTATTCTGGTGTCAACGCTGCTGACATTGGTGATTATTCCGCTGCTGTATTTCGCCGCTTTCCGCAAGCAGCACGCTGAATAATAGCCACGTTTAAATAACAGCCCGCCGTTGTGCGGGCTTTTTTATGAGTTCTGTCAGTAAGCCGCAGCTCTGCTAAACTCAGAACAAAGCCCTGCATACGGGCACTCAGGATGAATCAGCGGAAGCCCTATGGAAACCAGCCGTACCCAACCGGTAGCAGCCGACTCCCGTAACACCCGGCATTCCGTCCTCTGGCGGGTCATTCTGTACTTTGCCGTGGCCTCCCTTGCCCTGTCTGTCGTCGTTGCCGCCGCCATCGTGGCATGGAATTACGAACAACAGACCGAAGCCTTCCGTCACCGCCTGCAGGACATCCGTGCCGGCTATTCTGAATCCCTCGGTTCCAGCCTGTGGTTTTACGACGAAATCCAGATCCGCAGTCAGGTCAAAGGCATTATGAACCTAGAGGCGATCAGCTATGTGCGCGTCACGGATCACCTCAATATGAACGTGGAAGAAGGAAAACGCCCGCACCACACCGATATTGAAACCATCCCGATTTCTTTTAACGATAAAGATATCGGCATTCTGGAAATCGCTTTTGACCGCGACGCCGTGATCGCCAAAGCCTCTCAGGCGGCGTTTTCCAACATGATTGCCCAGCTGATCAGTCTTGCCCTGCTGGCTACGATGCTCGGCTTTATTGTTCACACCCTGATCAACCGCCGCATCAGTATGATGGCCGAACAGGTCAATGAACGGCTGACCAGCAACACCTATGCCCCGCTGTCCGTCATTTCCGGCAAAACCAAGGATGAAATTGATCTGCTGGTCGAAGCCTTCAATGCCCTGAGCGAGCAGATGAATGACCAGTTGCAGCAGAAAACCCAGGCCCAGCAGCAGCTGCGAACGGTTAACCTGGAACTGGAAGACCGGGTTAAGGAGCGCACCCGTAACCTACAGACGACCGTTGATGAACTGAACCAGACATTGGAAGAACTGCACGCGACCCAGAGCAAACTGATTGAAGCGGAAAAGCTGTCGTCCCTCGGTGGTATGGTGGCCGGTATATCCCATGAAATTAATACTCCACTGGGCCTGTGTATTACCGTCCACTCCTATATTCTCGACCACTACCAGCAGGTCAGGGCCGCCTTTGAAACCGGTGAGATGCGCAAACAGGATTTCATTGATTTTATGGCGATGATGGACGAAAGCCTGGCCATTATGGACAAAAATCTGCAACGCTCCGCCCACCTGATCAAGAGCTTCAAGCAGGTTTCCGAAGATCAGACCGGGGAACATATCCGCCGCTTTTCACTGCACGATTATCTGCATGAAATCCTCGAAACCCTGTCGCCGAAATTCAAGCAAAACCAGCACCGGGTGGAAATCGACTGCTCAGAAAACCTGTGCATGGAAACCTACGCCGGCGCCATCAGTCAGGTAATCACCAATCTGGTGATGAACTCCCTGCTGCATGGGTTTGAGCATAAGAATGATGGCCTGATCCGCATTCAGGCAGCGGAAGAACGTGGCAATATTGTTATCCGCTACACAGATAACGGCACCGGTCTCAGCCAAGAAGCCCAACACAAAATTTTTGAGCCCTTCTACACCACCAAGCGAGGCCAGGGCGGCACCGGTCTGGGCATGCATCTGGTGTACAACATTATTCATCAGCGTCTGAACGGCGACATTCAGATTGAAAGCAGCGAACAGGGCGCCGCGTTCAGGCTGACCATTCCCCGCGTGACCGAAGAACAGAACGCCGGCTGAAAGCGGCTATAAAAAAGCCCGCAGTCTGCGGGCTTTTTTATAGCGCCAGCTCAGGCCAGCTCATCCAGGGCAACACGATAATTCGGATCTTCAATCACATTCACCTCACACAGGTTGCCGGCTTTTTTCAGCATCTGCCGGCTCTCTTCACTGAGGTGACGCAGATGCAGGGTCTTGCCCAGCGCCAGATAGCGCTCAGCGATGGAATCAATCGCCTCCAGCGCTGAATGGTCAGCCACCCGTGAATGACGGAAGTCGATAATCACATCGTCCGGATCATTTTCCGGATCGAACAGCTCTTTAAAGTTTGCCACCGAGCCAAAGAACAGCGGACCATAAATATCATACAGTTTGGTGGTGTCATCCTGGCGGGTCCGGGCGGTAATGTGCTTGGCATGTTCCCAGGCAAACACCAGCGCCGCCACAATCACTCCGATCACCACCGCAATCGCCAGATCGGTGATCACTGTCACAGCCGACACCAGAATCAACACAAAAGCATCGTGTTTCGGAACCTTGCGCAGGATACGGAAGCTCGACCATTCAAAGGTACCGATCACCACCATAAACATCACCCCGACCAGTGCCGCAATCGGAATCTGCTCAATCAGTGGCGCGGCAAACAGAATAAAGCTGAGCAGGAACAGTGCCGCTGCGATGCCCGACAGACGGCCGCGGCCGCCGGAGCTGACGTTAATCATGCTCTGGCCGATCATGGCACAGCCGCCCATGCCACCGAAGAAACCGGTGACCACGTTGGCTGTCCCCTGTGCCACACACTCTTTGTTACCACGGCCACGGGTATTGGTCATTTCATCGATAACACTGACCGTCAGCAGGGATTCAATCAGACCAATGGCGGCGAAAATCACCGCATATGGCAGGATGAACCAGAACGTTTCCATGGTGAAAGGCACCGCCGGTACGGCGAAATCCGGCAACCCGCCGGCGATATTCGACAGATCCCCTACGGTTTTGGTGTCCAGCTGCAGGCCCCAGGCCGCCAGACTGACTACCAGAATCGCCGCCAGTGCCGACGGAATGGCTTTGGTCATCTTCGGCAGATAAAACGTAATAAACATGGTGGTGGCGATCAGCCCCAGCATGATCCACAGCGGCGCCCCCTGCAGCCAGTCACCCTCGGCCCAGCCCCACTTGCCCACCGGCGTATGCGACTGCAGCTGTGGCAGCTGAGCCAGAAAGATCACAATGGCCAGACCATTCACAAAGCCCAGCATCACCGGATACGGCACGATGCGGATAAATTTACCCAGCTTCAGCACCCCGGCCGACATCTGAATAATGCCCATCAGGATGACCGCTGCAAACAGGTACTGCGGCCCGGAGCCACTGCCAAAATCGCGTTCGGCTTCGGCCACCAGCGACACCATCACCACCGCCAGCGCGCCGGCGGCACCGGAGATCATCCCCGGACGGCCACCGATTACCGCGGTAATCAGCCCCACCATAAAGGCCGCATACAGACCCACCAGCGGGTGCACACCGGCAACAAAGGCAAAGGCCACCGCTTCCGGAACCAGTGCCAGCGCGACCGTCAGACCGGACAGCACATCGTTTTTGATGTTGGGGGAAAACGTCTGCATAAATTCGCGCAGCAGCAACATGAGGGAATTACTCCGGGGGCTTATCGACAAGGCCGCGCACTATACCAGTGTGGGATGATAATTTCAGGTACTGCGCCCTGTTCCGGCTGACAAACTGGCGCACTGAGGTGGCACTGCCGCGGTACCTTGGGGTAGCGCGGCAGTGCCCGGGTCAGGAGTGGCCGGACGGCGCGTCAGCGACCATGTCTGCGTTGTCGTGGTGCTGACTGTTCAGCCCCAGACGCGTCAGCAGATGGTCCAGCCCCACATACAGGGCCGGCAATACCAGCAGACAGATAAAGGTGGTAAACAGGATGCCGAAGCCCAGCGACACCGCCATTGGCGTAATAAACTGCGCCTGGCGTGAGGTTTCAAACACCATCGGCGACAGACCGCCGAAAGTGGTCAGCGTAGTCAGCAGGATCGGCCGGAAACGGCGGATACCGGCTTCACGCACAGCATCCAGTGCACTCAGTCCGCTCTCGGTACGGCGGCGGTTGGCGTAATCAATCAGAATCAGACTGTCATTAACCACCACCCCGGCCAGCGCAACGATGCCCATCACCGACATAATCGACATGCTGTAACCCAGAAGCAGATGACCGAGCACCGCACCGACCGCACCGAACGGAATGACCGCCATAATCAGCAGCGGCTGGGCGTAACTGCGGAACGGGATCGCCAGCAGTACGTAAATCAGCAGCATGGCGAAGAAACCGTACAGCTGCAGATTGCTCATGCTCTCCTGGGTATCTGCCTGACGGCCACGGAAACCGGTGTCAATGCCCGGATAGCGTCCCCTGATCTCCGGGAAGACCTCTTCACGCAATACCGCCATCACGGCCGGAATCTGTTGCCGCGGTTCCACTTCGGCGGTGACCTGCACCACCTGCCGGCTGTCGCGGCGGGTGATTACCGCCGGCGAAATGCCGCGGTGCAGGGTCGCGATCTCAGCCAGCGGTACATAACTGCCGGCCGCCGTCTGAATCCGCAGGCGTTCGATGTCCGCACGGTAGGAACGCTCACTTTCCGGCAGCCGCACCAGCACCGTCACTTCATTCCGCTGGCGCTGCTGGCGCAGCGCCCGGGCACCGTACAGCGCCGCACGGATCTGACCGGCCACATCCTCAGCACTCAGCCCCAGACTGCGGCCGAGATCATTCAGTTCCACATCCCACTCCGGCTTGCCATTGGTAAAGCTGGAGGCCACATCCTTAACCCCGGACAGCTGCGCCAGAGCTGCCGCCAGTTCATCACTGGCCTGCTGCAACAGCACGGTATCACTGCCCTGCAGTTCCACCGTCAGGCCGGCACCACCGGACGGCCCCCCTCCCCGTTCGGCATCAAACGTAAGGCTGCGGATACCGGCGATTTCGCCGATCGCTTCGCGCCAGCGGCGGACAATTTCATTGGCATGAACCGGGCGCACATCGGTATCCACCAGCTTGGCTTCAACCTCCACCGTAGAGCCTTCAATATCACCTTCCACGCTGATCACCAGCGGTCGCCCCTGTGCTTCAATCGGGTCGGTGACGTCACGCAGCCGGCGTTCCACCAGATCCCGGACCTCACGTGCCTGCGACAGCGGCGCATTCGCCGCCAGTTCCACCGTTGCCACCACAAATTCACCCTCCAGACGCGGGAACATGCTGAAACCCATGCGCCCGCTGAGCGGCCACGCCAGCACCATCATGCCCAGCGCCAGCGCCACCGCCAGTGTAATACCGGGCGCTTCCAGGCTGGCATTCAGCGCCGGCACATAGCGGTTATGAATAAAGCGGTGCAGCACGCCATCAACTTTCTGTTGCACCCGGTCGAGGGCATTGGTCTGAGTGCGTTTTTTCAGTTTGCCGAGGTGAGTCGGCAGGATAAACAGTGCATCAATCCAGGAAATCAGGAAACAGCTGACCACCACTATCGGAATGGCAATAAAAAGTTTGCCCATCATGCCCGGCAACGCCAGTAACGGCAGGAAGGCCACCACGTTGGTGAGAATGGCAAACGCCAGCGGCATTGACACTTCCTTCGCACCATAAATAGCGGCATCCATAAACGGCATGCCTTTCTGCATATGTTCATAAATATTTTCGCCGGCAATAATGGCGTCGTCGACCACGATACCGAGCGCAACGATAAAGGCGAACATGGAAATCATATTGATCGACACATCCAGCGCCGGCAGCAGCAGCAGGGCCCCCATAAAGGAGGTCGGGATGCCCATGGTGACCCAGAACGCCAGCCGGTATTCGAGGAACAGACTGAGCAGCACCATCACCAGCAACAGACCGATAATGGCGTTTTTCAGCAACAGGCCGACCCGCTGGCGGTAGGTGTCACCGTCGTTATCGGTGACAATAATTTCCACCCCGTTAGGCAGCTGCGGACGGATGTCGTCCAGTTTAGCCAGCACGGCTTCGACCACCGTCAGCGGTGTCTGATTTTCGGCCCGGTAGATTTTCAGCCGCATGGAGGTCTGGCCGTTATAGGTGACCTCATCATAACTGTCACTGAAGCCTTCGCTCACATAGGCGATATCGCCCAGCTTCAGCGACACCCCGGAGGCATCACTGATCAGCGGGATATGACGGAATTCTTCCGCCCAGTAGAGGCGGTCATCCAGTGTCACCAGAATATCGCCACCGGCGGTTTTAACACTACCGGCACTCTGTTCCAGCGCGTTACTGCTGATTACGGCGGCCACCTCTGACAGCGACAGGCCATAACGCTCCAGATCCTGCTGACGCACTTCGACATGGATTTCTTCGTCCGGCGAACCACGCAGGGTAATTTTGCTTACCTGCGGCGATTCCAGCAGCTGGTCCTTGAGTTCTTCCGCCAGCCGTTTGAGACCGAATTTATCCAGCGGCCCGAACAGCGCCAGTTCAATCACATCAATGGAACGGCTGACGACACTGACGATAGGCTTTTCCATCTGCGCCGGGAAGGTTGAAATACGGTTAACCGCCTGCTGAATATCCTGATAGGCCTGCTGCTTATCAGTACCGTTTTCCAGCTCGGCCACGATGGCCGCTGAGCCCTGGGTGATGCGGACCGTCACTTCTTTCAGGCCGTCAATATCCGCCAGCTCGTTTTCAATCGGCAGCACCACGCCCTGCTCCATCTCCGCCGGCGTGGCGCCCGGATAACTGACCATGACTTCCACCGCCTCGGCTTCAAAAGGCGGAATAAATTCCTTACGGATGGACAGTGACATCAGGAAACCACCGATGATCAGAAACGCCATCAGCAGGTTCGGTGCCACACCATGACGCGCCATCCACGCCAGCGGGCCGGTATAACGCAGGCTCATTGTGCGGCTCCATCGCGCTGACGGGTGCGGACAGCCATACCCGGCGTGGCACTGTCGATGCGGTTTTTCAGCAGCTGATCACCGCTTTCCAGCCCGCTTCCCAGCCAGATTTTTTCACGGCCACGGAAAATCACCTGCGGCTGCCGTCTGTGCAGCTGATTATTATTCACCACCCACAGCGAGCCATCGTCATTCAGCAGGCGGCTGGCCACCACCACAGCCTGCACCGCCCGGCCGGGCAGGCGCACATCGAGATAATCGTTCACCAGCACCGACGGCTGGCCAGCGGCCAGCGGCTGTTCCAGCTCCAGCAGCACCCGGGCCATACGGTCACCATCATCCACATCCGGCAGGGTATTCAGAATCCGGGCGTCACGGGTTTTCCCGTCCCAGGACGGCAGACTCAGCTCAGCCATGGCGTCTGTATTCAGCCAGGCAAGAAAGTGGCGTGGTACTTTGACTTCGATCCACACCCGGCTGGTACCGACCACATCAAACAGCGTCGTACCGCTGCTGGCATAGGTACCGACGCTGACTGCCCGGCTGCTGATACGGCCATCAAACGGCATACGGATTTCAGTCCGTGCCAGATTCAGTTTTGCCTGCTCCAGGCTGGCCGCCGCTGACTGCACGGCGGCTTGTGCGGCCTGCTGCTGCGGTACCCGCAGCACCAGTTCGCGGTCGGCACGGCTCAGTTCACTGGCGGCCAGGGAGTACTCTTCTTGTGCCAGATCACCCTGACCTTGTTCAATCGCCAGTTCCGACTCGGCCTGGACCAGCGCCGCCTCGGCCTGCTGTACCAGCAGGCGGTAATCGGCCTGTTCGATGCGGGCCAGCACCGTACCTTTTTTCAGCACACTGCCGGGGCTGGCATCCGGGTTTACCCAGGCGATACGGCCACTGACCTGCGCGGTCAGGGATACGCTGTCCACGGCACTGACCAGACCACCGGTCTGCCAGTAAGGGCCGGACATTTCCTGCTGCAACGGCTCCACATCCACCAGCCGTGCTTTGACTTCCGGTGGCACGCGCGCCGGGCGCGGCGCCGAGGTCACAATAAAATATGCGCTGCCAATGCCGAGCAGCAGAATGATCAGGCCCCACAGCCATTTACGTTTCATCAGAGGGGCTGACGATGCCTGAGTATTCATGCCTGAGGTTCCTTATCGTTGTCGGTGGCGCTGAAATCGCCATGGCTGACAGCCCGGTACAGCTGAATCCGGCTCTGCACCCGGTTCCAGCGCGCCGTCAGCACCTGCTGTTCAAGAGATAGTGTGCTGCGCTGGGCATCCAGCAGGGACAGAAAATCCCCCACTCCTTTACGGTAGCGGCTGTGAATAAAGGCTTCGGTTTTGCGTGCCAGCGCCAGCTGATTCTGCAGACTCTGCAGACTGTCGGCACTCTGGCGTTCATCAATCAGCGCCTGCTGCACATCGTCGGCGGCTTCCAGCAGTGTCTGCTGATAGTTTGCCAGCGCCTGCTGCACAGCGGCCTCATTTTCCGCCACCACCGCCCGGCGGTTGCCACCATCAATCAGCGGCAGTACCAGCCCGCCGGCCAGATTGGCCAGCCAGTTATCGAGTACATTAGCCAGTTCCGCATCGGAGCCTGAGTAGGACGCACTGAGGGTAAAACGGGGATAACGGTTGGCGACTGCCGCCGCCAGCGCGGCGTCGGCGCGGCGTACCTGATACCAGGCCTGTTCAACATCCGGCCGGCGACTGAGTGGTGCCAGTCCGACCGCACCGATCACCGCGGCGGGAACCGGCAGACCATCCTGCTGTTGCGGCAGTTCAGCCTGACTGAGGCTGAACCAGTCACTGTTGCCGGTCCACAATGCCAGCTGCTGCTGATAAGCGGCTCTGGTGGCTTCGGCAGTAATGATCTCAGCCGCGATGGATTCCAGCAGCTGTTGCTGCTGCCAGACATCGCTCATTTCAGTCTGTCCACGACGGAAGCGGCCGCGCACTACCTGCAGGGATTCCTGCAAACGCTGTTGCTGCGCCTGCAGCAGGGCCAGATTTTCTTGCTCCATCCGCAGTCCATACCAGCTGATGGCCACCTGTGCCGCCACGGTATTGGCCTGGGTTCGCAGCGCCGCTTCACTGGCCAGCACCGACAACCGCGCCTGATCATCCAGCGCCGACACCCGCCCCCAGAAATCGACTTCGTATTCGGTGGTCAGCCCGGCACTCCAGCTGTCGCTGGTGGTGGTTTCAGTCCAGGAGCGGGAACGTTCCAGTGACAGATTAAGGTCCGGATACTGACCGGCTCCGGCCTGACGCCAGAGTGCCCGGCTCTGCGCCAGACTGGCCCAGGCTGCCTGCAGACTGAAGTTATTGGCCAGTCCCTGCGCCACCAGCTGATCCAGCGCCGGATCAGCAAAATCTGTCCACCAGTGCAGCGGTACTGTGCTCCCCTGAGCGCCGTCGCCGTAGCCGAGACGCTGTGGCAGTTCCGGCTGCGGCCGCTCTGATGCCGGCACACCGGCACAGGCCGCCAGCAACAGCGTGCTGCACAACGCCGATATTCCGGCCACTCTTGTGAAGTTCCGCAACGGGAATCTCCTTACCCAATACTGACAGTGATGGCGAGCATGATAGGCGGCACCCCGGCGGAAGAAAACAGGCTTTTACCCATCTTTACCGCTCCCGGCATTCACTGAAGAACCGTAATCAGACGGTTATTGATGCAGGCGGGCGCGTTCGAGTTTCTCGGTCAACGCCACTTCAATAAAAAAGGGGCCGGCTTTGGTTGCAAAGGGAATCACAATCACCGGGCCGCGGGCATCGTGATGAATGGTGTCTTCTCCACAGAGAATACCGGGACTGGCCATTTCAAAATCGTAGCCTTTCTCCCACAGCAGCTTACGCGCCCCGCCGGACAACATATTGGTCAGTTCACCGGTCAGATCGCGGCAGGTTTCATCCACTTCAGCAATGTCTTCACCCAGCATACTGCTGCTGATTCTGATGATGGCTCCGGCGGAAAAGCTGATGGCCAGTGAACCTTTTACGCTTTCACCCGACATCGGAATAATACCGGTCAGCACGCCCAGCGGCAGTTCATTATCTTTCAGATACGGCTTGCCGTACTCACAGCTGAGTGACGCCATAGTGGCAAGGATATTATTGATGGTTTCCACAAAGGGATTAATGAAATCGACTTTCATAGGGGCCCGGGAATCAGCGTTATCATCCCAGTTTAGTCAGGAATAAAGGCCCACAATAGACAAAAAAGGCGCCCGCAGGCGCCCTGTTATAACTGTAAATCCGGTATTTTACGCACCGTTGCAGAAAACGGTTACAGGCCTTTAACCGCGTAGATTCCGGCGGCGTTACGCCAGTAGCCACGGTAGTCCATACCGCAACCGAACACATAGCGGTCTTCGACATCCATGCCGACAAAATCGATTTTCAGATCGGTGTTTTTACGATCATGGACTTTGTTCACCAGCACGGCCGTCAGCACTTCTTTTGCGCCCTGCTGTGCGCAGGATTTCACCACCTCGGCCAGGGTGTTTCCTTCGTCGAAAATATCATCCAGGATCAGCACGGTACGGCCGGCCATCGGTACCGACGGCGGTGCCTGCCACTGCAGGTCGGTATGTCCGTTAGTTTCACCACGGTAACGGGTGGCGTGCATATAGCCCTGTTCCAGCGGAAAGTTCAGCCGTGTCAGCAGACGGCCGGCCATCACCAGACCACCGTTCATAATGCTGTACACCACCGGCATACTGTCATGCAGACGTTCACTGATTTCCCTGGCCATCTGATCCAGCGCCGCTTCCACTTCGGCATCGGTTTTCAGCAGATCGGCCTCTGCCATTACCTGATTCAGTTCTTCCGGAGTCAGCGGCTGGGTCATTTGGGTACCTTATTATCACTATCAGCTGTAAAAAGCCGGCTATGGTAGCCAGCCGCTCCGTGCTTAGCAATGACCGCAAGGTACGGAATCCTGATTCAGATCCTGTGACGCAACCAAAAAAACGTAATATGGTCATATCATCATGATCAGAACCTGTGCGGAGAGCACCATGAAACTGAACCCTGCAAGCCTCCTGACCCCTGCCCTGTTGCTGACTGCTCTGCTCGGTGGGTGCGCCTCCCTGCCGGATGAAGTGGCCGTTGACGATCCCGATCAGCTGCCGGCCTTCGCCGACCTGCAGGCCAACCCGGACCACTACAAAGGCCAGCCGGTAGTACTGGGCGGTATGGTCGTGTCGGTCACGAACAGCAGCGACAGCTCGACACTGGAAGTGCTGCAGCTGCCGCTGTACAGCTCCGGCCGGCCGAAAACCGGTGCCGATAAAACCGGCGGACGCTTCCGTGCTGTCTTTACCGGCTTTCTTGACCCCGAAGTTTATGCCAATGGCCGCATGGTCACCGTGCGCGGTCAGCTCAGCGGCAGTGAAGAAGACAAAATCGGCGACCATCTCTATACCTACCTGATACTGCAGGGCGACGGCCATTATCTGTGGCGTGAACAGCCGGATGAAGTTCAGGTGCGTTACTACATGGGCATCCAGAGTTACTACCCTTATCCGGTCTATGTCCGCCCGGCGCCACCGGCCAGACCAAAAAATCCCTGAGCAGGTGCGCAGAAAAGCCGCCAGTTTGATATGATATGCGGCTTTTCTGACCGACCCGGATACCAACCTTATGACGCCGACCCTGCAACTGGCTTTTGATCTGATTTCCCGCCGTTCCGTAACACCCGAAGATGCCGGCTGCCAGCAACTGATGATGGACCGTCTGGCGGCCATGGGGTTTAACAACGAACCACTGCGTTTTGCTGAAGTCGATAACTTCTGGTCGCGCCGTGGCACAACAGGCCCGCTGGTGTGTTTTGCCGGTCATACCGATGTCGTACCCACCGGCCCGGAAGGCAACTGGACGCAGCCGCCGTTCGAACCGCAGATTATCGACGGCATGCTGTACGGCCGCGGTGCGGCAGATATGAAGGGCTCCCTGGCAGCTATGGTCGTGGCGGTTGAAAACTTCGTCCGCAAGCATCCGGACCACAAAGGCTCCATTGCCTTTCTGATCACCGCCGACGAAGAGGGCCCGGCGAAAAACGGCACCGTTAAAGTCGTCGAAACGCTGCAGGCGCGCAACGAAAAAATCGACATGTGCATCGTTGGTGAACCATCCTCCACTACCGCGCTGGGCGATGTGGTGAAAAACGGCCGCCGCGGTTCACTCGGCTGCGTGCTGACCGTCAAAGGCATTCAGGGTCATGTGGCTTACCCGCATCTGGCCCGTAACCCGGTGCATCAGGCAGCCCCGGCGCTGGCCGAAGTGGCCGCGGAAGAATGGGATCAGGGGAATGAATTTTTCCCGGCCACCAGTTTCCAGATTTCCAATATCAACGCCGGTACCGGAGCCACTAACGTAATCCCGGGCAGTTGTGAAGTGGTGTTCAATTTCCGCTTCTCCACCGAGCTGACCGCCGATATCCTGAAACAGCGCACCGAAACCATCCTCAACAAGCATGGCCTGGAATACGACATCGAATGGAACCTGAGTGGCGAGCCCTTCCTGACGCCGCGCGGCGACCTGGTCGACGCCAGTGTACAGGCGATCCGTGATGTCACCGGCCGGGAAACCGAACTGTCCACCGCCGGCGGTACCTCCGACGGCCGCTTTATTGCCCCGACCGGCGCCCAGGTGCTGGAACTCGGCCCCTGCAACGCCACCATTCACAAAGTGGACGAGCACGTCAGCGCCGATGACCTGAATACCCTGACCGCCATTTACGAACGCACCCTTGAGCTGTTGCTGGCCTGAACCTCATGTTGAATAAAGTCATTGCCTGCCCGGTCTGCGGGCAGCCTCTGCACGCCTCCGGCAAACGCTGGAGCTGTGATAATAACCACTCTTTTGATGAAGCCCGGCAGGGGTATCTGAACCTGCTGCTGGCACAGCACAAGAAATCGAAAGCTCCCGGCGACACACTGGAAATGGTCGATGCCCGACAGCGCCTGCTCGACAGCCAGCTCTACCGGCCGGTGTCCGACATGCTCAACCAGTGGGTACTGGAATGGGCACTGCAACAGCAGCAGAACGGGCAACAGCCACTGCAGATTGCCGACGTTGGCTGTGGTGAAGGCTATTACACCCAGCGCCTGCACGAAGTCCTGCAGGATCACCAGCGCGAACACTGCCTGTACGGTGTCGACATATCCAAAGACGCCGTACGCCGCGCTGCCCGCCGCAGCCGCAGCATCGACTGGCTGGTTGCCACCGGCGGCAGACTGCCCTTTGTTGATCACAGTCTGGATCTGATCACCTGCCTGTTCACTAACCTGATGCCGGAAGGCTTCAGTCAGGTGCTGAAACCCGGCGCCCAGGTGGTGCTGCTCAATACCGGTGGCCATCACCTGTATGAGCTGCGTGAACAGATTTACGACGAGGTCAAAGTCAACCCGCTCAATCCGGCGCCGGCGATGGAACAACACGGTTTTACCCTGAGCGGTGAGCAGAGCCTGAAATACCAGATCACGCTGAACTCCAATCAGCAGATCATGGATCTGCTGCTGATGACCCCGCACCGCTGGAAAGTACGCAATGAAGCATTACAACGCCTGCAGCAGCTGCAGCAGCTGACGGTAACGCTGGACGTTGCCCTGCATCAGTTCAGCGCCCCATAAGAGCATTGCCAGCCTGACAGCGGCTGGCTAGCATAAACGCCTCAGTGCAGATAGCCGGACACCATGACTCAGGTTGATTTTTATATCCTCGCCGCCCAGACCCACGATGAACGGGCGCTGTTCGCCTGCCGGCTGGCCGAGAAAGCCTTCAGCCGCGGTAACCGCGTGCTGATCCAGACCGACAGCGAACAGGCAGCACACCAGCTGGACGAACTGCTGTGGACCTTCCGTGAAGAATCCTTTATTCCTCACGCCCTGCTCGGCGGTGACGACGCCCCGGACGACTGTCCGGTAAGCATCGGCTGGCAGCAGGACCCCGGCCACCACCATGACGTCATTCTCAATCTGAGTGCTGAAGTGCCGTCATTTTTTGGCCGCTTTCAGCGATTTATTAATATTGTGATCCAACAGGACGACGTACTGGACTACACTCGTAACCATTACCGTTTTCTGAAAGACCGGGGTTACCCGATCAACAACATTGATATGAGATTACGTTGATGAATCCCAACGACCAGAATGAGCAACCAGCCGACCTGTTGCGCGAACTGGAAACCCTGCAGCGGGTACTGGACGATGCCGCCGGCGATCATGTCACCGGCGATGGCCGGATTCCGGTACTCGAGCCCATGGATGACATCCCGGTCCTGAACGATCTGTTCAGTGCCGGTGACACCCCAGTGCTGAAACCTGTACAGCGCAGCAGGCCGCAGGATTCGGTTGTGGTCGCCCTGCCGGGCATGGAAAAAGCCCTGTCAGACAGTGCAGAACCCGAACCACCGCTGATCACCGAAACCGCTGCTATGGCAGACGAAGTACCCGCAGCAGCGGACGCAGCAGCGCCCCCGGCTGAGGCAAACGAACTCCCCGTTATTGGCGAAACAGAGGCCGGGCCTGCGGTTATCGCCGTCCCACAACCTGCTCCCCCGGCAGCACCACAACGCACCTCAGGCAACCCCTTCCTGCCGCAGTCGGTGCTTGACCGTCTGACCCAGGAACGCGAAGCAGCGCAGCACAGCGCCGAGGAAGCGCACCGGACCATGCAGAAGGTCATGGAGCAGAAACAGGAACGGGCACGTAAGACCCTGAATGATATCGGCCGTCAGTTGTCGATGGCCGAGAAAGAAGCGCTGATCAGTCAGCTGGTGGACGAAATGCTGCCGCAGCTGGCAGAACGTCTGCGGGAAAAACTGCGTAAGAATCTCAACTGACCCGCCGCGGGTGGCCCGGCCACCCGCTCTGCTGTTTTCACCGCTCCAGCGGTGACGCCCACAGATCGTATTCATCGGCGTGCTCGATTTCCACCTCGATAAAATCGCCGGGCTGGCAATCAAAGAAATCGTTCAGGTACACCATACCGTCGATATTCGGTGCATCACCGACACTGCGCGCCACGGCGCCCTCTTCGTCCACCTCATCCACCAGCACCGTCATGCGGCTGCCAATCTTACGCTGCAGTTTACGCGCACTGATGGCCTGCTGCGCCTGCATAAAGCGGTCGAAGCGTTCCTGCTGAATCTCTTCCGCCACATGATCCGGCAGATCGTTGGCTTTGGCACCTTCCACCGGGCTGTATTTGAAGCAGCCCACACGGTCGAGTTCAGCCTCTTCCAGCCAGTCGAGCAGCAGCTGGAAATCTTCTTCGGTTTCACCCGGGAAGCCGACCACGAAGGTCGAACGGATCACCAGTTCAGGGACTGCTTCGCGCCATTTTTTAATGCGTTCCAGCGTGTTTTCCGCGTGCGCCGGACGCTTCATCAGCTTAAGAATACGCGGGCTGGCATGCTGGAACGGGATATCCAGATACGGCAGGATTTTGCCTTCGGCCATCAATGGCAGAATGTCATCCACACTCGGATACGGGTAAACGTAGTGCAGACGCACCCACACGCCCAGTTCACCCAGCTCTTTGCACAGATCGTAGAGTTTGGTTTTAACCGGCTTACCATCCCAGAAACCGGTGCGGTATTTCATATCCACGCCGTAAGCCGAGGTATCCTGCGAGATTACCAGCAGCTCCTTGGTACCAGCAGCGACTAAGCGTTTGGCCTCGTCCAGTACATCACCCACCGGACGGCTGACGTGCTTGCCACGCATATCCGGGATAATGCAGAAGGTACAGCTGTGGTTACAGCCTTCGGAGATCTTCAGATACGAATAATGGCGTGGCGTCAGCTTGACGCCCTGCGGCGGCACCAGATCGGTAAACGGGTTATGTTCCTTATCCGCCGGCGGCACCCATTCGTGTACCACCCCCATCACTTCTTCATACGCCTGCGGGCCAGTGACGGCGAGAATGCCAGGGTTCAGCTCTTTGATGGTTTCCGCATCTTTGCCCTTCCCCATACAGCCGGTGACGATCACCTTGCCGTTCTCGGTCATGGCTTCCTTAATGGCATCCAGCGATTCCTGCTTGGCGGCGTCGATAAAGCCACAGGTATTCACCACCACGACGTCAGCATTGTCGTAGCTGTTAACGACCTCATAGCCATCCATTTTCAGCTGGGTCAGAATCTTTTCAGAGTCCACCAGTGCCTTGGGACAGCCAAGGGAAACAAAACCGACTTTGCCGCTGGACGTTTTGCCTTCGGACATATTCAAACCTCACGGGAAGTGCCGCCGTTCTTCATTTGCGGAACAGCTGGCAGGGAAACAGAACCGGCGGCGGATTGTACAGAAATCAGGGGCCGGCGTCATGGTACGGCGACGGCGCAGACCGGACTGCACCAGCGCCGCAGACAACGGCATCAGCGTTCAGTCAGTGCCCGGTCCACTACCACGCTGGCAACCAGATCCCCTTCCACATTCACGGCGGTGCGGATGGTGTCGAGAATGCGGTCAATGGGCAGCAGGATGGCAATGGCTTCGGCCGGTAAACCGACGGACTGCAGTACCATCACCATGGTGACCATACCGGCACTGGGAATTCCGGGCGCGCCCATGGAGGCGATCATGGCGGTCAGCATGACGATGATCTGCTGACCAAGGGATAAATCAATACCCGCCAGATAAGCAATAAACAGCGCCGCTGAGGCTTCGTACAGGGCGGTACCATCCATATTCATGGTGGCCCCGACCGGCAGCACAAAGCCGGCGACATCCTTGTTCACGTTTAATTCTTCGTCGGCGCAACGCAGACTCAGCGGCAGGGTTGCGGCACTGGAACTGGTGGCAAACGCCGTCACCAGCGCCTGGCGGGTGCCGCGCCACAGCCACAGTGGTGAACGACGGGTGAACAGATACATTAACCCCGGCAGGATAATAATCCCGTGCACCAGCGTGATGGCAAAAACCAGCACAATAAATTCCGCCATGGTCGCCAGCAGCGACATATCCTGCGTCGCCATCAGTTTCGTCAGCAGGGCCAGCACCCCCAGAGGGGCCAGCAGCATAATCCAGTGAATAATGCGCATCAGCAGATCCAGTAATTCCTGCAGCACGGCCAGCAGGTGACCACGACGGCTATTGCCCTGTTCAGTGCTTCCGGCTTTGACCAGTGCAATACCGAGAATCAGCGCAAAGGTCACCACCGGCAGAATTTTCCCCTCCGCCAGAGCCGCCACCGGATTCATAAACAGGCTGTGCAGAAACTGCGCAAAAAATTCACCACCACTGAGCTGGCGGGCCTGGAAGTTTTCCATACTGCCGGCAAACATCGACAACTGCAGACCACTGCCGGGCTGTACCCAGCCGGTAACCAGCAGGGACATCGTCATGGCACAGAGCATGGATAAGACAAAAAATCCCAGCGTATAGCGCCACACTTTACCGGCCTGATGATGCGCCTGCAGATGGGCAATGCCGGTGACAATGGAGGTAAAAATCAGCGGAATAAGCACCATTTTCAGCAGATCAATAAAGAAGCGCCCTGCCACATCCGCCACATAAAGCAGCTGCTGTTTCACCACGCTGTCCGGCCCCTGGCCATTCAGCCACCAACCCAGCAGCAGGCCGGCTAATGCTGCGACGACAATCTGTACATTCAGCCCCGGCCAGCCTGTAAAACCCGTTTTTTTTCCGCTGCCGTCCGGCCTGTTCATACTGTTTCCCCGCAGCAAAGCGTCATCATTACCCGTGCCTGCTATTAAACCATGTTTGCCCGCCGGGAAAAGCCGCTACCCGTGGTTACTGCCGATGAGCAGGATGTGCTCTGCGCAGACACCCGCGCCCCCTGCATCAACGACTGTGGTTTTTCTCAGGCAGAACGGATTATCCGCCAGATTTATCCCGCCGTCTCCACACCGGCCGCCAGCCCCTTCACCCGCAGGGCGGCTGGGATTTCTGGGGCTGTTCGGCGACCGCTGACAAGGATTTTTAAGCCCCGACGCACCACAGATCCGCGCCCTGTACACCATGATTGAGCGCCTAGCAGCGCCCTGAAGCGTCCGCCTGGCTCAGTGCGGTTCAGCAACCGCACCCTGCAGTTCTTCCAGCACAGCCGCGACCTGATGACTGAGCTGTTCAACCT
Organism: Pseudomonadales bacterium; assembly: GCA_963682115.1. Lineage (GTDB taxonomy): Bacteria > Pseudomonadota > Gammaproteobacteria > Pseudomonadales > Oceanobacteraceae > Venatoribacter. Next base: position 3,440,038 of record OY821639.1, on the reverse strand, counting down.
GTTCCAGCAGGGCTTCGGCGCTGGCCATATCGCCGCGTTCTTTCGCTGTCATCAGTTCACCGATGGTTTCGTGCAGCCGCTGGTGAGGCCCCTCCAGCTGTTGCATCACCGGCAGCGCCATCAGATGCCGGCCGGCTTCGCCGTAGTACCACTGGCCCAGTTTGCAGTTATGGTGATTGGTGGCTTCGTCGCGACTCATGATGTTCTCACCATGATCGGAATTCAGATAAGCCCGCAGGCGTGCCTTCCAGGCCAGATGAGCAGAACGGGCCTGAGCCAGTATCAGTTCATCGCTGCGGCTGTTGAATCCTTTCAGCACAGACATCAGGACTTCGGTATCGCGCGCCAGCTGGGCTGCAATATCGGCACTGTGTTCGGCCACCAGCGCCGTACCATTGCTGATATCGCGGATATTGAGGATATTACGATTAATCTCTTCACTGACGCTGCTCTGCTCTTCCGACGCGGTAGCGATCTGGGTGTTCATATCGGTAATCCGGTCAACCGCCTGTTTGATGCGCTGCAGGGATGCCCCGGTTTCCTGTGACTGGCTGACGCTGCGGCCGGCCTGTTCCAGACTGCGCTCCATCTGCGTCACCGTCTGACCGACACTGCTTTCCAGTTCACTGATCATGCCTTCAATTTCATCCGTGGATGAACGGGTGCGCTGTGCCAGCGTGCGTACTTCATCAGCCACCACGGCAAAACCACGCCCGTGCTCACCGGCCCTGGCCGCTTCAATGGCAGCATTGAGTGCCAGCAGGTTGGTCTGCTCGGCAATGGTACGGATCACACTCAGGATCTGACCGATCTGCTCCGTCGCCTGCACTACCCCCTGCACTACTTCCGAGGTATTGCTGACCGTCTCAGACAGCGAACTGATATCGCGGATATTTTCCTCCACCAGTGCCACGCCCTGCCCGGACTGTTCGTCAGCATGCTGGGCGCTGTCGGCGGCCTGACTGGTATTCTCCGCCACACTGTGTACCGTGCTGACCATTTCCGTCATCGCCGTGGCGATCTGGTCAATTTCATCCTGCTGACGGCGCATGCCCTGATGGGCACGGCCCGACTCTTCGGCCATCAGCGCCACCTGCGTGGTCATATCACTGACCGAACGGATCAGTTCCGATACCTTAGTGCCCAGACCGGAAGTAAAACCATTAAAGGCGGCGGTCACCTGCTCAACTTCGGTAACACCCTGCACGCGTAACTTCTGACTGACGCTGCCACTGCCGGACGTCAGTGCTTCCATCGCCGCCACCAGACGTTTCAGCGGGCTCATGCTGCGTTTTACCAGCCAGATAAATACCACTGCCGCAGCGATAATGGTCAGCAACGCCACCAGCAACATCCGTTGATCAATGCTGCTCATCAGCGCCGCAATATTGCCGCGGTCATAACTGACCTCCATCACGCCGATGGTGGTGCCACTGTAATCCTGCAGCGGGGTCAGGATCACATGATGCGGATGCCCGTCAATACGGGTTTCAGTTTCATAACGGCCCTGCAGAGCCTGCTGATAAGCGGCATCGGCCAGCGGACGGGCGGCGTAAGCCGGTGCCATGGCTGTGGTCCAGCGACCGCCATCATGCAGATAAACCGCCAGATCAATGCGCTGATCCTCCAGCAGCGAAGCAAACGACAGGCGGCTCAGTGCCACGCCGAATTCGACACTGCCCACAGGCCGGTCCTGATAACTTACCGGCACAACGGCACGCACCCCCAGACCGGCCACCCCTTTTTCCACCCCCACCACCGGGACGTGGGTGTTATTGACCTGCACTACGGACTGGCGGAACGAGGACAGGTCATCACCGTATTTTTCCGGCTTATGCACACGCAGAAAGGAGGACGCATCCGGCAGATGAAACTGAAACTGGCCAATGCCCTGCTGTTGCAGCTGCGGCCACTGGGGCAGGAACATCGTCTGCAGGGTGTCGCGGTCACGCGCAGCCAGCGCCTGCTGCACCTGTGGCAGAGCCGCCACCATCAGCGCGCCGATATGGGCCTTCTCACTCAGTTCGGTAACGGTTGCTTCCATGCGGTTAAGCAGGACGTTGGCGGTCTCGCGTTCGTAGCCGTCACTGATTTCAGCGATAAACTGCCGTGCGGTCATCATCATCAACAGACTGATTAACACCATCGCCACCACGCCGGTAACGACCACCCGGAAAGAAAGGCGGTGAGAACTGTACCAGGGAGCTGACGGTGAAGCGGTAGGTCCTGTCATTACTATTGGTCTCTGTTTATCCACATAAACCTTAAGTGTAGTCGCTATCCGCAATATTACTGACAAATGGATTAACGGAGCAGCGGCGTTGCAGACAGGCAAAGCGGAATAAAAAGATGGGGAAGCCCACCACGGCTGCGGTGCAGAGCAGCCGTGACGGCAGCGGCTTTATCTGCCGGTGCAGTTGGCGTAATAGGTGGTGGTCGCCGGCCAGTCCGAGAAGACACCAATAACCCCGACATCCTTGGCCAGTGCATCCAGCAGGCGGTAAACATCACCATCCTTATCGATGACATCATAACCGCCGTCGCTGCCGTTCATGGACTGATAATACCAGCCGCCGTTTTCCTGCAACGGTCCGGAACGCTCCAGTGTCCAGGCAATCAGCTTAAAGCCCTGTGCCTGCGCGTTTCCGGCAAATGCTGACGGCACGATGCTGCCATCTTCAGCACCATCCACCAGCATCCAGGTTGCCGGGGCCAGCACGCGGATACCTTCCTTATACCAGGCCTGCATGGCCGCCGCACTGGTGGTGTCTTTGCCGCTTTCCAGCAGATAGGCAGCCTGGCGGCCATACGCCGGTTCGTGCTGGATCCAGTAAAGGATATCATCGTGATTGAATGACTGCGGCCATACCCGCTGCGGACTGATACCGGCGGTCTTGTAGTCATCAATCATCTGCTGTGCGTACGCGGCCTGGGTGTAATCGCCCTCATACGGCATACTGACCGACGGTGTTTTCAGCTCCGGGGTAAAATCCACCCCCAGCTGGCGGAACAGCTCAATGCTTTCCTGATGGGTCATCAGCGTACCGCGGCTGGCATACAGATCGGTACGCCAGCCGGCGGTGGCGTTCATATAGTCGTCAATGCTGGTGGCACGGGGGTCGGCAGCATCCATTTTGCCCTGCAGTGTGCGGAATTCCGCCAGCGTGATATCCGAGGTGCAGCAACGGATATCAGCAGCATTGGTGAGCCGGCCCTGCGTATCAAATTCCGGCGCGACACTGCATTTCTGTGCCAGATCCGTGGCCAGAATATTGGTGGTGGTATGCAGATCGCACTGGGAATGGCGGCATACCAGCTCACGGTCTTTGGTAAAGGTGACATCGCATTCGATAATGCCGGCCCCCATGCGTGCCGCAGCGATATAACCTTCGCGGGTATGCTCAGGAAACATCAGCGGCGCGCCACGGTGGGCGATGGAAAACTGACTTGCCCTGACCGGCTTTTCCTGACACTGGCTGAGCTGCTGCTTCAGCGCCCCGTCATCCATATCGTTAAGCAGAAAATATGGCCGTGGACCGAGCTGAATATTGTCATCATGCACTGGCCGCGACATGGCACAGGCGGTGGTGGCCGTGATCAGTACTGACAGCGCCAGCAGTGTGCCGATAAGCCGTGGTTTCATGATTTTCCTCCCGGTCTGGTAACGGATGCGGCCGATACTGCCGGCACAATATGTCAGTACGCAGACAATGCTGTGACAATCAGCGCACGAAATTCAGACACCGGCGATATTCACAAAATAGTATCAGACCAGATTCAGGCCGGGGCGGCATGGTAAGATCGCGGCATATCCCTTACAGCCATTGCCTGATTTTTTATGCGCCTCGACAAATTTATTGCTGACACCACTGATCTCACCCGCTCCCTGGCCGTCAAGGCCATCAGATCGGGGCGCGTGCTGGTCAATGGTGAAAAACCCAGAACGGCATCGCTGCAGGTCTCAGACGTGGACCGGATCACGCTGGATGATGAGTCACTGACCCTGCACGAAGGCTGCCGCTATTTTCTGCTGCATAAACCCGCCGGGCATGTATGCGCCAACCGCGACAGTCTGCATCCGCTGGTGTTTGATCTGCTGACCGGCGTGATCAACCGCCAGAACCTGCATACCGTCGGCCGGCTGGATATCGACACCACCGGCCTGCTGCTGATCACCGACGATGGCCAATGGTCACATCATCTGACCTCGCCACGCCGGCACCAGCCCAAAACCTACCGCGTATGGCTGGCAGAGCCGCTGCGCGCGGATGCGGAACAGAAACTCGCCGCCGGCATTCTGCTCGAAGATGATCCGAAACCGACCCTGCCGGCAGAACTGCAGCGCATCACCGATCAGGAAGTGCTGCTGACCATCCACGAAGGTCGCTACCATCAGGTAAAACGCATGTTTGCCGCCCTCGGCAATCTGGTGGAAAAGCTGCACCGTGAACGCATGGGTTCCCTGACGCTGGACGCCAGTCTGGCACCGGGCCAGTTCCGCCCGCTGAGCGACAGCGAAGTGGCCGCCCTGGCCGCCGGATAAAACGCGTCACACAGCCGTTGTAATTCACAGGCCACACCTTATGCTTAGGGCTGTCTTATGGCTGGTTAAAACATGGACTGTTTATGTCTCGTGCGCTCCGGATTACGCTGATCGTTCTGCTGTTACTGGCCGTCCTGCTGACGGCCGGCTGGTACTGGTTACTGGGTTATCTGGCTGAGGAGCTGGATCTCAATCCCACCCAGCCACCGGTACTGACCAGCCCGCCAGGCGCAAAAATCGCCAACATCCCGGCCTACTCAGGCCCGCATCCGAAAAACATAGTCCGCCCGGCAGACACCTTTGCTTTCCCGGTTAACTGGGGCGCAACCGGGCCGGCCGAACCCCTGTTTGCCGGTCCGCGTCAGTATCCTTTTATGTGCCAGACACTGGATTCAGAACTGGGACAGCCTCTGGTGGATAATCAACAGGGTTACGGTACGGCCGTGTATGACGACGACGGCAATATCACCGGCTACAGTCAGGACTGTGGCCTGCCCACACGGCTGCACTACCTCGGTTATGAAGCCGACGGCGAAACCTTTTTCCGCAGTGATGACCAGCTGCCGCAGGACACCGACAGCAAATTACTGGTACGCGCGGAAAGTGGCACCATTAACCGCTTTATTTATGTGCTGCTAATGCCGACCACGATGCAGGATAAAAAAGACCAGCCGGATTTATCACAATGGAACGGCAAAGCGGTTTACCACTTCAAAGGGGCCATCGGCATCGGTTTCCAGCAGGGACAGGCGCGTTTCAAACGCCTGCTGAAAGATATGCGCCCGGCCCTGGAAGCCGGCTATGCAGTGCTGTATTCCACCGGTAATGAAACCGACAACCACTACAATATCTGGCTGCAGGAAGACACCGCCCTGCGGGTGAAGCAACAGTTTGTCAGCCGTTATGGCGAGCCACAATACACCATTGGCTTCGGTGATTCCGGCGGTGGCCTGCAACAATATCTGCTCAGCCAGAACCATCCGTTTATCCGCGGAGAACAACACGGCATTATTGACGGCGGCGTGGCGGTGATCCCCTATCCGGATATGATCACGCAGATCACCTATGGTCTCGACTGTGAACTGCTGGAATATTATTTCGATTATCTGGCCGATGATAAACGCTTCTGGGAAAAAGCTTCGCGACGCAGCCTGGTGGAAGGTCTGTCATTTAACCCGGATTATCCGCCACGGCTGAATTTTCTCGCTGCAGTGGCCAGCCTGCTGCGCTTTGAAATCCCGCCGGCCCACGAGGGGGCGACCGAATGCAGCCACAGCTGGCGTGGCTCTGCCCAACTGGTGAATAACCCCAGATTCAATACCCATTACCCGCGCTACAGCGGGCAGGTTAATGACGAAAATTACTGGACCCACTGGCAGGATAACCGCGATTACTACGGCACCGACCGCTATGGCCGTGCCGGCGTTCCCGCCAGTAATGTCGGCGTGCAGTATGGTCTGCAGGCCTGGAAAGACGGTGACATCAGTGCCACGCAGTTCCTCGACCTCAACCGCAAAGTGGGCAGCTGGAAACCGCAGGCGGAGATGCAGCAGGCCCGTTACTGGCTGATCAGCGGCGACGATTCCCTGCGCCGTTACACCCCCTACGGTGAACATAACATGACCCATAACGGTCACGCTGAAGCTCCGGCGCCACGCATCGCCGGCAGTCTGGAAGCCGCTCAGGGTGCCTACCAGTCCGGTAATGTCTTTATCGGCCGGCTGGATATTCCCCTGATTGATGTGCGCCCATACAAAGATCCGCTACTGGATATTCACCACAGCTGGTCAGCCATTTCCAGCCGCGCCCGCATCCTTAAGGCTAATCAGGGCGATAACCCCTATCAGAGCATCTGGATCAGCGACGCCGGCTACGATGCCCGCTGGGACGCTTTCTTTACCATGGAACACTGGCTTGACCAGCGCAACGCCGGTGACATCCCCACCCGCGGCGTACCCGACTTTGCCTCAGACCGCTGTCTGAACAGCGAAGGCGATGTTATCGCCGCCGGTGACGGTGTCTGGGATGGGCGCTGGAACCAGCAGGCTGACGGCCACTGTACGCAGCAGTTTCCGTTTTATCAGAGCAGCCGTCAGGTGGCCGGTGACAACGCCATGGCGTCCACGCTGTTCTGTGAATTAATCCCGGTACAACAGGCGCTGGAAAGCGGTGTGTATGCACCACTGGATGCCACGCCTTACCGTGCTCAGCTGGAGGCAGTATTCCCGCAGGGCGTGTGTGATTTCCGCCTGGGTGATCAGGCCCGGCTCTGGTAATCGCTGCCCGCCGGCATAAAAAAAGCCGCTGCCGTAATCCGGCAGCGGCTTTTTTATATGACCGGCAGAATCAGTCTTTGACTTTCGGCAGGCGTTCCAGCGCCGCATCAATTTCTGACTGCGGGTATGCATAGTCTTCCAGTTTATGGCTGAAGTACTTGTCGTACGACACCATATCGAAATGACCGTGACCGGACAGGTTGAAGAACAGGGTCTTCTCTTCACCGGATTCCTTACAGCGCAGAGCTTCGTCGATACAGGCGCGGATGGCGTGGTTGGATTCCGGTGCCGGAATAATGCCTTCGGCGCGGGCAAACTGCACACCAGCTTCAAACGTAGCAACCTGAGGAACCGAAACCGCTTCGATCAGTTTTTCATGGTACATCTGCGACACCAGTGACGACGCACCGTGGTAACGCAGACCACCGGCATGAATACCCGGCGGCATAAAATCATGACCGAGAGTGTATTGCAGCATCATCGGCGTGAAGCCTTCACTATCACCGAAGTCATAGGCGTAATGACCTTTGGTCAGGCTCGGGCAGGAAGTCGGCTCGACCGCTACCAGACGGACTTTTTTACCGCCGGCCGCTTCATCGGCATAAAACGGGAACGCCGCGCCACCGAAGTTGGAACCACCACCACAGGGCGCAAAAATCATATCCGGGTAGTCGCCCACCATCTCGAACTGTTTCTTCGCTTCCAGACCAATCACCGTCTGATGCAGCAGCACATGATTCAGCACGGAGCCCAGGGAATATTTGGTGTCGTCACGGCTGACAGCTTCTTCCACCGCCTCAGAAATCGCAATCCCCAGCGAGCCCTGGTTATCCGGATCAGCGGCCAGAATTTTACGGCCGGATTCGGTCATATTGCTCGGGCTGGCAATCACTTCACCGCCCCAGGTCTGCATCATGGAACGGCGGAACGGTTTCTGCTCGTAGCTCACTTTCACCATATAAATGCGCACATCAATACCGAACATCTGCCCTGCCAGTGACAGGGAGGAACCCCACTGACCGGCGCCGGTTTCGGTGGTCAGGCGTTTGATACCGGCCACTTTGTTGTAATACGCCTGCGCAATTGCTGAGTTCAGCTTGTGCGAACCAGCCGCGCTGACGCCCTCGTATTTGTAATAGATTTTACACGGGGTACCCAGCGCTTCTTCCAGCCGGTGCGCACGGAACATCGGGCTCGGGCGCCATTGCTGGTAGATGTCACGCACTGGCTCCGGAATATCAATCCAGCGCTGGGCTGACACTTCCTGCTCAATGATATTGTCAGCAAAAATCGGCGACATGGCTGACGGGTCCATCGGTGTGCCGTCCGGCCCCATCGGTGGTGCCGGTGGATTCGGCAGATCCGCCACCACGTTGTACCACTGTTTCGGAATTTCGCTTTCTGGCAGCAGGATTTTTGTTTGTTTCATAGATGAGTCCGCTAATAACAGGATTTTCGTTCCCCGGCAGTTTAACGAAAATCCTGTTACGGCTCCACGCTGTGGCCTTTGCTTCAGATCAGCGCCAGCGTCTGCATCAGGCTGAAGAACAACCCGCCACCGAGCAGCAGCACCAGCCACAGCACAGCGCCCAGCAGCACCGGTTTCCAGCCAGCATCACTCAGGTGTGCCCAGCGGATATTCAGCCCCAGAGCGGCCATCGCCAGTGCCAGCAGCAAGGCAGAGGCCAGCGTCGCCAGATGACGCAGGGTCTGTAACAGCTCTGCCCCGAACAGCTGTGGCAACAGGGTATTGATCACCACCACAGCCAGAAACAGCAGAACAAAACCCGGTACGCTCACTTTATGCCGGGCTGTTTCCCTGCCCGCCTGCACCTGTCCGCCTTCCTGCAGCCACAGTGCCAGCAGAATCAGTACCGGCGCCAGCATCACCACCCGCATCAGCTTGACGATCACCGCATTGTGCTGAGCGGCAGTGCTCAGTGCGTCGGTGGCGGCCACCGCCTGAGCCACTTCATGAATGGTGCTGCCGATATAGATACCGGTCACCCCGGCGTTCAGCCCCAGCCAGTTCTGTACCTGCGGATACAGCAGCACGCTCAGGGTGCCGAACAGGGCCACGGCAGCCACCGCCAGACCCACAGACTGGTTCTGCTGCTCCGCGCTTTCGCCATCACGCAGATAACGTCCCAGCACTGGTGCCGTCGCCAGAATCGCTGCCGCACCACAGACGGCGCTGCCGGTGGCCAGCAGCACGGCCAGAGACAGCGGCAGCTTCAGTATCTTATGCCCGAGCCAGATGCCCAGCGGCAGAATCACGGCGATGGTCAGGACATCCGCCGCCAGTGCCTGCCAGCCAACGGCGGCCAGATCGGTCAGACTGAGCTGAAAGCCGAACAGCACAATCCCCGCCTGCAACAGTGTTTTCTGCGCCGTCTGCTGTACTCTGGCCGCTCCTTCACGGGCACGCAGCCGTTCGGTCAGCGGAAGTGCGGCCAGCACCATACCCAACAGAATACTCAGTGGTAACGCCCCGATCCCCAGGCCGTGAATAGCGTGGATACCGGCCATCTCACTGGCAGCCAGGGCAATCAGAGCGATCAGCAGCGCCATCATAGCCGCCGCAGTACGCGGGTTCTGCGCGGGCAGCGCGGTGGCTGCCTGCTCCGGTGTTAACTTCATGATTCCTCTCTCCTGTCTGTACTTATCACCAACAGGCATAAGCATATGCCCACCAAGGAATCCTTAAAAACCGATTATTCCTCTATGGTTATTCGGTAAAACCGAACAAAAGAGGCGAACGCTGATCTTCCCTGCAGCTGATCTGTGTCCTTGAAATCCGCGCCGCTTCCCCCAACATCAGATGCAGACACCCATCCCGGAAAAGGCTGACTTATGACGGAAGAAAAACAGGAATTTATCAGTCGTGAAGAAAGCGGCGGCGATCTGGCGCTGGCAGACGATATCCTGCCCGGCCATCTGCATGTGCTGCCGGTCAATGGCCGGCCATTTTTCCCGGCTCAGGTACAACCCATTATCATCAGTGCCGAAGTCTGGGGAGAAACCCTGAAACGGGTCGCCAAAACCGAGCATAAACTGCTGGGCGTGGCCTTTGTTCATGATAAAAATCCGGACGATGTACCGGAGCTGGATGATATTCCCCTGATTGGCTGTGTGGTGCGCGTGCATCATGTGCAGGTCGAAGATGGCCGCGTGCAGTTTGTTGCTCAGGGCATCCGCCGCTTCCGCGTACTCGAATGGGTGAACCGCAAAAATCCGTTTCTCGCCCGCGTCCATTACCCGGCAGAAACCAGCCGCTTTACCGATGAAACCAAAGCCTATGCGATGGCCATTATTAACGCCATCAAAGAGCTGGTGACCATTAACCCGCTGTACTCCGAAGAACTGAAACACTACCTCAACCGTTTCAGCCCTAACGATCCGTCACCGCTGACCGACTTTGCTGCCGCCATTACCACTGCCGAAGGACCGGTACTGCAGGGTGTGCTGGAAACCCTGCCACTGCAGAAGCGTATGGAAAAAGTGCTGATGCTGCTGAAAAAAGAAGTGGAAGTCGCCCGTCTGCAGGCCGAAATTAACGAAAGCGTTAATGACAGCATCAGTAAACATCAGCGCGAGTTTTTCCTGCGTGAGCAGCTGAAAACCATCCAGAAAGAACTGGGACTGTCGAAGGATGACAAAACCGCAGAAATTGAAGAATTTGAGCAACGTCTGCAAGGCAAGACCGTGCCCGCCGCCGCGCGCAAACGCATCGATGAAGAACTGCACAAGCTGCAGATGCTGGAAGTTGGTTCACCCGAATATGGCGTGACCCGCAATTATCTCGACTGGGCCACCAGCGTGCCCTGGGGCGTGTATTCTGAAGACTCGTTCGACCTGCAGCACGCCCATGAAGTGCTGGATGAACATCATTCCGGTCTCGATGACGTCAAACAGCGCATCCTTGAATTTCTCGCCGTCGGCTCCTTCAAACAGGAAATTTCCGGCTCCATTATGCTGCTGGTCGGGCCGCCCGGCGTCGGTAAAACCTCCATCGGCCGGTCAGTGGCCGATGCCCTTGGGCGTCAATTTTACCGTTTCAGCGTCGGCGGGATGCGGGATGAAGCCGAAATCAAAGGCCACCGCCGTACTTACATCGGCGCCCTGCCCGGCAAACTGATTCAGGCGCTGAAGGATGTCGAAGTATCCAATCCGGTGATTATGCTGGACGAAATCGACAAGCTCGGCGCCTCTTATCAGGGCGACCCGGCGTCGGCGTTGCTGGAGGTACTGGACCCGGAGCAGAACCGCGAATTTCTCGATCACTATCTGGATCTGCGCGTCGATCTGTCCAAGGTGCTGTTTATCTGTACCGCCAATCAGCTGGATACCATTCCGGCACCACTGCTTGACCGTATGGATACCATCCGCCTGTCCGGCTATATCACTGAAGAAAAACTGGCCATTGCCAGGAATCATCTGTGGCCGCGGGTACTGGAACGCCATGGACTGAAAAAATCGCAGCTGAAAATCAGCGACGCCACATTAAAACTGCTGATAGAAGGTTACGCGCGCGAATCCGGCGTCCGTAATCTGGAAAAATTACTGCAGCAGATCGCCCGTAAAGCGGTGGTGAAACTGCTGGAAAATCCGCAGCTGAAACTGTCGGTGACGCAGAAAGATCTGCACGATTATCTCGGTGCCCCGGTATTCCGTGCCGAACGTATCCTCAGTGGTACCGGCGTGGTCACCGGTCTTGCCTGGACCGCCATGGGCGGCGCCACCCTGCCCATTGAAGCGGCGGTCGTGCATGAGCAGAGCCGGGGGTTCAAACTCACCGGCAAACTCGGTGAGGTGATGAAAGAATCGGCCGAAATCGCCTACAGTTTCGCTGCCGGCCATGCTGCCAGCTTCGGTGGTGAGGCCGCGTTTTTTAATCAACGCTTTATTCACCTGCACGTTCCCGAAGGGGCAACACCGAAAGATGGCCCCAGCGCCGGTGTCACCATGACCACCGCGCTGATCTCATTAATGCTGAACAAACGCATCCGCCGGCCGCTGGCCATGACCGGCGAGCTGACCCTGACCGGGCAGGTACTGCCGGTGGGTGGTATCCGTGAAAAAGTGATTGCAGCAAGGCGCTCAAAAATCATGGAAGTGATTCTGCCGGAAGCCAACCGCCACGATTACGACGAACTGCCCGAGCATATCCGTACAGGCATGACCGCGCATTTTGCCGAAACCTACCGCGACGTATTTGACGTGGTTTTCAGCTGATTGGTCGCGGGCATGGCCCGCGACACATAATCAGACCGCGAGCTTTTGCTGTTATTTAATAATCTGAATCAGCTCTTTAAACTCCGGCCCTTCCGCGACTTTCTGCAGTTCAAACAGCGCCATTTCCACCGAGGTCAGATGCGCTCCCAGGCGCTGCATTTTACTGATTGCCAGCTCTTTATTGGCCTGACTGCGGGAACTGACCGCATCCGTTACCAGATGCACATCGTGCTTATTGCGCAGCAGATCCATTACCGTCTGATACACACAGACATGGGTTTCCAGCCCGGCCACCAGCCAGTTCTGACGTTTCAGTTCTGTTACCCGCCCGGCAATGGTGTCGTTCTGCATACCACTGAAGGTGTGTTTGATCAGCGGCTCCCCCGGCAGCAGGTCACGGATTTCCGGCCGCGTCGGACCGAGCTTATGTGGCAGCTGCTCCATCCACACCACCGGTAAATCAAACACCTGCGCCCCCTGTATCAGCAGCTGCAGCTGCCGGAACAGTGCCTCCGATTCATACATCAGAGTCGACAGCCTGCCCTGCACATCAATAATCATCAGACCGGTATTATTTTTCGTCAGCATTATTTTCTCCTTTCCCGTCAGGTTACTGCCATCCTAACGAAATAAAAACACGGACAGCCAGCAGTATTTGCCGCCCATTGGCGGAGAGTACTGACACCTGCCGCTGCCCGGAACCGCTGGCGCGAGTGTTATGCCGCCCCAGCCAGCAGAGCGTCCAGATCGGTCCGGGATGGCATAAACCAGTAAGCACCGGTTTTGGCCGTGGAATATTTCATCAGATAATCACTGAAACCGTCGTCAGTATTGCCCAGCATACGCTCAAGCTGAATGGAGATACGCTTCAGATCACAGGCGAAGGCAAGAAAATACAGGCCATGTTCATCAGCGCCGCCATAGGGGGTGCTTCTGCGGTATATTTTCTGACCAACGCCGTCAATTTTGACATCCGTGCGACTGACGTGGGAGGTCGGCGGCATGGCATCGCCCTCCAGTTCGATATTGCCGGACTTGGTACGGCCGATCACCTGCTCCTGCTCATGCAGACTGAGGTGGCTGAAGGCCTGCAGATGGTGCTGCCAGCGCTGCGTCAGCACATAAGAACCGCCGGCCCCCGCTTCCCCCGGCGGAATCAGCGCAGCATCCAGACGCTTATCCCCTTTCGGGTTTGCGGTACCATCTACAAAGCCCGTCAGATCGCGGGCTTCGCGGTTTTTAAAACCATTCAGATCCAGTGTGCAGACGGCCACATCACGCATCGCATCATGCACCTGCAGCACCGCGTCCATGATATCGCCCTGATCTTCACCATGAATCCAGAAATACACGTCTGACTGGGTCGCCGGCATGGAATAACCGTTCTTACCATCCAGCTGACGGAACGGCTGCAACTGCGCCGGACGCCAGGCCGGGTTCAGCCGGTCCCAGGCATCAGAACCGAAACACAACGCAATAAAGGCCCCATTTACCGGCTGCACGGCGGCTTTCAGAGCCGCCAGAATCTGTTCATTACTGACCTCCGGAAGCAGATTCATTTCCAGATAATGGGCGCTGCGGCCGGGCTCTTCCAGCAGGCCGGCCTGACAGATGGCATCAGATAACACGGATTTACCTTCCCTATTCAGGTGACAATTCTAATAGCGATAACTATATCAAGTTATGCAATCAGACAGGTACACTTGTCACCCGGACTCTGAACTGAGCCATTGGTGAAAGCGCGCGGAGGTCAGCGGCCGGCTGAATAAATAGCCCTGTCCGCAATGGCAGCCCAACCCGCGCAACAGGGCCAGCTGATCCGGGGTTTCAATGCCTTCGGCGGTAACCTCCAGCTTCAGCACCTTGCACAGCGCCATCACCGCGCGGCAGATTTCCACATCACTGCTGTCATCCGGCAGATTACGGACAAACGAACGGTCAATTTTCAACCGGTCAAAGGGCAGTTCTTTCAGACGGCTGAGAGAGGAATAGCCGGTGCCGAAATCATCAATCGCCAGTTTGATCCCCAGCTCACGTATATCCAGCAGCTGGCGGATCATCTGCTCATTTTCCTGCAGCGCGGTTTCGGTGATTTCCAGTTCAAGGCGCCCCGGATCAATCGCCAGGCTGGTCAGCAGGGAAGACAGAAAATCCATAAAATGGCTATCGGTCAGCTGCCGGACCGACACATTGACTGACACAAACAGATCCGGATAACCGGCTTCGGTCCAGCGTTGCAGTTCATGCAGACTTTCCGTCAGCACCCACTGGCCGATTTCAATAATCACATCGCTCTGCTCGGCGATGGGAATAAACCGGTCCGGCGGCACGGCCCCCAGCTCCGGGCTGTACCAGCGGCATAAGGCCTCGCCACCGATAACCCGGCCGGTATCCAGATCCACCAGCGGCTGATACACCAGCGCCAGCTCATTTTCCCGTACCGCCTGCTTCAGATGACGTTCAATGCGCAGCCGTTCATTGAATTCCATCGCCAGGTTGAAGTCATAAATACAGTAGCGGTTTTTGCCCTGACGTTTGGCCTCAAACAGTGCGGTATCCGCCGCCTTGAGCAGGGCTTCATAATGCTTAATTGAGGGTTTGGAAATCACAATGCCGATACTGGCAGAAACTTCGACGGCTTCACGACTGAGCCTGACCGGTTTTTTCACCGCATCGAGCAGTTTTTCCGCAATCACTTCCAGACCGGATTCCTGTTCAACCTCAGGAATCAGAATCACAAATTCATCACCGCCGATGCGGGCAACGGTATCTTCTTCCCGCACCGACTGAAGGAAGCGTTCCGCCATCACCTTCAGCAGCTCATCACCTTCCGAATGCCCCAGGGTATCGTTGACCAGCTTAAAACCGTCGAGATCCAGATACAGAATCCCCAGCTGACGGTTATGCTGACTGTTTTCTTCCAGTGTTTTCTGCATCACCCGCTCAAGGTGCACCCGGTTACCGACACCGGTCAGCGAATCAGAAAAGGCCAGTTTTTCCAGGCTGCTTTCAACCCGGCGCAGGTCACTGATATCGGAGAAGGTAATCACATAATTGGTGATTTCGCCGCTGTCATCCTGAATGGAGCAGACGTGTTCCCAGGCCGGGAACATATCACCGCTCTTACGCCGGCAGGATATTTCCCCGCTCCAGTGTTTATCCGGCTCACTGATCAGGCGCGGATAAAAATGATCGCGGTAACGCCGGGCGTGCAGGAAATCGTCCGGCATCAGCCCCATCACCTCGTCGGCAGCATAGCCGGTAATATCAGAAAAAGCCGGATTAACACTGAGCACCCGCCGCTCAGCGTCGGTAATCAGAATCCCCTCGGAGGTGGCATCAAACACCGCGCTCGCCTGACGCAGCTTTTCCTGTTCCATAAAGCGTTCGTGAATATCATGCACCACGCCGATAACCCGCCGTTCACCATCGGACCAGCGGAACAGGCTGGCAAAAATCTCGACCTTGCGGTATTCCCCGTCGTCGTCTTCGCGGTAACGGACCACCTGCTGAAAATCGCTGTCGGTGCCGATTTTTTCGCGGATTTTGTCCTGATCATCCGGATGTACCCGGCTCAGCAGTTCATCCAGTGAATGCGCAATCAGGCGCGGTGCGCGCACATTCAGCGCCGGCGGTTCCGGCATATCACTGCTGCCCGGTTCCCATTCCCAGATACGCATCCGCGCGGCGTTCAGGGCCAGCCGTAAACGCTCTTCGGATTTGCGGATTTCCAGATCAGCGTGATGACGGGTAATCGCCATGCGGATAGCCGCTTCAATTTCACGCTTTTCAAACGGCTTGACCATATAACCGTAAGGCAGACTGACTGTGGCTTCGTCCAGAGTTTTATCATCGCTGTAAGCGGACAGAAAAATAATCGGGATGGCATATTTTCCGGCAATAATGCGTGCGGCTTCCGTCCCCAGCATCTCGGTATCCAGATGAATGTCCATCATGATCAGGTCCGGTGTCAGCGCTTCAGCCTGTTCGACGGCCGCCTCGCCACTGGACACGCTGGCCACCACATCATAACCCAGATCTTCGAGAGTCAGCTTCAGATCCAGCGCAGTAATCTTTTCGTCTTCGACAATCAGTATCCGTTTCGGGAAACATTTATTACTGCTGTTCATCGTCTGCATCCTGGCAATTAAAAATAAGATGAAAAACCGTACCCGGACCTTCCAGCAGCTGCAACTCGGCATGCATCTGATCGGCCAGTCCCGGCACCAGCTGAAACCCCAGTGATGACGATTGCCCCGGCCCCATACCAGCAGGCAGTCCGACGCCGTTATCACCGATGACCAGACAATGGCGCGGGCCACTGGAAGTCAGCGATAAGTGAATTTCCCCGGCCCGGCCATCGGGAAACGCATGCTTGATGGAATTGGTTACCAGTTCGTTAATCAGCAGTCCGAATGGCAGCGCACTGTCGAGATCCAGATAACTCTGTTCAATATCGGCATCAATCAGAATAGTGAGGTTGCGCGCCTGGGAAAAGTAACTGCGTTTGAGCAGATCGGCGAGACGGCGGATATACGACACGGTTTCAATACGATCATAATTTTTCTGTTCATACAGCAACTGATGAATCAGTGCCATGGCCTTGATCCGGCCCTGACTTTCATCGAAGTAAGACCGGACTTCTTCCGGCACACTGCGTGACTGCAGGCTGAGCAGACTGGACACCACCTGCAGATTATTCTTGACCCGGTGATGCACTTCATTCAGCAGCGCCGTTTTTTCATTCAGGCTGCGGATCAGGTTCTGCTGAATGTCTTTCTGTACTGAAATATCAATAATGGTCGCCAGAATCCGGGTGCCCTCCGGAAATTCCAGTGGCGTCAGACCGATTTCCACCGGGAAGAGTGTGCCGTTTTTGCGCTTGGCATACAGTTCGCGCATCGCCGCCATGGCTCTGGCCTGAGGGTTATGCTGATAACCGGAACGCAGGCTGACATGGTGCGGGCGGATATCATCCGGCACCAGATCTTCCACGGTCAGTGAATACATTTCCTGATTGGCATAACCGAACATTTCACTGGCCCGCTGATTCACCAGCAGAATACGGCCGCTGTTATCGGTCAGAATCAGACCATCCTGTGTGTGTTCCACCACCTGCCGGAAACGCTCTTCACTGAACCTGAGCATGGATTCGCCGGCAACCCGGTCAGAAATATCAATGGCCGACGGAATCAGATGAGTCACTCTGCCCTCTTCGTCCTGCAGCGGCGCGAGCATAAAGTCGACCATCATGCGCTTGTCGCCGGCCGTGCGGATAGGCGCATCAAAGCGCGAGGTGTCTCCGGCCGCCGCCCGTTTCACCGCCTGCTTCAGCTTCTGCTGCGCCTGCGGGTCATAACTCCACCAGAAGCAATCCCAGAATTTTTTGCCGATCACATCCTCCGCCACAATACCGGCCGCATCCAGCGGCGCACGGTTGGTATCGAGCATGGTGCCATCCGGGCTGAGCACACCGACAAAGGTAAACAGGTTATCGAGCACCCGGCGGGCCAGCAGCGGGCTTTTACCGGTCAGAGGGGTTTTCTGCAGCCTGGCTGACAGTAACACACCACCGATACGGTCCGGGCCAGTGAACAGTGGTGAAGCGGATAACAGCCAGCTCTGCTGCTTTCCCTGCGCGCCATTCAGTAACAGACTGACGTCGGTTAACGACCGGCCATCCGCCACCACCGTCTGCAAGTCGGCCAGCAGGTTATCCGGTAATTGTGGCCAGACGTCGGCCAGCGACAGACCGATATGCTCTTCCGGGGAGTGACTACTGATTCCGGCCAATACCTGATTAATCAGGCGGAAATGCAGTTGTTCATCCAGAAGCGCAAATCCCTGGTCGGCATGACGCAGCAGAAATTCATTCATCTGATCCGGCAGATCCTTAAACCGGTCAGTATTATTATTAATATCACCAATAAAAGGCGTATCCATACAGAGCGCTCAGCCGCTACTTTCGTGTCAGCTTAAGCCAATTTCTGCACAGACAGTAGAGAGGGATTACAAAAATACGCCGGATTGAAACAAAAGGGCGCAGTCTGGCTGCGCCCTTTATTCCATTTATCTGCTGACTCTGTCTAATAAGTAGAACAGAGAGTGATAAGGAATTTCTCCGTGTCGCGTCAGGCCAATTTCACAGGTGCGGCTGGTTGAAATACCTTCCTCACAATGCTGCACCTGCGCTTTTAACGGCGCCAGTGCAGAGGCATTCAGCTCCGGCAGCATAAACCCCTTATCACCGGCAAAACCGCAGCAGGTAATATCCGCCGGCACCACCACCTCTTCGGCGCAGTGACGCGCCAGCTGAATCAGCTCTTCACCCAGTCCCTGTTTGGCGGTTGAACAGGTAACGTGCACAGCCACTGGGCCTGTCGTCTTTGTCAGCTCAAGGTTTGGCACCAGCCAGTGATTGGCGAAACGTACCGGGTCGAGCAGCTGAATGCGCTCATCCAGTTGCTGCTGCATCCGGAATACACAGGGACTGGTATCAATCAGCACCGGAATACGGCCATGATCAGAGGCCTGCAGCAGCGCCTCATTCAGCCGTGCCCGCATGGCATCGGCCTGCTCAAAATGGCCTTTGCTTTCCAGTGGCATACCACAGCAGTGCTGATCCTGACCGGCCAGCATGGCGATCTGCACACCGGCTTTTTCCGCCAGCGCCAGCGTCACCTGCATCAGGCTGCGCGGATCATTTTCCTGTGGTGACGGCCCCATGGTACGGCTGGCACAGCTGGGAAAATAAATAATATCGGTGGTTTCACTGACGCCGTATTCGCATGGACTGACCTGAGCCGCAGCCCCCGGCATCGCTTCATGCCACAGCGGTGTAGTGCCGAACGACAACGTATTCAGCCCTTTTGACAGCGCGATCAGGGTGTTGTCGCCGACCAGATCACGGCTGAAATCCGTCAGCCGGAAGGCCGCCCGGCTGGCGCGGGTGATGCCGGCAAAATGACCGACAGCCCAGCGTGCTTTGCCGGCGTGTTTCTGATTGCGCTCACTGCGCAGTTTGCGGCTCAGGTCGCCGGTATTGATACCGACCGGACAGGCCATACTGCACAGACCGTCGGCGGCACAGGTATCCACGCCCTGATACTGGTAATCCTGCAGCAGAGTGGCGTAATTTTCATCACGGCCATCGCGTTGCTGGCGCTTCAGTTCGCGCATGATCACAATGCGCTGGCGCGGTGTCAGGGTCAGATTGCGTGACGGGCATACAGGTTCGCAGAAGCCACATTCAATACAGGGATCAATCAGGTCATCGGCTTCCGGAATCGGTTTCAGATTTTCAATATGGGTGCGCAGATTACGGGTCAGGATCACATCCGGATTGAGCAGTGTCTGCGGATCGAAGGCATCCTTGATCGCCCACATCAGCTCATAGGCCTGAGCGCCCCACTCCATCTCCACAAACGGCGCCATATTACGCCCGGTACCGTGCTCCGCTTTCAGTGAACCATCGTAACGGCCGACCACCAGCACACAGACTTCATCCATAAAATCGGCGTAACGCTGCACTTCGGCCGGATCGGTGAAATTCTGGGTAAAGACAAAATGCAGGTTACCGGCCAGCGCATGACCGAAAATAATGGCTTCGTCATAGTGGTATTTTTTAAACAGCGCCTGTAATTCCAGCACTGCCGGCGCCAGATTTTCCACCGGAAACGCGATATCTTCGATGATGACAGTAGTGCCTTTGGCACGCACGGCCCCGACCGCCGGGAACAGTCCTTTACGGATATTCCAGTACAGTGCACAGGTATCTTTATCCGTGGTAAAGGTTTTTGGCTGCAGGGTCTGAAAATCCTGCAGCGCCGCCGTGGTTGCCTGAATATTCTGTTGCAGTTCGTCATGACTGCCGCCACGGACCTCCACCAGCAGTGCCGCGACGTCGTTGTCCAGGCTGCGCAGATAATCCGGCATCCCCGCTTTATTTTCCACCGAGCGCAGACCGGCACGGTCCATCAGCTCCACGGCCGCCACCGGTGCTTCACTGAGGAGGGTTACCGCCCGGCTGGTCTGTTCAATATCCGCAAACAGCAGCAGCGCCGACGCCTTGTGCGCGTGTTCGGTGACCGTGTTGTAGGTGACTTCGGCAATAAAGCCCAGCGTACCTTCCGAACCGACCAGCACGTGCTGCAGAATATCAATCGGGTCGTCATAATCGGCCAGCGCATTGAGGCTGTAACCCGTGGTGTTTTTAATGCTGAATTTTTTTTCAATCCGGGCCTTCAGCTGCGGGTTGTCCAGCACCTGCTGACGCAGAGAGGTTAACGTCTGCAGCAGTGATGCATGGCTGCTGCGGAAAGCCGCGCGCGAAGCGTCATCGGCAGTATCCAGCAGTGTGCCATCCGCCAGAATAACGCGCAGTGACGCCAGTGTCTGATAAGTATTCTGTGCCGTACCACAGCACATACCGGAAGCATTGTTGGCCACAATACCACCGATTTTACAGGTATTGATCGACGCCGGGTCCGGGCCGATTTTACGCGCATAAGGCGCCAGCAGCTGATTGGCCCGGGCACCGATCAACCCCGGTTGGGCCTGCAGTCTGGCGCCATTATCGAGAATAACACTCTGATTCCAGCCGCTCCCCAGCCGCACCAGTACGCCATCGGTCACGGCCTGACCGGAAAGACTGGTGCCAGCAGCGCGGAAAGTAATGTGTACGCCGAATTCCGGCGCCAGCTGCAACAGCCGCTGCACTTCCTGTTCATTGATAACGGTCACCACCAACTGCGGGATCAGGCGGTAAAAACTGGCATCGGTACCGAACGCCAGCGTACGCAGCGGGTCACTGATCAGACGCTCTTCATCAATAAATTCTGCCAGTGCCGCAGCATAACGGCGGTAATTTTCTTTCATCGCTCAGGCGTCCGTCATCAGTAACACAATCAGTTCTTTCGGGCCGTGGGCACCATAGGCCAGCGTCTGCTGAATATCCGCCGTTTTGCTCGGCCCGGAAATCAGTAACAGGTTGGTCGGCAACGGCTGCGGCAGTCCGCCCTGCGCCACCCAGGCCGAAAAACCCGCCTGCATGGCGGACACTGGCAACAGCACAATATTGAGTGGCGGCACCAGTGACAGCGTGCGCGGTTCCTGTGGCCCGGTCTTCACCACCAGCGTGCCGGTCTCTGCCAGCCCCGCCAGCGCCACACTGAAACCGGCATCAATCTGTGTAAACAGTTCGTTTTTGCTCAGCGCGTCCGTAACACAGGCGCAATCCAGCTGCGTGCCCAGTGCCGCCACCAGCGCTTCACCAGCATCTGTTCTGCCACTGCGCAGCACACGGATATTTTTTTCCGCCAGACGTTCCGCCAGTACCGCAATCCAGTCCTGCTGACGGCATTCGATGACCTCGGCGTGATTATCAGTGAGATTCTGTTTAAACAATGCCAGCCACTCTGCCGGCGCCGGGTCTTGCCAATGGGTGGCGACCGATAACGGTGCCGGCGCAGTCACCGGCTGCTCATTCAGACTGCGGCGCAGACGACCCAGAATACGTTCACGGCTGTTCATCACTGTTCTCCCTGGTGATGGTCGGCATCACTGGCGACACCCGCCGCTTTTGCCTGTTCATGCAGACTTTGCGTTGCCGGCAGCGGCGTGCTGCGGGAATCGGTCCAGGGCGACAGCAGTTTCTTCGCCACGGCGGAGGCAAACAGCCGGCGGCTGCGCGTCATGCCCCAGGTCATCAGCCGGTACAGCGCCGGCAGCCTGTGCCCCAGCGCCCAGCCTTGCCAGATCAGGCTCTCACCCAGCGTGCGTTTGCTGCCACGTCCGCGTACCGCAGCACCAGAAGTATCTGCAGCATTCACAAACTGCGGACTGTTGGCTTCTGCGCGTAATTCACGGATTAAATCCGGCAGCGGGATACGCACCGGACAGGCTTCACCACAGGCACCGTTCAGTGAGCAGGCGCTGACCATATCGCCGTATTGTTCCAGCCCACCGATCTGTGGCGTCACCACCTGACCGATTGGTCCGGGATAGGTTGAACCATAGGCATGACCACCAATGCGCGCATACACAGGACAATGATTCATACAGGCTCCACAGCGGATACACTGCAGCGTCGGTTTCAGTGTCGGATGGGCAAAAATACGCGAGCGGCCGTTGTCTACCAGCACCAGATGAACCTGCTCAGGGCCATCGTGTTCATCGTCTTTTTTCGGGCCGGAAATCATATTGAAATAGGTGCTGATTTTCTGCCCGGTGGCGGAACGGGTCAGCAGCGTCAGTAATTCCGGCACATGGGAAAAATCCTCCACCACTTTTTCAATACCGGTCACCGCGATGTGCAGCTTCGGTACTGTCGTGGTCATCCGGCCGTTGCCTTCGTTTTCCACCAGACACAGGGTACCGGTATTGGCAACCGCCATATTGACGCCGGAAATACCGGCGTCGGCGTGGCGGAATTTATCGCGCAGAATGGCACGCGCATTTCCGATCATCTGATCAACATCATCGGTATAAGGCACGCCACTGCCATCGCTGGTCTGCGCCCGGCCGTGCATCAGGTTCGCCACCTGCTCCTTATTTTTGTGGATAGCCGGCATAATAATATGCGACGGCGTTTCCCCGGCCAGCTGCACCAGATACTCGCCCATATCGCTTTCCAGACATTCAATGCCTTTTTCCTGCAGATAATGATTGAGTTCAATTTCTTCCGTGACCATGGATTTGCCTTTCACCACGGTGCGGGCATTGTTGCTGGCGAGAATGCCATGAATAACCTCACAGGCTTCTTCGGCGGTTTCTGCCCAGTGCACCTGAATGCCGTTGGCCGTCAGGTTTTTCTCCAGCGTTTCCAGTAACTCCGGCAATTTACTCAGGCTGTACTGACGGATGGCTTCACCACGGTCGCGCAGTCCGGATAATGCCGTTTCATCAGGAAAAACCGCGCGCCGTTTGGCCATCAGAAAATCCGATGCACCGCGGAAACTGTTACGCAGCGCCTCATTTTCCAGCGCCATTTTTGCCCGTACTTTAAAATGCTGCTGTTGCATGGCAGCAAATTCATGCTGTTCTTCATCCAGTGCCTGACGCAGCTCAATCATATCAGCGGTCATTATTCAGCCTCCTTAGCGTACAGGCGCTGATACAGCAGGCTGGCCAGGTGCTGCGCCCTCAGCGGCCGGCCCTGTTTTTCCAGCGTGCCGCTGATATTCATCAGACAGCCACAGTCACCACTGACCAGACAATCGCTGCCGGTCGCGGCAATGGCCTCAGCCTTGTCGGCGGCCATGGCCGCCGAAATATCACCCTGTTTCACCGCAAAGGTACCACCAAAACCACAGCATTCCGTTACCCGCTGCGGCTCCAGCAGCTGAACGCCGGGCAGGTTTTCCACCAGCGCTTTATGTTCAGCGGCAACGCCCATACTGCGGCGGGCGGAACAGGAAGTATGCAGGGCAACTTTAAACAATGACTGATCGGCGGCCTGCGGCAGTTTTTTATCCAGCTGCAGCACATTGACCATAAATTCACTGAATTCGTACGTCCGCTCCGCCAGTGCCCGGGCCTGCGCTTCTTCCGGCTGACCGGCGAAGAGTTTTGGATATTCCTTATGCACCATGCCGGCACAGGACCCCATCATCACCACCAGCGGAATATCCGCCGCAAAGGCCTGCAACTGACGCCGCGCCACCGCTCTGGCTTCGTCGTCGTAACCGGAATTCCACGCCGGCTGACCACAGCAGGTCTGCGCCTGCGGGAAAATGACCTCAAGTCCTTCAGCCTGCAGCAGACGGATGGCATCCATGCCGGCCTGAGGGTAGAAACTGTCGACCAGACAGGTACCCAGCAGATACACAGTCTGAGGTCGGTGCGCCGGATAACGGCGACGGGAAGAGGGAGTCTGATTCATCATGCGGTCCACAGCGTGCCGGTTATTAATAATTGGTATTACCAATTATCCATTTATGATTATGTGCCGCTAAATTACTCCTGCAGACAGAATGGGTCAAACCCTTTGCCGGGCTTATAACCGATTAAGCTATCGACATTGGTCTTATCTTTTCTGCCGGACCAATGCGCACAGAATGACTGACAGGCAGCGCGTATCGGGTTAAAATTGGTTTTACCAATTACCAATAAGATATTTCAGACATGAGCGACGACCGTATCCGGGCAACCAAAATTTCCGACATAATTGCTGACCGGCTGGAATCCATGATTCTCGAAGGCAGCCTCACGCCGGGCCAGAAAATGCCGCCGGAGCGTGAGCTGGCGCTGCAGTTTGATGTGTCCCGCCCTTCCCTGCGCGAAGCCCTGCACCGGCTGGAAGCCAAAGGTCTGGTCAGCCGCCGCCAGGGCGGCGGCACCTTTGTTTCCGCCGATATCGGCATGTCATTTGTCGATCCGCTGATGCAGCTGTTTAAGACACACAGCGAATTCAATTACGATCTGCTCGAATTCCGCCATGCCATGGAAGAAGTGGCCGCCCATTATGCCGCTCTGCGCGCCACGGATTCCGATAGGGAAATTATCCGTCAGCGTTATGATGAATGGCTGCAGGGTCACAATGCGTGCATCGGCCATCAGCAGGAAGCCGAACTCGACTGGCGTTTCCATCTGGCCATTGCCGAAGCGTCCCATAACGCCGTCCTGCTGCATTCCATGCGCGCCCTGTTTAATCTGTTCAAGGCCACCATCACCACCAATCTGGAATATCTGTACAGCAAAGAAGACCGGCGTGATGAAATCCTGCGCCAGCACACGGCAATCCGCGATGCAGTGCTTAACCGCGATCCGAAAGCCGCGCAGCAGGCCGTGAGCGACCACCTCGCCTTTGTTGAAGAAACCCTGCAGCAGAGCAGCCGTTTTGAAAGCCATTCCAAACGCTCGCTGCGGCGCATCAGCCTGATGCGCTGACGGCGCTTGCCTGCATCCGCTGCGGCCGTTAGGCTGGCGTCTTTTACGCACGGACGCCGGCATGACTTCCCGTTCCCAACATCATCCGCTGCACTGGCTGCAGCCACGGCAGATGCTCAGTCACCTGCGCGATATCGACAACGAGGCAGAGGCTGAACGCCGCCAGAGCGACAGTGAAACCCTGTGGTTCCGCGCCTGGATTGTGATTGCCGTCGCCTGCGTCTGTCTGCTGATGCTGCATTACCTGAAATACTCCAGCAATCTGCGCGATCTTCTGCCGCTGCTGGAATCCCTCACCGGTACCGAACCCAACAGCTGGAAAAACGCCTGGCTGCACTCGCCTTACCGCGATCTTATCGGCAACCTCTGGTGGGGATTCTGGCATCTGCTGTGTTTTATTCTGATTCCGGTGGCCACCATCAAACTGGTGCTGAAACAACCGCTGAAGGCTTATGGCTGGCAATGGGGGCGGGTACACGAACACTGGCTGGGCTATGTGCTGCTGGCCACGCCGATTGTCGGTTTTGCCATTATTGCCAGCTTCGGCGAGGATTTTTCCCGCCATTATCCATTTTATAAGCAGGCCCATCTGAGCTGGAGCGACCTGCTGATGTGGGAGGCGATTTATATTATTCAGTTTATCGGTGTGGAATTCTTTTTCCGCGGCTTCCTGGTGAACGGGCTGCGGGTGCAGTTCGGCAGCCTGTCAGTGGCGGTGATGTGCCTGCCCTACCTGATGCTGCATTTTCCGAAACTGTGGCCGGAGTCGGCCGGGGCGATTCTGTTCGGCTTTTTCCTCGGTATTCTGGCGCTACGTTCACGCTCCATCTGGGGTGGTGTCGGCGTCCATGTCACCATTGCCCTGACCATGGACATTGCCGCACTGATTCAGACCCGCGGCCTGCCGGACACCTGGCTACGCTGACGCCCTGCAGTGAAGATCAGAAACGCCAGGCAATAAAGCGGCTGTTTTTCTGCCCCTGACTCATCGCCACCACGCGTACGTCGCGGGCAGACAACTGCTGCGCCAGACGCTTCAGCGGCGCAATATTCTCTTCCTTCGACACCAGACTGGTAAACCAACCGACCTGCCCGGCAAAATTCACACTCTCGCGCAGCATGCGTTTCAGGAAATTAAGTTCACCGCCCTCACACCAGAGTTCATGACTCTGGCCACCAAAATTACGTTTTACTGATGACGACTCGCCTTTCAGGTTACGCCACTTACGCCGCGCCTGAGCCTCCGCTTCTTTCTGTGAAGCAAAAAATGGCGGATTACACAGCGTCAGATCGAAATAATCAGCAGCCTGAATCACACCACTGAAAATCTGCTGCGCGTGACGCTGCATACGGATTTCAATCTGCGACAGCGTAAGCGGGTTTTCCGTAACAATTTTATGCGCATTACGCACCGCCACACTGTCTGCTTCACTGGCGACAAAATGCCAGCCGAACGCACGGCTGCCGATGATGGGATAAATCAGATTGGCACCGGTACCGATATCCAGTACCTGCACTTCCGCCTGCCGCGGGCCTGTTTCCTGCAACAGGTCATTAAGGTAATACAGATAATCGGCCCGGCCGGGAATCGGCGGGCAGAGAAAACCCTGCGGTAATGACCAGTGCTCCACGCCGTACTGCTGCTTCAGCAGCGCCCGGTTAAGGCAGACCACCGCACTGGCATCGCTGAAATCAATGGTCAGCTCACCGCGCGGGTTGGTGGTCAGAAAAGCCTGCAGTTCCGGCAAGGCGGCGCTCAGTGCCGGCATATCGTAGCGCCCCTGAAACGGGTTGGCCGGATGCAGACCGGAAGCCCGGCGTTTGTTCCATGGCGACGATTTTTCCTGGCTCACATAACCCCCGGGCAGGCAAAAGGCGCATTGTACCACGCCCGGTTGTGCTTACCTGCGATCTTTATCCGGCTCCGGCGGCAACGGATCAGAGGCTGTGACAGACAAAGGACTGGTATAACCACTGCGGTCACCTTCGGCTTCGGCGAGGGATACCGGTTCATCACGGTCTTTCAGCTCGCTGGCATCGGCGAACAGATACAGACTGCTGAGGGCCAGAAAAAGCGCGATCGGATGTTTTTTCATAACGGGCACCTGCGGTGTTTCATTCCTGAAGTAAGACAACAGATCGGCATAAGGTTGCCCCACCCCGCCATAAAATGGCGGCAAAGCGGTAAAGTTACGTCAAGCGCTTCGTCCGGCTGCGCCAGAAACTTCGGCCAGCGGCTGCCTTCCGCTATGATAGGGCCTGACCTCCCTCTCCTCTTTTGCCGCAGAACAGGATTTTATGAGCGAACTTCTGGCGACCTTTATTTTCTTTTTCGCCGTCATCGATCCGATCGGTACCGTGCCGGTCTTTATCGCCGTGACCGCCCATTTTGATGAAGCCGGGAAGCGCCGCATTGCTGTGCTGGCGACCTTTTTCTCGGCACTGATCCTGCTGTTTTTTGTCATTGCCGGTGAGATTATTCTCAATGCCATCAACATCCCGCTGTCGGCGTTTCAGATTGCCGGCGGTATCGTACTGTTTCTGTTTGCCCTGACCATGATTTTTGGCGAAGGCAAACCGGCGGAGGAAAAGCGCTATATTAAAGATGGCAGGGAAACGGCGATCTTCCCGCTGGCGGTGCCTTCCATCGCCAGCCCCGGGGCCATGCTGGGTGCGGTATTAATGACAGAAAATAACCGCTTCAGCCTGCTGGAGCAGTCGCAGACCACCATGATGATTCTGGCAGTGCTGGGCATCGTGCTGGTGTTGCTGCTGGCGGCCAGCTTTGTTCACCGCCTTATCGGTGACAGTGGCGCCAGCATTATCAGCCGGGTCATGGGCCTGATTCTGGCGTCGGTGGCGGTGAATAATATTCTCGCCGGCATCAAAAGCTAT
This sequence comes from Pseudomonadales bacterium, assembly GCA_963682115.1. Taxonomy (GTDB): domain Bacteria; phylum Pseudomonadota; class Gammaproteobacteria; order Pseudomonadales; family Oceanobacteraceae; genus Venatoribacter. Next base: position 3,412,201 of record OY821639.1, on the reverse strand, counting down.
TTTGCCCTGTAACCCACGCACACCTGTCCCCCGGTAAATCCGGAGTAAAGAAACCGGCAGCCGCCGTGTGATGACAGCGCACCACACAGCGGGGCCATTCCCCGCCAGATCAGTGCATGCGGGTTTTCAGCACCTCAATCAACAGATTCATACGCGCCGTCTGCTGATGACCTTCCACCACATGAACTTTGTCTTCTGTCTCCTGCTCAGTGACGCCCGGCAGGGTTTCATTTTCTTTGGCATCCGCCATCACAGCACTGGCCATACAGGCAATACCGGCTAACAAGGCTTTTTTAGACATAACGATCTCCATCTTCTGCTCGGCTGTTGTCATACTGAGTTAGTCAGGTATTTCCGGCCTTCGTTCCCGGGGATTGATATCATTTCCGGAACAGAAATGTCCTGTAGCCGCATTTTGTTCTGGCATCATTCCTGATAGCGGCCAGATCTGCGCTGCGGTTCATCTTCCGTTCATACTGGCCCTATAATCTGGCCGCCTCAGACACGGGCCCGTCCCGCTGCTGAGCCAAGGAACATCATTGACTGATTACAAGGAATAAAGCGTTATGATCAAGCAACTGATTGCCGCGATGGCCGGCGCCCCTCTCGCCATTCTGGCTGCGCAGCCCGCGTCTGCCGGTGACTTCAGCAAAGAACTGACGGCCAGCTACACCAGCAGCGAAACCGGCAGCTATGAAAATGACCTGCTGCTCGCCAACCTGGACATTTTTCTGGCTCCGGTCAGCACGGACAATGTTCCGCTGGCTGAGGCTGCCTTCCTGGGCAAGGCCAGCTCCGTTTCCGTGTTAGCCGGTTACAGTGCTTCTGACTATGGCAGCAATGCAGAATCTTCCGGCTACCCGCTCGGCGCTGGCATCACCTACGTACTGCCGCAGCAGCCACTGGCCCTGCATGCGTCGTTCAGCCGGGTTAAGGAAGACCTGGACAACCCCTACAGTGGTGATGTCACCACCAAAGTGCTGCAGCTGGGCGCGGGTTACTATGTGCAGGATAACGCCATGGTTGCCCTGACCTACGCCAAGGCCGACAGTGACATCAACTCCGGTTCCGGCAACGGCGACGCAACGGCAAAAACCCTGATCCTGTCCGGCAAATACATTGCTGATCTGGGTGCCGGCCAGTACCTGAATCTGGAACCGTCGCTGGTCCGCCAGACTGAGGACGGGGAAGATGATGTCACGGCCATCGCTTTTGGTGCCGATTTCTATCCGGTTCCGGAAACCAGCATCGGCGCCGGTATGAGCCAGGTGATCAGCGATCAGGACGGTACTGCCCTGTACCTGACTGCCCGCACCTTTATCCAGTCCAATACCTCACTGCAGCTGACCTACACCAACAACCGCATTGATGACAGCGACATCGATTCCGACAGTTTCGAAATCGCTGCTGCCTTCCGCTTCTGACAGGCAAAAAAAAGCCCGGCCAATGGCCGGGCAAAAAGGTCTTAAAGACCCACCCATTTACCTGTCAGAGAACCAGCCGGCGTACATCGCTCATCAGCGCCACAAAGTGGGTGAAGAAACGACCACAATCAGCGCCGTTAATTGCACGGTGATCATAAGACACCGTCAGCGGCAGCATATTGCGAGGAACAAATTCCTTACCGTTCCAGACTGGTTTTATCTGTGCTTTTGACACTCCCATAATGGCTACTTCCGGCGTATTCACAATCGGCGTGAAGCCGGTACCACCAATCGCACCCAGGCTGGAAATGGTGAAACACCCACCCTGCATTTCGTTTGGTTTCAGTTTGCCGTTACGGGCTTTTTCAATCAGTTCAGTCACTTCCCTGGCGATCTGATAAATACCTTTCTTATCCGCATCACGCAGAACCGGTACCATCAGGCCGTTAGGTGTATCGCAGGCAATACCAATATGAACATAGTGCTTGTGCACAATATGCTCACCATCATGATGCAGGGATACGTTAAAGCTCGGCTCAGCCACCAGTGATGCAGCGGCCGCTTTGATCAGGAACGGCAGTGGCGTCAGTTTTACGCCCTGTTTTTCCGCTTCCGCTTTCATGGATTTACGGAATTCATCCAGATCCGAGATATCCGCCTCATCAAACTGCGTCACATGCGGCACATTCAGCCAGGCACGGCTCATATTCGCTGCCGTTACCTTTTTGATTTTGCTCATTTTCTCCAGTTCGATGTCGCCAAACTGAGAAAAATCGACCGCCGGGACAGCAGGAATACCGGCACCACCGGTAACACCAACCGCACCACTTTCTGCCTGTTTAACGACAGCTTTGACGTAGTCACGGATATCGTCTTTGGTGATCCGGCCACGCATCCCCGTGCCTTTCACCCTGGTCAGATTCACACCCAGCTGACGGGCCAGACGACGGGATGAAGGGCCGGCATAAACATTGTGAATGTCTTTTTCGTCGGTCACTTCGTTCAGTGTCTGAGTGTTGCTCGGTGCCGGTGCTGCCGCTGGTTTTTCTGCTGCAGGTGCCGGAGCCGCTGCTGATTTTTCTGCACCAGCAGGCTTCTCTTCTGCTTTTTCAGCAGGAGCCGCTGCACCACCGCTCACCAGAATCTTCGCGTAAACGTCGCCTTCTTTCACCTTGTCGTCGACGTTAATCAGAATTTCTTTCAGAACACCGGCCTGAGGTGCCGGAATATCCATACTGGCTTTATCACTTTCCAGCACGATCAGGGAATCGTCTTCTGCAACCTCATCACCGGCTTTAGCGGCAATTTCAATGACAGTCACTTCGTCTGCACCACCCAGGTCCGGAATGGTCAGTTCAATGATCTGCTCTGCTGCTGGCGCAGAAGGTGCTGCCGGTTTTTCTTCGGCGGCAGGTTTCTCTGCCGTTGCAGCCGGTTTTTCTGCGGCAGCCGGTTCAGATTTTTCTTCTGTTGCAGGTGCTGCATCGGTTTCCAGTTCAAAAATGGCTGAACCTTCCGATACTTTATCTCCGACATTCACCAGCACTTTGGCAATTTTCCCGGCCTGTGGACAGGGAACTTCCATGGTTGCTTTGTCAGTTTCCAGAACCAGCAGGTCCTGTTCCTGTTCAACGCTGTCACCAACGGCAACGTTGATTTCAATGATTTCCACATTTTCTGCACCACCGATATCAGGCACAGTCACAGTCATATTACTCATGATGGCCTCCTTCTCAGTGGTTAACCGGATTCACTTTGTCCGCCGCAATGCCTAATTTAGCACGTGCTTTGGTCAGTTCTTCCTGCGGGAATTTGCCTTCTTTTGCCAGCTCCGTCAGCGCAGCCAGTACCACAAACTCACGGCTCACTTCAAAATAGTGACGCAGCTTCTTACGGGTATCACTGCGGCCGAAACCGTCAGTACCCAGCACCTTATAAGCACCCGGGATATAAGCCCGCAGCTGTTCGCCATAGGCTTTGATGTAATCAGACGCCAGTACGAACGGACCTTTCTGCCCCTGCAGAACCTGGGTGACATACGGCACCTGCGCTTCCGCGTCCGGGTTCAGCATGGCAACGCGTTCACATTCGTTGGCTTCACGCACCAGTTCGTTGACGGAGGTTACGCTCCAGACATCCGACTCAACGCCGTAATCTTCACGCAGAATATCCGCCGCTTCTTCCACTTCACGCAGAATGGTACCGGAACCCATCAACTGTACCCGGGCCTCGGCGGCCTTGGTTTTCTTACCGGCTTTCAGCTGATAAATCCCTTTAACAATGCCTTCCTCAACGCCCTGCGGCATATCCGGATGGACATAGTTTTCGTTCATGGTGGTGATGTAGTAGAAACAGTTTTCCTTGTCGCCGTACATGCGCTTCAGACCATCCTGAATAATCACCGCCAGCTCAAAGCTGTAGGTCGGATCATAGGATTTACAGTTCGGAATGGTGTGCGCCAGCAGATGGCTGTGGCCGTCCTGATGCTGCAGGCCTTCACCATTGAGCGTGGTACGGCCGGCCGTTGCGCCGATCAGGAAACCCCGTGCCTGCATATCCCCTGCCGCCCAGGCCAGGTCACCGATACGCTGGAAGCCGAACATGGAATAAAACACATAGAAAGGCACCATCGGGCAATTGCTGTTGCTGTAGGCTGTTGCCGCCGCAATCCAGGCAGACATGGCGCCGGCCTCGTTGATACCTTCTTCCAGAATCTGGCCTTTTTTATCTTCCTTGTAATACATGATCTGGCCGGCATCCATCGGCGTGTATTTCTGACCGGCGGAAGAATAAATACCCAGCTGACGGAACATGCCCTCCATACCGAAGGTACGGGCTTCGTCCGGCACAATCGGCACCATATGACTGCCGACGGATTTATCTTTCACCAGTTGTGACAGAATCCGTACGAAAGCCATGGTGGATGACAGTTCGCGTTCACCACTGCCGCTCAGCTGCCCTTTGAAGACATCCAGAGCCGGCACATTCAGGGCTTCAAAATCCGCGCGCCGTGAAGGTACAGCACCGTGCAGTTTGGCACGACGCTCGTTCATGTATTTCATTTCCGGACTGTCCGGCGACGGGCGGTAATAGGGTACACGCTCCAGTTCGTCATCAGTCAGCGGAATCGCGAAGCGGTCACGGAACTGCTTCAGTGATTCTTTATCCAGTTTTTTCACCGAGTGCGTGATGTTGGCGGCTTCACCGGCATCACCCAGACCATAACCTTTCACGGTCTGCGCCAGAATCACGGTCGGCTGACCTTTGTGATTCACGGCCTGATCATAAGCGGCGTACACCTTGAACGGATCATGGCCACCACGATTGAGCGCGAAAATATCCTCGTCGCTCATGTCTTTTACCAGCTCCAGCAGCTCCGGATATTTACCGAAGAAATGCTCACGGGTATATGCACCGCCGTTGGCTTTGTAGTTCTGCAGCTCACCATCACAGACTTCGTCCATACGCTTCTGCAGCAGACCGGTTTTGTCTCTTTCCAGCAGTACGTCCCAGTGACGGCCCCAGACCACTTTAATGACATTCCAGCCAGCACCACGGAACGCGCCTTCGAGTTCCTGAATAATTTTGCCATTACCCCGCACTGGTCCATCCAGACGCTGCAGGTTGCAGTTAATGACGAAAATCAGGTTTTCCAGTTTTTCGCGGCCCGCCAGGGAAATAGCGCCCAGAGTTTCCGGCTCATCACATTCGCCGTCACCGAGGAATGCCCAGACCTTACGGTCACCCCGTGGTACCAGATCACGGGCCGACAGATAACGCATCACATGCGCCTGATAAATCGCCTGAATCGGGCCCAGCCCCATGGATACGGTCGGGAACTGCCAGTAGTCCGGCATCAACCACGGGTGCGGATAAGAAGAAAGACCGTTGCCATCCACTTCGCGGCGGAAATTATCCAGCTGCTCTTCGTCGAAACGGCCTTCCAGATAGGAGCGGGAATAAATACCCGGTGCGGAGTGACCCTGAAAATAAATCAGGTCGCCCAGATTTCCGTCTTCGTTACCACGGAAAAAATAGTTAAAACCAACATCGTATAAGGTGGCAGCAGACGAAAAGGATGCAATGTGACCGCCCAGACCTTCATCGTTGTCGTTGGCGCGCATCACCATTGCCAGTGCATTCCAGCGGACCAGTGAGCGGATACGGCGCTCCATAAACAGGTCGCCCGGCATACGCTTTTCTTTTTCCACCGGAATGGTATTGCGGTAAGGGGTGGTAATGGCCGGTGGCAGATCAACGCCTTTGGCAATGGCATTATCAAACAGTTTTTTCAGCAGGAAAGCTGCCCGTTCCGGGCCTGCGTGCCGAATGGTTGCGTGCAGTGAATCAAGCCATTCCTGGGTTTCATAAATATCGACATCTTGTGTCATGAGAACTCCGGTCTCCTGATAATCGGTACGGCCTGTGTTTCAGGCGTACGGTTTGCTTTGTCACCGCCTTTTGAGCAGTAACCCCAGCAGCCTGGGGGACCCTGTGTTGTCCGGGTAGGACGTCACCTGCTCATTCGGCATTCCGAATGTAAGCATAGACCCCCAGCGAATGGTCTTACCTATTATCCTTCGTAAAAATGACCATAAATAAGCCCCTTCGCCGGCTGTTGGCCCGCCTGTCATGCTGTGTGACCGGAATGGATGGCTCCGGCCTGACACGGATTACTGACAGCGGTCCTGAGAGGCTGCTGACGGTTCTGATCTGCTCCGCGCCGCATTCAGCGCTGCAGAAACCTGCCTTTCAACAGGATTGGTTATGCCGTACAGTGACCTCTTAGGTAGTTTTACGGAGCAGAAAAGCTAGTAAAACTACAAGAAAAACATCGATTTACTCTATTCTGATACCAGTCTGAACGGTTCGTCGCCGTAAGACAATGGCAATCCTGTAGTTTTTTTACAAGAACGTCAAATCCTCCACCAAAGTCGCATAAGCTGGCCCGTATTGTTGTCTGCTGTTGAGCAAAATTTCATCACTGACTGGTAAATAATTTCGCCCGCACTTTGCGCCGGTATTCGCCCGGGGTCTGTCCGGCCAGCCGGCGGAAGACACGGATAAAATAACCGGCGTCGTTAAAGCCCACCGCAGCGGCGATATCCGTCACCGACAGATTGGATTTCTGCAGCAGATCGCGCGCACTGTCGCAGCGTAAGCGGTGCAGATAACGCGATGGCGTGGTGCCGGTTACGGCGCGGAAACGGCGGTCAAACTGGCGTTCACTGAGCCCGGCGGACGCCGCCAGCGCCGGCAGCGACAATGGCTTCTGCATATTCTGCTGCAGCCAGGTCTGCGCCAGTGCAATGGCTTCATCCGGATGCTGATGCAGCTGATCCGCATAAAACACATTTTTCTCAAACGGATTACGCACTTCGGGTGAAAACTGTTGTTCCACCTGCAGCGCCAGCTCACGGCCGTACTGCAGACCAATAAAATGCACCATCAGATCGGCGCCGGAGTTCACACTGGCCGCACAATAAAGGCGGTCAGCCTGCGTCAGCAGATGCTGGCGCTGTAACTGCACCTTCGGATAATCACGTTCAAACTGATCCAGATAATGCCAGTGCGTGGTCGCCGGCTTGCCATCAAGAATACCGGCCTCTGCCAGCAGACAGACCCCGGTGCCGATGGCAATCACACTGGCCCCCTGACGGTACTGCCGGGCGATCCAGCGGATGGTCTCAGCCTCCTGCTTCAGCTGGGGTTTCGGGTTACGCCATAACGCCGGGACCACAATCAGATCGGTTTGTTCAATCTGACTGAGGGCTTTGGTGGGGTGCAGACGGAAGCCGCCTAGCATGGTCAGCGGTGCCATTTCCCGTGCCGCCGCATCAACCTGAAAGTCTGCTGCCGGATTGTGGCGCACACGCATCCGCGCCCGGGCAGCCTCCAGCATTTCCAGCGGAATGGCGACACTGGAGCTGAGCATCTGCTCAATGGTTAACAGGGTAATATGGTGGATCATTCACGCCTCCCCGGCATCGCGGCACAGAAAAACCAGGCGTTTTACTCAGAATAAACAGAGCTGTGCCCCAGCCTCTCTAATAGCGTCTTTTTTATTCGATATTTTGTCCAATATATCCTAATGGTGTGCGGATCGTCGCCTCTACAATGGCCTTATATGAACACTGTTCCATCTTCGGCTCTGTAAAGGACACCCTATCATCATGAGAAAGCTCGCTGTCATCACTGCCTTCGGCGGTATTAACCCCGCCGGCCGCAGCTCAGGTCATCACGCCTTCCGCCGTCTGGTGCTGGATGAACTGACCTCTGCCCAGCAGCAGCAGACACTGAACTCGCTTGCCCAGCTGATGGGGCTGGAACAGACTCCGGACGATGCCGCCCTGCGCCAGCAGATTCTGAACAGCACCCTGGTACGCGGCTGGGATAACGTCAGCTGGGATGCCAACGCTGCCCCCTTCCATGAAGCCTTCAAAGACGAGCACGGTCACCAGTGCTGGCGTGAAAGCCACAAACGTCTGGCGGTGCAGAGTGCCGGACAGACCCCCAAAGGCTTTGATCCGGCGGCCCTGTACCGCTCGCGCCATCATCCGCGCGGCCTGCAGATGGCGGTGTATGCCGCCTCCGACGCCCTTGGCCAGCTGGGCATGGACTGGGATACCCTGCGCAATCATCTCAAGCCGGATGAGATCGGTGTTTACGCCGGTTCGGCCATGGGTCAGCTGGATCACGAAGGCCATGGCGGCATGCTGCAGTCGGCGCTGTATGGCAAACGGGTCAGCTCCAAACAGTGCGCCATGGGCCTGAGTGAAATGCCGGCGGATTTTATTAACGCCTATGTGCTCGGTAACCTGGGTTCCACCGGCACCATGGTCGGTGCCTGCGCCACCTTTCTCTACAACCTGAAAACCGCCATAAACGACATTCAGAGCGGCCGCCGCCGGCTGGTGATTGTCGGTAACGCCGAATCGCCGCTGACGCCGGAAATCGTGGAAGGCTACAGCGCCATGACCGCACTGGTAACCGAGCAGAACCTGCGCAATCTTGATGGCCTGAGTGCTGACCAGACCCCGGACTTCCGCCGCGCCAGCCGCCCGTTCGGTTATAACGGTGGTTTTACCATTTCTGAATCCGCGCAGTATTTTGTGCTCACCGATGACGAACTGGCGGTGGAACTCGGCCTCAGCATTTACGGCGCTGTCGGCGATATCTTCGTCAACGCCGATGGTTATAAAAAATCCATTTCCAACCCCGGGGTCGGCAACTACCTGACCATGGGGAAAGCCATGGGTGAAGCGCGCCGCCTGATCGGTGAAGATGCGCTGTGCAACGGCTCATTTGTGCAGGCACACGGCAGCAGCACCCCACAGAACCGCACCACGGAATCGCATATTTTCAGCGAGCTGGCCAAAGCCTTTAGCATCCGCAACTGGCCGGTTACCGCAGTCAAGGCGCACCTCGGCCACTCCATTGCCGCGGCTTCAGCGGATCAGCTGCTGATGACCCTCGGCACCTGGGCGCACGGTATGATTCCGGGCATTACCACCACCAGTGAAATTGCCGACGACGTGTATCAGGACGGCCTCAATATTCTGCTGCAGCACACACCGGTGAATGCCGAAAAAATGCCACTGGCATTTATCAATGCCAAAGGCTTCGGCGGCAATAATGCGTCCGGTTTTATGATCAGCCCGCAGCAGACCCACAAACTGCTGGCCAGCAAATACAAAGGCCAGCAGTGGAAGGATTATCTGGCACGCAATGAATTTATTCAGCAGGCGGCGCAGGAATATGACGAGCGCGTTATCAGCGGTCAGCATCAGCCACGCTATGTGTTCGGCGAAGGGGTACTGGAAGCAGAAGACCTGCAGATCAGCGACACGGAAATCCGCATTAAAGGCTGGGATAAACCCGTCATTCTGTAAGCGGCAGAGCATGAGTTCCTGCCCACCACAGGAACTCATTGTTCAGGCGTTAAAAATTCTGTTATCCCGCCGTAAAGCCCTGCATCCTGTGTCTGATTAAGCCACCGCCTGACACAGGAAACAGACCATGAACGATATCACGCTGGTGCCGATCGGCCGTATTCATACCCCCTGGCAAACGCTGGCCGACTGCCCGCACAATGTGCGCCAGTCGGAACAAACCGCCACCATCGAGTTATACCCGCAATATGCCGCCGGCCTCACCGCCCTGAAGGCGCGTGAAATTGATCTTCTGTACTGGTTTGATCAGGCGCCGCGCGATGTGCTGGAAAGCATTAATCCGCACGATCAGCAGCTGAAAGGTGTGTTTGCCATGCGTTCACCGCACCGCCCCAACCCGATTGCGCTGGCGCGGGTTGAAGTGCTGGCCATTGAGGGAAACCGGCTGACCGTCAGCGCGCTGGACTGCCTTGACGGCACCCTGCTGCTGGACATCAAACCGGCTTACTGAGCGTCAGCCACCCAGCTGACTGATGTGATAACCACGCTGGCGCAATAGCTCGATCAGGCCTTCTTTTCCGGCCAGATGCCCGGCACCGACCAGCACCAGTTCGCGCTCGTCGTTGCCAAAATAGGTCAGTAGCTGCTGCAGCCAGTTGTGGTTGCGTTCAACAAATAATGTGGCGAAAGTGCGCGGATCATCCCTGCGCGTGGGCTCGTTAATCAGGCGGTTAATATCGTTCAGATTGCCGCTTTTCCAGCCACGTAAGGTATCGCCGAGAATCTCGCCGGCCTGAGGGGCTTCATCCAGCATTTTGCCGACAAATTCATCCTCATAGCCGCGGCCGAGACCAGCCAGTACCGCGACCTGATAATCAAAGGATTCAAGAAACCACAGCGGCTTCTGCTCTGCCCTGGCCTGCTGCTGGAAAATCATATCCACACCTTCACCGGTAATGCCCAGCTTCTGCAGCTCAATCTGAGTGGCGAGGATCAGGATAAAACCGGGCGCAAAGCGGCGGAAATTATCCAGCGCCATGCCATTGTCAGAAAAGTACTGATCCAGGCGGCGGTAAGTGCCGGCAGTCAGCAGATCCTGCAGGCTCCGGCCATTTTCCAACTGCATCGCCTGCAGCAGAGTCTGCTGCTGTTGCTGACTGTCGGTGACTTCCGTTTCCAGCACCAGCACATCACTGTCGGCATAGGCCTGCTGAAAACTCTGTGGTAACGGCAGCTCTGACTCCGGCAGCATATGAATGGTGCCACCGAGATAAAAATAATCGCTGCCATGGCTGATTTTCCACACCGCCGCCGGCTCTGCCAGCGCCAGCAGCGGCAGCAGAGCAAGCGCCGCCAGCCAGCGGCTGCATCCTTTCATCACATGCATCTTCAGAACGGAACGTCGTCGTCGTAGTCCGGCATCATCTGCGCGAATGGATCGGACGTACCGGCAGCCGGTGCGGCAGCGCCGGAACCGGCACCATCCACTTTCCAGCACTGCAGGCTGGTGAAACAACGCTCCGGATTGCCTGGCTTGGTCCACAGACGACCCGACAGGTTAAAGGTGACCATCACCTCATCACCCGGCTGATAGGCATCCATCAGCGCACACTTGTCTTTGATCAGCTCCAGCGCCACGTAGTTCGGGTAATCCGGGTTCTCACCCTCACCGCTCAGCTTGATAACAAACTCACGCTTGGTAAAACCGTTGTTGCCGTAGGTGCGGGTTTCGTCGATGGAATGAATGATTCCCTGGGCTTCGAAGCTTTTGGACATGGGCGAAGGGTTCCTGAGTGTTGGTTGGAATTGGCTATTCAGATGGGTTGGATCATAACATTGATGGGGAGATGGGTGGAGGGGCTGGCCGAGGATTCGTGGCTTCGGCCAGTGGTCCCAGTCCGGGTACGACCGGTCCCAAATTGGGACTTTTTACCTCCTGTCTCACCCCTGTTTTCAGCTTAAAGGGCGCACCGTGCGCTCAATGCTCATTAAAGATATAGACATCGGCATAGCTTGGCACACTCCAGCTCAACTGATATTCCTCCTTTTCCCATTCTGTAGGTAAACACTCACCTGGATCTGTCAGTGCAATATGTAGCGGCAGCTTCTGGTGCCTTAAAGCAACGATATTTCTGTTTGGCTCTCCAGGTTCGCCCCAAAAGGCAATCACACTACCATCAGAGCAGCGGCACTTCAGACAACAGGTATCTTTCTGAGGGAAGTATTCATCCAGCAGAATTTCCGTAATAACTAATTCAACATCCATATTTCAATAAGCCCATGAGTCGTGTGCTAATGGCGAGCTGTTCAGCAGTTGCCGTCGTTCACGCCAGTTAGGCAGATATTTATTCATTAGCGTCATAAAGCGCTCGTTGTGATGACGCTCCAGCAAATGCACCAGTTCATGTACCAGAATAAACTCCAGGCATTCCGGCGCTTTCCGGGCAAGATCCAGATTAATCAGAATATGCTGCGAAACCGGGTTACAACTCCCCCACTTCGTTTTCATTCTTTTCACCGTCACTGAGGAGGCTTCTACTCCAATCTTCTTCTCCCACTGGGGAAGTAACCTGCTGATCTCGAATTTCAATTGTTCACGATAAAATTCGTTCAGCAATGCCAGTCGGTTTTCAGTCGATGTAGTCTGGCGGACTGACATTCTGATCTTCTGCCCACCAACGGTTATCTGGTGTTTCCCCACTGTATCCTTAACATCAAGCCGGTAATGGCGCCCCCATAAATAATGCGACTCACCAGTTACCATCTCGCGGGAAGACTGACGGGGTTGCTTAGCAAACGCTTTCTGTTGTTTTCTGATCCAGGGGATACGTTTTACAACTGCCATTCGCAAGGCAGTTTCTGTCATTTTTTCCGGAACAGCCAACCGGACTCTTCCATCCGGTGGTAACACACTGATATGGAGGTTTTTAATATCTTTACGGTACACATCCATGCGTAGTTCGCCCAATATCAGATGTGTCATTAATCATATTCCTTCTGAGCTTTAGCAAGTTCCATAACCTGATCAATGTCGACATCATAACCCTCCGATTCTTCACGAATCGCGTTTTCCAGTTCGCGTTCTTTAAAGCGATCCCCTTTCCAATCAGCTTTTTTGGTATACCGGATAGCCGAATCCAGTCGGGTAGCAAGTACTTCGTCTTTACCTAGGTTATCGTAAAGTGCCCGCTTCGCCTGACTATCCATAGAATTGGGATAACTCGCCTTTTCTTCCCCCGGCTGTTTTACCTTACGGGCTAACTCTGCGATTTTTTGCAGGTATTTTTTATAATCGATAGCATTCTCACGCCGCTGTTTGATCAACTCATGCAGTAATACTGACATCTGCTCATAATATTTCGGGTTAACCGGATTCTCATCCACGATGGTTTTACGTACGTTATTTTCAATCGCTTCTGCCATCGCTGTTTCATTGTTTTTCATAGAGTCAGGCACTGATTCAACAACATCCGGCCCTTTTTCCACAATCAGCTCTATCAGACCCAATTCTTCAAAGTCCATGAGCTTTTCACTGTCATCAGCGCGGATATAAGAATCCAGCAGGTGGCGCATTGCAGGTTCGTACTGTTTCATATCAACCGCATCGCCACTACTCTGCTTCAATTCGTTACGAACCTGCTCATAATGGATAACGTCTGCACGAATCCGTTCAATTTCCTTTTTTGCATACCCGGCTGCAGACAATTCATTAGCTATACTGGCGTAAGTACGGATCAACTTGGCCACGGCCTTATAAAAGGTCAGGCGCAAGGACTCTTTTTCAAACAGCTCTTCGTCGTTACTGCCCGACTCCCCACAAAAGTAATGCTGATACTGTAGAAGTTCCCGCGGAGCTTTTACCGGTTCGCATAACGTCCGGACGGCTTCCAATGCTGCATCCAGATCATCGCGGCCCTGTTCCAGCCGGTCTTTCAGCAAGCCTTTTACATCATCGTGATCGTAAGCATCAAAGGCCCCGGCTGTGTAGTCTTTAATCGCTTTATCCAGTGAACGGAAAAGGTCGCGGTAATCCACGACATAACCATATTCCTTATCTTCGCCATCAAGACGATTAACCCGGCATATGGCCTGAAACAGACTATGATCGGCCATTGACTTATCAATGTATAAATAAGTGGCGGACGGAGCATCAAAACCGGTCAGCAACTTATCAACCACAATTAAAAGCCGCATTTGCCCCGGCGCTTTAATAAAACGCTCCTTTACCAGGGTTTCATACTCGTCTACCCGGCTGGCGACTTTGTCTTCTGTTGTCTCAAAAAAATCAGCCAACATCCGGCGATAAGTGGCGTACTTAAATAGTTTTTCTGTCTTACCTTCACCGGTTTCTTCACCTTTGATACTGGTGGAATCCGGAACGAAACTGGTGACGATGGCAACTTTGTCAGCAATATCTGAAGCCTGAAACATATCCCAGGCCTTACATGCCTGATAAACACTGGAACACACCAGCATTGCATTACCCCGCCCATCCATTAACCGTGGCCGGGTTTCCATATCCATCAGAATATCGTTAACAATCTGCTGCAGGCGTGAGCGGCTGGTCTGCACCTTCTGCATGGTGCCCCAACGCTGCTTTAACTGGTTTTTAGCAATACGGGTCAGTTCACGGGTTTTAGCTTCAAACCAGTCATCGATCTTTTTCTGCGATGTTATATGCTGGTCAATATCACGGGCTTCATAACGCAGATCCAGCACCACACCATCTGCTACGGCTTCATCAAATTTATAGGTATGTATAAAAGGACCAAAAACCTCAATGGATTTCTTTTTGTCCTTTTTCATTAAAGGTGTACCGGTAAAGCCGATAAACATCGCATCCGGTAGAATAGCTTTCATCGCTTCATGCAATTTACCTGACTGAGTGCGGTGACACTCATCGACAAACACAAACAGATTACCTTTTGGTACAAAATCATCAGGCAATGAAGCCTTCAGTTCTTTAATAAACCCTGTTGTGCCTTTGTCATCATCAGATTCCTCGCCACCATGACGACCGAATTTATGTACCAGAGAACAGAGTAATGGAGGGTTAGGATGGTTCAGTTTACTGATCAGGTCGACACCACTGCGGGTACGTTTTATATCTTCTTTTACCCCAGAGAAAACCTTTTCTATCTGCTCATCCAGTTCGGTACGGTCAGTAACAATTAAAACACGGGAGTTCTTAACATTCTCCCGAATCCATTTGGCCAGCCATACCATCGTGAGGCTTTTACCCGAACCCTGCGTATGCCAGATGATGCCGCCTTCCCGGCGGGCAATCTGTTTCCTGGCTGCTTGCACGCCAAAATACTGGTTATGGCGGCAAGTCTTTTTAAGACCATGATCAAATACAATAAAATCGTGGATGATTTCCAGAAAACGTTCACGGCGGCAGATACAACGCAGGTGATAATCCAGCAGATTCTTATCTTCGGGCTGGTTATCTTCTTTCCACTGCAGATAATATTTCTCGGGAGTTCCTATAGTGCCGTAACGTAATCCCTGCGTATCGTTACCGGCCATAACCAGTTGCATAGTGCTGAAGAAGTCGCGGATAAAATCTTTCTTCTGATTATCCAGATTCTGCTGAATCCCCTTACTGACACTCACGGTAGAGCGCTTAAGCTCGATAACACCTAAAGCAATACCATTAACGTAAAGTACAATATCCGGGCGTTTTTTAGCTTCGCCTTTTACCGTTACTTCTTCTGCAAAGGCAAAATCGTTATTCTCCGGGTTGTGCCAGTCAATCAGCCAGACGGTATCTTTATGCTGCCCTGCGGTTTCTTTTTCTTTAACGCCATAACGCAGCAAGCCATACACAGCTTCGTTTGATTGAGTGAGGTCGATACCATTCCCTGTTGCAGCCGCTTTTTCCAGCTGGTGCATCGCCCGGGTAATTAATGCATCGGAATAGCCCTGGTCAGTCAGCCAGCTTCTGAGCAGATCGGGTTCAACATTACGGTTATTATCTCGCTGATGCCAATCGCCGAGATAACGATAGCCAAGCTCCTGCTCAAACAGCTTAACGATCCTGTTCTGTGTTGCCCGCTCAAGTTGACCTACTACTGTCATTTGCTGTTCCCTGTTACTGATGTCCGCGGTTAATTACTGGTAATGCACCAGCCTTTCGATAGCAATTTCCAGGCTTTTATCATCGAATAAGTGATCTTTCCGGCTTGCCCACTGTTTACCGGCTGGCCAGTGCTGAATAGCCGTTCGTACCGATGGCAGGTCTGCGGCTACACCTTCGCAGTTCATTAACCAATCAACGGTCGCCAAAAGCTCCATGCCATATGGGCTTTCAAAACCTTCAATCATGGCGGAAGCCTGCTCTAACGCCGGCAGATAGTCTTTACCTTCTGAATTCAGGTACACCTGCACCCGTTCACGGGTTTCATCCCGAAACCAGATCACATCCAGCGGGCTGCTGTCCGGTATACGCTTATCTGCTTTCAGGTAACTGCCGTCCAGTGCGTTCAACAGGTGATCAAGATTATTGGCATAAGGGCCGTATTTACTCGCTTCAAACTGCAGCTGCAGCGTATCCGGCAGGTTCTGCAAAGTGATTGCACGCTGTAAGAACCACGCCAGCTTCTGAATTTCCAGCAGGCTGCAGTCAATGCCCAATAACCAGTAGCGGCGCACCAGCTCAGTGACCATGGCCCGTGCCGGGGTTAATTTTTTAACACCAGTGCGTTTGGCGACGTTCTGATAACTGGCCGTTGGTTCAAAAACCAGAATCTTTACGTTATCCAGCCCGGACAGCGCCTGTTCAATTCGGGGTTTAACGTCTTTCCAGTCCAGGCCACCATTACCGGCACCCAGCGGAGGAACCGCAATAGAACGGACCTGGTTCTCTTCAATAAAGCGCCGCAAATCCTGCAGGCCGGACTCAATCCATTCCATTTTCGAGTTGCCGCGCCAGTGCTTTTTGGTCGGGAAGTTCACGATCCAGCGCGGCCCCATCAGCTCGCCGGTTTCTGTTACAAACATGGCCCCGGTATGAACCTGCTTCTGCTTACAGGCCTGTGCGTAGGCCTGCATATTGGCCGGAAAGCGCTCTTTAAACATCAGCGCAATGCCTTTACCCATCACACCCACGGTATTCACCGTGTTGACCAATGCCTCAACGGGTGCTTCCAGCAGGTTGCCTTGTGTGTATTCAATCATCAGAAGTACCATCCCGGCCGGGCTTCAACCTGAAGCGTATGGCCTTGTGCCGTTACCTGGGCCTCAACCTCAGCCCGGATACTGTTGTTATAAGTGATAATACCCAGCAGTGCCTCCACCGGGCAATGCCGGTGCACCAGCGCTTCCGCCTGATACCGCTCAATCTTGCCCGGATCATCGACGCTGCGCTGAAAATCCCTGTGCTGCAGCAGTGGCCAGTCAATCTTATTCAGGTCTGCGATATCAGTATAAAACTGCGCCCAGCGGTAATAGGCATGACTGTCGGTGAAAAGATACGTCTGCTTTGTCTGCTCAAGCCGGTGCATACTGGATACCAGAATCAGAATTTCCTCATTCGGCCTGCGGGTAATCCCGCCCCAGCCTGTCTGAATATTGCGCAACATCGGTGAAAATGGCGTGAAGTAAAACGGTACATAATCGTTCAGCACACCAAAGGGTGCGACCGGAACACTGTGCTGCCCGCGTTTATCAATCAGCTCCGGGTTACCGATCGAAACCCAGTCAGATGATTTGAGTGGATGGTTAGCCGCGCACAGGCCATTTGCCAGAATCCAAGGCAAATTACTGCGGTGAACGATACGCCAGATCAGGGCTTTTTCAGGGTTCAGGCTGGTGTAAATCATCAACTTCTTCCCGGAAACATCGTTGGCATTACATTAACATGTATATTTAATCCTGCAGACCTCAGAATTTTTTCAACCTGCTTTTTGTCATCACCGGTACGAACATAAAGTGCCAGAAAAGCATCAGCCGTTACCGGATCAGGAGAAAGGCATTCTGCCATGCAGGTTTGCCTGTATTCAGAGTGCTCAGCATATTTATACGATTCACTTTCCATTAAATCCCAGTTAATGGCGGCAAATCCTTCGTCATACTCCATTACCTTCGGCGCCCCACCGCTCAGCGGATGACTCGGTACAATCTTCCAGCCTTTTGACTTTGCATACGTCCGGCGAACACCAATTAAAACAAAGGGCTTATCTGGCGCCTTATGATATACCGCATAGTCAAAAGGTGTTTTAGAGAAAAAGTGAAATGGTACAAACTCTTCCAGTTTTTTACTTCGGCGGCCGTCAATAATTTCATGATCTGCAACATCGACAAAACCACCCGCAGCTAATGCCGAGCGAGACAACAGACCACCAGCAAGAATGGAAGGCAGATTATCCAGCGCCGTCAGATGGTAAACCAACTGTTTATTCCGATAGTCTTTTGCCATAGCGTCACCTTCCTTTGCATTTAATCTCTTTAAACCAACCGGGTACGCCCAGTCAGCAATTCCTGCATCATGCCCTGCTTGATCTGACGGGTTTTGCTGAGACGTTGTTCCAGCGCTTGAATCTCTTCGTCCATATCCGAGAGGATGGTGGCGATGGCAGTTTGTTCATTCTTAGATGGTAATGACATTAAAACACGCTCAATAGTGCTGGCATTTAAGCTTGGAACACCCGAAGCCTCGTTGTATTGCATCCAGTCAATCATGCAAAACTTATAAAAAATGAATTTTGGAGCAACACAATCCTTAATTTCAGAATAGAAAAGAGTATCTACAGTCCAAAATGGCTGTTCTGAATACCTAGGCTTGTCGATAGTTCCTTTACGGCCAATCAAAACCGATGGATTATTCCAAAGATATTGGTCTGCCCACCCAATTTGCCCGCCGGTCGCAAAAATGGGTATGGTGCCATTTGGGTTCTCAACAGCTTGCTGATTTTTACCATGCCTGATAGTAAGAGCATGACCGAAAGGCTGAGCCTCCCAATCCTCCGGAATTTCTCCTAACTCACTTTGTTTATAGCCTTTTGGCGATCCGTCTTCGCGCAGAGCAAAGGCCGGCAAGCGGGTTCTGCCGGTCAGGAGTTGTTGCATAGCAGCGGTTTTGATGGCCTGTTTTTTGGCGATCAGTTTTTCCAGCTCGCTGATCAGAGCGTCGACATCGGACAGGGCATTGGCGATGGCGGTTTGTTCATTTGAAGATACCGGAATGGAAACCTTAAAATTCCTTAGCGTTGCTATAGTGATCTCTTGTAATGCTGATCCATTCATCGACGCCAGAAATCTATTTGAAGAAGAAGTACTAGAAAGATAATTTTTTAAATATCTTGAATCCACACCATCGTTAAGTGCAATTAATGCAATACCTCTAGTCAAATTAGAGCCACATAGTTCATTATCAATAAGACCTATCTCACCAACCTTACCACGAAGTGGAATGACTAGATCTCCAATCTTGAGAATGGTTCTTCGGTAAGAATCACTAATGCTTTTTGAAGTGGTTATAAGATTATTTTTATTTATTTTCCCACCAACAACATCTACAACCCGAAGACAGCGGACACCATTAGGGACACTAGGCCCAGTTTGCACAATCCCATACGAAATGGGTCTATTTGGATCAGTTATAGAACCTAATGATTTTACTATCCAATCTGCCGGAATCACCCCCACTTCCGTTTGCTTATAGCCTGCGGGCACAGTCTGATCTTTTATTTCCGCACTGTATTGCGCACTGACTTCTGCCACCTGATCCATGCTTAAACCTCCCACGCCAGGCCCATGGCTTTAAGATGTTCTGCCACCTTATTGCTCAGAGTTTCCACCTGCTGAGTGATCTGCGGTAAGGGTTCAGCATAACGCTCTTCCAGCTGTTTCAGTCGGTTGGCCAGCTGCTGGATAACGCGTTCGGTTTCTGCCTGCAGCGCAGTTTTTAAACTGGCCAGCCATTTATCATCAACAACGAGTGCTTTCACTTCGTCTTCATCCAGTTCAGAGTATTTTTTGAAAATATTCTGATCCAGTTCATCCTGAGCGGCTTTCAGGGCTTTTTTGCTGTCGGCTTCACTGTCAAACAGTGTTTTAGCGCGCAGCAGAGCATCGGCTTCGCTGCTGATTTCGTCGTCTTGTGATATTTTACGCGCTTTCAGGCCCAGTTCTTTAATGCGGGCTTTTACGGTGGCGGCTGTTACTTTGTCTTTATCATTCAGTGCTTCGTTGAGCAGGCCGTCGTCGTCAGCGCCGGATGCAGTATTTTCTTCAATAAAGCTTTCCAGCTCTTGGGTGGCGCTGTCGAGGTTGGTTTGCAGTTGTTCGATCTGCCTCAGCTGGCTGGTAAAAAAACGTTCGGCTACTAATGCCGGCGGAATCAGCTCGGCTTTGTATTTGTTTTTGTCAATCACCAGATCAGGCTGTTCTTTCAGTTTTTCGCCCTTTTTCACTTTCAGTTCATACAGGTGGCTGGCCGCCAGCCAACCATCCTGTGTGATCAGGTAAGTGTCGTCCTGCATGGTGTCGGACCAGTAATCCATCAGAATCTGGTAGACATCGTATTTGCTCAGCAATGGCGTTTTGCTGTAACGCTGCAGCAGGTCTTCGGAGATGCGGTGAATGATATCTTTCGGTTTTTCACCAGTCTGAATTTCATCCAGTGCCGAGGCTTCTGTCCATTGGTTAAACGGCTTCAGGCTTTTTGCGGCAAAGTCGATAAATTCCGGGTGGTTGAGCACGGTCTGTTTCATCTCTGCGGAGCTGACCAGCGCTTTGCTGTAACCCGGCCGCTGTGGCGCAAACAGAGTGGCGCGCAGACCGGGAAATACATCCCAGTAGTTCTGCAGAGCATCGATATCACGCTCGGGAATGCCACCCTGCAGGTGTGCACCGAGATCATGCAGATCTTCCGGTTCGCTGCTGTCGATATAACGCGGGATGTTCAGGTTATATTCATTAGCGACAATTTCTTTCAGCGGCACCATACGGCTGTAACGCGGCAGCTGCAGATTTTTGGTGAATACATCGACGATTTTGTGGATATCCTGACTGCGCAGGCGGTTTTTGTTACCGTCTTTAATAAAGCCTTTACTGGCATCGACCATAAAGATGCCATTGTTGTTTTCGGCATCGGCAGAGCCCTGTGCTCTTTCATGGGCAAATTCTTTATCAATCACAATGATGCAGGCTGGAATACCTGTGCCGTAAAACAGGTTGGCTGGCAGGCCGATAATGCCTTTGATGTAACCCTGCTTTATCAGGTTTTCGCGGATGCGGGCTTCGGCATTGCCGCGGAACAGAACGCCGTGCGGAAGAATAATGGCGCCCTTGCCTGTGCTTTTCAGGCTTTTAATAATGTGCAGTAAAAATGCATAGTCGCCGTTTTTCTCTGGTGGAATACCCCATTCAAAACGGCCGAATTCGTCGTCTTCCGGGTTCAGGCCACTGGTCCAGTTTTTATTGGAAAATGGTGGGTTGGCTACCGCAAAGTCAAAGGTTTTCAGTTTACCTTCGGCATCACGCCATTGCGGCGACGACAGGGTGTTGCCCTTCCACACTTTGGCGGTGGCATTGTTATGCAGAATCATATTCATGCGCGCCAGGGCACTGGTGGCGTTATCCATTTCCTGGCCGAAGATGGATAGACCGCGCGGTGCTTCGTCGCTGGCTTTCAACAACAGCGAACCGGAGCCGCAGGTCGGGTCATAAACCGTGGCATCCTGAGATGTTTGATCTGTGATGCCGACAACGCGGGCGAGAATCCGCGAGACTTCGGATGGTGTATAAAACTGCCCTTTGCTCTTACCGGATTCGGTGGCGAAATGCCGCATTAAGTATTCGTAGGCATCACCCAGCAGATCATCACCATCGGCGCGGTTGCCGGACAGGTCGATGCCTTCAAAGATGCCAACCAGTTTGGTCAGACGGTCGACCATTTCTTTGTCTTTGCCTAACCGGTCTTCGTCATTAAAGTCAGCAACGTCGATAACGCCTTTCAGATCGTTGACTTCGGCCAGTGCACCAATAATTTTATTAATGCGATCACCGATTTCTTTGCTGCCTTTGGCTTCGATCATGTCATCGAAGCTCGCGCCCACCGGCACCTGTATCAGCCCATAAGGGTCGCCTTTGTATTTATCGGTTACGTACTTCATAAACAGCAGAGTGAGTACGTAATCTTTGTATTGCGAGGCATCCATCCCGCCGCGCAGTTCATCGCAGCTGGACCACAGGGATGAATAGAGCTGGTTTTTCTTAATGGCCATGATGTTCCTTAGTTCTTCCTGATCGGCTTATTTACGTGTTAACGCCGACATGATGATTGCACCCAATGCTGCACCCGCGACAAAAGTGCCAACGCCGGGGCCCTGCTGCCCCTTTGCCTGACTGCTGTTAGCCCGCACTGCAGGCTGCACCTGTACATGTTCTTTCTGCAGTGATGCTTTGTAGCGCTCTACTTCTTCCAATAGCTGCTGGGCCGGAACGCCCAGAATTTCAGACATGCTGTACAGGTGTTCAATAGTGAATACGGCTTTGCCGCTTTCCAGCCTGCTGTAACTGGCCTGCGACAGGCCCATTTTGGCTGCAAACGGGGCCTGATCAATCAATTGGCGCTTGCGGTGGTTGGCGATGACTACGCCCAATACCGCGCTGAATGAGGTCTGCTGGCTCATAAGGTATCTGTGTCTTTTTAAGTGTTGACGCATCATAACTGATGAGGGTAAAGTTGACGAGTTCATATAGAACTAACGAATTCAAAATATAAATAGGTATTCGTATGATGTATAAACCAGGTACTATTTTGTACCGCGATAAGTGGCCTGCAGTCCACTACGGCAACTACCTGAGTGACACTCAGGTATTACACACACGTCCCGGCCATGGCTGTGAAATCACCACTTTAGGGGAGTTTGCTGAGGGCCATACCGTCCGGGCTCTGGCAACCCCCATAACCGACGGTTTTGAAGAGCGGGCTCAGGAAGTTTTAAGCCGGAGTTATAGCCTGCTAACCGATAACTGCCAGCATATCGCCAACTATGTTGCCTGCGGCAAATACAGCAGTCCACAGGTTAAGAGCGCAGCTTTAGGGGCAGTAGTCGCAACCGCTTTTTTTGATAAAGGTGAATGGTGGCAACGTGCGTTGGTAGGGGGAGCAATTGGTGTGCTGTTGAGCAGAAAGTGAGTGTCGATAGATAAGGACTGCGCGCGTCAGGTATTTACCCTTCCATACGGCGAATGAAGCCTGCAGCTTATCCGCCTTACCAAGCTTTCTGTCATAGCTGCTGCGGCCGCGAGGCCTGTGTTGTTTCCGGGATGTGTTTATGACGCGAGAGCTGAGCATGTCCGGCTGTCACCAGATTTCGCAGCCGAAGCAGCCCCTGCACAAAGATGCAATAGCTGTGATGAATAGATTCGCAGCTTAAGCAGCGCCTGCAGGCAAACGTGGATGTGGAGGAAAATATCCGGATGGCGCCGGATTTAATACACATCCCGCCGGTAGCGGCCCTCCTCGATCAGCGCCTGTCGTTGCTGCTCTCCCAGAATCTCACTGAGTGCGTCATCCACGCCGGCTGCCATGCCGTTGCGGCTGCCACATACATACAGGCAGGCACCCTGTGCCAGCCACTGTTGCAGCTTGCCTGCGTGGTGGCTGAGTACCTGCTGCACATAGCCCTGGAGGATAAACTGACGGCCAGCCTGATAACTGAGCCGGTCCGGTGCTTGTGGTTCTGCGGCGGTCTGATCCATGCGTGAAAAGGCCAGGTCCAGCTGCTGCAGGTGGCCGGTGTTCAGCCAGTGTTCCAGTTGCTGCCGCCAGGGGCGGTCGTGCTCCGGGCTGCGTTCGCCGAAAATAAGCCAGTTTTTGCCGGACGTGATGGAATCAGCGGCGTGTAATTCCCGCTGTTGCAGATGGGCACGCAGGCCGGCGAGGCCGGTGCCGTTACCAATAAGAATCAAAGGCACGCGTGCCGCTGGCGCGTGAAACGCCGGGTTGGAGCGGATGCTCAGCGCTATGCTGTCCCCCGTCTGTGCCTGCTGGCATAACCAGCCGGAGCCGATACCGGGCCGGCCATCGGGGTAATGCTGCACGCGGATTAACAGGCGCAGTTGCTGCTCCTGCGGCAGACTGGCAATGGTGTATTCACGCTGCACCGTGCCGCCTGCTGCATCAGGAATACGCAGCTGCGCAATATCCCCGGCCTGCCAGTCGGGCAATGTATTCTGCGCCTGCAGGGTGATGTCATACACGGGCGCGCCGGGGCTGGCGGCATTCAGTAACTGACGTTGCTGCAGGCGCCATAAACTTTCCTGAGTCAGAGCAGCCTGCTGCCCGCTGCCCGCCGGCGGGACGGTAGCCGTTTTAAAGCCCAGCTGCTGTAACTGCTGCTGCCATTGCTGCAGCGCCTGCGGGTCCAGTTGGTCGACGCAGACCGCTGGGAATAACGGCGTGGCGCCCCTAGCCTGCAGTACGGCGGCGAGGCGCAGACCAAAGGCACAGAAATGCCTGTAGTGGCGGTCGCCCAGCGCCAGCACGGCGAAAGAAAGCCCGGCGACATCCGCCTGCGCCAGACGGGGCAGCAACAGCCGGCCATTATCCGGCGCGTCGCCTTCACCGGTGGTGCTGACAATCAGCAATAACTGACGGCAATTGGCCAGCATCGCCGGCGACAACTCATTAAGCGTCAGGCATGGCGCGCCGGTCTGCTCAGCCAGCTGTCCGGCCAGCGCCCGCGCCTGCCCGCTTTCACTGGCATAGGCCACAATGTTTACCGGCACACCACTGTTCAGTACCGGCTGATGGCGCCAGATTCTGACCCTTTTGCGGTAGCACCCCAGGGTAAACAGCAGATACGCCAGCACCAGTGTGCCGGCGAGCAGCAAGGGCTGTATCGACAGCATCAGTCCGGCAGCACCTCAAACACGGCGGTGTAGGTTGCACTGCGTTCCGTGGCCGGCGCCTGTGCGTTATCGTCTTTATATTCCATTTCCATAAAGTAACGGCCGGCACCCTGCCAGTTCACCTGGATTGCACCATTTTTATCGGTGGTTAAGGCAATTTCATCCTGGCTGTCGCGGTAGCGGGTACCTTCTTTGATCAGCACCACGTCGGCACCGGCCAGAGGCTTGCCGTTGAGCATCAGGGCGAAGGTGGCTGTTTCACCGGCGTACAGATCATTCGGATGGGTAACGGGTTTTAATTCCACGCCCTGGCCGCTGATTTTCTTGACGTTATCAGACGGCGCACCGGCAGTAACAAAAGTTTCCGCACGGCGGTAGCTTTCAACGATGCGCACGCCCTCAGCATCGGCCGGGATGGCATTGCTGATTTCTTGCGGCGTCGCCGACTGGCCGCGTCCCGGGAACATGTGGCGTTTGCCATCGGCATCTTTCCAGAAAGCATTCATGCCCTGCATGGTCAGGTACACCCGGTAGGTGCCTTCCTGTGTCATGCTCAGATCAAACACTGTGCGGAGTTTTCCTTTGGCGGCGTTTTCCGGCTCAACCTCTGTGCCATCCGGCGCGGTAATGTGAATCGCATCAGCACGCAGAGCCACGTGATCATAATTAAAAATACTGTTGGACACGGCAGCATCAAAACTGACCGCCGGTTCATCACCGGATAAGACCGTCACATCGGGCAGAATCCATAAACGGTGAGCCTGTACCGACAGCGTGCCGGTCACTAATGAAGCAAAGAGCAGAGGTTTTACGATACGTTTTAACACGGTGTTCTCCTTAAGGTCTGATCGTCAGCGCAATTCCGCCCAGTTCGGATTCGCCCTGTGCGGTTAATGTCTGTGCCGAGGTGGCCGGCCAGCTGAACGGAATATCCAGCAGTTCGCGGCCACCCACTTCGCGTGCGGCTTCCACGCGCAGGCGGTAGTCACCACTGGCCAGCTCAGCCAGCTGGTTTTCACCGACGGTAACATTGAGGTCGTATTTACCCGGGCCTCTGGTCGCACCGGACACACCGTCCACCGGCATTTCCAGACTGCGGCCACTGCGGCGCCACCACTGGCGCATATCTTTCAGCCATTTTTCGCCTTTCTGGTTGCGCATTTCCGTGTCGTACCAGACAGCCAGATTGGTGACTTCTTTGCTGGCATTATTTTCAATCCAGATGGCCACATAGGGCTTGTGATATTCCGCCACGCTGAGTTCAGGAATTTCGACGGAAATATCAAGTTCAGCCGCCTGCACCGACAGCGCAGAACACAGAACAGCAGCAGACAGAGAGCGGGTTAAAACCTTCATACGGACATCCTTAATGAAGTGTCAGAATAATGATGAGTACAGGAATCAATATGCCCAGCACGACCAGTGGCCAGGTGCCGGGCCGCTGCTGTGAATAACGGAACAGCAGCAATAATCCGCTGAGCGAGAAAATAATGCACAGAACGGAAAACAGATCGATAAACCATGACCACGCCGCGCTGGTATTACGGCCTTTATGCAGATCGTTGAGATACGACACCAGCCCGCGGTCGGTTTGTTCATAAATCAGTTCACCGCTATGGCGGTCGATGCTGAGCCAGGCGTCACCACCGGGTCTGGGCAACGCCAGATACACTTCTGCCTCATCCCATTCCGCACCGCTGTCCGGCGTACTGATGTGCTGCTGATCCAGCAGCCAGCGCCGCACCGCCAGCGGCAGCGGCCCGTCATCCCGTTTGTTCAGCAGTGTCAGCATCCCTTCGCTCAGCTCAGCTTCGACCGTGGTGGTTTGCGGGCTGGCCTCGATATCGGCAGCGTGATTGAGGGTAATGCCGGTCAGCGCAAACAGCAGCATGCCGGCCAGACAGACGGCCGAACTGATCCAGTGCCATTGGCGCACAGTGCCGGGCAGGATACGGTAATAAAAAGGAGAAGCGTTCTTATTCATAGGTCAATAATAAGAAGACAGCCTGAGCCTTTACAGCTCAGAACTGTCTGCTTTTGTCAGCATAAAAGCGGCTGCCGGGGAGAGGCCCGGCAACTGTAAAGTGGCAGGATCAGAAAGTGATGTTGGCTGACAGCCAGAAAGTACGGCCAGGCAGCGTGGTACCGGTAATGCTGCGGCCACCCTGGAAATATTCGCTGGCCCAGGCATCTGCGGTGCCATCACCGTCGGAGTCGTAGGTGCTGAAATCGCGGAAGTCTTTGTCTGCCAGGTTACTGATGGAGGCATTCAGCGCCACCTGCTCAGATACCTGATAGGCACCACCCAGATGGAACAGGGTATAAGCCTGCAGATCACCAACGGCGTCATAAACAGCCTGATTCGCTTCACTCAGGTTGTCATAGTCACCAGTGAAACGGTTACTTTCACCGTGGTATTCGCCGCGCAGCCAGAGGCTGAATACATCACTGACGGCCCAGCGCAGCTGTGCATTGGCCATGTGCTCCGGGGTGTTACTGAGCTGGCCGTCTTTCTCACCGTCATTGGTAACTTCGCTGTCAGTCCAGGTGTAGTTGGCACTCAGCATCACGCTGGCACTCAGTGGCAACTGGCCGGTCAGCTCGGCGCCCCACGTTTTGGCTTCATCAGTGTTGATGTTGTAAGTCGCTGTCGGGTTGTACACACAGCTGGAAATAAATGCCTGCGTACAGTCCCCTTCACTGGAGATACGGTCTTTGATTTTGTTATGGAACAGGGTGATGGAACCGGTTGTATCGCGCATATCATCGAACAACAGGGCAATTTCCCTGCTGGTGCTGACTTCCGGATCCAGTTCCGGGTTACCGATATTCAGCCGGGTACCCTGTCCGCTGATGCCGTTAACACCATCAATCAGCTGGTTCAGATCCGGCGCTTTAAAGCCCTGGCTGATACCGCCTTTCAGCGTCACCTGTTCTGATGCATTCCAGACCAGATACAGACGTGGGCTGATCTGCTCACCAAAAGCATCGTGATCATCACGACGGGCACCAAAAGTAGCCGATACGTCTTCGGTCAGATGCCATTCATCTTCGACAAACACCGACCACATATTCTGACTGTGGTCGCTGTCAGGCAGCAGGCCATCAATCAGCTCCGCATTCCAGTACTGACCACCAACGGTGATTTTATGATTCAGACCAACAGGGGCGACGAATTTGGTATCAAATACGGTATTGGTAGTTTCCAGTTGACGGCCAGTGCCGATCTCCGGATCACCGGCCGGGCGGGTATTGCTCGGAATGGTACGGCCAATGGTTTCATTGACGGTGCGCATCAGACTGGAATCCAGCGTACCGGCGGAGAAACGTCCGCTGTGACCGATGGCGATCTGATCGCGGTTCATTTCCAGCGCATCTTCATAACCACGCGCACTGGCATCGGTATCCAGCGTCCCCAGGCGGGCGTCGTCATTGTTGTACCAGGTGCGGCCGCGGTCGACATCCAGCCAGATATCGTGATCTTCGTCCGGGGTTAACATCAGCCGTGCACCGAGGCTGTACTGACGACTTTCACCCGGTGCCGGGTTACGGCCGGATGGCGTCACGCCGGGGGCGGATACCAGATCAGATGCCTCACGATGATAAATTCCACCACGTACAGTCAGACCCGCCAGGCCATCGACCAGAGGACCACTGGCGTACAGGTCGGTTTTCTGTGACACGCCCCAGTCGGTGCTTTCCGGTGTACCGGTTTCCTGGCGGATAGTACCGCCCCACTCACTGGCAACCTTACGGGTAATAATGTTGATAACACCGCCCATCGCATCAGCGCCATACAGAGTCGACATCGGCCCGCGGATGACTTCGATCCGTTCAATAGCCGACAGCGGCGGCATCAGACTGTTCTGGGTGTCGCCAAAACCATTAGGCGTGGAATCACCACCCAGATTCTGCCGCCGGCCATCCAGCAGAATCAGGGTGTAATCGCTGCTCATACCACGGATACGGATATCCAGACCACCGGCTTTACCGGTACTGCCCAGCACATCAATCCCTTCTACCCCGGACAGTGCTTCCGCCAGGTCGCGGAACCGTTTGGTTTCCAGATCTTCACGGGTCAGCACGGTAATACTGGCCGGTGCATCCATCACGGATTGCTCAAACCCGGATGCCGTAACCACTGTCTTACCCAGATCGACCGCCCCGTCATCCGCCGCCAGTGCCTGACTGGCCAGAGCGATACTGAATGGCATTACCGCCAGCTTGAATGTCCGTGTATGAGCCTGTTTCATATCCCACCTTTATTGACTGTCTGTTGAGCCGCGGTCTCTTAATGGCCGTCAGCGTAAACCGGCAGGCATCCTAACAGTCACGAATTCAAATGATAATATTTATCATTAGTGTTACTTTGGAACAGTTATTTTCATTTACATCTACAATACCATGGCCGGCAGCCCCCGCCCTGTACCGTTGCATTCACTGCAGCCGCGGACTAACTTAGAGCCATTGGCAGGCACCGTTCTGCCACTTAAACACATCTCTGTAACGGAATAAGGAACACCCATGATTAAGGTGATCATTGAGCGGACCATTGCCGAAGGCATGGAATCCACTTATGAGGAAATCATGAAAAATATGCTGCGTACCATGGTGGAAGCGCCCGGCTATGTGTCCGGGGTGAACTACAAAGATGCTGCCAACAGCTATCACCGGGTGATCATCACCAACTGGCAGAGTGAAGCCGCCTGGGATCTGTGGAAGCACACCGATCAGCGTGCTGCTCTGCTGGCGGCCATCAAACCTATCCTCAAGGATCAGGAAAAAATTACCGTTCTGACCGCCTGATCAGGCACAGACTGACCATAAGCCGCCGCTCCGGCGGCTTTTCTGTTTCAGCAGAGCAACTGCTGGCGGACGAAAGCGGCGATGGCATCCGCCGCCGACTCAAGATGCTGAGCGTGCGTAAAACCGGACGCTTTGCGCGGTTTCAGATCGTGATTGCCGTCTTCCAGCCACAGCCAGCCGATGTTGTCAGCCAGCGCATAGCCCCGCACCTCCTCCTGACTGCCCAATGCATCACGGCTACCCTGCACAATCAGCAGGGGTTTTGTCAGCGTCTGCAGATGATCCGTGCGCAGGCGGTCGGGTTTACCCGGCGGATGGAACGGGTAACCCAGGCAGACGCAGCCTTTCACCTGTGGCAGGTCATCCTGCTGATAAATCATACTGGCGATACGCCCGCCCATGGATTTACCACCAATGACACAGGGCCTGCCGAGCTGCTGAATCAGGCGGCAGAAATCGTCCATCAGCGCCGGTGCCTTTGACGGCGGCCTACGTTTTCCGTCCACCCGGCTCTGTTCCATATAAGGGAAATCAAAACGCACCACCGCGATTCCGCGCCGGATCAGCAGGGCGGCCATCTGCTGCATAAAATCGCTGTCGCAGCCGGCTCCGGCACCGTGTGCCAGAATAAAAAGTGGGGCGTCATCCGGCCCGTCAAGCTGATAGTTTTTACTCATCATTCTGCTTCTGCTGTGAAAAGTTCCCGCGGCTGTTGAAATTGAGATTTCCGTCCCCAGCCCACCTTGCGCTATATCAAGATTCGCAGGACGCATATCCTTATGATTTGCCTGACCGTGATAAGAACAGGCCTGATCCTGCACTCAGCACGGCGAGGTAATGACCAAAGCCGGACCGCTCTTATTGAGAGCCATTCTCAGCTGAGAATCATTACCCGGATAAAAGCAGGTTAACCTGCTGTAAAATCAGGTGTTTTTCCAGTGTTTGATTGCAAAAAAAGGCACCAAACACCATAATTGCGCCGATTTTTCTAACCCTCAATCCCGCTGTTAAATGGAATCTGATCATGAGCACAGCATTTGACCATCCCGAGTACAACTACAAGGTGGTAAGACAATTTGCCATCATGACTGTAGTCTGGGGCATTGTTGGCATGGCGGTCGGTGTCCTCATCGCTGCTCAGCTGGCATTTCCTGCCCTGAACTTTGATACGCCGTGGCTGTCATTCGGACGTCTGCGTCCGCTGCACACCAACGCTGTTATCTTTGCCTTTGGTGGTAGCGCCCTGTTCGCTACTTCCTATTACATCGTGCAGCGTACCTGTCGCACCACTCTGTTCTCCGACACGCTGGCGAGCTTTACGTTCTGGGGCTGGCAATTAGTTATTGTCCTGGCTGCCATCACTCTGCCACTGGGCCTGACCTCAACCAAAGAATACGCCGAGCTGGAATGGCCGATTGATATTCTGGTTGCGCTGGTATGGGTGGCGTATGTTGTGAACTTCCTGGGCACCATCGCGATCCGTAAGGAAAGCCACATCTACGTTGCCAACTGGTTCTTCGCAGCCTTCATGATCATGATTGCGATTCTGTACATCGGTAACAACCTGGCAATTCCGGTTTCCCTGACCAAGTCTTACTCCATCTGGCCGGGTACCATTGATGCCATGATCCAGTGGTGGTGGGGCCACAATGCGGTAGGTTTCTTCCTGACTGCGGGTTTCCTCGGCATCATGTACTACTTCGTGCCTAAGCAGGCTGGCCGTCCGGTTTACTCTTACCGTCTGTCCATCGTGCACTTCTGGGCCCTGATTTCCATCTATGTATGGGCCGGTGGTCACCACCTGCACTACTCTGCACTGCCTGACTGGGCTCAGACTGCGGGTATGGTTATGTCCCTGATCCTGCTGGCACCAAGCTGGGGCGGTATGATCAACGGTATGATGACCCTGTCCGGTGCATGGCACAAACTGCGTACCGACCCGATCCTGCGTTTCCTGGTGGTTTCCCTGTCTTTCTACGGTATGTCTACCTTCGAAGGCCCGATGATGTCCATCAAGACCGTTAACGCTCTGTCGCACGACACTGACTGGACCATTGGTCACGTGCACTCCGGCGCTCTGGGCTGGGTTGCCATGGTTTCCATCGGAGCCCTGTACAACCTGATTCCTGCACTGTTCGGCCGTAAAGCCGGCGAAATGCACTCCATCAAACTGATCAACATTCACTTCTGGCTGGCCACTGTCGGTACCGTTCTGTACATCGCATCCATGTGGGTGAACGGCATCATGCAGGGTCTGATGTGGCGCGCAGTGAACGCTGACGGCACCCTGACCTACAGCTTTGTTGAATCAGTTGAAGCCTCTCACCCGGGTTATGTTGTTCGTGTACTGGGTGGTGCTCTGTTCCTGCTGGGTATGCTGATCATGGCTTACAACGTGTACATGACTGTGCGCAAAGCCAATAAAGAAGCTGGCAACGCAGTAGCAGCTCAGGCTTAAGGAGTAGCAGATATGATTAAACACGATAGTATTGAACGCAGTCTGCCACTGATGGTGGTGATGATCGTAATCGCTCTGAGCTGGGGCGGCATGGTTGAGATCGTCCCACTGTTCTGGCATGCCGA
Source organism: Pseudomonadales bacterium (assembly GCA_963682115.1). GTDB lineage: Bacteria > Pseudomonadota > Gammaproteobacteria > Pseudomonadales > Oceanobacteraceae > Venatoribacter. The sequence goes on along the minus strand of OY821639.1, from coordinate 3,380,631 downwards.
TACCAACAAACCTGTGGAAGGTCTGGAGCCATACACTGCCCTGCAGCTGGAAGGCCGTGATATTTACATCCGTGAAGGCTGTCACGTATGTCACACCCAGATGGTCCGTCCTTTCCGTTCGGAAACCGAACGCTACGGTCCTTACTCCGTATCCGGTGAAAGCGTTTACGAGCACCCGTTCCTGTGGGGCTCCAAGCGTACCGGTCCGGATCTGGCCCGTGTTGGCGGACGCTACTCCGATGAATGGCACCGTGCTCACCTGTACAACCCACGTGACGTTGTACCTGAGTCCATCATGCCATCCTATCCATGGCTGTTCGAAGACAAGGTTGACGGTCGTCTGACCGGCAAGAAGATGGAAGCTCTGCGTGTGGTCGGTGTGCCATACACGGATGAAGACATCGAAACTGCCAAAGACGCAGTTGACGGTAAACCTGAAATCGAAGCCCTCGTTGCATACCTGCAGCACCTGGGCACTGTAGTAACCAAACGGTAATCCCATGGATATTAACGACGTGCGCGGTCTGGGCAGCGTTTTCGCCCTCATAGCTTTCAGTGGCATCATCTGGTGGGCCTATGGCTCCAGCCGCAAGAAGCGTTTCGATGACGATGCCAATATTCCGTTTATTGACGACGATGACGGCAATCCGCTGCACGACGATAAAGATCGGAGTAAGTAATTATGTTAGGTACATTCTGGCAAGTGTGGATCACCCTGATCACTCTGGGATCCATTATTGGCTGTGCCGTGCTGATCATGTACAGCAGTCGCGGCATGCGGAAGGAAGAAACTGACCAGACCACTGGTCATGACTACGACGGTATTCAGGAATACGACAACCCGCTGCCACGCTGGTGGGTATTCATGTTCTGGGGCACCATCGTGTTCGGTTTTATTTATCTGGGCGCATACGGTTTCGGTAACTTCAACGGCCTGTTCACAGTAACCGTGGACGGCGAAGAAGTGACCTGGACCTCCACTAACCAGTGGAAAGCAGAAGTTCAGGCATTCGATCAGGAGATTGCTCCGCTGTATGCCAAATACTCTGCCACCCCGGTAGCAGATCTGATTCATGACGAAGAAGCTCTGCAGTCCGGTCAGCGTCTGTTCAAGAGCAACTGTTCTGTGTGTCACGGCTCCAACGCCAAAGGCGCTCAGGGCTTCCCGAACCTGACTGACAACGACTGGCTGTACGGCGGCGCGCCTGACACCATCAAACAGACCATCACTCACGGCCGCCAGGGTGCGATGCCGGCATGGGGTGCAGTTCTGGGTGAAGAAGGCACCGCTAATATGGTTCAGTACGTTCGCAGCCTGTCTGGTCTGAAGCATGACGCCGCCGCCGCTGAAGCAGCTGCGCCTCAGTTCCAGCAGATCTGTATGGCCTGTCACGGCCCTGACGGTAAAGGTAACCAGGCAGTTGGTGCCCCGAACCTGACTGACGATATCTGGCTGTATGGTGGTTCCAGCAAACAGATCGAATTTACGCTGAAAAACGGCCGTAGCGGCAAGATGCCTGCGCACGCAGAAATTCTTGGCAACAACGCCGATGCGAAAATTCATCTGCTGACAGCTTACGTTTACTCTCTGTCCAACAAGTAAACGTCAGCCCGGAAAGGGTGATATTTTCCGGGCTTGAGCTAAGGCAATAAAACCTGAAAAAAGCGGCTTTGAGCCGCTTTTTTCATTAGTGCCGCGGCTCCCTGACTATATAATCAGGACGTTATATAGAGCGTGACAGAGGTAACCCTCCCTTCTGTAAAACGCCGATCTGCACATCCAACCAAGGTGATTTGCCGTTATGAGTAATATTCCGGTCAAAAACGTCACACCCAAAAACCAGAGTCTGTACGAAAAACGTAAAAAGATTTACGTGCGTGAAATTCAGGGCCTGTTCCAGAAGCTGAGAACCTGGACCCTGTGGGCACTGATGCTTTCTTATTTCGGTGCTGCGTGGCTGAACTGGGACGGACGTCAGGCCATTCTGTTTGATCTCCCTGCCCGTCAGTTCCACATTTTCGGCGTTACCTTCTGGCCGCAGGATTTTATGCTGCTGTCCTGGCTGCTGATTATTTCGGCCTTTGGTCTGTTCACTGTAACCAACATTGCCGGCCGTATCTGGTGTGGTTATACCTGCCCGCAGTCTGCCTGGTCCTTTATTTTTATGTGGATCGAGGAGCGCACCGAAGGTACCCGTAACCAGCGCATCAAGCTGGATAACGAGCCGATGTCCGCCACTAAGCTGCGCAAAAAAGCCAGCAAACATATTCTCTGGCTGCTGGTCGCCTTCTGGACCGGCGTAACCTTTGTCGGTTATTTCAGTCCGATCCGTGAGCTGATTCCTGAATTCCTGGCACTTGATGCCAGCCACTGGGCCTATATCTGGATCGGCATTTTTACCGTGCTGACTTACCTGAATGCCGGCTGGATGCGTGAGCAGGTGTGTATTTACATGTGCCCTTACGCCCGCTTCCAGTCCGTTATGTACGACCCGGATACACTGGCGGTTTCTTACGATTACAACCGTGGTGAACCACGCGGTAAACGCAGCAAGAAAAAAGAAGATGCCGACGATCAGAATAAACTCGGCGACTGCGTTGACTGCTCCCTGTGTGTGCAGGTCTGTCCGACCGGTATCGATATCCGCGACGGTATGCAGTATCAGTGTATCGGCTGCGCCCTGTGTATTGACGCCTGTGACTCCATTATGGAAAAACTGGAGAAACCGAAAGGCCTGATCCGTTACACCACCGAAAATGAGCTGGAAGGTCAGAAGACACATTTCTTCCGTCCGCGTCTGGTCGGTTACTCGCTGGTCATGCTGGTCATGCTGTCAGCCTTCGGTTATGCCCTGACCACCCGTACCGGTTTCCGTCTGGATATCGAGCGCGACCGTGGCGCCCTGTATCAGTGGACCGTGAATGACACCATTACCAATTCCTACACCGTAAAGCTGATGAACATGTCGCAGAACGACCGCGAATATATTCTCAGCATTGATGCACCGGAAGGCATCATTATGGATGCGGAAGCCCGTCAGGATCTGAAAGTGAACGAACTGAAAGAAGTGCTGGTGACACTGGAAATGGACCCGGAAAAAGTTCACCTGAAAGAGAGCAAAGTGGATGTTGAATTCGTCGTGACCGATGCCGCAAGCGGCAATGAAATCGACCGCGAAGAAACCCGCTTTATTGCTCCGCGTCAGTAATCCCCGCGCTTACTGACAAAACCCTACTGGAGACTGACCGCCCAAGTGGTTACACTTGGGCGGTTTTTTATTTCCGCATCAGGTCACACAGAGCGCCATGAAAACTGCCGAACAACACTCCCCCTGGTACAAAGAACCTATGGTCTATCTGGTAGCCGGAATTCCGCTGCTGGCCATTATCTGGGGTTTTGTCATGCTCAAACTGGCACTCAGCGGACAGGATTCCCTGGTCAGCGACAGCTACTACAAAGACGGTGTCAGCTACACCGAAAATATGGAAGCTGACAAAAAAGCCGAACGTCTGCAGGTGGTCGCCGACGTGGTCTTTACCGCCGATGAAATCCGCCTCACGCTGGACGGCTATTTCGACGAAAAGCCGGATACCCTGACCCTGCAGATGATTCACCCGACGCTGGAAACCCGCGATATGTCGGTGATGCTGCAGAAAATGAGTGACGGCAGCTATGCCGGCGTCAACGAACTGGTTCTGCCGGAACGCCGCCACCTGTGGCTGCAGAGCCCGGTGCAGGGCTGGCGGGTACGTGCCACTCATCTGATTGAAGCCGGAAAAGCCGTTCACTTTCAGGCCAAATGAGCAAACCCTCCACCTCTGAGCCCTGCTTCCATTGTGGTGAGCCTGATGCGGATGGCGAACGCTGGTCGGTCGTCATCGATGGCAAGGCGCGCCCCATGTGCTGCCCCGGCTGTAAAGCCATTGCCGAAACCATTATCGCCAGTGGCCTGAAAGACTATTACCGTCACCGTACCGAACTGCCGGAACTGTCACCGGCCGAATTCGACGACACCGATCTGACCGCCCGCGATTCCCTCACCCTGTACGACAGTGAAGCTATGCAACGCCGTTTTGTGGCACGCAATCAGGGCGATGACAACCAGGCCGAAGCCACCTTTATTATTGATGGCATCAGCTGCGCGGCCTGCGCCTGGCTGATTGAGCACCGGGTAGCGCAGTTACCGGGGGTGACACAGGCCACCCTGAACCTGTCCAATCACCGTCTGGTGGTACGCTGGGATTATGACCGCATTCCGGTATCCAGCATCGCCGAAGCCATTTACCGCCTGGGTTATAAAGCCTCTCCCTTCTCCGCCACTGAGCAGGAAGAACAGCGCGCGCGCGAAGGCAAAACAGCCATCCGCCGTCTGGCCGTCGCCGGCATCGGCATGATGCAGGTGATGATGATTTCCGTGCCGCTGTACGTCGGCATGGCAGAGCAGTACGAATTCTTTATGCGCATGGCCGCCATGGTGCTGACCCTGCCGGTGGTGCTGTACGGCGCCAGACCCTTTTTTGATGCCGCGCTGCGCGACCTGCGCAGCCGTCACCTGACCATGGATGTGCCGGTATCTCTGGCCATCGCCCTCGCCTTCTGCGCCAGTATCTGGAGCACTTTCAATCAGGGCAAAGAAGTCTATTTCGACTCGGTCTGCATGTTTACCTTCTTCCTGCTGCTGGGCCGCTTTCTGGAAATGCGTGCCCGCCACCGCATGGGCCAGGCCGGCAATAACCTGCTGACCCTGCTGCCGAATGTGGCCCTGCGGGTGGATGACGGCGAAGAGCAGGTAATCGCCAGCGAAGATATCCGCTGTGGCGATATCCTGCGTCTGAAACCCGGCTACGCGATTCCCGCTGACGGTGTGGTGCTGGAAGGGCGCAGCTCGGTGGATGAAGCTGCCCTCACCGGCGAGTACCTGCCAATCCGCAAACAACCCGGCGACAATCTGATCGGCGGCACTTTCAACGTCGAAAGTCCGCTGCTGATGAAGGTTACTGCCACCGGTGCCGAAGCGCAGCTGTCCACCATCATGCGTCTGATGGACCGCGCCCAGCAGGAAAAACCCCGCGTCGCCCTGCTGGCCGATAAAGTCGCCAGCTGGTTTGTGCTGGCCGTGCTGGTGATTTCCGTCTCGGTATTCAGTTTCTGGTGGCTGGCCGGTAACGATCACGCCTTCTTTATCGCCCTCAGCGTGCTGGTCGTCACCTGTCCCTGTGCCCTGTCGCTGGCAACGCCGACTGCACTGACCGCCGCCACCGCCACCCTGCGTGAACGCGGCCTGCTGATCAGCAAAGGCCACGTGCTGGAGGCACTGAACAAGGTTAACCGAGTGGTATTCGACAAGACCGGCACCCTGACTCAGGGGCGGCTGACGCTGGAAGACATTATCCCGCTGGCCGGACTCGACAGCGCAACCCTGCAGAGTCTGGCCGCCGGACTGGAAAAGCACTCAACCCACCCGATTGCCCGTGCCTTCCGCCACGTGCGCGCCGCCGAAGTCAGTGGCGTGGAACAGCTGGCCGGCCAGGGTATTATGGGCGTCTGGAACCATCAGGCACTGCGCCTTGGCCGCGCCGATTTTGCCTGGCCGCAGGCCAGCGTGCCGGAACCTGACAGCAGCCTGCCAGGACAATGGCTGCTGCTCGCCAGTGACAGCCAGCCACTGGGCTGGTTCCGCCTCAATGACAGCCTGCGCCGCAATGCCGCCCAGATTGTCGACGGCCTGCACAAGCGGGGTATTCAGGTGTCCCTGCTGACCGGTGATCCCGGTGAATCCGGGCCACGGGTTGCACAGGAACTGGGCATCCGTGATCTCAAAAGCGGGATATCGCCGGAAGAAAAACTCCGCACCGTGCGCCAGTGGCAGCAACAGGGCGATGTGGTGCTGATGGTTGGTGATGGCATCAATGATGTGCCGGTGCTGGCCGGCGCCGATATTGCACTGGCGGTGAACGAAGCCAGTGATCTGGCGAAAACCAACGCCGACGCCATGCTCACCAACGGCCGCCTGGAAACGCTGCTGACTGCCTTCAGCGGCGCCGCCAAGACCCGCCGTATCATAATTCAGAACATCAGCTGGGCTTTGCTGTACAATCTCATCGCCCTGCCGGTTGCAGCAGCGGGCTACGTGCCTCCCTGGGCGGCTGCCATCGGTATGTCACTCAGCTCACTGCTGGTTGTCACCAATGCTCTGCGCCTGACCCGTCTGCCGGGCGCCCGTTCTGAGGTTTGAGCCATGGACATTATTTACGCGCTGGTTCCGCTGTCGATCATCCTGATCGGTCTGGCTGTCCTGGTCTTTTTCTGGGCTGTGCGCAGCGGTCAGTTTGAAGACCTGGATTCCCCGGCTCACCGCATCCTGTTTGATGACGACGATCTGCCGCATCAGGACAAAAAAAACGATGAGGCCGACACCACTCAGGACGACCAGTCCGGCACCGGTAAACCCTGACCTGCTGATCCATCATGACTGAACCTCTCTCTCTGCTGACCGCTTTCCTGCTCGGCCTGTTCGGCTCCAGCCACTGCTTAGTGATGTGCGGTGGTATTGCTGCGGCGATCGGCAGCCGCGCCGGCAAGCACCGTGTCAGCGCTGCACTGCTGTTTAACAGTGGCCGCATTCTCAGTTATGCCATTGCCGGCACCATCGTCGGCGCTCTGGGCTTATGGCTGCAGAGCCTGAATGATTCCCTGATGCTGGCCCTGCGCACGCTGGCCGCCGTGATGCTGATTCTGATGGGACTCTATGTGGCGCGCTGGTCAAGTCTGCTGACGCATTTTGAACAGCTGGGCAATATTCTCTGGAAACGGCTGCAACCATTAACCGGACAGATGCTGAAATCGTCCCGCGTACGCGACCAGTTTCTGCTCGGTATGCTGTGGGGCTGGCTGCCCTGCGGTCTGATTTACAGCACCCTCAGCTGGGTTGCTGCCAATGGTCAGCCGCTGACTGGCGCGCTGGCGATGGTGGCATTCGGCCTGGGGACCCTGCCGGCTCTGTTTGCCGGAACCATGGCCGGCAGCCTGCTGACACCGCTGCTGGGCAACCGCCATATCCGCCGTCTGGCCGGGCTGTTACTGATGATCTACGGTTTATGGACCGGCTGGGTGGTCTGGTTTCATCCTTGACAGAATGGCCTTTACTGACTGATATTACCCACACCCTCAGCCAGAACGATCACCCTGTTTATCCGGGTGTTTATCAGGATTACCGCTATGAAACCAACCCAAGCTGCACACGCTCCACTGCGGGGTACTCAACCACACTGCCAGACCTGTTCGCTGAATGCACTGTGTCTGCCACTGTCCCTGAATGACTCGGATATGGAGCGCCTGGATGACATCATCCGCCGCGGCCGTCCGATCCAGAAGGGTCAGCTGCTGTTTCAGCAGGGAGAGCCCTTCCAGTCTGTGTTTGCCGTCCGTACCGGTGCCCTGAAGACCTACACGCTGGCCAGCAACGGTGAAGAACAGATCACCGGCTTCCACCTTGCCAGTGAGCTGATCGGTCTGGCCGGTTACGATAACGGTAACTACCCGCTGACCGCCAAAGCGCTGGAAACCACCACCGTGTGTGAAATTCCTCTGACCCAGCTGGAAAGCCTGGCGGATGACCTGCCGGACCTGCGCAAGCAGCTGATGCGCACCATGGGCACCGAAATCCGCCACGATCAGAATATGATGCTGCTGCTGAGTAAAAAGAACGCCGAAGAGCGCGTGGCCTCTTTCCTGCTGGATATTTCCCAGCGTTATCAACGCCGTGGTTTCTCAGCCACGCAATTCCGCCTGCCGATGTCCCGGGTCGATATCAGTAATTATCTGGGCCTGGCGGTGGAAACCATCAGCCGCGTATTTACCCGCTTCCAGAAAAACAGCCTGATTGAAACTCAGGGTAAAGAAGTGATCCTGCTGGATCCGGATACTCTGTACGAACTGGCTGGCCTCAATCAGGATGTAAGCTGCACCACGGCGACGGAACAGGAATAACGTCCCTACTCTGCACCACAAAAAGCCGGTCTCTGACCGGCTTTTTGGTATTTGATATGCAGGTATCCACTCAGAAAGACCGGATTATGTCGCTTTCTGTCGGTTTATTGTTATCCCTTGGTATAAGCCATCCGCAGACAAACGAAACTGATCTAAGCTTTCAGTATCAGCGCCATCCCACTGCTCTGGCGCATCAGGAGGTAAGCATGGGTATCTGTGCCAAAGAACTGACCCGTTGGGTTATCGAGCCGACACTGCAGCGCATTGGCGTCACCGCGCCGGGCGCCGCCCGCCTGTTGCTGGCCACCGCCGCGCAGGAATCCGGGCTGGGCTCACATCTGAAACCCGAAGGGCAGCGGGCATCCGGTCTGTATCAGATTCAGAGCCTCACCCACCGTCATGTCTGGGATGATTATCTGGCCCAGCATGCCGAACTGGCGAGTACCGTGCGCGGCCTGGCCAGCCAGCATGACTTTCTCAGCAATCCCCATGCGGAACTGACCACCAATCTGTCTTATACCACCGCCATTGCCTGGCTGATTTATGCCCGCAATCCGGAGTTTTCCCTGTCGGACAACCCGGAGCCGGAAGAACTGGCACAACTCTGGAAGCGCCTCTATCACCCGAAAAGCGATATCAGCGAAGAGGAATTCATCGCCACCTGCAACCGTCTGGAAGAAGACGCCGGCGCCGAAGCCGCCGCCTGACCCTTGATCCGGCCGGACTTGCACAGCTGCACGGCCGTTTCCGCTGCCATCACGCCTGCCATACCGCCCGGCGGCTGACGCCAGCCACTTTCTTGGTTAAAATGCGCGCCCTATTCTCAGGCCAACCGGTATTCAGGCCGGCATCAGGAATCTTATGACCAACGATCCAGGCGCCCGTAAGGAGCGCACAGAATTCAACAAGCTGCAGAAACGCCTGCGCCGTAACGTCGGTAAAGCCATTGAGGATTACCGTATGATCGAAGACGGTGACAAGGTGATGGTGTGTCTGTCCGGCGGCAAGGATTCCTACACCATGCTGGATATTCTGATGAGTCTGCAGAAGAGCGCGCCAGTGAACTTTGAACTGGTGGCAGTCAATATGGACCAGAAGCAGCCCGGCTTTCCGGAACACATTCTGCCGCACTACCTGAGCCAGCTGGGTATCGAATACCATATCGTCGAAAAAGATACCTACAGCGTAGTGAAGGAGATCATTCCGGAAGGAAAAACCACCTGTGGTCTTTGCTCCCGCCTGCGCCGCGGCACCCTGTACGGTTTCGCCGAAAGTATCGGTGCCAATAAAATCGCTCTCGGCCACCACCGTGACGATATTATCGAAACCCTGTTCCTGAACATGTTTCATGGCGGCAAGCTGAAAGCCATGCCGCCAAAACTGCTGAGCGATGATCAGAAGCACGTCCTCATCCGACCGCTGGCATACTGCAAAGAAAAAGACATTGAGCGCTACGCCACCGCCAAAGAGTTTCCGATCATTCCCTGCAACCTGTGCGGTTCACAGGAAAATCTGCAGCGTCAGAACATCAAAATGATGCTGGAGGAATGGGACAGAGTGCAGCCCGGCCGTTCAGAGAATATTTTTGCCGCCATCTGCAATGTGGCGCCGTCACAGCTGGGTGACCGCGAGCTGTTTGATTTCATCACCCTGCAGGATAAACAGGATAAAGGCCACCTGTTTACCCGGCTGGACGTGGTGAATCTCGACTGAGGCCTCAGAGGCCGCCTTCCAGCAGGTGGGTGACCTCCAGTTTATAATCCCCCGGCCCTTTGAGAATAAAATCCAGCTGATAACGGCGTTCGTTACTGATGGCTTCGGCCAGCGCCGTCAGATGGCAGCTGTCCGGCTGCAGCTGCGCCTGTGGCATGGTCAGGCGAACCTGATAACGCTGCTCCAGCTCTTCCACCTGCACGGTTGAGGTCGCCTGCGTCGGAGCGCCGGCAATGCCTTTGCGGACCCACTGAATATACAGGCCATGGTGGCTGTTACGGTCGGTTCTGATCAGGCGGATATAACCTGCGCCGGCGGTGGACTTCCACGGACAGACGCGACTGACCTGATCAATCCACACCGGCAGTTTGTAAATCTCCGCCAGCGGATCGTCGCTCACCGTTTCTGCCTGCATCACGCCCGCTGTGGCCAGCAGCAACCCTGCTATTGTCAGCCTGAGATTCCGGAATCGGTACATAATGATCCTCCCTGCTGATAAGCCTAGCAGAACAGTCACGGGCTGCTCAGGGATTATCGTCGGCAAAGACCGCCGTTCCGGAAGATGCCCGGTCCCATGCCGGCCGCTGGTAACTGACCGCCAGAATGTAATAGGTTGTTTCCCCTTTCGGCAGCAATACCGTGACTTCATCATCCACCGGCTTGCCCATCAGGCCACGCGCCAGTGGTGCATCAACGCTGATATAACCGCGTTTCAGGTCAATCTCGTCTTCACCGACAATGCGGTAACGTGACACCTCGCCGTCATCATCTTCCAGTTCAATCCAGGCACCGAAATACACCCGCGACGGATCCGCCGGTACACGGTCAACCACCGTCACCAGCTCCAGCCGCTTTTTCAGAAAGCGCAGGCGGCCGTCGATCTGGCGCAGCCGTTTCTTGCCATAGATATATTCGGCATTTTCCGAGCGGTCGCCCTGTTTGGCCGCATCAGAGACTTCCTGCGTGACCCGTGGCCGCTCCTTTCGCCACAGGAAGTCGTATTCATCCTTCAGTGTCTGCTCCCCTTCCGGGGTGATCAGGTGTGCACGCCGTGGCAACGGCTTGTTGTTCTCTTCGCTCATAGTGACCTGTGTAATTGACTGCCGTCATCTGTTCGCAACAGAAGCCTGACAGTATGACGCTTAACTCAGTTTGTGCCTATGCAGATGATTCTACGGGGCCTGAATATCGTCTCCGGCAGCCTGCTGGTGCTGCTCGGGGTTATCGTGACGCCAATGCCTGTTCCGCTGGGCATCATCCTTATCGTGCTGGGTCTGTCGATGCTGGTCAGCAGCCTGCCGGCCATGCGCCATCGCCTGCGTAACCTGCGGGCACGCTTTGCCCGTACCTCCAAGCATCTCAACCGCATCAAACATCACCTGCCGCGTTTCGCCCGTCGCCTGATTGAAGAGACCGACCCCGACCGGCACTGAGGTGTGATTCTGCTAGAATGCAGTACATGACTTCCGCCGATCTTTCCCACGCCGGTACTGATACCGGTTTCACGCCGCTGATTGCCCTGCTGGACTGTTACCTGAGTCCGGGCCAGGCAGTGACAGAATACGAACTGATGCGCTGGCTGCAGGCGCCTGAGCAGGGGTTTTTCCGCCCCGATGCGCTCAGTGAACCGCTGCTGCTGTTCCGCAGCCATTTTATTCTCATGCACTGCCTCTACCAGCTGCGCCGGCAATGGGCCGCCGCGGGCAGTGCCGGGCTGGAAATCAGTGCCCTGAGAATCCAGCGCATTCCCTGGCAGCCTGCACACACCCTGCAGCCGGCAGCGCACGACAGTCTGGCCGACTATTATCTCAACCTCGCGGAACTGGAAACAGACCGGGAAACGGTTGAAGCCCTGCTCGGCAGTTTCTGGCAACAGATGCTGCTGCCGGAAAGTCAGCAGGACGATCTCGCCCTGCTGGAACTCTCAGTACCCGTGACAGCCGAAGAAATCAGGCTACAATACCGCCGCCTTGCCATGCGTCACCACCCTGACCGCGGCGGGGAAAAACAACATTTCTGCCGCATACAGGCAGCCTTTCAACGATTAAAAACCCGGTACCCATGATTTTCCGACTGTTTCTGTCCCTGATTCTGATGTGCAGCGCCGGCCTGAGCCGGGCCCAGCTGATTATTCTGCAATACCACCACGTCGACAGCACCACCCCGCCATCCACCAGCATCAGTCCGGAGGATTTCAGTCAGCACCTGCAGCTGCTGGAGCAGGAAGGCATGCGGGTCGTCGACCTTAATGACGCCATACACAAAATCCGCGCCGGCGAAGCGCTGCCGGAAAAGTCGGTGGCGATTACCTTCGACGATGCCTACGATTCCATTTACCACAATGCCTATCCGCTGCTCAAAGCCCGTCAGTGGCCGTTTACCGTATTTGTGAACACGGATGCCGTCGACAGACATTATCAGGGAGTGATGAGCTGGGAGCAGTTGCGTGACATGCAGGAACACGGCGGTCTGATTGCCAACCACTCTGTCCATCATCCTTACCTGATCGAACAACCGGCCGGACTGTCACTGTCTGACTGGCTGACGCAGGAAGTGGTAGCGGCGGAACAGAGAATCCGGGAAGAAACCGGCCACAGCTATAAACTGCTGGCTTACCCTTACGGTGAATTCAATCTGGAAATCGCCGCGTGGCTGCGGGAGAAAGGCTATCTGGCTTTCGGCCAGCAGTCCGGTCCGGTGGGCCCCATGTCACACCCACAGGCACTGCCACGTTTCCCGGCCGCCGGTATTTACGCCAACGTGAAAACCCTGAAAGCGAAACTCTACACTCTGGCCTTCGCCATCCCGCCGGATCAGCTGCAGAATCCGGTGCTGGATAACGCCGTCATGCCGCCATTGCAGCTGACCTTTCCCGGCGTCGATATTTATCCGTCGCAGATGCAGTGCTTTGCCAGTGATGAAGGCCGCATCCCTACCAGCAGCAGCAAAGAAGGCGCCATGGTCAGGGTGACCACCAAGGCGGAACAACCCATGCCCGGCGGACGCAGCCGTTATAATTGCACTGCGCCCAGCAAAAGCCACCCGGGCTGGTATTACTGGTATTCGCAGCTGTGGATAAACCGCAGCGTCAGCAACCGCTGAACACCGGCACCGAGCCAACTCAGAGCAGGCGGGAAAACGCCAGCAGCTGCTGCTCCCGCTGCCTCCAGTCGGGCAGGCAATCGGACATCAGCTGCTTAAAACCGGCTCCGTGATCAAAGTGGCGCAGATGGCAAAGCTCATGCACGACCACCAGTTCCAGCAGGGATTCCGGCAGCTGCATCAGCGCCAGATTAAGATTGATATAACCGCGCTGTGACAGGCTGCCCCAGCGGGTGCGCATCTTCTTCACCCGCAGTACCGGGCGCTGTTGCGCGTATTGCGAAAATTTCGGCCACCAGCGCTCAATCATGCGCGGATAATCCACCCGCGCATTGCTGCGCAGCCAGTTATCCAGCGCCTTTTCCGTCTGTGCGCCATCCCAGTGCTGTGGCACCCAGACCACCTGATCGGTGATCAGGAATTCATCCAGCGCGCTGGTTTCAATCGTCAGTTCACGCCCGCGGATCAGTACCGATTGCTGCTTTTTCTGCTGCCGTTGCAGGAATTCACGCCGCCGCTGCAACAGCCAGTGCTCGTGCTTACGCACAAATGCCAGCACTTCGCTCCTGGCTGCCCCCAGCGGGATGCGCAGATCCACGTCACCGGCAGCCGTCAGCTGCAGGCGCATACTTTTACGGCGCATGGCCGACAGATGAATGGCAACCTCTTCATCACCCAACGTCAGCATGAATTGTTGCCGGTAAGATTTTCGCGCGCTCATAAGCCTGTTAGGATTGGCACAAATTCTGGAGACCCCTATGTCAGACCTCAATAGTATCCCATCCCTGTCCGAAGACGAACTGGAAACCCTGGGCGTGCTGCTGGAAGACGAAGCCGAACGTCAGGACAGCTTCGATTTCTTTGCCATGCACGGCCTGTTAACTGCCCTGATTGCCGGCCCGGTGGATTTCAACATCAGTCAGATCTGGGACAGTGCGTTTGATGAAAAACTGGGATTCAGCGCCAGCGAGAAAGAACAGTTGCAACAGCTGCTGCTGAAACTGGCCAAAGAAATTCAGGCCTGGCTGGATTCCGGTCAGGACTTCCCGGTGCCAGCGGAGCTGACCCTGATTGATGAAGAAGATGAGCCGCCACTGGAAAGCTGGGCCATGGGTTTTATGACTGGTGTTCTGCTGCAGGAAGATCAGTGGTACGCGCGCGATGAAGAAACCGTCGCCCAGCACCTGTTCCCGGTGATGTATGCTTCCGGCCTGTTTATGGATGAACCGGAAATGGCAGATATTGATGAAGACGTGGATCTGTCCAATCAGGTCTGCGGCAATATCCCCGGTGCCGTGATTGAACTGTACCTGTTCCTGCACGCGGAAAAATAAGACTTCCGCGCATAAAAAATCCCGGCCAGACCGGGATTTTTTATGCCTGTTGCCAGCGCTCAGGACGCCGACGACAGATTCTTCACCCACACTTCAACGCGACGGTTTTTCACCCGGCCATCATCACCGGTAACCGACGCGACTGGCAGATCATCACCGAAACCAACCGACGCCTGCGGATAAATACCATAACGCACCAGCTCACGGCGTACTGCCATGGCACGCAGTTTGGATAACAGCTGCGAGCGCTTTTCTGTCTTTTTCGGGTCACCGAAACCAACCAGCACCAGTTCAGAATTTTTGTGTTCATTAATATAGGAAACCAGACGCTCCAGATCTTTCAGCGCTTTGTTGTCCAGTTTCGCACTGCCCTGCTGGAAGCGGAAGTTAATGGTCAGACGCTGTGCATCACGGGTAATGTCGCGGAAATCCTGCGGCAGTTGTTCATAAAATTCCGGAATCACCGCCGTCACTTCCTGGGAAATAAAACCGGTATCGGCAACGATTTCCTGCCCCGCATCATCCACGACAAAACGGATAAACTCACTGACATACGGGTTGGCCGGCTCATCATCGGTATACATAAACAGACGGCGTGACAGTGCATAATCTTCGGTTGCCACGGTCAGTTTATTCGGCAGCAGGGATTTGGCATTGCCGTCAGAGACTGACAGCAGCTTGGCCAGACGCACAGAAGACAGGCCGACAAAGCCAATGCCTGCCGGATCCGAACTGACGTTGTCCGATAACTCAGCATTAGATTCATAACGCTTTGCCGTCGCAGTCAGCGGACGCTTGCCCAGTACCATGCCTTTGAAACTGTCCCAGGTGCCGGATTTATCATCCCGTGCGTAAACATGGATCGGCCCCGGTTTGCCTCCCAGTTCAGACCAGTCAGTGTATTTACCTGAGAAAATACCGGCGATGGCATCAACATTCAGGTCGTTCAGCGGATTCTGCGGATGCACAATGATGGCCAGGCCATCAATACCGACTATATGTTCACTGGCCGGACTGTAGAGATCCGTCATTTCCCGCAGCAACTCAGCTTCTTTCTGCTTCGCCGGACGCGATGCCGCAGCTATGTCCGCCTCGCCGTTCACCAGCCCCTTAAAGCCGGTACCGGAACCGTGCGCTGCCACCAGCACACTGACCAGACTGTTGGTTGCCGGCACCAGCCCGGTAATCAGCATTTCGTTTTCATGCTCCGCCGCCTGCATACGCACATCCTCAGCCCCCTTGGCCTGCAGCCAGGCACGGATCAGATTGGGCGCCAGTTCAGCACCGATGGTATTGGAGCCATGAATCGTCAGCAGGCGCACATCCCCGGCCGGCAGGGTCGTGGCAAAAGGTTCCGGCGCAGCCGCCACCAGAGCAGAAAACAGAAAAGCGCTTATACAGATAAACGTGCGGAAAAAAGTCATCAGAGTACTGCATCCCATCCCTATTGAAATCGGGCCGCACTTTATGACGCTTTTGTTACAGGAGAATGACAGGAATGGTACAAAAAGGTTAATAAAAACCTGATTGATCGGTCAGGTGGTTTAATCTGCCTCGGCAATATGCGGCAGCACCGCATCGCGGTAGCGTGCCCGGGTCAACATCCGCGCCATGCCACTCAGGGTTTCGTACGGATTATCCACTACCACACTGTTGGCCAGCCAGGAAGGAATACCGCCACCCGGCTCCGCGTGAACCTGATAGACCACATCCACCAGCCCCCCCGGCTGTGGCGTAAACTCCCAGAAACCGGACATGGTACGGATACGCAGAAACTCGTCATTATCGGGAAATGCCGCCGGGCGGGCATCCATATCAATACGGATACGGCGGCTGTCCGGGTCCTGACTCAGATGGCTGACAAATACACTGTCGCGGTCCGAGACCGGCCAGGGGGCATCGGTCACCATGTACAGCAGCTTGTCGTAATCCGAATAGGATTCGATGACTTCCAGCGCCCGGCACTGGTAGACCCACTGCGGGCCCTGACGGGCATCCTCCACCAGCGCGACCAGTGAACTCAGCCGGCTGTGAACCTGCATTTCACCACGGAAAGCTTTCAGCTCAGAGCCCGGGACTTCACGGGTATACACCCGGATACCCTGTTCCCGGTCTTCCCGGCTCAACGTCCAGTCACCGGCCAGTGCCGGTAATGACACCGCCAGCCACAGACACACAAGGCTGAGATAACGCATAACCACCTGCCTGAATCCATTTCCGCCAGCTTGCCCGGCACTCTCTGCGGCCTCAAGGTCCGCTGCAGACAAGTCAGTGAGCGCCCTGACAGTTAGGAGATGCCGGCACACTGGCGTCCTGCCACTCAGCCGGCGTAAACAAATGCAGCGCCAGCGCATGCACCGGACCGTCCAGTTCTTCGCTGAGCAGCTGATACACCTTCTGATGGCGGGCTACCGGACGCAGGCCGCTGAAGGCTTCACTGACCAGAATCAGTTTGAAATGTGAATCCGTCGCCGGACCGGCATGCATATGGCTTTCGTTGACCAACTCCAGATGCTGGGGGTCAAGAGCGGCCAGATGGCCCCTGATGCTGTCGGCAATGCTCATATAAAACGCTCCGTAACATGCTGCAATAAGGCGCTACTATAAAACACCCGGCGACAGAAATCCCGGTATTGCATCTGTCCCCTGTAAGCCTATACAGTACCCGGTTTCAGTAAACCAGACGGAAACCTATTAATGCAGGATATCGATACTACCAGCACACAGTCCCTGATTGACCGTTACTACGAGGAGGAAAAAGCCCAGCGCGAGCGCGAGCAGACCCTCGCAGCGCTGAATATGCGTCTCGATGCCAATGATCTGGCCATGCTGAATGTGATTGCCCGCCGCTTCCGTAAAACCCGCGATGAAGTTGCTCAGGAAGTGCTGTCCACCGCCCTGATTGATCTGTTCGCCCGGGTTGAGGCCGGTGAGCGCAAGCTGATGGCCCGCGATGCCGATGATGCAGCCCGTTCCATCGCCGACGATATTGCCGAAGAAAACGGTGTCGCCACACCGGAGATCAAAACCGGTGTGTGGGCTAACCATGACCGTCAGATCACCAAGCTGGAGCGGAAGAAAGCCAAGCAGCTGGAACAGGAAGCAGCCGAGAAGAAACAACTGCAGGCAGCACTGGCGGCAGCCGGTGACGGTATGGCCACCACTGACACTGCAGCCAGCGCAGAAGCTGTGGCAGATGCCGGCGACGAAAACACGGCTGACGATACGGCAGAAGAGCATGAACAGCCGGCAACAGCGATGCCTGCCGGAGAATCCGGGATGACGACCGCCACGGAAGAAGAAAGCGATGAACGAGAAGACGACACCGCAGCAGCTCCGGTGTCCGTCTTTGCCGGCTGAGTTGCAGTCACTGCTGTAACTATAGGGCCCGGTTCTGCCGGGCCTTTCTGTGTCTGCGGCGCCGGTATGTCTGACACCGGCCACAGATCAGATTATTTGCGCCAGATACGCAGTTCGCGGAATTCTCCCGGCCCTGCTTCCATCCAGATGGCTTCTGATGGATCTGAAAATACAAACTTGTTGCCGACGAGGAAACCGGCCCGCCGGCGACCCGATACCGTTGCCGAAGCCTGACGCCCCTGCTTTTTGACGGTCCGGGCAAAGTCATCTGCCAAGACATCCATAGAATTGTCCCCAATCCGATTGCCGCCCGAATCACAAGACAGAGACTACCTTACACCGCCATTGTGACAGCTCTGTGTCGGGCCGCCGCCCTCTGCAGCTGGCTGCAAACCGGAGTCCGGCGCAGGCCTGGCAGAAGTGAGCGGTTGCTCTCCACTGGCCTTGCTTTACAATGTGCCGCCCTTTCTCTCAATCGTCAATTGGAAAGCGTCACTATGGCCATTCAATGGTTTCCGGGGCATATGAACAAAGCCCGCAAGAAAATCAGCGAGGCAATGCCCGAGATCGATCTGGTGATCGAAGTACTCGATGCCCGCCTGCCCTGGTCAAGCATGAACCCCATGGTTGACGAATTGCGCGGCGAGAAAACCTGCATCAAGGTCCTGAACAAAGCCGACCTCGCCGACCCTGAGGTCACCAGGGACTGGATCAGCTACTTCAGCCAGCAGCAGAATACCCGCGCCATGCCACTGGTGGCAGAAGACCGCAATCAGGTGAAAAAGCTGGTCGCACTGTGTAAACAGCTCGGCCAGAAGCGGCTGGAAAAGAAGCAGGCGGTGCGGATTATGATTATGGGGATTCCCAACGTCGGTAAATCCACCCTGATCAATGCGTTGGCCGGGCGCTACGTGGCGAAAACCGGCAACGAACCAGCGGTTACCAAATCCAACCAGATGATCGACCTGAAAAACGGTCTGGTGCTGTCGGATACCCCGGGAATTCTGTGGCCGAAGTTTGAGAATGAACAAAGTGGCTACCGGCTGGCGGCCAGCGGTGCGGTGAAAGATACCGCCATGGAATACGAAGACGTTGCCCCGCATACGCTGGGCTATCTGCTGCAGCATTATCCGCAGCCACTGAGTCAGCGCTTCAAACTCAAGGAGTTACCGCCCTCCGGTAATGAAGCCCTGCAGGCGATTGCTGCCAAACGGGGCTGCCTGAAGCCAGGTGGCATCGCCGATCTGCACAAGGCCGCTGAACTCTGCCTGCACGAGCTGCGGGCCGGCAAAATCGGCCGTATTACACTGGAAACACCGGAGCTGATAAAGGCTGAGCTGGAGGTGCTGGAAGCGCAGCGGCTGGCGGAAGAAGAAGCGCTCAGGGCTTCTTCTCAATCTCCTGATGGATCTTCGTGAAGATTTGCCACTGCGGATCGTCATCGGCCACAATTTCAATCGGATAAAGACCGCTTGCCGTCGGAATGCGGTCCAGACCGGCTTTCAGCTTTTCAACATCCTTACAGTAAATCACCCACTGGTTAACGCCATCGTGGGTGATCATCATGCTCACCAACGCATTTTCGTCCGGCTCCAGCTCACGCTGCAGATACTCACTGAAGGTCAGGATACGGGCCTGTTCCTGCAGGCTGGGAAAACCAGTGCTGTCATCCACACTTTCTGCATTCCAGGCAATCTGCACGCACAGCGGCAGTACGTCAGCACTGCGCACGGCTTCCCAGTCCTCACGGTACTGGATGCTGATCGGCTTATCGTTGAGGCTGCCGGATGCCCGGACCCAGCGGTTATTCGCCAGCATGGCCTTATTCCTTTTTGTTTGAATACATTCAGATTAATAGAAATTCAGGCAAATGCAACGCGGCGCCCGGGCCGGATGGCCCGGGACTGAGAAGATCAGAGCAGATTCAGCGGCAGCTTGAGATAAGACACACCGTTATCTTCTGCTTCCGGAAAATCACCGGCACGGATATTCACCTGCAGGGAAGGCAGAATCAGGCGCGGCATTTCCAGCGTCGCATCCCGCTCTTCACGCATGCGGATAAACTCTTCCCGGCTGATACCGTCATGTACGTGAATATTGTCTGCGCGTTCTTCAGCCACGGTGACCGCCGATTTGACTGGCCGGCCAGCCGGCGGGTAGTCATGGCACAGGTGCAGCACCACATTGTCCCCCAATGCCAGCAGACGCTTCATGGAAGCGTACAGGGTACCGGCATCACCACCCGGGAAATCGCAACGGGCCGAACCAACGTCGGGGGCGAAAATGGTATCACCGACAAACACATCGGAATCATTCACCACCAGGCTGTGACAAGCCGGGGTATGACCCGGAGTAGCCAGCGGGCGGATGCGGGTTTCACCCAGCAGCAGTTCATCGCCTTCACTGATCAGCACATCAAACTGATGGCCATCTGCGCTGAAACGGTCACCTTCATTGAAAATCTTTTTGAACGTACCCTGTACTGTGGTGATCGGATTACCAATAACCACCTCAGCGCCGGTTTTTTCGCGGATATAAGACGCGGAAGTCAGGTGGTCGGCGTGGGCATGGGTTTCCAGCACATACTTCAGGGTCAGCCCCTGCTGCTCTACCTGAGTAAGAATATTGTCGATTGAGGTCGTCGCGGTCCTGCCCGACTTCTGATCGAAATCCATCACCGGGTCGACCAGCGCAGCCTGTCTGCTTGCCTCATCAACCAACAGATGGGTGAAGGTTGAGGTGTCTTCGTGAAAGAAGCTCTGGATACTGTGACTCATAAGATGCTCTCCTGCAAAACCAACCGTGATTATATTAGTATATTCTTATTTAGCAATATACGATATACTCAGACTATAAAACCGATAGCGCAGAAGAGCCTTCCCTATGTCAGAACCCTCTCCCGACAGTATTGAAGCCCTGGAGCAGCACCGCCTCGAAGCCGTGCGGCTGCTCAAGGCATTGGCGAATGAGCACAGGCTGAATATTCTCTGCTGCCTGCGTAACGGCGAAGTATCGGTCAGCGAACTGACCAACTGTTTGCCGCTTAGTCAATCTGCCCTGTCTCAGCATCTTGCCTGGCTCCGGGCTGAACATCTGGTTCATACCCGCCGCTGCGCGCAGAATGTATATTACCAGCTGAGCGATGATAAAGCGGATCGTATTATCCGGGTGCTCAACAGCCTCTATTGTGAAAGCCCGGATACAGGCACAGAACAGGGATTGTGAGCACAGAAGGAACACACTGATGAGCACAGAAAACAAAAACCCGGAACACAGAAGTACAGAAACCGCGGCTCCGGCCGCAGACAACCCATCCTGCAGCAGTGCCGCAGACACACGTCCGGCACGCTATGAAATTGTGCCGCAGCGCGGTGGGGCCCGCATCCGTGTCCGTTACCGTGAAGGATCGGCCAGTAGCGACTGCCGCCTCTGCCGCTGACATCTGAGCTTAGCCCTGCAAACTGCGGGTTAATTTCCCCGCCCCGCCCCGCTATCATGTCGCCGGTTATGCACCGGAGTCACTGATGAGCACCACTTATGCCGTTTTACTGATAACTGCCGTTGTCATTGTTGCTGCGCTGGCCGGCTATGCCTGGCACCTCACGCGCAAGGTGAAAGCCATGCAGCAACGGGCGCAGGAAGAACAGGCCCGTACCGAACTGCAGCTGCGTAAGCGTCAACAGGAACTGCTGCAGGATATCCGTTTTATCGCCCGCTCAGTGCTGGAAGAACAGTGTGAAATTACTGAAGGTGTACTGCGTCTTGGCTATCTGATCAACGCCCTTGACCCTGTCGCCTGGGAACTCGATGAACTGAGCGCGGTCCGCAGACATCATGAACTGACGTCGTCCATGCCGATTCTGGACGCCTACAAAAATCTGACGCGGAAGGAACAGTTCCGGCTGGATAAAGAGCGCTTTGCGCTGGAAGAAGAACATAAACCGTCGATAGAACGGGAACTCAGGTGGCTGGTCACGTACCACTTTCCGGCGGTGACCCTGCTGCAATAATCATCAGATCATTTATCACGAGGATGTACTTATGCGCTACTGGATTCTGTGCTCACTGCTGGCGGCTTCCGTCAGTCACGCTGACTGGACCCTGACGGCAGACTCTGCCCTGACCTTTCTCAGCACCAAAAATACCAACCTGACCGAAGTGCATCATTTCCGCAGCCTGAGCGGTAAACTGAGCGATCAGGGGCCGGCAGAACTGACCATTGATCTGGCCAGCATTGATTCCGGTATCCCGGTCCGGGATGAACGGATGCAGAAATTCCTGTTCGATACCAGCCGCTTCACCAGCGCCACCCTGACCACAGACATCAGCGCCGATGTTCTGGCCAAAGCCGCTGCCGGCAGCATCCAGCAGTATGACCTGAGCGGTAAACTGGCTCTGCACGGCAGTGAAGAAGAAATCCGGGTGCCCGTGCTGATTGTACCGGCGGCGGATGGCAGTCTGGTGGTGACCAGCCTGCGCCCGGTACTGATTCAGGCCGATGCCTATGGCATGGTCGCCGGCATTCAGAAATTGCGCGCTATTGCCAAGCTGCAGAGCATCGGTGAGACCGTTCCGGTCAGCTTCAGCCTGGTCTTTGCTCCACAGCAATAATCTCAGTGACCGGCGTGCCGGCGGGTACGCTCCAGCAGCTCTTCAATATCAGTGATGGTGTCATTTACCGCCGTCATCACACTGGTATTGATGGCGGATTCAATCAGCACCGCCAGGGTGCCGAAATGATAGTCGCCGATCTGGCCGCAGAGTGCTTCGCCCAGTTCAGTACGGAAGCGTTCGACGACCTGTTCGGCATGCTTATGGTGAAGTCGTTCCTGCATAATATTCCTCTCAGCAGTCCATGGACTGGGTAGCAGGCTGAATAATCAACGGGTCCGGGGTCAGATCCAGTGAGGTGGATTTATTGGAGTAATCCAGCTGACAGAGCACATGACGCATGGCGTTCAGACGGGCGCGTTTCTTATCGTCGGAGCGGACCACGGTCCAAGGCGCGTCCATGTGATTGGTGTAATAAAACATGGCTTCCTTGGCCTCGGTGTAGTCGTCCCATTTATCCAGCGACGCCAGATCAATCGGGCTCAGTTTCCACTGTTTCAGCGGATCGACCTGACGGCTCTGAAAACGCCGTAACTGTTCCTGCCGGCTGACCGAAAACCACAGTTTGAACAGCCGCACTCCGGAACGTACGAACATGCGTTCCAGCTCCGGCACCTCGCGCATAAACTCCAGATAATCATTATTACTGCAGAAGCCCATCACACGCTCAACGCCGGCACGGTTATACCAGGAGCGGTCAAACAGCACGATTTCCCCGGCCGACGGCAGATGTTTGATATAGCGCTGGAAATACCACTGGGTACGCTCGTTTTCACTGGGCTTTTCCAGTGCCACGACCCGCGCACCCCGCGGGTTCAGGTGCTCCATAAAGCGTTTGA
The DNA here is from genome assembly GCA_963682115.1 of Pseudomonadales bacterium. Taxonomy (GTDB): domain Bacteria; phylum Pseudomonadota; class Gammaproteobacteria; order Pseudomonadales; family Oceanobacteraceae; genus Venatoribacter. Next base: position 3,357,682 of record OY821639.1, on the reverse strand, counting down.
TGGTGCCGCCCTTACCGGCCGCATCGCGTCCTTCAAACAGAATCACCACTTTCTGGCCAGTCTCTTTAACCCAGCCCTGCATTTTCAGCAGCTCAATCTGCAGACTCTGTTTTTCCTGCTCATAACGGCTGCGGCTCATGCGTCCGCCATAAGGCAGGTGGGGCGTTTTTTCGTTTTCCGCGTCGTCTGTCTTCGGCACAATTAAAGGCAGATGCCGGCTTTCCTGTTCAACCATGAAGCCTCCTCACTTATTTTCTTACTTTAATCCCCTCAGCCGCAGAGCGTGGCTGATCTGGATCATTCACCGGCAAAAATAAAACGGTCCCGTCCTTCCCGTTTGGCCTGGTAAAGAAAACCATCCAGATGATCAATCAGCTGTTCCAGCCCGAGCTGATGATGAGGCCGTGGCGTCACCGTCACATAACTGCCGGAAGCCGTCAGTGCCACCGGCTTACCCTGATCATCAGCTACCGCCATGCCACGCACTGACTGCTGAATACGGTTAACGACCGCCACCAGCTGATCGGGCTGACAGCCGGGTAACAGAATGGCGAACTCTTCCCCGCCCAGACGGCCGAGGTGGTCGGTGGGGCGCATAATACTTTTCAGGGTCCGGCACAGGGTTTTCAGTGCCCGGTCGCCGGTGCCGTGCCCATGCACGTCATTGATTTTTTTGAAGTAATCGAGATCCAGCAGAATCATGGCAAACACATGGTACTGACGCTGACCACGGGCCCATTCACGGCGGAAAGCACGCTGGAAACCACGGCGGTTTTCGGCACCGGTCAGTGGATCGGTCAATGCCAGCCGGGCCTGCTCTTCGGACTGGCGCACCATTACCAGACAGGCGGCAATCACCGCCGCCAGATGCTGCATAAAATCGGTTGCCATGCCGGCCTGGAAACGGGCATCACTGGCCGAATACAGGCGTAGCTGACCGAAATAATCCTGGTTGCGCAGCAAAGGCAGCACCAGCCCCGAGCGCCAGGGCGGCGGCGGGTCCACCGCGGTGGCTTCAGTCAGCGGAACCCGGTTCTGAAATTCAATCTGATTCAGCAGTACGCCCTGATCGAGATCCAGCGACTGCAGCATGGACGACTTCAGTTCGCCCTCCGGATCGCAGATTTTCACCGTCACCGCGTCCAGTTCAAACTGCGCCGGCAGCCCTTGCAGCACCAGTGTGAGGAAATCTGACCAGGTCTGACAGGACAACAGCTGTAACTCGAACGCCTGCAGCCGCTTCAGCAGAGCTTCATTGCGGCGGGCATTGTCCAGCAGCTCCTGTAAATCCACGCAGTTAAAACTCCCCAGAGCCCGCAAGCAGGCGATGAAACATTCCGTAGTGCCTTCAGGCACTGTTCATAGAAGCATTAAGTATAGATGCTCACCGGAAATGCGCAGTCGGACAGGCAGAAAATGCTTTTATTTGCTAAAATCCAGCACTTTCAACCAGTCTCTCTGCGCATGAACCCATCCGTACTGATCTTTGACTCCGGCGTCGGCGGCCTGAGTATTCTCAGTGAAATCCGGCAGCTGCTGCCCGGACTATCGCTGCATTACCTGATGGACAGCGCGGCGTTCCCTTACGGACTGAAAGCCGATGAGATACTGATGCAGCGCATTCCTGAGGTCTGCGTGCAGGCAGTACGCGAACTGCAGCCACAGATTCTGGTGATTGCCTGTAACACCGCCAGCACCCTGGCACTGCCACTGCTGCGCCAGCAGCTGGATATTCCGGTGGTCGGGGTCGTGCCGGCCATCAAGACCGCTGCCGCCCTGGCCACCGGTGGCCGCATCGGCCTGCTCGCCACACCAGCCACCATCAACCGCCCTTATGTCGATCAGTTGCAACAGAATTTCGCCGCCGGCTGTGAACTGTCGCGCTTCGGCAGCAGTAAGCTGGTGGAGTGGGCTGAAGATTATCTGACCGACGGCCGTTGTCCGGACGGTCTGTATGAGCATCTGGCTCCCTGGCTGAATGCCGCCGGGAGCCCCGCCCATGTGGTGCTCGGCTGCACCCATTTTCCACTGTTGCGCGCCGAGCTGAGCCGGCTCTGGCCTGAGGTGTGCTGGATTGATTCCGGTGCCGCCATTGCCCGCCGGGTGGCGACGCTGAGCCGGAATGTTCCGCAGGACGGCGGCACCCTGTCCTGCTTCTGGACCGGAACACAACAGCCGCCACCACAGGCGGCACTGAAATATCTGCAAAATTATGGCCCGGTAACCCGCAGTGGTTGCCTTGGCGCCGATTTTCTTATACAAGCCTCTGAGTCTGTATAACACCACTGAATTGAGTAAAATACTCAGGTATTCAATCTTTAAAACGGTAACCAAATGTCTGAACTTCAATCCCTGTACCGTCAGGTACTGTCCGAGCTGGGTGAAGATGTCGAGCGCGAAGGCCTGCTTGATACCCCGAAACGTGCTGCCAAAGCCATGCAGTTCCTGACCAGCGGCTATCGCACCGATATTGATGAAATCGTGAATAACGCTGTATTCAGCAGTGATAACGATGAAATGGTTGTGGTACAGGGCATCGAATTCTACTCACTGTGTGAACACCATATCCTGCCTTTTATCGGCCGCTGCCACATCGGTTATCTGCCGGATGGCAAAGTGCTGGGCCTGTCCAAGTTCGCCCGTATCGTTGATATGTTTGCCCGCCGTCTGCAGATTCAGGAAAACATGACCAAGCAGATTGCCGAAGCCGTGCAGGAAGTGACCGGCTGTCGAGGTGTCGGCGTGGTGATGGAAGCACAGCACATGTGCATGATGATGCGCGGTGTTCAGAAACAGAATTCCATGATGCGTACCTCGGTGATGCTGGGCGATTTCCGCACCAATCCGGCAACCCGTGAGGAATTCATGCGTCTGGCCGGAATCTGATGTCCTGCAGACACTGACCTGAGGGCGGTATGGTAAATCCCGACTGGTGGCTGTGGACCTTTCTTCTCTACGCCTTCGGCGCGGCCGCTGCCATTGATGCCCTGTGGCAGGGGCGCACCGCCCAGGGCACCATCGCCTGGGTGATGGGCCTGCTGCTGATTCCGCCCCTCGCCCTTCCCCTCTATGCATTTTTCGGCAGCCGCCGTTTTTACGGTTACCTGCGTGCCCGCCGGCATGGCGACCATAAACTGAATCACATTGCCAGCCAGCTACTGAGTGCACTGGAACCCGTCAGTCAGCCTGCCGACAGTGTTACCGAGCCGCTCTATAACCTGTTCCGCCTGCCACTGGTCAGTGGTAACCGCTGCCGTCTGCTGACCGATGGTGAAGAAACCTACGACACCATGTTCGGCCGTATCCGGCAGGCTGAACACTACGTGTTTGTGCAGTTTTACATTCTGCGCGACGACCGCATCGGTCAGCGGCTGGCCGATGTTCTCTGTGAACGCGCTGCAGCCGGGGTCAGTGTCTGTTTGCTGTACGACGAAATCGGCAGCCATGGCCTGAGCCGCAAATATCTGCAGCAGCTGGCCTCAGCCGGGGTCAGTGTCAGCCGCTTCAACCCATTTAAACTGCGTAACCGTATGCAGCTGAACTTCCGCAATCACCGCAAGCTGGTTATCTGCGATGGTGAGTATGCCTACGTCGGTGGTTACAATGTGGGTGAAGAACACATCAGTCATGCAGACTATTACTGGCGTGATACCCATATTGAAATTCACGGTCCCGCAGTGATCAGTTTTCAGCTGGCATTTGCCGAAGACTGGTACTGGGCAACCCGCGACCTGCCGGATGTGAACTGGAATACGGCGCCGGCCAGAGGCGATTCGGAAGTATTGTGTGTGCACAGTGGTCCGGCGGATGAAACCGAAAGCGCCAGCCTGCTGTTTACCCACCTGATTCACCGTGCACAGAAACGCTGCTGGCTGGTCAGCCCCTATTTTGTGCCCGACCAGTCACTGATCAGCGCTCTGCAGCTGGCCGGGCTGCGCGGCATTGATATCCGCGTCCTGATTCCGGAAAAAAGTGACAGCTGGCTGGTGCAGCAGGCGACCCGCGGTTATATCGAACCGCTGTCACGCTGCAATGTACGCTTTATGCGCTATCAGCGCGGTATCCTGCATCAGAAAGTTCTGCTGATTGACGATGACTGGAGTTACGTCGGCAGCGCCAATCTCGATAACCGCTCGCTGCGCATCAATTTTGAAATCGGCGCTCTGGTCAGGGATCAGCAGCTGGCAACTGAGGTTGAACAGATGCTGCTGCAGGATTTTGCCGACTCCGAACCGGCACAGGGCAACCAGCGCTGGTGGCCGGATTTTCTTTCCCGCACCGCACGCCTGCTGGCACCACTGCTGTAAACAAACGCCATAAAGCAGAAAAGCCACGCTGAGCGTGGCTTTTCTGCTTTATAAGAGTGGCATCGACGGATCAGAACTTGTAACCCGCGCCCACCATAAACACCAGCGGATCGATTTCCACATCAATTCCGTCCAGTGCACCACCTTCAATTTCACTGTCGATATCCATTTTCCACAGCGCAGCGTTAGCCATGAAGTGATCATCAATGTTGTAGTTCACACCAACAGAGTACGCCAGACCCCAGCTTTTTTTCAGGTGTTTGGTACCCAGACCTGCAGTATCTTCTTCGTCATAGAAAAATGTATGGTTTACGCCCAGACCGACATACGGCTGAATGGCTGAGTCAGGATTCATCGGGTAGTACTGAGCAGATACGGTTGGTGGCAGATGCTTGGTCTCTGCAACACGGTCACCGTTCAGAGTGACTGCGTGTTTGAATGGAGTAGCCGCCAGAACTTCAACACCCACCTGTGGCATGACCATATAAGTCAGGGTCAGACCCAGCTGAGTATCATCAGCAACCTGAGCATCGCTCAGCCCCAGACCACCAAGATCAATATTATCTTCTTTCGGATTAACATTGATCACACCCGCTTTGATCATGAAATCACCTGCTTCATAAGCCAGTGCCGGCATTGCGGAAACCGCGACGGCGCCCGCCAACAGAGTTTTCAACAGTTTCATCTCGCACTCCTTATCTGTGCTGGAAAAGATGACTGCAGGTTACCCCAGGCTGCGGACGCCGATTTGATGCAAATCAAGAATTAAAATCGGCATTTTTTATACCCCGGATAAACTTGTGCCATGTCAATTTGTGCACACATCCGGAGCAGGTGCGCACACTTGTGGCACAAGTATTTCATTCGTCTCCCGGCAGGTGGCCGTAAGCGGCCATTTAAGGCTATAGTTTCACTACCAGTCAGGGAGCTATTGCAGGGTTATGCTTAAATATTCAACGGCCATCGGACGGAAGTTGCTTTCCTACATACTGGCCTTCAGTTTTGTCACGACCCTGGCCGCCTTCCTGTATATCCTTCTGGCTGATTACCAGCGTGGTATCAGCAGCTATGATCAGGGCCTGCAACAGATCCGCAACAGTTACCAACAGAGTGTCAGCTACAGCCTGTGGAATTTTGATTCCGGCCAGATTGACGCTCAGCTGCTCGGCATTCTGAACTTCCCCGGCGTAGTCTACGCTTACATTGAAAACAACGGTGAGATGCTGTACAGCGCGGGCAATATCTACGCCCGTTCTGACCGCCGTTTTCAGTTCGATCTGGCATACGAAAGTGCCGGCAGAAATTATGCACTCGGAACCCTGCACCTCAGCCTCAATTACACCAGCCTCTATGATGAGATCCGCGACAACGCCATCAATATTCTGCTGACCCAATTTATCAAGACATTTTCGGTGTCTGTTTTTCTGCTGTTTATTGTCCACCAACTGGTCACCCGGCGTCTGTCACGCATGGCCGACTGGGCCAGAAATTTTTCCCTGCGTAATCTCAGTACCCCACTGACCATTCAGGACAGCAAAGACCGCCATGACGAACTGACCACCGTGGCTGACGCCATTAATCAGATGCGCGACACACTGCAGCAGGATATCAGCGACCAGGAGACTTCCCGCCGCGAGCTGGAAAATCTGAAAGAAAAACTGAGCATCGCCATCAATAATGCCGCCATTGGTTTCTGCACCTATCACTCCGACGAAGACACCATTCACTGCAATTCACATTTTGCTTCCTGCCTGGCGACGACCGAATACGAACTGGAAGCGATGCAGCATCCGATGGAATACCTCACCGGACGGATTACCGGCGCCCAGGCCATGCAGCAGAAAGAACAGCTGAATCAGTTATTGCAGGGCCGTCTCGGACGGGTTCATGACACGCTGTGGCTGAAAAATTTTACCGGCGAGGAACGCTATCTCGAAATGACGTTCCAGATCACCCGCTACCGCGACACCCGGCCACAGGAAATTCTGATCTGCATTGTTGACCGCACACAGGAACAGAACGCCCTCAGTCAGACCCGTGAGCTGACCATAGCACTGGAAAACAAGGTGACCCAGCGCACCGAAGAGCTGTACAACGAACAGCTGCGCAGCCGCGCGACCATTGATCATCTGGAACAGGAACTGCAGCGGATACACTCAGAGCACAGCCAGGAACAGCAACGCGGCATCCATGAGCTGCTGTTATCTCAGCTGCAGCGCATGAATCAGCTGATCAGCCCCGGACAGGCGCCGGCATTGCCGGTTTTTCTGGAATACCTGAAAATGTCGGTCAAAGATGAACCATGCACCATCAACCTCACCCGCTGTGTACAGGACTGGCTGGCAGAGGAACCGGCGCTGGCCGCACATATCACTGCCAACCTGCCCTTCTCGCTGATCATTGAAGAAGATCCGGCCGTGATCCGCTTTTTATTCCGTAATCTGATCCTGCAGGACCCGGCCATGAGTGCTGACAGTGATTGCGGGTTAACCCTGCGTCTCAATCAGGATCAGGTCGAATTTACGGCCAGCTATCAGCCGGCTGACAATCAGGTACCGGCACTGGGCGTGGATGAAGAGGACGTTTTCCGTCTGTGCGAATACATTATCTCCCTGCGCCTGCACGGCAGCCTGAGCCGCACCAGCAGTCCGGACGGCCGGATACTGGTGCGCTTTACGCTGTCGATGACACACCCCTGAGCCAGGGAACCTCTGAGTAACTCTGCACAGCTCTGCGCGAATCTTTCCGGGCTGCAGAGCAAGGCGGCGAATGAAGGGAATGGCGGGTCCTTTTCAAATTCGCCAACGCCGCTATGTGGGCCGGAAAGCCGCGCCCTGCGGGCACCGGGTTATTCAGAGGTGCCCTAGAAGGCGAAATGCCCGTCTTTCATCGCCATCAGGGAATCCGGACTTTTCAGCATCATTTTTCCATGCGCCCGTGCCCGTGGCAGCATACGCTCAAAATAAAAACGCGCGGTCTGCACCTTGGCCAGATAAAAGTCTTTGTTTTCCCCGTCCGCCTGCAGCGCAGTAAAAGCCTTGTCGGCCATCTGCGCCCAGAAAAACGCCATAATCACGTATCCTGAAAACATCAGATAATCATACGATGCGGCACCAACCATATCGCGGTCACGGGATGCTTTGAACGCAATACGGAAAGTCCCGATGCGCCAGCGCAGCATATAGCGCTTCAGCTGACGGATAAACGGCTTCATTTCTGCGCGGTTTTCATGGCCACGGATAAAGCGGCTTACTTCCTCACGGAAGGCGTTAAACGATTTCATCCGCCCCAGCAGAATTTTCCGCCCCAGCAGATCCAGCGCCTGTACCCCCGTAGTACCTTCATACAGCTTGGCTATCTGGGTATCACGGACAATCTGCTCCATGCCCCACTCTTTAATAAAGCCATGTCCGCCGTAAACCTGTACACCATGATTGGCGGCCTCATATCCCAGTTCGGTCAGAAATGCTTTCAGTACCGGGGTCAGAAAGCCCAGTTTATCGTCATAGTCCTCATACCCTTTCTGATCGCCACGGGCATGGCAGGCCATCATAAAATCGGCCAGTCGCGCGGCGTAATAGAGCATGGCCCGGCCACCTTCAGCAATGGCTTTCTGGGTCAGCAGCATACGGCGCACATCCGGATGAACAATCAGCGCATCGGCAACCTGTTCCGGTTCTTTGCTGCCACTGAGTGAGCGCATGGAGCGCCGTTCACGGGCGTAAGGGAGCGCGCCCTGAAATGACAGTTCGGCCGCACCAATGCCCTGAATGGAGGTGCCGATACGGGCAGTATTCATAAAGGTGAACATGCACATCAGCCCTTTGTGTTCCGGGCCGATCAGAAATCCCTCAGCACCATCAAAATTCATCACACAGGTGGAGGAACCATGAATGCCCATTTTTTCTTCAATTGAACCACAACTGACCTGGTTACGGTCACCCGGCGAACCGTCTTCACGCAGCTTGAATTTCGGCACAATAAACAGCGAAATACCTTTGGTGCCTTTAGGCGCATCGGGTAAACGGGCCAGCACGATATGAATAATCTGATCAGTCAGGTCATGCTCACCGGAAGAAATGAAAATTTTCGTGCCGCTGATACGGTAACTGCCATCACCTGCAGGTTCTGCGCGGGTTTTTACCTGACCGAGATCGGTGCCACACTGTGGCTCAGTCAGACACATGGTGCCGGTCCAGCGGCCTTCCGTCATCGGTGGCAGATAGGTATTTTTCTGCTCCTCGCTGCCATGCAGATAAATGGTATTCATCGCCCCCAACGATAATCCGGGATACATACCCCACGCCCAGTTAGCCGTGCCGATCATTTCAGATTTGATCACGCCAAGGGAAAGTGGCAGCCCCTGGCCACCGTATTCCACCGGCGCCGACATTCCCTGCCAGCCACCTTCCACATACTGACCATAAGCGGCGCGGAAACCGGCCGGCGTCTTTACCTCACCATCCGTAAATACACAGCCTTGATCACCGGCCTGGTACAGAGGTGCAATCACTTCTTCACTGAATCTGGCCGCTTCATTGAGAATAGCATCGACCATTTCCTCAGACGCTTCACTGCCGCCGGGAATGGTCTGATAGTGAGACTGGAAATCAAATACTTCATTGATCAGGAAACGGACATCCTGCAGTGGTGCTTTATATTCAATCATTGTTTTCCCCAGACCACGGTCAGGCGCAGAAAGCATTCCACTGACCGGAAAATTAAACGGAAAGGGATTGTGGCAAGCACAGGCAGCAGCGCCATTGGCCATTGGGCCTGAGTGAAAACGTCAGTTGGGTAAGTCAGCAGAAAAGGACGCCGGTGGTTACCGGCGTCCTTGCACGGTGAGGCAGCATCAGGCCGGTTGTGGCTGTTTTTGCGCTTCTTCGTCTTTCAGTTCACGGCGCAGAATTTTGCCCACCGGCGACATCGGCAGCTCATCGCGGAATTCCACATAACGCGGCACTTTGTAAGCGGTCAGGTTATTGCGGCAATGCCCGCGGATGTCTTCCACAGTGACATTGGGATCAGTGGCCACAATAAAGAGTTTGACGGCTTCGCCGGTTTTATCATCCGCCACCCCGATGGCGGCACAGTTTTCCACCGCCGGATGCTGGGCAACAACGTCTTCAATTTCGTTGGGGTAGACATTGAAACCGGATACCAGAATCATATCTTTAATGCGGTCGACGATTTTTACAAAACCATCATCATCCATCACCGCCACATCACCGGTGCGCAGCCAGCGACCATCCGCAGTAAAGCTGTCCGCGGTTGCCTGTGGCCGGTTCCAGTAACCTTTCATCACCTGCGGGCCTTCGACACAGAGCTCGCCACGCTCGCCCACAGCCACTTCATTGCCTTCATCATCAATGCATTTCAGTGCCGTGCCCGGCACCGCCTGCCCCACCGTGCCCATACGCTCCAGGCCTCCGGTCGGGTTCATACACACCGCCGGGGAACATTCCGTCAGGCCATAGGCTTCGGCAATACCGCAGCCGGTCATCTCTTTCCAGCGTCTGGCGGTATCGTCCACCAACGCTGTACCACCGGATAAGGTCAGACGCAGATTGCTGAAGTCACACTTGCTGAATTCAGGGTGATTCAGCAGCGACACAAACAGCGTATTCAGGCCAATAAAACCGGTCAGCTTGTGCGGCCGGATCATGCGCACAAACATATCCGTATCCCGCGGATTGGCGATCAGAATACTGTGGTCCCCGGCTTCGAACAGCGCCATCAGGTGCACGGTAAAAGAATAAATGTGATACAGCGGCAGCGGTGCCACCACTTTAACGCCGGTATCCGGTTTAATCTTCTGACCGCTGGCCGGATCGACCTGGCTGAGCGTCGCCCGTGACTGCATCATATTGGCAACCAGATTACGGTTGGTCAGTTCCGCGCCTTTGGCCACTCCGGTGGTGCCGCCGGTGTACTGCAGAATAATCGTGTCATGCGGGTTACGCATATAATTGGGTACAAAGCCGCCCACTTTTTCGCCCAGCGCCAGCGCCCGGCGGAAAGGCACCGCATCCGGCAGGCTGTAAGCCGGCACCATTTTTTTGATATGGCGCGCCGCGCCATTGATCAGGGTACGCCGGACCAGTGGCAGCATATCGGCGAGGCTGGTGACAATAACGTGCTTCAGTCCGGTCTGCTCACGGATGTTCTGCACCGAACGGGCAAACACATCCATGCACACCAGGGCTTTGGCCCCGGAATCGTTAAACTGATGCAGCATTTCGCGTTCGGTATACAGTGGGTTGGTATTCACCACCACCATGCCAGCGCGCAACGCGCCATACATCGCAATCGGAAACTGCAGCAGATTGGGCATCTGAATGGCAATCCGGTCACCCGGCTGCAGGCTGGTATGGTTCTGCAGATAGGCAGCAAAAGCAGCGCTGTACTGATCAATCTGACGGAAGGTAAGGGTATGGTTGATACCGGTAAATGCCGGCCGTTCAGCATAGCGGCGGAAAGCATGCTCAATCACTTCGACCACCGCATTGTACTGATCAAGGTCTATTTGATCAGGCACGCCGGGCGCGCGCTTGCCATCCCAGAAAGATACGTCCACAGGATACCTCGTTGTTATTGCTTCTTGTTTTTATCAGCATTGACTATGACGGATCGGAACATTGAGCAACAGTGGAAAACGTGACATGCTTCCGGTCATAGCGCGCCATCAGAGAGTTATCCGGAGAGACAGGGAATGCCAGACCGTCACGGCGAACGCAGTCATCAGACATCCGCTGCCAACCGTGCCTTTATCGGCACCGAATACCTGGCCCAGCTGATTGAAATACTGGCGCCACAGGGAATATCCACCGCTCAGCTGGCGCAGGGAACCGGCCTGCCGGCGCGGACACTGTCATCGCCACAGGAATTTATCTCCCCGCTGCAGTATCACAAGGTCATTGAGAATGCGCTGGCGCTGTCCGGTGACCCGCTGCTGGGGCTGGAACATGGCCGGCGGATGAATATCGCCAGCCACGGTTTTCTCGGCTTCGCCCTTCTCGCCAGCGACAATCTCGGGCAGGCGCTGTCACTGGCGATCCGTTTTGCCCGTACCCGCACCCTGCTGGCAGATATCCGTTTTATGCAGGATCAGGATACGGCGGTTATCCAGATCAACCGTCTGGCCGCCATGCCCAGCACCTTTGCCTTTGTCGTGCAGAATATCATTTCCACCTTCGTCACTGTCTCACGTTTTCTGACCCAGAACAGTGAAGAACTGACGGCAGTGGCCAAATTCAGCGACGGACCGGCCTGCCCGCCACGCAGCTATGAAAATGTGCTCGGTATCCCAGTGATGTTCAATCAGCCACACAATCAGCTGTGTATTCCGGCCTGGTTACTGGACACCCCGGTTTCCACCGCTAATACCACGGCCCGCCGTATGGCTGAAGCGGAATGCGAAAAACTGCTCGCTGAACTCGACCGCGGACAGGATCTGGTCTCCCGCATACGGCGCAATCTCGATCGCATGCAGGCCTTCCCTACACTCACCGTCATGGCCAAAACACTGGGTTCCAGCCCCCGCACCATTAACCGCCAGCTGGCACAGCTGAACACCACCTATCAGAATATTATTGATGAAGCGCGGCGGGAGCAGGCCCTGCATCTGTTACTGGAAACGGCCACTGCGGTGGAGGACATCGCCCAGCAGCTGGGCTACAACGATCCGTCTAATTTCGGCCGCGCCTTCCGTCGCTGGATGGGGATGGCGCCGCGCGATTTCCGTAAACAGATCAGAGAACAGCAGACCGGCTGACGGGTTGCACCGCCGGCATGGTCGCCAGACCGGAACCTTAAGCGCATAATCATATTCTCAGCTTCACCGCCAACAGAAAGAGGACGTCATCATGGAACAACCGGTTCACACCCTGAATGGTCTGTTTGCCCAGCTCGGACTGCCTGACAGCGATGAAGACATCGCTGCATTTGTCGAACGCCACAAGCCGGTTGCAGCCGGCACCTATCTGTATCAGCTGGATATGTTCACCCCGTCACAACAGGCCTTCCTGCAGGAAGCGCTGGCAGCGGATGCCGACTGGGCAGAAGTCATCGATGTGCTGGACGGTATGCTGCGCCATGAGGCGGATATACGCCCGGCCTGAACGCTCACAGCTCCGGGCTTGCCTTCGCGCAGGTGCGGGAGTAGATTGCCGGCGATAACAACCGTCCAGACAGGTTTCTTATGCAGTATCCACATTTTATCGCCATTGATGGCAGCTCGTGGGAGCCCCACGCCCATCCGGTCGCCATTGCCTGGTCAATGGCCGATGGTCAGATCAAGACCACCCTGATACAGCCGGAAGACGACTGGGATGACTGGGATATCACGCTGCAGGATATGCACGGTATTAACCCGGACACGCTCTATCAGCTGGGGGAAACCATCTGGTCCGTGATCCGCGAACTGGAAAACGACCTTGAGCAGTCGTACCTGTTCAGCGATGACGCCGAGCACTCCACTGATCTGCTGGATAAGCTTTACGACGCCTGCCGCCGCGATCTGTCACTGGAAATTATCCACTGCAGCGACACCATTGATGGTGAACTGCCGGACAGCAGCGACATGCATCACCAGCCCTGTGATGAACGGGTACGGCTGATGCTGCTGGCCTGGGCCGCGGCCAATAACGGTGACTGAAACACCATTTCTGTGGGGTTATTCGCTGACCCTTTGTTAACTGATTGGCAGTATTGCGGGTCCGGGGCAGATTACACTCTGATGGTATTTGTTCAGCCGGGGTCCGCCTATGTCACCAGCATCTGCATTGTCTTTATTCCGTCACGAAGATCACAGCCACGCCTTGCTCAACGCCATCATAGATGACGCTATCCGCCAGCAGCTGCTGTTCCCTTCTGCCCGCGAACTGCGTGGTTTTACCCGTCACGGCAACCGTAACCAGCAGCAGTTCAGCGTGCAGACGGATGCCGGCGCACTGTTTATCAAATGTCAGCAAAGCAGTTACCTGCCGCATTTTGAAGCGGAACAGGCCTGCCTGCTGCGCATGATGGAAACCCAGACCATTGCCGTCTGTGCCCCTCTGGCACTGGGCTGTACCCGGCTGGAGGATACAGAATCGGTATCCTATCTGATACTCCAGCATATCCCGCTGGCCGTGCATGGTGACTGGTTCTCGGCCGGACAGCAGCTGGCACAAATGCACGCCCACACCAGCACCGGTCAGTATGGTTTTGAATGCACCACCTGGTGCGGTGAAACCGCGCAGGACAACCGCTGGCAGGACAACTGGTGTGAATTTTTTACCACTCAGCGGCTGCAGCCCCTGTTGCACCAGCTGGAACAGAATGGCACCCCGGTCGCCCGCAGCGCCCCCCTGCTGGATTACAGCCATCAGCTGCTGCGCAGTCATCAGCCACCGGCATCACTGCTGCACGGCGATCTGTGGTCAGGCAATATCGGTTTCAATCCGGACCGTCAGCTGTCTTATCCGGTGCTGTATGATCCGTCCTGCTACTATGGCGATGCGGAAACTGACCTCGCCATGTCCGAGCTGTTCGGCCGCTTCCCGCGCCGGTTTTACGCTGGCTATGAAAGTGTGTGTAAGATTGACGCAGGCTATGGACAACGCCGCGATCTGTATCAGCTGTATCACCTGCTCAATCATGCGCTGCTGTTCGGTGGCAGCTACCTGGCTCAGGCCGGCGATCTGATTGACACTATCCTGCAGCCGCAGTAACGGCACGACCAGCGGAGACGGAAAGCCCGCCTCCGGTAACGGCTGGATTATGGATTCAGACGCTGCTTGTGCCAGCCATCCGCTGTGCGGGTAAACTCCACCCGGTCATGCAGGCGGTGTTCACCGCCCTGCCAGAATTCCATGCGCTGCGGCCGCAGGCGATACCCGCCCCAGTAATCCGGCAGCGGCACGTCGCCCTGCGCATAGCGGGCGCTGACCTCGGCAAAACGGCTTTCCAGCGCTTCACGATCAGCAACCGGCCGGCTCTGGGCAGAGGCCCAGGCACCCAGCTGACTTTCGCGCGGACGGGAATGAAAGTATTCAGCACTGGCTTCGCGGCTGATTTTTTCCACGCTTCCCTGTACCTCAACCTGACGCTCCAGGTTCATCCAGAAAAAATGCAGGCTGGCTTTGCCGTTGGCGGCAAAATGCTGGCCTTTGTGGCTGTCATAATTGCTGAAAAAGACAAAACCGTCTTCATCATAAGCTTTCAGCAGCAGCACCCGCTGCCAGGGCTGACCGGCCTCATCCACACTGGCAACCGTCATGATGGTCGGCTCCAGCGGATCGGTACCACGGTATTGCTCAAACCACGCATGAAACTGTGTCATCGGAACGTCGGCACAGGTTTTTTCATCCAGCCGGCCCTGTGTGTACTGACGGCGAATATCGCCCAGATTTACCATAATTAACTCCTGCCAGCCCGAAGGCTGCTGTTTATTTATTTCGATTATGCCCGCTTGCCGCACCCACCGGATTGATCTGCGCCGTCCTGTCCTTAAGGTGCTGTCAGCGTACGGCTTCTGGTATGATCCGCGCCGGAACCGCGCGAAATACTCCGGAGAGCCCATGCCATCTGATCAGAACTACCCAACAGCCCCCCTCACCCGCCGCCTGGCTGCGCTGGCGTATGACGGCCTTATTCTGATTGCGCTGTATATTATCCTCGGTGGCCTGCTGGTGACCCTGATCTCAAAACTGGCCGATGGTGGCGATGCTATGCTGCGCCTGTCACCGGCCACGGCGGCATCACTGTTTTATATCATCTGCTTTCTGTATTACAGCCATTCATGGCGCCGTGGCGGTCAGACCGTGGGGATGAAATCCTGGCGTATTAAAGTCATCAGTGAATACAAGCCTGAGGTCACCCTGAGCCAGTGCATGCTGCGCAGCGCCATCGGCTTTTTTTCCATCCTCGCCGCCGGCCTCGGCTTTCTGTGGATGCTGTTCAATAAGAAACAGCAGACCTGGCATGACAAAGCCTCCATGACCCGCGTGGTCTATCTGCCGAAAAATATGGACTGAAGCCGGCTCAGCCGGCTTTTCTCATTAACAGCACACCCACCGCAAAACAGCCGCCGACCGGAATGATGCTGGCCCAGATCGGGGCAAAGCCGAACACAATGGAAGCCGGTGCCAGCAGTTCCTCGGCGTATTTATACACCAGCCCCACCAGAATGCCGGAAAAGATGCGGTAGCCCGGAGTCACCGCCCGCAGCGGTCCGAAAATAAAGGAAATACCCAGCACCACCAGCGCGAAGGTTCCCAGCGGCTGGGTCACCTTACGCCAGAAAGACAGCAGGTAATTATCTGCGTTGAGACCCTGTTTCTGCAGATAGCCGGCGTAGCTGAACAGGCCGGAAATCGACATATCACGCGGTTCCACCATCACCACGCTGAGGCTGTCCGGCGACAATTCGGTTTCCCAGTTAATGTTGTCCAGATGACTGACCCGGGTGCTGTCTGCAGATAGAAAGACATCGTTAACGTCTTCCATCTGCCAGTGAGAACGCTGATAGATGGCACGCCGGGCAGTACGTACACGCTGCAGTTCATGGTCATCATCAAATTCGTAAAGGGTGACCCCGTGCAGCACGCCGCCCGGTTCCACCGCGGTAAAGCGCATAAAGTCGTTGCCTTCCCGGTGCCAGTAACCCTTTCCTTTATTGGATAACAGGTCTCCCCGCCCTTGGGCAACGGCTTTCTGTGACTGGGCAATACGCTCCAGCGCCGGAATAGCAAACTCAGCCACCAGCAGGCTGAGAATCATCAGTAACGCCATCGGCTTCAGCACGGCCATACTGATGCGCGCCACCGACACGCCGGCCGCCCGCATCACCGTCAGCTCACTGTTGGCAGCCATACTGCCGAGGCCGGCAAGGCAGCCGATCAGACACGCCATGGGCATATATTCATAGGCACGCCGGGGCAGACGCAGCCCCATAAATTCCAGTGCCTGCAGAAACTGATAGTCACCTTTCAGCTGATCCAGTTCATCGACCAGAGTAAAAATCGCATCCAGCCCGACGATCACCACAATGACCACCAGCGTAGCCATAAAGACATTACGCGCGATGTAAGAATCGAGTTGTCTCATCAGCGTTTTTTCACCTTGCGCCGGCGCAGATATTCCGGCAGCAGGAGCAATCCGGCGCCAATCAGCAGATAAACAATATGCAGACTCCACAGACCGATCACCGGGCTGAGAGTCCGTTTTTCAATCATGCCGGTCATGGCAATCAACAGCGAGATATACACCATAAACAGCACAATGGCGGGAAACAGCCGGGCAAAACGCCCCTGCCGCGGATTAACCTTCGACAGCGGGAAGGCGATCAGCGTCAGGATCGGCACCATCAGAATCAGGGAAATACGCCACTGCAACTGCGCCTGATGTTTGGGGTCGGAGGAACCGATCAGATCCAGTGTTGGCACCGCCTCTTTACGCAACTTACGCCGCTCTTCCGGCTCTTCGGCAATTTTCACCCCGTACAGACCGAAATCCAGCACCTGCAGTTCCGGGGAGTTCGGGGTCAGATCATAGCGGCGGCCGTTGTGCAGTTCGAGAAAGCGCGAACCGGTTTCGTCACTGACATACTGGGTACCGGTTTCAGCCAGTAACAGGGTATTGCCGTCAGCAATAAATACCTGATGCATCTGCGTCTTATCATCCGACAGGGCTTCGGTGTAGGTCACGCGGGTGCCTTTGGCAGCACTCTGGAAACGCCCCGGCGCCAGCAATTCAAATTCCGACATCTGCGCCTGTTTTTTATACAGGCTTTCCATTTTCTGCGCCCCCCAGGGGCTCAGAATCAGGGTAAAGCTGGCCACCAGCGCCATCAGGAAAGCGGCCGGAATCAGGGTGTAGCCCAGCAGCTTGCGGTCTGAAAAACCGGTTGCCGTCAGCACCGTCATTTCGCTTTCTGCGTACAGGCGTCCGTAAGTCAGCAGAATCGAGATAAACAGCGCCAGCGGCAGAATCATTTCCAGAAACGATGGCAGGCGCAGCAGCAGCGTGAAAAACACGATATCAAGCGATACTTCGCCGGCCGCCGCCGCTGCCAGCTGCTGAATCAGACGTCCGCTCATCAGGATCATCAGCAGCACCGTCGTAACGGCGACCAGGGAACCGGCCAGTTCCCGGGCCAGATAACGGAAAAGAATCAAATTCACTACCTTAATAAATGCAAACAGATGTGTTCCGGCCTTGATTTTCGTACACTGGAACACATCTTTTATGACTGATCGCCGGCTTTCATCCTGAACTCTGACCGGTGACAGCCTCATCTTATCCCGACGAATGTCCTCCAGGAGCCAGCATGCAATACCAGATTTCCCAGAATTCTGCCGCCGAAGTTCAAGCCAGCTGTATTGTGGTCACTCTCGACCAGTCAGGCAAGTTGTCAGACGCTGCCCGTGTCATTGATCAGGCCTCAGCCGGCTTCCTCAGCGCCCGCGTCGACGCCAGAGATACCGAAGGCAAAAAAGCCCAGACCCTGCTGCTGCCGGCCGTGCCCGGTATTCAGGCACAGCGTGTCCTGCTGGCCGGCATTGGCAAGGACACCCCGGATGCCGCCGGCGCCATTAAAATTCTGCAGGCGATTGCTGCCGCGACCAAAAGCATCGACGGCGGCATTGTACTGGCTCTGAGCGAACTGGCCAGTGCCGATCTGCCGGAAAACTGGTGGGCCGAACAGGCAGCCATTGCCTTTGGTAACGCCCAGTACTGCTTCAGCGAAACCAAAAGCAAGGCCGATGATGAGGAACCAGCCCGCCAGCCGCAGAGCCTGACCTGGCTGGGCAGCGATGTATCCGCCGCCCTCAGCCGGGGCGATGCCATCGCGCAGGGCGTCAGCTTCGCCCGTGAACTGGGCAATATGCCGCCGAATATCTGCACCCCGACGTATCTCGCTGTGCAGGCAGAAATGCTGGCTGCTGATGGTCTGGAAGTCACCATTCTGGATGAGGAAGAACTGGAAAAAATGGGCGCCGGCGCCTTTGTTTCCGTCGCCAAAGGTTCGTCTGAGCCGGGCAAAATGATCGTGATGAAATACACCGGTGCCGGCAATGACGCCCCGGCACATATGATTCTCGGCAAAGGCATTACCTTCGACACCGGCGGCATCAGCCTCAAGCCCGGCGCAAAAATGGACGAAATGAAATACGATATGTGTGGTGCTGCGTCTGTCTTCGGCACCATGAAAACCCTGCTGGCCCTGAAGCCGGCGATCAACGTCATCGGCATGGTCACCAGTGCAGAAAACATGCCGGCCGGCAACGCCAGCAAGCCGGGGGACGTCGTCACCAGCCTGTCCGGCAAAACCATCGAAATTCTTAACACCGATGCGGAGGGCCGGCTGGTACTGTGTGATGCCCTGACTTACGGCATTGATCACTTTAAACCGGCCTCTGTCGTCGATATCGCCACCCTCACCGGTGCCTGTATGGCCGCGCTGGGCGAAGTGAACTCAGGACTGTTTACCCAGGACGAAGCGCTGGCCGCCGAACTGCAGAGCGCGGCCAAATACGCCTGTGACAAAGTCTGGCGCCTGCCGCTGGAAGACGACTATCAGGAACTGCTGGATTCCAATTTCGCCGACATGGCGAACATCGGTGGTCCACTGGCGGGGGCCACCACCGCGGCCTGTTTCCTGTCACGCTTCACCGAAGGCACCCCATGGGCGCATCTGGATATTGCCGGCACGGCCTGGAGCGGCGGTAAAGCCAAAGGCGCAACCGGACGCCCGGTACCTCTGCTGGTGAACTATCTGCTGGCTAAATAACGCTTTATTCAGTCGCTGCATAACAGCCCCTGAAACTCAGTTTCAGGGGCTGTTTGTTTCTGTCTTCCCTGCTTTGTGGCACATCCGGCCTGATTTCTGCGGCCGGGCACTGCTAACATCCTGTGCTGTCCCGCTCAGATATAACGACAACAACCCTAACGGAAACGCTTATGTCACTGACCGATATTCTCAACAACCGCTACTCAGTCCGGGCATTCAGAAAGGACCCTGTCGACCAGGCCCTGCTGGAAACGATTTTCAGCGCCGCCCAGCGCGCCCCGTCGAACTGTAACGTCCAGCCCTGGCAGACCTACGTCGTGTCCGGCAGTAAAAAAGATGAACTGAAAAATCTGCTGGTTGCGACCGTGATGAAGCAGCAGCAACCGGCACCGGATTTCAACTGGCAGGTTGCCTACCAGGGCATTCACCGCGAACGTCAGTTTGGATCGGCTGCGGCCCTGTACAATGCCATGGGCATTGAGCGTGACGATAAAATGAAGCGCAATATGGCGATGCTGCGCAACTGGGCCTTCTTCGATGCCCCGCACGTTGCCTTTTTCACCATGGATAAATATCTGGATATCATGGGTGCCGTGGACATCGGTATTTACGCCCAGACGCTGACGCTGCTGCTGAAAGAACAGGGAATCGACAGCTGTATGCAGGGCGCGCTGGGACAGTTCCCGCAGCCACTGCATGACTTCCTGCAACTGCCGGAAGGCCGCGGTATTCTGTTTGGCATGTCATTCGGCTATGCCGATGATAACGCTGACGCCAACCAATGCCGCACAGAGCGTGCGGTACTGGAAGACGCGGTGACTTTTATCCGCTGATCACACTCAGCGGATAACCGGATACGCCAGCTCACCCCAGTCGTGATCACTGTGGGTGAGCATAATATCAATGACCACCGGCATTAATGCCATCAGCAGATCACCACCATCGCCCACCTGTTCACGGTTGACCCGGCTCTGATAGGTGGCACCACCCCGCACCACCTGATTGCGCAGGACGTACAGCCGGTCGAGCACAAGGCTCAGCAACTGCGGGACTTTTCTGCGGCTGAGAAAATTCAGTGCCGCCACCGAGGACTGATCAAATGCCGTCCGCCAGCTGTCATCAGCCGCACGCTGCGACCACCAGAATGGCGCAAAGACATAAGGATTTTTAATCAGTGCCTTTACCGGCCCGGAAAACTGATGCCACAGGCAATCGTAGATACGCTCATCCTGATCCAGCAACACCAGCTGCTGAATAAAACGCTGAAATGCCTGCTGCTCTTCCAGCGGGGAATCCCCCTCTTCTTCGACATAACAGCAGGCATTAAAGCTGATCCAGCCACAGACAAAGCGCAGATCGGCATCATCGCCGTGCTGTTCAGCCGCCGCCAGCCAGCTTAACGCCCGGTGTAAACGGGTGGACTGCAGTTCATTCAGCAGATCACGCTGGTCACGCAGGCGCTGTTTAAGATCTGCGATCTGAGCGGGTTCAGCCATGACCGGCTCCGTTAATGATCTGCGCAGCAGTCGCTGTGATCGCCATGAAAGTCGATGGCCATATAAATGGAAGACTGCGGAAACTGTGCCGGATACGCCATGTAATAATGGGTGTGTTCATCCACCGGCCACCAGCAGGACGCTTCACGCGGGATATCCGCGTACTCAACCCGCTCGATGCAGTAATTCAGATTCAGCGCCTGTGCTTCCGGAAACCAGGTCAGAAACTCAGCCGGAAAACCGCTGTCGGCAGTATCCAGTTTATCTTCAACCTGCAGTGCCTGCAGTTTCTTTTCCCACTCCGGATCCTGACTGACTTCGACAAAGAAATCCGGCAGATAACGGGTATGCTGTTTTTTGATAATGCGAAGGTTCGACATAAAAAGTATCCGTAATTACCAGGGTAAAGGCTGACCATTGGAGTGCCAGAAACCACCTGTATTTTCCAGCGTCAGTTCGTCAATTCGGGCTGCCAGAACGGCGGCAGCTTCAGCCGGGGAAATATCACCGTTAAAGCCCACCATGCGCGTCTGTACATAGCCCGGATGCAGCTGGGCAACGGCAATACCTGATGGCCTGAGATCCATTGCCAGCGATTTACCGAACGCGTTCAGTGCGGCTTTGGAGGCACGGTAGCCGTAATAACTGCCGGACGTATTATCGGCGATGGAGCCCATCCGGCTGGTGATATTGGCGATTTTGCTGCCCTCAGCCATCAACGGCAGCAGTGCCCAGGTCAGCTTCAGCGGCACCATGGCATTGATATCAAACTGACGCTGAATTGCGTCAAAATCCATGGCATCCAGGGTTTCGTTGGTAAACAGGCCGGCGTTATTGATGAGAATATCCAGCGGGCCTTCCAGCAATTCTTCCAGTAGTGCCGCCACCGCCGGAATGCTTTCGTCGGCCGTCAGATCGAGACCACTGATCACCTGATCGGCAATATCTTCAATGTCATCACTGCTCTCGCGGCATACTGCTGTTACTGCATCACCACGGCCGGCAAACAGCCGCGCCAGTTCAAGCCCTATTCCCCGGTTGGCACCGGTAATTACGACATTTGCCATGTCAGTCTCCGCTCAGAATTCTGCGGCCATACTAACTGCTTTTGGCGTCTGCGCACACCCGCTGCTGCCATTTCCCTGATGGCCCCCTATGCAAAAAAAGATTAACGGACCAGTGTTTTTTTATCGGTAAAGCTGACATCCCGCCCCTGCAGACGACTGCTGACAATATAACGCTGGCCTTTACGGCCATAGCTCTGCAGCCAGCGGTCAAACATAGGGATCCGGCGCGCCGCCACATCGGCCAGCCGCAGCAACGGGAACTGCAGCAGAGGCAGCCAGCTGAGCAGCGGCGCCGATGGAATTTTCAGAGCCCGGCGCACGTCAGCAGGGATAAACCAGTTGGCATAGGCCCGGTGCAGCCAGTAGACAAACGCCTGATACAGACGATTGCCCGGCACCTGCAGGAAATTATCGAGATATGAGCGCGCCAGCGCCAGACTGTCAGCATCCGGATTAATCCGGTTACCGAGTGCGATCATATACAGCCAGTCGACGCCCTGCTGCCGGTTCTGTGGCAACAGCGATTCATCATCCCCCATCAGCCAGGCCACATAACGCCAAAGGTGCAGTACGGCTTCACAATCGTCGTCATCCGCACGCCAGCCGAGCATGGACACGCCGGTGATCATAAACATGGAAAACGCCACATTGGTGGCCAGTGCATCGGCCTGATTAATCGGCAGTCCCCACTCATCACTGTCCCACTGCGGATGCTGCAGCAGCCGCTGGCGCACCAGTGCATGCATGACCCGCACCTTAACCGCAGCGCGGAAACCGTCGGCCCCCGGCCGCAGTCCACCGGGTTCCGTGACATCGAACCAGAAGGATGTGGTTTCCGATACCCGGTCAAAGGAAGAAGCACCATTGAGGGCACCGGTAAACGCCAGCGGCTTGGCAATATCACTGTTGGCATAGCCACCCAACAAGGCAAAATCACCCAGCGCATACATGGCGAAGCGGCCCCAGCGATGAATCACGGCACAGGCATGTGCCAGCTGCTGTTCATCCAGCCAGGCTGGCGCCGTCTCCGCCTGCTGCAACATGGCTTTCAGAGCTGGTGTGCGCTCATCCACCGCCTGACTGCCCCACTCCAGCCCCCGCTGTAACAGCTGATAGCCATTCGCACCCTGCTCTTGCAGCAGTGAATTGGCAAAGAGTTCCGTCGCCACCTGATCACCCAGATCATCCGTCCGCTGATAGGCCGCCGCCATGGCATCCGTCAACTCCGGCGACGGTGCCGGCCGCTTCCCCAGCAGCAGTCTGAGGCCGGCGGCGGTCTTCCGTGCCCGCCAGCTGTGCAGCTGGCTGAGATAGGTAAAACGGCGGGGATGTGGGTGACAGGCAGACGATATGGCGTTCATAAGGCGGTATCCGGTAAATGCTTGTCTGCAGTATCTCAGCAATGCCCGGGCGGGCGAAATGACATTCCGCCGTACCTGTCAGGCACTACAGTGAGGTGACAGCCCGACAATTCTCCATTGCCTCATCTTCACACCTGGTCAATAAAGGGGTTCTGCCATCAGCCTCCCAGCTCAGAAATGCAGATCCGGCTGCGGCATCATAACTGCGCGCCTGGCCGCTGCCGTCAGCATTGACCTTAACCAGGGTATGGGAAATCAGCTGACCATCTTTGTATGAGGTTATTTCAGACTGCTCACCCGTATCTTCATAATGATCGGTGACAGTACGGCCATCAGTGTCGTATACCGTCATCGACAGGCTGCAGTCATTCCGCTGAGCCACACTGATATACAATGAGTCGTGATAACGGTCCCCTCCCGGCCCAATACCATGACGGTAAATATCCCACCCCTCTTCACCGGGTACTGACAGAGATTGCGTATAACGAACTGTCATTTCATAGGCATAGCCATCTCCACTTTCCTGAGCATGCCACTCCGGGCCCATATGAGTCATCCCTTCATCAGATCCCATATAGGTGAATAGGAGTGACAGAGTTGCTGCAGCCAACCAGCCTTCCGGGTTCACTCCGTTAGCGATATATTCTTCCGGTGTGTACCGCAGCAGAGTATCCGGCACAGGGTAACCCGGATACTCTGGTAGCGGCTGTAATACTCCCTGTGAATGATGGTATGAACAGTCCCTCACCTGTGTCTGACCGGTATCCGGCAAGGGAGCAGAAGCATTACCACCACCGGAACCACCACAGCCAGTTGTAATACCGGCAATTCCTAAAAACAGAACAATTTCCTTCACCCTGCAACTCCATTCGCTGACATCAAATTTACGTCCCGCCTTTATACAAAAAAAAACCCTGACAGTTTCAGCTGTCAGGGTTTTTTTTTATCTGCAGTCGCTCAGCTATGGGCAAATTGAGCCATCATAAGTTTGAGTCGTTTCTGCTGCATCTGCAGCGAATATTCCAGTTCCTTTGCCCGGGTGCGCAGCGCAGCACCTTCCCATTTTTCCTGCAGTGTCCGGCGTGTTTCCTGATAACGCTGCCCCTGCAGCTCGGTCCAGTGTGCCAGCATGGTTTTAAATTCTTCGTATTCTTTTTCCAGAATAGCCGACCACTTATCCTGGGAACCGGATTTCTCCAGTTTTTCCTGCGCACGCTTAAACTGCATTTTCAGCTTGGCACGCTGAATCTTGAATTCCGGCACCACTTTCAGATCACGGGCCAGACCGAGCCAGGAGCAGGTTTTGATAAACCACTTGGTGGGATCCCACTGATACCAGCGGATACCGTTACGATAGTCCGTCTGAAAAATATGATGATAGTTATGATAGCCCTCACCATGGGTCAGGATGGCGAAGAGGGCATTATCACGGGCGGTATTTTCATCTGTGTAAGGCTGAGAACCCCATTTGTGCACGATGGAGTTGATGAAGAAGGTGAAATGATGGGTCGCGACAATGCGCAGGAAACCAGCCATCAGCAGCATGCCCCAGACATCACCGAAGATCAGGCCCAGCATAACCGGAATCAGGATATTCATACCCAGCGCAATCGGCACGTAATACTTGTACTGCCACATCACAATCGGGTCTTTGGTCAGGTTCTTAACGTTATCAAAGTTCACTTCACCGCTGGGATATTTGCGCAGCATCCAGCCCATATGAGAGAACCACAGGCCGCGCTTGGCCGAATACGGGTCTTTTTCAACGTCATCGACATGACGGTGGTGAACACGGTGACCGGACGCCCAGTGCAGTACAGTGTTCTGCAGCGCCATGGCGCCGAACAGGGCGTAATACAGACGCAGAGACCAGTGCGCCTGATAGGCATTATGCGACCACAGACGGTGGTAGCCGCCGGTAATGGCCAGCTCCGTCAGCCACGTCAGCAGCACAAAAGCCACCACCGCTGACCAGCTGTAGCCATGGGACAGACCATACCAGGGCACTATCGTTACCGCGACCAGATTGGTCACTGCAAACATAATTGCCGGGGTCCAGTTAATGGGGGCCTTCTCTTTGTTCTCAGTGTTGCTCATATAGTTCTTTCTTTGATGCGTAAGAGGACCGGAACCTTCCGGGCCATAAATCCTCTTATATGATAAACCACGCCGCACGTTTCTGACATCAGAGCCACCTGTACATTTGCTCTGGATCACGGAACAGCCCGCCATTCCTTCGCCGGTACAGTTATAGTGGGGACTGCAGGGCATTTCCTCAAGAGAAAAGCATAGATTACTTTTACTACATAATCGCGACAGGCACAAAAAAACCGCGCCGGAGCGCGGTTTTTTGTGCTGACTGATCAGCCACCAAAGTCATCAAGCATGATATTTTCAGGCTCAACACCCAGGCTCAGCAGCATATTGATCACCGACTGGTTCATGATCGGCGGCCCACACATATAGAACTCACAGTCTTCCGGGGCCGGATGGTCCTTCAGATACTGTTCGTACAGTACGTTATGGATAAAGCCGGTCAGACCTGTCCAGTTGTCTTCCGGCTGCGGATCCGACATGGCCACGTGCCATTCAAAGTTGTCGTTTTCTGCCGCCAGCTGATCGTATTCGTCCTGATAGAAGAGTTCACGCAGTGAACGTGCACCGTACCAGAAGCTGATCTTACGCTTACTCTTCAGACGTTTCAGCTGGTCAAAGATATGGGAGCGCATCGGCGCCATACCCGCACCACCACCGATAAATACCATCTCAGCATCCGTGTCTTTGGCAAAGAATTCACCGAACGGACCGTATACCGTCACCTTATCACCCGCTTTCAGGTTAAAGACGAAGGTCGACATGATACCCGGCGGAATACCGTTAGAGCCCGGCGGTGGCGTTGCAATACGGATATTGAACTTAACCACGCCCTTCTCTTCCGGGTAGTTCGCCATGGAATACGCACGGATAGTGGTTTCTTTGTTGACAGCCTTGATATCAAAAAAGCCGAAACGCTCCCAGTCACCGCGGTATTCTTCCTGAATATCAAAATCAGAGAAGTTAATTTCATACGGCGGGCATTCCAGCTGTACGTAACCACCGGCGCGGAAGTCAACGTTCTCGCCTTCCGGCAAAGCCAGTGTCAGCTCTTTAATGAAGGTCGCCATGTTCGGATTGGAAACCACGGTGGTTTCCCATTTTTTCACACCGAACACTTCTTCCGGCACTTCCACCACCATATCCTGTTTCACCGGAGTCTGGCACGACAGACGCCAGCCTTCACGGGCTTCACCCTTGGTGAAATGAGAGGCTTCCGTCGGCAGCATTTCACCGCCACCGCTTTTCACCACACACTTACACTGCGCACAGGTACCGCCACCACCACAGGCCGATGACAGGAAGATGTTATTGGCTGCCAGTGTCTGCAGCAGCTTACCGCCGGCTTCCGTTTCAACTTCACGTTCGCCGTTGATCAGAATTTTTACGTTACCAGAGCTGACCAGCTTGGCACGGGCGCCGAGAATGATGAATACCAGTGCCAGTACGATCACGGTAAACATCACAACGCCGAGAATAATTTCCAGTTCCACAACCTACTCCTTACAGTTGCACGCCAGAGAAGGACATGAAGCCCAGAGACATCAGACCAACGGTCATAAAGGTAATACCCAGACCCTGCAGTCCCGCCGGCACATCGCTGTAACGCAGCTTTTCACGGATACCCGCCAACGCGGTGATCGCCAGTGCCCAGCCCAGGCCGGAACCCAGACCGTATACGGTACTTTCAGCGAAGTTGTAATCACGCTCAACCATGAACAGCGAACCACCCATGATGGCGCAGTTCACAGTGATCAGCGGCAGGAATACACCCAGCGCGTTGTACAGGGACGGTACGTACTTATCCAGTACCATTTCCATGATCTGTACGATGGCGGCGATCACACCGATATAGGTCAGCAGACCGAGGAAGCTCAGGTCTACGCTGGCCAGGTCTTCGCTGATCCACACCAGAGCACCTTCTTTCAGCAGGTAGGTATAAATCAGGTTGTTGGCCGGTACCGTGATGGTCTGAACCACAACCACGGCAATCCCCAGACCAATCGCGGTCTGAATTTTCTTGGAGATCGCCAGGAAGGTACACATCCCCAAAAAGAACGCCAGCGCCATGTTCTCAACGAACACCGCCTTAACAAACAGGCTGATGTAATGTTCCATTAGTGACCTCCTGAGTTTTCAGTATTCGGCAGGATCCTGAATTCAGGTTTTTCCACCTGATCTTTCTTCCAGGTACGCAGTACCCAGATGAAACCGCCGATAATGAAGAAGGCTGACGGTGGCAGCAGCAGCAGACCATTGGACTGATACCAGCCACCATTCTGGATCAGCGGCAGGATTTCAAAACCGAACAGGCTGCCGGAACCAAACAGTTCACGCACCGTGCCCACAGTAATCAGCACCACGGAATAACCGAGACCGTTACCGATACCATCAAAGAAGCTCAGCACCGGACCATTTTTCATGGCAAAGGCTTCAGCACGGCCCATAACGATACAGTTGGTGATAATCAGACCGACGAATACCGACAGCTGCTTACTGATGTCATAGGCATAAGCCTTCAGAATCTGATCCACCACGATCACCAGCGACGCAATAATGATCATCTGCACGATAATCCGGATATTGTTCGGAATGTGGTGACGGATCAGCGCGATACCAAAGTTAGAAAATGCAGTTACCGAGGTCAGTGCGATACACATAACCAGGGTCACTTTCAGACTGGTGGTAACCGCCAGCGCAGAACAGATACCCAGAATCTGAACCGCAATCGGGTTCTTACTGAATAACGGTTCGGTAAGGACTTTTTTCAGTTCAGACATAATCAGGCCCCCTGTTCTTGCATATGAGTCAGGAATTTACCGAAGCCCATGTCACCAACCCAGAAACGGACCAGATTGTTAACACCACGGCTGGTCAGGGTCGCACCGGACAGCGCATCCACCTGATTCAGATTGCCGGCCTCGGCGCCGCCTTTAACCACGGAAATCGCCAGATCACCATCGTTATCATGCAGTTTTTTGCCGTTCCACTTGGCTTTCCAGACCGGGTTATCAACTTCGCCACCCAATCCCGGGGTTTCAGCGTGGGAATAGAAGCCCAGACCGATAATGGTTTCCATGTCACCCTGCAGGGCCAGGAAGCCATACAGTGTGGACCACAGACCATAACCGTGAACCGGCAGGATCATTTTTTCGATCGCGCCATCTTTTTCCACGATATAAACCGGAGCGAAATCCGCCTGACGCTTGATGCTGGCGATATCGTCTTCCGCCGGCAGAGCGGCAGAAATCGCTGCTTTTTTCGAGGCTTTTTTCTGGTCGTAGTTTTCCGGATCCAGACCCGCCGCTTTGATTTCAGCCAGTTCAGCATCGGTCGCAAAACGGCCTTCTTTCAGGTTCACAATACGGGTTTTGATCTGTTTGAACTGCTCTTCAACACTCACACCCGGCTGCAGGATACCTGCCGCCGCCAGAATGTTCTGTCTCATATCTTTGGCCTTGTTGGCCTGCTGCAGCGGCTTCAGTGATACCGCGGCACCGGCCACGATCACAGAACACACCAGACACAGCAGAATGGCAACCAACAGGGTCTTTTTGATGCTGTCGTTATTCGCTGACACGTGCAACCCTCCGCTTGATGTTTGCCTGAACGACGAAATGGTCAATCAGCGGTGCAAACAGGTTAGCGAACAGAATGGCGAGCATCATGCCTTCCGGAAAGGCCGGATTCACAACACGGATCATCACCACCATAAAGCCAATCAGAGCACCGAAGAACCACTTACCTTTGTTGGTCATGGAAGCCGATACCGGGTCAGTCGCCATAAAGATCATACCGAAGGCAAAACCACCCAGAACCAGATGCCAGTACCACGGCATGGCAAACATCAGGTTCGTCTCAGACCCCACACCGTTCAGCAGCAGTGAGGTTGCCACCATACCGGCCATCACACCGGCCACGATACGGAAAGAAGCAATACCCATCACCATCAGTACAACACCACCGATCAGGATCGCCAGCGTGCTGGTTTCACCCATGGAACCCTGAATGGTGCCGAAGAAAGCATCCGCCCAGCTGACACCGCTCTGTATGATGCTGTTCACACCACCTTCTGCAGCATTACCCAGTGCGGTTGCACCGGTAAAGCCGTCGGCGGCAGTCCATACCGCGTTACCGGACATATCAGCCGGATACGCAAAGAACAGGAAGGCACGGCCGGTCAGCGCCGGGTTGAGGAAGTTTTTACCGGTACCACCGAAAATTTCCTTACCGATCACCACACCGAACGAAATACCCAGAGCAACCTGCCACAACGGAATCGTCGGCGGCAGAATCAGGGCGAACAGAATGGAAGTTACAAAGAAGCCTTCATTGACTTCGTGTTTACGGATAGTGGCAAACAGGACTTCCCAGAAACCACCCACAATAAAGGTCACGGCGTACACCGGCAGGAAATAAGCCGCACCGAAGGCGAAGTTATCCCAGAAACTGGCGGCATTGTGACCACCGCCGCCCAGCAGCGCGATCAGCACTTCACGCCAGCCTTCAATCACAGCGCCATTACCGGCATCAATTGCCAGGTTAGCCTGCAGGCCGATGTTGTACATACCAAAGAACATGGCCGGGAAAGTACACAGCCAGACAGTAATCATAATACGCTTCAGGTCAATGCCATCACGCACGTGTGCCGTGTTATTGGTCACACTCGGCGGACGATACAGACCGGTATCCACGGCTTCATACAGCGGATACATTTTTTCGTACTTGCCACCCTTCTCAAACGCGGGTGCCATCTTATCGAGCAGACTACGCAAGCCCATAATTAACCCTCCGCCTGAATTCGGGTGAGATTTTTACGCAGAATCGGGCCGTATTCGTACTTGCCCGGACATACGAAGCTGCACAGAGCGAGGTCTTCTTCGTCCAGTTCCAGCGCACCAAGGTTGATGGCGGTATCCATATCTTCAACAATCAGCGCACGCAGCAGCTGAGTCGGCAGGATATCCAGCGGCATCACCTTCTCATAAGCACCGACCGGCACCATGGCACGTTCACTGCCGTTGGTGGAGGAGGTAAAGGCAAAGGTTTTACTCAGCAGCTTCGACAGATAAACCGGCATCACCGAGAAGTTGTTCACACCCGCGCGCAGATAGTGCAGGAACGGACGGTCACGGCCTTCCAGAATCACCGACACCTGGTTGTGGAAACGGCCCAGATACTGGTGGTTTTCATCAGCGGTACGGCCGCCGAACACAGAGCCGGAAATAATACGGTTTTCACCATCAGCCAGTTCACCCGCAGTCAGCTGGGACAGATCAGCACCAATCCGGGTAC
This sequence comes from Pseudomonadales bacterium, assembly GCA_963682115.1. Classification (GTDB taxonomy): domain Bacteria; phylum Pseudomonadota; class Gammaproteobacteria; order Pseudomonadales; family Oceanobacteraceae; genus Venatoribacter. Next base: position 3,327,283 of record OY821639.1, on the reverse strand, counting down.
GCACCAGACGGGGCTTACTGACCTGAGGACCAGCCAGGGCAATCACACGGTCGGTAAACAACGTGCCACTGGTGAACAGATGACCAACAGCAATCACATCCTGATAACCAATGGTCCACACGGTACGGTTTTCACTGACCGGATGCAGGAAGTGGATATGAGTACCCGGCAGACCGGCCGGATGCGGACCGGCAAATTCTTCTGCACTCTCAACCCCGGCGGAAGGAATATCAGCACCGGCTGCCTTGCAGACGTACAGTTTGCCTTCGGTCAGTTGTTTCAGAGCGGTCAGGCCGTTTTTGAACGCATCAGCCTGCTCGCGGATCACCAGAGATGGGTCTGCCGCCAGCGGATTGGTATCCATAGCGTTGACGAAGATCGCCTGCGGACGGGAGCCGGGCTCAGGTACGCGGGAGAACGGACGGGTACGCAGCGCAGTCCACAGACCGGATGCCACCAGATTGTCCTGAACTTCATCAGCAGACAGTGACGTCAGCTGTTCGGGCGTATAACTCTTGAATGTTTCTTCTTCATCGCCATCCAGTTCGATCACAATCGACAGGAACACGCGACGTTCACCACGGTTGATGGCTTTCACCACACCCGTAGCAGGAGAAGTGTATTGCACACCTTCCGTTTTTTTATCGGTGAATAACACCTGGCCTTTCTTGACTCGATCACCTTCCTGCACGGCCATTGTCGGCTTCATGCCGACATAGTCAGGACCAACTAACGCAATTTGCGTTACCGATTGCCCTTCCGTAATAACCTGTTCAGGATTACCGGTGATTGGTAAGTCGAGACCCTTGCTGATATTGATCATACGCCTCGCCTAATCACAGTTGATTCCAAGCGCCTGATCCAGCGGCAAAAAAACACGCAGGCCATCCTCCCCTCTCAGTGGAGAAACCTGTCGCACGGGGTCTTTTTGCTCTGGAAACAAGAACTTGGGCCCATTTTCCAAGTTTAAAATCGCGCTAAGTATAATGACCAGCCGCCGATTAATCCACAGAAGTTCCGGAAAACAGCGTCCGCCTTTTGGCGTAAATTCCTCTGCCGGGCAAATTTGTGCAGATTTCAGACAGCCGGCGGAATCCGCCTCCGGACATGCCGCGCCGGTCAAAAAAAAGCCGCTGTCAGAGCAGCGGCTTTCATTTCATCAGGTCAGTTTCGGGAAGGTCGGATACTCAACCCCACAGACCTGCTGAGCAATACGGACAACCTGACGGCTGTAGCCATATTCGTTATCGTACCAGACATACAGGTTAACGTGACTGCCGTTAACAATGGTCGCCTGAGCATCAACGATACCGGCATGACTGTTGCCAACGAAGTCAGTGGAAACCACTTCCGGTGAGTTCACCCAGTCAATCTGCTTCTGTACCGCAGAATGCAGCGACTGCTCACGCAGGTAGTTGTTCACTTCTTCCACGGAAGTTTCTTTTTTCAGATTCAGTGACAGAATCGCCATGGAAACGTTAGGCGTCGGTACGCGGATGGCGTTACCGGTCAGCAGACCTTTCAGTTCAGGCAGCGCTTTGGCAACCGCTTTGGCTGCACCCGTCTCAGTGATCACCATGTTCAGCGGCGCAGAACGGCCACGACGGTCACCTTTGTGGTAGTTGTCGATCAGGTTCTGGTCGTTGGTGTATGAGTGAACGGTTTCAACGTGGCCATTGGCAATGCCGAATTCATCGTTCATCACTTTCAGTACCGGCGTGATGGCATTGGTGGTACAGGACGCAGCAGACAGGATTTTATCTGACGCTTCGATATCACCATTATTGATACCGTATACGATATTTTTCAGATCGCCTTTACCCGGAGCGGTCAGCAGTACGCGGGCAGTCCCTTTGGCCTGCAGATGCTGGGACAGACCATCTTCATCACGCCACACACCGGTGTTATCAATAACCAGCGCATTGTTAATGCCGTACTGGGTGTAATCCACTTCCGCCGGATTGCTGGCGTAGATCACCTTGATGTAATTGCCGTTGGCAATAATGGCTTCGTTTTCCGCATCCACGGTCAGCGTACCACGGAAAGTTCCATGTACTGAGTCACGACGCAGCAGAGAAGCCCGCTTAACCAGGTCATCACCTTTACCGCGACGGACAACGATGGCGCGCAGACGCAGGGAACCGGAACCGGCTTTTTCTATCATGATCCGGGCCAGCAGACGACCAATACGGCCGAAACCGTACAGAACCACATCGCGGTTTTCGCTGTCACCGGCACTCTGACCAACCACATCGGCCAGTTCTTCGGCAAGGAAATCCGTCAGATCACGGCCTTCGCCATGATTGCGGTATTTAACCGCCAGCTTACCGATATCGACATGGGCACGGCACACGTCCATTTCATTCAGCGCGTTCAGGATCGGGAAGGTGTCATGTACTGACAGCTCCTGTTTTTCCATATGACGCACAAAACGGTGTGCTTTCAGGATTTCAATCACAGAACGATTAATCACCGGACGACCGTAAATTGAAGTCACGATATTCTTGTGACGGTACAGTTTTCCGATCACAGGGATCATAGATTCAGCGATGGCTTCACGGTCCATCCAGTCCTGCAAGCAGGCTTCGCGCATGTCTTGGCTCACGGGTTCACCTTCCGTAAATAAAGTTAAAAACTTTCGGGCAAATTCGGGGCGCATATTATGCCTGTATGGCAATGATTGCACAAATTTAACAATCTCCCCGCTACCGGACTTTCATCCCTCCCCTTAGAGCGCCACCCGACTGACGATGACCGTCTTCTCACTCCGCCTTCCTTAACACCCCCCGCTCCTTCCGCTAAACTGAGCGTCTTTTTTTGTCAGCACAAGTCACGGTCAGGAGTCAGCATGGTCAGCCCATTAACCCCGGAACTGCCGGGGAAAGCAGCGGAACGGCGTTTCTGGGGCAATCTGCGTGGCGCCAGCCAGGCCATGGCCATCGCCGCCGCCGCCCGCGCCCAACCGGGCCTGACTCTGGTGATCACCAATGATCCGGCCGCCGCCCTGCGTCTGGATGAAGAGATCCGCTTCTTCGCCGACGGACTGGAAGTGCTGCACTTCCCGGACTGGGAAATCCTGCCTTATGATGTCTTTTCACCGCATCAGGATATTGTCTCGCAGCGTATCGCGACCCTGAGCCGGCTGCCCGATCTGCAACAGGGCGTGCTGATCCTGCCGGTCTCCACTCTGCTGCACCGCCTGCCACCGGCGACGTTTTATCAGGGCCAGACCTTTACCCTGGATATCGGCCAGACCTTCAATGTCGATAACACCCGCCGCCAGCTCGAATCCGCTGGTTATCACTGTGTTGATACCGTATACGAACACGGCGAGTTTGCCGTACGCGGTTCCATTGTCGATATTTTTCCCATGGGTCAGGAGCAGCCCTTCCGTATCGAGCTGTTCGATGACGAGATCGAGACCCTGCGTACTTTCGATCCGGAGTCCCAGCGCACGCAGGAGAAAACCGACAGCATCCGCATCCTGCCGGCGCGGGAATTCCCGCTCAATACCGGTGCCATCCGCACCTTCAAAACACGCTGGTTCGATTTCTTCGAACACGACCCCAAAGCCTGTCCGGTCTATACCGATGTTACCCAGGGCATTGCCCCGGCCGGAGTTGAATACTATCTGCCGCTGTTTTTCGACACCGATCTCGGCAGCCTGTTCGATCACCTGCCGCGACAAACGCTGGTCATTCATGACGCCACCCTGGAAGAGGCCACCAAAGCCTTCCGCAAGGATGTTGAAGGGCGTTATGAAAGCCGCCGTTACGACCGCCTGCGTCCGATTCTGGCCCCATCGCATCTGTTTCTCGCCGATGACCAGTTGTTTGCCGCCATCAATCAATACCCGCGGGTACAGTGCCAGGCTGATACCCCGCCGGACCGTGCCGGCGCCGTTGCCTTCAGTATTCTGCCGGCCCCGGATCTGAAAGTGGACTCCCGGCTGGAACAGCCACTGCAGCGCCTGCACAACTGGCTCAGCGAACATCCGCAGCAGCGCGTACTGTTCTGTGCCGAGTCGGCCGGCCGCCGCGAGGCCCTGAAAGAACTGCTCGGCCGCATCAAAGTGCGGCCGCAGGAATTCAGCAGCTGGCCGGAGTTCCTGCAGTCTGCGGCGTCTCCCGGCATTATCACCGGCCCGCTGGATCAGGGCGTCAGCCTGGCCGAACCGGCGGTCAGCATCATCACCGAAAATCAGCTGTTCGGCCGCCGTATCAGCCAGACCCGGCGCCGCACAAAACAGAAAACCGACCCGGAACTGATGATCCGTGATCTGTCCGAACTCAAACCCGGCAGTCCGGTGGTGCATCTGGATCACGGCGTCGGCCGCTATCAGGGACTACAGACACTGGATGCCGGCGGTCAGGTCAATGAATTCCTGGTGCTGGAATACGCCAGCGGCTCAAAGCTGTATGTGCCGGTTGCCTCCCTGCACCTGATTTCACGCTATGGCGGCGCCGAGGAAGGGGCAGCCCCGATCAGCAAACTGGGCACCGATAAGTGGGCGCAGGCGAAACGCAAAGCGGCCGAAAAAATCCGTGACACCGCTGCCGAGCTGCTCGATATCTACGCCCGCCGCGAAGCGCGCAAAGGCTTTGCCTTTGATCAGCCCGATGAAGACTACGCACGCTTCGCCGCCGGCTTCCCGTATGAGGAAACCCCGGATCAGCAGGCGGCCATTGATGCCGTGATTGCCGATATGTGCTCACCACGACCAATGGACCGGCTGGTATGTGGCGACGTTGGTTTCGGTAAAACCGAGGTAGCCATGCGCGCTGCCTTTATGGCGGTACAGAGTGGCAAGCAGGTAGCGGTACTGGTGCCGACCACTCTGCTGGCGCAGCAGCATTACCAGAACTTCGCGGATCGCTTTGCCGAATGGCCGGTCAAAGTGGATGTGCTGTCACGCTTCAAATCCGCCAAAGAAACCCAGCAGGCTCTGGAGCACATGCTGGAAGGCAAAACCGACATCGTCGTCGGCACCCATAAGCTGCTGCAGAAAGATGTGCAATTCGATCATCTCGGCCTGCTGATCATCGACGAAGAACACAGGTTTGGTGTACAGCAGAAAGAGCGCATCAAGTCGCTGCGTGCCGAAGTGGATATCCTGACTTTAACCGCCACACCGATTCCGCGGACGCTGAATATGGCCATGGCCAGCATCCGTGATCTGTCGATCATCGCCACGCCGCCGGCACGGCGTCTGAGTGTCAAAACCTTCGTCCGCCAGCACGATGACGCCACCATCAAAGAAGCCATCCTGCGGGAAATTCTGCGTGGCGGGCAGGTGTACTACCTGCACAACGAAGTCAAAAGCATTGAAAAGACTGCCCGCGAACTGGCGGAAGCCATCCCCGAAGCCCGCGTCATCGTCGCCCATGGGCAGATGTCTGAACGCGAGCTGGAAAACGTGATGAGCGATTTTTATCACAAGCGCTATAACGTGCTGGTCTGTACCACCATTATTGAAACCGGTATCGACGTGCCGTCAGCCAACACCATTATTATCGACCGGGCGGATAAATTCGGTCTGGCACAGCTGCATCAGCTGCGTGGCCGCGTCGGTCGCTCTCACCATCAGGCCTATGCCTACCTGCTGACGCCACCACCGAAAACCCTGACCAAAGACGCCGAAAAACGGCTGGAGGCCATATCCGCCTCGCAGGATCTGGGCGCCGGGTTTATGCTCGCCACCCACGATCTGGAAATCCGTGGTGCCGGTGAACTGTTGGGCGAAGAACAGAGCGGTCAGATCGAAACCATTGGTTTCACACTCTACATGGAGATGCTGGAGCAGGCCGTAAAAGCCATGAAATCCGGTAAAACGCCGTCGGCCGATCTGACTCTGAATTCCGGTGCCGAAGTGAACCTGCACATCCCGGCACTGATCCCGGAAGATTATCTGCCGGATGTAAATTCACGCCTGACGCTGTACAAACGGATCGCCAGTGCTGCCGATGATCACGAGCTGAAAGAACTGCAGGTGGAAATGATTGACCGCTTCGGCCTGCTGCCTGACGCAGTCAAAAACCTGTTCCGCCAGACCTCACTGAAACTGCGTCTGACACCGCTTGGTATTGCCAGACTGGATGCCGGGGAAGAAAGTGGCCGCATCGAATTTGCAGCCGAAACGAACATAAACCCCTTTGTACTGGTCAGACTGGTACAGAGCAAGCCCAATACATTCCGACTGGAAGGCGGTCACACCTTGCGTTTCAGCCTGAATATGGCGAGTATCGACCAGCGTTTTAACCAGATAGATCAGGTCATCAGCGAACTTCAGAAGGACCCCAATCAGTGAGATTACCACCAGTTACTGCCCTGCTTTTCTGCAGCCTTCTATCAGCAGCCGGCCACGCTGCGCCCTGGTACCGGGTAGAAATGATGCTGATTGCCTATGAAAACGAGACCGCCATCGACGAAGAACGCTGGGCCGATGCCCTGGCATCGCCGCTGCTGACGACAGAAGATTTTTCTTACCCCGATTACCAGTGGTGGCAGGCACCGGCCATGTACCGGCAACTGTACACATCACTGTGGGCCGGCTATGGCTTCAGCGCCCCGCCCCAGTCTGAACTGCCACCGCCGTTCACACCGCTGGATGATCTGGCGCTGGCCGGACAGGCAGAACGCATCAATAAACGCAGTGATATGAAGGTGGTCTGGCATCAGGCCTGGATTGAACCGATTCAGGAAGCCGGTGCTGAAATCCGTCATCCGGTCAGCATCAGCCTTCAGGATAAACTCGACATCCAGATTACCGGTACTTTCTGGCTGCAACGCAGCCGTTACCTGCATCTGAATACCGACCTGCTGGTGCAGCATTATGTGCTGACGGAAACCGGCATTCTGCAGCAGTCGCTGATGCTGCCGGAAAGTGTGATCCGTCCGGATTACCGCACCGATCTGCTGGCGCAGTCCGCTATGGATTCCTCGTCTTCTGAGCCCTTCCCGCTGCCGGTAAGGGCGGCTGAAATCCGCCAGACCCGGCGTATGCGCAGCGGTGAACTGCATTACATTGACCACCCGATGCTGGGCATTGTGATTAAAATTATCCCGCTGGAAAATCAGGCATCCGCTGACGCAGAATAATGCGCGTGACGGAAAAGCAGCATAAAAAAACGCAGCCAGGCTGCGTTTTTTATGCACCTTATTCAGCGACCGCTAAAACTCAGAGACGGGCCAGCGTCGCCGCCAGCAGATCACGTACCTTTTCCATCCCACCCTGCAGCACGGCACGGATTTCAGTCATGGTAATTTCACCTTCGGCCTTACCCGCCGCCGGGTTCACTACCAGACACAGACTGGCATAAGGCATCGCCAGCTCACGGGCCAGTGCCGCTTCCGGCATACCGGTCATGCCGACCAGATCACAGCCATCTTTTTCCAGCCGGTTAATTTCCGCGATGGTTTCCAGCCGCGGCCCCTGAGTAGCCGCGTACACACCCGATTCACTGACCGGTTGAGCAATCTGCTGCGCCGCGCCAATTAACTGCGCACGCAGGCCTTCGTCATAAGGATGCGTCAGATCTATATGATCCAGCGGACGGAATTCACCATCAAAAAAGGTGCTTTCCCGTCCCCAGGTGTAATCTATGATCTGATGCGGCACAGCAATCACGCCAGACTGCATGACCGGATGAATACCACCGACCGCGTTCACTGCAATAATGGCATCTGCTCCCAGCTCCCTTAACGCCAGCAGATTCGCACGGTAATTAATTTTGTGTGGCGGCAAGGCATGCGGATGGCCATGACGGGCCAGAAAGAGCACCTCTTTACCAGCCCAGATACCTTCCTGCACCGGCCCTGAAGGCTGGCCCAGTGCTGTCATCACATTATGGGTAGCGTGAATTGCCGGACCGTCCAGCTGCGTCAGGCCGGTACCGCCGATAATGGCTATTTTATTGAACGTCATAAATTACCGTATCAGAAAATCAGGAATACAGGGCAAGACCCAGTGCCGCCCGCTGCGCAGCAATCTGCTGCTCAATAGCGGCTCCGGGCAGATCACCCTGCAGAAAACGGAGGTCCAGCGGCTGATGCTGGCCGACCTCATGTTCACGGCGGACCGCATCAATCACCTGCTGTGCGCCGGCCGGATTATTGCAGACAACCAGCGCGTTGGCACCGGCCCTGGCAGCCGCCAGAGCGCGCTCCGCATAACCACCAGCGCTGGCCGCACCGGCCATCGTCAGATCATCACTGAAAATAATGCCACCGAAACCCAGCTGCCGGCGCAGAATATCCTGCAGCCAGGGTGCCGAAAAACCGGCGGTGTTCTGTGCATCCACCGCATCATAAATCACATGCGCCGGCATAATGCCGGCCAGCAGACCGGCATCCATCAGCTCACGGAACGGCCGCATATCGTATTCCAGTTCAGCGAACGGGCGCGGGTCGCGCGGCAGATCGACATGAGAATCGGCCACCACCGCCCCGTGGCCGGGAAAATGCTTGCCCACCGCCGCCATACCGGCAGCCTGCATACCACGCACAAACGCCCCCGCCAGACGGACAACCGTTGACGCGTCATGGCCGAACGCCCGGTCACCGATCACCTGTGACCGGTCACGTTCAATATCCAGCACTGGTGCAAAACTCAGGTGCACACCGTGCGCGCGCACCTCCGCCGCCATCAGCCAGCCCAGCTGCTCGGCCTTCTGTGCGGCCGCAGACGGATCATCACGGTTATCTGACTCCAGCGTCATCATCGCCGGCAGCCGGCTGAAGCCGGCTTTAAAACGCTGTACGCGGCCACCTTCCTGATCGACACACAACAGCAGATCAGGGCGCAGCGCACGGATCTCTGCACTCAGCTGGCGCAGCTGCTGCGGTGACTCGTAATTACGGGAAAAAAAGATCAGACCACTGAGCTCCGGCTGTTGCAGGAACTCACGGTCAGCGGTGCTCAGGCCAGTGCCTTCAATATCGGCAATCACGCCCAAGGCGGACATTACAGAACCCGGCATGGAATCCTCGACAGACTGTGCTCCTGAATCCAGACCTTAGTATCCGGACCAACCCGTTCTGACAGCTCAATAACGTCACGGTTACGCATACGGATACAACCATGCGACAGAGGTTGTCCCACAGGCTCAGAGTCCGGCGTACCGTGGATATAAATATAGCGGCGCATGGAATCGACATTACCCATGCGGTTAAAGCCGATTTCCATGCCCTGCAGCCACAGGATACGGGTCAGAATCCAGTCCCGTTCCGGGCAGGCCTGCGCCAGCCCGGCGGAATAGATTTCCCCGGTCGGACGGCGCCCCACAAACACTGTATTTTCAGCCAGACCGCGTCCGATGCAGGCACAGATACGATGCCAGCCGCGCGGGGTTTTACCCGAGCCATTCTGTTCGCCGGCACCATTAAGCGCAGTTGAAACCGGGTATTGCCGGCACTCACCGGCCACTGAAAGCCTGAGCAGCTGATCGCTGATGGATATTTCAATCAGGGGGGGGTTGGCTCTGGCACGTATCAGACCCTGCGGCCATCCTGTCGCCTGCGACATAAAATTCCGTCCACTGTTTACGCCTTATGCCGGTAATCGATAGTACCAGCTTCAGTCGTCCTGGTGCGGTGCATTCAGACCCGAAGCCAGGAACGGAATCAGTTTACCAATAACCTGAGTAATATCAGAGCCCTTACCAAGGTCGTGTTCCGCCATGGCTGTCAGGGAATCGGCGGTGGATAAGGTAAAAACCGTAGCGCCGAGCATAAAGTGGATACGCCAGAAACGGTCTTCATCCGACAGTTCCGGCGTCGCTGCCGACATCAGACGCATATAACTTTTGAACACATCACCGTATTCACGCTGCAGGAAACGGCGCAGATGCCCCTGCCCCTGGGTGTAAGCCAGGCCCAGCAGGCGCATAAAGATGCCCAGCCGGCGCGGGCTGTCGCGCCCTGCCAGCAGGGCCGTCTGCGACAGGATCAGCAGCAGCATCTGCAGATCCGGCACGTTATCCGGCCGGCCAGTTTCCAGCTCGTCCAGCTGCTGCTTCAGGCTTTCACTGAACGGGCCGAGAAAGCGGGCAAATACCGCCTGAATCAGTTCCTTTTTGGAACCAAAGTGATAATTGACAGCCGCCAGATTAACCCCGGCTTTGGTGGTAATATTCCGCAGCGAGGTTTCCGCAAAGCCCTTTTCTGAAAACAGCTCTTCCGCTGCATTCAGGATGCTTTTCGCCGTATCTTTCTGTGCCATAAACTCCGGATATCCAGCCACATAGCAGCCCTGGGCCGCCCATACCAAAACAGTTGTTTCAAACATACGTTTAAAACAAGCTGAAGGCAACCGTCAGGTTGCACTCAGTAGCCTTCTGACCGCTTTGGTCCTGTATTTCTGAACGTCCTTTCATAAATTTGTCGCAGACAAAAAAGGTTTACACCAGAAAAAATACTGTATACATTTACAGCCACTGTATGGATTAACAGACTGGATAAGCATCATGATCAAGCTCACCGCCCGCCAGCAGCAGGTACTCGACTTCATCCGCTCAGCGCTGGATGAAACCGGTTTTCCGCCAACCCGGGCAGAAATTGCCGCTGAGCTTGGCTTCCGTTCGCCGAATGCCGCCGAAGAACATCTGAAGGCGCTGGCACGCAAGGGAGCCATTGAAATTATGCCTGGTGCTTCACGTGGCCTGCGTATCATTGAACAAGAACAGCCCGGCCTGCCGATTATCGGCCGGGTTGCCGCCGGCGAACCGATTCTGGCCCAGGAACATATCGAAGATTATCTGCAGATCCCGGTCAGTTTTTTCCATCCGGCTGCCGACTTCCTGCTTGAGGTTCACGGCGACAGTATGAAGAAAATCGGCATTATGGATGGTGATTACATTGCCGTTCACAAAGCTGATACCGCCCGCAACGGCGAGATCGTCGTCGCCCGGGTTGACGATGAGGTCACCGTTAAACGCTATGAGAAAAAACGCAGCCAGGTTGTCCTGTGGCCGGAAAACGATGACTTTCAGCCAATTGAGGTTGATCTGCGTGAACATGAATTTGCTATCGAAGGTCTCTACGTCGGCGTCGTCCGCCGCTGAAATACCACCGGGGGTATCGTTATGCGTCAGTTAGCACTTGGAATGGAAGAACCCGGCCTGTCGCTGGCCAGCCAGCCAATGGCCACCGCCAGCCCCTTCGCACCGGCTACCGCCTCCGGCAGTCTCACCGAAGTGATTGTCAGCGACGAAGGTGCCATCCAGCCGCTGCAGCTGTTACCGCTGCTGGCTCACTGCAGCGCCCAGGAGCGCTGGCTGATGTGGCTCAGCCCCAACCGGCCGATGAACAAACACTGGCTGGCAAGTATGGGACTGGCGCACTCCCCGGTTATTCATCTGGACCTGTGCCGGGACACACAGCTGGCACTGTGCTGCAAGGTACTCGCCGCCGCTAACAGCCACATGATCATCGAATGGCAGGGGCCGCTGGGCCGTGAACAGCGCCAGCAGATCCGCCAGCAGGCCAGACAGAGTGGCAGCCATGTGGTGCTGATTCAGCGCGACTACTGATAACAGCCCCAAACAAAAAAGCCCTGACTGTGTCAGGGCTTTTTTTATCCATCAGCTGCCGTCAATGCAGACGCTGCTCATATTCCGGGGTATCAAAATCGTCCCGTTCCACTTCCATGCCGGATAACTCACCGACTTTACGCACACCCGCCTCCAGCATGACCCGCGCTACGTCCATATGATGCGCCTGCAGACTGGCTTTGGCATCATCGGAAAAGTGAATGGACACCAGCGCATCGCCATCTTCGTCATCCGCGCGACGCAGTGCAATGTCACCGTTGGAAAGTTCTACGATCTCAAAAAAGCGTGCCATATCCGCCTCTCAAAACTGGGCGCGCGAGTTTATCACAGTCAGCCTGCAATATCTCAGGGCCAGCACAGAACAGTTGGAAATAAAAAGTGGATTTATAGAACGTGCTGAGGAGGATGAAAATCAGCTTTCCTGCCGGTTTTCACGCTGTGCATCAATCAGCCGGCTCAATTCCTGCCACCACTGACTTACCGGAGAAGACGGAGAAGATTCCTGCGCCATACTGATACAGCCCGGCTGCGCCCTCACCGGTGTCTGCACAGCATCCGGCTGTTGCTGTGCCGGCACGGCGGCCAGCATCTGCGTCAGCCAGGAAAACGGCTTGTCCGCCAGCTGGCTGAGTTCACGCATTTCACCGGTCACCATCGGCGTACGCTGCAACAGATCCTGCAAAGACGTCACAGATTCACGGAAGGACACCATATCGCCCAGCTCCTGCAGATAAGAGCGCCAGGCGTCAGCCAGCTGATACAGAGCGCTTTCTTCCAGCGCACGGCTGAGCACCACATCAGAGGCCTGCTCACGCTGCGCGAGCAGCAGGCGGCACTGATACAGTTTCTGATTAGTGAATCCGATCCACTGTGACATACAGGCAACCTCAGAAGTCGATGGTGACACCGACATGACCACCATCACCCAATTTGTAGCGCTTGTCGATGTCCTCAAAACGGATACCGTTATAGCGGTAGCCGGCATAAATACGGGCGGTCGGCAGCAATGCAAACTGGAAACGCAGATCGGAGGCGATCACATTCTCGGCATCGGCAAAGGAAATCACTGGTGGTGCGTAGTAACCATAACCGGCCACACTCAGATCCGGCGCGGCCGGAAAACTGTAGCGGAAGAAACCACCAACACCCAGCGCAACACCGCTGTAATCGTCATAGCGGTCGGAATTATCCGTGGTAAAAGCGAATAATTTAGCCCCCACGCCAATGTACAGGTTGCTGGTAGACGGACGCACGTCCACTACATGCAGACCAGCCGATACCATTTCACCCTTATCGTCATCGTACAGACCAGCCAGGCTGATATGCAGGCCACTGCCCATCTGAGTGGCGTCATAGCCGATCCGGGCGACGTCGTTGGACAGGCTGATATCGAGAGAACCGCCGGCCAGCGCCGATGGCGCGAGAGAAACAAGAGCGGAAGTCAGAGTGCCCAGAATAACAGCACGGGTCGTTTTCATATGAGTCCCCAATTGCAGATACGGAATACGACAGAACACCGTCGCGCAATAAATTCGCAGCGATAATAACAGCACGGCGGCAGCGGTGAAACCGCTGCCGCCGTTACCTCTGTGTATTGTGACAGCAGAGCCGGAGAATTAACTCATCAGGTCCAGCAACAGTTTGTTCAGTCGTGCAACATACTGGGCCGGATCTTTCAGCTGACTGCCTTCGGCCAGACGCGCCTGGGCATAAATCACCTGGCCCAGTTCAGCAAAGCGGTCTTCACTCTGCTCTTTGTCCAGCCGCTCAATCAGCGGGTGTGACGGATTAATTTCCAGCGTGGTTTCCGGCTCCGGCAGAGGCTGACCCGCCGCTTCCATCAGCCGGCGCATGTGTCCGCCCATATCGTACTGACCAACCACCATACAGGCCGGTGAATCGGTCAGACGGGAGCTGACACGGACGTGTTTAACCTCGCCTTCCAATACATTCTGCAGACGTTCAACCAGATCTTTATGGCTTTCTTCCAGCGCTTTCTGCTGTTCTTTTTCGGACTCATCCGCCAGCTCATCCAGGTCCAGTTCACCCTTGGTAACATCCTGGAAAACCTTGCCATCGAAATCGGTCAGATGACCGACCATCCACTCATCCACGCGGTCGGTCAGCAGCAGTACTTCCACACCTTTGGTGCGGAAATATTCCAGATGCGGGCTGCTGGCCACGGCCGCGTAGCTGTCGCCGGTGATGTAGTAAATTTTCTTCTGCCCCTCACGCATGCGGGCAATATAATCTTCGAGGCTGACGTTCTGAGTTTCACCATCGCTGTTGGTGGTGGCAAAGCGGAACAGCTTCGCGACTTTTTCGCGGTTGGCAAAATCTTCCGCCGGGCCTTCTTTCAGGACTTCACCGAATTCATCCCAGAAAGTCTGGTATTTTTCCGGCTCGTTTTTCGCCAGTTTTTCCAGCGAATCCAGTACCCGTTTCACCAGCGCACTGCGCAGACTGTCGACCTGCTTGTCTTTCTGCAGAATTTCACGCGACACGTTCAGTGACAGATCATTGGAATCCAGCACACCTTTGACAAAACGCAGATACAGCGGCAGGAACTGTTCAGCATCATCCATGATAAAGACGCGCTGTACGTACAGTTTCAGACCGCGGGCCACATCCCGGTTCCAGATATCAAACGGCGCCTTGGACGGGATATACAGCAGGCTGGTGTAATCCAGTTTGCCTTCTACCCGGTTATGCATCCACAGCAGCGGATCATTCCAGTCGTGAGAGACGTGTTTGTAGAATTCTTTATATTCGTCGTCGTTCAGATCACTTTTTGCCCGGGTCCACAATGCTTTGGCTTCGTTGACCGCTTCCGGAATTTTTTTCTTGTCGCCTTCAGCGTCGTCTTCGCTGACTTCCTGTGGCAGATACACCGGGACGGCAATATGATCAGAATACTTTTTGATCAGTGAACGCAGACGGAAGTTATCGGCAAATTCTTCTTCACCGTCTTTCAGGTGCAGAATAATACGGGTACCACGGCTGGCCTTGTCGATATTTTCCAGTGTGAATTCACCTTCACCGGCCGATTGCCAGCGCACACCGGCAGCCGCATCATCACCGGCACGGCGGGTTTCCACCGTGACGTTATCCGCGACAATAAAGGCAGAATAGAAACCGACACCAAACTGACCAATCAGCTGCGAGTCTTTTTTATCATCGCCGCTCAGTTTGCTCAGAAATTCAGCCGTACCGGATTTGGCAATGGTTCCCAGATGATTGATGACTTCATCACGGTTCATACCGATGCCGTTATCTTCAATGGTTACGGTGCGGGCTTCACTGTCAAAATCGATGTGAACGCCAAGATCCGTATCCCCTTCAAACAGAGCATCATTTTTCAGTGCTTCGAAGCGCAGCTTATCGCAGGCATCGGAAGCATTGGAAATCAGCTCTCGCAGAAAGATCTCTTTGTTGGAATACAAAGAGTGAATCATCAGATGCAGCAGTTGCTTGACTTCGGTCTTGAAGCCGAGGGTTTCTTTGCTGGCTGCGGTCATCTTCTTCTCCTTTACAACGCGCCATAAACAACAGTGTTGCTTAATGGGGGACGGCGGAATTGTTTTCAAGGGCTGCCACAGGAAGTGTGCCCGGCGGACCAGAGCGGCCCACCGGAAGATAACGGTATAAAGGAGTAATCAGCGCAACAGCAGGAAATGTGCGCGGGCAGTGGCGATCGGGCTGCTGCGCTCGGTCTGCCAGGCCGTGATGGCCACATTGGCCACCCGCGAGCCCTGACGCCAGACCTGGCATTCCGCAAAGGTGTCCTGATGACGTCCGGCACGCAGATAGTCGAGGGAGAAATCAATCATTTTCGGCAGCGCCGCGGTATCCATGGTCATCATCAGATGCAGTGAGGCCGACAGTTCCATAAAGCCGCCGATCACTCCGCCGTGTATGGCCGGCAGAATCGGGTTGCCGATGTTGTCTTCGTTCTTCGGCAGCTGAAACAGCACATCCTGACCAAAACGCTGGAACTGCAGGCCGATCAGACCGGCATAAGGAATACTGTCCACCAGCGGCTGGAAATTACCGCTCTGCTGCGCCTGTTGCAGTACCTTTTCAAAACTCATGCTTCACCCCCTTCAGCGTCACCCTGTTCAATACGTGCCCGGAACTCCGGCGGCGTCATATTCTCGCCGATGCGCATAAAGGTGGCCGAGCATTTGGCCACCAGATCCCGGTCACTCTGCTGGTACACCAGGCATTCGGTAAACACCACACTGGAGGCAATTCGCACCACGGTCGCTTCCGCCAGCAGATCCTCCCCCGGTTCCGCGGCTTTCATGTAATCCATGCGCAGATCCAGTGTCGGGCACAGTTCAAACCCCGGCAAAACGGAAAACACCGCGGTGCCACAGGCAGTATCCATCAGCGTGGTCAGGCTGCCGCCATGGAACACGCCGGTCGCCGGGTTGCCGACCGCCTGCTGCTGGTAAGGCAGCTTCATAATCAGCGTATTGCCTTCGGCGCTGACCACGCTCAGCCCCAGAACCTGGCAATGGCGCAGAGTGGCAACAAACCGCTCCGCCCGTGTTTTCAGTGATAAGCTCATGATATCTGTACTCTGTTAACCGCTGTTCAGGGCAGAAAGGCGCCGTTATACCGGATACGGACGATTTGGCAATGGCCTGTTCGCACCTGTCTGTTGATTTTTATGTTCACCATTATGGAAAAGCTGTGCGCTTTTTTCTCAACCGGTGATAAGGTCCGGCTTTATTTATACAGGGGAAACCCGATGACCTTCGACGATTATATGCAGCAGATCCGTACACAGGATACTGCCGGCGTGTCTCCCGACTGGGGACAGGGGCGCACCACTTTCGGCGGCCTGACCACGGCCATGGCACTGACCCGCGCCCGCCTGCAGGCTGGCCAGCAGCCACTGCGTTCTGCCGCGGTCAGCTTCTGTGCACCGCTGATGACCGCAGACCCGTTCACGTTCTCCGAACAGGTACTGCAGAGCGGCCGTTCGGTGACGCATATTGAAAGCAGTGTACGGCAGAAGGATCAGCTGGCGATACGTATTCAGGCCTGTTATGGCCAGCAGCGTGCCTCTGCGGTGGCCGTCAGCCAGCCGGCCGGCATCAGCGGCGAGCCCGGTGCCGGCCGCCGGCTGCCGTTTATATCCGGTATCACCCCGGATTTTACCCGGCATGTGGAACTGGCCTTCGTCGCTGGCGGACTACCGTTCAGTAACAGCAGCGATAACCACCTGCAGGGCTGGATGCGCTTCCACGATGGTAACGGCCCGCTGACCAGTGCTCACGTAGTGGCCCTGACCGATGCCTGGCCGCCGACACCCCTGCAGAAACTGAGCACCCCGTCTCCCTGTGCTACCGTGACCTGGAATCTGGAAATGGTAACCCCGCCGGAGCAGCTGTCCGCACCACTGCGCAGCACGGACTGGTTGTGGTACGAAGCAGAAATCCGCCACGCCCATGATGGCTATGGTCATACCGAAGCCCGGGTATTCAGCCCCGACGGCACCTTACTGCTGCTCAGCCGTCAGCTGGTTGTGATTTATGGCTGAAACGCCATGCCGGCGTTGCCGCATATTCCTTAAGAATTTGCTCAACAGCCGCCCGGCATCTATTACTTAGTCATACTCTTATAACTGACGACAGGCTATGGCAATCAACGTACTAATCTGTGACGACTCCAGTTTTGCCCGCAAACAGATGGCGAGGGCCCTTCCCTCCGGCTGGGAAGTCGACGTCCATTTTGCCGCTGATGGCCTGGAAGGTCTGGACGCCATCCGTGACGGTAAAGGCGAAGTGGTGTTTCTTGATCTGACCATGCCCAATCTTGACGGTTATGGCGTGCTGGAGACCATCCGCCGCGAAGATCTGCCGGCCATGGTGATTGTGGTCTCCGGTGACATTCAGCCGGACGCGCAGGACCGGGTGAAAAAACTCGGTGCCATGGCCTTTATCAAAAAACCGGTGGATGCCGAAAAAGCCCGCTGTGTGCTGGCTGAATACGGCATTCTGACGGGGGCCTGACGCGCATGACAGCATCTGCACAGGCGGTCCCCGTCTCACTCAATGAAGAGCAGCGCGACTGCTATCAGGAACTGACCAATGTTGCCATGGGACAGGCAGCCGACCGTCTTGCCCGCCTGCTGGACGTGTATGTGGTCCTGCCGATTCCGAAAGTGAACCTGATCGAAGCCAGTGATCTGCGCATGGCCATTCAGGATGCGGAAACCGATAAAGCCATGTCAGCGGTCTGCCAGGGCTTTATCGGTTCCGGTATCGCCGGCGAAGCGCTGCTGCTGTTCAATGACACCAGTTTTAACGATCTGGCGTCACTGATGAATTACAGCGGCGAACTTGACCGTTATGGCGAACTGGAACTGCTGATGGATGTCAGCTCACTGCTGATCGGCGCCTGCATTCAGGGCATCGGCGAACAGCTGGAGATTCACTTCAATCAGGGCCATCCGGTGGTGCTGGGGCAGCACTGCAAACCCGGAGACCTGCTGAAGGCAGGCAATCACCAGTGGACGCAGACCCTGGCCATTGAAGTCCACTACAGTATCGAGCACGTCAATATCGACTGTGACCTGCTGCTGCTGTTCACCGAAGATTCGGTGATGCGACTGAACAACAAAATCAATTACCTGCTGGACTGATTATGACAGACGCCAATATTGAGTTAGGTGACATCCACTGGCTGATGGATATTCTGCAGAATATCGATGTAGGTCTGGTGGTGCTGGACCGCGACTACAATATCCAGCTGTGGAACGGTTTTATGGAAAGCCACAGTGGGCTCAGCCCCCAGAAAACCCGCGGTGAAAACCTGTTTGAACTGTTCAGTGAAATCCCACAAGACTGGTTTATGAAAAAGGCCGAACCGGTCTTTCAGCTGAAAACCCGCACCTTCACCATCTGGGAACAGCGGCCTTATTTATTCCGTTTCAAGAATTACCGCCCGATTACCGGCCGTGCGTCCGTCATGTATCAGAACACCAGCATTATCCCGCTGGAATCCATCGACCGCAGCGTCAATCATATCTGTGTGATTATTTATGACGTCACCGACACTGCAGTCAGTCAGGCCGATGCCGAATCCGCGCGCGAATCACTCAGTGAACGCAACCGCACCGACCTGCTTACCGGCCTTAACAACCGTAATTTCTGGCTCAGCGAAATGGAGCGGGAATTCAACCGCTGCCAGCGTTCCGTGCTGCCCAGCAGCCTGGTGCTGTTCGATATTGATGGCTTCCGCCGCATCAACCTTAACCATGGTCATCAGACCGGTGATCAGCTGCTGCGCAGCATTGCCGACAGCCTGCAGCAGATGCTGCGGCAGACGGATATCATCTGCCGCTACAGTGGCGAAATGTTTGCTGCCCTGCTGGTTGATACCGATGAAGAAGAGGCGGCGGTGTTTGCTGAGCGTATCCGGGTAATGGTCACCAATCTGCAGGACAGCCACCTGCCTACCGACAGCCCGGTCAGCGTCAGTCTGGGCATTGCCCGTTTCCAGAACGATTTCCCGCTGCCCCAGGACTGGCTGCAGGCAGCGGATAAAGCCCTCTACCACGCCAAGCAGAGTGGTGGTAATCAATACGGCATCTATCAGCCGGAGCACACCCACAGCAAAGATTGATGCCGGAACTCCCTGACATAAATGCTCACAGCTGATTGCCAGCAGCGATCACTCAGGTCAAAATCAATAAAAATGACCACCGAGATCTGCCATGGCCGACCATCTGATCCCCCGCCCTTTTATTGATGCCCCACTGCGCGGCGTGGCCCGCGCCGGCATTGATCCGCAGCAGATATGGCAGCAGGCCGGCCTGCCCCAGGCCGTACTCGACAGCCCCACCGCCACGCTGGGCAGCAGCGATTATGCCCGTCTGATGGGCGCACTATGGCAGCAGTCGGATGATGAGTTTATGGGGCTGGCGCCGGTGCGCAGTCACTACGGCACTTTTGCCATGATGTGCAAAGCCATTATCAGCTGCTCATCTCTCGAACACGCCCTGCACCGTGCGCGCCACTTCTATGCGCTGTTTGATAATACCCCCAGTATCCGCCTGACCCGGCATGAGCAGATCACCCGGCTGGAAATCGTGCAGGATACCCGCTGCGATCCGGACCATTTCCTCAGCGAATCCCTGCTGGTGATCTGGCATCGCCTGAGCAGCTGGCTGGTTGGTCAGGGGATTCCGCTGCTGTCGGTCAGCTGCGCTTATCCGCCGCCGCCGCATGCCGCCCTGTATCAGAGTCTGTTTGCCACACCAGTGCGTTTTTCGGACACGGTCACCAGCCTGATGATTCCCACCCGGGTTCTGTCGTTGCCCATCAGCCAGACACCGGCCTCACTGCGCGCCTTCCTCAACCACTCACCGGCCGACTTCCTTGCCCGCCCCAACCCGCACGAAAGCACCACCGGCAAGCTGCGCCAGCTGTTCCGCCGCTACGACATCAGTGAGCTGCCCGATCTGTCCACCAGCGCCCGCCTGCTCAGTATTTCCGGCGCCACCCTGCGCCGTCGCCTGCACGACGAACAGACCTCATTCCAGAAACTGAAAGATGAATGCCGGCTGGAGGAAGCCAGCCTGCGGCTGGCCCAGCAGGACACCAGCATCCGCGACATTGCCGAATATCTCGGTTACACCGAAACCAGCACCTTTCACCGCGCCTTCCGTAAATGGATGGGCGTGACACCGGGCGAATACCGCCGTCGGCAGCGGCAGGAAAAGGTCACGGCATCACCGGCAGCCGCCGGATTATCTGCATGACGGCACAGAATCGTCAGATACGGTAATCGTGCGCAGGATAAGAGCCCAGCATACGCACATCGCGGGCGAAATATTCCAGTTCTTCCAGCGCCAGCATCATATTGTGCTGCTGCGGGTGTCCGTGAATATCCACATGAAAATGGCTCGCTTCCATGGTCGCGCCGTCCATGTAACTTTCCAGCTTGGCCAGATTAATGCCGTTGGTCGCAAAACCACCCAGCGCTTTATACAGTGCTGCCGGAATATTGCGCACCGAAAACAACAGGCTGGTGATGTAATCCACTCCCGGCTCACATTCCTGATGCTGAGGCTCCCGGCTGAACACCAGAAAACGGGTGGTATTGCCGATCACATCCTGAAAGTTTTCATGCAGCACCTGCAGCCCGTACAACTCAGCCGCCAGCTTCGAAGCAATTGCTCCCCGCTGCACATCCCCGCTTTCGCTGAGCGCCCTGGCTTCCATCGCAGTATCCACTGCGGCCACCGGTTTCATGCCCAGATTGATAATACGCTGGTGACACTGTGCCAGCGCCTGCGGATGGGAAGCGACCTCACGGATATCCGTCATGCGCGCACCGGCAACCCCGAGCAGACAGTGGTTAATCGGTTCAAAATGTTCCGCCACCACGTACAGCGCGGTGCGTGGAATCAGGCGGTAGATTTCCTCAACCCGGCCGGCGGAGGAGTTTTCCAGCGGAATCATCGCCCGGTCGGCAAAGCCGTTGGCGACCAGATCCAGCGCGCTGAGAAAATCATCACAGGCAACGGCTTCCCAGTCCGGAAAAACCTTACAGCAGGCCAGATGTGAATAGGCTCCTGCAGTTCCCTGATAAGCCACCCGTTGCTGCATACTTTCTCCTGTTCATTCATTCTGCGCCAATACGGCACACCCCAATCGCACCAAAAAGGTGCATCAATATTAAGGTGGGATTATCCGCACCAAAATGCGCCACATCAAAGTTCTATGATGCCAGAATCCCTTATTCTGTGCCCGACGTTATCAATGAGGGCCGGCTGAAATGATCGCTTTGTCCAAACTGGCACAATGTCTGCTGACACTCATTGAACGACAACAACCCGTGGTGCAGGAAGCGCCGCCAACGGAGAAAAAGTTATGACTGCCGCCTGGCCTGCAACAAGTCCGCTCAGCAACGATTGCCTCCAGCCGCTGCTGGACGCTGAGCCAACCATCCACACCCTGTCGCTGCCCGTGGCCTGGACAGAGCAGTGGACGGATGTATGGGCACCGGTCGCTGCCCGCCTGGCCATGCTGAAGCAGAACCTTGAGGACAGAAAGCAGACCCCGGTGATCGGCATTCATGGTGGCCAGGGGTCCGGCAAGTCCACACTCAGCCGTGCTCTGGCCGGTATTTACCGCGCCGTATTCGGCTGGAACACTGTCGTCCTTTCCATTGATGATCTGTATCTGCCACACGCTGACCGGGTTGCCCTAGCAGAGCAGCAGCATCCGCTGTTACTGACCCGGGGGGTTCCCGGCACCCACGATGCCGAGCTGGGAATTAACCTGATTCACCGTATGCAGAACCTGCCTGAAGGTGACACCCTGAGTATTCCGGCCTTTGATAAAACCAGTGACGACCGGCTGCCGCCATCACAGTGGCATCAGGTCAGCGGTCCGGTTGACCTGATTCTGTTTGAAGGCTGGTGTGTCGGTTGTCAGCCGGTCAGTGATGAAGAGCTGGAAATACCGCTCAATCCGCTGGAAGCACTGGAAGACATGGACGGCAGCTGGCGGCACTGGGTTAACGCACAACTGGCCGGCCCTTACACCAGCTGGTTTGCAGAAATTGATTTTCTGCTGATGCTGAAGGTACCGGACATGAAAGCCGTTCTGAACTGGCGCACGCAACAGGAAACGGAAAACCGGCAGCAGGCTCAGGCCGGTGCCCCTGACCGCAGCCTGGATGCCGCACGTCTGCAGCGTTTTATTCAGCATTATCAGCGCCTCACGGAACAGGCACTGAAATATATGCCACAGCAGGCCGATCTGGTGTTAACCCTGAATCAACAGCATCAGGTGGCCACAATCAGCGATGGCAAAGGAGGACTGCAATGAAAAAGCCGGCCCTGCCGTTACTGGTTGTCACCGATCTCGACGGAACCCTGCTGGATCACGACACTTACAGCTTCCGCCCGGCAATGCCCGCCCTCGCCTGTCTGCGCCAGCTGGGTATCCCCTGCATTCTCAACAGCAGCAAAACGTTTGATGAAATGCTGCTGCTGCGCGACAAACTCAATAACAGCGATCCCTTTGTCTGTGAGAATGGCGGTGCGGTATTTATTCCACGCGAAAATGGCAAAGGCTTTAACAGTGAAATGACCGGCAGCAGTTACAACAGTATTCTGAAAATCCTGAATGAACTGCGTCAGTACGGTTATCACTTCCGCGGTTTCAACGATATGACGGCCACCGAGGTGGCGGCGGTCACCGGGCTGACAAGCGACGATGCCCTGATGGCCAAACAGCGTCACGCCTCAGAACCGATTCTGTGGCAGGATGACGATGAACGGCTGGATGAATTTATGAGCGCCCTTGCCTGCCATAACCTGCGTCTGCTGCGCGGCGGACGTTTTCTGCATGTGATGGGCACGAACGATAAATCCGAAGCGGTTACATTTTTTAAAAACTATTATGAAAAACTCTGGAATGAGAGCCTGGCTGTGGTTGCCCTGGGAGACGGCGACAACGATCTGAGCATGCTGGAAGCGGCCGATTATCCGATCGTCATTCCAGGTGCCGGCCAGACCCTCAACCCGGAAAACCCGGCGACCAGAACCGCCGATAAGCACGGACCGGCCGGCTGGAATGACGCCCTGCTGGCCTTACTGAATGAGCTCACCAAGGAGGCTACCCGTGTCTGATTTCTACCAGAACGGTATCATTACAACACTGCACAACCTGACTGACCGTCCGCTGGAAGACCTGGAAAAAGAACTGATGAGTTTTTCCAGAATCCGTCCCATGTCACTGGTGCTGCCATCGCTCTACTCGGAACTGACCGGTCCGGCACTGAGCAATATCATCGACGACGTTGCCAGAGTGCCCTATCTGAATGAAATCGTGATCGGCCTCGACCGCGCCAGCGAAGCAGAATACGCCCACGCCAGAGAGTTTTTCAGCCGCCTGCCACAGCATCACCGTATTCTCTGGAATGACGGCCCACGTCTGCGCAAAATCGATGCCCTGCTGCAACAGGAAGGCCTGGCACCGAAGGAAATGGGCAAAGGCCGTAATGTCTGGTACTGCTATGGCTATGTCCGGGCCTCCGGCCGGGCTGAAGCCGTGGCCCTGCATGACTGTGATATCGTCACCTATAACCGTGGCATGCTGGCACGCCTGATTTATCCGGTGGCCAACCCGGCCTTCAACTATGAATTTGCCAAGGGGTATTATTCCCGTATCGCGGAGGGCAAACTGAACGGCCGCGTCAGCCGCCTGCTGGTAACGCCACTGATCCGCGCACTGAAAAAAGTGTATGGTTCGCTTGATTATCTGGAATATCTCGACAGCTTCCGCTACCCGCTGTCCGGCGAATTTTCCATGCGTGCCGATGTGCTCAACGATATCCGTATTCCCTCCGACTGGGGGCTGGAAATCGGCGTGCTGTCAGAAATGAAACGCAACTACTCCACCAACCGCCTGTGTCAGGTAGACATTGCTGATGTCTACGATCATAAACACCAGCCACTGTCAGAAGATGACATCAGCCGTGGCCTGTCGAAGATGAGTACCGACATCTGTAAGGCTATTTTCCGCAAACTGGCGACTCAGGGTGAAGTATTCACCACCGAAACCTTCCGCTCGATCAAGGCCACCTATTTCCGTATCGCTCTCGATTTTATCGAGACCTACTACAACGATGCGCGCATGAATGGCCTGACACTGGACCGTCATGCGGAAGAAAAAGCGGTGGAACTGTTTGCCGAAAATATCATGGGAGCCGGTGAGCATTTCCTCGCCAACCCGATGGAAACGCCGTTTATTCCCAGCTGGAACCGGGTTATTTCAGCCATACCGGATATTCTTGACCGCCTCTACGAAGCGGTGGAAGAAGATAATGCCGGCTGAAATCCCGGATATAAAAACGCCCGCTGTTGCGGGCATTTTTATATCTCCGGCATTCAGTCTTTGAGAAACATCTCTATCGCTGCTGCCAGTTCTTCCGGCTTTTCTTCAATCACCAGATGTCCGGCCTGCGGGACAGTTACCAGACGCGCGTCCGGAATCTTACTCTGCAGCCGTTCAGCCTGAACCAGGGGAATCCACTGATCCTCCTCGCCCCACAGAATAAGCACCGGTGCTGATACTTCCGTAAAGCGGTGCTGAAATTCATCGGTGTAAGCAGAGTCAGCCTGGGCAATCTGCCGGTAAAAAGCAGCCTTCCCGGCATCTCCCATCCAGGGGGCCAGAATCCCCTCCAGCGTTGCCTGATCCAGGGGGTTGTATGCCGCCGTTTTCACATAAGCTTCAACCACCGCGCGGTGAATATAATCCGGCAGGCCGGAAAAGGCTTCTTCATATTGTTCAACATGGCGGAAAAACGGGGATCCCCAGGGCGACAGTGCAACCGGATCAATCAGTACTATTTTTCTGAAACTGTGCTGATCCAGAATATGATTACGCAGTACTGTGGTGCCACCGAAATCGTGGCCGATAATACAGGGCGACTCCAGCTGCCAATGCTGCAGCAACGCCTGCAGCAGCCTGTTCTGTATGGCCAGTGAGACGTCCCCATCCCCCTTATCCGACGCGCCATACCCCAGCAGATCGAAATAATAAACCTGATAATGCTGCGCCAGCCGGTGGATCAGATGCCTGAGGTTGAAGGAAGACCATGGCGTACCATGTACCAGTACCAGAGGTTCCCCTTCCCCTGCTATGCCGTACCTGACCTCCCGGCCGTCAAAGTTATATTGGTAAGGAAGAGTCCAGTCAGCCATTGCCGTTCCTTTGCCGCAGTGAATTGCGGTAAATACCTTGCGGTACCCACCTGACAGAAACGTAACACTAACAATCTCAGTGTATTATTCAACCACGGCAAATACCGGCAGGAAAAACAGCATAACAGCCTCAGTGCAGCGACAGCGGCATTCTGCTGTGCTGAGCTGTATCCGAATTATTGATCATTTCATCGTAGGGAGAAGCGCTGACCATCAAGGCACAGTCGATACCAAGACTGGACAGCTTCTGTGAGCACTCAGACAGGCTATGGAAGCACATGGCTGCCCCGCCATGGGTTAACAGACTGGTGCCTCCCGGGTAGCGGATCTGTACCAGATACAGATCCCCTTCACTGGCAATAATTTCCACTTCGGCGAATTGATCGGCTGCCAGAAGCCGGAGTTCAGCTGGCGTCATAAGACTGCTCCCATTCACGCTATGATTTCAGTGTTGGTGAATATGAGCGGAAGCGCCAGCATAACCATGATGGAATTTTGTTGTTGCCGATTGTTACCATCTGTCAGTTTATTACTGCAGGTAACGGGCTGGACGCAGCACCCCGTTACCCGGCATTTTACAGCGCCGTCAGCCAGACCGTCTGATAAGGCGACAGCACCAGCTCTTCAGTCACCACCGACGCTTCATAAGCCAGCAGATCCGACAGTCCGTCCGGCAGGAAACCCAGCGTCGCCAGTGGCAGCTTCAGCATCCGCTCCGTCACATTGGAGATAGCAAACACCGTCTGCTCTGCGTGACTGCGACGGTTAATAAAGAGATCGGTATTGATACGCACGATGTCCTGCCGGGCATCCGGATGGAAGGCTTTCTGCCCACTGCGTATACGCAGCATGCGCCGCAGTTCCTTAAAGACTTCCGCCTGCGGCGTGACCGGATTATTCAGCAGACATTCAAGCTCACTCTTGTCCCAGATCTTGCGGTTGATGGAACGCGTCCGACCGGTTTTTTCCACATGTTCCAGATCGTTCGGCGTGGCCAGCAGACTGTGAATATACACCGCCGGAATCCCCTGCATAGCCAGCATGATGGCCTGCGAACACAGGAAACGCTGCACCTGAAAATGATCCGTCCCCCGGCGGGTGCCCATACAGGCATCAAACAGGGTGATGTTGATTTCATAGGGGCTCTGACTGCCGTCCGGGTTGGCTTTCATGCTGACGAAGCCACCGAAACGGTGCATACAGTCAATCAGATCCTGTACTTCCCGCTCCGGCAATAAACCCTCCACCGGGCGCACGCCGATGCCGTCATGTGAGGCAGTAAAGTTCAGATAGCTGCAGCCTTCCGGCAGCGGCGGAATTTTATCCGCCCAATCGGTCAGGAAGCTGGCATTTCCGCGGTTCAGGGCATGCAGAACCAGAGGCGGCAGACCAAACTGATACACCATGTGCGCTTCATCGGCGTTACCGAAATAACTCAGGTTTTCCGCCACCGGTACATTGGTCTCGGTGAGCAGAATGGTACGCGGCGCACAGAAATCGAGTACATCACGCATAAGTTTGACCACTTCATGCGTCTGCGGCAGGTGAATGCAGTTAGTGCCCAGCTGTTTCCACAGGTAAGCAATGGCATCCAGACGGATAAAGCGTGCGCCCCGTTCCACATACAGCAGCAGAATCTGAATAAACTCCACCAGCACCGCCGGGTTGGCAAAATTCAGATCAATCTGATCTTCACTGAACGTCGCCCAGACGTGACGTACACCACGGTGGGTATGGACCGGTGTCAGCAGCGGCGTATTACGCGGCCGGGTAACCTGAGACACATCGGTTTCCGGATCCACTTCAACAAAATAATCACTGTAGGGTTCGTTATTGGCGATGTAATCGAAAAACCACAGATTTTCGCGCGAGCAATGGTTGATGACCAGATCAATCATCAGATGGAAATGTTCTTCGATGCTGGCAATATCATTCCAGTCACCCCAGTCGGCGTTGACCTGACGGTAATCAATCACCGAAAAGCCATCGTCCGAACTGTAGGGAAAAAACGGCAGGATATGCACGTTATTGATGGTGTCTGCCAGCGTGTCTTTCAGAAAACGGCTCAGTGTCTGCAGCGGAATTTCGCCGGACGCCTGAATGCTGTTGCCGTAAGTAATGAGGATGGAATCCTTTTCACTCCAGCGGCCGTTTTCCTTCAGGTTATAAATACCTTCCGGATGCTCCAGCAGCCCCAGGCAGAGACGGTAAATCTGCTCTGCCAACGGCTGATGATCAATGGTGTTTGCAGGGTCGGTATAAATTTTCTGAAGTCGTTGTTTTATTTTTGCGATAAATTCTTCCGGCATGAAACATCCTATCCTGCAATGGCTAACGAAGTAATGGCTTGCCAGTTCCGTGCCGAAACCATATCTGCCGGGGTCAGCCAGCTGCCGCCGACGGCAAAGACATTGTTAAGCTGCAGATATTCCTGATAATTACCCTGCCCGACACCACCGGTCGGACAGAATTTCACATCCGCGAAGGGGCCGTTCAGAGCCTTCAGCATCGGAATGCCACCAGCAACGCCGGCAGGGAAAAACTTCTGATAACGGAAACCGGCTTCCCGTGCCTGCATCACTTCACTGGGCGTGGCGACGCCGGGCAGAAAAGGCCCGCCCCAGTCGCTGGCACAGCGTAATAACTCATCAGAGCTGCCGGGGCAGACCACGAATTCAGCGCCCTTATTCAGTGCAGCTTCCATCTGCGCTGCACTGGTCACAGTTCCGACACCGACAATGGCATCCGGTACTTCCCCGCGGATTATTCGGATGGCGTCCAGACCATGCGCGGTACGCAGCGTCACCTCCAGCAGCCGCACACCGCCTTCAACCAGCGCCTGCGCCAGAGGCACCGCGTCATCCGGATCATTGATCACGATCACTGGCACCAGCGGCTTGGCCCGCTCCAGCCATAAATCCCACATTGCATTTCCATGTTGTGCCATCGCTTATTCACTCCAGCCAATAGACAGTGCACCCTGATCTGCCGGCGTCGCCCGCTCGCGGAAACCGGCAAACAGCTCACGCCCTACGCCCCACTGCGACGCTTCGTCCGGCGGTGTCTGTGCTTCCGGACGGGCAGCAAAATCATCATCTTTTACATTCAGCTCACCCCGGTGACCATCCAGCAGAATCCGGTCGCCATCACGGACTTGCGCCAGCGGACCACCCTTGCCTGCTTCCGGACAGACGTGAATGGCTGCCGGTACTTTGCCCGATGCGCCGGATAAGCGGCCATCGGTCACCAGCGCCACGCGGTAACCGGCGTCCTGCAGATTGGTCAGTGCCGGTGTCAGCTGATGCAGTTCCGGCATGCCGTTGGCACCCGGTCCCTGACCGGCCAGCACCACGACCACGTCCTGATTCAGTTCACCGGCCCGGTAAGCGGTCAGCACAGCGTCCTGACTGTGAAAAACTCTGGCCGGTGCATCAATCACCCAACGGTCATCCGGTACCGCCGACACTTTCATCACTGCCCGGCCGAGGTTGCCGGCCACCAGTTTCAGCCCACCTTCGCGCATGAAGGGCGCATGTGCCGGCGCCAGAATATCCAGATCAAGACTTTCCCCGCCGCCCATACGCCAGCCCAGATTGCCATCGTGATCCAGCCAGGGTTCCTGATAATAAGCTTCCAGCCCTTTGCCCATAATGGTGTTCACATCGGTATGCAACAGACCGGCCTGTGCCAGTTCACGGATAACGAAGCTCATACCACCAGCCTGCTGAAAGGCATTGATATCAGCCTTGCCATTGGGGTAAACACGCGCCAGCAGCGGTACGATATCGGACAGATCAGCCATGTCCTGCCAGTCAAGAATAATGCCGGCCATACGGGCAATGGCGATCAGGTGAATGCTGTGATTGGTGGAACCGCCGGTGGCCATCAGGCCAACCACGCCATTGATCAGCGTACGCTCGTCCACCAGCTGACCGAGGGGCATAAAATCCGGGCTCAGAGCCGTCATCTCAGCGACCCTTTGGGCCGCATAACGGGTTAACGGCGGACGCAGTGGATCGTGCGGATTAATAAATGACGAACCCGGCAGCTGCAGCCCCATAATTTCCATCAGCATCTGATTGGAATTCGCGGTGCCGTAAAAGGTGCAGGTACCTTCGCTGTGATAAGACGCCATTTCACTGGCCAGCAGCTCATCACGGCCAACCTTACCGGCCGCATAGTCCTGTCTGACCTTCGCTTTCTCACCATTACTGATGCCACTCGGCATCGGCCCGGCGGGAACAAAAATCGCCGGCATATGGCCAAAACGCAGTGCTGCCATCAGCAGGCCAGGGACAATCTTGTCGCAGATTCCCAGCAGCAGAGCGCCATCAAAGACCTGATGTGACAGCGCCACCGCGGTGCTGAGAGCAATCACATCACGGCTGAACAGTGACAACTCCATCCCCGTCTGCCCCTGTGTGACCCCGTCACACATAGCCGGCACGCCCCCGGCCATCTGCGCCACATGGCCGCTTTCCGCCAGTGCGGCTTTGATCTCCTCAGGATACGTGCGGTAAGGCGCATGGGCCGACAGCATATCGTTGTAGGCGCTGACGATGGCGATATTGGACGCGCGGTGGTTCTGCCGCAGAATCAGCTTCTCATCATCGGCTGACGCCGCATAACTGTGCGCCAGGTTGGTACAGGCCAGCTGCTCACGCACCGGCCCGGCCGCTACTGCCTGTTCGATCTGTTGCAGATAGCGCGCGCGCGACTGGCGGCTACGCTCACGGACCCGTTCGGTTACAGCTTCAAGCTGCGGATGCATCATCACCTCCGCGGTTTTCGGTACGGTATAAACTCAGTGGCACCGCTGACTGGCTGAGCAGCGTACGCACCGGCATAGTGGTCAGATTCTGAATCTGATCAGACCGGGTCGCCTGCGCATACACAGCATCTTTGGCAGTGCCTTCAAAATGCAGGAACAGATGACGGCAGCCAGCCAGCAAGCTCCAGCTGAGCGTCATACGTTGCGGCATACTGGGGGCATCGTCAACCGGACAGCACCAGGCACCACCCGCTTCATTCAGGGCTCTGGCCAGTGCCTGTGAATGGGGGAACCAGCTGGCAGTATGGCCATCGGTTCCCATTCCCAGCACCGCGTAATCAAGCCGTGTAATCAGTTCATGCAGGCGGTTTTCACAGTCCATAAAACCATCCTTAGGCGTTGCCGCCGCATTTTTCAGCGGCAGAAAATACGCTTTGGCCGCTTCGTTCTGCAGCAGATTGGCACGCACCAGACGGGCATTGCTGGCATCGTGATCTTCATTCACCCAACGCTCATCCACCAGCGTAATCAGTACCTTTTCCCAGGGCAGTTTCTGCTGCGACAGCGCCTGAAAAAACAGCAATGGCGTCGAGCCGCCACTGACGGCGATACACACCCGGCCACGGTCATGGATTGCCTTACGCATGCGCTCAGCCAGATCGCCGGCCAGTTGCCGCGCCAGCGACTGCGGATCGGGAAAACGTAAATCCTGCATAGACAGTATTCTCCTTATTATTGCGGCCGTTCAGCTGTTCTCATCCCACAATCGTCCGTCCTTGGCCAGCAGCAGTGTCGCCGCCGCCGGCCCCCAGGTACCGGAGGTATAAGGTTCCGGGCGCTGTTCAGATTCTTCCCAGCTGCTGAGGATAGGGTCAACCCAGCGCCAGGCTTCCAGTAATTCATCATCGCGCAGGAACAGGGTTGCATTCCCCGCCAGCGCATCAAATAACAGGCGTTCGTAGGCTTCCGGTACACGGGTCTGTTTATGGTTGGCCGGATTCAGACTGAGATTCATCGGCCGTACATTCATGCCCGGCCCGACCCGCTTTTCACACAACATCAGACGCACACCCTCATCCGGCTGCAGGCGGAATACCAGTTTATTGGCCATGGTATTTTTATGCTGCAGCGGAAAAATCGAGTGCGGAATTTCCTTGAAATGCACCACAATTTCACAGGCCCGCTCGGCCAGCCGTTTACCGGTGCGCAGATAAAACGGTACCCCGGCCCAGCGCCAGTTATCAATCTCGACTTTGGCCGCGACAAAAGTCTCCGTCATGCTCTTGGGTTCCACACCCGGTTCATCCCGGTAACGCGGTACCGGCTGCCCACCGGAGACACCGGCATCATACTGACCACGCACGACCCGTTCGGTAATGGCATCACCGGTGATAGGCTTCAGTGCCCGCAGCACTTTCACTTTTTCGTCGCGGACGGCATCCGGTTCGAGTTTTGACGGCGGTTCCATGGCCGTAATACACAGCAGCTGTAACAGATGATTCTGAAACATATCGCGCATGGCACCGACGTGGTCATAAAAACCAGCCCGTTTTTCCACACCCAGCGCTTCGGAAATTGTGATCTGAATATGATCGATATATTTCTGATTCCACTGATGTTCAAACAACGAGTTGGCAAAACGCAGTACCATCAGGTTCTGTACCGTTTCCTTACCCAGATAATGATCGATGCGGTAAATCTGTGATTCGTGAAAATATTCAGCCACCGAGGCATTAATCGCCTGCGCCGACTGAAAATCATGGCCGATGGGTTTTTCCAGCACAATTTTGCTGTTGGATTTAATCAGGTCGCAGTTATGCAGCCCCTGACAGACGTGCGTGTATAAATCGGAACCGGTGGCAAGATAATACAGGCGGTTGTGATCGTCGGGGCCCAGTAACTGACTGAGATGCTGATAGCCCTGTTCATCGCTCAGATCCATTTCTGCCAGCCGCAGACGGCCGGTAAAAGTTTCCCAGCTCTGCTCTTCCAGACAGGCCTGCGGCACATGCTGGCGCAGCGCGGTACGGACAATTTCGAGAAATTCCTGCTGCGACAATGCCCGCCGGCTGGTGCAGTAAATCAGCCCCTGCGGCAGGCGCCCGTCACGGTGAAGTAAATACATCGCCGGCAACAGCTTGCGTTGTGCCAGATCCCCAAGTCCGCCAAACAACACCAGCTCAAACGGTGCCTGAATATGCATTCCTGCCTCCTGTCACTACGTCCGGTTGTGCCTGTCTTACGAAAGGCTTATGCCGCAGTTTGGCATGATCCGGACCGGCTTGTCTCCTGACCGGCTGCCATTCCTGACATACTGAGTGTAGCCGCTGCACCGCCATCTGACGGCGGCAAAAACCAGTAACGTAAAAATGCAACAAAACTGACATACTCTGAAACCCTGACCATTCAGCGGCAACAACCTGTAGCTGAACAGCAGCTACGACAGAAATGACCTGACAACCGCCGCTCTGTTGTCTGCCTGATCCTGATAATGGAATAACAAAGGAATCTGTTTATGGGAGATCTTCTCCCTGTTTTAAAGCGTATGACATCGCGGACGTATTCCGGATGAACTCAACGATGACATCGCTTACCGCACCGGACGTGCTTAAGCAGAATTCCTGCCCCCAGCGACGTAGTCATTGGTTATGACATCCGCCTGACCAGCCAGCAACTGTCACGCGCGCTGGCCAGAGGCCTGCAGGACGGCGGCGTCAATGTGGTGGGTATCGGCCAGAGTGGTACCGAAGAAATTTATTTCGCCACCTCGTATCTGGGAGTCGACGGCGGAATTCTGCATCACCGCCAGCCACAACCCGGAAGATTACAATGGCATGAAGTCCGTGCGTGAAGAGTCAAAACTCATCAGTGGCGATACCGGTCTGAAAGACATCAAACGCATTGCCGCAGAAAAATCCTTTTCCCCGGTCAGCCAGCCGGGCAGTTACCGGACAGAAGACACCCGTCAGGCTTATGTTAAGCACCTGCTGACTTATATTGATGCCAGTATTTGAAACCCCTTAAAATCGTCTGCAATGCCGGTAACGGCGGCGCCGGAGCCGTCATTGATGCACTGGAGCCTTTTCTGCCGTTCGAGTGGGTGAAAGTGCACCACCATGCCGATGGCAATTTTGATACCCAGGGCAACTTTGTCGAAAGCTATTATATCGTTGGCCTGCTGGCAGAAGCTTTTCTGAAGAAACACAGCCCGGAAAAAATCGTGCATGACCCGCGGCTGGTGTGGAATACCATCGAGCTGACAGAAAACCTCGGCGGAGAAGCGGTGCAGAGTCAAACCGGTCACGCTTTCATCAAAGAGCGGATGCGTCAGGAAGATGCCGTCTATGGCGACGAAATGAGTGCCCACCACTACTTCCGCGATTTTGCTTACTGCGACAGCCGCATGATTCCCTGGCTGCTGGTCGCCGAGCTGATCTGCACAACCCGCACCGGCATGGCCGAACTGGCGGCAGAACGGGCGGCAAAATTCCCCTGCCGTGGTGAAATCAACCGCCGTCTCAGCGATGCGGCAACCACCCTGGCCAGAACCAAGGATCATTTCCGTGCCAGTGCTGACAATATTGATTATACCGACGGCCTGAGCATGGACTTCGGCCAATGGCGTTTCAACCTGCGCACGTCCAACACCGAGCCGGTGATCCGTCTGAATGTGGAAAGCCGCGCTGACCGGGCATTGATGGAAGAAAAGACGGCTTACATCCTCAGTCTGATGGAAGACTGACAGCCGCCGCCAGGGCAGTAATCATGCGGTTGCTGCCCGTTTTTTCTAACGGTTTGTTTTTAAAGTAAAAAATCTTTTAAAAAACTGTTGACGGGGACAGGCCCCCTACGTAATATACGCCTCGCTGTTGAGACGTTCCCCGATAGCTCAGTCGGTAGAGCAGTAGACTGTTAATCTATTGGTCGCTGGTTCAAGTCCAGCTCGGGGAGCCAACACAGCCTACGGGGTATAGCGCAGTCTGGTAGCGCGCCTGGTTTGGGACCAGGATGTCGGGAGTTCGAATCTCTCTACCCCGACCACTCGACACTCTTAACATTCCCTTCTTTTTTTATTCATACATTTCCATTAGTTTCATGACATCTTTATCAGTCATGGGATGGCTGTGAATTCTGTTGCTTTTGCCACGCACTATCCGGTTGCCTGCCCTGACTGTCAGACCATTACCTCACGACGGGCGTCTGAACTGCTGCAGGCCAGATTCCTTGCCTGCCGTGGCTGCGACATGAAAATCAAGCTGAGCGAATCACAACTGAACCGGATGCGCCATACCATTGCCGATCTCGGCGACTGCCAGCGCCGCTCGGCAGAACACTGCCCTGCCCCGGCTGACACCGGCGGCGGTGACTGAAACGATACAAAAACGGCGGCCAGAGGCCGCCGTTTGCTGTCAGTGCTGCTGTTACTTAACGATTTCCAGCAGTTCCACTTCAAATACCAGCGCAGAGTTCGCCGGAATAGCCGGGCTTGGGCTGCGTGCGCCGTAGGCCAGCTCAGCCGGGATATACAGCTTCCACTTATCGCCCACATGCATCATCTGCAGTGCTTCAACCCAGCCACGGATCACACCGTTAACCGGGAACTGTGCCGGCTCACCACGTTCAACCGAGCTGTCGAACACAGTGCCGTCAATCAGGGTACCATGGTAATGAACACGTACGGTATCCGTCGCCGCCGGAACCGCCGCATCGGCTTCACCGGAAGCCAGAACTTCGTACTGCAGACCGGATTCAGTCACGGTCACACCGTCACGCTTGGCATTTTCGGCCAGGAAGGCTTCGCCTGCTTTGGCAGTTTCATCATTCAGAGCTTCCTGCTTACGCATCTGCTCATCACGGATCTGGTCAAAAGCGGCTTTGATCACATCTTCAGCAATACGTGGCTCATTACCGGCCAGCGCATCCTTGATACCCACAGCCAGCGCTTCAGCATTCATTTCCACGCCTTCCTGAGACAGCTGACGGCCAATGTTCAGACCAACACCATAGCTTGCCTGATCCACGTGATTCTCTAATTTCACAGTTTCCTCCTGACCACACCCGGCCAATAACAATGTACCCAACACAACGGCGGGAACGGTTTTCTTCAGATTCATGGAATATCCTTGCATGGGTTTCAAGAAGATAGGTACGTTACTACATGCAGCGCGTAATTAATATGACACTGACTATGCCTTGCAGACAGCCTCAGACACGCTTCAGCAGACGAAGTTTCCTGCCGCTGCCCGGCGATCACATTCACGACTGATATTATGACACACCTGTATTTCAGCTGCCGTCAGGTTCACCGCGTGCTGACACTCATAGTGCCGGCGGCGCAGGTCCTTATCAGAAATGCTTTCCAGTCCTGAAGAACAGCCCGTCAGCATAACCAGGCAACACAGCCAGCCACTCAACTTCACCACAATCCACCTTCATTATTTTTCTCTGGGGCCAGCCGTATCAGCAGACACCCCCGGCAAGAACCGGCATTTTAACGGCAGGCAGGATATAATCGCCACTTTCCTGCACAAGAAAATAACGAGGAAACTGCATGAAGCGCCACATTCCCGCCCTGTTTGTCCTTCTCACCCTGACCGGCTGTGCCGGCCCATCAAAAGAAGAACTGTACCGCCAGCAACTGCTGGAGGCTCAGCGTGCCGAACAGGCTGCTCTGCAGGCACAGCAGGAAGCACAGGCCCGGGAAGCCCGTATCAGCGAACGTCGTCAACAGGCCACTGCGGCCTGGACTGGCTCACAGGCGATGGATAAGCATGCCATCAATACCCTGTTTGACGACACTGCCGGCACACAGCTGGATGCTGCCGCCACTTATTATGTGCAGTTTGAACTGCAGCCAGCGAAATACGATTACCAGCAGAAAAAACAGAGTTTCACCATCGTCGGCATGCGCAACCTGCCCAACAGTACAGATTACAGCCCGCTGTTTCCCGATGATCAGGCGCTCTATCAGCCCGGTCAGCTGGCCAAATCGGTACTGGAATTTACCCTGCAGGAAGAAACCGAAGAAAACCGCCTTGGCCAGCAGGTGCTGCAGGAGCGAGGTCAGCGCTGGGTAGCCGCCACGCTGAACTTCAAAAGCTATCAGGGGCTGATCAATAATAACAGCGACTGGTACTGGGAACCCGGTCTGTTTGAAGACCTGTCATGGAACAGCACCCCGGAGGCCGCCTACCCGTATACCTCAGCCCGTTCACTGGTCCTGCAGGTCGGCTACCGCTTCTGTCTGCTGCAACAGTGCTATCTGGATACCATGTACCGCCGTCATCCGACCCACGCGGTACGGGCGGAAATCATGAGCATTCTGGTGGCCGACCGGGAATCGGGGAAAATCATGGCGGAATTTATCCGCGAGCAGGAATAAAGCGGATAATCAGACACAAAAAAAGCGGCAGATGCCGCTTTTTTGTTGCCTGGTTTCCTCAGAAACCAACCGCCAGTGACGCACCAAAATAGGCACCGGCCAGATCAACATCGGCGTTGATGTCGACATCATCTTCGTCGGTCTGCAGCGTCAGTGTGCGGTAACCGGCTTCCAGACCGATGTCCACCAGCGGAACCGGCAGGTCATAACCCAGGCCGTAGCTGACATCCGACATTTTGTTGTCGCCATAGCCAACGTAGTTAATGTCCGCATGACCGTAAATACCGATCGGGGTATTTACTTTCAGCTCGCCGTACAGCATCGGCAGCACGAAATCGAGATCGACAGTTTCACGTTGCATACTGTTCTTACCATACAGCTCCGCTTTACCATCGAACTGACGGGCATTAACACCAAAGTTGATATCGATAAACGGCAGCGGCAGCGGCAGCCCCCAGTACAGAGTCAGGTCGGTGTGTGACAGATCCATGGTGCTGTCAACTTCTTCAGCATATGGAACACCGTTAAACTCCGCATTGATGTTACCGTCACCGGTAAATTCCAGATCCGTACGACGGATTTTAATATTCGGCAGAACCGGGACAGGATGCTCAAAGAAAACAGTCAGCTGCTGACCATTTTCAGAATCCATATTCAGCCCGTCTTTTTCCACTGAAATACCATCGTCCAGCATGCCTTCCGGTTCCACATTCCAGACACTGGCTTTGGCACCAACGGTAAAGAGTAAGTCAGCCTGAGCAGCAACCGGCGTCAGAGCCAGCAGTGCAGCAGCGATTGCGGTCTTTTTCATTGTATTCATCCCGTTTTAATAAGTTATCCTGCGGTAATCAGTGACATCTGACTCCCTGATTATTCCGTCAACGCGCCGCAGGCATAAATATTCCTCCGGCCTCAGAAATAACAGGTCACCATGCGCGGCACCCCAGAGACCCGGATAGTGTGCCCGCAAAGTATGACAATGCCAATTCCTTCAGGGATAAGATAAGGCAGCTAACGGGAAAATAACAACGAGGATCACATGCCACCGGAGGGAACCTGCCGGTGGTGACACCGGCAGGGAAAAGCTCAGATCAGAACTCAACGCCGATGCGGCGGCCAACTTCTTCGTAAGCTTCAACCACACCGCCCAGCCCCTGACGGAAGCGGTCTTTATCCAGTTTCTCGCGGCTGTCTTTATCCCACAGACGGCAACCGTCCGGAGAGAATTCATCGCCCAGTACCACTTCGCCGCGGAACAGGCCAAATTCCAGTTTGTAGTCCACCAGCAGCAGACCACCATCCAGGAACAGCTGTTTCAGCACATCATTCACTTTGAAGGTGAGCTCTTTCATGCGCTCAAGATCTTTCTCTTCCACCCAGCCAAACGAACGGGCGTGATATTCATTGACCATCGGATCGCCCAGAGCATCGTTCTTCAGGAAGAGTTCAAAGGTCGGCGGCAGCAGATCAATCCCTTCTTCCACACCAAGTCGGCGGCACAGACTGCCGGCAGCAATATTGCGCACCACGCATTCCAGCGGAATCATATCCAGGCGTTTGACCAGAGATTCGGTATCAGACAGCTGACGCTCAAAGTGCGTCGGAATACCGGCAGCCGCCAGCTTACTCATAATGAAGGCGTTGAACTTGTTGTTGACCATACCTTTACGGTCAAGTTGCTCAACCTTCTTACCATCAAAAGCGGAAGTGTCGTTGCGGAACTCCAGCACCATGTAATCAGGATCATCTGTGGTGTACACAGATTTGGCTTTGCCAGAGTAAAGTAATTCGCGCTTTTCCATTGAGATCTCCGGGATCAAAAAAAGAAGATAATGTCAGAGCTGCAGCCAGGGCGATACACTGTCCTGCTCCAGTAACATAACGTCCTGCGGGCCACAGCCGAGAACGGCACCCAGGCTCTGGCTGACCAGCGCCCGGGCATTGTTTTTTTCACTGATATGACCGGCGGTAACATAGCTCAGTCCATCCCAGTGAAGTCTGGCCACCAGATCAGCACATTGCTGATTACTCAGATGGCCGAAATTCCCGGCAACCCGGGCCCGCAGCGATGGCGGATAAGGGCCATTCTGCAGCATCTGCGGGTCATGATTGGCTTCCACCTGCAGACCATGGCAGCCGCTGTAACTGCTGAGTATATGAGGTGTCAGCGTCCCAAGGTCAGACAGCACCCCAAGACGGCGACCGGCCGTATTCTCGATCACAAACTGCAGCGGCTCTTCCGCATCATGCGGTACCACCACAGGCAACAGTGCCAGACTGCCGACGGTCACCACCTCATCGGAGCGGATGCAGCGCCACAACGGGTGCTCTGCCCACTCCATTTTACGTGCCGTTCCGAACGAGGAATAAAAAGGTACATTAAGGGTTTCGCACAGCGACTGCACCCCTTTCGCGTGATCCCCGTGTTCATGGGTGACAAACACACCATCAAGACAGGCAGCATCAAGACCGGTCTGTTGCAGCCGGGAGAGCAGCGACTTACGGCTGAAACCACAGTCAATCAGTACGGCCCGTTCATTGTCGGTGACCACCGTGGCATTACCACGGCTGCCACTGCCCAGAGATGCGTATCTCACTTATCCAGCTGGCGCTTTATTTCGTTCAGAATCTGTTTGGTCAGGTCTTCTTCCGCCAGGGTATCGGCATCCGTCAGCAGTGACAGATATACCCCGTTGCGGGCCCGGTTCATTTTCAGCAGGTAGGTGGTGGTAATGACTTCTTCATTACCCCACATACGATCCCACCAGCCCAGTTCCTCTTCCGGCACCCGGGTTTTCATTGCCAGATAATAAGTGCCTGTACTGCGGTTCAGATCCGACAGTTTCAGTTCAGAACGGCTGAGCGCTTCGGTTACCGCCGCCCAATCCGCCGCGAACGAGCCATCCAGACGCAGAATCAGAGTGCCCGCACCATCATGTTCCAGGCGCGGATTCAGGCCGGTATTCTGATATTCAGACAGGGAAGAAACGGTTTCACCCCCGCTTTCCGGCACATAAGGCGCCGGCCGGGGAACCTCAAACTGGGTAGGTTTTTCCGGCTGCTGCGGCAGCACAGGAATCGGATAGGCCTGGGAAGTCGCCAGCGTCATGCCCACCGGTGTGCGGGTTGCAGGCTGCTCTTCAGCCTGCAGATAATTCATTGCCCGGTCATCCGGCAGCAGACTGCAACCAGTCTGCCACAGGACTGCCACCAGGGCGATCAGTCGGATTTTATACATCAGATCAGCTCGTGAGCAGCCAGAGTCAGCTCAACCTTAGACTTGTAGCGATCGTCCAGTTCCACCAGCGGCAGACGGATTCCACGCCCCATCAGCCCCATTTTGTGCAGCGCCCATTTAACCGGGATCGGATTCGCTTCACAGAACATGGCATTGTGCAGTGACATCAGCTTTTCATTCAGCACACGGGCCTGATCCGCTTCGCCATCAAGGGCCAGCATACACAGGTCATGCATCAGTTTCGGCGCCACATTGGCTGTTACCGAAATATTGCCTTTGCCACCCAGCAGAATCAGTTCAACCGCGGTCGGGTCATCACCGGAGTACACCGCGATGCGGTCACCCACCAGATCAATCAGGGCTTTGGCGCGGTCCATATCGCCGGTGGCTTCCTTGATACCGATAATCTGTTCCACATCCGCCAGTGCCGCAACGGTTTCCGGCAGCATGTCACAGGCAGTACGGCCCGGTACGTTGTACAGGATCTGCGGAATATCAACAGCGGCAGCAATCGCTTCATGGTGTTTGATCAGACCACGTTGCGGCGGCTTGTTGTAGTATGGAGTCACCAGCAGACAGGCATCAGCACCGACACGTTTGGCTTCCTGTGTCAGTTCAATCGCTTCTGAGGTTGAATTAGCGCCAGTGCCGGCAATAATCGGACGGCGGCCATCCGCCACCTTCACCACGCGTTCAATCACAGCAATGTGTTCATCGGTGTCCAGAGTCGCAGACTCGCCACTGGTTCCCACCGCAACAATAGCATCCGTACCCTCTTTGATGTGGAATTCCACCAGCTGGTCCAGATTTTCCCAATCCACCTGACCATCAGCGTGCATAGGGGTTGCCATCGCCACAATACTGCCGGTAATCATTGAGCTTTACTCCAAAAGATGCACTTTTCAGCGCGGAAAAACAAAGGCGCAAGTCTACTGGTGCGGCCTGCCGGTGACAAGTCAGAGACTGTCTTCCGGCGCATCAGACTGCGCATGGTGACTGTCCGGCCAGGCCTGCATAACGGCTTTCATCAGCGTTGCCAGAGGAATGGCAAAGAATACTCCCCAGAAGCCCCACAGACCACCAAACACCAGCACCGCCACAATAATGGCCACCGGGTGCAGATTCACCACTTCCGAAAACAACAGCGGCACCAGCACGTTGCCATCCAGTGCCTGGATAATGCCGTACACCACCATCAGCCAGATAAAACTGTCACTCCAGCCCCATTGTACATAGCCAACCAGCGCAATCGGCACTGTGACCACCGCGGCGCCGATATAGGGCACCAGTACCGATAAACCGACACCAATCGCCAGCAGCGCGGCATAGTTGATACCGAGAATCAGGAAAGCTGCGTAAGTCACGCCGCCGACGATCACTATTTCCAGTGCTTTACCGCGGATGTAATTGGCGATCTGCTCATCCATTTCGCCCCAGATTCGGCTCAGTAACTGGCGGCGGTTGGGCAGAAAACTGCTGCACCAGCCGATAATCTTTTCCGAATCCTTCAGCAGGAAGAACACCAGAATCGGTACCAGCACACAATAAATCAGCACGGCCATCAGCCCGGTAATCCCGGAAATGGAAAAACTTACCGCCAGCTGCCCGACAGACGCCAGCTCATCACCGATCTGTTTGGTCCAGGTCTTCACCTGCTCCTCGGTGAAAATTTCCGGATAGCGCTCCGGCAGCATCAGCAGCAGCGACTGCCCCTTACTGGCCATCCGCGGCAACTCATAGAAAAACTGGGTCAGCTGCTTCCAGGTGGCCGGCAGAATAAAAAACAGGATCAGCATCAGCGCGCTGACAAACAGAATAAAGACCACCGTGGTTGCGCCCAGATGGCTCAGTCCTTTGCGCTTGCAGTAAGTCATCGCGCCCTGCAGCAGATACGCCAGTACCACGGCGGTCAGGAAAGGTGCCAGCACCTTCCCCAGCGTGATGATAATCACCATCACCGTGGTGATCAGCACCAGCAACAACAATGCTTCCTCATCCGAAAAATACCGGTCGATCCAGCGCCGGAATACGTTCAGCATGCCTTCAGGCTCCTTTTTTAATCCAGAACTGATAACTACCATCGACCTTGGCAGCCTGCAGCAGTTCATTGGCCGTCATGTCAGTAAATTTGCGGATATCACGCCAGGAACCGGAATCCGTTGCGGTCACCCACAACACCTCGCCGGCTGCCATCGTCTTCAGCGCCATCTTGGTTTTCAGCAGAGGTAACGGACAGGCCAGACCACTGGCATCCAGTTGCTGCTGATGGATGGGGAAATTAGACACGGTAAACGCCTTTTGCCAAACTGGTGGTACAGTATAACCCACTGCAACCCCGGACGCTCCGCAGCACCGGCTCCGGAGCAGCGTAAAGATGCGTACAGGACTGAACTCCGCCGTGCCGTCTTGATCAAACCCGCTGTCAGTTTTTCTGCTGCCCGAATCAGGAACCCAAGTTTGACGCTTTTCCGCACCGTCTGTTTATCTGCTGCCCTGCTTATCCCGTCTGTCAGCGGCAAGGTCTGCGCCGATGACCTGCCCCAGCTGGGTGACAGCGCCTCCGGCTATGTGTCCCTGCAGCAGGAATACCGTCTCGGCCGTATCTGGCTGCGGCAGCTGCGCGCTCATGCGCAGACACTGGATGATGCCCTGCTGACCACCTTTCTGGAAAATGAAATTTTCCGCCTGATTCCGCACAGCGACGTACCGCACCCGGAATTTGAATTCGTCATCGTCGACAGTCCCAATCTGAATGCCTTTGCCGTGCCCGGCGGCATCATCGGCATCAACTTCGGTCTGCTGCTGTACACCCGTGATGAAGACGAACTGTCGGCGGTTCTGGCGCACGAACTGGCCCACCTCAGCCAGCGCCACTACGCCCGCCAGATTGAACAGTCTCAGCGCCAGGAACCGGTTGCCATTGCTACCCTGCTGGCCAGCATTCTGCTGATTGCCACCAATAACGCCGATGCCGGCTTTGCCGGGCTGATGACCAGCCAGGCCGCCAGCATCCAGAGCCAGCTGGCCTTCAGCCGCGACTGGGAACAGGAAGCAGACCGTATCGGCATCAAAACCCTGGTATCGGCCGGACTTGATCCGCAGGCCATGTCATCCATGTTCGAACAGATGCTGCAGGCCAACCGCTTCAGCGGCCGGCCACCGGAATTTCTGCTTACCCACCCGGTCACGGAATCGCGGGTGGCGGAAGCCGCCGACCGGGCCCAGCCCTTCCCGCGTAAACCACGCCTCACCAGTCTTGAATTCCTGATTCTGAAACAGGCCGCACAGCGCCGCTACCGCCTGACCAAAGACAATCAGAACACCTGGTTTGAGGAAGTCCGTACACGCAATAAAAAAGCGTCGGTTCAGTATGCTGCCGCCAGCTACAACCTGGCCAGAATTGCACTGGAAATGGAGCAGCCCCAGCAGGGCCTGACCTACCTCAGCGACATCGGTAGTCCGTGGAATCAGCACCCGGCAGTAGCCGCCCTGCAGGCACAGCTGCTTGATGCGGATGGCAAAACAGCGGAAGCCATTGAAACCCTGAACAAAGCCCTGCCCTACGCGCCGGAAAGTCTGGTATTGCTGACCAGCAAAGCGGATATCCTGCACCGTAACGGTCAGGCCGCCGCCGCCGCAGGCATACTGAAACAATTATCCGCCAGCCGCAGCACCGACCCGGCCGTCTGGCGCCGGCTGGGAGAAGCCGCCGGCGATGCCGGCCAGACTGTTCTGGCGTTCCGCGCTAACGGCGAATATCTGTTTTTCAGCGGCCGGCAGAATCAGGCTCTGAGGCAGATGGAGCTGGCGCTTAAGGAAGCGAAAAAAGCGGGAGATTTCCAGCAGGAAGCGGTCATCAGTCAGCGCCTGCAGGTCATGGCTGCCAGCCCGACAACACTGCGCTGAGGCCTGAAACTCAGGCCTTATTGAACTTCAGCATGCGCTGCAGACTGACTTCCGCACGCTCGCGGATGGTTTCATCGACGAATATTTCCGGCGTGCCGTTTTTCAGCGCATCGCGGATACTCTGCAGCTGGTTCATCGCCATCCACGGACAATGCGCACAGCTGCGGCAGGTCGCCCCGTTACCGGCCGTCGGCGCTTCAATCAGCACCTTACCCGGTGCTGCCTGCTGCATTTTGTAGAAGATGGCCTTGTCGGTGGCGACGATCAAGACCGGGTTCGGCAGATCGTGCGCCGCCCTGATCAGCTGACTGGTGGAGCCAACCGCATCGGCCATAGCCACCACAGATTCCGGCGATTCCGGATGCACCAGAATGGCGGCTTCCGGGTGAACTTTTTTCAGATCTTCCAGCGCTTTCGCTTTGAATTCATCATGCACGATACAGGCGCTGTCCCAGATCAGCATATCAGCGCCGGTTTCACGCTCAATATAACTGCCCAGATGTTTATCCGGCCCCCAGATCAGCTTTTCGCCCCTGGCCTTCAGGTGATTGACCACATCCAGTGCGATACTCGACGTCACCACCCAATCGGCCCGGGCCTTCACGGCAGCGGAGGTATTCGCATACACCACCACAGTGCGGTCAGGATGCTGATCACAGAAAGCAGAAAATTCATCGACCGGACACCCCAGATCCAGAGAACAGGTGGCTTCCAGCGTCGGCATCAGCACCCGCTTTTCCGGACTCAGAATTTTTGCCGTTTCGCCCATAAAGCGTACACCGGCAACCAGCAGTGTGCTTGCTTTGTGCTGATGACCGAAGCGGGCCATTTCCAGGGAGTCCGCCACACAGCCGCCGCTTTCTTCCGCCAGCGCCTGGATTTCAGCATCGGTATAGTAGTGCGCCACCAGCACCGCGTCCTGCTGCTGCAGCAGTTCACGGATTTCCGCTTTCAGTGCTTCTGCTTCGTCCGCGACGGGCCTGGCCGCCGGGCTTT
Source organism: Pseudomonadales bacterium (assembly GCA_963682115.1). GTDB lineage: Bacteria > Pseudomonadota > Gammaproteobacteria > Pseudomonadales > Oceanobacteraceae > Venatoribacter. Next base: position 3,282,703 of record OY821639.1, on the reverse strand, counting down.
CCCAGTGTTCACGGATGAGCTCTTTTGGACTTTTTACCGATTCGTTCATGTGTCTCTCTGACGGTGTATAACCACGGATAGGGAGGCAATAATATCACAGCTGAAACACGACAATATTCACTGCCATGCAACTGTCTGCTCTGTGTTATTCAGAGGAAATAAAAAAGGGAGAAAGCTGTCGCTTTCTCCCTTTATAATCTGGTGGGTCGTGCAGGATTCGAACCTGCGACCAATTGGTTAAAAGCCAACTGCTCTACCAGCTGAGCTAACGACCCTTAATGCTGGCTATGTTACCTTTAAGATTAAAAAAGTCAACCTTTTCAGTAACTTAGATTTCCTCGAAAAAGTGGTGGGTCGTGCAGGATTCGAACCTGCGACCAATTGGTTAAAAGCCAACTGCTCTACCAGCTGAGCTAACGACCCGGAGGAGGCGCATATAATACTTAAATTTTGGGTGCTGACAAGCCTTTTTTAAAAAAAGTTTCAGATTCAGGGACTTAGACGAAAAACTGTACAAAAAAGCCGGCTCAGAGGCCGGCTGCAGCAGACTCAGTGCGAGTCGAGGTAATTCTTTGCCAGACGGACCACGGTGTCCGACTTGCCGGTAAACTGATCGATCACCTTCTTCATCCAGACTTTTGCTTCGTCTGTTTTCCCCTGCCGGTCGAGGGTGTAGCCGACCTTATACATGGCATCCGGCACCTTCAGATGCTGCGGGTGGTCAGTCACCACACTGCGGAACAGCGTCAATGCTTTATCCAGATTGCCCTGCAGCAGGTAAATCTCCCCACTCCAGTAAATGGCATTCACAGCCAGCGGCTCATCCGGATACTGGCGGGTAAAAGCCTCATAGGCTTCATTCGCCTCAGTATACTTTTTATCGTACATCAGCTTCTGGGCATGCTTGTACGCGTCTGTCGGTGATAATCCGCCTAAAGCAGATACCGGTGCTGCGGGCGCTGCCGTACTGGCTGCCGGTACGGAAACCGCCGGGCCCGATACCGCCGGTTCTGACATCAGAACTGCCAGCCTGCGGTCCAGATCCAGATAACGGTCCTGCTGTTCCTGTTTCAGCTGACGCATCTGGTGCGCCTGCGCTTCCACCAGCCCACGCAGTTCGGCGATTTCCTGCTGCATCTGTTCCATTTGCAGGGACATTTCGGCAAGCAGTCCGGTAGACGGGGTCTGAGGGGAGTTGGCAACGGCAGTTACCGGGGAGGCAACCTGTGCCTGAGAGGATGTATCTGTGACAGAAGTCTGGGCTGCCGGAGCAACAGGACGTGCCGCCCCGACAGAAACCCAGTCATCATCCGCATGCGCGCCTGCTACTGATAAGGCAAGCGCAGTGAGGACGAGAGCTTTCATTAACGGCTCTGATATTTCACTTCAACGCGACGGTTTTTGGCGTAAGAAGTTTCATCATGACCCATAACCGCCGGACGCTCTTCACCGAAGCTGACCACTTTCAGCTGTTCAGAAGCAGCACCGTTAGCCATCAGGAAACGACGCACAGACATGGCACGACGCTCACCCAGAGCCAGGTTGTATTCAACGGTACCGCGCTCGTCCGCGTGACCTTCCAGAACAACACGGGCAGTGCCGTTGCTGGCCAGGTAAGCAGCATGAGCCATCAAAGCAGTTTTGCTTTCGCTTTTGATATCGCTGTTGTCGAAGTCAAAGTAGAACACAGTCTGTTCCAGCAGCGCAGCCTGAGCGTCTGCTGCTTCAGACTCCAGTGCTTCACCAGCGACAGCAGCAGTCTCAACAGCCTGGGTTTCAGCCTGCTGTTCGGTTGCTGTTGGCTCGTCAGTTGCTCCAGCACCTTCATTAACATCGCCCTTACTTGCACAGGCAGAAATCAACATGGCACCAAAGGCGAGACCCAGAGTTTTATACAGTGCAGTTGTTTGCATAACAGTCTTCCAGTCCGAAGTGAGTTTCAGTTTATTTAAATATTGGCGACCAGGCCGGCTCCCTGACATCACCGTATTTCGACGGTAAGCGGAATTTCACATCCCCATCGACAGAAACCGCCGCCAGGATACTACGATCTGCTTCACTTGCAGCATAAATTACCATACTTCCATTGGGCGCAACACTAGGAGACTCGTCCAATTCTGTTTCACTGGTCAGAATGTGCACCAGTCCACTTTCCATATCCTGTGAAGCAATATGGAAGCGGTTACCGTCCCGATGGACATACACCAGCTTGCGTCCGTCAGCGGTCATTCGTGCCCGCGCATTATAAGAACCATCATAAGTTACCCGGGCCACCTGTTTGTTACGAGTGTCCAGCTTATATATCTGAGGGCCACCGGCACGGCTGGAAGTAAAATAGATACTCCGTCCGTCCGGACTCCACTGCGGCTCGGTATCGATGCCATAGTGCTTGGTCATACGCTCAACCCTGCGGGTCGCCAGATCCATGATGTAAATATCAGGATTACCAAGCTTTGACTGCACGAAAGCAAGTTTTGTTCCGTCCGGTGAGAATGCCGGGGCACTGTTTGAGCCATCAAACGCGACAACCCGTTCGCGTTTTCCGGAAGAGAGTTCCTGAAAGAAGATTTCACTCTGCCCGTTCTCAAATGACACATAGGCCACTTTTTTTGCATCCGGCGACCAGGCCGGGGAAATGATCGGGTGTTTTGAGGTAAATATCAGTTGCTCCCGGGCACCATCCGCATCGGCATAATTGAGATTAAACCGGGTACGCGCACGGTTGGTAGTGACATAAATGAGCTTGGTGGAAAACACCCCCGGTACACCGGTCAGCTTTTCAAATATAAAGTCACTGATGTAATGGGCCAGATCACGTAACTGGCTCGCTTTGCCACGCACCCGGTGACGCATGATTTCCATTTTCTGATGCACATCCATCACATGGAACTGCACCGCATAACCGGATGGCAGTAATTCCACCGACCCGATAACCACAAAATCCTGCTTCAGCCGCGACCAGTCGCCATACACCACATCCTGCAGGGTATGCGGCCGGGTAATCATACTGGCAGCCGGCAATGTGCGGAAATAACCACTGGAGGCCAGATCGTTGGTCACGATGGCGCTCACGTCCTCCGGCAGTGGCTGACTGCCCTGCCAGTCAAACGGTACCACCGCCACCGGAATGGCACTCTGCTTGCCCTGGGTGACTTCAATAACGAGCTCCGCATGTACCAGGCTGGTGATCAGCCAGCACAAGAGTATCCAACTGCGCTTTACCACGTTGCGTTCTCCGGTCTGAATTTAATCGTAAAATTACGGAATGACTGCTCAAACACCCTCGGCTCCCGGGGTACCGGCAGTGGCGACGCTTTACGGATCGCCTGTTCCACCGAACGGTCCAGCGCGGCATTGCCGCTGCTCCGGATAATCCGTACATCCATTACTTCCCCGGTCGGCACCAGAGTAATGTGAACACCCACTTCCTGATCAGGCCGCACCGCCGGCGGATAACGCCACACCGACTGTACTTTATTGCGGATCTGCGTCACCGCATCGGCTTTCATCGCCGCTGCCTGTTCTGCCCGTTGAATGGCTTCCTGCTCGGCGCGCCGTTCAGCTTCGGCCTGCTCCCGTGCCAGCTGCTTCTGCAGGGCTTTTTCCTGTTCGGCACGTTCACGCGCCTGCTGCTCGGCTTTTTCTTTTGCTGCCTTTTCCTGCGCGGCTTTTTCCCTGGCTTTCTGCGCGGCCAGCTTTTTCTCCTGCAGTGCTTTTTCCTGCTCGCGTTTTTTCTGCTCTGCCAGCCGCTTCTGCGCCTGCTGTTCCTGACGCTTTTTCTCCGCCAGCTGCTGCTTTTTACGTTCCGCGGCGCGTTTTTCTGCCAACGCCTTGCGCTTACGTTCCTGCTCTGCTTTTTCCTGCCGCTGCTTAACCGCCTGATTTTCTTCCTGCACGATATTGGCAATCATATGCTGCGGCACAGGTTCCGGCACTTTATGTTCGGTCGGCCACTGCCACAGAAACAGAGCGGCCACAGCCAGATGCAGAACCACCGATACCACGATGGGCAGGGAATAACGCTGAGGATCCAGCCAGTTCATATCAGCGGCTGGCCTCCGGATCCGGTGCCTCTGTGATCAGGCCGACATTATTGATGCCTGCGCCCTGCAGCCCGCCCATCAGCGCCACTACCCTGCCATAGGCAACGCTTTCATCGCCGCGGATCATCACCCGCGTTTGCGGCACCGCCGCAAACACCTTGGCGCTATAGTCGATGGCTTCTTTCAGCGTCATGGCTGACGGCTGGCCTTCTTCCCGCTCAATAAAATAAATGCCACGGTCGTTGACCGAAATAATGACGGTACTGTCATCCGGATCAATTTCCGTCGGTGTGGCATCAACATCAGGCAGATTCACCGGCACGCTCTGCACCAGCATGGGTGCAGTGACCATAAAAATAATCAGCAGTACCAGCATGACGTCGATATAAGGAACGACGTTAATTTCTGCCATCGGTCGGCGTTTGGGCCCCGGAGCCGGCATCGGTTCCATGCTCAGGCCTCCGTATTTTTTCTGACGGCTTCAGCTTTGGCAGCCTGCTGAATTTTGTGTGCCTGGCGGTACAGCAGTGAAGAAAATTCATCAGCAAAGGTATTCAGCGCTGTCACCTGATGATCAACACGGGCGACAAAACGGTTATAGAAAATCACCGCCGGAATTGCCGCCAACAGACCCATGGCTGTCGCCACCAGCGCTTCAGAAATCCCCGGCGCGACTGTGGCAATGGTGGCCTGTTTCACACTGGCCAATCCCTGGAAGGAATGCATAATCCCCCACACCGTGCCGAACAGGCCGATGTATGGACTGGTGGAACCAACAGTAGCCAGAAACGGCAGCTGCGTATCCAGTGCTTCAGACTCGCGGGTAATCGCAATACGCATCGCACGCTGCACTCCGGCCATGACGGCTTCCGGATCACTGGTGTTCTGTTGCCGCATTTTGCCGAACTCTTTCAGCCCGGCCATAAAGACATTTTCAACCCCGCTGGTGACCGGTTTCTGCTGACATTCACGATACAGGTCATTGAGGTCAACACCGGACCAGAAATGCTCTTCAAACTCCTGCATCTGTTCACGGTTGGACGATAACAGACGGGTGCGCTGCACAATCACCACCCAGCTCATCACCGATGCCGCCAGCAACAGCAGCATCACCAGCTGCACCACGATACTGGCATTAATGATCAGCGACAAAATCGAAACGGACTCGTTCACATAAACTCCTGTGCGTTTGCTGTTATCCGGCCTGGCCGTCTGCTGACGACGTCATGGCATTCAGTATGACGGCGGGAATCCCCTGCGGACGCCCGCCGTGGTTCATACAGGCGATGCTGATATCCGCCTGTACAAGACATTCTTCTTCACCCTGTTCATTGCGGCGCAGCACTTCCTGCGCCAGCACCAGACTGGCCTTACGGCTGCTTTCGACGCGTACCGTGAGCGTAAGTTCATCGTCAAGCCGGGCCGGCCTGAGATATTTTGCCCGCACTTCACGCACCACAAACAGAATGTCACCCGCCCTCAAGGTTTCCTGGCTATAACCAAGTGCGCGCAGCCATTCACTGCGCGCACGCTCAAGAAAACGGAAATAATTGGCGTAATAAACAATACCGCCGGCATCGGTATCTTCGAAATAAACACGCACCGGCCAACGGAAACTCACGACTCATCCCCCGCCCCGAAGCGCGCCGGCAGGTCCAGACCGAAATGCAGATACGCCAGTCTTGTTGCCATACGCCCACGTGGCGTTCGGGTGATGTAGCCCTGCTGCATCAGATAGGGTTCCAGCACGTCTTCAATGGTGTCACGCTCTTCGCCGATGGATGCCGCCAGACTGTCGACCCCGGCCGGGCCGCCGTCGTATTTTTCCAGCAGCGTCAGCAACAGGCGGCGGTCCATATGATCGAAGCCCTGGGCATCGACATTCAGCATATTGAGTGCCGCATCGGCGCAGCCATGATTGACGGTGCCATCCCCTTTCACCTGGGCGTAATCCCGCACCCGGCGCAGCAGACGGTTGGCAATACGCGGTGTACCACGCGCGCGGCGGGCAATTTCCTGCGCGCCATTGTCATCCACTTCCAGCTGCATCAGCCGTCCTGAACGGGCGACGATATGCGCCAGATCGTGAATGTTGTAAAACTCCAGCCGCTGCACAATGCCGAAGCGGTCACGCAGTGGCGAGGTCAGCAGGCCGGCACGGGTAGTGGCGCCCACCAGGGTAAACGGCGGCAGGTCGATTTTGATTGAACGCGCTGCCGGCCCTTCGCCGACCATAATATCCAGCTGGTAATCTTCCATCGCCGGATACAGCACTTCCTCCACCGCCGGATTCAGGCGGTGGATTTCGTCGATAAACAGCACATCGCCTTCTTCCAGATTGGTCAGCAGCGCCGCCAGGTCGCCGGCTTTTTCCAGCACCGGACCGGAAGTTGATTTGATCTGCACCCCCATCTCTTCGGCAATAATATTGGCCAGCGTGGTTTTCCCCAGCCCCGGCGGACCGAACACCAGCGTGTGATCCAGTGCTTCACCACGCGCACGCGCCGCACCGATAAAGATTTCCATCTGCTCACGCACATGGGGCTGACCAATGTATTCCTTGAGGGATTTCGGGCGGATAGCACGGTCCTGCAGCTCTTCGCCACGGGCCGGTTCAGCACTGACAAAGCGATCAGTTTCAATCATAAGGCTTCCTCAGTGCTCAGCGTCCGAGCGTATTGCGCAACGCCAGGCGGATCATTTCTTCGGCCGTTTCAGCGCCACCGATCTTGTTCAGCATCTTCGCGGCATCCTGCGGTTTGTAACCCAGGGCAATCAGCGCGCCTTCTGCCTCCGCCAGCATGGCATCCTGCGACGCCCGTTCGGCATTGTCAGCCGCGGCCCACAGTGGTGCCGGGGCCTGCCATTCTTTCAGCCGGTCTTTCATTTCCACAATCAGGCGTTCGGCCGTCTTCTTACCGACGCCCGGCAGTTTGGTCAGCGCCGCCACATCCTCGCTGTGCACACAGCCGGCAAAGGCATTCACATCCATGCCCGACAGAATCGCCAGTGCCAGCTTGGGACCGACACCACTGACCTTGATCAGGGTACGGAACAGCGTGCGCTGTTCTTTGTCGCTGAAGCCGTAAAGCTGATGGGCATCCTCACGGATCGCCAGGTGGGTATAAAGCACAGCCACGGAGCCGGTTTTGCCCAGCACTGCAAAGGTGGAGATAGGCGCCTGAATTTCGTAGCCAACGCCGTTAACGTCCAGCAACAGCTCCGGAGCCTGCTTCTCAAGGACTATGCCCTGTAATCGACCGATCATGATGGTGAAAATAACTCAATTTCAAAGCAGGCTAGCCTAACAGTATGCCGGGGCCGGCTCAATCCGGGGCCGGAGAAATCACCTGCCGGCCCACACCTGCCACCCCGGAGCGGTCAGTTCTGCCAACGCTCCGGCGAGTAATAGAACACAGGCAGTGACCAGTGCCAGCGGATCGCCGCCAGACGCAGTGCCAGACCGGTACTGAATGATGCCAGCAGGTTGATATCTTCGCTGACGCCATAATGACGCAGCACCAGATACAGGGCTGCAACCAGCAGGGATACGCTGGCATACAGTTCATGGCACAGCACCTGCGGTGTCTGATTGCAGAGGATATCGCGCAGAATACCGCCGAACACGCCGGTAATAATCCCGGCCATCACCACCACCGGCAGGCCATAGCCCAGTTTCAGTGCCACATTGCAGCCGATAATAGTAAAGGCGATCAGCCCCATGGCATCCAGCACCAGAAACAGCCGCTGCAGCCGGTGCATAAAGCGTGCAACCACCATGGTCAGCAGACCGGCGGAAATGGTCAGATAGATATAAGGGGGATGCTGAGTCCAGGTAACGGGGAAATTACCCAGCAGAATATCGCGCACCGTGCCGCCCCCCAGCGCAGTAAGAAACGCAATTAATGCGACACCAAACATATCCATATTGCGGCGGCCGGCGGCCAGCGCTCCGGACATGGCCTCAGCGGTGATGGCGATCAGATAGACAGTGGTCAGCACACAGAACTCCTGCGTAACCTGTGCCCCTCCCCCTGTCCCCGGTACCTGAGAGTTTAACCAGACGGACCTGACCGCTGGCTTGCTCCTTCGGTGGGTTACGGACGTAACCTCTCTCCAGATGGCAATACAGTTAACCCGCAGTCCTTTGGCCTGAGCGTTTATGGGAGTTTGCGCCTTCGGCGGCCAACATCAGGGCTGACTCTCTCCTGCGGGATGAGCATTGTAGACAATTGGAAAGAGAAACGGAACCGGTGCGGGAGTGACAGGCAGCAAAAAACCGGCCGAGGCCGGTTTATCGGTATTGACGTTGCGAGATGGGTGTAACGCCACGCTCAACCGCAGCTTACTTTATGCGTATGCGCGTTTTGCTCAAATATGGGAGCGCAGCGACCGCGAAAAAGGTTCATAAAGTAAGCTGCCGACTGCAGCGCCTTGTTCAATGTTCTTCCAAAGATTTGGCTCTCCGCATCTGCATCAATTCAGACTGCGAGAGAGGAGGAGCCTCAGGATCGTGAATCTCCGGCTCAGATTTCTTAAGGTAATTCCAGTCTGTTTTTCCTTTACTGGCTTTTACATCCTTTAGCTTTATAGCTTTCTTCATTTCCTTTGGCCTGGTAAATTCTTTCAATTCCTTTCCCGAAGGAATGACAGAATCTTTATCACTCAAAACCGCCTCAGCAATTTCCTTGTCAGAAATACTATCAAGCTCTTCTTTGCTTGTTCTTCCTTTAGATTTTTTAATATCTTCAAACTTAACTTTTTAATGGTCATTTTTTCACCTCGACAGAGAAAGGCTTAAATACACCAGACGCGCATGACCCTCTTTCTTTCCCATTTGTTTTCCGAGCAGATATTAACCGAATAGTATCTCCGTTTCTCTCAGTGCATATCACAAAGAGAATGCCGTGCCCGGTTGTACCAATAGCCTGAAATCAACCCTCACCGTAATTTTTACGTGTATCTTCCCTTTCGACTCGATCATCATCCAGAAAAATATGAACAGCATCAGCGAAATCAACACGATGCTTTAACCAGTTGGTCTGATTCTTGTTTTATCCCACTCAAATTCCATTTCATTTCCTTATAATCGATGAATACTGACATTAAACGCTCGGCTTACCGAGCAATTTTTTGATAGCGTATTTTTGCAAAAAGGTGACAAAGGAAATCCTTCCGGCGCAACCGTTCGTAGAAGCCATTAGCCACCAACTTTGTTGTAAGCCATAGAAATAAACTCTTTAACCGACTCAAACTCTGATTCTGACGATACAGTAAACTCAACATCACCAGTACCATAGTGACCTATTAAAGTAACGTCTCGGTAATAAGCTGTTTCGTTAGGAATATCTGACGGCTTAAGCTTTAAAAACAACTTTATATATTTACCCTTCACTTCCATACAAGCGATATTCTGAGATATTTTGTACGCGACATAGAACTTTTTTGGCACCTCTTCTATAGACTCATCCAAACCAAGAATAAACTCACGGATCGTCGCCGTCAGCTCACGAATCAGTTCACTTTTCCCTTCAAGTCTTTCATCGAACGTATAAGTGGCCGTAGCGCGGGTTAGTGCGGCTTTCTTGCCTGCCTCAACCATAACAGGATTTTTATATCCATTCCCGGTTGCCACCGAAGATGCAGTTGACGCTGCTGATTTGGTCGTATGAAAAACTTCTTCAAGGTAAAGTGAATTATTGGAAAATAACCGATATTTCCATAACTCGATATTTGCCCCCATAACTTGCACAGCATGTAAGTCATACTTTTTATAGTTAGGCGCAAGGCAGATAACCCTAACATCAGACCAATCCACCTTGACTCCATTCCCTAATCTTTTCTGTACAGCAATTTCAAAATCACCTTTATGGTCTTGTATCCAGTGCAGATAAAAAAGACTTTGATTGATTAACTCTGATGATTCGACCTTTTTATATTCTATAATGACGGGGTTATCTTCTTCTGATAACGCAAGACTATCAATTCTTCCTGCATGTTGAGCGCCAGTTGAAAACTCACTCGCAACAAACCGGCAATTGAAGACGGTTTCTAGGTTTTTCTCAATCAGGGACTGTAAGTCCTTTTCCAGTACGAAGTTCTTCTGCTCTACGGCAGACAACTTGTCACCTGAAATATCAAAAATTGGCACTTGATGATTACTCCATTATCTCTTTGGCTTCAAACAGCTTCTTAGTGTGCGCGCACAATTATCCCTAGAGACTCTTTCGGGATCCCCAGCACAACCTTTTGCTTCAACTGAGAAATCATCCATAACTCGAATATCCCTTTCAGAAAAGCGCGCAGGCCAGTGTCCGTTAAAAAGCGTTACACATAAGACCGCAGTGCAGATCTGTAACGGTCGGCCTCGACTGAAACTGAAGGTAGCACCGCTCAGCCGAACCGGCAACCCGGAGCGAAAAGCCAAATAACAGGCACAAAAAAACCGGCCCTGAGGCCGGTTTCTTCAGAACACGGTTCCAATAACCGGAGTTATCAGTCCAGACGTTCCCATACGGTAGCAATACCCTGTCCCAGACCAATACACATGGTAGAGACACCGTATTTACCGCCCTGCTGTTCAAGTACGTTGATCAGCGTGGTGGAGATACGTGCACCGGAGCACCCCAGCGGGTGGCCCAGAGCGATGGCGCCACCGTGGATATTGATACGGTCTTCAGCGATTTCAGTCAGTTTCAGGTCCTTGATACAAGGCAGAGACTGAGCTGCGAACGCTTCGTTCAGTTCCCAGTAATCAATATCTTTGGTTTCCAGACCGGCACGTTTCAGTGCTTTCTTGGTTGCTGGTACCGGACCATAACCCATGATCGCAGCATCCACACCGGCAACGGCCATGGATACGATACGGGCGCGCGGTTTCAGACCCAGTTCCTGAGCTTTTTCATAGCTCATCAGCAGCATGGCGGCAGCACCGTCAGTGATCTGGGAAGAAGTACCGGCAGTCACGGTACCGTTCTTCGGATCAAAGGCCGGACGCAGTGCACCCAGGCTGTCTACGGTGGTTTCCGGACGGATGGTTTCGTCTTCAGTTACCAGCACTTCTTTGCCGTCTGCATCGTGGCCGTACATCGGCACGATTTCGTTCTTGAACTTGCCTTCCAGCGTCGCCTTGTGCGCCAGGCGGTGAGAACGGGCACCGAACTCATCCATCTGTTCACGGCTGATGCCGTGCATTTTCCCCAGCATTTCTGCGGTCAGACCCATCATGTTGGATGCTTTGGCAGAGTACTTGGAAGATTTCGGGTTGTGGTCGAAACCGTGCTGCATGTTGACGTGACCCATATGCTCAACGCCACCAACCACAAACACATCACCGTTACCGGTCATGATGGCCTGGGCAGCCGTATGGATGGCAGACATAGCTGAACCACACAGACGGTTAACAGTCTGGGCACCGGCTTCTTTCGGCACAACGCTCATCAGACCGATCTGACGGGCAACGTTAAAGCCCTGTTCCAGAGTCTGGTTTACACAGCCCCAGATAACATCTTCAACCAGAGCCGGGCTGACGCCCGGGTTACGCTCAAACAGCGCATTGATCAGGTTGGCAGAGATGGTTTCTGCACGTACGTTGCGGAATACGCCACCTTTGGAACGTCCCATTGGTGAACGCACTGCGTCAACAACAACAACGTCTTTTGGATTATAAGACATGGTTTAATTCTCCTCGTGGCCTATTAACCGAAGTAGCTTTCGCCGTTCGCAGCCATTTCGCGCATACGATCGGTTGGTTTGTAGAGGTTACCCAGATCGGCAAACTTGTCGCACAGAGCAACAAACTCAGCCATACCTACGGTATCCATGTAACGGCATGCACCGCCACGGAATGGAGGGAAACCAATACCAAAGATCAGACCCATATCAGCTTCTGCCGGAGTATCAACGATACCCTCTTCCAGACAGCGGGCGATCTCGATGCACATCGGAATCATGCAACGCGCGATAATTTCTTCAGCGTCGAAGTCTTTTGCTTCAGCAACCACTGGCTTGATCAGCTCGTAGGTTTCCTGATCGACAACTTTCTTCGGCTTACCTTTTTTGTCGGTTTCATAAACGTAGAAACCTTTACCGTTTTTCTGACCATAACGGTTGTTTTCGAACATCACGTCCATAGCAGACTTGAAGTCGGCCTTCATACGGTCAGGGAAACCTTCGGCCATCACTTCGTTAGCGTGAACGCCGGTATCAATACCAACCACGTCCAGCAGGTAAGCAGGGCCCATCGGGAAGCCAAACTTTTCCATGACTTTGTCACATTTCTGGAAGTCCGCACCGTCACGTACCAGGCCAGCAAAACCGGCGAAGTAAGGAAACAGTACACGGTTAACCAGGAAGCCCGGGCAGTCGTTTACCACAATCGGGGTTTTACCCATCTTCTTGGCGTAAGCAACGACGGTAGCAACGGCTTCTTCAGACGTTTTCTTACCACGGATAACTTCCACCAGCGGCATCATGTGTACCGGGTTAAAGAAGTGCATACCGAGGAAGTTTTCCGGACGTTTCAGGTCTTCAGCCAGCAGGTCGATGGAAATGGTGGAGGTGTTGGAAGTCACGATAGTGTCTTCAGACACATTGTCTTCCAGCTCAGCCAGAACCATTTTCTTAACTTTCGGGTTTTCGACAACGGCTTCAACCACGGTGTCGACATCACCGAATTCAGCGTAAGACAGAGTCGGACGAATGCGGTTCAGGGTTTCACCCATCGCCAGCGGTTTCATCTTTTTCTTCTCAACGCGCTTGGCCAGCAGTTTGTTGGCTTCGTTCAGACCCAGCTCGATACCGGCTTCAGCGATATCTTTCATCATGATCGGGGTGCCTTTCAGTGCAGACTGATAAGCGATACCGCCACCCATGATACCAGCACCCAGTACGGCTGCTTTGTTGGTTTCTTTTGCAGTTTTGTCGAAAGCTTTGGCTTTCTTCTTCAGCAGCTGATCGTTCAGGAACAGACCAATCAGAGCCTGGGATTCAGTGGTTTTAGCCAGTTTGGCAAAACCTTTGGCCTCTGCATCCAGCGCTTTATCACGACCGGCGTTAGCGGCTTTCTGCATGGTTTTGATGGCTGTAACCGGAGCCGGGTAGTGACCTTTGGTCTGGCCGGCAACGAAACCTTTGGCGGTTTCGAAAACCATCATCTGTTCCAGCGTGTCGAGTTGCAGTTTAGACTGCTTCTCTTCGCGGCGAGCCTGCCAGTTGATGTCACCGGCAATGGCTTCTTTCAGCATCAGTACAGACTGTTCTTTCAGTTTGTCTGCTGCCACAACGGCATCCACAGCACCGTCTTTCAGTGCTTTGTCGGCACGGTTTTCAGCACCCATGCAGATCCATTCAATGGCGTTGTCTGCACCAATAACACGTGGCAGGCGAACAGTACCACCGAAGCCAGGCATCAGGCCCAGTTTCACTTCCGGCAGACCAACCTTGGCCTTGTCAGACATAACACGCAGGTCGGTGGCCAGACACATCTCGAAGCCACCGCCCAGAGCGATACCATTGATTGCTACCAGAGTCGGTACTGGCAGATCTTCATAAGCATTGAAGATCTGGTTTGCTTCCAGACACCAGGCTGCAATTTCGTCTTCTTCTTTCTTGAAAGCTTCACCGAATTCGGTGATATCAGCACCGACGATGAAAACATCTTTACCTGAAGTTACCAGAACACCTTTAACATCGCTGTTGCCTTTAATGGCTTCAACAGAGGCTTTCAGGTCTTCCAGAGTAGCGCGGTTAAACTTGTTAACAGAGTCGCCTTGCAGATCGAATTTGAGTTCGGCGATGCCGTCTTCGATCATATTTACCGTGATGGCTTTACCTTCGTAAATCATCAACTGATCTCCACTATGGTGGTTAGCTTTTGGCCGGCAGGTAAACCCGCCGACATTCTGCCGGTTGGTGAAACAACGCCCAACCACTGTTCAAAAAACGAACGATTCATACGGGCGTTTGAATCTGAGAGGCACACATTCGGGGAAAGCGGACGGAAAGTCAATAGACTGCCGGGAAATGGCACAGCTGACTGCCATCCCCCATTGCCGCCTGAGCCCACATGAGCCCTTGCCTCACAAGCCGTGTGCCATAGCCGCTGCCAAACAATGAAAATTTCTTTTCCGCTGGCATCAATGCCACTTCGTCCTGCCGCGGCACAACTGGACACATTTTTTGTAACAGTTTGTAATATTCTATAGGGATAGGCGAACCTATCTCATACACTCATCCGGTAAATACTGTGATTCCCGGATGACAGTCATTCACTGCAAACAACAAGAAGAATAATACCATGCGAGCTGTTACGAATCTTTTCCGTGCCGCTGTTCTGCTGCTGGTCAGCCAGACAGTTCTGGCCACCCCCCAGCAGCTGTTAAGCGATCTGCAGCATATGCGCCTGGCGGCGACCAACGCCGTGACCAACTTTTATATGTTTTCCGGCCTTGATGCCGACAGTAAATACGACCGGCGGATTCAGCAGAGTATGAAACGTTTTGCCGAATCCCTCGACAGCGCCCGTCAGCTGGCACCACTCAACGGGATGGCTGACGAGATGGCAGCCATTGAACTTGACTGGAAACGTCTCAGTGAGCTGATGACCATCAACCGCAATGATATGCTCAGGCAAGGCTTTCCGAATGTACGCCTGGTGGATGAAATGGGACAGAAGAGTGCCGATATTGTCGAAAAAGCCTCTGCCGCCTACATCCGGCTGGAAGATATCAGCGGCATCCGCCCCAGCCCGGTGATCGAAAAAGCCCGGAACCTCGCCCTACTGATGGAAGAAATCACCTCCCAGTACGCCGCCCGCGGCACCAGCAACCTGGGCCAGGTATTTATGGGCAGTTATGACCGCACGCTGACAGAGATGGCGGAAGATTTTCACAATGAGCTGACACAGCTGGAACAGCTGGTTAAAGCACCGGAAAACGATGTGCTGATGGACAATGTCAAAAGCAAATGGCGCTTTATGGAAGAGCGCATCCGTAACTACA
This sequence comes from Pseudomonadales bacterium, assembly GCA_963682115.1. Classification (GTDB taxonomy): domain Bacteria; phylum Pseudomonadota; class Gammaproteobacteria; order Pseudomonadales; family Oceanobacteraceae; genus Venatoribacter. The sequence continues at coordinate 3,267,660 of OY821639.1, read as the reverse complement.
ACGAAAATACTGTGCCCTTTCTGGTAGTCAGTTATAACGACCGTATCATTGAACACCTGGAAGAACTGGAAAGCCGTTTCTGAACACCTGTGCGAACAGACCATAAAAAACGGGAGCTCTGCTCCCGTTTTTTATGCCCACAAACAGCCTACAGAAACTGCTCCATAAAATGCTGATAGGCCGCCGCACTGGCGCTTTTTCTTTCCGCAGCCATCAGTGTGATGCGGTTTTCATACACTTCCAGCAACAACAGATCGTCCTGCAACAGTGGCAAGGCCTCACGCAGGCAGCGGGCATCGTCTGCGCTGCCCTGATTGTGCCAGCTCAGCCCTTCCGGCAGGCCGTCATTGTCCCAGCCCGGCTGCCCGGCAACCCGGAAACGGAAAGCCCCGCCCTGGCTGCTGCCCGGGCGCTGCAGTGTATAGGTGGTGCCGGTGATGTCATCACGCACCCCCGTTTTCGCGGAATCCGGTTTAAAGGTGAACTGCCGTACCTGCAGCCCCTGTTTAATCGCATCAAAGCGCAGCTTCGCCAGCCGCGTATCGCGCGGACTGGGTTTCAGCCAGTAAATCGAGCCGAACATCGACAGGGCCACCAGCCCCAGCACCAGCCAGAACATCATGAGGCCATCTCCTCCAGCTCCAGCCAGCGCTCTTCCAGCGCCTCCACTTTCTGCTCCGCCTCAGCCAGGGCTGCCAGTACCTGCTGAACCTCAGCCTGATCACCGGCGTAGAAATCGGCTTCAGCGGTTTTCGCCGCCAGCGCATCACGTTCGGTCTCGGCAGCGGCAATCTGGTCCGGCAGCATATCCAGCTCACGCTGCAGTTTGTACGACAGCTTCTTGGCGCTGGCGGCCGGTCTGGACGCGGCAGCGCCCTGCTGTGGCGCATCTTTCTTATCAGCGGCGGCCGGTTTTTTCTCTTTCGCTGCAGCTTTATCGCCCTGCCGCAGTCGGCGGCGCTCCTGCCAGTCGCTGTAACCGCCGACCTGCTCTTCGATATAGCCGGGTTCACCTTCACCGAAGACCCACAACTGAGTGACGACATTATCCAGGAAGGCCCGGTCGTGGCTGACCAGCAGCAACGTGCCGTTGTATTCCAGCAGGCGTTCTTCCAGCAGCTCCAGCGTTTCCACATCAAGATCGTTGGTTGGTTCGTCCATCACCAGCAGATTGCAAGGTTTGAGGAACAGCTTGGCCAGCAGAACGCGGTTACGTTCACCACCGGACAGGGCTTTGACCGGCGTGCGTGCGCGCTGGGCGGAAAACAGAAAATCGCCGAGGTAACCGATGATGTGCCGGCTCTGGCCATTCACTTCCACCTGATCCTTGCCATCAGCAACGTTCTCAGCAATGGATTTTTCGTCATCCAGCTGATGCCGGGCCTGATCGAAATAGGCCACTTCCAGTTTGGTACCGGTTTTGATGCGGCCGGACTGTGGCTGCAGCTGTCCCAGCAGGAGTTTCAACAGGGTACTTTTACCGACCCCGTTGGGGCCGACCAGACCAATGCGGTCACCACGCATAACAATGGTGGAGAAATCCTTCACCTGCATCACATCCTGCCAGGCGTAGGTGAGGTGCTCGATTTCAAAGACCTGCTTACCGGAAGACTCCGCTGCATTCATGCTGATATTGGCACTGCCCTGCACATCACGGCGCGCCCTGCGTTCGTTACGCATGGCTTTCAGTGCCCGCACCCGCCCTTCGTTACGGGTACGGCGCGCTTCAATGCCTTTGCGGATCCATTTTTCTTCTTCCGCCAGCCGTTTATCAAACAGTGCATTCTGGGTGGCTTCTTCTTCCAGCCGCTTTTCGCGGTAATCGACAAAACTCTGGTAATCGCCTTCCCAGTTATAAATGTGCCCACGGTCCAGTTCGACAATACGGGTCGCCAGATTCTGCACGAACGCCCGGTCGTGGCTGATAAACACCAGTGCGCCATTAAACAGCTTCAGCTGTTCTTCCAGCCATTCAATGGTCGCCACGTCCATATGGTTGGTCGGCTCGTCGAGAATCAGCAGATCCGGCTCGACCACTAATGCACGCGCCAGCATCACCCGCCGCTGCCAGCCACCGGACAATTGTGCAAAGCTGGTTTCTGCCGGCAGCTTCAGGCGCTGGATAATGGCATCCACTTTCTGCTGTCCACGCCAGCCATCGGCGGCTTCAATACGGGTCTGCAGCTGTTCCAGCCGGCCCAGATCCGCCTCGGCACCGCGCGCACTTTCGTCGTGGTAGGCAGCAATCAGCTCGCCCAGATCCCCCAGACCATCGGCCACCACGTCATACACCGGCCGGTCGGTGGTCTGCGGCAGTTCCTGCTGCAGCGCGGAGACGCGCAGCATATCCAGATATTCGACGCGGCCGTCGTCCGGCTGCACCTTGCGGTCAAGAATTTTCAGCAGCGTCGACTTGCCCTCGCCATTACGGCCAACCACACACAGGCGCTCGCCGGAATGTATATCCAGATCGACCTTATCCAGCAGAACATGATCCCCGAAGGCCAGCTCTGTCTGCTTTAAACTCACCAATACCATGAAACCCGTTATCCCGAAGTCAACAAAATGAGCGACAGTATACAGAGGAACCGCATGTTTTCGCTGCCTGCAGATGCAGCACCTCAGCCTTTCCCTTATATTGATGGCCTTCCGGTCGTCTGCGGCAACCATAACAATACCCAAAGCGGAACAGAGCATGACCTTACATTTAAATCAGGGCCATATTGCTGCCCTGCTGCTGGCTCTTGGCCTGATCATCTGGATGGCATCCGGATCACTCACTCAGGACGATACCCCGGTTAACGTCCGGCCACTGACAACCGCAAGCGGCCTGCCTCAGGTTCAGGTGGAACATATGACCGGTGAATCCGTCAGCCGCGATATCCTGATTTCCGGCCGTACTGCAGCGCAACGCCGGGTCAGTCTGAAAGCCGAAATCCGCGCCACCGTCACCGCCATCCACAAACAGAAAGGCGAAGCCGTGCGTGCCGGCGAACTGATTCTCGAACTGGACCCGCGCGACTGGCCGGCGCGCGTCAGACAGGCCGAAGCCAACATGAAGCAGCGCAGGCTGGAAGCCGACAGCGCACACAAGCTGGCGGCCCGCGGGCTGGCCAATGACGCTGAAGTCGCTCAGGCAGAAACCGTACTGGCCAACGCCGAGGCCGAACTGACCTATGCCCGTATTCAGCTCAGTTCAACCCGTATCCGCGCTCCGTTTGACGGCATTGTGGATCAGCGCGATGTGGAGAAAGGCGATTTTGTCCAGGAAGGTAACCCGCTGGTTACGGTACTGGATTTTTCCCCTTATCTGGTCACCGGCCAGGCATCTGAAATCGAAGCAGCCGACATACATATCGGCGACCCGGCCTGGGCAGAACTGATCAATGGTGACCGCGTGGAGGGCCATATCCGTTATATCGCCGCCGAAGCCGACCACAACACCCGTACCTTTCCGCTGGAAATTGAAATCAGCAACCCCGGCGGCAAGATGACCAGTGGCCTGACGGCGAAAATTCATATTCCCCAGCCACCGGTGCATGCGTATTACATTTCACCGGCCCTGCTGATTCTTGATGATGAAGGACATCTGGGCCTGAAGGGCATCGACGCGGACAACCGCGTTATCTTTCACAGCGTCCGCCTGCTGAGCGCAGACGACAAAGGCATCTGGGTCTACGGCCTGGGTGACGAGGCCGATATTATCACCATTGGCGGTGGCTTTGTGGAATATAGCCAGCAGGTGGAACCGGTTTACCGCCGTGACACGGATACACCGGCCTCCTCTTCCGTCGGCCCCGCCACAGCTCACGCGGAGTAAACAGCATGAATTCGCTGATTGATGCCTCCCTGCAGCGTTCGCGCACGGTACTGATGCTGTTTACCCTGATTATGCTGATCGGGGTGACCACACTGATCACCATCCCCAAAGAAAGTAATCCGGATATTACTGTTCCCTTTGTTTATGTCTCCGTCACTCACGATGGCATTTCCCCGCAGGATGCCGATGCGCTGATTTATAAACAGCTGGAAAAAGAATTACGCAGCCTCGACGGCCTGAAAGAAATGGTGTCGACGGCCACCACCGGTCACCTGTCCATTACGCTTGAATTTTATACCGACGTTAATATTGATCAGGCACTGCTGGATGTGCGTCAGAAAGTGGACGACGCCAAAGGCGATTTACCGCAGGACACAAAAGAGCCGCGGGTGAAGGAAATCAATGTCGCTCTGTTCCCGGTGATGGTAGTAACCCTGTCCGGCCAGGTGGCAGAGTCATCACTGTATGCCGTAGCGGAAGACCTGCAGGACCGTCTGGAAGCTCTGCCCGGTGTGCTGGAAGCGGAAATCAAAGGCAAACGCGAAGACATTGCGGAAATTATTGTCGACCCGGCGCGCATGGATAATTACGGTCTGTCATTTTCTGAACTCGCCAATCTGGTCGGTAATAATAATCAGCTGGTTGCCAGTGAAGATCTGGATACCGGTGCCGGCCGCTTCGGTGTCAAAGTACCCGGCCTGATTGAAAACATCCCTGACATCCTTGATCTGCCGGTCAAAGCCGACGGGGATAAAGTCGTTCTGTTCCGTGATATTGCCGTCGGCCGCTTAGCTTATAAAGACCGTAAAAACAGTGCCCGGGTGAACGGCAAACAGGCAGTCACGCTGGAAATTAAGAAGCGTATCGGCTCCAACATTATTGAAACCCTGGACGATGTAAAAAGTATCATTGCCACGGTCAGCCCCTACTGGCCGCAAGGTATTGAAGTCGGCACCAGCCAGGATGAATCTGAGCAGATCAAAGACATGCTCAATGACCTGTTCAACAACGTACTGGTTGCCACCCTGCTGGTGATGATTCTGGTACTCGGCAGCCTCGGCCTGCGCAGTTCTTTTATGGTCGGCCTGGCCATTCCCGGTGCCTTTCTGATGGCCCTGATTGTGCTCAATATGATGGGCTACACCATGAACATGGTGGTGCTGTTTTCGCTGATTTTATCGGTCGGGATGCTGGTCGATGGCGCCATTGTGGTAACCGAATACGCTGACCGCCGGCTGGCCGAAGGGGTGCGCCCACGCCGCGCTTACGCCGAAGCTGCACAGCGCATGGCCTGGCCGATTATCGCGTCAACAGCAACCACGCTGGCGGTTTTCCTGCCATTATTATTCTGGCCGGGAACCACCGGGGAATTTATGAAATTCCTGCCCCTGACCCTGCTTTATACCCTGACCGGTTCCCTGATTATGGCGCTGATTGTGGTGCCGACCATCGGTTCACTGCTGGGCCGGGCGGGCCATCACAATGCCGCCGCCCTGCATACCATTGAAGCGGCAGAACAGGGCCGCTTTCACGAGCTGCGTGGTTTTACCGGACGCTACATCCGCCTGCTGGATAAGGCAGTACGCCATCCGCTGCGGGTTCTCGGCCTGGCCATTGCCGCGCTGGTGGCCTCGGTTACGCTGTATATTACTCTCGGTCATGGCGTTGAATTTTTCCCCGATGTGGACGCCGATATCGGCCTCGTCGACATACGTGCCCGTGGTAATCTGTCCATGAGCGAGCGCGAGGCGCTGGTCAATCAAGTCGAACGTCGCATCTTCGATATGGCAGAAATTCAGTCCATCTATACCTCCACCACGGTCAGCCCGCCGACCGATGCTGCCGCAGATGTGATCGGCCGTATCCAGATTGAACTGGTGGACTGGGAGCAGCGCCGCAGCGCCGGCCAGATACTGAGCGACATCGAACAGCGCACCGCCGATTTGCCCGGCATCATTATCGAAACACAGAAAAAGAAAAACGGCCCTGCCAGTGGTGCGCCGGTGCAACTGCAGCTGACGGCTAACAGCCGCGAAGCCATTATTCCGCTGCTGGAGCAAAGCAAGGCGCTGTTCGAAGCAGACCCCGAACTCAAGGATGTCCGCGACGACAGACCGCTGGACGGCGTGGAATGGCAGCTGGATATCAACCGCGAAGAAGCCACCCGTTTCGGCACCGACATTGCCAGTACCGGGGCCATGATCCGCATGATTACCGGAGGCCAGAAAGTCGGCACCTTTCAGCCCGATTTCAGCGATGATGAAGTGGAAATTCTGCTGCGTTATCCGCTGCAGGCGCGCAATATTGATCAGTTTTCGGCGTTCAATATCAGCACCCCCTACGGACTGGTGCCGGTGTCCAATTTTATGCAGCGGGTGGCAGCGCCCAGATCCGGCGATGTGGTCAGAATTGACGGCAAATACCGCTACCGTCTGACGGCCAATGTCCGCGACGGCGTTAATGCCAACGATAAAATCCGCGAGCTGGGAGAAAAAATTCAGCCGCTGAACTGGCGGGATGCCGGTGTTGAACCCAGATTCCGCGGTGACTTTGAAAAGATGGCAGAAACCGGCACCTTCCTCGCCCAGGCTTTCGCTATTGCGATCTTCCTGATGGCCACCATTCTGGTCACGCAGTTCAACAGCTTCTATCAGGCCGGTCTGATTATGAGTGCCATTGTGCTGTCCATTGTCGGCGTACTGCTCGGACTGTTGATCCGCGGGGAGCCGTTCGGTGTGGTCATGAGCGGCGTGGGCGTGATCGCACTGGCCGGCATCGTGGTGAACAACAATATTGTGCTGATCGATACCTATAACCGGCTGCTGCAGGACGGCCTTGATCCGGTGGATGCAGCGCTGCGTACCGGTGCCCAGCGCCTGCGGCCGGTTCTGCTGACCGCCGTGACCACCGTCGTGGGTCTGATGCCCATGGTACTGCAGTGGAATATTGACCTGATTCACCGTCACTTTTCCGTTGGCGCACCGTCTTCGCAGTGGTGGACCCAGCTGTCCACCGCCATTGCCGGCGGCCTGACCTTCGCCACGGTACTGACTCTGGTGCTGACTCCCTGCCTGCTGGTACTCGGCTCACGCCGGCACCACCACCCCGGCGCGGCGTTACCGGCCGTAACACCGGCACCGGCCGCCCGCTCGTCATCCTGAGCGGAAATATCCACCAGCCGGCCATGGAATGGCCGGCTTTTCCCCGGAGCCCCGCAAGTTACTGAAAAAAATCAGAAAAATTGCAATTAGCGTTTGACATCCGGTACTGCACGAGTAGAATGCCCACTCGCTTTCGGAGAGGGTGATTAGCTCAGCTGGGAGAGCATCTGCCTTACAAGCAGAGGGTCGGCGGTTCGATCCCGTCATCACCCACCAGATCTTCCGGAGCGGGACCTGAAAAGGTCATTGATACACAGAATTGGACTGGTAGTTCAGTTGGTTAGAATACCGGCCTGTCACGCCGGGGGTCGCGGGTTCGAGTCCCGTCCAGTCCGCCATTCTGAGTACAGAATCTGGGTGATTAGCTCAGCTGGGAGAGCATCTGCCTTACAAGCAGAGGGTCGGCGGTTCGATCCCGTCATCACCCACCAAACCTTCTGATGTGGTTTGAACATCAGACAGAATGAAAAGCTGGACTGGTAGTTCAGTTGGTTAGAATACCGGCCTGTCACGCCGGGGGTCGCGGGTTCGAGTCCCGTCCAGTCCGCCATCTTTTCGTTCGACTCATAACCATGAGTATAAATTTGGGTGATTAGCTCAGCTGGGAGAGCATCTGCCTTACAAGCAGAGGGTCGGCGGTTCGATCCCGTCATCACCCACCACAATGCGGACTGGTAGTTCAGTTGGTTAGAATACCGGCCTGTCACGCCGGGGGTCGCGGGTTCGAGTCCCGTCCAGTCCGCCATCTTATTTAAGATCCCCTTTATTATTTATGTGTTCTGAAGCGACCCATGGTCGCGGTCCAGAGTCTGGCCACGTCGCCTCCCATCCAGTCCGCCATCTTATTTAAGATCCCCTTTATTATTTATGTGTTCTGAAGCGACCCAGGGTCGCGGTCCAGAGTCTGGCCACGTCGCCTCCCGTCCAATCCGCCATCTTATTTAAGATTCCCTTTGCCGTCTGAAATCCCGGAGACTGCACTGTCAATACTGCCTACTTCAGCCATTCCTCCACTTTTTACTCTTTGCAGCGCTGACCATGCTCCATTTCATATCCCTGTAACCAGAACAGGCGATATTGCTCTGGCATGCCGGTCAGCCTGAAGGAACCTACAGAAAACCGGCTTGTCATATAAATATCCTCAACTAAAGTTAGCTTTAGTGGCACAAGTTATGCTTAAGCGATAAAGAGGATTTAAGACTTACCTCAGGTAAGATAACAATAAAGGAGACTGATTATGTCTGATTACATTGAAGATCTGCTGGATGCAGACTACGACGATTACGAAGATGATGTGGACGACGCGGTAGAGATGTAAGCTCTCCCGGCCTGTTCACGGAAACGCCCCGGCGCCTCGCCGGTCCAGCGTTTGAAGGCCCTCTGAAACGCTGTCGCTGATCCGAACCCTAACAGATAGGCAATTTCCCCCAGCGTCAGCGTCGTATCCCGCACATAACTCACCGCCAGATCCCGCCGTGTATCATTCAGAACCTGCTGAAAACTGCAACTTTCATCGGCCAGCCGTCGTCTGACAGTCCAGGGAGCCATATTCAGCCGCTGAGCAACCTGCTCCAGTGTCGGTGTCTGCCCGTTCAGCAGCGGACCAATCGCCCGCTCGGTCATTTCCCGGAAACTCAGCCCCAGCCGTACCCGCTCCAGCTCGCGGTCTGCCAGCTGACGGAGCGCACTGTAAGTGGAAGCGCAACGGGGAATCACCGGCAGTTCCAGCGCGCGGCTGTCCAGCACCAGCGCGTTGCGCGATGCACCAAAATGGATCTCACAGGGAAAACTGGTGCTGTAATGCTCGCGGTAAGCCGGTGCCGGAAATTCCACCTCCACCCGCTGCAGAATGTCGCGCCGTCCACACAGCTGACTGAGAAAGGTGTACCAGCCACAGAGAACGGAATCGACCACAAACAGGTTATAACCGTTGTAGGGGCTGATGGAATAAAAGCGGCAGATGCCTTGCCCCTGCTCGGTTGCGAAAGAAGAGCGCCCGCGGGCATTGAAACTGGATAACAGTTCATACGCTGTCAGCGCCTTGCAGGCGCTGCGGATATCCGCCGCACTCTGTGCCAGCAGACCCGCCAGCCCCATGGCAGGCGCCGAGGTCAGCTGCCCCATTTCCAGCCCCAGTGCAGGCAGCTGAAAAGCTTCAATAAAACTGTGTCCGAGACGCATAAAGCGCGGGATGCTGATACGTGCCTCCGGCGATGCCAGCCGCACATCATCCAGCTGATATTGCTCCAGAATCGCCGTTGCAGAGCCACCGTTATGCTCCACAGCGCGGATCATCAGCTCAACATAGGCAACGGAAATATCCCCCAGCCGCATACGCCGCCCTCTCAGGCATCAAAGCCGCTGTTCTGATCCGGCTCTGTCCCATCCTGCGGCAGCTGCTGGCCTGTATCCCCACTATCATAAAAATCCAGCAGGAAACGATAAGACAGGGACAGCATCACCAGAGAAATCAGCGACGTAATGTAGCTGCCGAAGGCCGCCACATAATTCAGCAGCAGACTGTCGGCCGCATACAGGGCAATAAACGGCAGCATCAACAGCACCGGCACAACAATCACCACCAACACCAGCCGGCTGCCGTTGCCGGCACTCAGTTGCCAGGCGCGCTTCAGCGTCGTTCTCTGCCCCAGAGCAATCTCCGGCAGGGTCACAGATAAGCGCGCCCAGATATAAAAGCCGGGCAGAATACCGGCCACACCCGCCAGCGGCGCTATTTCCTTACCCAGAACAATCAGCAGCACCATCACCAGCGCAAAAACAACGGCAAACACACACAGTACAATCTGAATAATCCGCAGCAGATAGCGGAATTCTTCGACCTTCCAGGCGTGCAGGGCACTGGCGTACCACTGTTCCGGTGGCAGCAGGGTAAAACGGTGCGCAGCCGTGGCAAACAATACCGCCAGAATCAGGGAAGCAAGCGCAAAGCCGAGCTGCAGCAGCGACTTTTCATCAATAAAAGCCGACGCCGCCCAGTCAACCAATGCCAGGATAAACAGTGCCGGCAGAAACATACGCAATACCAGCTCACGCTTCTGCCACAGCAGTCCCAGGGATTCCCTGATGATATCCATCACCGGAAGATTGGCCTCCAGGCCAAGCGGGCTTTTCATAGTCTCTGCCTCAGTTATCGTTTCAGCCGCTATTGTCGCAAAAAAAAACGGTGGCCGTGGCCACCGTTTTTTATTCTCTGCCGCTTTAGCCGGCCGGAGGAATATTCCCGTGGCGTTTTTTGTGACGGGCACGGATTTTTTCCGGGCGCAGCAGATAGTTGGCCAGTGCCGGCAGCAGGATCAGCGCACCCAACATGTTCCACAGGAACATAAAGGTCAGCAGAATCCCCATATCCGCCTGGAACTTGATATCCGACCAGATCCAGGTTGCCACACCAATCGCCAGGGTCACACCAGTGAAGCTGACTGCCTTACCGGTGGATTTCAGCGTTTCCAGGAAGGCTTCCTGCAGCGACTTGCCGGCAATAATCATGACTTCAAGACGGCTGTAAATATAGATACCGTAATCCACACCAATACCCACACCCAGTGCAATTACCGGCAGGGTTGCCACTTTCACACCGATGCCCAGGTAAGTCATCAGCGCCTGACTCAGGATCGATGTCAGCGCCAGCGGCAGCAGAATACAGGCCACTGCGGTAAAGGAACGGAAAGTCAGGAAGCAGAGCACAAACACCACCACATAAACGAAAATCAGCATGGTGTCCTGAGCGTCGGCAATAACCTGGTTGGTTGCCGCTTCGATACCGGCGTTACCGGAGGCCAGCTGGAAGCGTACCGGTACAGAATCAATGTCTCCGGCAGCAATTGCGTCATCAATTTCTGCGATGCTGTAGCCGTAATATTTTTCATCCACCTGATCATCATAATCGGCTTTGAAGGCTTCCACGGCTGCTACCGCAGTTTCCAGCGTTTCCGCTTTATGATCATTCAGGTAAACAATGACCGGCGCCATCGAGCAGTCCGGATTCAGCAGTGAATTCGGTGCCCGCTGAATGGAAGTATTGAGGATGGTCTGGTTGCGTGACAGCGCTGACCAGTTCAGGTTGCCCTCGTTCATCGCTTTGGTCACCAGCTTGGAAACAGTCACCAGCGATACCGTCGACTGTACGCCCGGCACGTTATCCATATGCCACATAAAGCGCTCAACCGCATCCATCACTTTATAGCTGTTGCATTGCTCTTTGGCAGTTTCCACCATCACCACCAGCACATCAGAACTGGTGGAATAGTTGGATACCATAAAGTCGTTATCCAGGTTATAACGCGATTCGGCACGCAGCTCCGGGGCACCTTTATCAAGATCCCCGATCTTCAGATCCTGGCTGATTTTATAACCGAAGCCAGCCATCACGATGGCGATAACAACCGGAATCGGTGCCACCTTCGGATTAGCGAAGAAAGACAGTGCTTTCCACAGTTTCGGATCGGATTGCTCCACCTTCTTCGCGTGATTCACCCCGGCATGGCTGATGCCGATATAAGACATCACAATCGGCAGCAGCACCAGGTTAGTGACGATAATCATGGCCACACCGATACTGGCGGCAATCGCCAGTTCCTGAATCACACCGATATCGATAAACAGCAGCGTCAGGAAGCCCATGGCATCACTGAGCAGCGCCAGCATACCCGGCACGTAAAGGCCACGGAAGGCACGCCGTGCAGCCTGCACTTTATTGGCACCACGGCCGGCTTCGATGGCAATACCATTAATAATCTGTACACCGTGGGAAATACCGATGGCAAATACCAGAAATGGCACCAGTACGGAATACAGGTCCACGGTGTAACCCAGCAGGGCCAGTGAACCCAGCTGCCAGATCACAGCAATCAACGACGCAATAATCGGTACCGCAGTGCCTTTCGGACAACGGGAGTAAAGATACAGCAGGACGGCAGTTGCCAGCATCGCCATCAGGAAGAACACCGCGATTTCGCGCGCGCCATCCATCAGGTCACCGAGTTTTTTCGGCGTACCGGTAATATAAATGCGGTACTGGTCGTTACCGTATTTGGCGCGTATCTTTTCTTCCAGCGCGTGTGAAAACTGCTGATAGTTCAGTTTTTCACCGGTTTCCGGGTCTTTCTCAACCAGAGGGACATCAATAATCGAGGAGCGGAAATCATTGGAAACCAGACGTCCGACCTGACCGGATTTCAGCACATTCTGGCGCACCTGCTCCAGGCTTTCAGCACTGCCATCATAGGTACTCGGAATCACCGGGCCGCCCTGAAAACCTTCTTCGGTTACTTCAGTCCAGCGGGTATTCGGCGTCCACAGCGACTGCATGCCGGAACGGTCAACTCCCTTAACATAGAAGACCTCGTCATTAATCTTACTCAGGGTCTCCATATATTCTTTGGTAAAAATATCACCGCTGCTGGCTTCCACCGCCACTTTGACGTTGGCTACCCCGCTTTTCATATCGTCCTTGTGTACCAGGAAGTTCTGAATGAACTCATGGTTCAGCGGAATGTATTTTTCAATGCTGGAATCCAGTTTTACCTTGGTCAGGCCAAAGGCAAACAAAGCAGTCAGCAGCGCCAGCACAACCAGCACGATACCGCGGTTATTGAACAGCACACGCTCCAGCAGTGGCTCAGTCTCGGCCGACAGCAGATGGTGTTCCGGTTCAGTGGAAAAATGGTGTTTTTGCTCAGACATGATCAGAAATCTCCCGCAGCCATGCTGATGGACTGATGAATCAACTCACCGATGGCATTCAGACGCATCACACCGGCTTCACCCACAATGACAAAGGTATCGTCCGCAGCGCGGGTCACCGCAGCATAGGCCTTACGCCCTTCAATAATGGTTGCATGCGGATTTTCCAATTGCCCATCAAACACAACCACTGAGCCACCATTGCCGACCAGCAGCGCATGACGGCTGTCAAACACACCGGACAGCAGTGTCTGTTCACTGCCGGTTTGCAGTTCAGTCCAGCTGATACCGGAGTCAGATGAACGGTAAACATGGCCACGCAGACCAAACAGCAGTTCATCATCACCTTCGGCAACCAGGCCAAACAGAGAGCCATCATACGGGGCTTCCATACGGGCCCAGGTTCTGCCCAGATCATCACTGCGGATCAACAGGCCCATCTCACCGATCAGCACCAGGGTATGAGAACCAACGGCGGCGATGGAATTGATGTGCAGACGATCCGGGTTGGGTACATTCTCAGAGGCGACATCCCAACTCTGACCACCGTCGGTGGTGCCGAAAAACATGCCGTATGCCCCGACCGCATAACCGCGTCTGGCATCGTAAAACCAGACATCAAGGAAAGGTTTGGTAGAACCGGTGGACTGATCATACTGCGCATCATCAAGGCCGAAAGTGGCCGTTTCCAGCGCATATTCGGCGTCTGCAATCGCCACATCATCAGCACTTTCTTCAGCGGCTGTCAGGGCATCTTCTGCTTTCTGCTTTTTACGCTCAGCCGCAGCCACCATGGCATCGTTCGCCTGATAGCCGTCAAACTGTTTGCTCCAGGTTTTACCGGCATCAGCCGTGTGCAGAATCACACCGTCATGGCCGACCGCCCAGCCCTGCTCGCCGGAGGCAAAATAAACAGAGGTCAGGGTCACGGACACCGGCACCTGCGCCTGGGTCCAGCTCAGACCATTATCATCGGAATAAACGATATTACCGTGAGCACCAACCGCCACCAGGCGACGGTCTGCACGGACCACATCGAGCAGCAGCGCCTGATGCGCTTTTTCAGTTTTAATCGCCGGGGTATTGAGCGGGTCCTGCCAGGCAGCCTGTGCGGAAGTCATCACCAGTGCGGTGATGGCCAGCAGCCCGGTACGGGTGAAGCCGGTTACCAGCGCTTTACCCGAAGCACGGGCTAACCGCTGAACCAAATCAGAAAACATAAGGAGCTCCGTTTTTATAGTAATGTCGGATGGCGGCCAGTTTATCTGAGCCTTTTAACATTGACTAACGCCTAGTTGTTACAGAATGTAAGGAGAGCTGTGCCATAAAGGAAAGGGTTTGCAACCCTTTTTTCTCCCCTGTCCCTGTCGTTAAGACGGCCGCTGCAGACAGGCGGGAGCCCGTCTGCAGCCGGTATCAACGCCGGCCCCGCCGGCGCAGTTCAGCCGGGGTAAAGTAGCGGTCCCCCGGTGGTTCCTGACTGTAATCAATGCTGCCCTGTTCTTCGTTATCCAGTCCCTGCAGATGATAACGCCGTGCCTGCAGATCGTGGAAAACATCAATGCTTGTCCAGGTCACCGGCAGCTCATAATAGGTCTTCATATACGCCATACTGACACGCCACAGATCACCGGCAGAGTCGTACTGATCCGCCACCGCAATGCCCCAGGTGTCCTCATCCAGATAGAACACGCGCTTGTGATACACATGACGCATGCCTTCTTTCAGCGTGGCTTCCACCACCCACACCCGATGTTTTTCATAACGGGTGTAATCCGGATTCAGATGCCCTGGTTTGATCAGATCATCATATTCAACGTCAGCCGACGTCAGGCGGTAATTATTGTACGGAATGTAGATTTCGCGCTTGCCCAGCAGCTTCCAGTTATACCGGTCCGGTGCGCCGTTATACATGTCGGTGTCATCGGCATAACGCAGACCATCCGCCGCCGCAATCGGGGTGTCATAAGCCAGGTTCGGTGCCCGGCGTACGCGCCGTTGACCGGCGTTATAGCCCCAGGCCTGACGTGGCTCATCCACCTGATTCAGGGTTTCATGCACCAGTACCGCACCACCGGCCAGACGCGCCGGCGCTTTGGTGAAAGACAGGTAATAGAAGAGAATATTATTCAGGTCTTCGATGCTTTTATCGCGACGGTAATAATTGAATTCCACTTCCTGCTGCACCGTTACCAGTGAATAATCACCATCCGTGTGCACCGCCAGCTCAGACGCCCGGCGGGTCAGATAAATTCCGCGCCAGCGGGTGATATGGTTCCAGATCGCCTGCAGGCCGTTTTTCGCCAGCGGAAACGGAATACCACCATAAGCGTACATCAGGCCGTCGCCGTTTTTATTCAGCTCAGCACGGATGGCATTTTTATAGGTATTTTCATAAACCCATTCCGGTGCTGCCGCAGTACGCCGGGTTTTATACACCGGCATGCGGAAGGTCTCCGGATAGGTACGGAACAGGCCTTTCTGGCCGTCGGTAAGATACTCGTCATACTGCTGCATATTGTCAGCAGTAATGACAAATAAAGGCTCATCCTGCGGGTAAGGATCAATATGATGCTGGCCGGGCTTGGTATAGCCCGGCGGTGGCAGTGACAGTCCTCCGCGCCAGGGCGGGATATCCGTGCCATTACCGGCCCTCTCACCGCCCACTGGCGTCAGATCAGATTTGAGACGGTCAGCTTCCTTGACGGAAACTGCTGCAAACGCTGTAGGTATGGCGCACAGAAACGCCAGTACACCAGCCGCTATCAATTTATTCTTGTTCATTATGCGACCTCTGTTCTACCGCAGACGCGGTATGCTTCCCCAGCGGCAAGAATAAAGAATCCTGCCTTAATGCTCAAACCAAACTCTTGCTGACCACCTCATAAACATCTTTGGACAATGCCCCGTGTGCCATGATGCGTTGTAATTGTGCCTTCATCAGCTGTGCCTGAGCCGGTACCAGACGCTTCCATTTGGTCAGCGGCCCCAGCAGACGAGCGGCAATCTGCGGATTACTGTCATTCAGTTTCAGTACCGCATCAGCCAGTAATTCATAGCCGCTGCCATCGGTGGCATGGAAATGCACCAGCGCCTGATTGGCAAAGGCGCCAATGACCGAACGCACTTTATTCGGGTTACGCCAGTCAAAGGCTTCATGTTCCTGCAGCGAGCGGATAAAGGCGGCACTGCCCAGCTCAGCAGAGCCGGCCTGTACCGACAGCCACTGATTTACCACCAGCGAATCTGCTGACCACTGATGGTAAAAATCATCCAGTAATGCCTTAGCCAGTACCTGATCGCCACTGCTCACCACGGCGCGCAGGGCTGCCATCTGATCGGTCATATTATCCGCCGCAGCAAACTGTGCTTTTGCCAGTGCCAGACCATCAGTACTCACTTTGGCCTGATAACTGAGGGCCAGATTTTTCAACGCCCGGGCAGACATCTGTGCCGGCTCCGGGGCATAAGGCGCGGACGACTGCAGGCGCTGATAACAGTCTGCCATGTCACTGAACAGAGCCTGAGCCAATGCCTGCTGCACGGTGTTCCGCGCCTGATGAATCGCCTGCGGGTCCACCTCGGCAGAAAATTCAGCGATATAGGCTTCCGATGGCAGCGACAACAGACAGGTCACCATGGCCGGGTCGAGTGTTTTATCCTGCAGCAGTGAGCGGAATGCCTGTACGGCGCCGTCCGTCAGGGCAAAACTGCCCTGCTGTGCGCTGCGGATCCAGTTCAGCATCAGGCGCTGACCGGCATCCCAACGGTTAAAACCATCACTGTCGTGCTGCAACAGGAACAGCAGATCATCATCACTCTGTGCAAATTCCACTTTGACCGGCGCAGAAAAGTCGCGGAACAACGACAGCCGCGGCGGCTCGTTCACGGCCGAAAAGACAAAGGTCTGTTCAGCTTCGGTGAAATGCAGCACCTGACTGGCTTCAGTCCATACGGCTGCCGGTTCAACCTGCACCGGCATATCCTGACCATCCGCACCGATCAGCCCCAGCTGCACCGGAATCCACAGCGGTTTTTTATCTTTCTGTCCGGGAGTATCCGGACACTGCTGCTTCAGTGTCAGCCGCAGTTGCTGTGCCTGCGCATCATATTCAGCACTGGCGCTGACGACCGGCGTGCCGGCCTGTTTGTACCAGAGTCTGAACTGAGTAAGGTCCACGCCGTTGGCGTCTTCCATCGCGCGGACAAAATCATAAATAGTAACGGCCTGACCATCATGGCGGGAAAAATACAGATCCGATCCTTTACGGAAACCGTCTTTCCCCAGAATTTTGTGCAGCATACCCACCACTTCTGCACCTTTTTCATAAATCGTTACGGTGTAGAAGTTGGAAATTTCGATAAAGGAATCCGGCTGCACCGGGTGGGCCATCGGACCGCCGTCTTCCGCAAACTGCACGGTGCGCAGCATATTGGCATCTTCGATACGCTTGACCGTGGCGGAATTCATATCCGCCGAAAATGACGCATCGCGGAATACGGTAAAACCTTCTTTCAGACTCAGCTGGAACCAGTCACGGCAGGTCACGCGGTTACCGGACCAGTTATGGAAATATTCGTGCGCTACGATGGCTTCAATACGTTGGTAGGCCGCATCGGTTGCGGTCGCCGGGTTGGCCAGCACACAGGAAGAGTTAAAGACGTTCAGGCCTTTGTTTTCCATCGCGCCCATATTGAAATCGTCCACCGCTACAATCATAAAAATATCGAGATCGTATTCACGGCCGTACACTTCTTCGTCCCAGCGCATGGAACGTTTCAGCGCATCCAGCGCGTAATCGGTTTTATCGATATTCTGCGGCTCAACAAAAATCTTCAGCGTGACCCTGCGGCCACTCATGGTCACAAAACTGTCTTCCCTGCTCAGCAGCGACCCCGCCACCAGCGCAAACAGATACGCCGGTTTTTTATGTGGATCATGCCAGCTGACTTTACGCAGACCGTTTTCTTCGCTTTCTGCGATCAGGTTACCGTTGGACAGCATCACCGGATAATTCTGCGCATCAGCGATCATATGCGTGGTAAACACCGACATCACATCCGGACGGTCGAGGTAATAGGTAATGCGGCGGAAGCCTTCTGCTTCACACTGGGTGCAGTACATACCACCAGAACGGTAAAGACCTTCCAGCGCCGTATTTTCAGCCGGATAAATGCGGGTTTTCACCTGCAGCATAAACGCCGCCGGCACCTGCGGCAGCGTCAGGCTTTCATCATCAGCGCTGTATTCTTCCGCCGTCAGCTCACGGCCATCCACGGCCACACTGAGCAGCTCCAGTTCCTGCCCCGCCAGCACCAGTGGCGCATCCGCCGGCGCATCCGCATTGCGTACCATCTTCAGCAGCGACGTGACCAGTGTGGCATCGTCGTTCAGTTCAAACGTCAGATCGGTGGTTTCGATCCAGTAATCCGGCTGACGGTAATCTTGCAGATAAATCGCTTTTGGCTGTGCATCACGCATAATGGCCTCACTGTCTGTTTTCAGTCTGTGACTGTAAATTCGGTGTTGTAGGACGTGAATTTCCTGAGATTGATCACGCCACTGTCGAGCAGCAGATACTGCCCTTTGATTCCTTCCAGGCGACCGCTGACTTCCGCCGTTTTATCAAAATTATGGCTGCTGACTTTCAGCGGATAATTCATGACCGGATAGGCAAAGGTTTCTGTGGCCGCATTTTCGATCAGGGTAACCGATCCAGGCCCTTCCTGTTGTTCAATGGCGTCAATACCGGCGGCAAAACGGTCAAACAGACGGTCACGCTCAGCGCCCAGATCCAGTGGCACGGCATCGCCTTTGAGCAGCGCCCGCCAGTTGGTTTTATCTGCCACCTGCTGGCGCAGCAGGTCTTCAATCAGTCCCGACAGACGGCGGTTTTTCACCCGCGCAACAGGCAACGCCTGCGACGCCCCCTGATCCAGCCAGCGCACCGGCATCTGTGTTGCCCGGGTAATACCGACTTTCAGACCGGAAGAATTGGCCAGATAAACAATATGATCATTGAAGCAGACCTGCTCCGCCCATTGCGGTTCACGGCAGGTGCCGGCGGCGAAGTGGCATTTTTCCGGACTCATCATGCAGCTGTCGCACTGAGCCAGTTTACTGAAGCAGGGATAACAGAAACCCTGAGCAAAACTTTTTTTGGTTTTGCGGCCACAGTGACAGCAGTGAATATCGCCCTGCCAGTGCAGACGGATATGGCGCCCGAGCAGACCATTGAGGGGAATTTCCTGCTCATCGAGACGCAGCCGGTACTGCACAGGACCACCCGCGGCAGACGGTGTCACCGCCATTTTCTGCAGATGACCGCGGGCCGGCAAAGTATCAGAAGTAAATGACATAAATTACTGCAGGGTCAGCGGCTGCACATCATCGTCGTCATGATCATGATCGTGTGACGACTTGCAGCTGTCGGCGATGTAACCCACCCGCTCACTGGCCGGCACGTCATTCATCTGCTCGTAATAAATCACCGCCTGCAGGCACAGTTCGCGCTGTTCATTATCGAGACGGCGGCCATCGGGCCAGCGTCCCAGCTCAATCGCCGTTTTCAGATTCTGATAAATTTCAGGGGTCAGGGATTGAATCAGTTGTTCCAGAGTCATGCAAACCTCAGGCTTGTTCAGAAGGTTCAGATTTTACCGGCCAGACAGCGGCCAGCAGAAAACCGGTCAGCAGACCGCCTATATGGGCGCCATGAGCCACCACCGAGGTACCCGGCATCATGGTATCCAGCGCGATACTGATCACGGTCCAGCCTACCATAACCGGCAGCAGCATACGCGGCACCGGATACGGCACTTTACGCAGCCGCAGGCCAACCCAGCCAAGCATACCCAGCGTTACCCCGGACACGCCGCCAAAAGAGGGGCCGGCATACCACCACTGCAGCACATTGCCGCCCAGACCGCAGGCCAGCGTCAGCAGCAGCAGAGGCAACACGCCATCCAGCCGTTCAATCGGCCGTGCCAGAATCCACCACCAGAGACCGTTGAATAACAGATGCAGAAAGGAAAAATGCAGCAGCGTCGGACGCCACAACGCCCACAGACCGATGTCCAGATAAACCGCAGGATCAAAACGCTGCTGTGGCCAGTATTCAGCGCCCGTTTCCAGCCACGACTGCCAGCCGGTGGAAAAATGCATCCACACAAATACCGCCGCAAACAACAGCAGAAAAACCATACTCACCGGCGTCTGCAGCCAGCTCAGCAGCATTTGCTGGATACCCGGCTGCACCGCTTCCGGCAGAGGCTCCTGCAGTTCGCCGGCCTGCCACTGCTCAAACCAGACTTTCACCCGCCCGGCATCCGCCGGATCGGCAACATACAGGCACTGGCGGCCATCCTGCTCAATTACCCGGTGGGCCACCCGCTCGGCCCACAGGTGACGGGTCAGTGGTGACAGATCAACACCGGGTTCAGCAACAAGGACAAGAACAGGCTGCATCACAGGGACTTAACGTTCGTCTTTCTCTACCCGTACCCAGGCAAATTTACCCGGCTGCAGGTGACGTTCGGTATCCATACGGTAAGCGACCAGGCGCCCGTATTTAACCGCGCTGTAATCAAGACAGGCGATATTGGGGACAATGGGGGCAGGAATACCCTGCATCCAGTAGTGGCCAATAAACAGCGGCTTTTCTTCCGGTCCGTAAAACAGCAGCTGTTCCTTTTCTTCCTCACTCAGCAGCGCGTGCTCAACATCGTCCGGCAGCGGGTCCGGCTGGAACACCACATCACTGTATTTGCGCGGCTGATCATGCCAGAACTTGGTACGGAAAAACTGCCGCACCATGCCATCTTTGGCCGTCATCGAACGTCCGTCAGGCAGTTTCAGCGATGTGCCACGCAAGGTGCGGTCGAGGAATTTATACAGGAAAGAATCGGTATTCACCGACTCAGCCAGCATATCGCGGCGGATATGATGGGTACCGTAACGGCGCAGGTATTCATCGATCATGGCCTGATCCCAGCAGGCATGCACGACACGGAAATGTTCGTGATCCAGAAACAGAGGCAGATCGACAAACCAGTCGAGGAACTCATTAAACTCGTGCGGATAATCCTCAAACTGCTTAATGGTCTGCTCAACGATAAAGTTATTGCGTGCGGTGTGTGGCCGCAGGTACGGCCGGCGGATTCCCGGTGGCGCTTCCGTCAGGTAGGTGACCAGATTGTATTCATGGTTGCCCATGACAATCTCGGCATGACCGGCGTCCACCATGTCACGTACCACGTGACAGGCGAGACGGATATGCGGCCCGCGGTCAACAATATCGCCGAGAAACACCACCTTACGTTTGGGGTGCTGATAAATCCCGTTACGCTTGCTGTACCCCAGCTGCTCCAGCAGCTCAATCAGGGTATTGCCACATCCATGAATATCGCCGATTAAATCATAACCCTGGTGCATGCTTATTCTCCCAGGTTGCTACTCCAGCCCAGCTTGGTCCGGCAGATTTCATAGAAATTGTGACCTTGCGGGTGAATCAGCTTCAGTTTGTGGGCTTTCTTACGGATGGTAATGGCATCGCCGGGAGCACAGGGAATGTGCGTCTGACCATCGCAACTGATGGTCGGGTACAGACCCTGTTCAGCATCGATAACAATTTTGATTTCACTTTTGCCGTCCACCACAATCGGGCGGCTCGACAGCGTATGCGGAAACATGGGTACCAGCACCAGTGCATCCAGCTTGGGATGCATGATAGGACCACCACCGGACAGCGAATACGCGGTGGAACCGGTCGGCGTGGAAACGATCAGACCATCAGAACGCTGGCGGTAGACATACTGACCCTCAATCCACAGATCAAAGGCGATCATGCGGGTGGATTTACCCGGGTGCAGCACCACATCATTCAGCGCTGCAGCGGTGGCAATCGGATTACCATCACGCTTGATCTCGGCATCCAGCAGGAAACGCATTTCACTGACGTACTCGCCATCCAGCACCGCCTGCACCGCATCCAGCATGGTGTCGTCCGGCGTAATATCAGTCAGGAAGCCCAGGTTACCACGGTTAATACCCAGTACCGGCGTTTTGTATTTCGCCAGCGCCCGCGCTGCACCCAGCAGACTGCCGTCACCGCCAACCACAATCACCAGATCACAGATCTCACCCAGCAGATTCACATTACTGACCTGCATACCATGACCCGGCATCACTTCGGCAATGCGGTCATCAAGGATGGCGTGATAGCCTTCCTCTGTCAGGTATCTGGTGAGCCGCTTGATGGTTTCAATAACTTTGTTACTGTTCAGCCGGCCGATAATGCCGATATTGCGGAATTCTTCCATTGCTGCGTACTGATGACCTCTGGAAATATGCTGTCAATTGATTGAGCTGTTTATACCATACAGGAGTTGAAAACGCTTGCTGCCTTCACAACCTGCTGCCGATCATGATTTCTTTTCGCTGCCGCACCAGTATCAGCGTGACCGGCTGTGGAGTCTGGCCGGCCCGCCGCTGCTCAACTGTCACTGGAGTCCACGCCAGCCGGCCTGGCTGACAACCCTGAACCGCCCGGAAATACTGCAGCGGATCAACACCCTGCCACCACCGGACTACCGCAGCCAACGGCTGGGTCTGATGTTTGAGGCTCAGTGGCAGCAGATATTCAGCGCCACCACGTCACGCAGCGAAGCCAACCGCCAGATCATCCGTCACGGACGCACCCTGGGTGAACTCGACCTGCTGGCCGAACTGCAGGGACAACAATGGCATTTCGAGCTGGCGCTGAAATTCTACCTCAGCCGCAGACAGGACTGGATCGGCCCCAACAGCCGCGACCGTCTGTTCCGCAAACTCCGCCACACGGCAGAGAAACAGCTGCAACTCAGCCGCCAGCCGCAGGTCAGCGCAGAACTGGCCGCCGCCGGCTGGGATGCCCTGCAGTCGCAGGCCATCATGCGCGGCTGTCTGTTTTATCCGGCCGCCAGCCAGACAGAGCTGCAGCTGCCGCCGGAGCTGAATCCGGATCACTGGCGGGGCGTGTGGTGTTATGCCGGACAGGCAGCAGAGCTGCTGCCGGACGGCGACTGGACCCTGCTCACAAAGCCCCAGTGGCTGAGTCCGGCGCTGGTTCAGAATGCCGTCAGCCGCGGTGAACTGCTGCGCTATATGCATACCCATTTCCACTGGCTCAGCTATCCGTTATGCGCAGTACGACTGGCACCCGGCCCCTGGGGACTGGCTGAGCAGCAGCGCTGGCTGATTATGCCGGACCACTGGCCGGATGAAGGCGTCCATCAGTATCTGCAGGCCAAACCTTAGAGCTGTTTCACGCCAATCCGCCGGGCGGCTCCAGACCTGCCACACCGCGTCGTCCCTGCAGGCCGCCGGAATGAATCAGCAGTACCCGCTGGCCGGCAAGATCTCCCGCAGCCAGCGCCTTTTCATAAGCCAGCATCAGCTTGCCGGTATACACAGGATCGAGCGCCAGTCCGGCCGCATCCCAGCGCCGGATACACTGCATCAGCTCATCATTGCGGCGGGCAAAACCGCCGCAATGAGCATCGTCCAACAGCCGCCAGCGCACCGCCGCCGGCATCGCCTGTTGCCAGTGGCGGCGGCGCTCGCCCTGATCAGCAACGGCGTTCACTCCGACAATTTCACACCGGCCAACCTGCGGCGCCAGCCCCAGCCCCGTGGTGCCACTGCCCACTGCCAGCCATACCTGATCGTAAGCCTGTGCCAGCTCACCGATGACCCGG
Organism: Pseudomonadales bacterium; assembly: GCA_963682115.1. Classification (GTDB taxonomy): domain Bacteria; phylum Pseudomonadota; class Gammaproteobacteria; order Pseudomonadales; family Oceanobacteraceae; genus Venatoribacter. The sequence continues at coordinate 3,244,239 of OY821639.1, read as the reverse complement.
CAGCCGCTGAGGCCAGGCTCATCACCACCCCCTTCAGGAATCACCAGCGCGTCGTATTCCGCCGCCAGCTGCTTCTGCCAGTCAGGATCATAACGGCGCGCATAGGTACGCCGGTCGGCAAACACCAGATGTGCTCCCCAGCTGACACAATCTGCCAGTGTCGGGGTCAGCGGCAGCTGTTGATAGCCGCGGACAATCAGTACCACCGGGATTCCCAGGCGCTGACCGGCCGCAGCCAGAGCGTGCAGATGATTGGAAAACGGGCCACCGAAACTGAGCAGACAACGCTGCCTGCCAGACGCGAACTGCGCCAGATGTCCCGCCAGTTTGAAAAGTTTATTACCGCTGAGCACCGCATCCAGGCGGTCCAGACGGAGTATGTCTGTGTTGACGGCCAGCGCAGAATAACGCGCCAGCGGCTCCGTCAGTGCGGTTAAATCAGCACAGGAGTGCGGCAGCGCCGCCAGTAATTTGCGTGCAGACGGCGTTATTGACTCAGTGGCCATACCAGACCATCAGAATTTCTTTTTCTCTGTCGGATTAACCGGTATGCCAAAGACGCCTTTTTCTTCTTCCGCTTCACGCGATAACTCTTTCGCCAGATTATCTTCGTGCTCTTTGCCACCTTCGTACAGCGACGCCGTACGCAGTGACAGCTTGCGGATCCGTTCGTTCTTTTCCGGATACTGCAGGTCAAATTCAATCAGCAGTTTCTTCGCCGCCTTGTAATAATTGGTGGCCGTAATGACATCGCCCCGCCCCGCCGCCACATCGCCCTGCGCGGTATAGGTGTCGACTTCCCGCTCCAGCAGTGTCAGACGCAGATAACGGCGGTACTCCAGCATGGCCGTTTCAGAAATCACTTTCTTTTTCACCATCACACTCAATGCCTTGAGAACACGCCCGATCTGACGCCGCGCCAGACGTATTTCCCGGTCACTTTTCAGCACTTTGCGTTTACCCCTGGCCGCTTCGATTTTCGCCCGGTAAGGCTCAGGGTCAAACACGGGTCCTTCGGCAGCCAGCGGATCACCGGCCGGCAGATTTTCCACGTAGAGGGAGTAAAGATGATCCACGCGGTCCAGCACCACCAGCTGCACCTCACGGAAATCATCAACCATGATGAGGAACTCCAGGGCATCCAGCAGATCATCGGCAGACTGGCGGATGGAACGGGCCATGGCCCGCTGAGTATCTTTTTCCTGCTGACGCCGGCCATACCACACCAGCCCGGTCAGCAGCAGCGCGACGGGTAATGCAATGGCAACAACCAGACCAATGGCGGACATAAAAAAACCTGTCTCCGGATTATGTGCTATTCCTGTAAAGGCACCGGGTTCCGGCCGGAACCCTGAGCTTGGGATGACACAAGTTTAGCTGTTATTTACCGCTTTGTCGGTTCCGTCTGTGTCACAGCTTAAGACCAGCAGGCTTGACCGACCCCCCGGGTCTGCTTATAAAGTGTCGCCTTCTCTGTGCCTGGCTTTATCAACAAACAAGGGTTAATCGTAGGATTATGGGCAAATCGCTGGTTATCGTGGAGTCGCCTGCCAAGGCAAAAACCATCAACAAATACCTCGGGAAAGACTTCATCGTGAAGTCCAGCGTGGGCCATATCCGTGACCTTCCGACCTCTGGTTCCGGGCAGAAGTCCGACCCGAAAGAACGGGCCAGACAGGCCGCTCTGACACGTAAAATGTCACCGGAAGAAAAAGCGGTCTATAAAAAGAAGAAAGCCCATGACCAGCTGATTGCACGCATGGGCGTTGACCCGGAACACCACTGGCAGGCCAATTACGAGGTGCTGCCGGGCAAAGAAAAAGTAGTTGATGAACTCAAACGGCTGGCCAAAGATGCCGACCATATCTATCTCGCAACGGATTTGGACCGCGAAGGGGAAGCCATTGCCTGGCACCTGCGGGAAATCATTGGCGAGAGCAAAAAAGATTACCGCCGCGTAGTCTTTAACGAGATTACCAAAAAAGCCATCCAGAGCGCGTTTGAACAGCCTTCCGAGCTGAATATGAACCGTGTGAATGCCCAGCAGGCACGCCGTTTTCTCGACCGGGTGGTGGGTTTTATGGTGTCGCCACTGCTGTGGGCCAAGGTCGCCCGCGGCCTGTCTGCCGGCCGTGTTCAGTCGGTGGCGGTACGCCTGATCGTTGAACGTGAACGTGAAATCCGTGCCTTTGTGCCGGAAGAATACTGGGAAGCCTTTGCCAGCCTGCAGACCAGCAACGGCGCCGATCTGCGTGCTCAGGTCAACCGCCGTAACGGCGCAGAATTCCGGCCGGTGAACGAAGCTGACACCATGGCCGCAATGGATCTGCTGCGGCAGCAGCAGTTTGCCGTCAGCAAGCGCGAAGACAAGCCAACCAGCTCCCGCCCGGCCGCGCCGTTTATTACCTCCACTCTGCAGCAGGCCGCCAGTACCCGCCTCGGTTTCAGCGTGAAGAAAACCATGACGCTGGCTCAGCGCCTGTACGAAGCCGGTTACATCACCTACATGCGTACCGACTCCACCAACCTGAGTCAGGAAGCGGTGGGTTCCGTGCGGGATTACATTCAGGGCAAACTCGGTGACGAATACCTGCCGGCCGAGCCGCGTGTTTATTCATCCAAGGAAGGCGCACAGGAAGCGCACGAAGCGATCCGCCCGTCCGATGTACGCCTGCAGGCGCCTGACCTGAACGCCATGGAACCGGACGCCCAGCGCCTGTATGACCTGATCTGGCGCCGTTTTGTCGCCTGTCAGATGAATGATGCCAAATTCACCAGTACCAGCATCGTCATCAGTGCCGGTGAATTTGAACTGCGCACCCGTGGCCGCGTGATGCGTTTCGATGGCCATCTGAAAATTCTGCCGCCAGCCGGTAAAGGCGATGAAGATGTGCTGCTGCCGGATGTGCAACAGGGCGAAGTGCTGTCACTGGGCGAACTGGAGCCCAAACAGCACTTTACCAAACCCGCTCCGCGCTTCTCCGAAGCGGCGCTGGTAAAAGAACTGGAAAAACGTGGTATCGGCCGGCCATCCACCTACGCATCCATTATTTCCACCATTCAGGAACGTGGTTACGTCAGCCTCAAAGGCCGCCGTTTCTATGCGGAAAAAATGGGCGATATCGTCACCAGCCGTCTGGTTGAAAATTTTGACGACCTGATGGATTACGGCTTTACCGCCAGCATGGAAGAAAAACTCGATGATATCGCCGAAGGCGAAATCAACTGGACGGATGTGCTGGATAACTTTTATCAGGGCTTTCACAAAAAACTCGACCAAGCCGGCAGTGAAGACGGTATGCGGCCGAATGATCCGGTCGACACCGACATCCCCTGCCCGACCTGCGGCCGCCATATGCAGATCCGCAATGGCTCCACAGGTGTTTTCCTCGGTTGTTCCGGCTACAGCCTGCCGCCGAAGGAGCGCTGCACTCAGACCCTGAACCTGGTAGCCGGCGACGAAGCCATTGCAGCCGACGAGGATGAAGAAGCCGAAAGCCGCCGTTTGATGCATAAACGCCGTTGCCCGATCTGTGATACGGCCATGGAAAGCTATCTGCTGGATGAAACCCGTAAGGTTCATATCTGCGGTAACAATCCGGATTGCTCAGGTTACGAAGTGGAAACCGGACATTTCAAAATCAAGGGTTATGATGGCCCGACACTGGAATGTGATAAATGCGGCAGTGAAATGCAGCTTAAATCCGGCCGCTTCGGTAAATACTTCGGCTGTACCAATCCGGACTGTAAAAATACCCGTAAACTGCTGAAGAACGGCGAAGCAGCACCGCCGAAGATGGATCCGATTCCGATGCCGGAACTGCAATGCCAGAAAGTGGATGACACTTATGTCCTGCGTGATGGTGCCACCGGCCTGTTCCTTGCCGCCAGTCAGTTCCCGAAAAAACGGGAAACCCGTGCACCACTGGTCAGCGAATTGTTACCGTATCAGGCCATCCTGCCGCAGAAATACCACTTCCTGCTCGATGCGCCGACTCAGGATAATGACGGCAATCCGGCCATTATCCGTTACAGCCGCAAGACCAAAGAGCAGTACGTCATGACGGAACAGGACGGCAAGGCCACAGGCTGGTCCGCCTATTTTACGGACGGGAAATGGACGGTGCAGGAAAAGAAAAAAGCACCGGCGAAAAAAGCCGCCGCGAAGCCGTCAAAGTAATGAATTTCTCCGGGAAACGGCCTTTTAAACTGGCACTTTCCCCGGATTTTTCACCCTGCTGATGACTGCTAAGTTCTCCTTTCCACCATGGAAAGGAGAATAATAAATGCACTGGATCAAATCTGCCGTACTGGCCTTTTTCCTCTCATTCAGTCTGACCGGCATCGGTGCCGAACCGGCTCAGACCATCAATCTCAACACCGCCAGCGCCGAACAACTCAGCCAACTGAGTGGCATCGGCAAAGCCAAGGCTGAAGCCATTGTTCAGTACCGTGAACAGCATGGTAAATTCAGTTCGGCTGATGACCTGATGCAGGTAAAAGGCATCGGCACCGCAATTCTGGAAAAGAACCGCAATCTGCTGGTTGTGGAGTAGCGGCCGGTAATCATGGCCGACAAAAAAAGAGCCGCATCATGCGGCTCTTTTTTTATCTGTGATCAGTCGGTGATCAGACAGTTGCCCCACTCGCAACGCATCAGCAGATAACTGCCATCCGGACAACGGGCATCATATACCTCAAACGGCCAGTCATTTTTCAGCAGCTGCACGTCAGCTCCCGGACAGCCACTGCGTTTGGCCATTTTCTCAACAACATAGAAAGAGCGACCGTAAACCTTACCGGTCCGGCTTTCAATCTGGGCCTTCTTCAGCTCAGTGTCTTTACCCTGCAGTTGTGAACGGCGCTGCAGCTCAACCAGTGAATTATACAGCTTGTCATTACCACGCAGATCACGCTCACCTTCGTTGTACTGGGTCAGTACCCGCAGGCACAGATCTTCACGATCGGATGCGCCATCCAGCATTTCATTCACTTCATTCTCTGCACTTTCCACCACCTGCCAGGTCAGCGCCATGGCCATACGCGCTCCGGTTTCAGCACGTTCATCAGTAACAGTGATGATGTCATAAGTCAGGCCGAAATCAGCACTTTCGACAAACGCACCGTTACGCTTCCACCAGTTCTGCTTGGCGGTATAAGCGGCCTGCCTGGTCTGGGCACTGACACCTTCACAGGCATCCACCCAGGAACGCAGCGTGGTGTCAGTCTGCAACGCGTAGTAAACCGCTTCGCCGGTCGGGGACAGCGGGCTGGTGGATGCACAGCCGTGCAGCATAACGACGGACAGAAGCGTCAGTGCAGATAAAAAACGCATGGGGCTTTCCTTATTCAGAGTTCAGACACGTTCATCACCTGATGAACGAAATTAATGACATCCTGTTCGTCGAATGGCCAGTCCAGCTCTTCACCACCGGTTTCGGACTTCAACACAGGAATACGCAGGCCATACTGTTCAACCAGTGCCTCAGAGGTTGCAATATCTTCCAGAAATACATCACAGGGAATGGTGCCCGACAGGCGCATAATAACCGCCTGGGCCTGTTCACACAGATGGCAGGCGTCAGTGCCCAGCAAAATCAGCGACATCGGCAAATCCGTTACAGCAGAAACTGCAGCAAGTATAGCGCCCGCCTATGCCACTGACAAAGACACTCAGGCCATGGCGTTGATATGGGAATTCAGGCCGCTGTGGAACAGATCCCAGGCCTGCATTCTGTCATTTCCCGGTAACATCTGCTGTACCAGATCACGGAAAGCCTGCTGCGGATCAGCCAGTTCTGACGCTTTATCCAGCGCATTAAGATAACGGTCAACATAGGCCGCCAGCGGCGCTTTCACGGCTTCCAGTTCCGCCGTCGGCAGATCCGGCTGTACATCCGAATAAGCCCGGGTGGCGGTCGCTATGGTCTTCTGCGTCAGGTTCAGACTCATTGACGCCAGTTCCGTACCACTGATATCGAGCTCCATGGCACTGCCCAGCGCCGCACCAATGTCGCCGGCAAAAAACTGTTCACTGAGTTCCTGCACATCAGTAAACAGCGTGGAAAGTGCGTCCCGTTCCGCATCACTGAGACTGCCGTTAACCTGCATCTGCCAGCCGGAAGACGACGCTGAACTCATACTGAAAGCCTTCTCAGATGACCCCCATTGTGACGCGCTGCTCTGCGCAAAACTGACCTGAACCCGGTCACCGTCTCTGGTCAGCACAGTCATCGACAGGCTGTTCGACGCACTCAGCGAAGCTCTCTGTGACACACTCTGCGACTGAGGGGTCAGCAGCGCCTGTTCCAGTTCAGCAACCCCCTGATCCACCAGAGCACGGCCGTCGGCAATACTGCCCTGCAGGTCTTCATCCAGCATCCCCATATCGTCCAGAATGCCGGTTGCTTCTGCATACCCTTTAGCAATACCGGCTTTGGCCGCTTCCAGACGCTGCAACAGACGATCATTATCCGCGCCCTGCGCCTGCAGTTGACTGAGACCATTGCGCACATGATTGAGAATATTGGCCGCCGTTTCTTCCGGACTCTGGCGCTGGCCGAGTCTGACCACGCCGGACGCATCTTCCACGCCCGCCACGCCCTTCGCTGCCTTGCTCTGCTGTCCGGCGACGGACGCGCGTTGCCCCCAGTCAAACGGACTGCTCTGCTGACGGAACATGGATGGTGTCAGGTTGATGGTCATGGCTGCATCCCCGCGGTCGAGTGACTTTGAGCTGTTATCGGCCGCCGGCGTCTTTACTTTAGGCTGACAAACAAAACAGCCCGCCAGAGGCGGGCTGTTTCATACAGGTAAACAATCTTTCAGTAGCAGACGACGCCGTGACGGTATTCTTCCGCCAGTTCCACCGTCCAGCTGACCTTGTGTTCTTCAATCGCATCCATAATCTGATCCGGGTGCAGATGCAGGAACTGCATGATTTTCATTGTGCGGAACGCTGCTGCCACAGCCTGAGGTTCCAGCGCCATCGCTTCTTCATTACTCATGATGCCCTGCTCAACCAGTCCCCGGCGCCACTCCGGCGCGGCCTGCTGCTGCATCAGGTGATCAACCAGTGGCTGAATAAGGGAAAGTTTCTGATTCTGACTCATAGCGGTTCCTCCTGAGGTAACACCTGCCAACACTCTGGCCCATCAGAAACAGGAAAACCAGCTCATAAAATGAACACTTTCATGCCAGAAAGGAACAGAAATGCCCTGCATGCATTTCATTCCTTCAGAACAGGAATAATTACTGAGGCTCTCTGCGCACCGACCGACGGGCGTTGCGGTATTCCACCGGCGTCTGCCCGGTCCAGCGTTTGAAAGCGCGGTAGAAGGTACTCGGCTCGGAAAAACCGGTGAGATAGACGATTTCATCGATACTTTCATCGGTACCGGCCAGCAGGCGCTTGGCCAGGTTACAGCGGTAATCCGCCAGCAGCTGGTTAAAATTGGTGCCTGCTTCTGCCAGCCGCGAACGCAGGGTCCGGGCTTTGATATCCAGCCGGTCTGCCACTTCTTCCAGACTGACCTGAGCCGTTTCCAGAATTTCACCGAAGATACGGTAGACCTGCGACACAATATCCTGCCGTTCCAGTCTGGCAATCTGCTCACTGGCCGCCTTTTCATGCAGTTGCAGCAGTTCAGGCTCAGCGTGGGACGACGGCAGATCCAGCAGTTGCCGGCTGAAGACGATACGATTGTCCTGCTGCCCGAAACGCACCGGACAGGCAAATATCCGCGCATGTTCTCCGGTGTCTGCCGGCTTCTCATGAGTGAAGCAGATTTCTGCCGGGTGGAACTCACCGTCGGTCACATAGCGGAAGAAATGGATCAGCCCCAGCGTCAGGCACTCGTTGAGATGGCGCAGATTACCGGTTTCATCACTGCTGCTGCCAACGTTCACATAAGCCTGATCACCATCACGGCCAGCACTTGCCTGGGACGCATCAGACAGCAGGCGCTGGTAATTCAGCGCCCGCTCAAGACCATCACCGAATGTCGGGCTGGAAAGAAACAGATACTGCAGCACCTGCCCCTTATATACCGGCATATTTTCGCCAAGGTGCAAACCGATATCACGGTCACCACTGACCTCCTCCAGCACCTTCCAGAACAGGATCTGAGCAGCGTGCGGTGTACGCACATGGCGGTCGGACAGCAGTTCAGCGGTAATACCCAACCGGCTGAAGACGGTATCCACCTCCAGCCCCATCTTCAGCATGGCCTGGTGGGCCAGCCGGATCATGACACCGGAATCGCGCAGTTCAGTCATTCCACCGGACATAAGTCGTTGAATTTCCACATGAGTATCACCCGGATGATGCCAGATAGCGGGGAAGCTGCAAGGGCCGGGTTGGCCAAACTGACATCCCCGGCTCCGCGCCCTGCCAATGGCCTGCCGGCACAGCGCCCTATACTGCCCGGCCCATGCGGGATTTCCGTGAACCAGCAGAGACAGGACAGGCAGCATGAACAATACCATCCGTATGCAGTTCAGTGATTCACCAGCCCCCCTGGGTCAGTATCTCAGGGCTGCCTTTGCCCGCGGGTCAGGACGGCAGGAGATGCCGGCGGTTCAGGCAGTGCTCAGCGGAGTACAGCCGGCTGCGGATAAAGTCGCCGCTTACGCCCGGGTCTGCGGTTTCGATCCGGCAGCCACCGTTCTGCCACTGACTTACCCGCATATACTGGCGTTTCCACTGCATATGGAACTGATGTTGCGTAAAGATTTTCCGCTGCCGCTGATGGGATTGGTGCATATCCGTAACCGCATCACCCGCCTGCGTACATTACACATAACAGACCAGCTGGACATCCGCTGCTGGCTGGGGGAACAACGTGTTACGGAAACTGGCAAAGAATTTGATATCCACACCGAAGTCAGCCGCGGCGGCGAGGTGTGCTGGCTGGAAGTAAGCACTAACCTATGCCGTCAGAAACGCAGCGGCAGTCAGCGTAAAAGCCGCAGCAACAGCGAACAGAAGCACTTTGCCTGTCAGGAAAGCTGGTCGTTAGCAGGTAATCTGGGCAGACGCTATGCGCGGGTATCCGGTGATTCCAATCCTATCCATCTGTGGCCGTTGACCGCCCGTCTGTTCGGCTTCCGACGCCATATTGCCCATGGTATGTGGAGTAAAGCCCGTATCGCCGCAGCCCTGAGCGGCAGCCTGAACAGTGAGCGCTGCTGCCTTGAGGTGGAATTCAGACGACCGGTATTCCTGCCTGCACGGGCAGTACTGCACTACAGCGCGGATGATGACGACTACCGGTTCGAGATGCGCAGCCCTGATGGCAAGCAGCTGCATATAAGGGGCAGCCTGATGCCCGTTCAGTGATGACCGCCGGTCTTTTTCTGTTCGTCTGCCAGCCAGGCTTCCGCTTCCTCGCGGCTGTCGAAACGCTGTACCGGATAACCCGGCTGGTGATAACTGATAAACATGGAAACCAGGTGGCGCAGCATAAAAGAGTTGCCGACAATAGCCAGTGCGCCGATGGAATCCAGCACATCCGGATGGGAAGCAAATACCTGCACCTCAAAATCAAGCGTGAGAAGATCATCCGCCAGCAATAACACCGGTACCGCGGTACGCCCGGTAAGACGGATATGTGCCCGGTGAATAAACTGCACCAGATCCAGCGTCAGATGACTGAAACCGCGCATATCGTGATAGACAATTCCCTTGTCACTCCGCCAGGTCAGTGGCTTACTGGTTGTTTCCACACCTCTCAAAGTCATATCAAAACTAATTCTTAGACATTAATTGAATAAACGATAGCAAAATTCAGAATAAAAGAAAGTCACTCATGCGTATTACTCAGAATTTCATCAGCCAATGGCTGTCCGGAAGGCATCCACGCGCAATGGCCTTTCTGGCCTAGTTCATACCCTACTGTAACAGCAGACACTGCCTAACCCGGCGGTGACTGGTATCATTGTCACCGTTACCGGACTGCCGGCTGACGTAATAACAATAACAACAGCAACAACGGATTTGGTTATGCATTCTTTCAACGGGTCTCCCCGCCTTTTCTTCCTTTTTATTTTCATTTATCTGGCCTGCCTGCCATCGCGGGTTTACGCCGAGGGCGGTTTTGCAGGCCTGATGGCAGGCGTAACGGATTCACGTGATATGGATGGCACGGACAATAGCGTGCGCCTGATATTCGGTCCCAACATTACCGAACGCCTGTCACTGGAATTTGGCCTGATGGATATGGGGGAGACCTCTTACGACGATCCCGACGTCAACTTCAGCAACGCAGATGACGATAACCCGCCGGTGTTTACCCACGTCAGCCATGGTGAAGTGACCAGTGCCTTGGCCACCGACAGCAGTCAGTCAGTGGCAACCTACACCGGCTTTGCCAGCGCCCGGCCGCAGAGTTTCCTGATTACCTTCCGCTATCGTATTCCGCTCACCACTGACCTCGACTTTTTTCTGAAAACCGGCGCCAACATCTGGTGGGCCGATTACGACACCGTTGAAATCAAAGCTTATCAGGATGGCAGCCTGTCGCGCAGAACAGTCAAAACCAGACAGACATCAGCAATTGACCAGATAAGCGGAGGCGGATTTCTCTGGCGGGCCTGGAACGGCATGTCAATTCGCGCCGAATTGGAAACTACGGCACTGGATAGCCAGGAATTTGAGCGGGCAAGATTTCAGTTAGTCACTCTGGGCGCTCAGTACGATTTCTGAATCGGGCATTAACTGTACAAATAACAACCAGCCAAAGAACAAGGATTCACTAAAAAACATCTTTCACCGGTATTTTTATCCCTCTGTTAGCACAGCCGGGCAAATATTCACCTCTTAAGCGGAATTGTTCCTGATAAGAAGTATAAAGGGTTTACCTCCGTGTTACCTATGGTAACACATGACAAATTTGGTCACGTTCTATTACTATAAAGCCCGCAATCTTTACCAAGCCTCCGGTGGAATATCCGCCGCCGGGGAGTATGGTACAGCAACCCATTTTTATTCAGATAAGACGCCTATGAACATGGAACAAGGGTACGTATCCACAGCGCTGATCAGGCCTTTGCTGGAAGCCGCAGGCCCGGCGTTTTTCAATCAGCTTCCGGGCGACGAAAATGGCGTCGTCCAGCGGGTTCTCAAACAGCTGAAAGATCCCGACAGCCGTATCAACGCCGCTGATGCAGACGAACTGATCAGCCAACTGATCCGGCAGACAGGTAATGAAGCTCTCTGCATCCAGTCATCCACGAAGTTCAGTGTGCACAGCAGCTGCCAGCTGCAACATCTTTTCCTGTGCTGCAACACACTGCGTGAAGCGCTGTACTATCTGGAAAAATTTTCTTCCCTGCTGAGCGACCAGCTTGAAGTTCAGGTGACCCGCACCCGGGAAAATATCATTAAGGTCAAACTGCCGGTCGAAGATAACTTTATTGTTGCCGGCCAGCGCCGCCGCACGGAGATGGTGATCAGTACTCTCCTTAACTGGCTGCGTCAGCTGGTTGGCCAGGAACTGGAAATCAGCTCCGTTGCCCTGCCTTATCCGGCTACGCAGTACTCCGGCGAGTATCATCAGCACTGGAAAGCCGGGGTCGAATTCAACTCCGGCGAATGCTCCATTCAGTTTCAGGCCCGCTGGCTGGATGAAGGGCTGCACAACACCAACCCGCACATCCTCAATATGATGAAACGGGAAGTGGAAGAGCAGTACCGCAAACTGGCACGGGCCGGTTCACTGGCAGAACGCATACGCAAAGCACTGTCGCAGAACAAAATCCGCCTCAATGCCAATCAGCAGGAAGTGGCTGATTATTTCCACATCAGTGCCCGGACACTGAACCGTCATCTTCACCGTGAAGATACTTCGCTGAAGCAGATCATCACCACAGTACGTCTGGAAATGGCGAAACAGATGCTGGAAACCACCGATGACAGCATTGAGCAGATCGCACTGGCGATCGGCCTCTCCGGTCGTCGCACACTGGACCGCATTTTCATCAAGGAAGTCAGCCTGAGTCCGGCACAGTACCGTCAGAGCCATAAAAATATACCGCTGGCAGCCAACAACTGATATGCCACTGAAAAAAGCCACCTGCGGGTGGCTTTTTCATGTGTCAGGCAAGCCCGGCCAGCCGGACCCTCTGCACCGCCGCCACACTGATGGCATCTGTGATGCGGCCGTCCATCACCATGGCAAAGACCTCAGTGAACGGCAGCCGCCGCACCTGCAGCACTTCCGTTTCTTCCGGTTCAGCCTCCGCTTCTGTCAGACCGCGGGCGATATACACCAGTCCTTCTTCATCGGTTATGCAGTTGCTGGTATGCACGCGGCAGAGAAACTCCATCGACCCGGCCAGCAGACCCGTTTCCTCTTTCAACTCCCGCCGGGCACAGGCTTCTGCCGGCTCACCCGCCGGTGCTCCGCCCATCGGGATTTCCCAGTGGTATTCATTCAGCGGGAAGCGGTATTGTCCCACCAGCCAGGTGTCACCGTTCTCTGCCAGCGGCACCACACCGACCGCCCGGTTACGGAAGCTGACGGTGCCATAGATTCCCGGATTTCCCGCCGGATTGAGCACCTGATACTCACGCACCTGTATCCACGGATTTTCATACGCCTCACTGACCGCAAGAATCTGCCAGGGATTGTTCTCTCTCACCGGTATTTCCTCAGAGCAGTAACAGACAGCCACAACAGAGCACTCAGCGTACCCAACAGATGTGCCCGGGTTTCAACCCGGCCACCGATCAGCCCGGCAATAGCCTGATCATCGTAAAATGGCGTCTGTTCCCAGATTACCTTGGCCCCGATCACCAACAGGAACAGCCAGGCCACCGAGCGGCTGTAATAAGGAGAACGGAACACGCAGACCAGCAGCAGGCCATGCAGAACGCCGGACAGGCCAACGTAATACCCCAGGTCCGGGGCAAACCAGTACAGACCGCAGCCGGTAAAGGCCATACTGAACAGCAGATACAAGCGGATGCCGGGACGATTGAACAGATCACCGGCAATGTAGGCTGCCAGCAGTAATCCGCCCAGATTACCCAGTGCATGTATCCACGACAGGTGCACCCAGTGAGCCGTCAGCAGTCGCCACCACTGCCCGGCCATAATGGCCGTCCGGTCGAAGCGCAGCCATTGCCCGGACCAGGGTTCAGCAGCTGCCAGCAGCAGGGTAAGCAGTACCAGCAACAGAGGTGTGCGGTAGGTACAGAAAAAGGCAGTGCGGGATTTAACAGCAGCCATTGGCCCGTCCATCAGAAGCTGAACGGGGATTATCCCTGTTCAGCTGCTGACTGACCAGCGCTGACGGCGGCCGTACAGAACAGAGGCCAGCAGCAGCCACAGTGGGCTGAAGAAGCCACCGCCACCACCCGATGATGAAGCCGTGGGGGTTGCAGGCTCACTGCTGACAACCCGCAATGGGGATTCAGCTTCAGTCACACCGTCACTGCCGTCGGCGACCGGCTCTTCCTGATTGGCGACCACCAGCAGGCGCACACTGACATCAAATGCGGCAACCTCTGAGATGCCGTCCGCAAGAATCCGGGTCTGACCACTGACCATCCCCTGCGCATCCACCGCCAGCGGCGCATAAGTACCGCCGGCCCGGGAGGTCAGCTGCAGAATAACCTGATCATGCGCCGACAGATCTGCTGGTTCAGCCAACAGGATACGGTTCCAGCCGGCGCTGACGGCCACCGCTGACACGGCAGCCAGCGGGTTACCGCTGTCATCCAGCAGAACAAAGTCGATATCACCGTCACCCAGCGCATAGAAATCGATACCGTCGGCCTGCCGCTGTGACGCAGTGTCCAACGTGATGGCGACACTGGCAGTGCCACCATAAACACCGTAAACGTCATTTGGCGGCAGATTATCCAGACCGATATTACTGCCCACTGGCGTGCCACTCAGCTCCAGCGTCAGCTCCGCCACCAGATCTGCGTCCACGGCCAGCAGATCGACCTCATCAGCACTGCTGCTGCCGGCTGCGGCAGAGAACTGCATTTCACTGCTGAGGCTGCGGTATACATCCGACGCCTCACCATAATTAATATTGCTGGCGAGGTCATCACGACCGTCGGCTTCCTCGATTTTCAGCAGCACACTGCTGCCGGACACCGACAGACTGCCGAATCCACTGCGGTCATTGACGCGGCTGACCAGCACACCACTGCCCGGCAGGCCGCTGTCGAAACCGCTCTGGTGGCGGTGTTCCAGAATCAGTCGCTCACCATGGCGGTATTCATCCAGGGAAATCTCAAGCGCATCATCCGCATCACTGACGGCGCGCAGCGATATTGCTGACGTACCGGCCTGAGCCGGCTGCAGGGCAATAAATCCGGCAACCGCTTTACTCCAGGCCAGCATATGCGCCGGTTTCTCACCCGACTCCCCACTGACCCGGTTCCAGCCGCCCATCCCCATCAGCCCCCAGCGGCCAATACCCAGTCCATTGCCGGTTGCATCGTACAGGTCCGGCAGATCAAGCAGCAGGTGGCCGAGTTCATGGCAGAAAATACCGATGGTGGCCAGATGGTCCTGATGCCGTTCACCAAACAGGGCATACTCACCGACATACAGATCGCCGACCGGCGCCTGATACGTCGTGGCCTTATGTGCCCAGACCCGCGGGTGAGTGGTCGCCGCACCGGCATAGGCCTGTTCGTAACCGGCCACCATAATCACCAGCCCCAGCTCATTCGGATCCAGCCAGCCGTCCTGATTGGCGTCATAAGTCGCTTCGTCAATATAGGCAGCGGCCCTGGCCAGTACTTCACGCGCCAGTGTCTGGCTGTCACCGCCATAACGGTTGCCGAAGTCCGGATGATTGCCGGCAAGACGGATATCAATAATGCCGTCATTCACCGTCCCTGAGGTTTCCTGCGCCGCCGTCAGGCGAAAACGGTCGTAAGAATTTTCCAGGTAATACGCCCTGACACTGTCCTGCGCCGCAAAAAACCGTGCGGCTATTTCAGCGTCAGTGTACGTGAAATCCTGATCGTCAAAGGCTACCCGCACCACCAGCAACGGCTGTTCAAAACCGGCCGGAAACACCTGCGGATCATAACGGTAGGGCTGGCGCTGCGGTACAGCGTCAGCACTGAGAATACTGACACTGGCTGTTGCTGCCGAGGTTTTCAGCACGGCGGCCGTCGCCGCCGGTACACCATCAACCAGCGGTTCGCCTGCCAGCCACTGCCCGGCAGCATTCTGCTGCGCCTCATACCAGTAGCCGGAAAATTCGAGCAGGTAACGACCGTCGCGGGTTTCTGCCAGTGCTGTCTGATGGCCACTGAGCGGATCTGCCAGGCTCAACGGACGGACCTCCAGTGGCGAACCGTCACTGAGTGTCACCGTCAGCCACTGCGACGGTGGCACAACCGTCGCGTGGGCAGCGGCAGAGAAGAGAAACAGCAGCAACAACGGACGGAATTTCATGGTCAGAGCTCACAAAGGTGATGCTCTGAGCATAGTCAACCACCGTTCAGTAAATGGTCGTTTTCACAAAGACTGTACAATGAAGCATTTTTTTGACGGCATGAATCACTAAAAATCGTCAAAAAAACATTTGGCGTCATGCTTTATTATTTTATGAAACCCGGCAGATACAGGCTGAAACCTGTGTTAACCCTCAGCGACGACCGTGCTCTGTAACAGACTGTCACTGGCGTCCTGTGGCAGTGAGCGGATAAACTCCAGTGCCCGCTGTTCCATCCAGTAGGTCTGGTCGGCGCTGCGCAGAATAAAGCCCACATGGCCACCGCTGGCCGGCATTTCCAGTGACAGGAAAGGATGATCCCGGGCGATATCCAGCGGATAACAGCTGTCTGACAGAAAAGGATCGTTGCGCGCATTGACCAGTAAAGCCGGAATGCGGATAGCGGACAGATAACGCAGACTGGATGACTGCCGCCAGTAATCTTCGGCATCGCGGAAGCCGTGCAACGGAGCGGTATAACGGTCATCAAAGGCCTGAAAGGTGCGGATGCTGTCATAATCATCCAGACTGACCAGCTGCGGAAAACGCTGTGCCTTAACGGCAATTTTTTCCTTCAGATCGGTCAGGAATTTCCACATGAACACCCGGTTACGGAACTGCGCCAGCTGGCGGGCACTGCCGGCCAGATCGCAGGGTACAGAAAAAGCAGTCACACTTTTAACCTCTGCCGGCAGCCGTGCTGCCTCCCGGCCGGCATAAACCAGACTGAGGTTGCCGCCCATGGAATAGCCGACCAGGTGAATCCGCCGGTAACCGCGGGTCGCAGCATACTCCACCACACGGTGCAGATCATCCGTGGCACCGCTGTGATACATGCGCGGCAGACGGTTCATCTCACCGCCACAGGAGCGGAAATTCCAGCCCAGGCCATCGATCCCATGGCGGTTCGCTTCACGCAGGGTACCCAGCACATATTCGCGCCGTGAATGCCCTTCCAGACCGTGAGATACAATCACCAGTGAATCCGATCCGCAGCGGCTCCAGTCAAGGTCAAGGAAATCACCGTCGCTGATTTCCAGCCTTTCACGCTGCAGGTGATCACTGTCCAGACGACGGACGAAGGTGGGCAGAATACTCTGCACATAACCATTGGCCAGCAGCCAGGGGGCACGGTAAGAAGATTCGAGGAGGGGCATTCAGGGAAATCCGGCAATATCAGTCAGGCGCTATTTTAACGGCTGACCAGCCGGCTGACAGGTGTTTTACGTGCCGCTTATCAGCGTCGGTTCAGAAACGGTTTTTCAGGTAATCGAGAATGGCATCCGAGCTGTACAGCCACTCTTCACTCTGGCCGTTATCCACACGCAGACAGGGCACTTTGGGCGCGCCACCACCATGAACCAGTTCGTTGCGGTAAGCATTCACCCGCATCACATCTTTCTCCACCACCCGCAGGCCAAGTTTTTCACACTGGCGTTTTACTGTGATGGATGACGCACAGGTGCGGCAGAAATATAAATGCATGCGCCGGGATTCCCGGTCGAGCTGATTCTGTTCGTCGCTGGTCCGCGCGACCGGACGAACCGGTACCAGACGGTCAACAATATTGAGGGCCTTACCTTTGAGCTGCTTCGTCAGATTCATATTGCCTCTGCCGCACATCCACTGATCACCGGCCGGCATTGTATGAGGCTGACGCCAAATATCCAGTAGCTTTACGGAAAAAATAACCGGCGACTGATGAGACTTTGGTAATAATCGGCTTACAGACCGCCACTCAGATTGAGCGCCGCGACCGCCATCATGGCTGCCAGCAGCACCAGCGTCATGACCCAGCGCGATTGCTGGCAGAATTTACAGGGTGTATTGGAACGCTTGGCGGACATAAGCAGCAGACTCTCAGGCTATCTGCTGCTCAGTATAGCAGGCGGATCAGTTAATCCAGTGGTTACGGCTGAAGGACGGGATATTGCCCCAGTCTTTCCAGTGCATCCACACCGCGACGGCTTTACCGACGATATTTTCTTCCGGAACAAAGCCCCAGACGCGGCTGTCGCTGCTGTTGCCACGGTTATCGCCCATCATAAAGTAGTGGCCCTGCGGCACATCCCACTCGCCTTCCGGTCCGGCCCAGATCACCGGCTGACCACTGATGGCACTGCGTCCCACCACCCATTTCACTGTGGCGTCGGCGGCATCCAGCTGCTCCTGCGCCAGATATTTCAGTGGCCGGTACGCTGGTTCACCACCCAGCTCCGTGGTCGGCACCGGGTCACCGTTAATGGTCAGCTGGCGGTTTTTATAGACGATATGGTCGCCGGGCAGGCCGATCACACGCTTGATGAAATAGCGTGAATCATTGGGTGGGAAAAAGACCATCACATCGCCACGCTGCGGTTCGCCGGTGGGAATCAGCGTATTACCGAATACCGGCGCCCGCAGGCCGTAATGGAACTTGCTGACCAGGATAAAGTCACCCACCTGCAGGCCCGGCTCCATCGACCCCGATGGAATCTGAAAGGGCTCTGCCACAAACGAGCGCAGGACAAAGACGATCGCCAGCACCGGAAAAAATGATTTCGACTGCTCAACGAGAAAGGATTCTTTTTCAGCCTGATCGACTTCTTCCGGATTCGCACCCTGCGTCACCAGTTTTGCGGCGGCCGCTTTACGCCGTTTGCCCAGCCACAGGCGGTCAACCAGGGCAACAGCACCGGTACCCAGAGTCAGCACCATCAGTATCAGGGGAAAATCGATATCCATAGCTCTACACTTGTTTATAACTGCAATGTATAAAGTTCAGCATTCTAACCGCCGGACCGTCTGAAGGCGAGTGAAAGGCTGGCGTATTCAGCCGCATCTGTCTGACCCGTTACAGGAGAATTGGTTGCATGACCCACATCCGCACTCCGGAAGGGATTGAACTGGCATACGAACGCATGGGCAATCCGCAGCATCCGACGGTTATTCTGATTATGGGTCTCGGCGCACAGATGCGGATCTGGCCCGACAGTCTGTGTCAGGCACTGGTGGAAAAAGGTTATCAGGTGGTGCGCTTCGATAACCGCGATGTCGGTCTGTCGTCTCAGCTTGATCACCACGGCAGCCCCAGTCTGCTGGCCACCTGGCTGGCCGCACGCCTGAAGCGTAAAGCCCGGGTACCCTACACGCTGCAAGACATGGCCCGCGATGTGATCGCCCTGATGGATGAACTGGCCATCGACAGCGCCCATCTGGTCGGAGCCTCCATGGGCGGCATGATCGCCCAGATTCTGGCCGCCAAACACAAAAAACGGGTGCGCAGTCTGACGTCCATTATGTCATCGGCAACCAGTCCACGGCTGCCGGATGCCAACCTGAAAGTGCTGCTGAAACTCGCCCGCCGCCCCAGTCCGTTTAACCGCGAAGCTGCCATCCGCTACACCATGCGCATGAACCGGCTGATCGGCAGCCCGGCCTACCCGATGGATGAACTGGAACTGCGTACCCTGGCGGAAACCAGCGTCGAACGCAATCACAGCCCCACCGGTTTCAAACGTCAGCTGGTCGCGATCACCGCCGCCGGTGACCGCACCCGCCTGTTGCAGAAAATCAAGGTGCCGACCCTGGTTATTCATGGCACCGACGACCCGCTGATCCCGGTGCGGATGGGCGAAGACACTGCGGCTAATATCCGCAAGGCAAAACTCCGCATCATCAATGGCATGGGGCATGACCTGCCGCCTCTGCTGGTACCGAAGCTGGCCAGAATGATGAGCAAACACCTGAAAAAAGCAGAAAAACGCTGGCAGAAAAAACTGGAAAAGAAAGCAAGCGAGCGCCGCACCTCAGAATGTAACCCTGCCGGAATTATCGAATTACCGCATCATCAGACCTGATAGCCGGTTAACGAAACCAGTGTGCTGTCAGTCACCCGCCAGGAATCGGCATCGCGCTGAATAATCTGTTCATCACCGGGGCCGGTGCGTCAGGGAAGGCGGCAGCATTATCTGCTGCCGTGATAATGCCGCGAAAAAACCGGCAAGAATATTTCTTCCGCTCAGAGCAAACGACCCGGCGGCTGATAGCCGGAAAACTGGCGCGCAATCTGAGCGGCATAGTTATCCGTCATACCGGAAATAAAATCGATGGCGCGCATATAGGCTTTGTACAGTGGCCAGTCAGCCTCCGGAGCAGAACGCCCCATCAGTTCCAGCACGCGCTGATTACGGAACGTCGCCTGCCCTTCCTGCACCCGCTCACGCACCGCACTGAGAAAAGCTTCCAGCAGCACACCCAGCGTGGAATACGAGCCGATTTCCACCGCCAGCTTACGCGAATCGCGGAAGATGCGTTCACGCGCCATGGTCTTGGCCGCCTGCACCGCGTCTTTAACTACGGCCGGGCAATAATCAATCAGATCCCCCTGCAGACTCCCCTGCAACAATGCCTGCTCGTTACGCATGAACGCACGCGCGACTGCACTGACCATCACTTCCATCACCATGCCACGCAGCATCTGCAGACGGCGGCGCTGATTGTCCGCCTGATCCAGCTCTGCCGACGCCTGTTCCCACTGATCGGCCAGCAGCGGCTGCAGCAGGTCTTCCACTTCCTGATAACGCAGCAGTTCCATTTCGATGCCGTCTTCCAGATCGATCAGGCCGTAGCAGATGTCATCAGCCGCTTCGAGCAGATACACCAGCGGATGACGTGCCCAGCAGTTAGGTTTCAGCTCAATCAGCCCCAGCTGACCGGCGACCTGTTTCAGCACCGGCAATTCCGACTGATAACAGCCGAATTTTTTCGCTTCACCACGCTGCACATAATCCACCGTCCAGGGGTATTTCAGAAAAGCCCCCAACGTACCGTAGGTCAGCCGCATCCCGCCCTGAAAACGGTGAGATTCCACCTGCGTGACCAGCCGGAATCCCTGAGCGTTGCCTTCAAAGGTCTGCAGATCCGCTTTTTCCGCCTCACTCAGCCCCTGCAGAAAATGCGCATTATCCGGATCACGGAACCAGTGACGGATGGCATCCTCACCGGTATGGCCAAATGGCGGGTTGCCGATATCGTGCGCCAGACAGGCGGCCTGCACCAGCGCGCCGACATCGCTGGCGTTCATATGAAAAGGCAGGCTGCCATCCAGCGCGTGCCCTACCCGGGTGCCCAGCGAGCGGCCGACGCAGCCAACCTCAAGGCTGTGCGTCAGGCGGGTATGAACATGATCGTTTTCAGACAGTGGATGAACCTGCGTCTTGCGGTCCAGGCGGCGGAAGGCCGAAGAAAAAATAATACGGTCGTAATCTTTGTGAAACGGAGTACGCCCCGGTTCCAGATCGAGCGTCCCCTGTGTTTCACCGTAGCGGGCCGACGACAACAACTGCTGCCAGCTCATCATTCGCGTCATGAAAAAGTCCTTACCTCTCAGTGCCCGGCCAGTATATCGGCGGGCGGCTCTTTCAACTAGCGCCGGACAGAGTGGATAGCAGACCGCTGGCCGCAATACCGTCAAACAGGAACTGCACCGCCAGCGCACACAGCAGCACACCCATCACCCGGGTAATAACCTGCATCCCGGTCACCCCCAGCAGGCGGTTAAGGCGGGTGGCAGCCAGCAGACAGCCCAGGGTAATGGCCATCACCAGTAACAGCGCCAGACAGACCCCGACCTGACTGAGCAACTGCCCCTGAGTCTGCGCCATCATCAGTATGACCGCCCCCATACTGCCGGGACCGGCAATCAACGGCAACGCCAGCGGGAACACGGCCACATCGTTGCGCCCCAGCGCTTCTTCCTGCTCAGCGGCGGTGGTGCTGTTAGCCGCCGATATACGGGCAAACACCATATCCAGCCCCATCAGCAACAGCAGAATGCCACCAGCGGTTTTCAGCGCCGCCAGGGAAATACCCAGCACACTCAGCAACCAGTCGCCGGCTACGGCAAAGATACTCAGCACCACGGTAGCGATCAGCACACCACGCAACGCCATACGCCGCCGGGCCTCCAGACCACTATTGACCGTTATGGCAGCAAAAATAGCGGAAATATCGACCGGACTGACGGTGGCAAACAATGTCGCCAGCGCCAGCGCAAAACTGTCACTCATATTCTCTCCTGCTCAGCAATGAATCCCCTGTCGGATCCGTATCGCCAAATATCTAAACCTCAAGAAAGTCCCATCACACTTCTGTCCGCCGTAAAACAAAAAAGCCCGCACAATGCAGGCTTTTCTGTTACCAGTGCGCGTTCCGCTTACTGAGCGCCGGAGCTATCCGCAGTGTCATCTTCCGCCCTGAAACGCAACCAGGTCTGACTGCGGCCAATCCAGGAAACACCAATATAACCGCGTACCGTCAACGACTGGCCATCGTCAGCCACGTTCAGTTTGGATTTATAAACCTTCCCGGATTCCGGATC
This sequence comes from Pseudomonadales bacterium, assembly GCA_963682115.1. Classification (GTDB taxonomy): domain Bacteria; phylum Pseudomonadota; class Gammaproteobacteria; order Pseudomonadales; family Oceanobacteraceae; genus Venatoribacter. Next base: position 3,222,407 of record OY821639.1, on the reverse strand, counting down.
GAGAATACGGCCACCATCCCATTCACCATCATCCTCTTTTTTCAGTCCCCACATAAAGGTCAGACCTTCAACCGGCTTACCGCGGAATTCATCCGGGCACTCTTCACACAATTTGCCACGTTTTTCTTCCTGCAGAATCCGGGTCACTGTGCCCTGCAGCTGACCTTCTTCATTCATGGTGATTTCCACCACGCTTTTATGCGTGCCATCGTCGTCATCGACTGTGACCCACTGACCTTCAGCCGGATCAGCATAAGCGTGGGCAGTGGTCAGCAGCAGACCGAACAGCACAGATTTCAGTTTCATAGCCGGGGCTCCGTATTTTTTGTGTCGTTATATCAGGAGGCGTCACTTTAATATCTGAATACCGGAAATCAACCGGATATAAACGCTTATAATGGCCCGCAATGAAACATATTGAACACCAATGAACAATAAAACCCGCCTCTGTTAAATCATTTGCTTCTTTCAAAGAGTTATTTATAAACCGGAATACTGCGCTAAAAAGCTATAACCAACCCCCGGTTAATACCTTGGTAGCGGCCGTCTGAAAAGCCACATTTTTAAATATAAGCCATTGTTTTATATAGAAATTAAAGCAGACCGACAGCGTATCAGGCGAGGTTACTACCAAGGTCTAGCTGTCGCCTCTGAAGCGGATACTGCTAGGTTGGAGCTGCACTCAAATAAAAATTAAAAGGAGGGGTTATGGCTTTCAGGTCTGAAGAAGATAAAAAAGCCTACTGGCGCAAAAACCTGAATCTTATGTTCACGCTTCTGGCAATCTGGGCACTGGTGTCTTATGGCTTCGGTATCCTTTTACGTCCTGTCCTGGATGTAATTCCTGTCGGTGGTGTGGGCCTGGGCTTCTGGTTTGCACAACAGGGTTCTATCTATGTGTTCCTTATCATTGTGGCGGTATACGCCAAGAAAATGCGTCAGCTCGATCGTGAGTTCGGCGTCGACGACGACTGACAGAGGAGCGGATCATGGATTTACAGACCTTAACTTATATCGTAGTGGGCCTGACCTTTGCCCTCTATTTCGGTATTGCCATCTGGGCCCGTGCGGGAACCACTGGTGAATACTATGCTGCCGGCCGTGGTGTACACCCGGTCGCTAACGGTATGGCGACGGCCGCCGACTGGATGTCTGCGGCATCCTTCATCGGTATGGCCGGTCTGATTGCCTTTAAGGGCTACGACGCTTCCATCTTTCTGATGGGCTGGACCGGTGGTTATGTACTGCTGGCTCTGTGTCTGGCACCTTATCTGCGTAAGTTCGGCAAGTTCACTGTGCCTGACTTTATCGGTGACCGTTACTACTCCAGTACTGCCCGTATCGTGGCGGTTATCTGTCTGATCGTGGCGTCTCTGACCTACGTAATCGGCCAGATGAAAGGTATTGGTGTGGCTTTCTCCCGCTTTATGGACGTGGATTACGCGACCGGCCTGTACACAGGTATGGCCATCGTATTCTTCTACGCCGTACTGGGGGGTATGAAAGGGGTAACCTACACTCAGATCGCTCAGTACTGCGTACTGATCTTTGCCTACACCGTACCTGCTGTGTTCATTTCCCTGAACCTGACCGGCAACCCGATTCCGCAACTCGGCTTCCTGTCCGATACGGCTGACGGTACTCCTCTGCTGATTAAACTGGATCAGACGCTGGTTGACCTTGGTTTTGCTGAATACACTGCCCAGAAAGGCGGCTCATTCAACATCCTTATGTACACACTGTCACTGATGATGGGTACTGCCGGTCTGCCACACGTCATCATCCGTTTCTTCACAGTACCGAAAGTGTCCGACGCGCGTTCCTCCGCCGGCTGGGCTTTGCTGTTCATCGCGATCCTGTACACCACGGCTCCGGCTGTTGGTTCCATGGCCCGCCTGAACCTGACCAATACCATCCAGACCGGCCCGGTCGGTTCTGTAGACGGTAACCTGGCCTATGCAGAACGTCCGGACTGGTTCAAAAACTGGGAAACCACAGGTCTGCTGCAGTTTGAAGACAAGAACGGTGACGGCCTCATTCAGTACTACGATGATTCCAACCCGGATTTCGCTGCCAAAGCAGAATCTTTCGGCTGGAAAGGCAACGAGATGGTTAAAGTTGACCGCGACATCATGGTACTGGCCAACCCGGAAATTGCGAACCTGCCGAACTGGGTTATTGCCCTGGTCGCAGCCGGTGGTCTGGCAGCCGCACTGTCAACCGCAGCCGGTCTGTTGCTGGCAATCTCCACCGCCATTTCGCACGACCTGCTGAAACGTACCTTCTTACCGGATATTGGTGAGAAACAGGAACTGATGGCGGCACGTATTGCCATGGCCGGTGCCATTCTGGTGGCTGGTTACCTGGGTCTGAACCCACCGGGCTTCGCGGCACAGGTGGTGGCTCTGGCCTTCGGTCTGGCAGCCTCGTCCATCTTCCCGGTACTGATGATGGGTATCTTCAGCACTAAGGTGAACAACACAGGTGCAGTAAGCGGCATGCTGGTTGGTCTGGTGTCGACTCTGGTCTACATCTTCACCTACAAAGGCTGGTTCTTCGTCTCCGGTACCAATATGCTGCCGAATACTCCGGACAACTGGTTCCTGGGTATTGCTCCCGAGGCGTTCGGTGCGGTTGGTGCTCTGCTGAACTTCGTGACCGCGTTCGTTGTGTCCAACATGACTGCGCCGGTTCCGGAAGATATTCAGCACATGGTGGAAGATATCCGCTTCCCGAAAGGCGCTGGTGAAGCTCAGGATCACTGATCTTCCCCGCCATAAAAAAACCCGGCTCAGGCCGGGTTTTTTTATGCTCAGTAAAAGAGAAAAAACAGCAATAACCGGGTCAGGAAAACTGCGTCAGTTTGATATACATCAGCGCCGTGGAGATAACATCACCCATGGCAGTATGCCGTTCAATCACCGGAACTTTCAGATCCCTGGCCAGCCCTTCAAAGGTTAAATCCAACTGCAACTCCGGCACCAGGCGGCGCTTTTTACGTACATAAATTTCCGACACTTCGATAAATTTATTCGGCAGCTGAAAGTTGTAAAGTTGTTTGATATAGCGGTTAAGAATGGCGCGGTCATATTCGATATAGAAGCCACAGATGGGCCGGTTACCAATAAAATCCAGCACATTTTCGATCGCTTCCGACACCGCCACGCCCTGCTCCCGGTCTTCACGACGCAGATAATGAACCCGTACCGCATTGGGGTCGGTAACAGCATCGGACTTCACCGTCAGATCCAGTGCCTGTGACAGGCGGATTTCCTTTCCCTTCACCCGTACGGCCGCCACGCTGAGCAGTTCACCTTTCTTCTTATCAAACACACTGGTTTCACAATCCAGTACCACCACTTCATCACCATCATAAGGGTCAGCCATATGTGCCCAGCGGCCCTGTGGCGGCAGCTGACCGGATAACTTCTTCCAGAACTTCAGTGGCGCCATTAAAAGCTCTCCAGATGGTAATGATTGATCAGCAGTTGTTTCAGTTTTTTCACCCGGTGCAGTGCATGGCGCAGCAGACTGCGGTCAACGCTGCGCAGTGAATCCAGCTGCAGCTGCTGGCTCAGGCCCGGATTGTCAATATCATTATCCAGCTGCTGGCGCAGACGAATACGCAGGAACAGCAGCAGGGCATCGCGCAATCCCTGTGCACCTTCCTCATCCAATACATGCTTTTCTTTCAACCGCTCAATGCGCTCAAGCGTATTACACTCGCTGATGCCGTATTCAAACGCCAAAGCCCGTACACCATGAACCAGCGGAAAAATGCCGCCTTTTTTGATATCAATGGTGCCATGATCTTCACGGATTTTACCGAGGAAGGTCAGCGGGGTTTCAAACTGCAGTGCCGGCCGGGCAAACCAGGCTGAGGCGATACTGGAGCGCAGGGATTCACGCTGCCAGCTGGCTTTGACCGGCGTGAATAATTCAGCATTACCACACACCGGCTCTCCGTCCATAAAAATGGCCATGTTCATCATTGCATCCGGGGCGGCGGAATTCAGCCAGCGGTCCACCCGCTGCTGCCAGCCTTCAACGGTATGGATCCAGGCATCATTGATAAACATCACGCCTCCCGGACAACGCGGATAACCGAAATCCAGTAACGCTTCATGCAAACGCTGCAACAATGGCAATACCGCTTCACGGTCGTGTTCATTAGCCAGAATAATGGCATTGTCCTGATCGGTTTTCAGAATCTGCTCGCCACGTCCTTCGCTGCCCAGCACCAGAATACAGACACTGTTACGCAGCCGTTCGGGGAAAATCATATCGAATGCACGCTGCATCAGACGCCGGTTCAGGGTGGTGATCAGCTCCATAATGGAGACAACTTTAACGCCCTGATTAAACAGGCTGTCGACCAGTACCTCCAGCCGTCTGGCGGCCGTGACCAGCTCTTTCATGGTCTTCGCCTGCTCAATGCGCATGGCTATCACATGCGAGTGCGTAGAGAAGACGCTGAGCATATCCATCAGTTCGAGGATGCCGACAATATCGCCATCCCGGGTCACCACCACCCGCTCAATATTATGCTGGGTCATTTTCAGCAGCGCGTTGAACAGAAAATCACCGTAAGCAACTTCGATCAGGTCGTACTGGGCAATATCGGCAACCTTGCTCTGACGGGTTTTATCACCCAGCAGGGTCGAGCGCAGCAGATCGGTGCCGGTGACGATACCGGTGCGGCGTGCCGTTCTTACCAGCACCGCATCCTGTTTCTGTTCTTCCATCATCGCTGCGACCCGGGCAAGACTGGTCTGACCGGTAACGTAAACCGCCGGGCGTACCGTATCTTCATCTATACGGGACAGAATAAATTCCGATACGCCACCACTTTCACGCTGCTCAACCAGCTGTTCCTTCGTCCCCAGATCGGTTTTGAAATAAATGGAAAAGTCACGGGAGTCATTCAGCAGCTGCACAAAATCCTGTGCCGGAAGCAGATAACACAGGGTTTCTTCCAGCGCCGTATAACGGTGTTTACAGCCGGATTCCAGCACCGCCCTGACATCAAAGACATCTTCTTTTCCGTACTGAGAAAATACCTGGGTTTCGTCCTGATCAGTTTCTTCAACCACCCCCTTGTAGACGATGTAAATACCAGGGGCGGCCTGCCCTTCATCCAGGATGACAGCACCGGCGGGAAAGAAAACCAGATCCAGTTTACTGGTCAGCCATCCGAGCTGTTGTTCTGACAGAAAACTGAACGGCGGCTGGTTAAGGTTAATCTGGATAGTCATAAACAATCTCCCTGAAAAAAACACTCTCCCAGAAATAAAAAAGACACCGCGGAACGCGGTGCCAAGGGGAGCCCCAGCTCGGAGGCAAGGGTATAACGACAGCACAGGCCGCCGTTAAATTCAGAGCAGTTATCAGTGACCGGAGGCGTCAGACACTCCCAGTCCGGTATGAGAACGGACAAACTGCTGATCAAATTTTTCACGCTCCTGTGCTCCTGCTGTCGACCTATCTGTTACAGAAAAGTACCAGATGCCGGCAAATGCAACGATGACAGAGAACAAGGCCGGATATTTATACGGAAAGACCGCTTCGTCATTGCCCAGAATCTGCACCCAGACAATTGGGCCAAGAACCACCAGCGACACGGCGGTAATCAGGCCCAGCCAGCCGCCGGCCATGGCACCACGGGTGGTCATGCGTTTCCAGTACATCGACAGAAACAGCACCGGGAAATTGGCACTGGCGGCAATCGCAAAAGCCAGTCCCACCATAAAGGCGATATTCTGCTGTTCAAACAGAATCCCCAGCGCGATGGCAATACCCCCCAGCACCATGGTCGTGACTTTTGAAACGCGCACTTCTTCTTCATCACTGGCGTCCGGCCGGAACACGTTGGCATACAGGTCGTGCGATACCGCCGAAGCTCCCGCCAGCGCCAGACCGGAGACCACCGCCAGAATGGTGGCGAAGGCCACCGCCGAAATAAAGCCAAGAAACAGATCCCCACCCACCGCGCCGGCAAGATGAATGGCGGCCATATTATTGCCGCCCAGCAACTGACCGGCCGTGCTAAAGAAGGCCGGATTGGTGGACACCAGCAGAATGGCACCGAAGCCGATAATAAAGGTCAGGATATAGAAATAGCCGATAAAACCAGTGGCAAAGAACACGGATTTACGGGCCTCTCTGGCATCCGCCACGGTAAAGAAACGCATCAGGATATGCGGCAGGCCGGCGGTACCGAACATCAGGGCAATGCCGAGACTGATAGCCGATACCGGATCGGACACCAGGCCACCGGGGGCCATAATCGCCGTACCTTTTTCGTGTACCTGTGTCGCCTGCAGGAACAGATCACCAAGATCAAAGCCCACATGCACCAGCACCATCAGCGCCATAAAGCTGGCTCCTGACAGCAATAACACCGCTTTGATGATCTGCACCCAGGTGGTGGCCAGCATGCCACCCATGGTGACGTACAGCACCATCAGAATGCCAACCAGAACCACGGCATAAGAATAAGGCAGTCCGAACAACAGCTGAATCAGCTTGCCGGAGCCCACCATCTGCGCAATCAGATACAGAGAAACAACGCACAGGGAACCAACCGCGGACAGAGTGCGGATCTGACGCTGACCCAGACGGAAAGACGCCACATCGGCGAAGGTAAATTTGCCCAGATTACGCAGCCGTTCGGCAATCATAAACAGAATCAGAGGCCAGCCCACCAGAAAGCCGATGGAATAAATCAGGCCATCAAAACCGGACAGGTAAACCAGCCCGGAAATACCGAGAAATGAGGCCGCCGACATATAGTCGCCGGCAATCGCCAGGCCATTCTGAAAACCCGTGATACCACCACCGGCGGCGTAATAATCGGCGGCCGAACGGGTGCGGCGGCTGGACCAGACGGTAATCCCCAGCGTAAAGGCCACAAAGATCAGAAACATAACAATGGCCGACCAGTTGGTCGCCTGCTGTTCTACCGCACCGGATAGCGCATCAGCCGCCAGAACCGGGGCCGCAGTCATCAGCGCAGCGATCACAGTCAGAATTTTTACAGACATTTCTCAACCCCTGAGACACTCTTCAATGATGCGCTGGTTTTCTTCATCGAACTCGGTATTGGCGCGTTTCACATAAATACCGGTCAGCAGAAACGACGAAATAATGATAAAAACACCAACAGGAATTCCCCAGGTAATGACAGTACCGGACGCCACCGGGTGCGCCAGAGCGCCCGGCGCAAAAGCCACCAGCAGAATAAAGGTGAAATACATCACCAGCACCACGGCCGATAATCTCAGCGCAAAACTTTTGCGTTTCTGCACCAGTTTATGAAAATCCGGGTGTCCCTGAATGCGGTTGTAAATATCGGGCTGCATGCCTGCTCCACAAATGCACGGCTTCAGGGCTCCACCCTGACTATTGGCAACAGTTTACAAAGACTCTGCCGCCGCCTCAGCACGACCATAGTCGAGGCGCCACAGGCAGGTGCGCGGCAGAACAGAATAAGGAAAGAAATCCCCCAGCGCTTGCCGGATGAGAATTACGACCTTAGTCTAACAACCATCCCCCTGCGGCACGCTGCCGTCACGCCATCATGGTAAGCTGCTCGACTGGGTCCAAGACACGACAATAATACGGACAATAATAACGGGAAAACTATGATTCCGGGCTGGCAGCTGATTTCCATTTCCGTTCTCTACATCGGCACTCTTTTCTGGATTGCCTGGTACGGAGACCGCAGAGCCCAGAGTGGCAAACCCATCCACAACACCGGGCTGGTTTACAGCCTGTCACTGGCGGTTTACTGCACTTCCTGGACGTTTTATGGCGCCGTCGGTCAGGCTGCGACCAGCGGCTGGCTGTTTCTCAGCATTTACGTCGGTCCGATCCTGTTTCTGCTGCTGTTCTGGCGCATGCTTGGCAAGATCATCCGCATCGCCAAAGAAAAGCGGCTGACCTCCATCGCCGACTTTATTGCCACCCGTTACGGCCGTGATCATACCCTCGCCATTCTCGTCACCCTGGTCGCCGTTCTGGGTGTGGTCCCTTATATCGCCCTGCAGCTGAAAGCCATTGCCACCACCTTTGAGCTGGTGACCCAGCCGCTGGGCACCACCGGCCCCCTGAGCCTGCCATTCTGGGAAGACACAGCCTTTCATATCAGCTGGGCCATGGCTCTGTTCGTGATTATTTTCGGCACCCGGGATATTGATGCCAGTGAGCAGCACCCTGGCATGATTCTGGCCGTGGCCTTCGAATCCATGGTCAAACTGCTGGCACTGATTGCCGTCGGCGTCTGGGTAATGACCACGCTGTTTGAATCCCCGTTTGACCTGCTGGCGCTGTCCAAAACCGTGATGCCGGATCACGCCCTGTTCCACAGCGACATTATATCACTCGCCTTTATCCTGCAGACCCTGCTGGCAGGCTTTGCCATTCTCTGTCTGCCACGCCAGTTTCAGGTGGCCGTGATCGAAAATGAATCCGCCAGCCACGTTCGTACCGCGCGCTGGATGTTCCCGGCTTACCTGTTCCTGATGCTGCTGTTCGTGGTGCCGATTGCCCTGACCGGCCATCTGTTTATGCGTGATCTTGGCTTTAGCCCGGACACCTATGTGCTGAGCCTGCCAGTGTCGCTCGGTCAGGATATGCTGGCCGTCATTGCCTTTATCGGCGGTGGCAGCGCTTCCACCGGGATGATCATCGTGGCCACCATCGCCGTCAGCACCATGGTGTCGAATGAGCTTATCCTGCCGGCGTTTTTCCGTAATACCCAGCAGCAGGCCGATTTCCAGCAGTCATCCAGCGTCCGCACCCTGGTGCTGACTGTGCGCCGGGTGGTGATTCTGGTGATGATTCTCAGCTCCTACCTGTTTTACCGCCTGGTCGGTGAGTTTGAATCACTGGCCGCCATCGGCCTGCTGTCTTTCGCCGCCGTTGCCCAGTTCGCCCCACCACTGATCGGGGGCCTGATCTGGCAGGGTGGTAACCGCCAGGGTGCCATCGCCGGTCTGCTGAGCGGCACCGCCATCTGGGTCTATACTCTGCTGTGGCCGGTGCTGTCCCAGGGGCTGAGCGCCGCCAGTAATACCACCCAGATGCTGGGCCTGAATCTGGATGACTTCAGCTTTGGTGTCATCTTCAGCCTGAGTATGAACATTTCGCTGTATATCTTCTTTTCGGTGGTCACCAATGCCTCGGTCAGGGAACGCATGCTGGCGTCGGATTTCACCAGCACCAAAGCATCACTGAGTGGCAACGCGGTGGCACCGTCGTTCACCTGTAAGGTCGATGATGTGCGCGTGGTGCTGGAGCGTATCCTCGGCTACAAGAAGGCAGAATCCTTCTTTGCTGATTATCAGGCCCGTCACGGCATTCAGTATGACCATGCCATGGCCTCCAATGAGCTGCTGCACGACGCGGAAAAACTGCTCGCCTCAGTCGTCGGCTCATCCTCCGCGCGGGTTATTTTCTCCACTCTGCTGGGCGGGGAGCAGATTCAGATCCGCGACCTGGCCTTCCTCGCCAGTGAGGCCAGCCAGGCCTTTGCCATGAGCCGCGAACAGCTGCAGGCAGCGCTGGAAAATCTGCAGCAGGGCGTGAGTGTGATTGACCGCAACCTCAACCTGGTGGCCTGGAACCGGCGTTATCTGGAGATATTCAACTACCCGCCAGCAATGATTCAGGTCGGTAAGCCCATTGCCGAAATCATTGAATTCAACGCCCGCCGCGGTTTCTGTGGCAGCGGCAGTATTGAAGAGCAGGTTGCCCGGCGGATGAATTTCCTGCGTGAAGGCTCGGCCCACCAGTTCGAACGCCTGCTGCCCAACGGTGTGGTGATCTATATGCAGGGTCACCCGATGCCGGACGGCGGCTTCGTCACCAGTTTCACCGACATCACGGTGCACCGCAAAGCTGAGCAGGCGCTGAAAGAAGCCAATATCACGCTCGAACAACGGGTTGAGAAAAGCAGTCAGGAACTGGATGACCTGACCTCGCAGCTGATTGAAGCCAATACCAGTAAAACGCGCTTCCTCGCCGCGGCCGGTCACGACCTGATGCAGCCGCTGAATGCCGCCAAGCTGTTTGCCTCCACCCTCGCCCAGCACCAGCTGAACGATGAGCAGCGCACCCTGCTCAGCCATCTGGAAGGCTCACTGCAGTCGGCGGAAGATGTGCTGTCGGTACTGGTGGAAATTTCCAAACTGGATGCCGGCGCCATGGAGCCAACACTGCGGCCGATCCGCCTGGCGGCGGTGCTCAAGCCATTGCGTGATGAATTCACCGCCCTGGCCGCTGAGAAGGGCCTGCAACTGCGTTTCCGCCAGTGTGATTACTGGGTGATGAGTGATGCCCACTGGCTGCGCCGGATCATCCAGAATCTGCTCTCCAACGCCGTCCGTTACACCAATAAAGGCGGCATTCTGCTCGGCTGCCGCAAGCGTGGTGAAGAACTGATGATTGAGGTCTGGGATACCGGCCCCGGCATCCCGCGCTCCAAACTGAAAGAAATCTTCGGTGAATTCCGCCGTCTGAATCAGGAATATCAGGACACCAAAGGGCTGGGGCTGGGGCTGGCCATTGTTGACCGCATGGCCAAGCGTATGAACCATCAGGTGGATGTGGATTCCTGGGTCGGCAATGGCACCCGCTTCAGCATCACCCTGCCACTGACCGCAGCTCAGGCCGATGAACAGCACGCATCACAGGAAAGCATCAGCCGGGCGACCGGCAGTTTCGAAGGACTGAAAACCTTCTGTATCGATAATGACGCCGAAGTCCTTGCCGGCATGAATGCCCTGCTCAGCAGCTGGCACTGTAATGTCTACGCCTGCCGCGATCTGGCCGAAACCGCTGAAGTGCCGTTCCGGCCACAGATCATGCTGGCAGACTACCAGCTGGATAATGAGGAAACCGGCCTGCAGGCGATGAAAGTACTGCGTCAGCATTTCAACGAGGATATTCCCGGGGTACTGATCACCGCCGACCCGCGTCCTGAAGTGGAGAAAGAGGCCCGCGAGCTCGGTTTCTGGTTCCTGCGTAAACCGGTACGGCCGGCGGCTCTGCGGGCGCTGATACGCCGCCTGATACGCTGACAGGCAATAAAAAAGCTGGCCCTGGCCAGCTTTTTTATGCGTCGGTCCGGCTCACGCCTGACCGGCGATCACGGTATCCGGCTTTTCGATATCCAGACTCTGTACAGCAATCACCGCCTGGGTACGGGTACGTACGCCCAGCTTACGGAAGATGGCGGTGACATGCGCCTTGATGGTGGCTTCACTGACGTCGAGGTCATAAGCAATCTGTTTGTTCAGCATGCCTTCCGACATCATAGTCAGCACCCGGAACTGCTGAGGTGTCAGACTCGCCAGACGCTCAGCCAGATCCAGTGCATTCTGGTTTGGCTGATGCTGATGACGGCGGGCAACCTCAGGCAGATAAATATCGCCCTGCAGCACCATCTGAATGGCCTTGGCAATATCTTCCAGCGGTGACGATTTGGCGATATAACCCGACGCTTCGTGGTCAATCGCCTGACACATAATGGCCGGGTCTTCGCAGGCGGAGACCACCACCACCGGAATTTCCGGATAGTGAGAACGCAGGAACACCAGACCGGAATAGCCATGTGCTCCCGGCATCTGCAGATCCAGCAGGATCAGATCGGCATCTTTATGCTTTTCCACCACCTGCTGCAGCTCCGGCAGAGACTCTGCCTGCTCAATGGCAACATCCGTTACCAGCTGTTTTACCGCCTGCTGCATGGCAGTACGGAATAACGGGTGGTCATCGGCAATAATAATCTTTTGTGCGAGCTGCATAGTCCCCTCCGCAGAACCTCACGACTGTCATATGACAACCTTTTTATTGTTATAACAGACCTGAGCTTATGTTAAAGCAAAAAACTGCCCAGGGAGTGAATCCCGGGGCAGTTTCTGACATCAGCCGGTCGTTCAGGACTGACGGTTGAGGCGCTCATCAATCAGCGAATCCACTACTGACGGATCAGCCAGCGTTGAGATATCACCGAGAGAATCATGCTCGTTGGCGGCGATCTTACGCAGGATACGGCGCATGATCTTACCGGAACGGGTTTTCGGCAGTCCCGGTGTGATCTGAATCAGATCCGGTGTCGCCACAGGGCCGATTTCACCACGAACCCAGTTACGCAGTTCTTTCACCAGATCATCCGAAGCCGCTTCCCCGGCATTCAGGGTGACATAGACGTAAATACCCTGCCCTTTGATGTCGTGCGGGTAACCCACAACGGCCGCTTCTGCCACTTTCGGGTGTGCCACCAGAGAACTTTCGATCTCTGCGGTGCCCATACGGTGGCCGGAAACGTTCAGCACATCATCCACACGGCCGGTAATCCAGTAGTAACCATCCTCATCACGGCGGGCGCCGTCACCGGTGAAATACATACCGCGGAAGGTGGAGAAGTAGGTCTGCACAAAGCGGTCGTGATCGCCGTACACGGTACGGGCCTGACCCGGCCAGCTGTCGACCATCACCAGATTACCTTCGGTGGCTCCTTCTACCAGCATACCGGCATTGTCCACCAGCGCCGGCTGTACGCCGAAGAACGGACGGGTTGCAGAACCCGGCTTCATATCGGTCGCGCCCGGCAGCGGGGTAATCATGATGCCGCCGGTTTCAGTCTGCCACCAGGTATCCACAATCGGGCAGCGCTGCTCGCCGATCACATCGTAATACCACTGCCAGGCTTCCGGGTTGATCGGCTCCCCCACAGAACCCAGCAGACGCAGGGATTCACGGTGTGTGCCTTCAATGGCTTTCGAGCCTTCTGCCATCAGCGAACGGATCGCCGTCGGCGCGGTGTAGAGAATATTCACACTGTGCTTATCAACGATCTGTGAGAAGCGGTTAATATCCGGGTAGTTCGGCACACCTTCACACATCAGGGTGATACCACCGTTAGCCAGCGGTCCGTACAGCAGATAGGTGTGACCGGTAATCCAGCCCACATCCGCAGTACACCAGTAAACATCACCATCGTGATAATCGAACACATACTGATGCGTAATGGAGGCCCAGACCATGTAACCACCGGTGGTATGCACCACACCTTTAGGTTTACCGGTCGAGCCTGAGGTATACAGAATAAACAGCGGATCTTCCGCAGACATCTCTTCCGGCGGACAGTGCGGTGAAGAAATAGCCAGCAGGTCGTGGTACCAGACGTCACGCGCACTGTGCCAGGCCACATCTTTACCGGTACGTTTCACTACAATCACTTTTTCCAGTGAACGGATACTCGGGTGAGTCAGCGCTTCGTCAACGTTGGCTTTCAGCGGCACATGCTTACCACCACGGACCCCTTCATCGGAAGTAATAACGATTTTCGCGTTACTGTCTTCAATACGGCCTGCCAGCGCGTCCGGAGAGAAACCACCGAATACCACAGAGTGAATCGCACCGATGCGGGTACAGGCAAGCATGGCGACTGCCGCTTCCGGAATCATCGGCATATAAATACAGACGACATCGCCTTTGCGTACGCCCTGTCCACGCAGCGCATTGGCAAAACGCGAGACTTCTTCATGCAGCTCTTTATAGGTGATATGGCGGTCCTGATCCGGATCATCGCCTTCCCAGATAATGGCTGTCTGGTCGCCACGGGTTTCCAGGTGACGGTCGAGACAGTTAGCAGAGGCATTCAGCGTACCGTCTTCAAACCAGCGGATGCTGACGTTGTGATCGTCAAAAGAAACGTTACGTACTTTGGTGAATGGTTTGATCCAGTCAATGCGTGATTCAGCCTGTTCACGCCAGAAACCCTCAGGGTTAATGACCGACTGCTGATACATCTGCAGATATTTATCGTTATCAATCCACGCCGAATTGGCGAATTCTGGTTTAACCGGATATACCTTCTGGTCGCTCATAGCGTTCTCCCGAATGATTATTTTTAGCTCGCGAATGCTTCTGCGCTCTGTATATTTCCTGTGTATCAATATTGGTCACTGCACGCCTCCGTCAAAATTAGACAATGGTCTATTCAATCCGGGACACTGCATTTTTCCGGTATAAACAGGAACTTATGCTCCATAACAGAGCACGGAAAACGGGGGTAAACGGGATAAAAAGCTGATACTGGCCAAGTATAAGCAAAGCAGCACCGCGTTATTAATAACCAGGCTCAGCATAAAACCGCCTCAATCACTCCATATATGCCACATATTTCCGGGCGCTGAGCCGCAATATTCCACTACTCCGGTGTTGTCTGTATCAATAATCCTCAAACAAATACCCCATAACGGGCCGGATCACCGTATTCCCACGAACCGGAGCGTACGTACTTCTACTTATTTCGTTAAAAGTTCGACCTTTGGCTAATTTTGCTGCACAGAAACCGTGCACCATAGTGAGCGGGCACAATTACGATAAAAAAGGAGAGTGACATGCGCAAAACCCCTCTGATTCTGCTGGCCAGTGCCCTGCCCCTGGCAGTTCAGGCAGCAAATACCGAGTTCAGCTATGGCGGCTATATCAAGCTTGATGCGATGTACAGCCAGTATTCCGATGGTGACCTTGGTGCAGCGAGCCTGGGCCGGGATTTCTATGTTCCGTCGACCATTCCGACCAGCGCCGGTGGTGCCGATGAAACCAGCAGCATGGATTTCAGCGCCAAATCTTCCCGCTTCAATTTCAAAACCGTAACCACACTGGATAACGGCGAAAAAGTGACCGGTTTTGTCGAACTGGATTTCCTTGGCTCAGCACAGGGTAATGAAGTTGTCTCCAACTCCTACAGCCCACGCCTGCGTCATGCTTTCTTCACCTACAATGATGTGACCGTCGGTCAGACCTGGTCCACATTCATGAACGTAGGTGCCCTGCCGGAAACCGTTGACTTCCTGGGTGTCAGTGACGGTACTGTGTTCAACCGCCAATCCCAGATCCGTTACACCATGGGTGACTTCCAGTTCTCTCTGGAAAACCCTGAAACAACGGTGAAAGGTGTGGGTACCACAGATGATGGCGGCATTCCTGACATCGTTGCCCGCTACAACCTGAAAGCCGGTGATCATTCCTTCGCTATTGCAGCGATCGGTCGTCAGTTTGCCTATCAGGATGGTGCTGGTATTGACGAAACCACAACCGGTTTTGGTGTCAGCCTGTCCGGTAAAATCATGCTGGGTGCGGATGACCTGAAATTCAGCTACACCACTGGTGATGTTGCCCGTTACGTCGGCCTGGGTCAGGTCAGTGACGTGATCATCAACGCCGATGGTGAACTGGAAGCCAACTCGGTTGATGCCGCCTTCATTGCGTACCGTCACCACTGGAATTCACAGATGCGCAGCACCATCGCTTACTCAATGTTTGACTCCGACCTGGAAGATGACACTGAACAGTCTTCCTCCAGCACCCGCGTTAACCTGATGTACTCACCGGACAAGTCACTGACTTACGGTGTTGAGTACAGCATGGCGAATCTGGACAGAGGCAATGACGTTGAAGGCGATCTGGATCGTCTGCAGTTTACTGCCAAATACAGCTTCTGATTTATCAGAGTGTCAGAAACCGGCTTCGGCCGGTTTTTTTATGCCCGGCTCAAAGAAACCTGCCCAATCAGCATATCTCATTCCTCTCACAAGCCACAGCAAACTGACTGACGCTTTACGGATTTATGCCAGGCCAGCGGTCTGTCGCCTGAGACCAATTGTTAACCTTTCTTAATTCCGGCATTATTTTGTCGCCAAAACCCGAATAATTACAAAAAGAAACATATAGTAAATTTAATTTACAACTGACATTTTTGGTCACATTTCCTCTGCAGTGATCCCCTTATCAGTACTAAAAGTGACGATATTTTGCAGCAAGCAGCTGTGATTCTGCCGCTTTCGGCCGATTACCACCAGAAAAGCAAATAATCCCTGTAAAACAATAAGTTACCTACCACATTATCTGAACATAAGTTCAACGACGGCAAATTGACTGGCCATACCCCGCCCCATACCATCACCGCATTGCGCAACATGACCAAGACTTAATTAGTATCAAAGTGTCTCATTTTCTTCAGACAATCCGCTTACCCGGTAAAGCGGACGTGCTCCGGCTGTGCCCGGCAAAAACCCGATCAGGAGTCGGGGGAGTACTTCTGTCTGCTCTTTTTACTCTGTTTTCCGTCAATATAATGGCAGAAGAGCCTGTTGTTCTCCGCGACAGTTATGCCGGCAATATGTCCTTTGCCGTAACCGGCAACACGGTCCGCTATGGCAATGATGGCTGCAGCCGGCTGAGTGCTTCTTCAGCGTCGCTCTCCATTCCTTCCGGCAGCTCGGTGGTTGCTGCATTCCTGTACTGGTCAGGGTCCGGTAATGCAGACAGCCAGGTCAGCTTCGGTGGCAACACGGTAACAGCGGATCAGCTGTACACTGCCCACGATGAAGGTCTGCCCTATTACAGTGCCAAAGCCGATGTCACTTCCATCGTCAGCTCCAGCAGCCGCAGCTACACCGTGTCCGGCCTCTATTTCGATGGCAGCAACCAGTACTGCAGTGGCGGCGGTGCTTATGGGGGCTGGTCCCTGCTGGCGATTTATGAAAATACCGACGAACCTCTGCGGGTCGTCAATATTTTTGATGGGTTTCAGATTTTCTGGGGCAACTCCATCACCCTCAGCCCGAGCAATTTCATTATTGCTGATGATCCGTCAGCCAAAGGCGGACATCATGCTCATATCACCTGGGAAGGCGATGAAGGTAACTCCTACGACCGCAATGGCTCCAGTGAGCGCCTGATGTTCAACGGTCACCTGCTGACCGACTTTAATAACCCCAGAAGCAATCAGTTCAATTCCTATTCAAACACGCAGGGCAGCACCAGTGGTGTTGATGTCGACATGTATGACATCAGCAGCTATCTGACCGCTGGTGCTACCTCCGTCACCACCACCTATTCCACCGGCCAGGATCAGGTTTTCCTGACAGCCGAAGTCATCAGCGTGCCGAACCAGCCGGTCAGCGACCTGGAGCTCAGTGTCTCCGGACCAGTTGCGGTATACCGCGGTGAACTGGCCACATACACCTTCAATATCCATAACAATGGCCCGCTCGACGAAATCTCCGGCGCCAGTCTGACCTTTGCACTGGATGACATGGATTTTTACAGTTACTCCGGGGCTGGCTGGTCATGTACGGCCGGCAGTCTGAACGTCAGTTGCAGCTATGCCGCAGCAATCACTGACGGAGCAGATGCATCTCCTCTGATTATCTCTCTGGACAGCAGTAATAACAGCGCTTCGTCCTATGAGCTGGCGGCCACCGTCACTGCTGATAATTTCGATCACCACAGTGGTAATAACAGTGCCTCCGTCACCACCCGGATTAATAATGCCATTTACAGTTTCAGCAAAACCGCCATGGATCTGGATGGCGGCATCGTCCGTGCCGGCGATACCCTGCGCTATACCATTTCACTGACCAATCACAGCGGAGCGGCCGTCACTGGCATTGAGATCAGTGACGTAATGGACTCTCTGTTCGACAGCTTCAGCGTCGCATCTGTGCCTGGCGGCGCTTCCTACAGCATCAGCGGACAGCAGATTTCTGTCAGCAATATCAGCATCGCCAACAATGCCACCGTCAGTATCGTGATTGATGCGGACATCCGCGACAGCGCGGTCAGCGGTGAACAGGCCGGTAATACCGCCGTGGCCGATATCAACGGTTCGGTATACGTTGCCGTCGCCACGACCATGACAGTTGACGCGGTGACCGTGACTCAGGGCAATAAGCCGGTTTATCTGCATCCGGACAACCTGGCTGACCGGATCGCAGAAAATTCAGAATCCGACTATCAACGAGTGAGCGACAACCGCAGCTACAGTTGGACATTATCTCCGGCACTGGTGACTGATCTTCAGCTGGACACTTCAGAAACGGTTCCCCTGACTTTCTTTGCCCGGGCAAATTCAATATTCAACCGTGCATACGATTTCAGTATTGAACTCAGTAATGGCGCCGATGTTCTCGCCACCACCACGCTTTCCAACACTCGGGTTTCAGACCGTAATGGCTCACCCACCCGCCTTGAGGCTGACCTGTCGATCAGCGGCAGCGGCAAGCTCAGCGCCGGCACTTCTCTGACCCTGACCATCGGCGTCAATACGCTTAATCACTCCCGTGATGTGGATTTCTTTTTCAGCAATGGCAGTGAAGCGGCCCGTTTTGAGCTGACGTCACAAACCGTCATTAACGTTGAAGACGTCTCTCTGTATGACGCCGCCTATCCGGACGGCAATCTGATTACCGCAGCAGAGCGTGGCCAGACATTTTATATCCGGGCAAAAGTCTCTGACCCGTTCGGCGTCGATGATATTACCTCCGCCGCTATTTCGCTTTCCGATCCCGCCGGCAACAGCATTCTCGACAACGGGCAACTGGCTGCAACGGGGACTGCCGGCATTTATAAATATTATGAATACGAATATACCCTGGCAGCAGATGCAGCCAACGGCAGCTGGGTTGCAACGGTAAAAGCTGAAGAAGGTTATGAAGGCGAAGTTTCTTCCGTCAACTCCGTCCTGATCCCGGTTCTGTTATACCCCGAGCTTACTCTGACCCGTTCGTCTGCCGTACAGAACGATCCGGTCAACAGCACGGAAAATCCGAAAGCCATTCCCGGAGCCGAAGTGGTGATTACCCTGTCGGCCATTAATCAGGGCGAAGGCTCTGCAGATACCGATTCCCTGATTATTGAAGAAATTCTGTCGCCGGAGACTGAACTGTTTATCGGTGATTTTTCTGCCGGCAGTCCGGTGCTGTTTGAAGACCTGAATAATTCCGGACTCACTTTCAGTTTTATTTCACTGTCGAGCGACAGTGATGACATTGATTTTTCCAGCGACAGTGATGCCAGCGATGGCATGACCTATGGCTACAGCCCGGTGGATGAAAACGGCGATGGTTACGACCCCAATGTAACGGCTGTCCGTCTGCATCCCAAAGGCACCCTGAATTCATCGGATGGCAGCACGCATCCTGAATTTACTTTCCGCTATCAAGTAAAGGTCCAATAAGGAGTAACCTATGAAGACCCTGCAACACACTGTCCTGCTTTTTGCAGGCTTAATGGCAGCAACGGCCAGTTGGGCTGAAGGTACCACGGCAGGTACCAAAGTCTCCAACACCGCGACTGCTACCTACTATTCACCGACTGACTCAGCCACACCTCTGACCGCAGAAAGCACCACAGAGTTCACCGTGCAGGAAATCATCGACGTCACCGTGGACAGCAGCACCACCGCGACCAATGTGACCGCCGGTGAAACCAATGTCGTGGTGACCTACACCGTAACCAACACAGGTAACGGCAGTGAAGACTATGTCATTGACGTGAGCAATGCCCTGACCGGTATCGACTTTGATGTTGCAGACATCACCATTTATCAGGAAGACGAAACCAGCGGCTTCAGCGGCACTGAAAGTGAACTGGCTACTGATGGCCTGATCAACCTGGATGCTGATGAAAGCGTTGTGCTGTACGTCGCGGTTTCCATTCCCGCGGGTGTTTCCGTCGGTGATAAGGCCATCACCAACCTGACTGCCACCTCACAGACCAGCGGCGCATCCGCAGCGTCTGCCGGTGATGTTCTTGATGGCGTGGGTGACAGTGGCACTGACGCCGTAGTGGCTATTGACGGTGCTTATTACCAGCAGGATCACACCTATACCGTCACCGCCAACAGCGACCTGGTAACCGTGACTAAAACGGTTCTGATTCAGCTTGATCCGTTCGGTGGTGATACCGCGATTCCTGGCACTGAAACCACCTATCAGATTCTGGTTGAAGCCTCTGATGCGGTCGACAGCCTGGTTATCACCGATGCGCTGCCGGAGCAGGTCACCTTTGTTGCCGGTTCCCTGTACCTCGCCAACTCTGATCTGGCCGGCACTGAACTGACCAGCAGCAACGCCACCCTGCTCACTGATTCATCGACTGATACGGATGGCGGTAAATACGAAGCCACGCTGGATAGCAATGGCCGTGTCACCGTTGATCTGGGCGACCTGTCTGCGGCAGCCGATTACACCATCCAGTTCAAAGTAACTATCGACTGATAACAAAGGAGACTGCCATGCGCACTCTTATCTGGGCCCTGCTGCTCATTCCGTCACTGGTAATGGCTGAGGTAAGCCTGACCACAGAAGCTTTTAAAATTGTGCCTGTTCCCCAGGCTGATGGATCGGTCGTGGAAGAGTGGCAGGCAGCCGAAAAAATCGTTCCCGGTGACAAGGTGGGTTACCGCATCAGCTACCGCAATAACGGCAGTGAAGCGGCTGAAAACGTGGTCATTAACAACCCCGTTCCCGCGGCCGCGGCCTACCTTGCCAACAGTGCCACCGGAATGAATACCGTCATCGATTATTCCGTCGATGGCGGCAAAACGTTTGCTGCCGCCAGCCAACTGGCAGTGAATGAAAACGGCGAAAGCCGCCCGGCCAAAGCCGGTGACTATACCCACATCCGCTGGCAGCTGACTCAGCCGGTTGAGGCCGGAGCCAGTGGCAAAGTGGAATTTAAAGTCCGTATTAAATAATCAGGAGACTGTGTATGAAACTCATACAGAAAATGGTGCTTCCTGCTGCGATTACCCTTGCCGGCCTCTCCGCAACACAGGTCTGGGCAGCGGGTACCGATGCAGGTACCACCATCTCAAATGAGGCGACCCTGAGCTATACCGTAAACGGGTCATCCAGCAATCCAACCATCAGTGCAACGGCAGAATTCAGGGTTGACGTAAAAATCAACTTTAACTGGGATGCTGTAGGCACTGATCTGTATACCGCAACGGCGACTGATTTCGGTGGTACCGAATATTTTGTCACCAGCGCGGTAGAACTGACTAACTCGTCCAATACCAAAGCCTTCTACTCTCTGACGGTAACCGGTACCAGTGACGACTTTGATGTCAGCAGCTCAACCTATTCGCCGACAGCGACCACCAGTTCGACAGCCTTTAAATACGTTCTGGATACAGACGGTGACGGCGACCTGACCGAAGAGACGGTTTACACCGCCGGCGCTTCCGGTGATCTGATCGAACTGTCGGCAGATTCCACGTCCAACGATCTGTACGTACTGGTGCCCAGCGCGTCAGTCACGGCAACCGATGGCGGCATTCTCGGTGTGCAGCTGAATGCTGCTGCTGCAGAAGTTCTGATCACAGGTAACAGCGATAACACCACAGTGACGGATGACTCCGGCAGCGCCGACGATGCTGATGTTATTCAGTTTGTTTATGCCGATACCAGCGACAGTGCCGGTAATACCGAAATTATTTATTCAGGTTCCACCCTGGGCAGTCTGCCGGACTTTACCGTCGATCCGACTGACCCTGAAACCCCAAGTAAAAGCGGTATTGTGAAATCCAGTGTCGTGGTGTGGGACCCCTTCACCGGTACTCTGGACGATACAGCCGGCGTTTACCCGAAAGCCATTCCGGGTGCCATTGTGAAGTACACCATCACCGTGACGAACAATGGTTCCGGAGCGGCTGACAGCGTCACCATTACTGACCCGGTTCCGACGGCAACCACCTTCTGTAATGTGGCAACCGCCGATACAGTTGACCCGACCGGTGCCTGTCTGGATCTGGCTGCCAGCGATACCGCCGCGCTGTCTGACGGTGCAACGGATAACTCCGTTACCCCGGATACATCAGCGTCAACAGCAACCAATATTTCCGTGGCATACGGAAGTTTTGCTGCCGGCTACACCAGCGACATCGTTTACTACGTCGTCGTGCAATAAGAGCGCAGCATGCTGAAGACCATCCGCCGGATTATACAGCGCATTGTTCAGCACGGGCTTCCTGCCCGGGCTGTGCTGTGCCTGTTGCCGGCGATGGTCACTTTATCCACCCTGGCGGCAACAACGCCTGCCAATACACAGATTACCAACACAGCGGTTGCTTCCTTCAGTAAATCCGGTATCAGCTACAGCACAGCCAGTAGCACCAGTTTTATTACTGAAGAAATTAATCCGGCTTCCGTTGCACCGACACCGTCGGAAATTACCCTGCTGCATATTGCCGGAACCAGTGCGTCCGGTCTGACAGTCAATGCCAGTGAATGCATGGACAGCAGCGGCAACTACAGTTCCGTGACATCGGTATCCGGACTGACCGGCACCGCCTACAGCGTGCCATCCACCTACAGTACCAGCGCTGCCGGTTATGGTTTCAAAATTGGAGAACCGGTGCTTATCCAGCTGGAAGACCTGGATAAAAACCTGAATCCGGCGCGTGAAGAACAGATTGAAATTACCCTGGTCAGTGGCGATGGCGCCGATGCCGAGCAGCTGCGCCTGACCGAAAGCGGTATTAATACCGGTATATTCACCGGTGTCATTGATACCGCAAGCCGTACAGACGGCCTGTCCCGGAATGACTGCGTGCTGTCGCTGAGCAGAGCCGCCGACGTGATCGCCAGTTACTCCGACAGCAACGATGCGACCGATAAAAGCACCAGCTCTGCTGTCTTTGATCCATACAGCCGTGTGATTAATGCGCTGACCGGCGATCCGGTCAACGGCGTCAGGGTCACTTTAATTGATGCCACTACAGGTGAAGCGGCCAGCGTTTATGATGACGATGGTGTCACTCCCTATGCTTCCACCGTTACCACCGGCCCGGACAGCAGCAGCGGCAGACTGAGAATTATGGCCGCTGACGACGATATGCCGGACGGCGCTTTCCGCTTCCCTTATATACCGGATGGTGAATACCAGCTGGCCTTTGCAGCAACGGATGAATACCGCGTACCGTCCGCTAAAGCCGCCGCAGAAGTAGAAAGCAATCTGGGTGACCGCTACGCCATTACCGATGCGTCTTACGGCAGCCGTTTTACCGTCACCAATAATGTGTTCTACAGCGATATTCCGGCCGATGATCTGAACAGCGGCCTGCTGCTGAGCAAAACCGCCAATAAAACCGACGTTGCTGTGGGCGATTTTATTCAGTACACCATTACCCTGAGCAATGCCGATACCGCCATCCGCGATGGCAGCATTATTGATAAAATGCCAGTGGGCCTGCGCTACCGCAGTGGTTCTGTGCGTTACGATGATGAAAAAACAGACGAACCTGCCATCACTGCCGATGGCCGCACCCTGACATTTTCTCTGCCGGATATTGCGGCGGATGAAACCCTGACCATCACCTATGTCACCCAGGTCACCGCACTTGCTCAGGACCGTCTGACCAACGTCGCCTGGCTGGACGATGATGCCGTCAGCAGCAATAAAGCCGAAGCATCGGTACAGGTAACAGACGAATTTTTCAGTGACACCGCCCGACTGTTCGGCCGTGTCTATCTGGATGACTGCG
Organism: Pseudomonadales bacterium; assembly: GCA_963682115.1. Lineage (GTDB taxonomy): Bacteria > Pseudomonadota > Gammaproteobacteria > Pseudomonadales > Oceanobacteraceae > Venatoribacter. Next base: position 3,199,060 of record OY821639.1, on the reverse strand, counting down.
ATGGCAATCTGGATGCCGAAGCCGTACCGGATATCCGTCTGTTTATGGAAGACGGCACCTATGTCGTCACCGACAAAAACGGTGAATGGCACATCGAAGACGTGCGCCCCGGTACCCACGTTGTACAGCTGGATACCAGTACCATTCCACCGTATATGGAAGTCATGACCTGTGATCACCGGGGCTTCCATGCCGGACGCAGTTTCAGCCAGTTCGTTGATGTCCAGGGCGGCAGTTTCTGGCGTGTGGATTTCGCACTGAAAATGAAAGAACCGGAAACCGGTGAAGTCAGCCAGCGCCTGACCAATAAACTGGTGCCGCTGCAGCCACTGGCCGATGGCTCACTGCCCTACCATTCACCGGTGGATGAAAAAATCCGTTATACCCTGCAGTTAAACGGCAATGGTGTGGCACTCAATGACATCATGCAGATGATCGCACTGCCGGAAGGTGTTGTTTATGAGCCCGGCAGTTCCGTTATGGACGGCGAAGCATGGCCGGATCCGCGCGTCAGCTACGGCACCCTGATTTATAAACTGGGCGATAAACCGGCAGAATGGAGCCATGAACTGACCTTTACCGCCGTAATCAGCGATAAAGCAGACAGCGGTAATCTGACGGCGCGTTCCATTACCCGTTTCCGCACGGATGGTCAGGGTATGCAGCAGATTAAACCGGCCAGCACCACCGCCATTCTGCAGCTGCCGCCGGATGATGGTCAGATCCGTCCGATTAATCCGCCGAAATTTGCCAATTTCTCAGATGAACTGACCGCCGAAGATAAAGCCAATCTGAAGCAGGTAATAGACCGCCTGCACGGTCTGCGCAATCTGACGGTTGAAGTTATCGGTCATACCGATAGCACCCCGATTGCCAGACGTAACCGTCATATTTACGCCGACAACCAGCAACTGTCTGAAGCCCGCGCCTCTTCCGTCGCGCATTATCTGGCCGAGCAGCTGGGCGTGCAGCCGTCGCATATTCTGTCGTCCGGCCGTGGTGAAAGCGCCCCGGTTGCCACCAATATGACGGCTGCCGGCCGAGCCCGGAACCGCCGCGTGGAAGTCAAAGTACTGAGTGGTGATCCGGATATCCGTCTGGCCAGCACAGATACCGATATTCAGGTCGCCGAAGTGCAGGCGTCGATCGAAGGTTTCCTGTCACAACTGCCGGCCACCGCGGCCGGTATGCCGGAAGATAATAACGCGCCGGAAATGCCGGAGTTCAGTGACAACTGGTTCAATACCGCCGCCGATGATGCCCAATGGCTGTGGCCACCGGTTGACCGCAGCCCGGCCATTGCCAGTACCAGAATTGCCATTTCGCACAGCAAAGACGAACACATCCGCCTGCTGCTCAACAATGAACCGGTGAGCCCATTGAATTTTGATGGCACCAGTAAAAGCAAAAACCGCGACCTGGCAGTCAGTACCTGGCGTGGCGTTGACCTGCAGCCCGGAGCCAACCATTTCAGCGTCTTCGTCATCAATAAAGACGGCGATATCGTGTCGCAGTTTGAGCGTAACGTGCAGTTTGCTCAGGTACCGGCCAGGGCCGAACTGGTCGCGGACAAAACCCACGCCATTGCCGATGGTATGAATCCGCCGGTGATTGCCGTACGTCTGACCGATAAAGACGGTTTCCCGATCCGCTATGGTGTCACCGGTACGGTGACCATTGCCTCACCGTATGAACTGTACAATGAGCGGAAACAAATCGAAGCCAATCCGCTGGGCGATGTGAATCAGCCGCAGTACCGGGTCGGTAACGACGGCATCGCGCTGATTTATCTGACACCGACCACCAAAGCCGGTGAAGCGCGGCTGACCTTTGCCCACAATAATGGCCAGGAAGATGAGGTTAAGGTCTGGCTCAAACCGCAACCACGCGACTGGATTCTGGTCGGTCTCGGCGACCTGTCAGTGGGTTACAACTCGGCCTCCGGCAACCGCGACAGCCTGGATGCCGCCGATGTCAGTGACAACATTTACGAAGAAGGCCGGCTGGCATTCTTTACTCAGGGTCAGGTCTCCGGCGAATGGCTGATCACCGCTGCTTACGACTCCGGCAAGCCGGAAGCCGAGGCCTTTGCCAGCCTGATTGAGCCGGACCGTTATTACACCCTGTATGGTGATGCCAGCCAGCAGCAGCTAGACGCCAGCTCCGCGCGTAAACTGTATGTGCGGGTTGAACGTGAGCGCTTCTATGCCATGTTCGGTGATATCAACACCGGTCTGGGCGATACCGTTCTGAGTCAGTACAACCGTAAAATGACCGGAGCCCAGGCACATTATCAGGGCGATATTGTCGAGCTGTCGGGCTTTATCAGCCAGTCGGATAATGGTTCAGTGCGGGATGAAATTCAGGGCGACGGAACCTCCGGCCTGTACCACCTGAGTTCTGAAAATATCGTACTCAACAGTGAAACCATTACCATTGAAGTACGCGACCGTTACCGCAGTGAAGTGGTGGTTTCCACGGAAACCCTGAGCCGCGACAGCGACTATGTTATCGATTACGACGACGGCACTATCTATTTCAAGCGCCCGATCAGCGCCACCGATGACAGCTTTAATCCACGCTATATTATCGCCGAATACGAAGTGGAAGACGCGGCGCCCGGTTATGTCAGCGGTGGCCGTGCCGGCGTTAACCTGTTTGATGAGCGGCTGAAAGCCGGTGTCACCGCCATCACCCAGAATCAGAACGGTGAGGATGTGCATCTGCGCGGTGCCGATGTCACCGTGAAAATGGGCGACACCCAGATCAAGGCCGAAGTGGCCCAGAGTGAAGAAGTCAGCAATGGTTCCGCCAGCGGCGCCAACGCTCACCTGGTGGAAATCACCCACCGCACGCAGACGCTGGAAGCCAAAGCCTACGTCCGCAGTCAGGATGAAAATTTCGGTTTCGAACAGAGCCCGCAGAGCGAAAATGATTTCCGCAAGGAAGGCCTCGAAGGCAGCCTGTATATTTCTGACCGTGACCGGCTGGAAGTGGAAGGTTTCCACCATTACGAAATCAGCACCGGTTACGATACTTATCAGGCACAGACGCAGTGGGTGCACCGTCTGGATGATCAGCAGCAGGTGTCCCTCGGTCTGCTCACCGCGCAGGAAGAAAATGACAGCGATAACCTGTACAGCGATCAGCTCACCGCCGGTTATAAAGTGCGGGTACTCGATAACCGTATGACCCTGAGCCTGTCCGGCCAGAGCAATATCAGCTCACGCAGTGACGACGACGACCTGCTCGGACTGGGCGCCGAATACCGCCTGACCGAAAACCTGAGCCTGTACACAGAACATGAAACCGGCTTCAGCTCAGCAGCGACACAGCGCACCACCATCGGTGCGCGGGCAACGCCATGGAGCGGTGCACAGGTACAGCAGAGTCTGGAACAGCTGGAAGAAGATGATGCTTACCGCCTGTACGCCGTCTCCGGTCTGAATCAGGATATTCCGCTGAGCAGCCAGTGGAGCATGAGTTTTGGTTTTGATCAGGCGAAAAATCTGGAGGCCAATGTCCCCGGTGAAAGCTCTGACAGCACAGAAGATTATTATGCCCTGTATACCGGTGCCGCTTTCCGTACCGAACGCTGGCAGTGGAATGGCCGGCTGGAAAAACGTGACGGCGATGAAACCGATAAATGGGTTGCCCGCACCAGCCTCTATCACCCGCTGAGCGACGCACTGGCGACCGGCGCCAGCGTTGAATATTTCACCGAAGCTCAGCAGCAAGATAACAGCTACAGCAATTCACTGGATGCCAGCTTCGACCTCGCCCTGCGGCCGCGTAAATACCCGGTGGCCCTGCTGTGGCAGACCCGCTGGGTACAGCAAGCCAGCGGCAGCAATGACGACACTCCGGAGCGCACACGTAAGCTGATCAACAACGTGCACGGCAACTGGCTGTTCACTCCGGCCAACCAGCTGGCTGCCCAGTATGGTATCAAGCGGGTACTGGATCAGTACGACAGCGCAGATTACGCCTCCACTACCGACTTTATGGCGGCAGAATGGCGTCATCACCTGAATCCGACCTGGGACATCGGTGCCCATGGCCGCCGGCTGCACAGCTATGAAGCGGGTCAGACACAGCACGGACTGGGTATGTCCGTAGGCTGGATTCCACAGACCAACGTCTGGCTGGGACTGGGCTACAACCTTACCGGTTTCGTCGATACCGACTTCTCGGCCTCTAACTTCACCGCCAAAGGCGTGTATCTGAAAATGCGCTTCAAAGCGGATCAGGAAACCCTCGCAACCCTGCGTAACGCGTTCAACTGAGCCAGCGCAGAGCCTGCTGCTGGACTCCGCGGGCCGCTCCCCGCAGAATAATCCCATTCACTCTGATATCCGGCAGTAAGGAATCTGACATGGCCGCGCGTGAGCAGCTGATTAACGCCCAGGGACAACCCGCTTTCGGTATTTTCCCGGATGGCGTGGAGGAACTGAATTATCTCGACTATGACCTGCGCAACCCGATGGACAGGCGCCGTTCAAAACTGGCCAGACGCCTCGCTTTTAACCAATTTCAGTTTATCAGCCTGATCAGCCCGGAGCTGATCGTGGGTATCGCCATCGTCGACCTGAAGCTGATCAGCAACGCCTTTGTGTATTTTTATGAGCCACACAGTGGCCGCTATGAAGAATTCAGTTTCCTGCAGCCCCTGGCGCTGAAAACCCGTATCGAAGCCAGAGCCAATAACGGCACCTCGGTGTTCAGTAAAGGCAGGAACCACTTCAGTATCCACGCCAGCACCACACCGGGAGTGCGCCGGGTACAGGTCAGCCTCGCAGCCGGTGCCAGTATTGATGCCACCATTGATGAAACCACCGCTTATCAGCCTCTGGCACTCTGCACCCGGGCCGGTTATCAGGGCTGGGTATTCACCCAGAAAAGTGCCGCCCAGGTCTGCAATGGCAGCATCCGCTGGCAACAGCGGGAATACGATCTCAAAGCCATGAATACCCTGGCCGCGGTCGACTGGAGCGGCGGCTATATGCGCCATGAAACCTTCTGGAACTGGGGCAGCCTGTCCTGTTTTCTGCGCGACGGCCGACGGCTGGGGTTTAACCTCGCAGCCGGCGTTAATGAAACCGGTTACAGCGAAAATGCCCTGTGGCTGGACGGCCGTATGATCAAAGTGGATATGGTGGATTTTCAGTTTGACCGTTATCACCCCAGCCATTCCTGGGCCATGCGCTCAGCCGACGGCATTATTGATCTGCACTTTGAACCGCAGGGCCGGCGGCGGGAAAAAATCAACGCCCTCGTCATTGCCTCCAACTTCAGTCAGTACTACGGCCGCTATCATGGCGAGATTCATCTGCCGGGGGAAACCATCCGCCTGGAAGGTGAATGGGGACTGGCGGAAGATCATTACGCCCGCTGGTAGCGACAGCCGCGCATAAAAAATGGTGACCGCCTGACGCTGGTCACCGTTTTTTTATATCAACAGAGCCGCTGGTTTTTACTGCACCGGCTCGCTGATAATCATCTTCAGCAGCCCCGGCGCCTGATTGCTGACCGGCGTCTGCAATACCTGCCAGTCACCACTCTGCGCCATCGGCTGACCGGATTTCGACAAACGGGCAATCACCGTCACTTCATCGTGAGCACTGAGGTTCATCCCCGGTGCCATGGCCTGGGCGTCACTCAGGGTAACCACCTGTGGTAACTGCGCCACGGTCAGTTTCTGCACCGCCAGCGGCATCGGCGGGCCGGATACCGCACGCGCCAGTACAAACACCGTATCCTGCGGCGAGGCGGCCGCCCGGGCCTGTTCTGACAGGTCGACAAAGACCTTGATCTCGGCCCGTTCCATCCAGCTCAGATCAACGCTTTCACCCTGCTCCTGCAGCCGTTGCGCAGCACGCTGAATACCCTGAGCCAGCATCTGCGATTCCGGTGTATCCGGCAGGTTAAGCCATACCATGCGCCAGTGATTGATGGCGGAGCGGTAATCACTCAGTTCAAACGCCAGCATACCGGCCAGCCCCTGGGTCTGGGTATTGCCTGGTACCAGATCCAGCGATTCTTTTAACAGTGCATAAATTTCCGGCTCGGCTTTCTGATCGGCGGCAAAGAAACGTGCCTGCGCCAGCAATGTCAGCGTTGCGGCCCGGTCTGCGACAGCCTCTTCCGGCAGCCTTACCAGAATGTCACTGAACACATCCGCGGCTTTGTTATAAGCGTTATCGAGCATCAGCATCCGGCCATAGAGATATTCCCACTCCATGTTTTCCGGATCGCGCAGACTGGCCACCTGCAGGCGCTCAATCAGTTCGCTGCGTTCAGTCTGGGTCAACTCCACCTGGGATGCTTTTTCCAGCAGTTCCGTGGCACGGATTGCATCCGCCGCTCCCCAGAACTGGTAAAAGAACAGAGTACCGGCGATCACCACCGCCAGCATCGCCAGCGCCAGAGGCCAGCGTCTGACCGCTGCGCTGTCCGGCGCTGCCGCCTGCGTATTGCCGGAAGACGCGAGAAATTCCCGGTCAAGTTCCAGCTGCAGTGCGGTTTTCTGTTCGTCATCCAGATCACTGTCCGCCACTTCCCGGGTACGCTCCTGATACAGGCGCAGGTTTTCTTCACTCTGATCTTTTTCCACTGCCGCACTGCGTTGCCACAGCGGCGCCAGCAGAAATACCAGCAACATCAGACTCAGTAAAATAAGCACCCAGATCATCAGGAATCAGCCTTGTTTTTTAATGCCTGCAGACGCGCCTGCTCTTCTTCACTGAGCGGCAGCGGCGGTTGTTTCTGTCCGCGACGGATCGCAATCAGTACGATCAGTCCGAGAATAAAGACCAGCAGCGGGCCGAACCACAGCAGATAAGTCTGACTGCTGACCGGTGGTGTGTAGTGCACAAAATCGCCGTAACGGTCGACCATATAGCCAACAATTTCGTCATCGCTTTTGCCTGCCTGCATCATTTCATACACTTTTTCACGCATATCGCTGGCGACCGGCGCATTGGAATCGGCCAGATCCTGGTTCTGACATTTCGGACAACGCAGATCTTTGACCAGCGCTGCGAAACGCTCATTATCCTGTTCACTGTCGAACTGATATTTATAACCTTCCACCACCGCCTGGGCGGGCAGGCTGAATAACAGTACGCTGAACAACAGGGAAATCAGTTTCATTGCATCGCCTCAAAATCTGCGGCCATTTTCTGCCAGACATCCGCGTTCAGATCACCGACATGCTTGGCGCGGATAATCCCCTGACTGTCCACCAGAAAGGTTTCCGGCGCACCATAAACCCCCAGTTCCAGCCCCAGCTGGCCATCCGGATCGGAAATATTAAACAGATATGGATTGCCGTAGGCTTTCAGCCACTGTTTGGCTTTAAAGGTATCGTCCTTGTAATTAATACCGACGATGCTGATCCCTTCCGCTGCCAGCTTATTCAGAAACTGATGCTCAGCTTTACAGGTCGGACACCAGGTCGCCCAGATATTCACCAGCACCGGCTCCTGCGGCAGATGGTTGGTACTCTCACCGGATTCCACCGTGTTGAGAATAAACTGCGGAAAGGCTTTACCGATCAGCGGCGACGGCAGCACGCTTTTGTCTTCCTTACCCAGCCCGATCCAGAACAGAATGCCCATGCCGATAAAAATCACCAGCGGCACAAATAACGCCAGCCTTTTCATGCCGCAGCCTCCTGTGCTGATTGACTGCGCGTCACCCGCGCACGGTAACGTTTATCCGCCATCGCCAGCAGGCCACCAATAGCCATAAAAATAGCGCCCAGCCAGACCCAGCGCATAAAAGGTTTGACCTGCAGACGCATGCCCCAGGCGCCGTTGTCCAGCGCTTCACCCATGGACACGTAAACATCGCGCAGCAGCGTCACATCAATCGCCGCTTCCGTCATGATCTGACCACTGGCGTTATAACGGCGTTTTTCCGGCGTCAGCAGGGCAATTTCTTTCTCACCGTCATAGACGCGGAAACGGGCCGCATCGGAAATAAAGTTCGGCCCTTCGATATGGCCGGCGTCGACAAACTCGAAGCGGTAATTATCCAGTGTCACCACATCACCAGGCGCCATCCGCGCCGCTTTTTCCTGGCTGTAATTCGCCACCATAGTGACGCCGATAATGGTCACCGCAACACCGATATGCGCCAGTACCATGCCCTGATAACTCAGGCCCAGCTGCGGAATACGCTTCAGTTTTCCGCGCGCTTTTTTCCACACATCCACCAGTGTCGCCGCGATCAGCCAGACACTGACACCCATGCCAAGCAGCACTTTCCAGTTCATCTCACCATTGACCAGCAGTGGTGTGGCGATGCCAATCACCACCGCCGCAATCATGGCTGCCACCGTACTGCTGCCGAGGCGTTTGATTTCATCCGCTTTCCAGCGGGCCATGGAACCCGGGCCGATAACAACAGCCAGCACCACGCTGATGGGCACAAACATGGTATTGAACCAGGATGCCCCCACGGAAATTTTACCCAGTCCGGCGAAATCAATAATCAGCGGATACAGGGTGCCAAGCAGAATGGTAAAAGCCGCCACCAGCAACAGCAGGTTATTCAGCAACAGAAAACTTTCGCGCGACACCCACTCATAGCGGCCGACGGATGACACCGTCGGTGCTTTCAGCGCGTACATCAGCAGTGAACCACCGATACAGATGCCGAGCAGCGCCAGAATAAAGACACCACGGTCCGGATCAGAAGCAAACGCATGCACCGAAGTCAGCACACCGGAACGGACCAGAAAGGTACCCAGCAGGCTGAGTGAAAAAGCGAAGATGGCCAGCAGCACGGTCCAGCTCTTGAACAGGCCGCGCTTTTCCGTGACCGCCAGCGAATGCAGCAGCGCCGTCGCCACCAGCCAGGGCATCAGCGAAGCATTTTCCACCGGATCCCAGAACCACCAGCCACCCCAGCCGAGTTCGTAATAAGCCCACCAGCTGCCCAGCGCGATACCAACGGTGAGGAAAATCCACGCCGCCGTGGTCCACGGCCGCGACCAGCGGGCCCAGGCGGCATCCAGTCGTCCGCCCATCAGCGCCGCCAGAGCAAAAGAAAACGCCACTGACAGACCAACATAACCCATATACAGGGTCGGCGGATGTACAATCAGACCGAAGTCCTGCAACAGCGGATTCAGGTCAGCACCTTCCGGCGGAATCGACGGCAGGTTGCGGGCAAACGGATTGGAGGTATGCAGGGTAAACAGAATAAAACCGACGCAAACCAGCCCCATAATGGCCAGCACCCGTGCCACCATCTCCAGCGGCAGGCTTTTGCTGAACACGGACACCGCCATGCCCCAGCAGCCCAGCAGCGTTACCCACAGCAGCAGAGAACCTTCGTGAGCCCCCCACACAGCACTGATCTTATACGGCACCGGCAGCTGGGTATTGGAGTTGCTGGCGACGTAAGCCACCGAAAAATCGTCAATCACAAAACAGTAAGCCAGAATAAACAGGCTGATCAGCAGAAACATTGCCTGCGCCGTGGCCAGCGGACGGGCATAAGCCATCAGCCATTCACGCCGGGTCTGGACACCAATCAGCGGCACCACGACCTGCAACACAGCAACCAGTAACGCAAAAATCAGGGCCAGCTGACCGAATTCCGGCACCATGCCATACCATTCCGTCATATCAGTACCTCGCCGCTTCGAGCGACTGCTTGCCGTCCACATGCGCTTTCTCCAGCGCATCCTTCACTTCCGGCGGCATATAGTTTTCATCATGTTTGGCCAGCACTTCGGAGGCGACAAACACGCCATCACTGTTCAGCTGCCCCATGGCCACAATACCCTGCCCTTCACGGAACAGGTCCGGCAGAATGCCGTCGTAAACAATGGTGACTTCGGCATTACCGTCAGTCACTTTGAATTCAGCCCCCAGTGATTCACTGTCGCGAACCACACTGCCGACCACCACCAGACCACCGGCACGGATGGTACGGCCAACCGGCGCTTCACCATCGGCCATCTCGGTCGGGGTAATAAACAGATTGATATTCTGGCTGAGGGAATACATCAGCAGCCCCACGGCAATACCGACACCGGCCACCAGAAACAGAATCAGGGTCAGACGTTTTTTGCGCTGAGGTTTCATGCTCTTTTCTCCCGCCGCAGGCGCTGTGCGTGTTCTTTCAGTAAACGACGACGGCGCAGCATGGGCTGCACCACGTTCCAGGCCACCACCACGGCCGTCAGACCGTATGACAGCCAGACATAAAAACCGTGTTTCCCCATGGCCATAAATTCAGCGAAACTGTTGAATTCCATCAGTGCTCCAGAATCTCTTTAACCCAGCTGCGTTTACGCTCATGCCAGAGAATTTCGTTGCGCGTACGCAGAATAATCAGCAGGGCAAAAAACAGATAGGTGGTAAAAATCATGATCAGCAGCGGAATCAGCATCTCGGTTGCCATGCTGGGCTTTTCCGTCAGTTTCAGCGTTGCCGGCTGATGCAGTGTATTCCACCACTCAACCGAATATTTGATGATGGGAATATTCACCAGCCCGACCAGCGCCAGAATGGCCGCAGCCTTAAAGCCACTTTCTTCAGAATCCATGGCCTGCTGCAGGGCAATCACGCCGAAATACAGAAACAGCAGCATCAGCATGGAGGTCAGACGGGCATCCCACACCCACCAGGTGCCCCAGGTCGGCTTGCCCCAGATGGCGCCGGTAAACAGGGCAATCAGACAGAAACTGGCACCGATCGGCGCAATGACTTTCGCCACCCAGGCCGCCATTTTCATTTTCCACACCAGATAAACGGCACCGGCTATAGCCATCATTACATAGGCACTCTGCGCAATAATGGCGGCTGGTACGTGAATATAGATAATGCGGAAGCTGTTGCCCTGCAGATAATCTGCCGGCGCATAAGCCAATCCGAGCAGCAGACCAGCCACACAACCCAACACCGACAATACCGCCAGCCAGGGAATCCATTTGCCCGTAATTTCGTAAAACCATTTGGGCGACCCCAGACGATGATACAGTTGTTTCAGCCACTGCCACATAAGCAATACCAATTAACGTGATAGATTCAGTTTTAAGGCCGCCGCCGAAGCAAACGGTGTCAGACAGGCAGCCAGCGCCAGCAGCGCGCCCAGAAACCCTATCTGACCGTTATAATCCATTCCAATTCCCGCGTGATAAACCGCACTGGCGGCAAAAATCAGCACCGGAATATACAGCGGCAGAATCAACAGGCTGAGCAACAGGCCGCCACTGCGCACCCCCGCCGTCAGCGCCGCCCCCACCGCGCCCAGCAGACTCAGCACTGGTGTACCGACCAGCAGGCTGAGCAGTAAGGCAGCATACGCGTCCGCCGGCAAGGACAACATAAGTCCCAGCACCGGCGACATAATGGTCAGCGGCAGACCGCTGATACACCAGTGCACCAGCGCCTTGCCCAGTGCCATGCCATACAGGGATTCGCCGGACGCCAGCCACTGCTCCAGTGAGCCGTCTTCAACATCGGCCTTATACAGAGCATCCAGCGACAACAGCGTCGCCAGTAACGCGGCCACCCAGATAACACCGCCGGCAATTTTGCTGAGAAATTTCGGATCGGGATCAACGGCCAGCGGGAACAGCGCCGCGACCATCAGAAAAAACATCAGAGGGTTGAGCCATTCGCCGGGATTACGCGCGGCCAGCAGCAGATCGCGCTTGATGGTTGCCGTCACCAGACTCATGCGCGCACACTCCCCAGTTCCAGCTGCCGCAGACTGGCGATATTCTCCAGCGCATGGTGGCTGGTAATAATCACCGCCCCGCCCTGTTCAACATGCTGCTGCATGCGTTTTTCCAGCCAGGACACGCCTTTTTTATCCAGCGCCGTAAAGGGTTCATCAAGAATCCACAGCGGCGCCGGGGCAATGCACAGACGTGCCAGCGCCACGCGGCGCTGCTGACCGGCAGACAGCTGCTGACAGGGCGTTTCTTCATAACCGCCGAGTTCCACTTCATCCAGCGCCTGCCACAGATCATCGTCCGCCACCGGCCAGCTGCTGACCAGCCAGCGCAGGTTTTCCAGGGGCGTCAGCGCTTTTTTGACCGCCGCCAGATGGCCCTGATACAGCCGCAGCGCCGCATAGGCCGCATAATCGTCATAAAGCGGCTGCCCGTGCCACAGCAGCTCACCGTCATAATCCCGGTTCAGTCCGGCCAGCAGACGCAACAGCGTCGTCTTGCCCGCACCGTTCGGACCGGCCAGCTGCAACAGATCACCGTCCTGCAGACGCAGATCCAGCCCCTCAAACAGCACGCGGTCATCCCGTTCGCAGCAGAGCTGCCGGGCTTCGAGATCAATTGTTGTCGGGCCAGTACTGGCAGGCATGACATAACCTTTACGCAAAAAACCGCCGCATTATATACAAAATCCTTCTTCCGGGTCGGACCCCCGGAATCTATGATGGGTAAAGATGCGTAAACCTTGGCCGATATCAAATTTATGTTGCCTGACTCCCTGCCCCTGATCTCCGCCAATACCCTTAATGCTGCGTCTGCACCCGCCAGAACGGAGGCAGGACAAACCGACGGCCGCCGCCTCAGCGCCGAAGTCACTGCCCGCCAGCCCGACAGCAAAGAAGGCTCACAACTGACCCTGAAAGTCGGCGACCAGACCCTGACCGTGAGCAGTAAACTGCCACTCCCCCTGGGCACCCGGCTGCAGCTGCTGCTGACAGAAAGTCAGGGTAAACCGGCACTGATGGTACAGGACATTCAGTTACCGCCGGCGGCCACGACCACAGGTAACACAGCGGGCAACACAGCCGTGACACAGAACGCCACGGCGGTGCAGACATTACAGCAACAGCTGAACAGTCTGCTCACTCCGGCACAGCCAATACCGGCGGCTGCCATCAGCCGCCTGCTCAGCTCACGCCTGCCGCTGCTGGCTCAGGCACCAGCTGGTAATACACAACAGAGCGGCCTCTACCGTCAGACCTCCACTGCCACAGCAACACCGGGAAGCACAACCTATACAGCAGCGGCAGCAACCGGCAGTGGTCAGCCAACAACGTCTGCAGCCCAGCTGATCGGGCGTCTGCTGGCCGCGTTACCATCACCGGTGTCGCCGGATGCTGGCTCAGCAATACAGGCGGAACAAGGCGCCGTTAAACAGCCATTAACGCTCAGCGGACAATCACCCTTACCATCCGCGCCGGCCACCAGCACGGACATTCCCCGCACAGTACAGCAGATATTGCAGCAATGGCAGCAACAGCTGCCGGCACCACAGCAACTGGCCACCCCGCAGGGCGTACAGGATGCCGTACGCAACAGTGGTCTCAGCTTTGAACAGAAACTGCTGGCGCTCGCCAGCCAGATCCGCCAGCAGGCCGCCCTGCCGCCGACCGGGAACGCAGCAGCCGCTGGCGGCCAGCCAGGCAGCACCGTGAAAAATGACAACAGCCCCACGGCACTGTTCCGCCAGTTATGGCAGAAAGCCGCCGCTCTCAGCCCGGCAGCCACCAGCGCAGAAACATCCCCCGACGGTGGCAGTAAAGCCGCTGGCGTGCTCGACAGTATTCTTGGCCAGGTCAGAAGCCGGCTGGAAAACAACAGCGACAGCCTGTCACCGCAGTTACGCCAGCTGCTGCACAGCGATTATAAAGGTGTGATCAGCCGCGCCCTGCTGCTGTGGCTGAATCAGACCAAGCCAGCCGATGCCGCACCACAGCGGGACCTCCCGTTGTCACTGCAGGCGGCGGAACCCGGCAGCCACTTCCGCCTGTTACAGACGGCACTGGCACAGACCGAAACCGAGCAGATTCAGCGCCTGCAGCAGGGGCCTGAGCAGCAACTGAATATCCCGCTGTTCTACCGCGATGGCGACCGGTTGCAGGAAACCCGTCTGCAGATCAGCCGCGATGACAGTGACAATGAACAGGCTGATGGCCAGAAGAAACGCGTCAGCTGGCGTCTGCGGCTGCATTTTGATCTGCAACACCTCGGTCCACTGGATGTGGAGGTGAGTATGACGCTACCGCAGTTATCCGCCACTTTCTGGTCTGAACAGCAGGACACCCTCGCCGGCCTCAGCCGAGAATTACAGCCGCTGCGCGACCGTCTGCAGGCCATGGGGGTGGAAGTCAGTGAACTGGACGCCCGTTTCGGCCGGCTGCCGGAAAACAGCCGCAATCAGATTCAGCAGCGGCTGATCGACACTCACAGTTAAGGTATCTGCTATGACGATTCCTCAGTCATTACTGCAAGCCACCGAAGCCATCGCCCTGAGCTATGACGGCGAACGGGCACCGACCATCAGTGCCCGTGGCGAAGATGAACTGGCCCAGGCCATTATTCAGCTGGCGCTGCAGCACGAAGTACCCGTGTATGAAAATGCCTCGCTGACGCGCTGGCTGGCCGGGCTGGATGTGGGCGATGAAATCCCGCAACAGCTGTATCAGATTATTGCGGAAATTCTTGCCTTCGTTTACGCCCTCGAAGGCCGCACCCCGGATTCCGCTACTGCCGGAGCATAAAAAACGCCGGTCATGGCCGGCGTTTGTTTATCGGGTACGGGCACGTCAGGCCGGCTGTTCAGCCTGCCGTTCCACCATACTCAGCAGCCAGCCGATATGCTCCTGCACCACATCATCCGGAATCAGATCCAGACCCGCCAGCAGCAGCGGCAGCGCGCGGTAGCGGTAGGAATCAATCAGGCCATGAATGGAGGCAACAAAAAACAGCGCCAGTTGTTTCTGCGCCGCTTCCGGGCGCTCTGCCAGCAGCGGGATGGCATCCACCAGCAGCGACAACAGATGCTGCTGCCACTCTTCCACCAGACGCTCCACCTGCAGCTGCACTTCCTGATCCACTGACCCTGTCTCGTCCAGACTCAGCAGCGGCGGCTGGAACATCAGCTGATAGTAACCGGGGTAGCGCTGGGCGAAAGCAATCAGCTGCCGGGCAAAGGTATAAAGCGCCTGCGTCGGATTACTGGCCAGCACCATCTGCTCATTGATATCCGCAAACGCCAGATCAAAGCCCCGGCGGCGGGTATGGATAAACAGGGTCTCTTTATCCGGGAAATAGTTGTAAATATTACTGGCGGTCATGCCCAGCTGAGAGGCCAGCTTACGCATGGAAAGATGATGAAAGCCGACTTCCGCCATCACACTGGACGCACTGTCCATAATTCGTTCGCGCTGTGCCGCGATTTCCTCTGCCGTAAAAGGTTTTTTCGGCATTGTCCTACCCCTTATTCTGTTTCCGTCTGTACTGATCGCGGAACAGTTGTTTTGGTTTTAACCCTATAAAACGTCTGATTATCCACAAAATCAACCCTGTTAGCGGCTATTTCCCTAAAAACTTAAGCAAATGTCAATTTGTCGTCACACTGACAAAACCTTCAACAGCAGCATAATGACGGACCTCAGCGACCACTCAGGCTGTTGATATGGCGCAAGAGTCCTGCGCATCAGCGTCAGTACAATGGCGGCAGCAAGGTGAGGTACTGATAATTATGACTGAGCAACTTTTCTGGGATCCGCTGCTGATCCAGCGTTATAACCGTCCCGGCCCGCGTTACACCTCCTATCCGACCGCGGTTGAATTCCGCCCGGCCAATAGTGATGCAGACGAACGCACGGCCTTTACCCGCCGCGAGCGCAGCAAACCGCTGTCGCTGTATTTTCATATCCCGTTCTGCCGCCATGTCTGTTACTACTGTGGCTGCAATAAAATTGTGACCAAAAATACCGACCGCGCAGCGCCCTATCTGGCTGAGCTGAAGCGTGAAATCGCTATGAAACGCGCGCTGCTGAACGATGATGCAGTGGTTGAGCAGCTGCATCTTGGCGGCGGTACCCCGACCTTCCTGAGCGATGAGCAGCTGGCCGACCTGATGCAGTTCCTGCGCAGTCAATTCCGTTTCAGTGATAAGGACAGTGCCGACTTTTCCATTGAGATCGACCCCCGTGAACTGCGTCCGGGGACGCTGGCCCTGCTGCGGGAACTGGGGTTCAACCGTCTGAGTTACGGTGTGCAGGATCTGAACGAAGAGGTACAGACAGCCGTTAACCGCATTCAGCCGGAAGCCATGATCCGCCAGGTGATGCAGGACGCCCGCGCTCTGGGTTTCCGCTCCATCAATATGGATCTGATTTACGGCCTGCCGCACCAGACGCTGGAAAGTTTTGACCGCACTCTGGATACCATTATCGGGATGAGTCCGGACCGTCTGTCGGTGTTCAATTACGCCCACCTGCCGGAACGTTTCAAGCCCCAGCGCCGGATTGCCGCCGCTGACCTGCCCGGTGCCGATGAGAAGCTGGCCATTCTGGGTCACTGCATCAGTAAACTGTCGGCAGCGGATTACCACTATGTCGGAATGGATCACTTCGCCCGCCCGGACGATGAACTGGCCCGGGCCCAGGCGGCCGGCCAGCTGCACCGTAACTTTCAGGGCTATACCACCCATGGTGACTGTGACCTGATCGGCTTTGGTGTGTCATCCATCAGCCAGATCGGTGATTACTACCTGCAGAACCAGGTCACCCTGGAAAGCTGGCAGCAGGCACTGGATGAAGAGCGCCTGCCGACCATGAAAACCCTGCAGGTCGGCGACGAAGATAAATTACGCCGCCGTGTGATCACCTCACTGCTGTGTCATCTGCACTGTGATTTTGCCGGGCTGGACAGTGAGTTTGGCATCGACAGTCGTAAACATTTGCAAAGCAGTCTTGCTGCGCTGGCGCCAATGGTCAAAGATGGTCTGGTCGCCATTGACGACCACCGCATCCAGATCACTGACAAGGGCCGGTTACTGGTACGCAATGCCTGCATGGCATTCGATACCTACCTGCAACAGCATGAACAGCAACGATTCTCCAAAGCCATCTGATACCTCCGCACGGCGTCCCTGGTACCGCCCGGGACGCCGCACCCTGATCGAAATCGCCGTCATTATCGCTGTTTTTATTGCCCTCAGTCTGTGGCTGTCCCGCCATATGCTGCAGCGCGAAGCGCCGGCGCCGGAACTGAATCTGCCCATGCTGCACAACAACAGCATGGCGCAGCTGCAATGGCCGTCAGAGGCCGAACGGACACTGGTTTATTTCTTCGCCCCCTGGTGTTCCGTGTGCCGGGTCAGTATGCCGGGGCTGAACCTGCTGACTGACGATGAACGCCTGCGGGTAGTGGCCATCGCCCTCAGCTGGGAAGAAAAAACCGCGGTGGAAGACTTTATCCGTGATACCGGATTTCGCGGGGAAGTATTACTGGGTACGCCGGAAACCCAGCGCCAGTATCAGGTGAGTGGTTATCCCAGCTATTACGTGATTGATCGTAACGGCCGCATCCTGCATGCCGACCGCGGCCTGAGCACACCGCCAGGGCTGTGGCTGCGGACTCATTTTTAACGCGCGGTTGTGACGCTGAAGTTGCTCTGCGGCACAACGCTGCAGCCCGCGTTACAGAATACCGGGCTCCCCTTTCCACAATGCCCACCGACCACCGTCGAACTGCAGATACACCCGTTTTTCAAAGGGTTTTCTGTACGACTCGGCTGAGCGCCGCAGGGTTCTGGCGATGCGGAACGCCGGGTCACTGATCCAGTCCTGCATATCATCGACGTACCACTGCACATAGGCTTCCGCATAATAATAGCGGCCGATCAGATACGGGCTGGATAAATCCATAATGTGTTTCAGCCGCCCGCGGCCGTAATAAAAGCCCTCGGCGGTTTCCTGTGGCTGCGCCTGCGGGTAATCATAAACCCACAACAGGTGCAGCTTTTTCCGTGTTTCTGAACCACCCGGCAGTTCTTCCATGCGCATGGTTTTTTCCCGCGATACCAGCCCGTGCTCAAACAGCGCCTGCAACAGACGGGCATCTTTGCTGCGGCTGCTGCGGTCAACTTCATAAGGCAGCGGAAAAGGCAGCCACATCAGAGGCTGAGCCTGTAACCCCTTATCAATCACCGCTGCGGCGGTATTCACGCCCAGCACAGGCTGCGCCATCGCCGGCGTTATCAGGAACGCCAGCAGGAAACTGACAAATCGCTTCATATTTTTCCTCCTGCTCACAAGAATAGCTGCCGTACGGGCCAATACCAGCCGTTGCCGGTGAGTGTTTCTGCTGTCATCCAAATGTCACAGGAGCATCTTAGAGTCACGCAGGTCAACAGAATATTGGGACTGATCATGCTTCAAGCCACTGCGACTGCCCGCCAACAGGCTGAAACTCAGGAATCACCTCTGGTCGCACGCATTACCAGTGATGCGGCAGAAATCCGCCAGGCCATGGAACTCCGTTACCGTGTCTTTGCTGAAGGTATGGGAGCCCATCTGCCCAGCGCCAGCGAGGGAATTGATCGTGACAGCTTCGACGATGTCTGTCTGCATCTGATCGTTAAAGATGTGATCAACGACAACGTTGTCGGCTACAGCCGTATCCTCACCAATGAGCTGGCCCGGCAGACCGGCGGCTTCTACTCCGCCACCGAATTTGATCTGAGCCGGATTATTATCCCCGGCAAACGCTATATGGAAATCGGCCGCACCTGTGTGGATCCGGATTTCCGCAGCGGCGCGGTCATCGGCCTGCTGTGGTCCGGTATTGCCCAGTTTATGTCGGCGCACAACATCGACTATCTGATGGGCTGTGCCAGCATTTCCCTGAACGAAGGCTACAGCCGTGCTGTCGCCATCGTGAATCACCTGCGTGACAAGCACTTTACCGACGCCGCCCTGCGCGCCGAGCCCAGACATCATATGCCACGCATTGAGGTCGGACAGGACGGTAAGTCCCTGATCCCGCCACTGCTGAAAGCCTATCTGCGCATTGGTGTGAAAGTCTGCGGTGAGCCCTGCCTCGACAAAGACTTTAATGTCGCGGATGCCCTGATCCTGCTCGCCCGTGGTGATATCAATCAGCGTTATCTGCGCCACTTCACCAAAAACGAAGGCTGATCCGCACACCGTTGCCCCCTCGCCGGCGGCAACTCTGTACTCCCGGGCCCTCTGGTCCGGGAAGTCCCATCATGATCCGCAAACTGCTCAGCTGGCTGACCTCAGCCTCCGGCCTGCGCCGCATCCTTAAGGAACCTCTGAATAACTCGGTTTGCAGGCATAGCGGGTTCTGGCAAAAACCGGCGACACAGAGTCAGGGGTTGCCTGCCACCCCCGCAGAGCGCGGCTTTCCGGCCCACATAGCACCATTGGCGAATTTGAAAAATACCTGCCGACCTGCGACATCCATATCACGGATGGACAGGAAGAGCTGATCGCCCGGCCAGCAAAACCCTGTATATCCGCCGTAAAAAGGATGTCCGTCCGGGCTGAAAACAGCACAGTGTCTGCTAGGCTTAATGAGCACATTCACCGTATTAATGGAATTATCATGGCAACACTGACGATTGCTCAGGCGAGCGAACTGATCTGGGACCTGCTCCAGACTCTTGAAGATGCGTACTGGGAAGCCTCAGTCTGCGAAGAAAAGGACCGGGTGTTCAATCTGATGCAGCTGCTGAACGCAGAATACATGGAACTGCTGAAAATCAGTGTGCAGGATCATCACTATGAATACGAAGTGATCAGCACCAGCCATGATGTGCTGGTACAGGTCATGTCCGACTTCCAGCGTGCCCAGATCAGCATGCCACGCCGCCTCACCACCGCCAGCCGCCTGAGTACGCTGCTCAACCGTCTTGCCGCCAATCTCAGTGCCCAGCAAAGCTGAGGAAAAGTTCAGTTCGGCAGCAACTGACGCACAGCGGCGAGATCCACCGTATCACTGATGCGGTTGCGGCCATTGCCTTTGGCCGCATACAGCGCTTCATCCGCCGCTTCCACCAGCAGACCAGCATGCTCTCCCCCAGCTGGTTCACACCAGGCCAGCCCCATACTCAGCGTCACCCGTTCTGCAACTGCAGATGCCGGATGCGACAGATCCATACGGTGCAGTGTGGCACGGATACGCTCCGCCACCACCTGCAGCCCCTCACACTGTACGCCCGGCAGTACAATGGCGAATTCCTCACCACCATAACGGGCCACCAGGTCACGCGGCCGCTGCACTCCGGCTTTCAGGCAATGGGCAACCTGCACCAGACACTGGTCCCCCTGCGGATGACCGTAGTAATCGTTGTAGGCTTTGAAATGATCAATATCGACCATGATAAGGCCGATACTGCCGCCGGTACGGCGTGCCTGGCGCCATTCTGACTGCAGGAAATCATCCAGGTAACGGCGGTTTGCCAGCCCGGTGAGGGCATCGGTCAGCGACATCGCTTCCAGATCACGGCGCTGTACCTGCTGGCGCAGCTGTACCTGTACCCGGGCCAGACAGAGCGGCGCGTTGAGTGGTTTGTGCAGATAATCGACCGCGCCACTTTCCAGCGCCGCGATTTCAGCATCCGTGTCCTCATAGCCCATCAGCATGACGGCCGCCTGACGGGTCTGCGGGTGACTCTGCCACTGCCCCAGAAAAGCGTTGGTTTCCGCCGCCAGCAGGTTGCGGTCGAGCAACAGCAGATCCGGCTTATGGCTGAAAGGTTCTTCCAGCCAGTCAGACAGCTGCTGCCGGTTCAGCACGCTCATCACACAATATCCGCTCAGCACATCGCCAAGCTGCGCCTGCACGGCCGGATTGTCATCAGCAATGATGATCAGCGGTTGAGTGGTCATGGTATTTTCTGCCGTTAAATGCGCCATATCTTTGATATCGGCCAGAATACACTATTGCTTAAATTCAGTAATAAAAAACAGATGTTTTCTTATAGACAGGAATATAGAGGCATAAGGGCGATAAAAGGCACCGTTTATGCAACAGAGTTGTGAAAACCCGGATTTCTTGCCTGTGGCATTAGGGAAGTGCCGCTAAGTTAGCTAAACTTATCCGCTAACCGAGTCACATTTTTAAGATAAATCAGTTTCTTACATGCCAAAGTACCTGTTCGTTCTCATTTTTCTGTTCCTTGCCGGCTGCGACCAGCAGGAATCCCGGCCCGGCACGGTGACCGAAGTCACCATGCCGGACGTCATCGACCTTCCCGACTTCACCCAATACCGCAATGTGAAAAAGAAAAAGCAGGCCTTTTTCAGCTACATGCTGCCGCTGGTGCGTGCCGCCAACGAAGAAGTGCTGCTTGAACGTCAGCTGGTTCAGTACTGGGCGGATGGTGGTTCACTGAATGGGGATGAACAGCAGCAGATTCAGCAGCTGTTGTCCCGCTACCGCATTACGCTGGATGATGAAGATCAGCAACAGGCTCTGCTGCTGCGCCGGGTCAATGTTATTCCACCGTCACTGGTACTCGCCCAGGCCGCCAATGAGTCCGGCTGGGGTACCTCACGCTTTGCCCGGGAAGGTAACAACCTGTTTGGTGAGTGGTGCTTCAGCGCCGGCTGCGGCATGATTCCGGAAGCACGCCATGGTAACGCCCGCCATGAAGTGCGCCGCTTTGAAACGCCGCTGGATTCCGTGCGCAGCTATATTCTTAACCTCAACAGTCATCCCCGTTACCGCGAGCTGCGTGACCTGCGGCTGAAATCCATCAACGAGAAAGGCTATGTCAGTGGCCAGTATCTGGTGGCCGGTCTGAGTAGTTACTCTGAACGTGGACACGAGTATATTGACGAAATCCGTAATATGATTCAGTTCAACAAACTGGGGCGCTACGATCAGCAGCAGCTTTCAGCCAGTGAACAACCTGCGCAACCAGCCTCCGGGGGATAAAAGTGCAGCCGAACGAACGTCGCTTCCGTGAGCGCTACGATGCCTCACCGCTGAAACTGGAAATACGCAAACTGGGTTGGTTCGGACAGCCGAAAAAAGTGTATCAGGCCATCGCCCGCGACTTTGCCATCGGTGGCGTGGCCATCGTTACCCCGTTAAAACTGAAACCGGGACAGAAACTGCTGGTCAGTATTGAAAACAACGATCATCGTCTGCAGGCTATACCGGCAGTCGTCATGCGCAGCGAAATCCTGCAAGGCGACTATCTGTGTGCGCTTAAGTTTTCCATGGGCCAGCTGCCGGAAACCGCCAGCCGCGGTGCTTACAGCGTCTTACAGCATCTGGAAGGCAGCCTGAAAACTGCCGCCTGACATTCCCTGCCGACAGACTTCATAAGGATTTTGACGTGACGCCAGGCATTCTCGTAATCAACTGTGGCAGCTCTTCCATCAAGTTTGCGCTTTATGCAGAGCAGGATCTGAATCAGCCGGTGCTGACGGCGCTGGCCGAACGCCTCGGCGAAGAGAAGCCGGACATTATTTATAAGGGCACGATCAACGGTCAGCAACTGCTGCCGTCCGGCGCCGGCCACCGCCACGCCATGCAGGTCTTTATTGATCAGGCCCATGAAGATGTACAGCAGCTGAACGGTATCGGTCACCGCGTGGTGCACGGCGGCGAGCGTTTTCACGACAGCACGCTGCTGGACGATCAGGCGCTCAGCGAGCTGGAACAGCTGAACCCGCTGGCCCCCCTGCATAATCCGATCAATCTGCTTGGCATCCGTCTGTGTCAGGAACTGTTTCCCCGCGTGCCCCAGGTCGCCGTATTTGATACCGCCTTCCACCAGACCCTCACTGAAGCCTCTTATCTGTATGGTGTGCCCTACGACTGGTACCGCGAAGACGGCGTCCGCCGCTATGGCTTCCATGGCACCAGCTACCGCTACGTCAGCGCCGAAACCGCACGGCGGCTGAACAGAGACCCACAGGATCTGAATCTGCTGATCGCCCATCTGGGCAATGGCTGCAGTGCCTGCGCCGTGCGTGCCGGCCGCTCAGCGGACACCAGCATGGGCTTAACGCCGCTGGAAGGTCTGGTCATGGGCACCCGCTGCGGCGATATCGACCCGGGACTGATTGAACACATCATGCGCAGCCGCAACATGACGCTGGATGCGGTGATGCAGACCCTGAACCGGAACAGCGGCCTGAAAGGGCTGTCGGGGATCAGTAACGATATGCGCACCCTGCTGCTGTCCGCCAAAGCCGGCAATGATGATGCCCGCCGTGCCATTGAGGTGTTCAGTTTCCGCGTTGCCCGCCAGTTCGCCGCCCTGTCGGTGTCACTGCCGTCCATTGACGCCGTGGTCTTTACCGGCGGTATCGGTGAACACGCGGCCCCCATCAGACAGCGCATCCTGGCCAGCTGGCGCAGCATGAATTTCCGCCTGGATGAACAGCTGAACCGTAAAAATGGCGATGCCAGCGGCCGCATCAGCCAGTCCGGTTCACCACTGGCGATGGTGGTGCCCACCTCGGAAGAACGCATGATTGCGCAGGATACCCTGCGCCTGCTGGGCCGCTGACAGACACCCGGGTATTAATCAGTCTGTTATTTATCCGGGCTCATCACACAGCTGTCATAAAACTGAAGCATGCTCTGCGCTCAGTCCGTAAGAGTATTTTCTGATTACCGTGAATCTGACTTCAGAACTGCGCAGTCTCCTGCCCTACAGTCTGATGGTTGCCGCCGTCCTGGCTGCCGTGCTGACGGTTTCGTATCTGAGCACCCGTCAGAGCAGCCGGCCACTGCAACTGTCAGATTATTACAGCTACCGCTGTGGCGCAGAACCGTCCCTGCCGGAGCGGGAGTTCCGCATTCTGACTGTTGCCCGTACCGAAGCGCGTGCACTGGCCGATTCGCTGTGCAGTAACCCCGCCTTCAGCGCCGTCTACCCCACCGTCTCCATCCGCTGGCAGCGCCGCGATTATCTGACCCTGGACCATATTCAGGAACAGAGCTTCGAGCTGTTTTTTAACCGTCAGCATGTGGTCAGCGGTATTGCGCCGAATTACACACTGTTCTATTCGCTGTTCCACGACTCACCGCACTACACGCTGGAATGGATCAGCAACGACGATCAGCCGCGGCTCAGTGACGATTATTTCCGCCGCAAAACCCTCGGCCTGCTGAGCGATCCGAAAAGCCAGAGCTATCACATTATGCCGCTGGATACCCTCAACGCCGCCGGCATCCCGCTGCCGGAGTCGCGTATCATTTATTTCAGCGATACCTACTCGCTGTATCAGGCCTTCAACGCCGGACGGGTCGATGTGATCCCCGTGCCGCGGGTCAGCTCCAGCGCTCAGATTCCTTTCCGCGCCGCCTACCGGCTGCTGATTTCAGACGATATGTCACCCGGCAGCTGGTACCTCAGCCAGCGGGTTGGCGCTGCCGTCCGCTGTGACCTGCAGAACGTTCTTAACCGCTATGACGAAAAGATCTTCGACCATGAAGCTGACCAGACCGACTGCCGCTGAAGCGTTCAGGGCCACGGCCATCTGGGCACTGCTCAGTGGCCTGCTGCTGTGCTTTTCATGGCACACGGCGACCACGTCAGCCCGCTCCGCTTTCAGCAGCCGGCTGGATCAGCAACTGCTGCCGGCCATCATCGCTGACGGCGGTTACCGCATCGCGCAGTACGATCAGGATGAATCCCTGCTGACGCGCATCAACCACGACCTGCAGCATCTCAGTGTCAGTGGCGCCCTGCCGGTGATCAGCAGCTGCAGTCTGCACCTGAGCAACCTGCACGGACAGGAACAGCAGCCGGCCTTCACCCCGGATCAGCGTATCTCGCTGACCCGCAACACCAGCGAAGGTGCGCAGGATTTTCTCTTTTATCTGCGCTGTGAACCGGATTACCCGCTGTGGATCGGGTCGCAGCTGACACTGGCAACCCTCGCGACTCTGCTGCTGCTGCTGTTACCGGCGCCACTCAGCAGTCTGCAACGTCACTGGTACCGGCTGCTGCAAAGCCGCGGTATGACAGCGGCCCAGGCGCGCCCGCTGGCAGGACGTATCGCTGCCCTGCCAGCAACAGCGCGTCACACGCTGGCGCAGATACTGCAGTGGCGCCCGCAGGCCGACAGCGCTGAAGCCGTCCGCCTCAGCGCTGCCCTGCGCCGGCAACCGGACCCGGCCTGGCTGCAGCAGGCACTGGCACGTAATGACTGCAACCTCGCCACCGCGCTCGACATCGCCTGTGCCGCTGACAGCCTGAGTTTTATCCCCGGACAGCAGACGGTGGTAATCCATGGCCTGCCGCTGCAGCTGCCACAGACGCCTTATCTCTATTACCTCTGGTATGCACTGCGGCGCAGCCGGGGAGAAAACGATGGCTGGTTCATTAATCCGCCAACCAACCGTCCGGACCGTGACACCGGCGCCGAGATCAGCCAGCTGATGGCCGCTCTGGGCGGTCATGGCAAAGCCATTAATGATCTCAACAGCGCCGGCCTGAAAGCCAAAACACTGGATCAGAACCGCAGCAAACTGAAAGACGAACTGACCTCTGCGCTGGGCGATGAACTGGCCCGGCATTATCTGTTTGAAACTGAACGGGATATGACCAGCGGCCGTACCCGATACCGCCTCGCCACCCCGGCCGCACAGATTAATATCCCCGCAGAAAGCCTGGGGGCTATTCCCAATGAAACGGAACAACACCACTAACCAACTGATTTTAAAGGATTTTATTTTTAGAGATATCTCTCTTCTGATTTAGAGATTGTTTTAACAGAGATGCCACGGACGCTCCCCAGCATGGCCGCCAGTCAAACAGCCCATCATCCGGAGTAACCGATGAACTATCTGAAACGCCGGCCGCTTTCACTGGCCATTTCCCTGCTGAGCCTGAGTGGCACAGCTGCCTTTGCGCAGGCAGAAGACGCTTCTGTTACCGACTCCCAGCAGGTGATTGAAGAAGTGGTTGCCGTCGCCTCACCGATCCGTGACAGCCAGGCCGCAGCCATCGATGCCAAACGCAACGCCGACAACACCGTCGACGTCATTTCCGCCGATACCATCGGCCGTTTCCCGGACCAGAACCTGGCCGATTCACTGGGCCGCCTGCCGGGTCTGGCGATTGAACGCGATCAGGGTCAGGCGCGCTACATCAACTTCCGTGGCGCCCCGTTCCGCTATACCAAGATCGCCATCGACGGCATCGATGTGCCGGGCGCAGAAAATGGCCGCACACCTCGTTTTGACAGTTTCCCTTCAGCGATTACCAGCCGCATTGAGGCCAACAAAGCCATCATGCCCAATATGCCGGGTGAAGCCGTCGCCGGTTATATCAATATTGAAACGTTTGATCCGTTCAGTCAGGACGGTCTGTCACTGGCAGCCGATATCGGTACCGGTAAACAGGAACTGGGGGATGGTGATGTCTCCAAATACAGCTTCCGTACCTCCTGGTCGGGTGATCACTTCGGTATGGTGGCCTATGCCTCACATAACGAACGTGAACAGATCACAGATAACCGTGAATACGATCTGGATAATGATAACGGCACCCTGGGTGTGAATACCCTGGAATTCCGTAACTACAAGGTGAAGCGTGAAGACAGCGCGCATGGCGCCAAATTTGAGTACCGTGGTGATGGTGTCGTGCAACGGGCCTATTTCAATACCCTGTACAGCGAATTTATCGACCACGAAGAACGTAACCAGTTCGTGTTTGATCTGACCGATGCCAACGGGACTTCCGGCCAGAATATTGAAACCAGTGTCAGCCGCAGTCTGGAGTATGGTAAATACCAGACCTCCACCCGCTCCCATACTCTGGGAGCCGACATGGTTGCCGGTGACTGGATGCTGACGCCAAGCATCACCTCAACCAAAACCGACTACACCTTTTTCCTGCCGATTATTACCAGTGCCGGTGCCACCACCACTGCGGATTATGATCTGAGTGATATTGAAGATCCGCTACTGATTCTGGCGGATGATCTGTCATCCCTGACGTACGCTTATTCTTACGGTCTGCCGTATGCCCAGCAGCTGAAGACAGAAGAAACCAAATACAAACTGGATGCGGAGCGCGATATTACTCTGCTGGGTCAGCCATCACTGTTATCACTGGGAACTCAGTACGACCAGCGGAAGGGCCGTGGCTACACCGCGTCTTACGCTGTCGGTGGCCTGGGTGACATCAATATCGATGATTACAATACCGGCAACGCCTGGGACAGCAATACCACCAACTATGTGGGTGGCACTTACTATGACAACAAAGGCTTACGCTCAGCCTGGGAAGCGACCGGCAATCTGAGCAAAACCATCGCGGATACCAACCGTATTTATATCGATGAAGATATCTTTGCCGTCTACGCCATGGCCACCACGGAAATGGGCTGGGGTAACTTCACCTTTGGTTCCCGTATCGAACAGACCCGCTACAGCAGCGAAGGCACCATGGATAGTGAACACATTAAAGCCGGGGATGACTACACCCATGTGCTGCCGTCCATTCACGTTAATGTCGATGTCGATGACGATCTGAAATTCCGTGCTTCGGCCACCACCGGCATCAGCCGTCCGAATTATTCTGAATGGCGTGCCTCCATCGCCGTTGACAGCACAGAACAGGAAGCCAGCGGTGGTAATCCGGAACTGAAACCGGAAGAAGCCATGGGCTTTGATACCTCACTGGAGTGGTACTTCTCACCGGCCAGTCTGCTATCCGCCGGTGCCTTTTACCGCACCATCGATCATGTGATTTATGCCAGTACCGAAGACGTTGATGGTGGCCGCTTTGTCGCGACTGAAGCCGGTGAAAGCTGGGAATACACCAGTTACTTCAACGGCAGTGACGGTGTGATGCACGGTGTCGAATTCAACTTTATGGGCTCACTGGAAAATGGCCTGGGTGCCAGCGCCAACGCCGCCTTTGTTAACAGTGAATTCAAGGATCAGGACGGTAATCAATACGACCTGCCGGGAACCTCTGACACCATCTATAACGCCTCACTGTTTTATGAAAACTACGGTTTCTCCGCCCGGGTGAACTACATGTTCCGCAGCGAATGGATTTCCCCGATCGAAGATCCGAGCGAAGTCTGGGGCGATCAGGAGCGGGTCGATATGTCACTCAGCTATGAACTGCCTTACAGCGCGGCCGGCGAAACCAGCTCTGTCTATTTCAATGCCAACAACCTGACCAACGAAACGGATAACCGTTACGCCGGCAACGGCACCATCAATCAGTCAGAAAGCTATGGCCGCAGCTACCTGCTCGGTCTGCGCCTGAACTACTGATTCCGTTTCTTCCATCTTCGGGCTGGCGGCTGCCAGCCCTTTTTTACTGTCCGATTTTTATATTCAGGAATCCGTATGCAACGCTCAGCCATCTGGTTTTTATCCGCCGCCCTGGCCCTCTCCACACTCACCGCCTGCAGCACTGTCAGCCAACCCACCAGCACCGTCACGACGGCCGTCAGCGTCACTCAGACCAGCGTCAGCTATAACGCCGACAGTCATATTTACACCCTCAGCTGGGACGCCGGCGCCCCGGTCAGCATCGCCGTCAGCCAGACGCCGGATGGCAGCAACAGCCGCCTGCTGGCTGAGAAAATCAGCTCCGGGATGTTTCTCTGGCAGGGGCCGGAAACCGAACAACGCCAGTTTTTTATCATCTCCCCGGAAAACAGCCGCGCGATTATCACCGCTTCGCGCCTGCTGCCGGTGGAAGGGGCCCTGAACCTGCGCGACCTCGGCGGCTATAAAACCGCAGACGGTCATACCGTCAGATGGGGAAAAATTTACCGTTCTTCCATGCTCGCCCATCTGACCGCTGACGATTACCGTTTACTCAGTCCGCTGCATATCGGCACCATTGCCGACCTGCGGGCCAATGAAGAACGGGCCAGAGATGTTACCAACTGGCAAGCCGGCGACGTCACCCGTATCGAAACGGATTACAGCATGGATTACAGCCAGTTGGCCGGCATGATGAAAGAAGAGATGGATGCTGCCAAAGCAAAAGCCCTGTTTACCGCCATGTATCCCGCTATTCTGAAGCAGCAGACAACCAACTTCCGTAATATGTTCCAACAGCTGCTGCACGATGACGATGCTCTGCTGTTCCACTGCTCTGCCGGTAAAGACCGCACCGGTATGGCGGCCATGCTGGTGCTGACCGCCCTGGGTGTGCCGCAGGAAACCATCATGCAGGATTACCTGCTGTCGAATACCTATTACGCCGCCAACATTGCCTCGTTCTCGCAGCAGCACAGCGATGGCAAACAGAATGCAACCTCCGCCATGATGAGCCGCCTGCCGGCCGAAGTGACTGCCATATTTATGGGTGTCAGCCCGGAATATCTGCAGGTCGCGATGGAAACCATGAGCGCCGAACACGGCAGCGTAATGGGTTATCTGCAGCAGGAGCTGGGCCTCAGCGAGGACGATATCACCACCCTGCGCAGCCGTTTGCTGATGTAAACTGCGGCTTTCTCAAAGCGGGCGTTCTGCCCGCTTTCACTCAGGTTCCCCACTGATATACTCCCTGTCAGTAAACGGACTCACAGCGGGTATTCCCATGATCAATATTCTGATTGCGCCAACCGGACTGGAAAGCGGCCTGACCACCATCAGCCTGGGCCTGATACGCGCGCTGGATGCGCAGGGGCTGAAGGTCGGTTTTGTTAAACCCGTGGCGCCGGATTACGCTGCCGATGAACGCTCCACTCATCTGGCACGTACTGTACTGCACCTGCACACGCCCGACCCGATGCATCTGCACCAGGTGCAGCAACGCATCAGTGACGGCATGCTAGACCGGGTGCTGGAAGATGTGGTTGCCCTGTATGAAGAAGTCTGCCACGACTGCGATGTAGTCCTGATTGAAGGTCTGGTACCCGACCGCAGCGAACCTTACACCGCCAAACTCAATGCCGAGATGGCCAAAGCGCTGAATGCAGACGTGCTGCTGGTCGCCAGCGGCATGAACCGCAGCCCATCCCAGGTGCAGGCTGAACTGAAACTGCAGGGCGGGATTTTCCGTGGCTCCACCACCACCCTGATGGGCTGCATCATCAACAAAGCCGGGCTAGCGCCCGATCATGACGGTATCCCATCCGGCGAACAGGCCGATATTGCCGCCGGCAATGACAACGGCTACAGCGCCGCACTATGGCAACTCAGTTCTGCGGAATGTCCGGTACTGGGGGTCATTCCCTGGAATGCAGAACTGCTCAGTCCGCGCATGCTGGATATAGCCCGCGCCCTGGAGACTGACATACTGCATGAAGGCGAACTGCACAGCCGCCGGGTGCTGCGGGTGGCTCTCTGCGCGCGCACGCTGGGCAATATGATTGACGTTCTGCGC
This sequence comes from Pseudomonadales bacterium, assembly GCA_963682115.1. Classification (GTDB taxonomy): domain Bacteria; phylum Pseudomonadota; class Gammaproteobacteria; order Pseudomonadales; family Oceanobacteraceae; genus Venatoribacter. The sequence continues at coordinate 3,168,971 of OY821639.1, read as the reverse complement.
CCCGGCACCCTGCTGGTCACCCCGGGTGATCGCGACGACATTATGCTCGCAGCGGCCCTAGCCGCCACCAATGGCACTCAGCTGGCCGGTGTCCTGCTGACCAGTGGCCTGAAACCGGCCGACAGGATCATCAACCTGTGCCGCAGTGGTCTGCAGACCGGTGTACCGGTGCTGCTGAGCGCACATGATACCTTCACCACCGCCCAGCAGCTGACCGGGATGCCAACCCACGTACCGATGGATGACACCGACCGCGTCAATAACATCATGGCCTCGGTGGCCGGACATCTGGCCGTACCGGCCCTGATGGAAAAACTCGGCCAGCCACACCCCAGCCGTCTCAGCCCGGCAGCCTTCCGCCACCAGATCGTCAGCAAAGCCCGGGCCGCCGGCAAACGCATCGTGCTGCCGGAAGGTGACGAACCGCGCACCATTCAGGCAGCGGCTATCTGTCAGCAGCGCGGCATTGCCGACTGCGTGCTGCTCGGTGATCCGCAGCGTATCCATCAGATCGCCGTTGCCGCAGAGATCACCCTGCCACCGGAACTGCAGATCATTGATCCGGCCAGCGTGCGCGGACAGTATGCTGACAGCATGGTGGCACTGCGCCGTCATAAGCAGCTCACTGCTCCCCAGGCACTGGCTCAGCTGGAAGATAACGTCGTCCTCGGCACCATGATGCTGGCCTGCGATGAAGTCGATGGTCTGGTCTCCGGCGCCGTGCACACCACCGCCAACACCATCCGCCCCGCCCTGCAGCTGATCAAAACCGCACCGGACACCAAACTGGTTTCTTCCGTGTTATTTATGGGCCTGCCGGATCAGGTACTGGTGTATGGAGACTGTGCCGTCAACCCCGACCCGGATGCCGAAGAACTGGCCGATATTGCCATTCAGAGTGCGGAATCGGCACTGGCGCTGGGTATTCCGCCACGCATTGCCATGATCAGTTACAGCACCGGCTCTTCCGGTACTGGCGCCGACGTGGAAAAAGTCCGTCAGGCCACCGCTCTGGTGAAGCAGCTGCGTCCGGATCTGACCATTGACGGTCCACTGCAGTATGATGCCGCCACCACCGCCAGCGTGGCGCGCAGCAAAGCGCCGGACAGCCCGGTAGCCGGTCAGGCAACGGTACTGATTTTCCCCGACCTGAACACCGGCAACACCACCTACAAAGCGGTGCAGCGCAGCGCCAATGTCATCAGCATCGGGCCGATGCTGCAGGGGCTGGCCAAGCCGGTTAATGACCTGTCACGGGGAGCACTGGTGGAAGATATTGTTTACACTATCGCGCTCACAGCCATTCAGTCTCAACAAAAACAAGGACAACAATAAATGCCATCCCTGCTGACCGGTGTTATTGCCAGCATTCTGCTGGGCATCAATATTATTTTCTGGTGCTCACTGCTGTTTATTTTTACTTTTTTTAAAGTCATTCTGCCGGTCCCTGTTATCCGCCGCGGTCTGACCGCCATACTCAACGTTATTGCCGAAAACTGGATCAGCTGCAACTCCGGCTGGATGTGGCTGACACAAAAAATGCGCTGGAATATTCAGACGCCCCCCGACCTGAACCGCAAAGGCTGGTATTTCGTTATCAGCAATCATCAGAGCTGGGTGGATATTCTGGTGCTGCAGCATGTGCTGAACCGCCGTATTCCACTGCTGAAATTTTTCCTGAAACAGGAGCTGATTAAAGTTCCGGTGATGGGAGCGGCCTGGTGGGCGCTGGATTTTCCGTTTATGAAACGTTACTCAAAAGCGTATCTGGAAAAATTTCCCGAGAAAAAGGGCAAGGACCTGGAAACCACCCGCCGCGCCTGTGCCAAGTTCAGCACCATGCCGACCAGCGTGATGAATTTTCTTGAAGGCACCCGCTTTTCACAGCACAAACACGATGAACAGCAGTCACCTTATCAACACCTGCTCAAACCCAGAGCCGGCGGCATGGCGTTTGCCATTAATGCCATGGGGGATCAGTTTCACTCGGTGCTGGATATTACGATTCATTATCCCGATGGCGTGCCCACCTTCTGGGAATTCCTGCAGGGTAAAATGCAGCGCTGCACCGTGCTGGTGAACGAAAAGCCGATCCCGGATGCCCTGCACCACGGCAACTATGAAACCGATGCCGCCTACCGCGAATCCTTCCAGCAGTGGCTGCATGAACTCTGGTCAGAAAAAGATCAGCAACTGCAGGCGCTGAAAAAAGCCGTCAGCTGACACAGCTCTGTGCCGCTGCGGCGGCGCTGACGGCCACCCGGTTGCGGCCCCTGGCTTTGGCCGCGTACAGCATGCGGTCGGCTTCACTCAGCAGACAATCGGTACTGCTGCCGTCAGCGGCCATCACCGTAGCCACGCCCATGCTGACGGTCACCACCCCGGCCGGTGAATACTGATGCGGCAGCGCCAGGTCCTCAACCGCCTGGCATGCTTTTTCCATCAGTGCCGCCGCTTCCTCTGCCGGGGTATCCGGCAACAGCAGAACAAATTCTTCTCCCCCGTAACGGGCGCAGACATCTCCCGGGCGCTGGCAGAAAGCAGCCAGTGTCTGTGCCACCTGACGCAGACACTGATCGCCCTGCTGGTGCCCATAACTGTCGTTAAAATCCTTGAAGAGATCGATGTCGGCCATCACCATCGACACCTGAGCCTGATTACGCTGACAGCGGCGCCATTCACTTCCGGCCTGCTCTTCAAAATAACGCCGGTTGGCAATGCCGGTCAGGGCATCCGTGGTGGATAAATAATGCAGTTTGCCGGTCAGGTACTGCAGCCGTTCCGCTTCCAGTGCCAGCAGGCGGTTTTTCAGAAAATCGGTGCGGGCCGCACTTTCCGTCATAAAGGCCATATAACCACCCATTACAATCAGCAGCAGCCAGAACAGAATAAACACCGGAATAAAAAAGTGTACCAGATGCGCAATTTCATTCTGCCCGGCACGGCTTTCTGTCACCAGCAGGGTGGCGACGTAACAGGACAGCAGTAATACCGATACCAGCATCACGGCACGGTAACTGAGACGCAGGGCCACCATAGTAAAGACCTGTATCGGTATCAGACCGAAATGGTAGGTATATTTCAGTTCACCGGGAATCATGCAGATAAATGCAATAACCGACAGGCCGGCAACAAAAATACCACCCGCTGCAAATAAAACCATATACGCATTCAGCGATGAGCGTGGTACCCACCAGATAAAAAACAGAAAACTCAGGGTCAGCAGCAGACGTACAAGAAATATAACCGGTCCGTTATCTCCCCCGAGATAAAAATCCGTCCAGGAAAAAGCCAGATAAAACAGCAGGCCACCGATCAGTATTTTCCGGTCAATATCGAGAAAACGCTGATTTCTGTGCGCGATATACTGCCCTTCCAGCGGTTCCGGAAAGCTGAGCCGGCTGTGCCCGCCGGCAAGAATTCCCGACAGTATATTGATCTGATCTTCAGCTCGTTTTAAGGTGTCGCTCTGTTGTAAAAAACTGAATTCTGGCACCGGCTCTCCCCGATCTGATTATCACCAGCAATTCCCGCTCAGGCAGTCTGATGTTCTTATCCTTCCATAAGACACTGCAATCCGCCTGCAGACAATATCCGGACGCGCCGGTTTTTTTATATGAGAGGCACGAATGAAAGTTTACGAAGACATAAGTCAGTCCATCGGCAATACCCCGCTGGTACGTATCCGTCATATCACTGACCACCCGGCCATTTACGCCAAACTGGAAAACCGTAACCCGGCCCATTCGGTCAAATGCCGTATCGGCGCCAATATGATCTGGCAGGCCGAACAGGACGGCCTGCTGCGTCCGGGCATGGAGATTGTGGAACCGACCAGTGGTAATACCGGTATCGCCCTGTCCTTTGTGGGTGCGGCACGCGGCTATAAAGTAACCCTGACCATGCCGGAAACCATGAGTGCTGAACGCCGTAAAGTTATGCAGGCGCTGGGCGCCAACCTGGTTCTGACCGACGGTGCCAAAGGGATGAAAGGCGCGGTAGAGGCCGCTGAAGCTCTGCTCGCGGAAGCACCGGAACAACGTATCATGCTGCAGCAGTTCAATAATCCAGCCAACCCGGCCATTCACGAAAGAACCACCGGGCCGGAAATCTGGGCAGACACCGACGGTGAAGTCGATGCCATTGTCGCCGGCGTCGGTACCGGTGGCACCATCAGCGGTATCGCCCGCTATCTGAAGAAACAGAAGGCCATCACCGCCGTAGCGGTTGAGCCGTCAGCCTCCCCCATCATCAGCCAGAAACTGGCCGGTGAAGAGCTGACACCGGGACCGCACAAAATTCAGGGCATCGGTGCCAACTTTATTCCCGGCAACCTTGATCTGGAACTGCTCGACCGGGTTGAACAGGTCGACAATGACGATGCCATGGCCATGGCGCATCAACTGATGTCGAAAGAAGGCATTCTCGCCGGTATTTCCTGTGGCGCAGCCATGGTGGCTGCACTGCGTCTCGCCGCTGAGCCGGAATTCGCCGATAAGAAGATTGTGGTGATTCTGCCGGATTCCGGTGAACGCTACCTCACCTCGCCGCTGTTTGAAGGCTTTTTTGACCAATAACAGCGCATCCGCCTGGCTGGCCCCGGCCAGCCAGGCGCAGACACTGCTGGATGGCGATCTGGATTTTTACCCGCACGCCATCCGCCAGCCTCAACAGCTGTTCCGTCAGCTGCTGGACGAAATTCCCTGGCAACAGGGCTGCATCAGCCTGTACGGTAAACGCCACCGGATTCCCCGTCTGCAGTGCTGGATTGCCGATCCCGGTCTGGATTACCGCTATTCCGGGGAAAGCCTGAACGCCACAGCCTGGACCGCCACACTGGCGCAGCTGCGGGCAGAACTCAATCAGCGTTTTGATCTGCAGCTCAATTCCGTGCTCTGCAATCTTTACCGCGACGGTAACGACAGCATGGGCTGGCACGCCGACAATGAAGCCGAGCTTGGCCCGCAGGCGCGTATTCTGTCACTGACGCTGGGCTGCGAACGGGATTTTGCCCTGCGCCGCAGTGGTGAAAGCCGCCAGACCGGCCTGTTAGCACTGCCGGATGGCAGCCTGCTGGATATGAAGCCCGGCATGCAGCAACGCTGGCAGCACGCGGTACCAAAACGGAAACGGCTGAGCGGCGCCCGTATTAATCTGACCTTCCGCCGTATTCTGCCTGCCTGACAGGCGTCAGCGCGCAATCACCGATTCTATACGGAACATAATCACCGGCGTGGTTTCATAATCTTTCTCACTGTTCCAGATAAATTCCGGCGACAGTTCCGCGTAAACCCAGTCGCTGTACACCAGCCGCCGGAAACGCAGAGCCGCGTAGTAAGAGCCAAAAGTCGCACCATTTTCAGTATCGCCCGAGGCGCCGGCAACATAGGCCATAGCCGTTTTACGGGTCAGTTCATGATACAGACCCGCACTGTAAGACAGATCAAAGTAGCCATCATTAAGCAGATATTCAGCCTTGGCCTTAACCCGGAACAGCTTTTCGATATTCAGTGGATAGTCCATGCGCAGGCGGGTTTCTTCGCCCCAGCCATCCACTGAGTAATAATAAAAGCTCTGGGTCAGGCGCATCTCCCAATCAGAAAGGTAGGCATAGCGACGGGCGCGGAAGCGGATAAAAGGATCCGGCGGAATCCCCCAGCGGATGCCCGCATCCAGGTTGGTTTTCCACAGCTCCGTTTCATTGATAATAAACCGCAGGGCTGCTGTGTAATCCACGTTTTCCACACTCTCGATCGGGTCGGATTCACGTACATCGTCATCCTCCTCTTCCGAATCAAGCAGCAGATTCAGCCGTTCATTGGTGTTCGGCAGCACCACCTTCACGCTCAGGCCAAACTTGTAATCCACCGGGTCACCCAGCACCCGGCGGGTATAGAACGACAGTTTGGCACGACTGCCGCGCACATCGTCCTCGGTAATTTCTTCACTGAAAAAGGAGTCAACGAAAAAAGAATCAATATTGCCGGATACGCGATCAAGATAACGCGCCAGCCAGTCTTTGGAACGGTCGATCATCGCCGGAGAAACCTGGGTTTCCTGACGGTAGCCACGGTCTGCTTCCGCTGCAGGGAACGGCAGAAAACTATCGTCTTGCAGCATCGGCTCCGGTTCCAGCGCCAGCGCTGTGACACTGAACAGCAGCAGAAGCCATCCAGAGCTTGTCCGCATTCCGGTTACACCGGATCTTGGTGAACGATGATTTCTGCGCGGGGGAAGCGGGCCAGAATGGCACGTTCAACCTCATTGCCAATGGCATGGGCCGAACTCAGGGGCTGGTCGCCATCCAGATCCAGATGAAGCTGGATAAACTGAATCGCCCCTGCCTGACGGGTCTTCAGATCATGGAAACCACGCACCCCCGCACAGGCGGAAATCAGCGCCTTCAACTCTTCTTCTTCGTCTTCAGGCATTGCTTTATCCATCAGCACTTCCAAGGCATCGCGGACAATCCCATACACGCTGTACAGCAGCACCAGAGCAATCCCCAGAGCAACCACAGGATCCAGCCAGTTCACGCCCCAGTACGCCGCCAGCAGCGCCACCACCACAGCAGCACTGGTGAGAATATCGCCATAGTAGTGGGCAGAATCCGCTTTGATCGCCAGCGAACGGGTTTTACGGTATACCCAGCGCTGATAGCCCACCAGCAGGGATGTCAAGATCACAGAGAACACCATCACCGCAATACTTTCATCCAGTGACATCAGGGCCTGCGGGTGCAGCAGACGGTCAAACACATGCAGTAGCAGGAAGGTGGCAGACCCCAGAATAAAGGCTGACTGAATCAGGGCCGCCAGACCTTCAGCTTTGGTATGGCCGAAAGGATGGTCATCATCCGCCGGCATCAGCGCATAACGGATGGCAAAATAATTCACCACTGATGCGGCAATATCCATCAGCGAATCAAGCAAAGAGGACAGCACACTGGACGAATCACTGATACTCCAGGCAAACACTTTGGCCAGCAGAAGGATAGTAGCGGTGGCAATAGAAGCTGTGGCAGCGCGCTTGATCAGTACGGAGTCAGGTGTCGTCGTCATTGCTCAGAAATAAACACAGTCGGGAAAGGCATGATTATGTCAGATTAGCGCCGCTTGTTCAGTCTTTCTGCCGTATACTGCGCAATACGTTGCACAGATTCCGGCCCCGGCTGCCGGTCAGGGCTGTTATGACCGCAGTTGGCGTTATTCTCCTTTACTAACAGGGGTATTAATTGCAGAATCTGGCCACAAATCAACCAGAAGCGGCCGTACCCGGTCATGATGATCAGGCTGATGCCTGTCTGTATCAGGAAGTATTCCAATGACAATCCGCCATGCACTTGTTGTGGACGATTCCAAGTCCGCCCGAATGATGCTGCAGCGTCTGCTGAGTAAAATGAACGTTGAATCTGAAGCGGTGGAGAATGCCGAAGAAGCCCTCAGATTTCTGCAGAACAAACAGCCGGACGTCATTTTTATGGATCATATGATGCCCGGTATGGACGGTCTGGAAGCAACACAGATGATCAAATCCAACCCCCTGACCGCGGCGATTCCGACCATCATGTATACCTCGAAAGAAGACCATGAATATCACCAGATGGCGCTTTCTCACGGTGCTCAGGGCGTATTGGCCAAGCCGGCCAGTCAGGACGCCATTATGGCGGTGATCCAGTCGCTGGACGAACCGGCAGCCAATGACGAAAGCAGTGCCCTGGCCACCCAGATTCCGCTGATTGAAATTGATAAACTGATTGAAAAACGTCTGAAAGACGTTATCAGCGAAGCCCGGGCGGAAATATCTGCCGCGATCGACAACGCCACCCACCAGTTGCAGAAAACCCAGAACAATCAGCTGGAACTGATGCAGACCCGCCTGTCGCAGAAGCAGGAAGCGTTCCAGTATGACGTCCGCGCCCAGCTGTCAGAACAGGAGCTGTTCCAGAAAACCCGGCAGCGGAACCAGCGTCTGGCAGCGGCGGTGGCCGACAAGATGGTGAAGAAAAGCGCTGACGATCTGATTACCATCGTCCGCACCAGCCAGACCTCACTGAAAGCAGATCTGGCGTCTTTACGCGAACAGCTGAGCAAAGAAGTCGCCCGCCGCAGTAAGCATGCCCTGATTACAGGTCTGGCCGGTGGCGCCATCATTGGTGGCCTGATCGGCATTGTCGCAGCTCTGTCGCTGTAATTCCCCGCCAGGAGCCGGCCTCACAGACCGGCTCCTGGCGCAGCAGTACCTTCCTTTGTCCTGCCCGCCTGTTAAACTGACCCCTCTCACCCGACCTCAATAATAAGTACGATCAGGGATACGATAATGATCAGAACCATTGTGACCGTTTTGGCGGTTATTATTCTTACCGGCTGCGCCGCGGCTACCCCATTACTGGTTGCCGAAGCCGGCGGTCATAAACTGGCGCGTCACGAAGAAGACATCAAAGTCCGCGCGGCGGCAGCTCTGGCGGACGAACCGGATCTGCTTACCTATTCGGTCCAGGCCATCAGCCGCGGCAAAACCGATGAAGCCGCCGCCACGTATATGAAGGGCTATAACGACCCGGACTACAGCCGCAATATGAAATCCCTGGCGCTGTATCAGATTGCCCTGCTGTATATGAACCGTTTCAGTGATCAGCGTGACGATCAGAAAGCTCTGATGTATCTGCAGCAACACCGCCGTGAATTTCCGGACTCCCGCCTGCAGGACAGGATTCTGCAGCGCATGGCCCTGATCAGAGAACGGCAGCAGAAACCGGTACAGCTCAGTGCCACCCAATTACTGAAACAGGCCAACAGGAACCAGCTGCTGGCACAGAATAATATTCCGTTTGATGCCGAACTGACCCCCATGAGTGAGCGCGCTATTACTCAGGGGCGGGTGGCCGACGCCGAAACCGTGTATCTGATTCTGTACAGCAACACCGCCTCTTCCGATGAAATGCGGGCCAAAGCGCTGTACCAGCTGGGCCTGATTTATATGAGCCCGTATAACCAGGCCGGTAATAATCAGAAAGCCCTCGCTTACTTCCGGAAAATAACCGCCGAGTTTCCGGCCTCCTCAGTAGCCGCTAAAAGTGAACAGCGGATTGTGACGCTGATTAACCGCCAGTAAAAAGAAAAGGCCGGGAATACCGGCCTTTTCTGTGCAGCTTCCACGTCAGAAACTCCACCAGTCAATGTCTTCGTCTTCATCCTCAGCGTCGACGCACTCCTGAAAGTCACTGCTGCTGTCGTTATGGCAGACAATGCTGTGCAGAACGATATCGTCATCCGCGTCCACATAGCCTTTCAGCAGCAGATACTGATCATCACGGATGTAATCATCCATGCGGGCGCACAGACTGTAACTCATGCAGTCGAGCTGCGCGGAGGAATCATAGAGGTCGATATAACCGCCACTGCTGCTGTCCAGACCGCTGCCACGCAGCACAAACAGGAAGGTATAAGAACTGCCGAAATATTCATCCGGGGATGAATCATCATTCTGCAGTTCTGCCGCGGTAATGTTGCCGCCATTGGATACGGTTTTATACACATCAATGTCTGAGCGGTAACCCCAGGCCGGAGAAAAACCTTCAATGCCATCTTCCAGGCGCAGCAGTTCATAATCGTCGGAATTATTGACCTTGAACAGCAGACACAGCTGCGGCGTGGAAAAATTACAGTCACTGAGGAAATAAGCAACCCGCCAGGATTCCTCACTGGTGCCTTCACAGTTGCTGTCAAAATCATCGCCATCAAGCGCGGTACAGATAATGGAGGATACCGTCAGTCCGTTTTCGCTGGCACTGAATTCCACCTGTGCCACCTGCTGCGCCGTCAGAATGGTTTCCAGATCGGAGCAGTAATCGCCACAGCGGAAAGATTTTTCCCCGGCCAGTGAAAAGGTGTCGTCATCCAGTTTCTGCAGAATACCGGAGTCGGTATACAGATTCAGCGTGAAACTGTTTTCGTCCGAGCTGACCGCTGCCTGCGCATCGATGGCGGAAAAAGAATAGGATTCCGGGTCACCGTCATCATCAAACGAGGTCATCACGGTGATCTGATAGGTGTAACCCCATTCAAAGGAAGAAAAGCCACTGAAGGGATCAGTCCAGGTTTCATAATCATCCGCAGTATCATCTTTCACGCGGAAACACAGGGTTGCTTCATTTTTGTCACAGGGGACCTTATAAAAGTCAACGTACAGCGTTTCTTCTTCGTCGTCCCAGTTGCGCCCCAGCTGGCAGCCGGAGATGGCGGTCAGACAGAGAGAAAGCAACAGCCAGCGTAAAATCATTCCATCAGTCCCTGCGATGTAAGGTATGGCACAGCATACGTTGTTAACAGGCGTTGCTGTATCTCTGAACTCAGATTTTCAATTCTCTGAGCAAGTTCCATCCGGGTGGCAGCGTCGCTGCCAGCGGAGGATGCTGCCGGCCAGGCGGCAAAGCGCTCCTGCAACAGATCGAATGCGGCTTTATGCACCGGCATGATTTCCGTCATCCGGCACAGCTGCCGGTCGATGGCCTCCGCCATGGTTTCGGCGGAGGCCAGTTCTTCAGCGCTCAGCGGCTGACCGAAATCAACAAAAATACGACCTTTATAACCGGTCAGTCCGCGCAGGATGCTGCGCGTATCTTCATCGTCCGTTTTATCATAGCGGCCTGACTCACGGCGGATCACCAGCTCACGCGCCTTATCGGCATCGCAGGGGTCCCATTCATACTGAATGGAAACCGGTACCGGACGCATCGCCAGCATAGTCTGCGTAAAATCCTCACCCCGTTCACGGCCATTCAGGGCCAGCATTTTCAGTACCGCGGTATCCGTCACATCCACCCCGTCTTTGGCCCGCCCTTCCCGCTGCGCGATCCAGATGGAATGACCATCATCAAGCGAGGTGCGGATGTAGGCTGAGAGTTTCTGCAGTTCCCGCAGCTTCTCACGCTTATTAGCCACCGAACGTTTGACGATAAAACTTTTGTTCAGCCGCATAATGTCGGATACATCCGGATGTCGCAGCAGATTATCACCGATGGCGATCCGGCTGGTCGGCCAGTCCGCCTGATGCAGGCTGAAGTTGATCATGGTCGGATCCATGGCAATATCGCGGTGGTTGGATATCCACAGATACGACTGCCCTTTCTGCAGTTGTTCCAGTCCGCGGACCTCAACCTTAGCCGCCGATTGTTGCAGCAGCGTGGCAACCCAGTCGGAGACCCAGTGCTGGAAATCTTCCACGCCGTGAATATCACGGCTGCGGCGGCGGATTGCCCCCGCCGCCAGCGGCCGCAGCAGGCGGTTCAGCCAGAGAGGTAAACGCGGATAGCGGTATTTGAGAATGGCAGCCGGTAACACTTCTGACTGCGACAGGCGCTGTAGTACGGACGGGACTTCATCATCATTGAACGGGCGGATATCCGCGAAAGGGTCCGGCATGGGATCTCTCTGGTGCAACATTAACTCGGGTAGCTGCTTAGTATATCCTAGTGCCCTCACGCGGGATAACGACCAGAGGTCTGTATGATTACTGAATGGGTACCGGCTGCTTCCGGGCAAGCCGCTATTGATGTTTCACTGCTGCAACAGTCAGCCGCGCTGGCAGAAACGCTGAAAAGCGATGCTGATGCGGTCCGGAAGGCCATCGGTGATGATACGCTGCTCACAATGCAGAGCTGGCTGAAGTTACCGGAGAGCGTCTGGCAGGCGCCTATTCAGTCATTGCCGGAAAAAGATCTTTTCCCGCTGGCAGTCTTTTTTACCCTGGCAGAAAACGTCTTTCCCGGCTGGCAGTGTGGTTCATCCAACCCGGCCATCTGGATTTTCCGCTATCTCAAAGCACAGAAAACACTGCCGGAAAAACCGGCCATCAAAGCGCTGAAAAGCCTGACCGATAACCGTTATATTCCTTACGGCAGTGCACTCTGATCACTGTCCCGGCCCGTTCCGGGCCGGTGCAGATAGCTGAGCAGGCTCAGGCGTAACTCTTCCAGCCGTACCGGCTTGGTCAGGTAACCGTCCATTCCGGCAGCGCTGCAGGCAGTCTTCTGTTCGGCCATCACATCGGCTGACAAAGCAATGACCGGTACCTGTGGCCGCTCCGGCAACCCGCGGATCCGGCGGGTGGCCTCCAGACCATCCATCACCGGCATATGACAGTCCATCAGCACCAGATCGAACGACTGAGCGCGGTATAAAGCCACCGCTTCTTCACCATTCGCGGCCACGGTTGCCGTACAGCCCAGCCGTTTCAGCATCTGTAAGGCAACCTTCTGATTCACTTCATTATCTTCAGCCAGCAGTACCCGCACGCCAGCCAGCGCCTCAGCAGCAGCCGGTACCGCCGGAGCGGATTGCGGGCTGCTGTCGCGGGTAATCAGAGTGTCTGCCGGCGGCTCTCTGTTTTCCGCTTCTGTCAGCAGACGCAGCAGAATCCGTTTCAGCTGCGTCTGACTCACCGGCCAGTCCCAGAAGGCACGCACGCCATCGGCCCGCAGTGCCTTTTCATTGGCCACCGCGGTTCCCGATGAACTGACCGCCAGCGGAATCTTACCGCCGCACCGGCGCAGCAGCTCATCACGCTGGCAGCGGAAGATGGCATCCGCCACAATCAGCAGCTGCGGCTGTTCTTTCTCCAGTGCGCGGAACAGCAGACCGGCGTCCGCGAATTCCCGTACCGGCAGCGGAATACTGTGCGCCACCGACACCACCAGCGAACGGTTAATCTGCACTTCGTCCAGCACCCAGATCTGACAGCCCGACACGTCTGCCGGGGGCGGCTCTTCTGTTACTTCATCCGCCAGCGCAAGCTGCAGGTCAAACCAGAAACAGGAGCCGGTACCGGCAGCACTGATGACCCCGACCTGACCGCCCATCAGTTTTGCCAGCCGCTGACTGATGCTCAGCCCCAGACCGGAACCGCCGGCCTGTGTCGACAGGCGGCCATGCGCGACCCGGTATTCATCAAACACATAACGTGCCTGATCGGCACGGATACCAATGCCACTGTCTTCCACCGAAAACCGCAGCCTGACTCCGTCATGTCCGGCACGAATCAGCGCCACCCGCAGCAGCACATGCCCCTGCTCGGTAAATTTCAGGGCATTGGTGAGGAAATTCATCAGAATCTGACGGATGCGGACCGGATCACCAATAACCTGTGCCGGTACCTGTTCATCAATGAAACACTGCAACGCCAGCCCTTTCTCACGCGCGCGGGCAGCCATCATATTCATCAGGTTGTCGCACATTTCACGAATGCTGAACGGACCGCTGTCGATCTCCAGCATGCCGGCTTCGATCCTGGAGCTGTCGAGGATGTCATTGACGATGGTCAGCAGGTGTTCAGAGGAATGCTGGATAACCCGCAGAAAGCCCTGCTGCTCTGAGGTCAGCGGTGTCTGCTCCAGCAGTGATACCATGCCAATCAGACCGGTCATCGGCGTGCGGATTTCATGACTCATACTGGCGAGAAAACGGCTTTTTGACTGACTGGCCTGTTCGGCATCCTCTTTCTGCCGCACCAGTACATCCTTCGCCCGGTAAATCTCTGTGTAATCGGAGCTGACCACCAGCAGGGCCTGCAGGCGGCCGTCCTGCAGCACAGGTAACATGGTATTGCGCAGCCAGCTTTCATGGCCGTCCTGCGTCAATCGGATATCGTAATAACTGGGCTCCAGTGTCGCCACAACCTCGCGCATGGCGCGGCTGAACAGCTCTGCCTGTTCTGCCGTAAGCAGATCGGTGACCATCTTCCCCAACACATCTTCGTAGCGGTACTGGTCGAGCAGATGATTAACTTCCAGAATCCGGCCCTGCGGATCAATTTCGGTGATGATATCAGGCAGCTGACGCCAGAGCAGCGAGAAGCGGCAGGCAGATTCGCCGGCCTTACGCAGGGCCGTCTGTGTCTGCCACAAACGGATTAACAGAAAGAGACAGACAGCGGCCAGCGCTACGCTCAACAGTAACAGGGGTTCATCCATCGCGCCTCCTGCGCCGGCAGAATCATCCTGCAGTCAGACCTCAGGCCGCCGCATCGCCACTGAGCACAGCAGAAATGGCACTCTGGTCGGCCGGCCACTGATAGCCACCCCAGCCATCGGGCAGCTGTTCCGGTACGCTCACACGATTGAGCACCATGGCCAGGGTTTCCCGGCCATCAGCATCACGCAGCAGACGCGCAACAGACTCTGCGTGGTCAGCAGAAAACACGCACACGGCACCCGGCTGGTGCTGAGCCAGCAGAAAACCGAAGTGCAGCGGATCCGAGGTGACCAGCGGTTCCCAGCCACTGCGGCGGACAAACGCCGCCAGATCAGCAGAGGGCTCATCGGCAGTGGTCAGAATCAGCAGCGTCCGTCCGCCCAGCACCAGATCGTCCGGCACCGGCATATTGTTATCCTGCAGAAAACTGATAAAACTGCTCACCGGAATGCGGTTATCCCCCCGCCCGGGAAGCTTGTAAGCATCGAGGTGGCCACGCTCAATCCAGCGGATAACTGTGCGAAAGTTCACTCCACAGTATTTGGCGACTTCACCCGTGGTTAAGGCTTGTTTATCCCTCACAGCATGATCTCAAATTGGCAACTACACTGGGTTCAGTATAGATAGCCTTTCGCCTTTGCAAGGATAAATCGCTAAATTACTGCGTCCGTACGGTACTGGCAGTGCCGAGACTGACGCGTCAGAATGACAGACGGGCCGCAGAAAAATAACAACAGGAGAACATCATGCAGCGGAATATCTTACTGGTCGATGATGAAGCCGGCATCATTCACGCAATCCGCCGCATGCTGCGCTCGGAACCCTACCTCATTCATGAAGCGGCCAGCGGCGATGAAGCACTGGCCATCCTTGAGCGTCATGACATCCAGCTGATGATCACCGACTATAAAATGCCGGGCATGGATGGTCTGACACTGTGCCGTAAAACCCGTGAGCTGTCGCCCACCACCTACCGCCTGCTGCTGTCCGGCCAGGTTGATTACAGCGCCCTGCGGCGCGCCTGGCAGCACGGTGATGTGCACCGCTTTGTCGCCAAACCCTGGGACAACCTGCTGCTGACCATGGACATCAAAGAAGGCCTGAAGCAGCACACTCTGCTGAGCCGTATGCATCAGCTCAGCCAGCAGCTGCAGACCCAGCAACCGACTCTGCTCACCGACCGTAACTGGATTGTCCGTCTCGCCAATGCGCCGATGTGCCGCGCCCTGCAGTGCCGCGAAGAAGATCTGCTCGGAGTTAACCTGTTTGCCCAGGCGCTGTCGGACATGGCCGTCACCCTGGAAACCGAAGTCACCCGTCAGGTGGAAGAGAACAAAACCTGGCTCGGCCACTTTACCCTCACCGGCCCGGCGCAGCTGAAAAAGCAGGCCTGGATGGCCATCGCCCCGCTGGGAGATCAGTACCGCCTGTGTTCCTGCCACTGGGTATCGGATGATCTGAACCCCCAACGGGATCTGAGTGATGAACTGAAGCGCTATTCCGGTGAACATCACCTTGAACGCCTGCAGCAGGCCGCTGACCAGTCGCTCAGCGAGCCACAGCTGATGGTGGTCAGTTTCTGTGATGGCAGCGGCGTCAGCCGTGACCTGTCGGCCATGTGTTACGAACGTCTGCAGGCCGCCACCGACGACCTGTATGAGATTTATTCGCCCAGCCCCAGCGCCTTTCTGATTCTGCTGCCGGCCGCCATCGGCAGCGCCCAGACCACACGCCTGACACAGAATATTCAGCAGGACTTCAGTGATCCGCTGAATTATCAGGGGCAGCCACTGGTGCTGGAACCTGACATATCCATTGAAAGCAAACCCGCTGATATCAGCGACTGGGACGACTGGCTGCGGCTGCGACTGGGACTGGGAATGAGTCAGGCAACCCGTCCTCACAGTTATGTGGCCGGTGACGATCAGCCCCAGCCGCAACCGGTCACACACAGTGATAACCGCGTACTGCCGGTGTTCAATCAACAGGGGGAATTGTCCGCCCTGCAGATTCCGGCGGAGGCGTTTGATGACGGCGGCAGCTGGCACAGCTGGCTGCAGGATGTGGTTTCCACCTGGCAGCGTCACTTCCAGCAGCCACTGCAGCTGATCATCAACGCGGCCGATCATGCAGCCGCTGACATCCGTGCCCTGACTGATGAACTGCAGCAGAGCGGCAACCCTGCCCGCTGCAGCGTCATTCTGGCGGAGGAATGTGTACTCAGTCAGGATGACGAAGACCTCAGCTGGCGTGATGAACTGCGCGCCCGTCAGTGCAATATTTTCATCGCCAACTTCGGCCGCAGTTTTATCAACTCCCGGCAGCTGCTGGCGCTGCCGATTCAGGGCGTCAGTCTGGCTCCGGAATTCCTGATCCATATGCGCAACAGTAAATCCCTGCCGCAGAGCCGCCGCCTGTTGCAGCGTATCCACGACCACGGCATGACCATTTTTGCACCCAATATGGACAGCACCGAATCCCTCGCCTCGGCCCACCAGAGCAACGTCGACTGGTTGTCCGGCAGCATCCTGTCACAGACTCTCAGCTGTGATCAGCTGCAATGGTTTTCCGCCGATGGCGGCATCGGCTGAGGCGCTATTCATACGGAGAACAGGGATCATTATTGCGGTATGATAGGCGCTGATATAAGGAGCCCTACTGTGAATAAAGATCAAGCCTATCACCAGATCGCCCTGGCCTGCCTGAAGGCCCTGCGTAACCCCAATGCTGCCGAAGCAGAAGATCAGATCCAGATGCTCTATAAAGTGATTGATCAGGCCTTTGAACAGCAGTTCGCGCTGGTGCTGGCGGAACTGGAAGACTGCAAAGCCCG
Source organism: Pseudomonadales bacterium (assembly GCA_963682115.1). Lineage (GTDB taxonomy): Bacteria > Pseudomonadota > Gammaproteobacteria > Pseudomonadales > Oceanobacteraceae > Venatoribacter. The sequence goes on along the minus strand of OY821639.1, from coordinate 3,152,168 downwards.
TCTGAGCCAGATTGAAAGCCTGGATCCGGCCCACAATACGCTGGCCGATGCACAGGCCATTGCTTCCCACCAGGGAACCGCCCACTAACCCCGATTCCCGCACAGGAGCAGGCATGTTTTCGCCCCGATACTGGACATTTTTCGCTATCGTAGTCGCTGCCATTGTATATTCTATGATCAGATTTTCAGACAAGCCGGATATCATTGTCAGTCCGTCAGATACCTACAGCTACCGCGCTCTGACACTGGATAACGGCATGAAAGTGCTGCTGGTCAACACCCCGGAATCCGATAAGGCAGCCGCTGCCGTCACCGTCGATGCCGGCAGTGGCGATGATCCCCAGGGCCGTGAGGGGCTGGCGCATTTCCTTGAACACATGCTGTTCCTTGGCACCGAACCTTATCCGGAACCGGGTGAATATCAGAGCTATATCAGCCGCCATGGTGGCAGTCATAACGCCTTTACCGCGCACAGCCAGACCACCTATTTCTTTGAAATCGACAACAGCGCCCTGTCCGGTGCACTGGACCGGTTTGCACCTTTCTTTATTTCACCGACCTTTGACGAAGCCTACGTTGAGCGCGAAAAAAATGCCGTTCACGCAGAATACAGCGCCAAGCTGAGGGACGATTTCCGCCGCATTTATTCGGCAGAAAAGATGGCCATGAACCCGGCACATCCGTTCTCTCATTTTGCCACCGGCAATCTGGATACTCTGGCTGACCGCCCTGACAGCAAGGTACGCGACGACCTGCTGGCCTTTTACCGCAGCCATTATTCCGCCGATAAAATGACCGCGGTGGTGGCCGGTAATTACCCCCTCGATCAGCTGCAGGAATGGGCCAGCGCGCATTTTGCCGCCGTGCCGGTACGTGAGACCGAGGAACGTCAGCCACGTCCGTCCCTGTTTGTGCCGTCGCAGCTGCCGCTGGATATGGATATCGAGCCGGTGAAAGAAATCCGCCGTCTGCAGTTCACCTTCCCACTGCCGGAATCACGCTCGGTATACCGCTACAAACCGGTACAGCTGCTGTCCAGCCTGATCGGCCATGAAGGTGAAGGCAGTCTGCTCGCCTTCCTGAAAGAAAAAGGCTGGGCTGAAGGTCTGAGCGCCGGCCGCTCTATGAGCACGGAATTTGAAACCACACTGGTGGTACAGGTACAGCTGACCCGCGCCGGCCTGCTGCACATCGACAACATCACGCAGGCACTGATGCATTACATCGGCCTGATCCGTCAGCAACCGCTGCCACAATATCTGCTGACCGAACAACAGCAGCTGAGCGATCTGTCGTTCCGCTTCCAGGAACAGAGCCGCCTGTCAGACTATGTGGTGCGTCTGAGCACCAACCTGCTGGTTTATCCACAGCAGGATGTGATCTACGGCGACTACCACTGGGAACCGGTCAGCGAAGCCACCCTGCATCCTTATCTCGACGCCCTGTCTGCCAGCAATATGCTGCGTACCCTGATTGCACCGAACGTACCGACAGACATCACCGATCCCTGGTACGGTACCCGCATCCGTATCCGCCCCAGCGATTACCGCCCGCAGGACGTCACCACCGACGGCCTGGAAAGCCTGCAGCTGCCGCGGGAAAATCCCTTTATCCCGACCGACTTTGAGCTGCATGCCGACGCTGCCACTGAGGTACCGCAGAGCCTGATCGATGAACCCGGCCTGCGTCTGTGGTATTACCCGGAACACGAATTCACAACGCCGAAATCGCGCATTCAGATTCAGTTCCAGAAGGCCAGCGTACAGAACAGTGCCCGTGAGCGGGTTATCGCCCAGCTGTATTCACGCACCGTCAGAGAAGCACTCAACACCTACAGTTATCCGGCGTCCATGGCCGGCCTCAACTATGGCCTCAATGCCAGCGGCCGTGGCGTTGAACTGGCCGTTGCCGGCTACCAGCACAAAATGCCGGAACTGGTAGAGCGCATTCTGCAGGAAATGGAAACCATCAGCCTCAGCGAGGAGGATTTTGAACGTTATAAAGCCTCGCTGCAGCGCTCGCTGGAAAACCAGCTGAAGAACAAGCCCTATGAACGGGAAATTGCCGTACTGAAACAGTGGCTGCATGATCCCAGCTTTGATCAGCATGAACTGCTGGCGGCGCTGGAAGATGTCAGCCGCAATGACGTGCTGGCATTTGCCAACCACTTTACCGGCGATCTCGGCAGCCGTATTTACGTGCACGGCAACATGAGTGGCGATCAGGCACGCCATATTGCCGCGCTGGTCAGACAACACTTTGCCGGCACTGACGACCTGCTCGACCGTTCCGCTATTGTGCAGGTACCGGCCGGTCAATGGCAGGAAAACCTCACGCTGGATCACCAGGACAAAGCCGTGGTGCTCTATATTCAGGGTCAGGAAACCAGCGACCGCAACCGTGCCCGCTTCGCTCTGCTGGGTCAGATTCTGGGCGCACCTTATTACCAGCGGATCCGCACCGAACTGCAGATGGGCTATGTGGTATTTGCCACGCCACTACCACAGCGGCGCGTGCCCGGGCTGGCCTTTGTTGTGCAGTCACCGCACGCCACACCGCAGGAAATTCTCGACCAGAGCACACGCTTCTTCGCCGGTTTTGAACAACAGCTGGCGGAAATGAGCGATGAAGAATTTGCTTCCTACCGTCAGGGACTGGCCACGCTGCTGCTGCAGAAGCCGAAGAATCTGTATGAGAAAGCAGCCTACTTCTGGCGTGAAATCGAAGATGACCGTCTCACCTTCGATACCAACCGCGCCATTGCGGCCGAGGTGATGAAACTGACCCGCGACGACATACTGGCTCTGTACCGCAGCGCCATTCTGCAGCAGCAGAACCCGGCCATTCTGATGACTCAGGGAGGAGCTGTTGAAGGCTGGCCGGCACTGGATTCAGCAGACCGGGCGACGCTGCCGCGTTTCTGAATGCTGCTGATCAGCAATAAAAAACGGCCTGCGGGCCACTGCTGCCCCACAAATTTTTATTTAAACGTTTGCGAAAAATCCCAGTCCCCTTGTCCTCATAGAGGGGCTTTACCCCTCTCGCCGGACGGGCTACCTCCCCGCTTCGCGCTGTCTGGCTCGTTTATCCTTGAAACCTTGATATTTCCTGACCACGTGACCCATCGGCCATCCATGGCCGGGGGCACTTGCCCGGGTCCCTGCGGGCAGGTCGGAAATATCGTCGCTTTCTGCGGCGAGCCCAGAGGCGCTATTTGCGGTGACCTCATAGTCTGCTTATACAATTCACAACCAGGTTGAATGTCATGTCGTTGACCAGCATTCAGCGACAGAGCGGTATTGAAAAGCGGCGTCAAAGCTGCCACTCCTTCGCCTCTGGGAGCGCCGAAATGAATGATGATTTTTCCGGCCCTCCGGGCATGGATGCCCGGCGAGCGCGCAGCGACAGGGATGTCGCATGGGCGCGTGGTCAGGAAAAATCGAGAGAATGAGGGTCACGCTCCAGAAAGCGAAAAGCTGGGGTCCGCCCGCCGGCAAGGGGATAAGTTCCCCTGCGAGGCATTGGGCGTTGCGGATGTAAACGTCGTCTACAGAAAGCAGATTTCGTTAAACGGTGGGACAGCAGTGGCCTGCGGGCCGTTTTTTATTGCCTGCTGTTATTGGCCCGCCAGAACCTTGCCTGCCCCTGCAACTGCGTCAGAATGACTTTTTTATCAGCAGGACAGACACATGAGCCGAACCGCTTTCCTGACCGGTGCCGCCTCCGGTATCGGTGCCGCCACCGCCCGCGCCCTGTACGACCGCGGCTGGACGCTGGGACTCGCCGATCTGAATCAGCAGGCGCTGCAGGAACTGAGTGCCGGCTGGGACAGCTCACGTGTCCGCTGTTATGCCCTGGATGTTACCGACGCCGCTGCCTTTGCCCGCACCATCGGCCACTTTACCGACTTCACCGCCGGCAGCCTGCAGCTGCTGTTTAACTGTGCCGGTATTCTGCACATCGACCATTTTGAAGCCATACCCGCCAGCCGCCACCAACAGATCATCGACATCAATGTCAGCGGTGTGATCAATGGCTGTCTGGCGGCATTTCCGTGGCTGAAGAACACGCCGGCCGCCACCGTCATCAATATGAGTTCGGCTTCAGCTGTGTATGGCATTCCGCGGATGGCGAGTTATTCCGCTTCCAAATTCGCCGTCAGTGGGCTGACCGAAGCCCTGCAGATTGAATGGCAGCCCCACGGCATCCGCGTGTGTGATGTGATACCGCCGTTTGTCAGCACCCCGATGCTCAATAACCAGACTTCCGGTGCCCCGGTACTTGACCGCCTCGGTGTGCACCTGCAGGCAGAGGATGTGGCTGCCGCGGTGATCCGCCAGCTTGAAGCACCGCGCACCCACCGTGCCGTCAGTACCTTCTTTGCTGTCGCGTGGATGCTGAGTCAGATAACTCCGCGGGCAGTGACACGGCGGGTTATTCAGTTCCTCAACCGCTGAGCTGAGATTCTGCAGGCAGTCAGGTAAGATAGCGCCCCCACCCGTGGAGGCTCAGATGATTTCTGTAAACCGACTTTTCCCCCTGCTGGCCGTGATTTTCAGCCTCGCGGCCTGGTACGAACCCCAGCCCCTGCTGGGCCTGAAGGATGCTATCGTGCCACTGCTCAGCGTTGTGATGTTCTGCATGGGTCTGACCCTGCGCTGGGCCGATTTCCGCCGTGTCTGGAACAAACCCCAGCCCATCGCTCTCGGTGTACTGCTGCAGTTTGTGCTGATGCCGCTGCTTGCCTGGGCGCTGGTGCATGCCCTGTCACTGCCGCAGGAACTGGCCATCGGCCTGATTATTGTCGGCGCCTGTGCCGGTGGTACGTCTTCCAACGTGATGACCTATCTGGCCGGCGGCGATGTTGCTCTGTCAGTCAGCATGACACTGATGTCGACCCTGTGGGGTGTCGTCCTGACGCCGTGGCTGGTCGCCTTTTATGCCTCCGCCGACGTGGCAGTGGATACCAGTGCCATGATCCTCAGCATCGCCCAGATTGTTGTCCTGCCGGTAGCTGCCGGTCTGCTGTGTAATCAGTTTCTGCCGCAGATCGGCCAGAGTCTGAGCAGCCGTCTGCCCGATATTGCCGCGCTGTTTATTCTGTTTATCATCGCCATTATCGTCGCCCTGAATGCCGATGAAATTGCCACCATGGGAATTTCTGCGGCGTTTGCGGTCATATTACATAACCTGCTGGGTCTGGCACTGGCCTATGCCATTGCGCGCTGGAACGGCCACACCGAAGTGGAAGCGCGCACCATTGCGCTGGAAGTCGGAATGCAGAACTCAGGTCTGGGCGTTGCCCTGGCAGTTAAATTTTATGGCCCTGTAGCCGCCCTGCCCGGCGCTCTGTTCAGCGTCTGGCACAACATCAGTGGCTCGGCCCTGGCCGGCTGGTGGAAATGGCAGACAGAGCGCAGAATCAGGAAATCACGCGGATGAAATTACAGGCTTATCTGTTACTGCCGGCGCTGCTGCTGAGCAGTGCCCTGAGCCAGGCGTATGAAGTACGCCTGAGCGAACAGCAGATGCAGCAGGAACTGGATGCCCGTATGCCGGTTACCCGCCAGCAGGGGATGTTTATTCTCACCCTGTCCGAGCCGCAGCTGGCGCTGCTGGAGGAACAGCAGCGCATCAGTATTCACAGTAAAGCCCTGATCAATAGCACGCTGGGTTTACAGGGCAATGGCCGCGTTACCGTTAACGGCAAGGTCCGCTATGAACCATCGGATTACAGTTTTTATATTGATGATCCGCAGGTCACGGCAATCAGTATTGATGGTTTGTCCCCCTCGCTGGAACCACAGCTGATCAACCTGGCTCAACAGGCACTGCAACCGGCTCTGGAAGGCCAGCCGGTATACACCCTCAGCGATCAGGATATGTCCGAAGCCATGGCCCGTATGATGCTGAAGTCCATGACCATTGACGGCAGCGAGATGGTGCTGGAACTCAGTCCGTTCTGAGGCATAAAAAAACCGGCCACTGGCCGGTTTTTTTATCACCATCACTCAGCGGTGGAACGTCATACGCCGCAGGGTATCGTCTTTCATGCGGAAGTGATGCAGTAAAGCCGCACCAATATGGGCCAACAGCACCAGTATCATCGCCCAGGCTCCCAGGCCGTGTACGGCTTCAAAAAACTCATGTACCCCTTCGCTTTTGCCCATAATCTGCGGCAGTTCAAGGCCGAACAGCGCCACCGGATACCCCGCACTCTGGCTCATCAGAATGCCACTGACCGGCATAATCAGCATCAGCAGGTAGAGAATGCCCTGCACCGCTTTGGCCTTGACCACATCCGCACGCGCTGTGCCGTCCAGTGGTGCGACCGGGTTGGCAACCCGCACCGGAATACGGATCAGAATCAGAATCAGCGCCACCACCCCGAACGATTTATGCAGGCCGATCAGCTGCAGTTTTTCCTGCCCCTGTGGCATGTCTTCCATAATCAGACCAACCGCCAGCAACGCAAAAATCACCAGAGCTGAACCCCAGTGCACCAGTTTGGTTGCCAGGCTGAACTCGTCTCCAGCATGCTTCATGGTATTCCCTTATAGTTTTGAGGTGATAAAAGATTACCACCGGCTTTTTCGCAAAGGGAGCTTTTTATTCCCTGCCGGACCTCGCACCCACGCCATATTCATCTAAGCTTTGGCGGAATGAGATCGTTTCCGGAGGTCCCCCATGTTTATCCATCAACTCAGTATCAGAACCAAACACACCTTCATTCTTGTTCTTGTGGTACTGGGACTGATTACTACTTCAGCACTCACCGTACTGCAGTTTTCCCAACTGGGGGACCTCGGGGATATTCTCTATCAGCAGGAAAAAGTGAACAGCAATATGCTGATGCTGCGCCGTCATGAAAAAGATTTTCTTGCCCGCAAAGACCTGAAATATGCGACGCAGTTTCAGCAGTATGCCAACCAGGCTGATGTCCATCTTACGCAGCTGAAAAACGATATGAGCGGCATGAATCTGAACACAGATCGTGTTGATGGGCTGGCAAGCAATATCCGTGAATACCGCCAGGTGTTTGCCGAGCTGGTCAGACAACAGACCGATGTCGGTCTGGATCATAAGAGCGGTCTGTATGGTGCGCTGCGCGAGGCGGTTCACAATGTTGAAGCCACAGCCAAAGCGGCCGCTGATTATGAAATCCTTTATTACATGCTGATGCTGCGCCGTCATGAAAAAGATTTTATGTTGCGCTCTGACGCAAAATATATGGAGAAATTCAATCAGGGAGTCAGCGATTTCCGCGCGGCTCTGACAACCAGTCCGCTGGCCGGCGACAACCAGGTCATCACTCAGCTGCAGACTTATCAGGATGATTTCAGCGCCCTGTTTGCCAAAGAGCAGCTGATTGGCCTGAGTGAGGATGAAGGTCTGCGCGGTAAAATGCGCACCGCAGTACGGCAGACAGAATCCGGTTTTGACGCGCTCTCCACTTATATTACCGGACAGATGGCCAGCAAACGCCGGACGGTTTATACCAATCTGGTTATCAGCATTCTGGTGACTTTCCTGATAGTTTCTGCACTGACCATTCTGGTATCACGCGCCATTTACCGCCCGGTGCAGGAAATCACCGCCCAGATTCAGCAAATTGCCGGTGATCTGGATCTGACGCGTATGACAGAACACCCCTCCGGTGATGAAATCGGCCTGTTATCGCGGGCGTTCGACTCCCTGATCAGCACCCTGCGCAATACCGTTGATCAGGTGAAATCCGGTGCTGGCGAAGTGGCCGCCGCGTCCGAAGAGATGTCGGTCATTACCCGCGAAGTGGGTAACGCCAGTCAGCTGCAGCAGGATGAGGTCATGCAGACCGTCACCGCCATGAATGAAATGACGTCCACCATCCAGAATATTGCCGGCAATGCCAATGAAGCCGCTGGTGCCGTTTCTCAGGTTCACCGGGAAGTCAGCCACGGCAAACAGATTTCCGATCAGGCCCGCAATGAAATGGAGCAGCTGAATGAAGAAATTCTGCAGGCAACCCATGCCATTGAAAAACTGCAGCAGGACAGCGCCAGTATCGGTGCCATTCTGAATGAAATTAATGCAATTGCCGAGCAGACCAATCTGCTGGCCCTGAATGCCGCCATCGAAGCAGCGCGTGCCGGCGAACAGGGACGCGGCTTTGCCGTGGTGGCCGATGAAGTCCGAACCCTCGCCCAGCGTACGCAGGAATCCACGGAATCCATCAGCAGCACCATCAGCGAATTTAATAAAGGCACGGCTGATGTGGTAAGTACGGTACTGAAATCCCGCGACCGTGCCGAAAGCGGCATCAGTAAGGTACGCGAAGCCAGTGCCGCCCTGCAGGTTATTTATGATGAGGTCACGAATATCAATGACCTGAATAATCAGATGGCGACAGCAGCCGAAGAACAGAGTTATGCCGCGGATGAAATCAACCGCAATGTCGTGCGCGTCAATGACCTGGCTGAGACCAGCCGGCAGCAGGCGGCGCAGGCGGCAGAAGCCAGTCAGGCGCTGGCTGAACTGGCCGCCCGTTTAAGTGACACCGTGGAAAAATTCACCGTCAGCTGAGCAGATGCATAACCCGGTCACGATAGCCGGTAATGACCTCGGCCGTGCCCGACCAGGCTTTATCCAGTTCCGGGTCACCGCTGTCCATAATCAGCGGCCGGCCCTGCAACGCACTGAGTTTGCTTTTCGTCGACACCAGCAACAGGTTCTGCCGGCCCAGACGCTTCAGTACCTGAGCGCTGAACTGCTGATTACCGCGGCCGGTAATATGGCCCTGTCCACCAATCACACTGAGGACTGCCCTGGCCTGCGGATACTGATCCAGTAATGCCAGCATACCGTCAGCAGTTAAATCGCTGCCCAGCAGCCGGCGGTTGACCACGGCATCCACCCCCAGCAGGGTATTTTCCAGCCCCAGTTCATCCATCAGCGCCGCCGTGGTGTTACCGGAGCCGATCAGATAGAGCACGTCGTCTTCCATCTCCTCGCTCAGATAAGCGGCAATATCCGCCACCACCAGCGCTTCCGATTCAACCCCGCCCTGCTTCACCGACTGCACAAAATGGCCGGCCTGCGGAACCTGCATGTCGCCATAATGACGTGCGCTTACCTGATTGCGGCGGAAGGCTTCTTCGTCCAGGTCGCGTACTTCTGCCGCGCGGATATCCACCAGCTGCCCTTCTGCCAGACGGCGTACCACTTCGGCCGACGCCACCGGCGTAATGCCATAAACCGCGGAATGAATTTTCACCCCGGCCGGAATTCCCAGCACCGGCAGCGCTTCACCAATGACGCTGCAGATATCGCGTGCAGTACCGTCTCCGCCGGCAAACAACAGCAGATCAACACCGCGCTGCTGCATTGCTGCCGCCGCGGCACGGGTATGCTCAGGACCGCTGCCCGTGTCCGGCAGCCTGATATCAAGCAGTGTGAAATGAAAACCCAGTTCCGTCAGCAGACTGGCGCCCATCTCTCCCGGACAGGTCAGAAAATGCAGCTGCTCTTTAAGATCCGTTAATGACTGCAACGCCTGGCGGGTGCGCAACTGTGCTTTTTTTTCCGCCCCGCGGGCCAGTGCTTCACTGACCACCGCGGCACCGTCACTGCCTTTCAGCCCCACCGCACCACCGATACCGGCCAGCGGATTAATAATCAGTCCGAGCGTTAACATGCAGTCTCCGTCCCCCCGTTCATGCCGCCGCCGGCATCAGAACCAATCACTGATTTTAATGCCGACTCCCAGGCGCTCCTGATAACGGTTATAGTCGATCAGACTTTCACCGTAACCATTAAAATACTGCACATAACCTTTCAGTTGACGGTTCAGCGGGAAGGTCCAGCCGAGCTCCAGCGCACCACGGTTTTCATCCGGATTTAAATTATTACGCAGCATGATGGAAAAACGGTGATTATCCAGCACGTGAATATAGTTAATTTCGCCGGGCCCCATGTAGTCATCAATATCCGGGTTATCGTTGTCTTCCGGATCCCACGGGTCGGCCTCACTTTCCTCCGGCACCCGCCACCAGGCACGAACCACAAACACACCGCTCGGCAACACCGATACCGTCTGACCGATAATCCGGTTCCAGCTGCGTGACAGAGAGCTGGTCTGACCATTGGACTGGTGATTGAAGGCCAGCGAAAAATAGTCAATCCAGTTATTTTCCGTCTGCCAGGACAGAATCAGTTCCGGCTCATGGTTCGTTTCCCGGAACGGGCGGGAAATATCACGGTTATAGGCCTGCCAGAATGAACGGTTGGTATAACCGAAATCAACGGCGCTCAGTTTACCGAACAGACCGGTAGACAGACGGTATTTGAGGCTGAACTGAAAGACGGCTTCCAGATGTTCATAACTGTTGCCCTGCCCTGCTTCCGGGTCATCCGTATAGTGCTCAATCACCTGATCCTGTTCTTCGTCGCTGGGCTTGGTCTGATAAGTCAGCGGCAGAATATAGTTGGGGCGGTGTGGTAACAGGATATAGGGACTGTCAGCCGCCAGATCCTCCGCCTGAATTTTTTCCACCAGCTGTGGCAGCTGGCGGATGGCAGGTTTGATCTCTTCATCAGAAATCATTTCCACGCTGTGTGTTTCCCGTTTTAGCGGCTCTTCCTGTGGCAGGGAAAAATCCAGAAAACCACTGCTGTCATCATTCTGACTCTCTGCAGCCATCTCAGTCGTGGTATCCGCTGCCGGAACCTCATCATTGGCGAGAGTCCAGGCAGGGAGCATAGTGGAAAGCAGCACAATAAAACGCGCAGGGAGCATTGTCGGGTTCCGTCGTTGTTTTAATTCATCCGGGAGCCCCGGCCTAACGGCGCTGAATGGCCATACCGCGGGGCTCCGGCAATGCCCGACACTATAGCGGCAAATCCGCTCGCGGCGAAGCTCCGCCAGCATGACAGTCTGTCCGCTGCCAGCGCTCAGACGGTATAGCCTTCGGCTTCCAGATAAGGGGTACGGATCGCCTGATATTCGTTTTTACAACCCGGGCAGATGCGGATGTCTTTACTGAGAATGCGGTTATGCAGATGCAGCAGCTGCTGTTTGCTTTCCCAGCAGTAAGAGCAGTAGGGCTGGCCATAAGGCCGGCCGTCCAGAGTTTTGTAATAACCGTCCCCCCGGCGGCGCAGATTGCCTTTATATACCAGCGCTTCATTCAGCCGCACCAGCTCTGCATCCCGGGCTTCACACACCCCCTGCAGCAGGCTCAGCTCCATTTTGCTGGAGGCAACAGCCGCGGTCAGATCCGCCAGCAGGCGCTTCATATCCGGTTTATCCAGCTGATAATTGGCATCCCTGATCTGACGTCCCACATCCTGAGCAAAATTCAGACTGCGTAATACATCTTCAACCGTACCCTGTCCCGGCATCGTCATTCTCCCGTCATATCTTCAGATCAAAAACGTCGGAAATCCGGCATTTTTATGATTTCACAGGAGACATTGCAGCTTCGATGCCAGATTTCACGCCACTGCTTTACGCCGTCTGAGCTCACGCCCACTGGCGGCCGGATGCTGGGCTATCAGCACGCAGGCGAGCACCAGCACAATGGCGAACATCTGTACCAGCGTCAGCACTTCGTTGAGGAACAGTACCCCCGACACCACAGCCACCACCGGGTTAACCAGCCCGAGAAAGGCCAGTTTATCGACCGGCAGGCACGATACGGAACGGAACCAGATAATGTAGCCCAGCCCCATGGTAACCGGCCCCAGCCAGCCCAGTGCAATAATGGCACCAGTATCCAGCGACGGAAACGGACTGCCGCTCAGCAGCGTCACGATCAGCAGTACAATGCCGGCCAGAGCCAGCTGAGCACTGGTCATCACCATAGGTTTGATGTCTTTGCCCAGCACCGGAATGAGCAACACTCCCAGTGACATACTGGTCGCTGCCAGCAGTGAAAACATAACCCCCAGCCAGTCCAGCTGCTGCGGTGACTGCCATACCAGCAGGGCCACCCCGGCAATACCACCGACAGCACTGAGCAGCTGCAGCGCCGACGGCAGGCGGCCCATCAACGCCCGGATCAGCAGAATCTGCAGCGGCATACTGGCGGTCAGGGTTGCCGCCATACCACCGGGCAGGCGCTGAATACCGGCAAACAGCAGAGCGGTAAAAATACCGATATTGAGTGAACTGAGCACCACGATCTGCAGCCATTTACTGCGCCAAACCGACAACGGCACCAGTGGCAGCATCATCAGCCCCGGCACCAGAATACGCAGGGTTGCCAGCCACAGCGGATCAATACCGGCCAGCCAGGCCTTGGTCACCGGATAGGTGGTGCCCCACAACAGCGGTGCCAGCAGTGCCATCAGCCAGGCACTGGTGGCCGGCGTTTCTGTATTTGCATTCATAATTTATCTTCATGTTAAGATATTTAAAGAAAAGATAACAACCAGAGGAAGACAGGTCAAATATCTTTACGTGAAGATATTATCCGGGCACAATCCACCCGATCAACCACAACAGGCCTGCCCATGACAGATAAACCGGATCATATTGATTTTGTCGTCAATCAGTGGCGCAAGGAACGCCCCTCACTGCAGCCGATGCCCATGGCAATCATCGGCCGCCTGAAACGCCTGACTGCCCATCTGAGGCAGCAGATCGAAAGCAAACATAAGGAATTTGGTCTGGCCTGGGGCGAATTTGATGTACTGGCCACCCTGTTACGCAGTGGTGCACCTTATTGTCTGACCCCGACCCTGCTGTTCCGCTCGGCCATGCTGTCGTCCGGGGCCATGACCAACCGCCTCAACAAGCTGGAAAAACAGGGACTGGTCGAGCGCCTGCCGGACCCGGATGACCGCCGCAGTCTGCTGGTCAGGCTGACGGATGACGGTTACCGGCTGATCAGCCGGGCCATCACGGAACATGTGGATAGTGAAGCAGAATTGCTGGCAGCGCTGAGTGAAGATGAACAACAACAGCTGAACAGCCTGCTGAAAAAGTGGCTGGCAGGTTTCGAATAACGTTTCTGCCAGCAGACTATTCCCGCATTTCCCCTCCGGCATTGCCGAATCCGGATATATACATCCAGACATGAATTCTGTGATCTAATGTAAAGCGTAAGGGTTTTGAAAACAGACCGTACCGGCATTGGAGACGCATATGGACAGGTGGCAGAAACGCAGTATTTTCCTGATCGGATTCAGCCTGCTGATGGCCATCAGTGGCTGCAGTGGTGGCGGTGGAAGTTCATCTTCGACGGACACCACCGTCACCCTGTCCCCACTGCTGGACACCACCGCCGAAGTCACCTTTCCTGAGAACTCACCGTTAGACTTCAGCAATGCCTCTATCACACTGGCAGATGAAGAAATCAGCATCTCATCCACCAACACCGCCAGCGTTTCTGTTTATGCTGACCGCCTGAATCAGCTGAGTATCTTCCTGCCATCGCGGGATGGTGGTGAAAGTCCGACCCTGTATCTGACAACCACCGTGGTTCCCGGGGAAAGAAATATCCGGCTGAATGTTGAAGAAACCGCCATCGCCCTGATCATGGCGGCCCTGAGCGCGGAATACACCGATAACGTCCAGACCGCCTCCTACACCAAATATATCGTCAGCAAACACGCCGCTGACTTTGTCAGTGCCTTCCGCAGCGCGCTGGCGGATGATCCCTATATGCTCCGGGCAGATAACCTGCCCACCCTGCTCTCATCGCTACTGGCCGACAGTTATGCAGCTGCCATCAATGCTGCCGACAGTGAGCTGGGGACCACCTTCAATAGCCTGACCACGACATCGGTTGCGCCGCTGGCAAACCTTTATGAACCGGTAGTGTATGAGGAAGATTTCGGTAATTTCATTTTAAAAAGTGATGCCCTGCCGCCATTCGGCGGACTCACCCTGATTCCGCCCAACAGCCTGACCAGCGAGGAACTGGTACTGCTCAACGGCTCCATGATTCCTGTGCTGACCCGTATCACAGATACCAGCAGCGATATTGTGATCAAAGACATTCCTGCGGCATTTGCCGATCAGGCATTCAGCGGCGATATTCTCAGTCCCAGCAGCGGCCCCTTCGGTCTGCAACTGCCGAACTGGGAAAACATTAATAGCGGCAATAAAAATCTGTTAGTTGAAATCTACAGCCCCGGCCTCAGAGACATCACCAACAGCCATTATTCCGACACTGGCAGCCCCTCCGCCGCCCTGCTGGCACGGGCGGTATTTTCCTCTGCCATTCTGCCGGTTATCGGGGCAGTTGTGCCCGGTGTTTCCGGCGACAGTAACACCATTGCCAACGATGTTGCAGAGGTTATTTTCAGTACCCTCTACAGCGCCGGTGCCTTTGAACACATCCTCTATTACTGGCCACAGGGTGAATACGTTACCGGTCTGGAAAAAACCTATAACTCACTCAGCAATGCAGCACTGATGTCTGCCATCATTAATAAACTGATCGAAAAAGAGCTGCTCAAACCGGAAACCACGGCCAAACTGATTGCCTTGCTTGCGGTCAAATTTACCGCCGCAGAATACGCCATTGCTTCCGCCGCCATTTCCATCAACAGCCTCACTCATGGCCTGCTCAATACCCCCAGTAAAGTCACATTCCAGGTGGTATATCCAGTCGGCCTGCACGACCTTTACCCGACGTCAGTGGAAAAACTGCCCAGCGATCAGGTCAGCAGTGGTAATACGCAGGATTTTGTTCTCAGTGGCCATGGTTTCAGCCCGGTGGAATTTAATGGCGATACCTATTACGCCACCCTGCAACTCGAAGCCTTTGCTGCTGACGGCACCTCGCTGGGCTACAACACGCTGGGCAATGGTGAATATACCCGTCAGCCCTGCGGGACTGAGTGTACGGGTGATGCCATTATTTTCAGGCTGCCGGATTACCTCCTGGATCAGTCAACCAATGCTCATCATGTCGAAATTACTCTGCATCATTATTATATCGAGCCGGGGTATCTGGCTGACTACACCGACTGGTTCAATGATCTGGAAAGCATCAGCCTGCCGGTTTTCGACAGTGCAAGAAAAAAATATACGGTGTATCTGACTCAGGATGTCGAAATTACCGCCATAGAACCGTCCGTGGTAACAACCGGCTCAGCCGTCACGATTACCGGCACCGGTTTTGCCAGCGGCAGTGGTGAACTGACCAATGAAGTGCTGTTTACGGATTATAATGGCGATCTGTTCGCCGGCTATTTAAGCAGTGAGTCTGACACCGAAATCCGCACCGACGTCGATGAGGATATTGATCTCAATGACCATGACACCGAAAGCTATCGTCATATCGGCAGTGGCAGTGTTTATGTGGCACTTTCCGACGGCTCAGAATCCAACGCGGTGCTGATTCAGGTCGTCCCCAAGACAGTCACTTTTTCACCGGAACCGGTGATCGGCGATATGACGGACAGAGGAACCCTGATCAGCCTGAATCAGGTTAACGGTCTGCCGGTGTATTACTCTCAGGACGGTGGCCCCCTGATCGAATACAGCGCACCGATTGAAATCACCTCGACCACCACCATCAGCGCGCACGCACAGCTGACAGTGGATGGGGTGATCTACCCGTCAGCCATCACCAGCCGTTCTTACGTCAGCTGCCTGGAAGGACAGACCTATATCCGCTATCCCCACGGTCCGTCCTGCGAATACATAGAGAATGAAGAGCTGATGACCATCCGTTACTGCCCACTGTATGAAACCCAGTACAGCGGCAATATGGCCACGCCATACGGTACAGCAACCTGTTCTTATTCTCTCAGCAGTCTGAACCTGGCGCGCGAAAATCACATTGCCGCCGATGGCAGTACCCTGCTGGAAAGCACTCAGTACTGGGATGAACCCGCCGGCCGGCCCATGTATATCTGGCGTCCGTATGCCAGCTACAATTTCTGCCCTGACGGTTCATTTCTGGTGGTGGGCGAGAGCTGCGAAAGCCACTGAGTTGGCGATGACTGAGGTCCGCCGCTTATGCTGCCGCGGCGGACCTCAGCTCACAACGCCCCATCTGTGTCAGATCACCCACAGCTTCAGCGTCACCGGCATCAACCATCAGACGCAGCCGCTGCGCGTAAAACAGGTCAGTAATCCCCTGCAGGTCCTGCACTCCGTCACTCATCATCGCGCCGCCGATAATCCGCGCCATTTTCCGCCACTCACTGCTCAGCATTCAGGGCGTCAACCGCGGCCTGCTGTTGTGGGGTCAGGGTGTCGATGACCGTATTCTCCGTTTTTTCCTGCATTGCTTTCCTCCCTGGTCAGCCGGATGCCGGTGTGGCCACGGCAGGCGTTTTATTTCTCCACAAACGCCCGTTCAATCACGTAATGCCCGGCTTCCCCGGCACGGGCTTCCTTAAAACCCAGACCATCCAGAATCGCGGTCAGATCCGCCAGCATGGCCGGGCTGCCACACAGCATAAAACGGTCATTGTCCGGGTCCAGATCCGGCAGGCCGATATCCCGGGTCAGCTTACCGCTGGTAATGGCATCAGTCAGGCGGCCCTGAGTGCGGAATGGCTCACGGGTCACGGTCGGGTAATAAATCAGTTTTTCCCGCACCACCTCACCAAAATATTCATTGTCCGGCAGTTCATTCAGAATCCGGTCCTGATACGCCAGCTCTGACACGTAACGCACACCGTGGGTGAGAATGACCTTGTCATACTGTTCATACACATCCAGATCCTTGATGATGCTCATAAAAGGCGCCAGGCCGGTACCGGTACTGAGCAGATACAGATTCTTACCCGGCAGCAGACTGTCGGTGATCAGCGTTCCCACCGGCTTGGTGCCCACCAGCAGCTCATCACCGACTTTCAGATTCTGCAGCCGCGAGGTCAGCGGGCCGTCCTGTACCTTGATGGAGAAAAACTCCATCTCTTCCTCGTAATTGGCACTGGCAATACTGTAAGCACGCAACAGAGGCTTGTTGTCCACTTCCAGCCCGATCATAGTGAAATGGCCATTCTTGAAACGCAGCCCCTGATTCCGGGTGGTGGTAAAACTGAACAGAGTGTCATTCCAGTGGTGCACACTGGTAACGGTTTCGCGGATCAGATTGCTCATAACCTTCGTTCTTTCTCATGTAAATTTGCCTTGCAGAGCATACTAACGCCAGCCAAAATATCGATAAATCAGATTATTTGAATATATCTGTTCGGTTTTATCGAAAAGGATCCGTTATGCGCTATTCCCTGCGCCAGCTGGAAGTATTCGTTGCCATTGCTCACCAGCAGAACCTGACCCGCGCCGCCGATGAACTGGCCATGTCACAGAGTGCCGCCAGCAGCGCACTGAAAGATCTGGAAAGCCAGTTTGGTCTGCAGCTGTTTGACCGTATCGGTAAACGCCTGCAGCTGAACGAACAGGGCCGCCTGCTGCGTCCCAAGGCAGAAGCCCTGCTGGCCCAGGCGCGTGAATTTGAACAGAGCCTGCTGCAGCATGCCGAAGCCGGCCCGCTGAACGTCGGTGCCACACTGTCGATCGGTAACTATCTGGCGGTGGGACTGATGGCGGAATATATGGCGCGCTATCCCAAAGCCAGCGTGCGCCTGGATGTCGCCAACACCCGCCATATTGTCGACCGCGTCCTCAATTATGAACTGGATGTCGGCCTGATCGAAGGCGAACTGAACCACCCCGAACTGGACATGATTCCCTGGCGGCGCGATGAGCTGGCCGTGTTCTGTCATCCGGATGACCCGCTGACCCGGCTGACGGAAGTCAGCGATAACGATCTGCGCAGTGCCCGCTGGATTCTGCGCGAGGCCGGTTCCGGTACCCGTCAGGCATTTGACCGCGCCATGTCCGGCCTGCTGCCGGATCTGCATATTGCGCTGGAACTGCAGCACACTGAAGCCATCAAGCGTGCTGTCGAGGCCCGTCTGGGCATTGGCTGTCTGTCACTGATTACGCTGACGGATGCCTTTAAACGCGGCAGCCTGGTGCGCCTGAAAGTACCAGCACGGGATTTCAGCCGTCAGCTTTACCTGATCGTGCATAAACAGAAATACCGCAGCGCCGGCATTAATGCCTGGCTGAAGTTATGTCAGCAGGACGACGCGGCAGACTGATGCCTGACCGCGGAAACAGGCACAAAAAAGCCCGGAAAATCCGGGCTTTTAACACTGAAAATCCGTCAATATCTTTTATTTAACTTCGACTTCAGCACCCGTGCCTTCCAGCTCAGCTTTGATCTGCTCGCCCAGACTGTCTGATTTCAGCATCACTGCCGCCATCAATACCGTTTCTTCAACGTCCGATTGCGGAACGTCCGGTGCGGTAAATTCAATCAGCTTGCCTTCGTCAGTTGCATCATGACAGCACAGGAGGGGCGTTAACCAGCATCACATCGACACCGTGTTCAAAATCACCGCCACTTAACAATACAAATTCTTCGCCGCTAAAATCCGCCCCCGCCAGACCTTCATCGGCAGATACCCCGAATAAATCATCACCGCTGACGGCAATATCGAGAATACCGGCGCCCATGTCGGTCGCTGAGGTAAGGACGCTACCGGCGCTTTCAAGCACGGATTCATCGCTCTCTGCGTCGTACAGGACGGTGTCGCCCTCGTAGTTCGCGGTCACGACAGAATCATCTGCGCCATTATCAACAGTGCCTGCAACCGATATCGCCTATGCTAAGGCCACAGCAGAGTCTGAAATTTCCGCTACGGAGTAATCAAAATCCAGCACAGTCGCCGGCGCGTCAGCGGAAGACGATGATGAACTGCTGCCGCCACAAGCAGTCAGAGCAGCCGTCGCGGCTATGACAGAAGTGAGAGGGGTTAAATAACGGTTTTGCATACCGGTATTCCATGTCTGTTGTTAAAATCGCGTTCAGTAAAACAGACACCGTCTTTTCCGACTTCACCCTCTTGGGTGAAGATAACCCTATTGCCAGCAGACAGAACCAGATTTTGACATCCTCCCTACCGGTCGGCCGTTACCTGAATGGCTACAGCGCAACACTGCAGCAGCAGGCACAGGCATTATTGCAGAACGGGCAGACCGCCGGCCTGCTGCTGAATAAATATCCGCAGGTGCACAGCCTGAACTCAGAGAAAGCCCTGTATCAGTATGCTCAGGAACTGAAAAACAGTTTTATGCGCAGCTCAGCCCCGATCAGCAAAGTAATTTACGACGATAAAATCCACATTATTAATAATGCACTGGGGCTGCACACTTATATTTCCCGGGTTCAGGGCAATAAACTGAAGGCGAAAAATGAAATCCGTATTTCATCCCTGTTCCGCAAAGTGCCGGAACCATTACTGAAAATGATACTGGTGCACGAACTGGCACATCTGAAAGAAAAACAGCACAACAAAGCCTTTTATAAACTCTGCTGTTATATGGAGCCGGCTTATCACCAGCTGGAATTCGATCTGCGCCTTTACCTCTGTCACCGTGAGCAATACGGCGACCTGTGGTAACTCAGTGCTGCCACCACGACCAGATCAGCTTCAGCGCCAGCACCGTCAGCACCCAGCGGAAGATTTGACGGAACCAGACTTCCGGCATTTTACCCATCAGTTTCAGGCCACTGCGGGTACCGAGATAACCACTCAGAATCATCAGACTGATCAGCGGCAGCCAGCGCACAAAGGCAAAACCGGCCAGCGCAAAGGTCATCATTTTCAGGCTGTGCTGCACGGTCATGCAGGAAGAAAAATTCGCCGTGTACTGCCAGCGGTCCGTGCCGCTGCGTCCCAGCCAGGCCGAAACCAGTGGTCCGGTTGCGCCCACCAGCATGGTCAGCAGTGTGGTCAGCAGACCACCAGTGAACAGCCCCGCCGGCTGCCTGCCCAGTCCGATCTGAGGCATACGTCCCCAGCTCAGCCAGAGAATAAACAGCCCCACCAGTAACGGAATCAGACCGGGTTGCAGCCGCACCAGCAGCAGTGAGGATATCAGTGCTGCCAGCAGCCCGCCGGCGGCAAACCAGCTGACCTTGTGCCACTGGGTATGACGGCGGGTCAGCCAGGCACGGGAGGTATTGGAACCCAGCTGCACAAAACCGTGCACCGGAATCAGGGCCGCCGGTGGCAGCACCGAGGCCATCACCGCGATCAGAAAAGAACCGCCGCCAACGCCAGCGGCAGCACTGAGCAGTGAGCCGAGAAAGCTGCAGCCCAGCAGAATCAGCAGCTGCAGCAGACTCAGACCGGCAAACCACTGCTGGACCAGGCTGTCAGACATCGGCGCGACCGTGCTGCATCCAGCTGCGGGCGTAATCATAATCCTTTGCCGACACAATAAAGGCTTGCGCGCGCTCATTGATGTCCGCGTATTCGGCGTTCAGGCGGGGTAATTCACTGGCCAGTTGCTGCAGGGTCAGCAGGTTATCCGTGTGCAGTGCCAGCAGGCGTTCGCATTCCCGTGCCAGTTGCAGATAATCGTTACCGACTTCACGGTGACCGGCACAGCTCTTCTTAAAATCAAAAAAAGTCTGAATGCCGCCCAGCGCCGCGGCGAGCAGCGCCAGCCCTGCCCCCAGCCATTTGCCCCAGTCCGGCAGTTCAGCCTGCAGCAGGGAGAAAAATACCGAGCCCAGGATCAGGTTAATGGTCACCACCGGTACCCCGCAGAGCACGTGCAGATTACGGCGGCGCAGGGAGGCATAAAAATGGCTGTGTTTGCCCAGATGGGCGTTATAACGCAGATGTTCCACCAGGCTGAGCACGGATGAGGCGGTCGCGCCTCCGGCAGCCGGGGACGGCATAACAGACGATTGAGGCATAACAGGCACAGTCAGAAAAATCACAGATAAGGCCGGAGACTACCGTAGCCGGTCGGTTGCGGTAAACCTTTTCAAGGCCAGCGGCCCGGGTTAGTCTGATAAAAATAACGGTACACCGGAAAACAATATGGATATCAGATGGCCCGGCATCCGCCCCGCACTGGCACTGTTCAGCCTGCTGCTGCTGACAAACAGCGATGAGGCAATCGCCGGGCAAATTGTCCGGGTCGGGGTGTATGAATATGCGCCCTATGTGATGAGCGCTGATGATGGCAGCTACTATGGCCTGACCCCGGATCTGATAGCTTTGCTTAATGACAGCCAGGATGCCTATGAATTCACCCTGTATCCTGTCTCTGCCAAACGCCGCTACCAGGCCTTCAGCCACGGCGACTTCGACATGATCTTCTTTGAAAGCCCCGACTGGGACTGGCAACACACAGAGCTGCAGATATCAGCCCCCTTCAACGCCGATGGTGAGGTCTACGTTGCCCTCAACGACCAGGGCCGCAGCCAGGACTACTTCAACAATCTGCAGAACCGGCGTCTGCTGGGGGTGCTCGGTTTCCACTATGGCTTTGCCGGCCGTAATGCCGATGAAAACTACCTGCGCGACCATTACCGCATGACCCTGTTATGGTCGAACCAGAAAACCCTGCAACTGCTGTGTGAGCGCCATGGTGATATCGCCATCGTCAACCGCTCATTCCTGGCCTATTACCTGCGCCATAACCCGGATAAACAGAACGCGCTGCTGGTTTCTGACCATTACGATCAGGTTTACCATCATCATATTCTGATCAGTCCGGAATTTACCCCCGGCGCGGAACAGATGAATCACCTGCTGGCTGAGCTGAAACAGGATGGCCGTCTGAAAACCCTGTTTGCCGGTTACGGCATTAATGAATGCTCAGCCCGGCAACTGGCTGAGAAACCGCGTTTCTGTTTCTGGTAAAACGGCTCAGCCATCTGCGCACTGCGCCAGCCGGCGGGCACACGCTTCGCAGATACAGGCCTGGCCACGCAGCGGCTCAGGCACTGTATTAAGCAGTGCGTCGCTGAAACGGATATCTGTTGCCATGCACCAGCAACTGCGCGGATCTTTACCCGCCTCCACCGCGCATTGATTCTGCCGGCCACACAAGGGGCAGCGGCTGCGGTCAATGCCTGTTGCTGAATCCGGAGTTCCGTTCATTATTCACCTGTCATTCCTTTCGGCGGTTATCATTTGGCAGCAGCGCACCGCTTGCTGCCATAAAAAAGAGCGCCGCAGCGCTCTTTTTATCCACTCAAAAAGCAGTCACCGTTTACAGCAGGTTACGGCCTTTTTTCGCAGCGGTACGCAGACGCAGAGCGTTCAGCTTAATAAAGCCTTCCGCATCTTTCTGATCGTAAGCGCCGGCATCGTCTTCGAAGGTGGCGATGGCTTCGTCGAACAGAGAGTCTTCAGACTGACGGCCAACAACAATCACGTTGCCTTTGTACAGTTTCAGGCGCACTTCACCGTTAACCACTTTCTGGGTTTCGTCGATCGCGGCCTGCAGCATTTTACGCTCAGGAGACCACCAGTAACCGTTGTAGATCAGGCTGGCGTATTTCGGCATCAGCTCGTCTTTCAGGTGGGCGGCTTCACGGTCCAGAGTGATGGACTCAATGGCGCGGTGTGCTTTCAGCAGCACAGTACCGGCCGGCGTTTCGTAACAGCCACGGGCTTTCATGCCGACATAACGGTTTTCCACGATGTCGACACGACCGATACCGTTGGCACCCGCCAGTTTGTTCAGCTCTTCCATAATGGTGGCCGGTGATTTTTCCACACCGTCCAGCGCTACGGCATCACCGTTTTTGAAGGTGATGTTCAGGTAAGTTGCTTCGTCCGGTGCGTTTTCCGGAGAAACAGACCACAGCCACATATCTTCTTCCGGCTCGGCCCATGGATCTTCGATCAGGTCGCCTTCATAGGAAATGTGCAGCAGGTTAGCGTCCATGGAGTATGGCGACTTTTTGCCTTTTTTCTTTTCTACATGGATGTTGTGTTCATCACAGTAGGCCATGAGTTTTTCACGGGAGTTCAGATCCCACTCACGCCATGGCGCAATCACTTTTACGCCGGGTTTCAGAGCGTAAGCACCCAGCTCGAAACGCACCTGATCGTTACCTTTACCGGTCGCACCGTGGGCAATGGCATCAGCACCGGTTTCGTTGGCAATTTCGATCAGACGCTTGGAAATCAGCGGACGGGCAATGGAAGTGCCCAGCAGGTATTCACCTTCGTAGATGGTATTGGCGCGGAACATCGGAAATACGAAGTCACGGGCAAACTCTTCACGCAGGTCATCAATGTAGATTTCTTTGATGCCCAGTGCTTCCGCCTTGGCACGTGCCGGTTCAACCTCTTCGCCCTGACCGAGGTCAGCGGTGAAGGTAACCACTTCACATTTGTACTCTTCCTGCAGCCACTTGGCGATCACAGAAGTATCCAGACCACCGGAATAGGCCAGCACGACTTTTTTGATGTCTGACATGAATTTCTCCAGATGAAAAAATCAGCCGTCGTACCCCTGCAGACCGGACCCGGCGTGCGTTTGAGCGACGGAAAAAGAAAAGGGCAGCATTCTAACGGTATGCTGCCCTTTTATCCAGTTCAGGCGCTGAGAATGCCCGGATTTACTGGCATTCCACCATGACAGTACTGGTGTTCCACATCGCCGCAGGATCCTGACTGCTGTCGTCAGTGAACTCCCGCCCGATAATGACATCACCGTACTTACTGACGTAAAACTCCACGGCTCCTCCATCCACTGACACCGATAATGTGCCATTACTCAGACTATTAATGGTTCCGGTAATAACACCCGTTCCAATCTCATCTGTGAACGTGTCCAGAGCGCCCTGCAAGCCAGCAACCATGCCACTGCCATTATCATAATCAGCGAGCCCAAGACCCAGCTCCCATTCATCCGATGAAACGCCGGTGAGTGAAAGCTGAGTCTCACTGGTAATCGTCAGAGTATAACTTTCAGTGGCACTATTAACGCTGGCATAGTTGGTTCCAGTGTAACGGCCAGCAGAGTGACTCTGGATCATACAGTAAGTACGGCCAACCAGATCCGAAACACTGGTAACTGCAGCAGGCACAGACGCCATCTGCATTTGCAGTGTGGCAACCGCAGATTGCAGCGCCGTGATATCCGCCGCATTACCATCCACCGCGGTCGTCACGGCAGTAAAGTTACCGTTCACCTGAGCGGCAACCGCCGGCGTACCACTCTGAAACGTGGTCATTGCACTGCTGTCGACGGACCCCGCCTGAGCGGCCGCCGCCGCTGACAATAACGCGATTCCTGCTGATACTTTAATGTTCATAATATATCTCCAGAATGTATTCATGCCCGTCTGTTACTGCCAGTCAGACTGGTCCCAGTTGGTTTGATCCCACACCGCAGCCTCATTGCTGTCGCAGACATCGCCAATACCATCGCCGTCTTCGTCTGCCTGATCAGCATTAGCTACGGTCGGACAGTTATCCTCGATATCATCAACGCCATCGCTGTCACCATCCGTGTTACCCGGATACGGGTCTGAGTTATCACCCCAGCCATCGCCGTCACTGTCAGTGGTTTCTGTGGCATCCTCCGGGAAGGCGTCGGCGTTATCACCGGTACCATCACCGTCAGAATCCAGATGTTCAGCCGGATCAGTGGGGAAAGCGTCCGCGTTATCACCATAACCATCGTTATCGCTGTCGGTGGTTTCAGTTGCGTCTCCCGGAAAAGCATCGGCATTGTCACCAACCCCATCACCATCAGAATCCACGGATTCGCTGGCATCTTCCGGGAATGCATCCTCACTGTCGGCCACACCATCACCGTCAATATCGGAGGTGATTTCTGCCGTTTCCGGCGTACTGTCGATGGTGCCGTCTTCCAGTTCAGTGGTGGATGAGGTTACACCGGTGGTTTCGGTTTCCGCAGCAATCAGGGATTCAATATCGCTGATGGTGGTAGTGGTGCCGGGAATAAGCAGCTGAGAAACATCCTGCGTCACCGAATCCTGCACCGCCACTGCGCTGACAGAGCTGAAGGCAGACACAGCACCGGATTCAGACTGGCCGTCGATATCGCCGTCTGTCATATCTTCTACCAGAGCCGTCAGCACGTCGTCCGATGACGACGTGCCGGACAGAACATTCTCTGACAGGTCATTGACCACCACCGCCAGGGATTCAATCGCCTGCCGGTATCCGGCCACACGGGTCAGGGATTCAGTATCCGTCGTATCAGCCGTCACCAACGGTACTGCCGTATACAGATCAAAGGATGTATCCAGACCAAAGCCCAGTGTTGACAGCACCTGGCCGGCAGCCACATCCAACGCGGCGGAAAATTCTGTGGCATCAATGCTACCGTTAGCATCACCCGAATACGGATGGCCCTCATCCGCTTTGGCGGTAGCCAGTTTTACCGCCATGGTGGTCAGCGGCGTGGCATAAACCGCAGAGCCGGCCAGCAGCGAGTCGGCATCCACCACATTAACCAGAGTGGTAATGATCGGCGCCTCGCCGGTATTGATATCCGTAGTGGCATCGTTGGCAGAGAACTCAACCAGCAGCTGCTGACCGGCGTAGGAGGATGGCAGGCTCAGACCGGATACAAAAGAGGTGGCATCGGTCGTTGCGCTACTGATGGAATCACCTTTCAGATCCGCAGCAGAGAGGTCAATGGCATACAGACTGACGTCGGCATGGGCCAGCGGCCCTTTCACAGCCGCTCCCGGGACAGTGGTGGCTAAATCACCCGCTGCGGATGAAGAGCCTCCACTATCTCCACAGGCCG
The DNA here is from genome assembly GCA_963682115.1 of Pseudomonadales bacterium. GTDB lineage: Bacteria > Pseudomonadota > Gammaproteobacteria > Pseudomonadales > Oceanobacteraceae > Venatoribacter. Next base: position 3,126,604 of record OY821639.1, on the reverse strand, counting down.
CCAGCAGCAGACTGCTGATGACAATCGTCAGACAGGATTTAGAGTCGGTTGGCATAGTAAGTCCTTACGTTACGACCAGAGCATCACAAGACAGCCTGATCCCTGAGACTGACAGCTTGGGTTAACCCAGCCACTCTCTGTATCCTAGCGTAAGAAATGTTACTGAACAGTAAAAATTGCCAAGTTTGAGCGTTTTTTTGCAATTAAATATTGACAAATTTATTAAATTCAACTAGCCATCATTTTGTCTGGTCGGCGGAATATAAATCAGATTCTCCGGAATCGGCATATCTTTGCGCTGCTCCAGACGGATGGTTACGCGGCGGTTCTCTGCCCGTCCGGCCGCTGTGCCATTACTGGCCACCGGATAGCGGTCACCGTGGAAACGGGTGGTGATCATCTCCGGCTCAACACCCTGTTTGATAAAGTAACGCTCCACATCTTCGACCCGCGCCTTGGAAACCTGACGGTTGTCATAGCGCCGTCCGACACTGTCAGAGTGGCCGTCCAGATAAATGGCAAACACTCTGGGGTCGTGCTTCAGGTAGTAAATAATCCGGTCCAGCGTCTTCATATCATTACGGTCGATCTGCTCCTCACCGCTGCCAAACAGCACCTTGGAACGGGCCACCTGATCGAAATTCATCGGCAACAGCTGTTTCACGCATTGAATGTAATCCTGATAATGATCGGGAAATGCCACCGCCGACACATGCACCTGCACATAGCGCTCACCGTCATAATAGGTTTTGTGGCTGATGGCCGGCCACTTTCCTTCCAGCAGCGCATGCAGGAACTGATTGGTGCGCCGCGCGTCCAGGCTCAGGTTGGGGGAGTTACTGACAATACGCGAAGTGCCGAGGTTTTCGCTTTTGCCCGACGGCCGCCACGGCGGCGGCAGAATGCTGATACGCGCCTGACTGAAATCCATCAGGTTACGCACGGTTTCCAGACGGAAAGTCACATCTTCACCAGCACGCTGATAGAACACTGCCTGGCCATAACCCGGGATCTCCTGCTCAAAGCGGCAGGAAAACACTGAACCGCTGACCGCCCACGCGGTATTTTCCACGGAACTGCCGAATTCCAGTGCGGCACTGGCATGCAGGGCCAGCACCAGTAAGGGTATCAACACGAATCTGTACATAACCTTCCGTCTGCTGCCAAGCCCGGCAGCATCAGCTTTATGGAGTATCTCAGAACTCTGTATCGGCCGGCTGCGGTAAAAATTAAGTATTCAGGCGCGGTTTTCGTGCCACATTCCGGTACAATGCGCAGCCATCTACTCCTGAATTTTAGACAAGGCTGAGCACTATGACCGAACGTCTTACCATTACCCGCCCCGATGACTGGCATCTGCACCTGCGTGATGGCGCTGTGCTGCAGCACACAGTGCCGGCGACTGCCCGGGTAATGAAACGGGCGATCATTATGCCGAACCTGCAGCCACCGGTGATGAATGCGGAGCAGGCACTGGAATACCGTGACCGTATCCTGTCCCGGGTTCCTCAGGGCATCAACTTCGATCCACTGATGGTGCTTTATCTGACCGATAACACCACCCCGGATATGATCCGTGCCGCCAAAGAAAGCGGGCGTGTGGTCGCCGCCAAGCTGTACCCGGCCGGCGCCACCACCAACTCAGATTCCGGCGTCACCGATCTGGGTAAACTCGACGATGTGGCCGCCGCCCTGGCGGAACACAATATGCCCCTGCTGGTGCATGGCGAGGTCACGCAGAATCACATTGATATTTTCGACCGCGAAAAAGCCTTCCTTGATACCATTCTTGCGCCTCTGGTCAGCCGCCATGCCGACCTGAAAGTGGTGGTCGAACACATCACGACCAAAGATGCGGCCGAATTTGTCAGCAGCCAGGGCGACAATATCGGCGCCACCATTACCGTGCAGCATCTGGCTTACAACCGTAATCACATGCTGGTCGGCGGTATCAAGCCGCACTTCTATTGTCTGCCCATCCTGAAGCGCAATATTCATCAGCAGGCATTGCAGGATGCTGTGGTCAGTGGCAGTTCCAAATTCTTCCTCGGCACCGACAGCGCCCCCCATGCCCGGGGCGCAAAAGAGTCAGCCTGTGGCTGTGCCGGCTGCTTCACCGCTTATGCCGCCATTGAGCTGTATGCCGAAATATTTGAAGACCTGGGCGTGCTCGGGAATCTGGAAGCCTTTGCCAGCTTCCATGGTCCGGACTTCTACGGTCTGCCGCGCAACAGTGATGAAATCACCCTGGTGAAGGAAGCATGGCAGGCTCCGACAGAAATGCCGTTCGGCAACGATGTGATCGTGCCCCTGCGGGCCGGTGAAACCCTGCGCTGGAAACTGGAGTACTGAGCGTGAGCACAGAAGAAAAGCTGGAAAAAACCCTGATGGCCAGCCGCTTCCGCGGTTTCCTGCCGGTCGTCGTGGATGTTGAAACCGGGGGTTTCAATGCCGACACCGATGCTCTGCTGGAAATTGCCATGGTCACCCTGCGTATGGATGACGACGGTTATCTGCAGCCGCACGAAACCATGAGCGCCAACATCCATCCGTTCGACGGTGCCAATCTGGAACAGGAAGCACTGGATTTTACCGGCATCGACCCGTTTGATCCGGAACGGGATGCCGAATTTGAAATTGATGCCCTGACCAGCATGTTCCAGACCGTGCGCCGCGAGATCAAAGCCAATGGCTGTAACCGCGCCGTACTGGTTGGCCACAACGCCCACTTCGACCACGGTTTCCTCCGTGCCGCCGTCGCCCGCAATGACATCAAACGTGATCCCTTTCACCCGTTTTCGTCATTCGACACCGCCTCCATCGCCGCCATCGCGCTGGGCCATACGGTACTGGCAAAAAGCTGCAAAATGGCCGGCATTGATTTCGACAACAGCGAAGCCCACAGCGCCGCCTACGACACCTTCAAAACCGCGGAACTGTTCTGCTATATCGTCAACCGCTACAAGGATCTCGGTGGCTGGCCACTGGCCGGGACTGAGGAATAACGCAGCAGGCCGTACCACAGGTACGGCTTTTATATCTGCCGCCAGGCCGCCGGCAGCCCGTGAGCGGGCACTTACCAGCCAGCAGAACAGCAGCCGCAAAAACACACGGCAGATTGCGCCGGTCACTGCTATCCGGCGGAATTTTCCGCTAAAATAACCGGCTGATAATCCTTATTACAACGCCCGCCTGCGGGCCGCTCTGTGAGAACGACAACGACAATGGATTTCCGCTTTTACTATAACGAGCGCCAACTGCCCTGCGCCCAGTTATCCATGGATCACGAGGCCTTTGGTCTGTGGCTGACTGACGAAATCAGCGATGATCAGACCAACCTGTCCGGTGTACTGTCAGCCGTTGACGCTATCCTCAACGGCCAGCGCAGCGAATACGAAGCCCAGGGCCATGATTTTACCCTGTTACTCAGCCGTGATGATGCCAGAGTGATTGCCAACACCCTGCTTGATGAGCACACCGCAGAAGAACTGCAGGATGAAGATCTGGATATTTACGATGCCGAATCCCACGCTGAATGCGGCCTGGAAGATTTCCGCGACCTGCTGATTGAATGGCGGGATTTTCTCGAAGACTGACCCCTCCTCTGCAGGAGGCACAGACTCCCTTCATGGCTGTGCCTCCCTGTCCCGCTCCCACAACGGCCCGTTTCTGACCAGAAAGACTGATGTTTCCCCGGCAGGCAACAGGCATACTCCCATAAGCTGTTGCAGCGCTGAACTGCCGGAACAGGCTCATCGTCAGCCGGTACTGGCAACACCCTGTATGGCTTATGCAGACACACGGACGACTCAATAACCGCAGGAGACGGGCATGACGGCAGTCAGACTCAACTTAATCAATCGCTCCAACGACACCAATAACAGTCACTTTGTCATTTTCAGTAAAAACGAAGCCGATTCTTTTGCAGACACCGCCATTGCCTGGCAGGTTATCAGTAACCTTGGCCACGAAGACCACCACCCATTTAACTACCCCCTCACGGTGACGGTTGCGGCCTCTGACAGTTACGGTAACTATACCCCGCAAGTGCAGGCTTATCCGGACGACGCCTTTGCCATGATTAAAGATTCATCCGGTGATGTTTTAACGAAACTGTCCACCCCGGCAACGGCTCCTGATGAATATGAACTGCATAATCAGCTGCGCACCGGGGCAATCGATGCCCTGGTTTACCGCGATGGAAAACTGTTTGCTTCGAAAACCAGTCTGGCACCGGGTCAGAAAGCGGCTTTCTGTTTCAAACCCACCATTTTTATCGGTGCCGCCTCTGACATTGTGGAAGGAGAGGTCATGAATGCAGCGATCATCAGCGACTTCAACACCGAACTGTCACTGCGGGGTATCGCTGCGGCGGATATTGTGATCAGGGGTGGCGGCAGCGGCGCGGAAGCAATGCCTTTTTCCTTTGCCCTGGAGAATGTCGTGATGGCCTGAACTCCGGCCACTCAGCCGCCGCCGCTACACTACCAGCAGCCGCTGATTTCCCAGCTCTGATGGCCGACCATCACCTCATCACCAGCGCCCAGCCCCATCAGCTGTTGCGCCAGTGGCGCCTGCGCACTGATCACCTGAACCGTACAGCCGTCCAGCAGCAGCTGACGGCCACCGACCGGTGTTATCCAGAAGTGGCGCGACGCCTGCCCGGTGCAGGTCAGTTCTGCCACTGCCCCCGTGGCAATCACATCGTCTGCTGCAAAATCCATCACCGGCCAGCGGGCAATACGGATGCGGATCTCCTGCAGCTCACGGATACGCTCCGACTGACCATGCGCCAGATACGCGGCCTCCAGACTCAGCGTGTCATACTGATTTTCTGGTTTATTGTCTGCGTGTGACGCCGTTTCCTGCGCCTGACGGGCAGCATCAAGGGCCGCCCGGATTTCCTCATCAAGGACGCTCAGCAAAGCGGGTTTCAACTGCGATTTAATGTCTGCGTTCACCTGTTCCGTACCGGATGCCATTCGCTGTGGCATTATAACCCGGCCCCGATCAATAAGGACCGCTGTAGCATGACTGCCCTGAGTAACTGCCAATACATCCGCACGGTACGCCGTGGCGAACTGGAATGTCTGGAAATCCGCCACCCGGATTTCAGCGCCGATCTGCTGCTGCAGGGAGCACAGCTGATTTCTTTCGCCCCCCGCCACAGCAGCAACTGGCTGTGGCTGAGTGATCAGGTGCAGTACCGACAGGGAACTTCATTACGCGGAGGCATCCCGCTGTGCTGGCCCTGGTTCGGCAATCCGGCCATGAATCCTGAAGCTGTCAGGCAGCAGATCACGGATATTGAGCAGGCACCGGCACACGGCTTTGCCCGCGTGCGTGACTGGCAGATTGACAACATAGAAGAACAGCCCGGCAACGTGAGCATCGGGCTGTCGCTGGCCGCTACCCGTCACCCCTGCTGGCAGGCAGAGCTGACGCTCAGCGTCACCTTCTGTTTCAGCGCCGGAGCCCTGCAAATCCGTCTGACCACCCACAATCCAGGCACACAGGTGGTTACCTTCTCACAGGCACTGCACAGCTACTTTCCCACGACGGATATCCGCCGGACAGAAGTCCGCACAGCAGACGGCTGCCGTTACATCGATACGCTGGATAACTGGCGCGAAAAAAGACAACAGGGGCCCATCACCTTCCGCGCGGAAACCGACCGTATTTATTACCCGCCGGGGCCGCTGGCACTGTCAACGCCGCAACAGAAGCTGACGCTGCAGTCAAAGGGCAGTCACAGTGCGGTGGTGTGGAACCCATGGACAGAAAAAGGCGCACGCCTGAGCCAGTTTGGCGCTACTGACTGGCAAGGTATGTTCTGTGTTGAAACGGCTAATGCGCTGGATGACGCAGTCACTCTGCCCGCCGGCAGCAGCCATACGCTTGAGCTGCTGCTGACGCCGGCCTGACCGGGTCAGCGGTGCATCTGCAGATGATCCTGAGCGAAGTGAATCAGTCCGGGAAGAATCCGCCTGACAGCTGCTCCCTGTGTCAGGCGACGTCCCCCTTTTGCTGGTAAAGGAACTGTGCCGTCACCCGGTCCATGCTCTTCAGGTGCTGGCCAAACCAGTCGGGGATAGTTTCCAGCAGAAACTCCAGCACCGGACTGACATCGCCGCTGCTTTCAAAGTTCTGCAGCTGCTCGCGGAACATATCCAGCACCCGTTCGTGCTCAGCCCGGTGTACCGGATAAGGCGGGAAGTGATAGAGCTGCATTTCTTCCTCTTCATGGGCAAAATGCTTCTCACAGTGATGATACAGATTCTGCAGATGAGGCAGCGCCGGCTCCCCCATCAGCAGCGACTGTTCGGCCCGGTTCAGCAGAGTCGCGAACTCTTCATGTTCGCGGTTCATAAAATCCTGGGCCAGTGGCGGATGGTCACGGAATACTATGGTCATAGCCGCTCCTGAGGGCGTTTTACGTTCAGACTAACGGAATGATTTATGCCGTTTCTTGACCATTATCAACGCCACCGGCTGCTCAGCTCCGGCTCAGCAGTACTGGGCAACGTCGACGATGGTCCGGCGCAGCCAGCGGTGCGCCTGATGGTGCTGCAACAGGGGTGACCACGCCATCTTGAGTTCAAACGGCGGGATCTTGAACGGCGGCGTTCTGACCACCAGCGATGCAGCTTCAGCCTGCATATCGGCCACTTTGCGCGGCAGCGTCGCCACCAGGTCATTATTCAGTGCCAGCAGTGCCGGCATCTGATAGTGACGGGTAAAGACTGATATTTTGCGTTTTTGACCCAGCTTGGACAGGGCATTATCCACCCAGCCCAGACGGATGACTTTTTCCGGGTCGATACCGACCCCCGCGCCCATCCCGGTCTTGCTGACCCAGATGTGCATACTGGCCAGATAAGCATCCAGATCAAAACTGTCGACCATCGGGTGATCAGGATTAATCAGGCAGACAAAGTCATCCTGCCACAGTGTCATCTGGTGAAATGACTGCGGCATTTCATCGAAGCGGTTGATGGCCATATCCACCTTGCCCGCTTCCACGTCTTTGAAGGTCACATCCGACGGTGTCAGTACATCCAGAATCACATCCGGGGCATCGGTACGCAGGCGCTTGACCAGCTCCGGCACCAGCGTGGATTCGGCGTAGTCACTGACCATAATGCGGAACACGCGGTGGCTCGACAGCGCATCAAATTCTTCCAGCGGCTGCAGGGCAGTTTCCAGCTCGCCCAATGCCTTGCGGATTACAGGCTGCAGTTCCTGCGCACGCTCAGTGGGCGTCATACCGTCCGAGGTACGTACCAGCAGGGGATCAGAAAAGAGTTCGCGCAGACGGCGCAGACCGTTGCTCATCGCCGGCTGGGTAATCCCCAGCTGCTGGGCGGCTTTGGTGACACTGCCTTCGCGCAGCAGTACATCAAGATATACCAGCAGGTTCAGATCAATGCGGTCCAGGTTCATGCACGGCCTCCGTGATTAAGGGCGGCCATTGTCTCAGGCTTTTCACCATTCACCAAGTGTATGTGAAAAGCCTTTCATATAACCCGGATAAATTATACTGACACTCAGCGCAGGAACTGGCTGACCCATGGCTTGTTGGCATCGATTTCTGCGCGGCTCAGGCCTTTCAGCTCATACGGGAAAACCAGCCAGTCGTCCGTTTCCCGCAGACAGTAGTCCGGTTTGAAATCGACGCGGTTGTAGGAAGGACGCTGCCACAGGGTTGCCACACGCACATCCTGCGGCATATTGCGTTTCAGTTTGGAACGCAGGCGGTTAATCACAGCACTGATGTTATAGCCGGTGCTGAATACGTCATCGACAATCAGCAGGCCATCATCCACGTTCAGATTTTCCACCAGATACTGGGTACCATGCACCCGGATCTCTTCCGGCGACTCCACCATGCTCTGATAAGCCGGCAGACCACGGTAGGATGTCCGCAGCGCAATATGATCGGTTTTAACGCCCAGCGTCTGCAGACATTCCTGCACATAAATACCCACCGAACTGCCACCACGCCACAGCCCGACGATGAACGTCGGGCGGAAGCCACTCTCGAAAATCTGAACCCCGAGGCGGAAGGCGTCCTGAATGACGGTATCTTCGTCCAAAAATCGTTTCTGCATAACCAGCTCTTATGTGACAGTGATGGTGTTGGGGCGCTATCATAGCACATTGACCATTCGGTCAGGTAAAGCGATTGACGGGAGCATGATACAAAATGAGCAACAAACAGTACCTGACAGCCCAGGGCCTGCTGGAAGATTCTTACCAACTGGCCGCTCAGGTGTTCGACAGTGGCTTCCGCCCGACCTTTATGATCGCCGTCTGGCGTGGTGGTGCGCCGATCGGTATTGCGGTACAGGAATATCTTGATTATCACGGCGTGGAAACCGACAACATTGCCATCCGTACCTCGTCTTATCATGGTATTGATAATCAGGCGAAAGAGGTCAAGGTACACGGTCTGAATTATCTGGTGAAAAACATCACCCACGAAGACAGCCTGCTGATTGTCGACGACGTATACGACACCGGCCGATCAATTGAAGCCATTATTGATGAACTGCGCCGCCGTGCACGACTGAACAGCCCACATGATATCCGCGTGGCCGTGCCTTACTACAAGCCGTCACGTAACCAGACCAAACGCGTACCGGATTACTATGTGCATGAAACCGACGCCTGGCTGAAATATCCGCATTCACTGGAAGGGCTGAGTGCCGCAGAAATTGAGCAGGGCCGTCCGGAACTGTACAACATCATTAAAGATCATCTGCCGGCTGACCTGTAAGCCCTTACTCCGCTTCGTGCAGCAGCCGGCGGAAATAATCTGCCTGCAGCTGCGGCACATTCAGCCGGCTCAGCCCGGTATTAAATATCTGCAGCAGCTGCGCTCTGTCTTTCTGAAAACACAGAAACAATTGTTTGTTTTCCAGCAGCTGCGGATGAAAACGCACCTGCTCAGCAATGGCTGCCAGTTCAGGATCACGGGCCAGGCTGTAGCTCAGAACATGGCGGTCGATCACTGCCAGATCCACCCGTCCGAAAGCAACTTTCTGAATATTGGCCTTATCATTCACTACCGCTGACGACACCAGCAGGCCACCGTCAATCATACGGTCAAGATCGGCGGTATTCACATAATCCTTCACCACCCCGATATGGTAATCGCGCAGATCACCGGTGTGCTGCCATGGCAGTGGCTCGCCGGCCCGCTGCACAAACCCCAGCGGCCCTTCACCGGCAGCATCGGAATACAGAAAAGTGTCACTCAGTGACGGGCTGAAATATTCCGGCAGATAACCGGCATAACCGGAACCGGGCTGCCGGGCGAGGTAAACCGCCCGGCTCCAGGGATAAAAATCCACCTCCAGCCGGTAACCCATTTCGGCAAACGCGCGGCGGGCGATGCTGACCGTCGCGCCACCGCCGGGCAGATCCGGATCGGCATAGGGCGGCCAGCTCAGCGACGTCATCCGCACCAGACGTTCATCCGCTGCAGCACCGGCGCACAGGATGCCCAGCAACAACAATATCAGTGTTTTTTTCATCATCGCCCGGCCCATGGCTGCCCTGCTCTGACTGAACATTAGTGCACTGCCACGTAGTCTGCCGCGCTGAATATGTATCGTTATGACAAGCGCCGGCGGTTACATTCCGCCCGCAGACGCGGTACGTCAGTGCAGTCCATAGCGGACCGACAGGCCCAGCGTGGTATCTGCGTATTCGTTGTAATCTTCATCAATACTGGTTGTGCCCAGACTCAGGATAAACTCTGCGTCATTCACCACCCGGCTGAGACTGACGGCGTAATACTGATAGCTGGCTTTGTCCTCATCCCAGGCAAAGTGCTCCTTATCGCCGGACTGATTGTGCGCCACGGTGACCCCCAGGCGGTAATCCCCCAGCGGTTCACTGTGCTGCAGACGGACAATCTGATTACTGGTGCCGGAACGGAAGTAATCCGGGGCGTAATACCAGTACAGGCTGGTATCCTGCGCCAGATACAGACCCACGGAATATTCGCCGTAGTCATAGTCCGCCTCGTCATCACCATGAAAAGTCGACTGGCGGTAGCCCAGATCCACGCCCAGCGCTGGCAGCAGATCGTGGCAGAAGCCGGCATAGGCATCCCACTCCAGCCAGCTGTCGTCGTCTTCTCCGAAATCCACATTACTGGCCCAGGTACCGGCATACAGGCCGGACGTCATGCGGTAAACAATGCCGGCCTGCAAGGCTGCCCCACCCTCCGTGCGGGAAACGCCGTTCATGCGGTAATCGGACAGCAGATTCAGTTCATAGCCAACATCTGCCCGTCCCTGTGCTGCAGCCGTCATACCGGCTGCCAGTAACAAAATTGCAGGAAACTTCATTCCGTTCTCCTTTCTCAGTAGCGCAATAACTTGCCGGTACCAGGCCGTTTTTCCTGACAGCCAGATATCATTAAATGCTCACGCCGATATCACAATGCCTGATCCGGCATAAAAAAAACGGAGCCGAAGCTCCGTTTTTTTATTCATACATCACCAGCAAAGCATGTTTCAGCTCAGATGCTCAACCCGGATACGGGTTACTTCGCCGACAGTACTCGGCAGCGCTTCAATATCAGCAATCGCCTTGTTCATATTCTTTTCCAGAATACGGTGCGTCAGCAGAATGATCTGTGCCAGTGATTCTTCTTCCTTCGGCTCTTTCTGAATAATGGCCTCAATATTGATGCCCTTTTCACTCAGGATGGTCGCCACCGAGGCCAGCACACCGGCCTGATCCAGCACCGGAATACGCAGGTAGTATGCGGTTTCAACTTCTTCAATCGGCAGTACAGCTTCATCTTCAATGCGATCAAAGGCCAGATGATTCACCCGGGCAAGCGGATCGGCTTCGATGGTACGCGCCAGATCAATAATGTCAGCCACCACCGCTGAGGCCGTCGGGCCGGCACCGGCGCCAGCGCCCACATACAGGGTATCGCCCACGGCATTGCCATTCGCCATCACCGCATTCAGCACGCCATCCACCTTGGCAATCGGACGGGATTCCGGAATCATAGTCGGATGCACACGCAGATCAATACCACGCTCGCTCTGACAACTGATACCCAGATGCTTGATGCGGTAGCCCAGTTCTTCTGCGTACTCAACGTCTTCACGGGTAATACGGCTGATGCCTTCGGTGTAGCAGCGTTCAAACTGCAGCGGAATACCGTAAGCAATGGACGCCAGAATGGTCAGCTTGTGCGCGGCATCGATACCTTCCACATCAAAGGTCGGATCGGCTTCGGCATATCCCAGTTCCTGCGCTTCCTTCAGCACATCACTGAAGTCACGGCCTTTGTCACGCATCTCGGTGAGAATGAAGTTACCGGTGCCGTTAATAATACCGGCCAGCCAGTTGATACGGTTGCCTGCCAGGCCTTCACGTATCGCTTTGATGATCGGAATACCACCGGCTACCGCCGCCTCATACATCACACTGACGCCTTTGGCTTCAGCAGCCGCGAAGATTTCTTCACCATGCACCGCGATCAGCGCTTTGTTGGCGGTCACCACATGCTTGCCGTTTTCGATCGCCATCAGCACCAGCTTACGCGCCACATCGTAACCACCGATCAATTCCACCAGCACATCGATGTCCGGATTGCGGGCAACGGCGAAAACATCATCCGTCACATCCGTCTTGCTGGTGTCGCAGGCCGGATTGGCATGACGCGCAGCGACCTGCGCAATAATAATCTCACGACCTGCCCGGCGTGCAATGTTTTGCGCATTGGCGGTCAGCACGTTGAATGTGCCACCACCGACTGTACCTAAACCACAGATACCTACTTTTACCGGTTTCAAGGTCATGTCTCCTGTTGTTTGCAGAGCTGATCGGTTGGCTGCCCCGTCCCCGGAGCACAAAGGCCGGTATTCTACGCTAACCCGTGCGCTTGCCCAACCCGGCGGCGGCTATTTCCTCTGCCGGCCCATACCACGGCAGAAAAGCACCCGCAGCGGTTGCCCCCACCGCCGTTAAGCCGTTAAATCGGAAAGACTGCAGCCCAAGCACTGCCGTGCCGATAACAACAACACCAAACCGACAGCCACTGTCATTGCATAACAGGAAGGCATATCCATGACGAATTTTCTGGTCTTAACTGTCATCGCCGACGATAAACCCGGTATTGTCGAACAGCTGTCCGCCGTGATCGCCCGCCACAGCGGTAACTGGCTGGAGAGCCGCATGGCTCATATGGCCGGCAAATTTGCCGGTATTCTGCGCATCAGTGTGGACAGCGCGCGTAACAATGCCCTGCTGGCGGAGCTGGCCACGCTGACAAACCAGGGGATTCAGGTGAATGCGGAACAGGGCCAGGCAGACCACGAAGCCAACAGCATTGATCTGACCCTGAATCTGGTCGGCAACGACCGGCCGGGCATTGTCCGCGAAGTGTCGCAGGCGCTGTCGCAGATGGGGGTGAATGTACTGGAGCTGACCACCGACTGTGACAGTGCCGGCATGTCAGCGGTGCCCCTGTTCCGGGCCGCGGCACTGCTGCGTGTGCCACAGGACTTCGATACTCAGGTACTGGCCGATGCGCTGGAGTCCATCTCCAACGATCTGATGGTGGAAATCCGCCTCGACTGACGGCAGGGTATGGGCCTTCAGCCCAGCGCTGCCCGCACCAGCAGATACACAGAATTCAGTGCCAGCAGCACCATCATTACGCGGAAGAATGTTTCGCTGTTGACGCGCTGCGACAGCCAGCGGCCGAGCCAGGTACCGAGAAAGGCGACCGGGATCAGCAGCAGTGTCACGGCGCCTACTTTCAGATTCAGCAGCCCCAGCCAGGCATAAGGGATAACCTTCACGCCGTTCATCAGGCCGAAGGCAATCGCCATCTGGGCCAGATACTGTTCTTTGCTGATTTTCAGCGTCAGGAAATACGCCTGCATCGGCGCTGCGCCGGCGTGTGCCAGCACACTGCCGAGCCCGCCAAGACTGCCAAGCAGGTGCGGTTTGAAACGTCCCTGACCGTTACCGGCACCCCCCAACAGCGGCCAGACCCGCTGCGCCAGCACCCAGATACCCATAAGGCCGATAATCGCCTGCACACCGCGTTCGCTGACCACATCCAGCAGCGCGGCACCGATAAAAATACCGCCGATAATCCCCGGTACCACCGGCAGCAGCATCTTCCAGCTCATATAGTGACGGTAAATGCGGATGGTCAGGACATCCATCAGCAACAGGATGGGTAACAGAATACCGATGGCCGCTTCGCCGCCAATAAACGGTGCCATCATCGGCACCGCCACCACACCAATACCACCACCAAAACCGGATTTGGAAATACCGGTGATTAAAACACCAATCAGAGTCACCAGCAGAAAAACAGGATCCACAACATTCCTTTCTGATTACAGTGCCGGTTAACGGGCTCCCGGCAGATCAAATAACAGCGCCTCTGTATTGCCGGCGGACGCCAGCTCCAGCACAGACTCTTCTTTCAGGCCAAGACCGTCACCTTCATGCAGATGCTGCACTCCGCCGCTGGCCGTTAGCGTCAGCGGCCCACGGATCACATGCAGATAGTAGCTGCGTGTGCTGTCCAGTGGCTGACGGATGCTTTCCGCCTGCAGACGCACATGGCTGACTACCGCATCCTGACGGATGGTCAGGGTAGCGTCGCGGCCATCCGGGGTGATCACCGGCTGTATAGCAGCCGTACGGGCAAATGACTGCTGCTGATACCCCGGTGGCGTGTCTTTTTCATCCGCTTCGATCCAGATCTGCAGGAAATGCAGTTCGTCAGTGGCCGACGGATTGAATTCACTGTGCGTAATGCCGCTGCCGGCGGACATCAGCTGAAACTCCCCGGCCGGAAGAATTTTTTCGTTACCGGTGGAATCACGGTGGGCAATACTGCCCTCCAGTACATAGCTGATGATTTCCATATTGCGGTGGCCGTGGGTTGCAAACCCCTTACCCGCGGACACCTGGTCGTCATTGATCACCCGCAGGGCAGAAAAGCCGTTAAAACGCGGGTCATAATAATCGCCGAAGGAAAACGTATGGGCACTGCGTAACCAGCCCAAATGGGCACGGCCACGGTCTCTGGCTGAGCGCAAGGTTATCATAATTCACCTCTCTGATGCGGCGGACACCGGCCCGCCTCCGGTTGTTGCATGCATGCAACGCTCTTTTAAACAGTCAGTGCGGACTTGGGGGCCAACAGTATGGAATAATCCTGTCCCGCAAACTTTCTGACGTTTTCCCCGTGACCGCATACTCATCTTCTGCCGGCCAGCAGGCACATCATCTCCGTGCGGATATGATGCTGGTGGTGGTAACCCTGGTGGCCGCTCTGGGCTGGATTTTCTCCAAGGAAGCCCTGAACGGTTTTCCGCCATTAATGTTTATGGGCCTGCGCTTTCTTATCGCCGGCCTGATTCTGGCGGTACCCGGCTACCGCGCCCTGCGCCGTATCCGGGCACACGAGTGGCGTACCTCCGCGGTGGTCGGACTGGTCTTCGGCGCTGCCATGAGCTTCTGGATCACCGGCCTGTCGCAGTCATCAGCCCTCGGCGAAGGTGCCTTTATCAACAGCCTGTCGGTGGTCATGGTGCCGCTGATCAGTATGCTGCTGTTTGCGGAAAAACCGGCCCTCAGTGTCTGGCTTGCCCTGCCGGTCGCCATTGCCGGCCTCGCGCTGCTGTCATTGCAGCACGGGTTTAATCCGGCCCCGGGGCAGATGTATTTCCTGGCCTCTGCCCTGCTGTTTTCGCTGATGCTGATTCTCAATGGCCGCGCCGCCAGCCGTATTCCGGCCCTGGCGCTGAGCAGCATTCAGCTGGTGGTGGTCGGGCTGATGGCCTGCGTACTGTCGCTGTTGCTGGAAGATCTGCCGCAGGAGTCCAGTGTTGCCATGTGGGTATGGCTGGGACTCAGCATCACCATCGGTACGTCTGCCCGCTTTCTGCTGCAGACCTATGCCCAGGGGCTGACCACCCCCAATCATGCCGCGGTGATCATGATTCTGGAACCGGTCTGGACCGCGCTGCTGGCCAGTGTCTGGTTTGACGAACACATGTCCGCCATCCAGATCACCGGCTGCAGCCTGATCCTGGCATCACTGCTGATCAACCGCTGGCAGGCGGTCAGCGGCTGGCTGCTGCGCCGCTGACCCACCCCATTCAGTTCAGGGCGTGCGCCTGACCCGGGCGCGCATCCAGCACACTGACTTCAGCCGCCGCCAGACGTGGCTTACGGCCCCAGTTGCCGTCTTTGGCATAACCCAGCGTCACCATCATCGCCGGCGTATAACGTTCGCCGATAGCAAACAGGGCTTTCACCTGCTCAGCATCAAAGCCGATCATCGGACAGGTCGCCAGCCCCTTACCGGTGGCCGCCGTCATCAGGTTCATGGTTGCCATGCTGGCAGAACGCAGGGCTTCGTCGTGGGCTTTGGCTGCCTGACCGCTGTAGCCGTCATGCACCGCCTGCACCATATAGTCACGTACGCCTTCGTTATACACACCGGCATCCACGCCGCGCTGGGCAATCCCGGCCATACGCTCATGGCCCAGTTCATCGGCCAGCACCAGAATCACAGCCGCCGCATCCACCACTTTCTGCTGGCCGTAAGCGGCCTCTTTCAGCTGCTCTTTGGCCTGCGGGTCCGTCACCACCAGATAACGGGTATGCTGGATATTGAACGCAGACGGTGCCTGCTGGGCGTAATCCAGCAGCGCCAGAATCTCTTCATTGCTCAGCGAACGGCTGCTGTCGAAGTAGTTAACCGACGTGCGGTCAGTCAGTGCATCAAATACATTCATCGTGTTTCCCCTGATTGTCAGACACAGTTTAATTCGCCAAGATCGATATAAAAGGCCATAATTTCGCATACCATATTCGATAAATACGAAAGCAGGAGCGGCGATGAAAACAACACTCGAGCAATGGCGGATGTTCAAGGCAGTGGTTGATCATGGCGGCTATGCGCAGGCGGCAGAGGCCATTCACAAAAGCCAGTCCACCATCAGTTACGGCGTGCACAAACTGCAGGAACAGCTGGGCGTGCAACTGCTGGAGGTTGAAGGTCGCAAAGCCGTCCTCACCGACCATGGCCGCATTCTGCTGCAACGGGCCGAACAGCTGCTCGATCAGGCCGAAAACCTCGATAAGGTCGCCGGCTCACTGAGCTGTGGCGTTGAACCTCTGGTGCGTCTGGCTCTGGATCTTATTTACCCGCAGGACCTGCTGTTTGATGTACTTGAGCATTTTTCGGAACAGTTCCCCAATACCCGGGTCGAACTGGAAGAGTTCGTTCTGACCGGCGGTAACGACATGCTGGCGGAAGGCAGTATTGATCTGCTGGTAACACCGAAGGTTCCGCCCGGCTGGACCGGTGAACATATTTTCCGTGCCCGCTTTATCCCGGTCTCGCACCCCGCCCACCCGCTGCAGCAGCTGGGCCGTGATGTGACCTACGATGATCTGGCCCAGCACCGTCAGGTGGTACTGCGCGATTCCAGCAAAAAATCGCGCCAGGACGCCGGCTGGCTCGGAGCCCATCAGCGCTGGACTGTTACCCATTCCAGCACCAGTCTGAACATTGTGCGCCGCGGTCTGGCCTACGCCTGGCTGCCGGAGCACAGCGTGCAGGAAGAACTCCGTCAGGGGCGGTTGGCCACCCTGCCGCTGAAACCGGATGGCGCCCGTTATGTCGATCTCTATCTGGTGGAAGCCTATGGTGAAACCGCCGGTCCGGCGACCCGGGCACTGGCCCGTCTGCTGGCGGGCGTGTGTGACAGCCACTCATAATCTGCGGAGCAAGGTATGACACTTGATATGACCCAACTACTGCTGGGTGTCCTGTTCAGCTCTATCGGTATCGGCTACAGTATTTACGGTAAACGTCAGCACCATAAAGTGGCTTTCTACAGTGGTCTGGCGCTGATGTTTTACCCGTATCTGGTACACACCAGCCTGATGCTGGTAGTGATCGGTATCACCCTGATGCTGGTGCCGCGCTTTGTCGTCCTCTGATGCGCTCAGAACATGCCAGCAGCTTCCACCACAGGTAATCCAGCGGTAAGTAATGGCCGCCAGCAGCCACGAATACGCAGCAGCGGCGGTCCGGACTGATACGGGAACAGAATGGTGGAAATCCCGGTGCACCGATGCTAACTCCGGTTGACCCGCACCATCGCCTGGCGACCACCCAATACAACCCTGCCCGCATCTGGGCTGCCGAAAATTCTGTCGGCACCGGCGGCGCTTACATGTGTATTTACGGCATGAAAGATCCCGGGTGGCTATCAGTTTGCGGCCGTACCCTGCAGATGTGGAACCGCTATAAAAAGGCGAAGATATCTACTCAACCCTGACTTCTGCGTTTCTTCCATCAGGTGCATTTCCACGAAGTCGCCACGACAACTGACGAAGATCTGCGAACTGTACCTCGCACAACAGGGCAAAGGCATTAACGCCTTCCATCAGGAGCTAGCAGAAAGCCTTTCAGGCCGAACCGGAAGAAGAAAATGAAGAACGTCCGCTGGCAAACGATGAATTCAACATCAACACCCCTATGTCAGGTAACGTCTGGCTATGGCTGGTCAACCCCGGTGACCAGATGTAACCCGGACAAAATTCTTATTATCTTAAAAAGTAAAGAAATGAAGGCCAGCTATCCTCCGGCCTCCACAATTTTAATAATTCAGCCAGGATATAATCCGCTGAGGAATGTACTTAAAAAACCTGCATTACAAGATCAAAGGCATAAATCAAATATATATCAAACGACGAATAAATTCAGGCTTCTGAACCTGTACGTGAATACTAACATCCTTATATCTTCCCTGAATTAAATTCGGATTTAACCTGAAGCGCCTGAAAAAGCTTTCCTCAAAAAGCCTGGAGTCGAAAAATCCATTACGAATGAGCAAGTTATCATAATCACTGGAACGGGAACTCTGAAAAAGTTGATACAATACAGATTTGAGACACACAAACTCTTTAAGCCTTCTGTAACCACCATAAACAGATGTTGTCCTATATACCGTTGAAAGACCCAGACCAACATCATCACAAAACCGGTACAATTTATAACGATACCCATGATCAATAATCTTCCGGATAAAAAGAGAAAGTCTCAACTCGCAACCTATTTCAAAATAAATGTCAGATTTTGATAGCAAAATATCCAAGCGATTAAAAAGAGAGTCAGAGTATAATACTCTTTCAACGGGAGGCAGACTCAAAAGCCCACGTTTACAGAAATCCAGTTCACTGACGACTGACTCATAAGCCTGAGACCCTGCCTGAAAATAAATTATCTTTTGATAATAAGAATACCGGTCCTGATCAGCAAGCTTATAGAACGGAAACATAAATCCGTCAAAAACCAGATCAAAAGAAGCAACCGAATCCCCGGGGGAAATCGGAAGAACAACAAGAGATCCGGCACGGTAGCTCCTCCCATTGACAATAAGAATCCCCCGCTTAATTCTTAAATAATATAAAAACAAATCGACATTTTCTCTCACCTTAAATGAAGTCTCACCTCTGCCACAAAATTTCAGGTAAAAAAAATTGTAGCAAAACGTAATTTTCATTTTCCTTTCAAGAACATCCATATATCTTCCAGAATCAATACCTGTATATATTAACAATATTATCCAATGCCGAAACCACATCCGAATCAAATTTCACTCCGGCATTATCTTTAAGATAAAGCAACGCGTCCCCGGGTATTCGTGATTTCATATGAGCTTTTTCAGAAGTCATGGCATCATAGACATCTGAAACAGCAACTATTCTGCTGAATAAAGAAATTTTATCTCCCGTAATACCCAAGGGGTAGCCACTGCCATCCAGTCTTTCATGATGACTATATGCGACCTCAGAAGCTCCGGCATAAACATCCATCCTTCCTTCCAGAATCCTTCGTCCTAATCGTGTATGATCGCGCATTAAATCAGTATCATCTGATGTATATATTTCACAGCTTTGAAACAGATTAATCGGAATTGATACATTACCGATATCAAACAGCAATGAAGAAATCGCCAGACTTTCGAGATCATGCCTCGGCATGTTCAGCAAACGACCAATGCAAACAGACAAAATACAAACAGAGATGGGGTGTTCAAAAAGATAGTCAGATGGCTGTTTTGTTTTAGTTACCCAAAGAATTGACGCAGGAGATTCAAAAACAACATCGATAATAGAATCAATTACAGGATACAGGTCAGAAAATGGAAAATCCCTTTTATTTCTGAAGGATTCAAAACAAGCACTAACAAAATCTCTTGCCTGCTTATAAGATATGGCCCCAAAATACATGGACCTGGAATAAACGCCATCCGAAAAATTTCTGAAAAAAACATCAGTCTTTTCTACAGCAACTTCATTATCACCAATCCAGTCCCAGTCGCTTAAGCACTTATTATTCATACCAGCCTCCTACTTATTCGCCAATCAAGCCACTGATCCTAAGTCCCCGTTTAATATAATCGTATACGTCTATATCAAACGCACCACTCCGATAATCACCAAGCACTGAATAAGGGAGTCCCTGACGATCTACGGGAGAGCGGCTAAGATCCACAACGTTTTCCTTAACGGGAATTTTACATTCATCCGTCAGAATAATTACTTTTGGCTTATCAGATCCGGAAGTGTTCGAAAGAACGATTCCAACCTCTCCGTTGCTCATTTCCACAACATAGCCAGGTGGGCAAACGCCAATCAATTCAACAAAGAGATTGACATACTCCTGATCAAACTGCGTCCCGGCATTGGCCTTTAACTCCAAAAGCGCCTGCATAGATGATACCGGCTCTTTATAACAGCGCCGGGATGTCATCGCGTCGTAGGCATCCACAATCGCAACAATACGAGTAAACCTTGATATTTTCCGTCCATCAATTCCTCTTGGATATCCCTTACCATCAATCCTTTCATGGTGACTATAGGCAACATCCACAGCCCCGGGATAAATGTAACTGGAATAGGACATAAGCAGCTTTTTACCATATTCCGGGTGCTTCTTAACTTCGTCCATCTCATGAGGTGCAAGAGAATCAGGCTTATTCAATATATCTGACGGTATACGGATTTTTCCTATATCATGAAACAAAGCGGATACAGCAAGGTTTTTAAGTTCAAAAGAGTCAACCCCTGCCTTTATTCCTAAAGCGACAGAATAGATGGATACGTTCAAAGAATGCTGAAATGTATATTCATCATCTGCTTTAATTTTAGCCAGAACATTAACAATGGAAGGATTTCTTATAATATTGAATACATAATCTGACAACAGAATCTGAGTTGATTTCCCAGCTAAATCTTTACCAAGCTGCATGGTTTTAAAAACATACTCAATGTGGTTTCTTGCTGCCATGTATGCACGGTTGTGATAATTATTCCGATCACGCTTTATACCTGTCGAAATAAATTTCAGACTCTTACGTAGCTGGCTTTCTCTGCCTTTTGAAACATCAATCCATGATTCTTCGACGGCATCAACATATACATAGCGGCAGGAATCTTTAACAAGCTTGATATCTTCTGCACACTCAAGAGTAAACCCCTGAAACAGAAAAGGGGACTCTTCCCACGGACAGTCAAGTTCAACAACATGCATACCTACAATAAGCTGGTCGACATCCACCCGGTATTTAACCGGCTTGCGGTCAAGAAATATCGTTCGACTGTTCACTGTATTGAGCATAGAAAAAGGCTGCATCCCGTAACCCTGATTGTTCTGAGTACTGAAAGGTTAACGTTTCAGAAAAATTTCAGGCGCTCAAAAAATCCTGATAAAGAGCAACAAAATCTCAAAGCCACCTTAATTGATAAAAAAGATAACAAGAAATAGAAATAGTTGAAATTACTTATTGACAAACGTATCTAGACAACCAATTCCACCAGACTTACACTGTTGCAATATGTAATTATCAGTCATTTTTTTGACGGAAGGCTATACATTGAAACAGATCAGGACGTACAGTTTTCTTTGTGATCATGTCAATCTGACCCCTCTTTTTATCGCACAGTCATTCCTGATAGAAATATCAACAAAAGAGAATCATGGTAATGTACGGCTTCCCAGGAGAATTAACTATTTCATCCTTATCGCCGAGGTAATTTCCGGAAACGTAACGATTGAAAATTCCTTATATACAAGAAACCATCTAATAACAGTCAGAATACAACCCGGTACCAATATCACCTACAACCACTTAATCCTCAGAGGATTTCTAATCCCAGCCCAGGCTTACACTGGTATTCCGTCATCAAAGGACAACAAAAAAATTGTAAAAAAATCCAGTATTGATTTAAACAATTCAATACTGAAGAAGTATATCCGATACACGATTTCCAGAAATAAAAACGCCCGAAATGATAATGAATTTATCTATCAAAAGTTACTCAGAGAAATAACAAAAACATTCCTGAAATCTCAAAACATCAACCGGGATTACCCACCCAAAGGTAAAAATCATCCGGAAATCTGGCTCTACAGCAATAGCGGTGAATCAGAAATATTACCCCCCCCGAAAAACAGAAGCAGCGCTCAAAAAGCATTCACAAAAATATCACTGCAAAGGGCCTTCTGGGAAATTGCCAGAGGGATGGGTTCGGCAAATCTGAAAAATATTGCATTCCGGTATGGACACAGCAATCAGCACCGGTTTTCGATTGAATTCAGAAAGGTATTTTTTATAACACCTGGAGACCTTAATCAATACCTTCTGACAAACACCATAAATAAACGAAACTTAAAAAAAATCCTTATTTCTCTTATATGGATATAGCCGTGAAAATATCAGTATCTACCGAGCAGATCAGCCTTCATGCAGACAAAAACTTAGACATATTCCACGATTGGTGGAAGACACTCATGTCGGAACACTTTGAAGTATCGAGGCCTGAATGCGATGACAGAAAATTTTACGCGAGATCTGAATGCTTTTTTGTAAATGATATTTTTGTAAAAGGATCGAACTGCAGCGCCCAAACATTCTGCCGGTCGCTTGAAATTATATCTCAAATGCCTCATGAGGTCATCAATATCACCCTTATCAGGAAAGGATCAGTTTCTGCCCATAGCAAGCGAAAAAGAATCTCTCTCAAGGCCGGAGATATTGTCTTTATTGATAAAGGTGAATACTCAGTAGCAGAGAGCTCGGATTTCAAAGAAATCGGTATAGATATTCCTAAGCAATTATTACTACACAGACTCGTTATAAACAAAGACTTCCATTTGATGAAAATTTCACCAGATGACGATTTCTATAACCTTCTGAAGACTCATATACTCCATATTTACAATGAAGATACTCAAACAATAAATAATTCGATAATACAGCAATCCACTATCGAATTAATAAGACTGATACTGGAGAGTAAAAGTTCCAATCATATTGTAAATGAACTCAATACCGGAGCAGACATCGAAAGAGTATACCAATATATCTGCCAAAACTATCACGATAGAAAAATTTCACCGGATACAATCAGCAAAGCAATCAATGTATCAAGAAGTAGTCTTTACCGGACCATCAAAGAGCACGGTGGAATTCTTGGGATCATCAATGAAATCAGAGTTAAAAAGGCTCTTCACTTCATGAAAAATAACTTAAATGTAAGTGACTTAAATGAACAATTACTTCACCAGATCGGATTTGGATCGGAACGCTCAATGCGGCGCGCATTTTCAGATACGATAGGTCTTACCCCAAAACAAGTTCATGAACACCTTAAAGATAATCCAGGCAGAAAAAATTATGTTCTTAAAATAAAAGATCGGTATTCAGAAATATACGAAAAACTTTATAAAGAATGGCTTCAACGGGGATCGTATTAAAAGAGAAAAAAGTACAAAAAAAGGCAACCCGAAGGTTGCCTAAAGCGCTAGCCAGGGAAGGAAAGCTAGCGGAGATGGAGAGTTTATTAGACGCCGCTTATATGCGCGGAGGTTCTATCACTTTGAGAGATACCTTATCGCTTACCGTTCCATCAATCGCATAAGCCTCAACGATAACGGTAAATTCATTATCGCCTCCAAATAAAGGGGGCTCGCCATGAATCCGTCCGGTAACAGGATCAATCGCCATCCAGTCAGGGTTATTGTATAACCGGTAAGCCAATGTTTTACCTTCAGGATTTTCCACTTCAGCCGTGTACTCAAATTCACCAGAAACTACAAGCTCAGGCGCTCCGACATAGAAACCAAATGGTTTTTTCAGCATTGCCCCTGCAAAGGTTCCCATAGGAATCGGTGGGAGAACCGCGACTGTTTCACCATCTTCACCATACAACGAATTGTATCTATCATAGACCACTGCCGGGGTGTATTTGGCATCCCCGATACCCCAGCATTTCATGTGATTTCCTTCAAAACCACAGAGTGAAGGCTTGGTCGAAGAAGTAGCATAAGTAGTAGTTCCTGCGTCAAACGACTCAGAAATTTCCATCTTTTGCACAGTAAAGTCATTACCGAAATCAACCGCCATACTGGTCAACTCTTCAAAGTCACCGTTGCCATGCCAGTTTCCTTCAGTAAAGGTTCCCTCAGGAATACCCGGCAGAGCATAACGGTAGTAACCACGGCAGACCAGCTCACCATTGGCAAAGGTGACACACATGACTTCACGACTGATATCGACATCCACGATTGGAACACCATCAAACCGGGAGGAAAAATTAACGATCGTATTTTGTGGCTCTATTTCGCCAGCGGCATTACCGAAGCTGTTCATATACTCACCAGCAGTTTCAGCGTACTGAACATTATGAATAGCACCGCCACTGTCACGACCCCAGCAATACAGTTCTGCTGAATTATTGGCTGTGGCACAGGTTGTTTGCCAGCCGGTGTACAGGTGGTCAAATTCAAACGGCTCTGCGTCAAGATCATCGGAGAGAGTAACCGCTGTCACACTGTTCATAGACTTCTCGTCGGTCGTTTCTGCCGCCGCATTAACCGAACCAACAAAATCCACACCGGTCATGCTGTAACCAAGACCTAACTGATCCCGCTTATTGGATCCCCAGCAGGCAACCTCCTTATTCTCAAACAGTGCACAGGCATATGCATAGCCGAGAGACAGCTCTTTGACCTTTCCATATGGCAGTTCCACTTTTGCCGGAACTGAAGATGCTACGTCCGTATTCTGGCCAATCTGGCCTTCAGCGCTTTTCCCCCAGCAATATACATTACCAGGTTCGGTGAGCACACAGGCAAAATCGCCACCAGTAACAACGTTGGCCGGTTCCTCCCCACCAAATGAGGAATAAGAAAAAGTAACAGCTTGGGTATAATCCAGATCAATGGATGAGTTTTTTACAACACCATTATTCCCCTGCCCCCAGCATTTTACTGTTTTCACAATCGTCGGAGAGACATCACTTAATGCTTCAGAAATCACACAGGCATTCTGATGGGACATAGACAGGTCCAGAATTCTCTCACCAGCAACGGTAGGAACATACGGAAGATCATCACCATAGACAGTCCCGACATTGCCGCCATAGTTCTCAGTCACTGGAAGAACACTGGCCGGCTGAACCAGAAGCTTACCATTCTGACCCCAGCACTTCATCGCACCATCGGATGTCATCAGACATCCCGTCCGGTATCCCATATCCGCTTTATCAATATAGCCAGGCACATAACCTTTCACGTAAATGCTGAAATTGCTCAGCGTGTACTGTGAGTTGTAGTCTTCATCGATGATGGTCAGGCTGATATCGTCGTATTTTCCGAAGTCAGCGAATTCCAGCTCACGACTACTGGTCAGTTTAACAATTTCCTGACCAGTAACCTCACCACCAACTGTGTTGTATTCCACACCCAATTCAGCATTGAGCCAGTCGGGAGCATTGGAGAGAGAAACGCTCAGATTGCTCTCACCACTATCAGCCATCTTCTGAATATTAACCGTCTTGTCAAAATAGGTTTTTTCTTCACCCCAGAAAACGGTTTTATTACCAATGGTTTCGGTAGTGCCATCGACATAACTCAGATAAACAGTGCTGCTGCCGGCGCCATTACAGACAACGGTTGTCAGGCTGTCATCAATTTCCGAGGCATCAAGCGTGCTGTTTGCATTCGCATCCTGGCCAAACTTGAGCTCAACACCACCAGCAGGGCAGCTTGCACTACCTTCAGCCAGTTCGGTACGGCTGGAAACGATCGACAGACCATCTTCACCGTCAGCCGGATTACAGACTGTCATGTCGCCTGTGCGCTCACTATCCTGCAGCGTATCGTCAGCATTGGCATCAGAACCGTAATACATCACATAACCGCCAGTCGGACAAATACTGCTACCGACCGCCAGAGTCTCACGGCTGATAAGAGCAGAGAGTCCATCAGTACCATCAGCACCGTCCTGACCATCAGCACCGTCCTGACCATCAGCACCGTCCACTCCGTTACAAATCGTTGCAACGCCAGCACTTTCGTCGCCATCAATTTCGAGATTATCGTTTAAATCAATGCCCGTTTCGATCGCAACACCACCTGCCGGGCAAGAAGCATTCCCCACTGGCAAGGTTGTCTTCTTAACCAGACTGATATGACCATCGACGCCATCAACGCCATCAACGCCACCATTCTGACCATTACAGATATAACTGGACTGGTAATCTTCGCCGCTATCCAGCGTGCCGTTTCCGTTGGCATCGGTACCATAACTCAGCAGATAACCACCGTAAGGGCATTCGGCCCCCGCACTCACCTCTGTAGAAGTAATAATGCTGTCAGCACCATCCTGACCATCAGCACCATCCTGACCATCAGCACCATCCTGACCATCAGCACCATCCTGACCATCAGCACCATCCTGACCTGATCCATCGCCAGTGCCATCTTCGCCATTACAGATGTAACTGGTATTCTTGACTTCAGTCACACTTAAGCTTCCTGAGTCATCCAGATCCAGGCCGGTCTCAATCTTAACGCCACCGGCAGCACAGTTCGCGTTTCCGGCTTGCAGATCAGTAATGTTAACAAGTGAACTGAAACCGTCTGTACCGTCTGTACCGTCTGTACCGTCTGTACCGTCTGTACCGTCTGTACCGTCTGTACCGTCTGTACCGTCTGTACCGTTACAGACATAACGACTGGTTTCAACTTCTGAAGACTGGAGAATATTATCTCCGGAAGTGTCATGCCCGGTATCCATACGCACACCACCGGTAGGGCACTGCGCATTTCCAGCCGGCAGATTGGTAGGTAACGTCATTACCGTTGCACTGGCAACTGTGGTAAATGACTCATCACATCCGATAGCGTAGTAACTGATTTCAGAGGCTTCAACAGTAGAACTACTGTTCGCATCAACACCCGCGACGAAAAGGTAACCGCCCGATACGCACTCTTCACTTCCCGCATCCAGAGTAGTCGAGCTGGTCAGTAATGACTGGGTTTCTGCATTACACAGCGCATCTTTGTAGATAACCTCATCGTCGTCGAGCTGACCGTTATTGTTACGATCCAGACCTCTGACAATCTGCTTACCACCATAAGTACAGGATTCTCCTGGCTCAATGGTGATCTGTGACACAAGCGCATCAGCAACCGCTTCCGGTGCAGTAGTTCCTCCACCAGAGGAGCCACTACTGCCTCCGCATGCCTGCAATAGCAGGGATGACCCTGCTATGGACAAAGCAAGAATATTCTTACTTAAAAATAAATTGGACAAATTCATACATGCCTCTCTTCCATTGATTTCACGTGCATGTAAAAGAATACCCACTTAAAAGATCAGATAACGTGTGAAAATCCAAACAAAGATACCAATAAGTCTCACCTTTAGATTCAGCAATAGGTATCTATAAGGTCATCGATTGATAAAAATTTCTCAAATAAATGACTCAATCGGAATCTATCTCATGAAAATTGAGCATATTTAAAAACCTCATCAACAGCTTATGACAGAACATAAATTCACTCTGAGTACCACGCCGGGTTAAAAGGTGAGTAGATACTATTCCGATTCTGAAAGCCAGAGCCCGTTATCGTTTTTACATCACTGGGAAGGCAACCAGAAATCTCACGAAATACCCGTCGAAAGGTAGATTCTGAGCCAAATCCAAGATCAATTGCTAAACGCCCGAATGAAATCTTGCCTCCATAGTTAATACTTATGACTCTATACGCCTCCTCTATTCTTAGTCTGTTGATACAATATTTAAAGCCTCCAAATGGTTTTAATATTGAATTAAGTTCATAGCGTGTTAAGTCAAGCTCTTCACAGACTTTGACAACATTGATATCAGGATTAGTCAAATTAGCGGAAATATAGCGACTAACTCTTGAAAAATTATTGAATGCTTTATCACCACTGACAATATATTTTTGTCGCATTATCTTCCCGATCATCGCGACTATAATCTGTGCCCGGACGTCATATTTTATCGCCCACAGCTTGTTCAGTCTGTTACACTCTGCCAGTATGAAATCGATAAGTGCCAGTATTCTCGAATCTGAGACATCCAGATAAAAGCTTCCCTGAAGGCCGAACAGCGGTTCAACACTTACAGAAAAACTTCTCGGAAACTGGATCAATATAAACTCAAAATTCTCACACTCAACTGAAAACTCCGATTGATCTGAAAAGAGAAACCCATGATGTTTTGGCAGGAGAAATTTTCTCGCCGGGGTGGTAATATTCATCTTGCCGGACAGTGGAATAATAAGTCCAACCCCTGCAAAAGGCCCCGATTCAATAACCGTTTCGTTACGAACAAAAACCTGACGTGATATTGAAGATATCGAAGAAACCAACAAACCTGCTGAGGCCCAGGCATTAATGTATCCATTGAACCCGTCAGATAAGGATGAATTATCTATCACATCAAAAATTGGAGATAAAACAGCTTTCCACTCGCTGAAAACAGATAGTTTATTAGGGTTATCACTATTAACCCCTGAAAATGAGAAACGTGAACTCATTTCAGATCCCCGACGACAAACAAACTATAAAACAAATTATTGATATCAGGAGTATTCAGTTCATCAGGTGGAAGTGCATCTCCTGCCATTCCCATTTTTCCCAGAGCAGATGGATTAATACCGTGTTTTTTCTTAAAGGCGCGACTGAAACTCCTGATTGTTTTAAAACCATACCGTCTCGCCACCTCGGACATATAACTACACCCCGTGTCATCATTTACTATATCTATAAAGGCTTTACTCAGCCTGAGGGAGTTAATTAACGCCTTAACACCACCAAAGTTTTCGGAAACCCGATATATTTTAGCCCTGGACATATAAAGTACTGAGGGTAACTCTTCCAGTTTAAAATCATTCCTGTACAGAACCCGGTTCAGATAACAAAACAGCCTTTGCAGTGGAGTTCTGAAGGAGTAATACTGATATTCTTTACCAAGTACCTGGTTAACAAAACCACCCAGGTTTTCCTCAAATATTCGTCCACTGGCCAACCTCTCCGACGCACCCATATGTTCTGATTTAGCCAACAACTCCTCCATATCCATTTTCATTTCCCGACAACCTGAAGTGTTTGAATCGGCCGAACAATATACAACAGGTTCACCTACAAGGTATTCCAGATTTATAAAACATGCCGGTAATAATACTGCAATGAATTCTGCCTCTTCAGCTTTGATCAACTCCACCATATGCAGAGAACATATACACATAGCCCCCGCCTTCAAACTTGTACCATTGACCATCAGGTGTCCGGTTTTAATATATAAAACTGCAACACCAAGAATGGAATGTATATCAAACTCACGACTAACCTTTTTGACCTCTGACCTTAAAAGAACAAATCCGGGGAATAATTCGACACGTGATAATATTTTTCCTCCGGATGTTTCACTATCGTCATTCAGCCCGGATATAAAATTATTTGTCAGATATTCCATACATGACTCTCTCTTTTACAGCATTCATTTGAATCGAATCATCTTACGAAGAATGTCCATGCCCGGGGAGGCCGTGCCTGGACAGATTATCCCAAACACTATACCTTTCCCCGGATGCATTTAATTAACTATCGGTCAGAAAATAACCGAATTGGAATACTCAATCCGCTATCAGTATATCCAAGGCCAGATTGAAATTTTCACGCCGGTCATCTATGCCATCGACCTCGCCAGTTGCACACTCACCAGGTATGTGGCATCCACGGTTGACAATGGATGAAACCGCATCAATAAAAGAGTTATCGACCATGCCAGCATCAACCCACTTGATCAGCTCATCCTGATAATTCCAGTCAGAATCGGCCCCCGTTGATCCAGCCTTAAAGCTACCCTGATCTGCGCTGTATTCTTCCACGGATTGCATCCAGTAGAACAAGCCGGCAATCCATTTAAGTTCCGGGTACTTTTCACTTGCTGAGCAGATGAATTCCGGGTTGTCACAGAAATCGATATCGGGATACAGAACATCAGATGGACGAGGGTACTGTTCCAGTGTCAGAGCATCAGTCACGTGAGTCCGGCCAATGTAATGATTCAGAAGGCCAAAGTTTCTTCTTCCTGTTGTCTGAATAACTCCACGACCCCACCAACCACAACCTTCCACTGAGCCTGAAGACCCATCAAATATATATCCACCTGACTGCTGACCGACATAGACAGAACCATCATCACGTGCATAAGGTGGCTGATCAGAAACAATAAAGCCTTCTTCCAGAGCCTGACGGTTTTCATTCCACTGATTATAATCCCAATAGCCTGTTTTACCGGATCCGGATGTTACACCAGCATAGTCAAGCGCAGAATCGGGAGCAGCAAACAAGGGACCAGGAGCGCCGTACCAGGCTGCATTGGTATAGGCGTACACTTCCATATCCGGATTTCTTGGGCAGGAAACAGGATCACCATCACCATATGAGGCATAATCCTGACCCAATTGGCCACAAGCGGCACTCAGTGGATAGTTTGTTGTCTGATCCCAGCCATGCCAGAAAAGACCTTCTTCAGAAAAAGCTTCATAGAAAATCTGCTGAGATTTTGCATTTATCAATTCACTCCAGTTATTTTCATCACAGGCATCATACTGGATGGTTTCTTTTCTTGATTGAGCGAGAAAAGCTGCAATATTTACAAGCCCATAATCAGCCTGACGGGTTTCTGATGCCGAATCAATATCGTCACCAACCCAGAATTTCATGTCCCCAATTCCATCAATATGCATTTTTTTCAATGCATCCAGGAAGTCATCCCAACGATAATTAGCAGATGGATTTCCTTCCTGTGTTACTAAAAATTTGCTGTCCATTGCTTCCCGGCTGTCTGATGAGCTGACTGCATTATTGAAAATATCATTGGATGAAATTTCAGTAGCAACACTCGCGGATCCAGTATCATCTGAGCGGTATAACTTCAACCCCCCTTCAGGATAATAGTCATTTCCTTTCTCGTAGTATGCGTGAACCCGGCTGGCCAACCAGCCATCATCGTCACCATTGTTGCCAGTAGGAACAACCGAAGTTGTACTTCCGCCCCCCCAAAGGATGGCGAATACGTTGTGGTTAGCACTGCTGCGCAACTGATCTTCACCCCAGTCATGCCCTGGCTCTTCAGCCAGGTAATCACTCAGTACTGAACTACCATTATAAATTGAAGACTCCAGATTCATTGAAAGAACGACGTCTTTTACATTTTTTTCAGGAGTGATTCCTATTTGTTCATCACCCATGAAATAAGTACCCCCGGTTCCTCCGTGGCTTTTAAAATCATATTCGCTGATATCTTCATTGACTGATGCAAGATGACCACCCGGAATCTGCCATAGCATTGCCGGTTTATTCAAATAGCCCGATACCTGCTTTACATACCCCAGATAGTTATCCCAGTCTGCGCTATTCCACATATATCCTAACGGGGACGATTCCTGACTGAGCCCATCCCGTTCGAACTTATCAAAAACAATGAAATCCGGGGAAAAATTGCCTTCATAGACACCAAGATTTTTTATGAAGGCAGCGGTCTTTGACGAGGATACATCCCAGAGACGCTGCTGATTGAGATCAAGGTTATTGGCGGGGCCATCTTCACGCTGATGTACCCAGTTAGCACTCCCAGGAGCCCAAACATTTATTTGCCAGCCAAAACTGATATCGGGTGCATACATAGAGATTATCGCGTTAACTGCCTGAATATAGCCAAGGAGGTCATCGCTCACAACATCAGGTATCACAGACGAAATCATATCGGGTTCGTTCACGCTGTAATCACTGCGTGCTCTGGCCACAGCATTCCGAAGGGAGCTTTGGACAGAAATTTCTATAAGATTTTTATCCGCGTCCAGAAAAGTTGACTCAAAAAGATCTCTCTGCTGAAGCCACATACCTAACAGATCCGGATTCAGAATAACCGAAGCTTCCTGCCCTGGGCTCCTTCCATTCTGAAGTTCATCCGAAAGCAGAATAAGATTAATAAAATGTTTCTCTAAGTTGTCACTATCAAGAATATCCTCGTCTCCCAGGCCATAGCCACTGGCCTGGGCTGTGTAAGTTACCAGAACACTGACGATTCCATTGTTAATGGCTGCCGAACGTTGCAGCATTTTCCTTGCTGTTTCAGGCTCGACAATTTCTCCTCGGTCTCCAGCACCATCATAATCGGAGTACTTAAACAGAGCTTTCACACCAGAATCTGCAATCAGGCCATCAATGGACTCCAGATTATTCGTAACTGTTCCCAGGGTCAGCGTATCAGGCCAACCTTTTACCTTAAGGGACATAGGAGCTTCGGCAACAGGAGGGGTACCCAGGTTATCTGCAGAATACCCCCAATCGTAAATAAGACTCTGGGCGCTATCACCTGAACCACTATCACCTGAACCACTATCACCTGAACCACTATCACCTGAACCACTATCACCTGATCCACTATCACCTGATCCACATGCCTCAATCAGAGTCCAGGCTGAATCCCAGGCCAGACCAACCCCTGGTTCATAGAAAACCGGACTTGTAGAACACCAGGCACTGACACCAGCTTTACATTCATACACAGCTCCATTGTTGCTGACACGGTCACCACTTTGGTAAGAGTTTCCTGCAACATAATCTGTCGCATCGCAGTTTTCTTCATCACCGCTGTCACCGCTGTCACCGCTGTCACCGCTGTCACCGCTGTCACCGCTGTCACCGCTGTCACCGCTGTCACCGCTGTCACCGCTGTCACCGCTGTCACCTGAGTCATCAGCTTCCTGGGCCAATACACATTCAGCAAATCCTCCTTCAAAAAATCCACTGTAAGGTGTTTGGTAATTTACCAACTGGCACGTACCGGTTCCGGCGTAGTCTGCAACCCAGTAGGAGTCATAACTGGCTCCGTGCTTACTATCAAACGCCGCCATGTTACTGCAGTTCATTTCGGCGCTGGTCAGCTCTTCCAGGGATGGTGTTTCGGTACCAAAGACTTCCGAAGTAATACCAAAGAACTCTGTATAACCAAGGTAATACTTAACACGATTTGACGCCTGTGCAACTGGTACACTACCACCACATTCAACACCACCATTGATGATCATAATCGTCGTACCGAAATTCCGGCCAAGTTTCAGATCTTTTTCGGTAGCATCATAAGTATCTAGCGGGTTTTCCCAATAACCATATATCAGCTCAAACATACTCGGTTTTGGTGGCTGTGGTGTCATGAAAAAATAGACGGCTGATGCAAAGGATATCCATCCTTCGTTTACCTTATCCGGCTCGTCGAGCAGCACCGTTACATCATCAAAGAGTATCTGAGAAAATGGACCATAATTGTAGTTGTAGCTCAGTTGTTTCGGCCCACGACCAAAATACTTCTGCCCATCTGCACAGGGATAAGCTTCTCCGGTCCAGCCAGTACATTGACGGTAATCACAACCACTTGAATTGACAGAGCAACCCGCTTCGTTAACGTAGTACAGTGCCTGACGCCACTCAGGAACCACTTCACCATAAGTGCACAACCCTGATGTATCGTCCGCAACACTACAGGTATAGACCTTCATCGGCATCGGATAACCGGATGGAAGAATTGCTTTTCCCGGGCTGTAGTTATAGGAACTTATTTCTGACCCGGAGTGCATGCCCACTTCCTGAGAAAAATGAGCAAACATCGCAGAAAGTGATTCCTTGCACAGTTCATCAGCCGATTCAGTTCTTGTATCTGCTATCTTATCTCCACAAAAGTTCGGATATTTGGCAATGGCTTTCAGGAAATTATCAAGGCTGTAGGGGCCTGAGCCGACCTTACTGGTGTAATTGTCCGGGTTAACCGAAATATCGCCATTTGCTACAGGAAAGAGCCATGAGAATACAACGGATGCTTTTTCTTCTTCTGAGTCTGCCGCAGTTAATGTTGTACCATCAGATTTAAGTACATCATATCGTTGAGAAAGAATACGCCTTACCCTGAGAGCATTCGGCGTCTCACTACCAACAACCGGGCCTGTATCCACATCATGCTCATCTGATGGGATTGTCTCAATTAATTCCCGAGCCTGAAGTAAGCGATCAGAGATCAAGGTCGCTTCCTCTTCCAGAAGCTCCTGATAGCGCTCTGAATCCTTTATGTCATCGCCGGTGTCACCTGTATCGCCGGTATCGCCGGTATCGCCGGTATCGCCGGTATCGCCGGTATCGCCGGTATCGCCGGTATCGCCGGTATCGCCGGTATCGCCGGTATCGCCGGTATCGCCGGTATCGCCGGTATCGCCGGTATCGTCATACTGTTTCAGCATGCTCGCAGTGACAGAGAAATCACTCAAAATACTGCGGATTGTGCTTCCGGGCTCTCTGTCCAGATCACGGAAATAGTCATACAGTGATTTGCAGAAATCCTCTGGCACATTGATACCGCAGGTCTGATATTGCCATTCATTACCTTCGTTTTCACTGGATATATAGTTTCCTGCGCCAGAGTTAATGGCATTAACCATATCCCCGTTGTCAAATTCACCTGTCCATACAAATACACCTTCCAGACCTGCTAACTTAGCCAGTTTTGACTTCATCCAGGCCGTTCTTGGCGTATCGATACTTACGTAGTTGTGGTTCTCAGAACTATAGAAATAGTCAGCATGCGCTTCCATATCCGTCAGAAGATGAAAAGTATTTTCACCCTGCAAGTCATCACCAGCAAACTGAGTAAGAAGGTCGTAAATTTCAACAACCCCGGGTTCATAACTACCGACTGCAATGGCTGCAGTCCCTGTTGTCGAAATTTCACCCACTGGCTGACCTAATGATCCAACGGAAAAGTCATCAGCATTACCTCTAATTCCACGTGAATAGTTGGCAACCCCAACATTCAGTTTCGATACCGGGACGTTGTAATACTCAAATGCTTCTACGGCTGCGGCTACACTCCAGCGCTTGTCTTCCTCTCCTGGCGCTACTGCTCCATTGAGATTAGAGGACGGCAATAAACTTGTATGATGACCATACTTAGTATCCCACGCACCGAAGTAGTCATAATTCATCATATAGATATGATCCAGACAGGAAGCCGCCCGTTCCCAGGATTCACCGATAGCAGAAACATATTCCCAGGTAGCTCCCTGAGCAGATGACACTTCAATATCCGGCATAGCTGATTTTACAGCACACACAAGATCCGCAAAGTGCTCACCATCATCTTCGGTGTAGCTGTCAGTAAGACCACCAACCCCTGGAAATTCCCAGTCAATATCGACACCATCAAAGCCATAGTCACTGACAAACTGTTTCAGGGATTCAACAAACACAGCTATGGCTGAATCATCTGCTGCCAGACGAGGGTAGATTTCAGAAAGTGACCAGCCACCAACACTCACCGAAATTTTTAATTCCGGGTTCTGTGTTTTGAGATACTGCAATTGCTCAACAAGGCCACGACTTTTCCCATCGCCCCATGGAATCTGTTCCTGCCTTGAACTCCAGGCCTTTTGCAAAGCAGCAAATGTATCGACAAAGGACACTTCAAAATCACTTTTCCCTGCATTAGCGCATTCTGTCGCTAATGTATTTGAGCCGGTACTATGGCTTTCGTCACCGCAGATACCTACGAAGGCGTAAACAATCCGGTTATATGGTGTTTTTCCATCTTTTAACAAACGCTCCAGATCGTATCCACGTCCATACCCTGACCAGTCGGAGATGTAAGCAGTAACTGACTGATTAAACTCACCCGGAATAACGATATTCAGCTCAGCTGGAGTTGAGTTTTCCAGCAACCCGTTACCGTCACTTACAGCTGGATCACCTGACACCGGTGAACTATGGTCGGTGAAGTTAAACGTCATGTCGCCGGTATCGCCGGTATCGCCGGTATCGCCGGTATCGCCGGTATCGCCGGTATCGCCGGTATCGCCGGTATCGCCGGTATCGCCGGTATCACCCGTATCGCCGGTATCGCCGGTATCGCCGGTATCGCCGGTATCGCCGCTATCCGGGCCATATAAAGCAAGATATTCCTGAGACGTTGTATCTATATCGCTTTCAAAAGCAGAAAGGAGGTTCTGGCCATAGGTCGATAACGATTGCCAGTATTGTGAAAAGCTTTCATATTTCAGTCTTGCAGTACTTTCGTCAGCGTTCCTGAACATAACCAGGACTGGGCTTCCGTTAAGATACGCTTCTGACAGTGAGTTTTCGAAAAGAGAATATGAACCAATTCCATTGAAACCAAAGCTGTAGATACTTCTCTGGTTAATAACAGGTTCACCTTCCTGACCATTGATCAACTCCTCACCTTTCAGTGAGAAATAGCCACTATCATTTCCGGTAACCGTGATATCCCAATTGGTTTCCATGTTAAGGTAATCCGATTTAAACCGTAAAACCCACCCTGCCGGTATATCGACTGAAGAAGCATTTTCAATCGAGACATTAACCATATAACGATCTGAGTTATCGTCACCAGTCCATGATACGACTTTCTCAAATATGACAATGAGCGGGATATCCTGTTTAATCAGCTCAACAATGTAATCATATCCTGAAGCAATTTTTGACCGGTAATCAGCAACAATTACATTGCCTGCAGATGGACCTTCAGAGACGTCAAAGTGAATACCATCTGACACACTGTCAGTAACATTCTGATTATATAATTCTGCTCTTACAGCACCTGAGGTCGGTTCAACAATCACCTCGCCGGCTTCTGCGTCGTAATATATTTTCAACGACTCAAGAATAGCGTCAAAACCCGTTCCATCGGCTTTGTAATTGCCATTAATCGGATCAACCTGGGATTTATCCATTTCATGGGCATCATAATACGGCTCCAGAAGTTCGTTAACGACATTTACCGTATTCAATAAATCATTTTCATTAATCGTCCAGAACGTTCCTTCCTGAGGTACCGCACCATTTGCAAGTGAAACAATCAGATTGGTTACCGGGTTAACCAGAAGCCCCACTTCAGGATCAGACAGAGACTCTTCCGTAACAGTACTGAAAAGTCTGATATCAGAATCATCAATCAAGCCATCAGCATTGATATCTTTTTTCACCATCACCAGGAGAGGATAAGACAAGGATTCTTTCCGGGATGCCAAAGAACTGAGGTCAAATGTCCCATCCTTACCGGTAAAAACGCTCAGTAACTGATTGCCTCTGCGATTCCAGACAACAACGGTTCCACCAGAAATCGGGGCTCCGGCAGCAGCTGTTCCATATTCTGGAAAATATATTTCGTTGGTGTCGGAACCATCTGACGGAGAATCCGTCGGATTGTCCGCAGTTTTATCACCACCAGAACCCCCACCACCACTACAGGCGGCAAGAATAGAAAACAGCCCTGTCAACGCTATTTTTTTTGTAATGCACGCAACCAAAATCCACCCCCGAATAATCAATATATTTGGGAGAAAATTATTCTTTTCCGGAGCGATACAATAGAAACTCTTTTGTTGTAAACCTTACCCAATTGAAAGTTTATGTTTATATCCAAATATAGAAAACACCTTTTGCAATATTAAGAAACAAATAAAATCATACTGTTACATAAAGATACATTAAAAGTATTTACATTACAGGGAGATTTTCAACAAAGGAACCATCACATCCTTCATGCTTAAGATACAGGCTGCACCCTCCTGGCAATCTCATTCTTAATGGAAAAGTATTACCATAGAACGGTACAAAATATTCCCCCCCTTCCCCCTTTTCGTTGCACCTTTAAGAAAGGGCAAATCAGTACCGCCAGGCGACTGTTTACCCCGCTTCAAACAGTAATCTGTACAGATTGATCATTGCTCTGTCTTACCGGGTTTGTCATTATCCGGGCCGGAACAGCACTTGTGAGAATTTATCCATGTATCAGGACATCAGCTACAGCATTGAAGACGGCATTGGCCTTATTATCATTAACCGCCCCAAAGTACTGAATGCCATCCGTCTGCAGACTTACTACGATGTCATCGACGCGCTGCAGAAAAGCCATCAGGATGAGGCGGTGAAAGTCATCGTGATGACCGGTGCCGAAGGCCGTTTCAGCGCGGGTAATGATCTGTCGGATCTGCTGCCGGGCTCTGACCTGAGCGCACTGAACCAATGCGTGATTGATATCTTCGACACCCTCGCCGGGCTGGATAAGCCGCTGATTCTGGCTCAGGAAGGCGTGGCCATCGGCATTGCCTGTAATATGCTGCTGCACGCCGATATCGCCTATGCCGGCAAAAGCATCCGCTACAGCCTGCCGTTTGCCAGAATCGGTGTCACTTCGGAAGGTGCATGCTCGGTATTGCTGGCTGAAGCCATCGGTCCGAAACACGCCAATGAATTGCTGTATACCGGCCGCTTCTTCAGCGCAGAAGAAGCCGAACGCTGGGGCCTGCTGACCGCCATGGTGGAAGACGGCAAAGCACTGGAAACCGCCATGCAGACCGCCCGTGAACTGCTGAAGAATTCTCAGGATTCCATCCGTGCCATCAAGAAACTGGGCAAAGCGGAAGGCCATCACGAACGGGTTAACCGTGCCGTTAAGGCAGAACTGGAACTCTTTACCGAGCTGCTGGCAACGCCGGAAACCCAGGCCCGCATCAACCATGTTCTGAAAGGCGGGAAATAGCCGTCCGCCCCTGCCTGCGGGCGGACTATCTCAGTCCGCCCAGATAGAAAAACGATTCCAGATCCGTCACCGCCACACGGAATGTCCAGTTGGCATCCGGCCGCTCCGGCATACCGGCAATGGAGCGCTGCCCCAGTGACAGACGGATTTTATCCCCCAGCAGACCAGTGGAGACTTCCCAACCCAGATAACGGTTGGCATCACCCAGAACCCCGCCACTGCCATCCACCCGGTGGTCCAGATTTTCGTTAATGTTCAGATGAATGCCGAACGACGAATAAATCACATGTTCAAATGACGGCCGGTAGCCAATCTGCAGTTTATAGTACGACTGAGGTTCGTCGTTGTAGCTGCCCCACATGCGCCGGTGCAGGGAAATTTCGGTTTCCAGCTGGCTGCTGTCAAACACCCAGAAAGACGGACTCGGCATCCAGGATAAAAACAGCCCGGTCTGTGCCGCATCCAGCCCGGCCTGATCCGGCAGGAAGCGATACCAGAACGGCGCTTCCGGCACCGACGTGGTTGCCCACACATTTTTACTGCCGTCGCGGTACAGGTTGGATGCCAGCGCTGCCAGACGCAGTGGTGTGACCATTTTACCTTCCTGCTGCTCCTCCATCACCAGCAGGCGCATGGATGCCCGCCGCAGACGCTCACGCGACCACTGTTCAAAATCCTGTGGCCGGTCAAGCAGTGATACACGAGATTCCTGCAACAGCTCAGATAATGGCTGATCCAACGCTTCGCACCGGCCCTGCGCCACACACAGCGCTTTCTGTACGGTCAGCTCAGCCATAAACACATCCATGCTGGCACCGATAATCTGATCGGCCTGTTCCGACAGCGACCTGAATGTGGCCAGAATCAGATAGCCGGACATATCGTGCGGCATGCCGGCCGGGAAATAGGCATTGAACGGCGCATTACCATGGGCCGCAATACCCAGCTCTTCCAGTGCAAAAGCACGCAGCATGTAACACAGATATTCCGACGCCGCGCAGGTTTTATCTTCTTTTTCACCCAGCAGCGAACGGCTGATGGCCACCAGTGCTTCCGCCCGCACGGTGCAGTCAGGATGCCAGGCGTCAGTATCCTGTTGTTCAGGTTGTTCAGCACACAGATACTGCACGGTATTCATCAGACCATCATAAATACCGGCCGCATAATCGTAAGCGCGGAAATCGCGGTCAGCAAAGGCGCCGAAATAATGCAGGTAATAACCGGTCAGTGGCGGATAACGCAGACTCACCAGCAGGCGGCGGCCATCGCCATTGGCGTGGGTATTGAATTTATTCAGCAGGGTACGGTTCAGTTCCTGCTTGCGCAGACCGTAAAAAACCGGCATCAGCGCTTTCAGCTGTGCCGTCAGGGTATAACCGCCACTGTCTGCCGATGCCTGCCCGGGCATATTCAGCTGTGGATTCAGCAGTGAGCCGGACGCCGCGGTGCGGGTCTGATGCGGGTCGATAAACAGATAATTACCGCGGTCGTGCTCCTCCCTCTCGCCTGGCTGCAGACTGAGATCAACGGCCGTCCCCAGCGGGATATTGTCGTACACGCCGCCATCAATAAAAAAACCTTCCTGCTGGCGGTAGCCGGGCGGGCAACGGCCATTGCTGCCGCCGTCGCGGGCGTAACGCTGCGAAAAACAGTAATGCAGATGCACCCGGCCAAAGGCCACCGGAAAGGCACTGGACGCCATCGCCACGCGGATAACCTGCTCCATGGACAGCAGGCCGGCATCATCTTCCGGCAACAGCAGATATTCAAAATCGCGTTCGCGCGTCACCGGCAGACGGCTGTTACGCAACTGCAGACGACCATCTTCCACGCTGAGTTCAACCGGCACGATAAACCGCTGCATCTGCACATTCTGCTCACGCGGTGCCACCGGCACGCGGATATTCAACGGTGTGGTACGGGTCAGTACCATACCGATCTGCAGCCGGCAGCCAGCGCGGTACAGCGGCTGCGTGGCATAATCTTTAAGCTGGCGTACCGTACGGTTAAAGGGCTTACGGGCAAACAGAGAATCGGTTAATACGTCTGCCCCACCCGGCAGATCTTCCAGTTTCATCTGATCGTAATCTTCTTCCCGGCCACTGAGAAAATGATCCAGAGACTGATTCCAGGTGCGGTAAAACAGGTTATTACCGGCCTGCCATTCGTCATCATGGCCAGGCGCCATGCAGTAACGCATGGCCGACATCAGCGCATTAATAGCCCCGGCCGAGGAACCGGTAACCGACTGCAGACGGTAGTGATCCGCGGCCTGCAGGTTACGCTGACGCAGGGTCTCCACCGCCACCCAGTTAAGACCGGCCTCGTACACACCCAGACTGGCCCCGCCGGAGATGGTCAGGGAATAGGGCGCAGACGGCTGATCAGCGGCCAGCGCCGGCAGAGTACAGACCAACTGAATAAACAGTACACACAGTCCACGCAGCAACACCGGATTCTCCCTGATAACTGTCCGCTCACGGCGGAAAAATAGTGGTACAGATTATTGTTGATACCCGGCCGGAGTGACAGCCTGACGACATAACAACAGGTCAATCTTCACGTTCATGCTGGCCAGCCGGCAGAGCATCGCGATAATAACAACACAGACGGCCGCACAGCCTGAATACATCAGCCAGAGGATAGTATGCAAGCCACCATTCTGCAGCACACCCCTTATGAGGATGCTGGTTACGCCGAAATCCGCCTGCAACAGCACCAGGCCACCCTGAACCGCGTTATGGTGGCCGACCCGGCGGCCGTCTATCCACCACCGGAGCAGAGCGATATGCTGGTGATCTGTGGTGGTCCGCAGAGTGCCGGCGAGGAAGACAAATACCCGTGGCTGAAGGAAGAAAAAGCCTATATCCGGGCGGTGATCGACAGCGGCAGACCCGTGCTGGGGCTGTGTCTCGGTGGCCAGCTTATCGCCGCCGTGCTGGGCGCTGCGGTAAGCCGCAATCCGCAGCCGGAAATCGGCTGGTTTACCCTGCAGGGATTGGCTGGCGGTGAAGGCAGCTTCCGTTTCCCGCCGCAGTTTCAGGTGATGGAATGGCACTACGACACCTTCTCACTGCCCGCCGGGGCCGTCAGACTGGCGTCATCAGCGGCCTGCGCCAATCAGGCTTACCAGCTGGGCAGGCGCATAATCGGCCTGCAGTGTCACCCGGAAATGACGGCGGATAATATCCGCTATCTGCTGACCCATTTTCCGCAGGAACTGAAGCCGCAGACCGGTATTCAGAGCGCCGCGGAGATCGACGCCGGCATCGCCCGCCATGCCGCACAGGCGAATCAGCTGATGGCGGATATTGTTGATTATCTGCTGCGGGCTGAGTCTTGATCAGCCCGTGACAGAGTGGATAACTGCTGTTGCCGCCATTCGCGCGGCGACATACCTTTCAGGCGTTTGAAGGCGCGGGAAAAGCGCGACACATCGGAAAATCCCCAGCGGAAAGCAATCTCAGTCACGGACGATTCGGTATCCAGACTCAGCTCAGCAGCCGCACGTTCGATACGCAGACCAAGAATATAACGTGACAGACTCTGCCCTTCGCTTTCAAACAGGCGGTACAGGCTGCGACGGGAAATCGCCATTTCTTCGGCCAGCAGTTCCGGCGTCAGGCGGTAATCCTGCAACAGACGGCGGATATGCTGCTCCGCCAGCATCCGTAGTGGCGCCCCATCTTCAGCACCGGTCAGGGTTTTCAGTGCCGGATTCAACAGCGCACTGAGCGCACTCTGCAGCGCCTGACCATCCCCCTGCTGTGCACCAAAATCTTCATCACGGCAGGCCAACTGCTGCAAAATGTTGCGCAGTATCTGACCGCTGATACAACCCTGTGACAGCTTGGCAAAGCCACTGTCCTGTGGCAGCAGCGAGCGTGGCAGATGCACCGACATCTGCTGCATCAGCCCCTGTGGCAGCATGTCGTACGGGCGTCCGGAATCCAGCAGTGCCATCTCCCCCGGACGCAGCACAAATTCGCCCTGCGCATGGCGCAGGCCCATGCTGCCGAGGGTCTGGAGA
This sequence comes from Pseudomonadales bacterium, assembly GCA_963682115.1. Classification (GTDB taxonomy): domain Bacteria; phylum Pseudomonadota; class Gammaproteobacteria; order Pseudomonadales; family Oceanobacteraceae; genus Venatoribacter. The sequence continues at coordinate 3,084,555 of OY821639.1, read as the reverse complement.
ATAAGGAAACAATGCTGATCGTTCTGCAGACTGCCAGCCGGGTGGTGAACCCGGCTGGCATTGGTCTGAATATGGGCCACTTCCAGGCCGTCATGATTGCGGCGCCGAATGTCCCCGATAAAGGGGATCTGCGGATTGCACGTCGTGCGGAAGTTGCCGCAGATCTGACTGACACGGTCTTCCCATACATCAATATCTGGCATAGCGGACCCTTCTGATACACTCAGAATCTCCGGTTTTAATTTACAATTCAAATGAATCTGCAATTACTATTCCAGAATGGCCCCACCCGCCGGGACAGACCTCAATAAGCCATAATGACCGACTTCACCTCCGTGTATTCGTCAATAAAACTGCTGCCGAACTCACGCCCGATACCGGAATGCTTCACCCCGCCGAACGGCACCGCCGGATCGACCATGGTGTGCATGTTCACCCACACTGTGCCGGATTCCACCTGCGGAATCATGCGCATCGCCGCCGACAGATTATTGGTCCACAATGACGTGCCGAGACCATAAGGCGTGTTATTGATCAGCGCCAGCAGTTCATCGTCTTCGTCATAGGGCATGAAACTGAGCACCGGACCGAAGGTTTCTTCCTGCATCAGCACCTCGGTGGCACTGGCGGCGCGGACGATGGTCGGCTGCACAAAATAGCCCGGCCGGTCGATCACTTCCCCGCCGCTGAGAATGCGGCTTTCGCTGCCCGCCACCTGCAGATAATGACAGACCTTGTCAAACTGCGGTTTATTCGACAGCGGGCCGAATACCACACTTTCATCCAGCGGCGAGCCCACCGGTGCCGCGGCCAGTGCCCCACCCAGTTTGTCCGTCAGTTCATCCAGCCGCGAGGCATGTACATACACCCGCTCCGGCGCTGCACAGACCTGCCCCTGATGGATATAACCGGTCTGCAGCAGGCCGGCGACAGCACGGTCAATATCCGCGTCCTGCAGCAGGGCCACGGTATTTTTACCGCCCAGTTCCAGTGTGCAGCGGGTCAGACCGGCCGCAGCCGTCATATTCACTTTTTTCCCGGTGGCCACCGAGCCGGTGAAAGAGACTTTTGCCACATCCGGATGTTCGATCAGCTGACGGCCGGTATCGCCGCCGCCATTGATCACGTTCAGCACACCATCCGGCAGACCGGCTTCTTTTGCCAGCTCCGCCAGGCGCAGCATGGTCAGCGGCGTAAATTCACTCGGCTTGATTACCACGGTACAGCCACACGCCAGTGCCGCCCCCAGCTTCCAGATGCCGATCATCAGCGGAAAATTCCACGGCACAATGGCTGCTACCACCCCGACCGGCTCCCGGCGGGTAAAGGCGCTGTACTGCTCCCCCGCCATGGACGGAAATGACGGTTGCAGCGTCTGGCCGGAAATTTTGGTGGTCCAGCCAGCAAAATAGCGCAGAAAAATAGCACTTTGCTGCACTTCAAACAGACGTGAAAGGTTGATGGATTTACCACTGCAGAGGGTGTCCAGCTGGGCTATTTCCTCACCGTTCTGTTCAATCAGGTCGGCCAGTTTATTCAGGATCACACCGCGGGCGTAGGGATTAAAATCAGCCCACAGTGACTGAAAACTGCCTTTGGCCACCGTCACCGCCGCATTCAGCTCATCGGTGCTGGCGGTAGCAACGGCAGCCACCACTTCTTCATTGGCCGGGTTGATTATGTCAATCACTGGCGCCGCATGACTGATGCAGGCATTACCCTGAATAAACTGCCCATGCGGACGGGCCAGAAACGCTTTAACGGCTGCGGTTAACTGTACGTCAGACATCTGTATATTCTCCTCAGTCCGCTGCTTTCAGAATCAGATCGGCACCCCGTTCACCAATCATCATGGCAACGGCGTTGGTATTACCGCTTGGTACCTGCGGACAGATGGACATATCCACCACCCGCAGATTGGCAATGCCGTGTACGCGTAATTCCAGATCAACCACAGAATCCTGTGCGGATTTACCCAATTTACAGGTTCCCCCCGGGTGATAAACGGTTTTCACACTCTGACGGACAAAGGCTTCCAGCCCGGCCTGATCATCAATGCTGATATTATCCGGCTCAATCACACGTTTGATGATGCGCTTCAGCGCCGGCTGCTCCATGGCTTTCAGCCCCATCTGCACGGCACGCACCTGATTTTTCAGATCGTCCGGATGCGACAGAACCCTGGCGTCAATTTCCACCAGTTCTTCTGCATTACTGCTTTTCAGCCGGACTTCACCGCGGGATTTTGAGCGCAGATGACCGACCTTGATGGATACGCCGTGGGCTTCCGCTTCCGGCTTTTCACCCGGGGTATTATCAAAGTTATCGAGCATGGGCAGAAAATGAAACTGCACATCCGGACGGCCACTGCCGTCACTGTCAATAAAGGCACCGCCTTCAAGAATATTGGAGGTCATCAGGCCGGAACGGAACCACATCCACTGCAGCATATGCTTCACTGCGCTGAAGCCTTTATCAGCTTCATAAATGGAAATATTGTCTTTGGTGGTGGCATTGATCGACATATGCTGATGGTCGTGGAAATTTTTTCCCACCGGCAGCTCAACACGGGTTTCAATTCCGACCTTACTCAGGTTATCTGAAGGGCCGATACCGGACAGCATCAGAATTTTCGGACTGCCGAATGCACCGGAACTGATAATGACTTCTTTTGCCGCCTGGGCGATCACATCCACACCACTTTTGACCGCATAGGTCACACCCGTGGCACGGCTGCCCTGCAGGTTCACTTTTTTCACCAGCGCATGCGTTTTAACGGTCAGCAGTGGGCTGTCTTTAACCGCTTTCAGATACGTCTGCGAGGTACTCTGACGCTCACCGTTTTTAATCGTCGCCTGATAGAAGCCGGTCCCTTCCTGTGAGGCACCGTTAAAATCATTGGTATAAGGCAGCCCCATCTGTTCACAGGCGCGGATACAGGCCTGGGTCAGCGGATGACGGTAGCGGTTTTCACTGACCGGTACAGCACCCGTCTCACCATGGTAATGATCGCCCAGACTTTCATTGGCTTCTGCTTTACGGAAATAGGGCAGCACGTCTTCGTAGCCCCAGCCATCGCAGCCCCATTCACTGACCCAGTCATCGTAGTCTTCTTTCTGACCACGGATATAAATCATGCCGTTCACGGAGCTGCCACCACCCAGCACCTTACCCTGCGCGATCAGCATCTCACGATTATTGCAGTGTTCCTGTGGCAGCGTCATATAAGGCCAGGATTTCTGCTGAAAAACCTTCACCACAGTGGCCGGAATTTTATGAAAAAGACTGTTGTCACTTTCACCGGCTTCCAGCAACAGCACCCGCTTACCGGCCTGCACCAGACGTGCGGCGACCGCACAACCGGCCGATCCGGCTCCGGCGATAATATAGTCATACGTTTCTGCTGACATAATAACCTCTCTTCTGCGCATTATTCTGATGATGAACAACAGGATTTAACGATCAGAAATGAAAGGTTTCTTGTCTGTCCGTGCCGCCGGCCTGACGTTTTGTGCCAGTCACCTGCGACAGAGAAAATAACAGGAAATAAGCCGCGCCAAACCGGTCATTGGGACGACAGAAAAGAGAAGATGCGGAGAGAGAGTTCCTCCTGCCGGATGGCAGAAGGAAAAAGATTCAATCAGTGTTCAGGCAGGTTATTGAAGAGTAATTCCAGCATATGGTTAAGACGTGAAATCTGCGCATCGGTAATGCCTTTGAAACTCTGACGGAACAGATCTTCGGTGACCACCTGAATATTTTCGATCGCCTGTTGGCCAGCATCGGTAATAATGACTTCCGTTACCCGTCCGTCATCACTGCGGGGGCGGGTATCGACCAGCCCGTCGTCTTTCATGCGGTAAATAATACGGGTAATGGTTGGCAGTTTGGCAACCGCATGTTCAGCAATCTCAGTGATACTGGAAACCCCTTCCTGCTTGAGGATAAACAGCACCCGCCAGCGCGGAATATCCAGGCCAATCTTTTTCAGGGCTTTTTCCATCGCCAGCGTGTAACGGCCATGAACCCGGGCAAGCCAGTAAAACGGAAATTCTTCTTTTTCAAATTCGTCGCTGCCGGGATTAAAGCGGCCGCGGCGGGACTTCCTGGTTGTTTTTGTCATTGGGGCGTTCACGTAATGTATGTACAGATGTTCACAGATCCGGTGAGGCACTATACAAAACCCTATCTCCCCTGCCAATTATTTTCATTTTCAATGAAAATCCGTCAGACACTGCCCCTCAGTCATGGGCCATCCACGGCGGCAGAATCAGATCCTCCCGGCACAGCTGCCGGATATCACTGTGCCCCATCAGCTGCAGACAACGGGTGGTTTCCTCAGCCAGAATATCCACTACCCGCCCGACCCCATCCGCACCACCGGCCGCCACACCGGCCAGGGTTGCACGTGCCAGCAGCACCCCATCAGCTCCCAGCGCCCGCGCCTTGACGATATCAGCACCGCGACGGATACCACTGTCGAGCAGCAGACGGATGCGCCCCTTCACCGCCGGCGCCAGCGTCGCCAGTGCCGCCACGGACGACGGCGCCCCGTCCAGCTGGCGGCCACCATGATTGCTGATCACCACCGCATCCAGACCGCAGGCCGCCGCGCGCAGCACATCCGCACTGTTCAGCACGCCTTTAAGCACCATCTGTCCCGGCCACTGACGGCGCAGCCTGGCAACCTTGTTCCAGTCGAGCTGCGTATCCAGTTGACGGGCAATAAAATCCATCGACCCCAGTGCGGTACGCTCATGTGCCGGCAGATACGGACTCAGATTCCCCATCAGCGGCAACCCGTGCGGCACCATCACCCGCCACAGCCAGCGCGGATGCAACAGCACACTGAGCTTGTTGGCCCGCGTCAGCTGACGCGGACGGATAAAATTACGCCGGTCCCATTCGCGGTTACCCACCACCAGTGCATCACTGGTAATCACCAGCGTCGATACCCCCGCGTCCCGGGCCCGCTGCAGCAGCGAGTTATTCAGGGCGCTGTCGCGCAGAGGGTACAGCTGAAACCACAGATCGGCCTGCGGCACGGCCCGACGGACCTCTTCCAGCGAGGCATTGGCGACCGTGCTCAGACAGAAAGGAATGCCGCGACTGGCAGCGGCACGGGCCAGTTCAATATCCGCCTGCGGCCAGAGCATGCCGTTATAGCCACTGGGACCAATGGCAAACGGATACGCGGCACAGCTGCCGGCCAGCTCAGTCTGTAAATGCGGAGGTGTATTGGCAATCAGCGTCCGGGAGCGCAGGCGGATGGCGCTGAAATCGGTGCGGTTCGCGGTCAGTGTGAGTTCATCTTCAGCGCCGCCAAACAGATATTCGGCGGCAAAACCGGGCAGCCGCCGGTGTGCCGCTGCCATCATTTCGGTTACGCTCTGAATGCGGGTCATATCCTGCCCGCGGTAAAAACGTCGCATGATTATCCGTCCGCAGTAAAAAGAAAAAACGCCGGCAGACAGATGTCCACCAGCGGAAAGAGAGCCATAAGTTCAGGTCAGCTGCTGTGCTCAGAACTCAACATTATACGTGGTAATGAAGCGGATCTGCTCCCAGCCACGGTTGCCGTAGCTCTGGTGGTTAACCATGTCACGCAGGTCAAATTTAAGACCTTTGAAGGTCGGGTTCTGAACTTCGTAACTGACATAAACATCCTGTTCAGACTGAGTCTCATCAGTACCGCCTGCCATATGGATCTGATCTGCAGTAATGTAACGGGCCATCAGTTTCAGACCTGGTACGTAGTCCTTAAAGTTATAGGCATACTGAATACCGTAAGAGCGTTCACCCGGGAAAATAAAGGCGGTTTGTGACCAATGAACAGTATACGGCTGCGGAATATAACCATTAGGCGTCGGGAATAAAGAATCGCCTTCCAGATCCTGATAGCTCAGTGCCAGCATATGGTTACCGCTCAGGAAGCTGAATTTAATGCCCAGTGCATCCACATCCATATCGCCATACAGCGCATTGGATGCAGCGTAACCTTTGCCATCTTCAGAGTTGGTAAAATATCTCAGCTCTGATTTAAGTTTGATGGTATCAGTCAGACCAGCCATGTGAGTAACACCAAAGTACTGCTGCTGATAGAAGTCGTTCATCTTACCGTAGTAATAATCTGCTTTCAGACCTTTGCTGACCTGATAGCTCAAACCGATAAAGTCGATACCTTCTGAACGCTCAGAACCATCGGTAACATACATGTAGAATTTTTCACGGTCGGATGAATCACGGGTTACGGCTTTCCAGAAACGACCTGCTGTAATTTTCAGGTTTTCAATTTCGGAAGATTCCAGTACAGCACCTTCATAAATGGTGTTGAGCTGACGACTGGTGTCATCCCAGGCGATCGGCAGATGAGGACGATGATCGCCGATCTTCAATTCAGTTTTGGAATATTTAGCTTTCAACGTGCCACCAAAGCGACCGTAGTTGTCCACTTCTTCGCCATCTGAATCAAGAGGCAAAGAGCCGGTGTTACCTTCGGAATCCAGGTTAACAGCGCCGTCAACCCACGCGTCAAAACCGAACTTTACATCACCATCGGTGTAACCGGAAATATACTGAACCTCTAACCCCTGTGACCAGCTGTAAGTATCGGGTGTACTGCCGATATTTTTCTGCTCAATGTAAAAATTCCGCAGTCCTATCTTGAGTTTATCATCCTCGGTAAAGCCTGCGTTTACCGCCCCCGAAACCAGTAAACCCAATGAAGCAGCTAAAACCCCACGTGTATACACGAACGTCTTCATATCTCTATCTCTCTCTTGCGTTGAGTACAGTTATAGTTCTTGTCGTGCACAACCAGCCGGAACCAGAGAAGGTAACCGGCGAGTCCCGAGCAAATACCTTTATATTTTATTAAAGGTTTATAATTTCGTTTTTATATGGTTTTTCTCTCACCGAGCTTGTGATAAGCGCGGTTAAAATAGAAAAGTCCTTCGGCACGTTCACCGATCCGGATATCCTTAATCTGGCAATAAAAAACAGTGTGAGAGCCCACTTCGTGAACATCACTGATACGGCAATCAAAATTCACTACGGCTTCATCCAGCGCAGGAGATCCTGTGCCCATGTCCGTCCAGCTGTGTTTGGCAAAGCGTTCTTCACTGGTCTGGTTGCGATCAGCGAAATCACCAGAGGCCGACTCATGTCCGGCACTGAGGACATTGACGCACAGCACACCATTTTCCTTAAAGTGGCCATTTGCGAATGACTTACGGTTCATGCACACCAGCAGTGTTGGTGGTTCATCCGTTACACTGGTAACAGCAGTGGCGGTAAAGCCGAAGCGGCCGGCTTTACCATCGGTGGTAATGACAGAAACAGCACCACCCAGCATGGCCATACCGTTACGGAATAATTGGATATCAATCATGGTCTTTTCTCCGTTCAGATATCGAGCACAAGGCGTGGGGTTTTGGCACGGGAACAACACACCAGAATCTGATCGTTGTCTTCCTTTTCTTCGTCGGTGAGGAACACATCACGGTGATCCGGAATGCCTTCCAGCACATCACACAGACAAGTGCCACAGGTGCCCTGCTCACAGGAAACTTTGATTTTCACACCGGCGCCGGCCAGTGCTTCAACAATGGTCTGATTTTCACCGACCTGCACGGTCACACCACTGGCTTCGGCCACCACCTCAAAACTGTCTCCACCGCTTTCCACATCGACCTGGAAAAATTCACGGTGAATATGATCGTCGGCAAAACCGGCAGCCGCAGCGGTATCAATCACCCATTCCATAAAGCCGGCCGGGCCGCAGACATACACATGGCCCTGGGTATCAGCAGGTCTGAACAGACCGTCGATATCCAGGCGCTGACCATCATGTTCATCATCGAACCAGGTATTCACACGGTCAGAAAATCCGCTGGCCGCCAGGTCATCCAGAAATGCACAGGTGGCGCGTGAACGTCCGCAGTACCAGAGTTCGAATGAACGGCCGGCAGCCTGCAGCGCATAAGCCATCGCTATCATGGGGGTGATGCCGATACCACCACCGATGAGAATGGAATGGCCAGCGTCTTCGGCCAGTGGAAACAGGTTACGTGGTGCACTGATCAGCACTTCGGTACCTTCATGCATCGTCTCATGCACGGCCACTGAACCACCGCGCGAGGCCGGGTCTTTGAGAATACCCAGACGATAGGCACTGGTATCAGCCGGATCACTGCACAGTGAATACTGACGCACAATACCGTCACCGATATGCAGATCAACGTGGGCGCCGGCGGCAAACAACGGCAGAGGTTTTCCCTCCGGGTCGGCCAGTTCCAGGGCAATCACATCAGCTGCCTGCTGTTCGCGTCTGCGCACGATCACTTTCAGCAATTCATCACTCATTTTTAACTCCACCGGTAGTGATACCGGGTTTTTCTGCTTCAGTACTCTCAGCCTCAGGCGGAGTAATTCATTATTGTTCTGCGCCATGTCTCAGCGCATAAACAGACCGCCGTTGACATCCCAGGTGGTTCCGGTAGTGAAATACGCTTCCGGACGGGCCAGCATCACCACCACGTCACCGATAAAATCAGCATCGCCGAGTTTGCCGGCCGGAATATTGGCCAGCAGTCCCGGTAAACGGTCAGCCGGTACCAGTTCACGCACCATGGGCGAATCAACCGGGCCCGGGGCCACCGCATTAACGGTGACATTTTTGCCGGTCATTTCTTTGGCAAAGACCTTGGTCAGGGTAATAATGCCGCCCTTGGACGCTGCGTAATGAGCACCGGTTGAAGTGCCGCCGTTCTGGCCGGCCAGCGATGCCATATTGATCACCCGGCCATAACCCTGCTGCGCCATAAAGCCGCACATCACCTGACAGCCGGCAAAGGTGCCACCCAGGTTAATATTCACGATGTCGTTAAATTCCTGCTGTGAAATTTCCATCACCGGCGTCGCGCGGGTAACAGCAGCGTTATTCACCAGCACATGCAATGCACCCCAGCGTTCCACCACAGCTGCCAGTGCCGCTTCAAAATTCTCCTGTAACGCCACATTCAGCGGCAAAGCCATTGTGCGTTCACCACTGGCATCCAGTCTGGCGGCAGCTGCTGCTGCCGCCTCTGCGTCAATGTCAGTGACAACGACACGGTAGCCAGCCGCAAACAAACGGGCGGCGATATGAAAGCCGATGCCCTGCGCAGCACCGGTTACCAGCGCCACATGGGTTCTGTTTGCTTCGCTCATTGCGGACTCCTCAGAAAATAAAGCTGACGGTGCGCAGGAAGCCTTCGGCGTGCAACAGCTTCACAACTTTCTGCTGAATGGTGAAACCATCCGCCGCCGGTACCAGCTGATATTCAACATTGCCGGGATAGGTCACCAGCTTGCCGTGACGCAGTTCATTCAGTGTCATGGCGCAGCGTACGGTCACCAGTTCCGGTGTGGCTTCCAGCACCCGCACGCGTGACATCATGCGCACGGTATAACCAACCGAGTCTGCAGATACGGATTCACCATTCTCCAGACGGGCGACACGCATGCGACGCATAGCGGCATCGTCCAGCGCCAGGTTCAGCGTGCCCAGATAATCGGTTTCATGCAGATCCGTGGGGACGATATACAGACCTTTCTCTTCCCACAGAGTCAGCCATTCCTGATAACCCTTATGGTCCAGCAGGTCAGCTTCGTAGCCGATGAATTCAGTCACCTGCGCCAGCAGTTGGGTATTGGATTTCATGACTTATTTCTCCTCCGATTTCACAGCAGACGGCGTCGACATCGCTTTTTTGTACTGGTAATAAGCGCCGCGCATACCGGTTTCAGAACACACGGCCCCCTGTGGATTTCCGTCTTCTGAGGTACGCAGGCGGGTCATGCCACGGTTAACCAGAATCCAGCCATCGGTGCCGGCCATGGAACCTTTCTGTACCCGCTCCCAGGCTTCACCGTCATCCGGTGTGCCGAAGCCCATCGGCCCCTGGAAATGCTCATGCAGACGCATACGCTTCTGGTTAAACGCCGCCGGTGCCCCTTCACCACCCAGCGCCACGTGCTGGATTTCTGTCTCGTCTACCGATACCGGACGCAGAACACGGAAAAATGCCATCGAGCAGGAAACATTCGGGAACAGGTTGAGGTTAAAACCGGTACCGTGCGCTGCACGTACCAGTTTTTTCACTTCATCTTCCGTTTTGCCTTCATCGCGCAGCGCCTGTGCCAACTCGTTAAAGCGTTCCGGAATCGGCTGATCAAGGTCCGCCTCAAGGTCAACCAGCTGCGGAATCATCACCATCACACTGTGACCATTCCCCAGATCTTCAACAAAACCTTCGCCATCCAGGAAGTCGAAAATATCGGCAGTAGCGTCATCCAGAGAGGTCACAAAGGATTTGTGCACAATCGGGAAGTGGTAGGCATCGGTGGTATTTTCCAGCTGAATTTTCCAGTTACCCGGGAAATTAAAGCGGTGTTCGCCCAGCACTTTCAGCGGGTAGCCACCGCCCTGCTTCATAAACAGGTCGATCCACTTTTTCGCCCCACCGAGGAAATCTTCCAGCGGCTGAATATCTTTGTTGAAGGTGGCGAAGACCATGCCCTGATAAGATTCCCAGCGCAGGCTTTCCAGCGGCATGTCTTTTTTATCGAACACACCGTCATATTCTTCCGGCTTCGGCAGTGCACGCAGGGAACCGTCGAGGCCATATCCCCAGCCGTGGTACGGACAGGTGAACGCTTTGGTTTTGCCTTTGCGGCCTTCACAGACAGTGGCACCACGGTGACGGCAGCGGTTCTGCAGTACATGAATGTTCATTTTCCGGTCACGTGACATGATTACCGGATGGCGGCCGACAAAGGCGGTTTTAAAGCTGCCGGCTTCCGGCACTTCACTTTCGTGACCGATATAGATCCAGTTATTGTTGAACACCAGGTCCATTTCTTCTTCGAAAATTTCCGGATCAGAGTAAAGCTCTTTTCTTACCCGGCCATGTTCGGTATCCACCATACCGGCAGCCTGCTGGCCGATATTTGTTTTCGCAATTAATTCACTCATCATTCATTCCTGTGTTAATCGTCAGTCGTCAGAGTCACTGCCGGGCACCGGCAAACGTTCGTCACTGGACCAGTGGTCCACCGGACGGCTGAACAGGTTTTCTGTCTGGAAACGGGCCATACGCCACGTTCCCTGCTCCTGTCTGAAATCAACTTCCAGACGGGCGCTGTTAAGGTGTGAACCACCGGCAGTGAAACTGGAAACCTGAATCATGTTCCAGCTGCCGTGGGCTTCATCGCCGCTGACAACGATCTGCTCAGACGTCAGAAAGTGCACATTCAGTGAAAAATGTGCCGGCTCGGTTGCGTACTGCGCCAGCATGGCGACAATCGCATCACGGCTGTCGTAACCACCAAAAGCTTTGGCATAACGTGCCCCTTTGCCTTGCCAGCAGGCATCGGCGGTAAAACAGTTACCCAGCTCATCCAGCGGCGTGGCCGGATTCAGGTGATCGCATAAATCCATATAGCGGCTGATGCACGCACGGATCGCTTTTTCGCTGTCAAGATCACTGACGCGCTGACGCAGCTGCTCAAGCTCGTTCATGATCAGGTACGCTGTACAATCAGTTCACGGCCGATACGTGCTTCCACCTTGCAGTAGCGCCACAGTTTGTACGGCGTCTCACCCACCGGGGTGGCGCGGAATAAATTGCAGCAGGCTGCCACGGTGTCGTAATCAGCAACATCCGCCAGCAGATAGGTTGTCCACGGGTAACCATCAGACGGACCGACCATACTCTGATCGTCATCCATGTTGCCCAGAACGCTGACACCTTCCATATCATGAATACCGTTCCACATCTGACCAAAGGCAGCCCAGACTTCGAGCTGTTCTTCACGTGGAGCATCCATAAAATTCTGATTAATACCCATGCAGAAAAGTACGCGAAGCGGTTTTTTATCACTCATAATTTGGTCCTTCTCGGATTACAGATAACCAGGTAACGGGTCATGTCCGAAGAACATGGCACCGGCATTTTTCAGGGTAATCACCCCCATAAAGGCGTGCTGGGTCGGCATCATGGAGTCACGCATAATCCGGCACAGGGGATGATCGGTATAAGTACTGGTCATGCCCGCCACCTGATAGGCAGTGCGGATGGATTCAGCACATTCATTGGTCAGGTGCGTGGTCGAAAGACGCAGCAGACTGACCTGCTGCGGCGTCGGTGTAGCGCCGGCTTTAATGGTGTTCCAGACATCTTCGGTGGTGTCATAAAAGAAGGAACGGGAAGCACGCAGACGCGCTTCGGCTCTGGCAATTTCGATCTGCACGTATTCACGTTCGCCCATGTTCGGGGCACCGGTTACCGACTTACGTCCGGCCGCCATGCCCTGCACAATATCGAGTGCTTCACGGGCCATACCGGCGGTGGTTACCGACAGCACCTGAGCAGCAAAAGAAAGGCTCGGATAGCGAAAAAAATCCGAATCAATATTTGGCTTACCACCACGGACAAAGGTCCATTCTTCAGGCACAAAAACATCTTCCACCACCAGGTCGTGACTGCCGGTACCCACCATGCCGATCACATCCCAGTTGGGTTCAATACGGATTTTCTCTGCAGGCATTACGGCCATGCGCGGCAGAGGTTCACCATCGTCCGGCTGAATGCCGACACCGATCAGGGAAGCCCCCATCGAACCACTGCCGAATTTCCAGCGGCCACTGACCATAAAACCGCCATCCACCCGCCTCGCCGGCTGAGTCGGGAAAATGCCGCCGGCAAATACCACATCCGGACCATCGCCCCAGACTTTTTTCACCGTATCCAGCGGCAGCGCTGCCAGGTAAGCCGGATTCATACCGAAACTTGCTACCCAGCCGGCAGAACCGTCGGCGGCAGCGACTGCTTCCACCATCTGCAGAAATTCTGCCGGGCTGCGTTCATCACCACCCAATTCCTGTGGAACCATGGCACGGTAAACACCGGCTTTCTGAAAGCGTTCAACGATGTCCTGCGATACAAACTGCTGATCTTCAAATTCCTGTCTGCGCTGACGGATATCAGCCAGCAGAGCATCGAATTCAGCGCCTCCCCACAGGGATTTATCCAACTGATAACTGGGCATGAGTTTCTTATCTCCGGGTAAATTGCTTATTGCTGTGACAACGGCGGGCAATCACCTCAGCCACTGCACACAGCTGTTCGTCCGCCCCTTTCGCAGCCACCAGCTGCAGACCTGCCGGCAGGCCCGAGGCACCCGTCAGAGGAATACTGATCGCCGGGTGGCCGCTGAGGTTGAAAGGACGAACACAGGAAGTCATACCGAGCAGGGCGCGGGTGTCGGCCGCCTCCTCCGCCGGTACTGGGTAATCGGGCATAGTCGGCAGCGCCAGCACGCTGCAGGACGCCAGCAGCTGGTCGGTTGCGGCGCTGAACTCCGCTCTTACCCGTTCGGCGTGAGCGAGTTCTTCATCACTGGTAGCGCTGGCTGCCAGCAGGCGCCCGGTGACGTCGTCACCGACCAGCCCCGTCGCCACCAGCTCACGGCAGGCGAGCCAGGATTCACGGTTAATAACCGTCATGCCGGCCGCGTAAGCAGCATCCATTCCCGGCAGTGACACCGGCGTCAGAGCAAACCCCGACAGCACCAGCGCCTCACTGACAGCGGCCTGAATTTCCGCATGAACACCGTCGATACTGAGTACGCCAATGGTGATACCGTCAGCTGCCGGCTGCGCTGAAAAATCAGGGCAGATGGCAGTCATAACGGCCACCAACGGTGCCATGGACGTGGCGAAAACCCCGACACAATCGAGTGTGGTCTGCGCTGGCATCACGCCACTGCGGCTGATACGGCCGAAGGTGGGTTTCAGTCCGAACACACCGCAACAGGCCGCCGGTATGCGCACTGAGCCACCGGTATCCGTGCCCAGTGCAGCGTCGCATAATCCGGCGGCAACCGCGGCGGCAGAACCACTGGAAGAGCCGCCGGGAATACGGCCCGGATAGCGCGGGTTCTCCGCGGTACCGGTCCAGTGATTAATGCCGGTGGTGCCGAATGCCAGTTCGTGCAGATTGGTCTTGCCGTTGATCTGCCAGCCGGCAGCCAACAGGTGCTGAACCACCTCTGCACTCTCTCTCGCCGGTGGCGCCATCTCCAGCGCCCGGCTGCCGGCCCGGGTACGGCAGCCACGGACGTCGATGGTGTCTTTCACCATGACGGTCGGCGCCTGGGCCGGACCCAGTCTGAGAGATTCAACAACAATCGACATGCACACTTACCTCGTATTAGTCACGGACAGAAGCGGCAGAAAACCGCTCAGTCCGTGTCTGCGTTTTTTCTAAAATCCACAGACAAGCGTTCAAAGTCAATTTAATTTTCAATTATTTTTTCAATTCATATTTTGGTGCATGCAGATGCCAAAAAGATCCGTATTGGTGCAAAATACCAGAAGACTCAATCACCCGGAAATAATCCCTGAATAACTCACAAGTAATTGTTTTATATACACTTTTAAATAAAAGATAAAATAATCAAACAAAATAAAAACTGCACAAAAAAAGTGGTTTATAGCTATAAACAAAGTTTACATTTCAAGTTTTTTACTGCGATTTTTAATCATTTTTTAACACTAAAAAAATGACAAAAATTACCTGCCGGTAAAATCCTTCAATCCTCCTCCAGCCGTGGTTTTATGCCGCCTCAGGCATGTTTCAGCAGCAGGCGGATTACTCTTCAGCAAGGTCGCTATGACGTCGCCACCACCTTTGCCCGCTCCCTGTGCGCAGCCGCTTCTGGCACGGGAGCTGCTAAACCCTCTGCGGCAACCTGCTCATCCGGGCAGGACAAAACTCAGCGCGCAGGGATCCCAGGTTGTAACCGTGCTCCGCACCGGCAACCACAGAACAGAAATGCCCTGCCCCATTCGGAGACCGTCATGCTGTCTAAAAAATTACTTTCTGCAGTAGCCCTTACCACGACCTTTGCCTGCTCAATCGCTAACGCCGAGATCAAAATTGGGGTCGTAACCTCTGCTACCGGGCCTATCGCTCTGGTCGGTATCCCACAAAAAAATACCGTCGCTCTGCTGCCTGACTCAGCTGCCGGTGAAAAAATCAAATACATTCCGCTGGATGACAGCAGTGATCCGACCGCGTCAGTTAAAGCGTTCAAAAAGCTGATTGATGAAGAAAAAGTTGATGCCATCATCGGACCCAGTGGCTCTGGCAATGCGATGGGGGTTATTCAGTTTGCTGCAGCTTCCGGCACACCGATGCTTGCACCAGTTGGTACCGCTGCGGTTGTTCTGCCGATGACAGAACAGAAAAAATGGGTATTTAAAACCACTCAGAACGACGACCTGATCGCTGCCGCTCTGGTTGAGCAGATGAAAGCATCCGGAATTAAGACGCTGGGGATGATTGGTACAGCAGACCCTTATGGAGAAAACTGGGCAAAAGTGATGGCCGCTCTGACAGAAAAAGCCGGTATTAAAATTACCGCTTCCGAAAGCTTTCAGCGTCAGGATACTTCTATTACCGGTCAGGCTCTTAAAGTGCTTATGACTAATCCGGATGCTGTACTGATCGCAGCTCCGGGCAGCTCTTCCGTTATGCCCCAGACGACTCTGAAAGATCAGGGCTATCAGGGTGTGATGTATCAGACTCATGGTGCTGCACTTGATCCGTTTCTGCGCCTCGGCGGTAAAGCTGTTGAAGGTACAATTCTGGCCGCCAGTATGATGCTGGTTCTGGACGAAGTAGCAGATAGTCCGGCCAAAGAAATAGCTACCGATTACGTAAACCGTTACCAGAGAATTTACGGAAATGCTCCAGCCACCTTCGGTGGTAATGTTTACGATGCCGGCCTGCTGCTACAGAACGCTATCCCAACTGCTTTAAAAACTTCCAAACCAGGTACCAAAGAATTCCGTTCCGCTCTGCGTGACGCTCTGGAAAATACCAAAGAACTGCCGGGAACTCAGGGGGTATACAACATGACTCCTGAAGACCATAGCGGCTTTGACGAGCGTGGACGCGTCATGATTACAGTGAAAGATGGTCAGTGGAAATTACTCTGATACCAGCCTGATTCTGTAAAAAAACTGCCGGCGGTTTACCGCCAGCATTACCTATTCCCTTATACCGACAGTCTGAGAAGAATTTTTTCTGTTTCAGAAATTACAGATTGCCTTAAAGGACCGGAACATGAATTTTCAAATAGCCGTTCTGCTGGGACAGGATGGCATCACCAATGGTGCAATTTACGCACTGCTGGCTCTGTCTATTATTCTGGTATTTACCGTGACGCGGATTCTGCTTATTCCGCTTGGTGAATTCGTGACTTACGGCGCCCTGACCATGGCTGCTTTTCAGAGTGGCCGCAGCACCGGCGTGGTCTGGCTGCTGCTGATTATGATTGTGATCGGTTGTGCGCTCGATATCAGGAACCTGCTTAAAAATGGTTACGACCTGCGTAAAGTGCAGTGGATTATTCTGAAACTTGCTTACGCCGGGGCAATGGTGGCCTTTACCCAGCTGTTTAACCTCAGTGAAGTACCGATGTTTGTACAGGTATTGTTAACTCTGCTGTTGTTAGTACCAATCGGTCCGATGATGTACCGCCTGTTTTTTCAGCCGATTGCTTCTGCCCAACCCTTGGTTCTTCTTATTGTATCCATTGCCCTGCACGTTACGATGGTCGGTGTTGGACTGTTGCTGTTTGGTCCGGAAGGCGGCCGTACACAACCATTTTCCGATACAGTAATCCGTCTCGGAAGCGTCATGCTGAAAAGCCAGACGCTGTGGGTAATTATCGTTTCTGTGCTGCTGATTATTTTTCTTTTCCTGGCGTTTGAACGCACGCTTTATGGTAAAGCCCTGCGCGCTGCAGCAGTTAATCGTATGGGCGCACGCCTGATGGGTATTTCTCCCGACTTTGCCGGTAAAGCAACTTTTGCCCTGGCGGCATTTATTGGTGTTTTATCGGGCATTTTAATTGCGCCGATTACCACGCTGTATTTTGATTCCGGATTCATCATCAGCCTGAAAGGTTTTGTCGGCGCCATTATCGGCGGCCTGATCAGTTACCCTCTGGCCGCCATCGGTGCCGTGGGTGTTGGTCTGGTTGAAGCCTTTTCTATGTTCTGGGCCAGTGACTATAAAGAAGTCATTGTCTTTACACTGATTATTCCATTCCTGATCTGGCGCTCACTGACCAGCCATCATGTGGAGGACGAAGAATGAAATCCCGTTATGTGGTTACCGGATTTATTGCCCTCCTGGCAGTGGCACCACTGGTATTACCGACTTTTCAGATTACCCTGCTGAATTACATTGGCATGTATGCACTGGTCGTACTGGGGCTGGTGCTGCTGACCGGTGTCGGCGGCATGACCAGTTTTGGTCAGGCGGCGTTTGTTGGCCTGGGTTCCTATACCAGTGCCTATTTCACCGCCACCCAGCAATTTCCGGCCTGGCTCGAATGGGCTTCCGGTTCCCCATGGATTGCTCTGCTGGCCGGTATTCTGCTGACGACCATTGTTGCATTAATTCTTGGCGCGCTGACTCTGCGTTTATCCGGACATTATTTACCATTGGGAACCATCGCCTGGGGGATTTCGCTTTATTACATGTTTGGCACCATGAAAAACCTTGGTGGTCATTCCGGTATCAGTGACCTTCCCCCTATTTCATTGTTTGGTTATGCACTGGAAAGTAATGAGGAAGTTTATTACCTGATCTGGGCCATTCTGTTACTGGCTATTCTGATTACCCAAAACCTGCTGAACAGCCGCGAAGGCCGGGCCATCAGAGCATTAAAAGGTGGTCAGTTAATGGCGGAATCCATGGGTGTGAACACCTTCCGTTCAAAACTGATTGTGTTCCTGATTTCCGCGGTATTCGCTGCGGTGTCCGGCTGGCTGTATGCCCACGCACAACGCTTTGTGAACCCCAGTCCGTTTGGCCTGCACATGGGTATCGACTACCTGTTTATGGCGCTGATCGGTGGTGTGGCCAACGTCTGGGGGGCGCTGCTCGGTGCTGGTCTGCTGACCATGATGAAACAGTGGCTGCAGGATATTCTGCCATTTATTTTCGGTGATAAAGGCAATTACGAAACCATCGTCTTCGGTTTATTAATCATATTTATCATGCATAAATCGCCGGGAGGCCTGTGGCCGATCCTGATGCAGTTTGTGCCGGCCAGCCTGAAAGCGAAGAAAAAACTGTTACCGGCCGCCACTGATAAACACGCCGCTGCCCCTGACCTGCCACGCCGTACCCAGCCGGAAAAAGGCGAACTGATTCTGGAAGCCCGCAACGTGACCCGCCAGTTCGGTGGCCTGGTAGCCAACAAAGAAATGAGCCTGCAGGTGCACGCCGGGGAAATTCTGGCATTAATCGGCCCTAACGGTGCCGGTAAAAGCACCATGTTCAACCAGCTGTCTGCGGTGGATACCCCGACCTCCGGTGAAGTACTGTTCCGTGGCCAGAGCCTGAAAGGCATTTCCTCCCGTCAGGTGGCCAGCCTCGGCATGAGCCGGACGTTCCAGCACGTAAAACTGCTGCCGACCATGACGGTACTGGAAAACGTGGCCATCGGTGCTCACCTGCGTGGTGACCGCGGCATTATTTCCTCAGCCCTGCATCTGGAACGCGCTCAGGAAGCCAGCCTGCTGAAAGAAGCGGAACGCCAGCTGATCCGCGTCGGCCTCGGTGACTACCTGTACGAAGAAGCCGGCAGCCTCGCGCTCGGTCAGCAGCGGATTCTGGAAATTGCCCGCGCCTTGTGTGCTGACCCCTGCCTGCTGCTGCTTGATGAACCGGCGGCCGGTCTGCGCCTGAAAGAGAAACAGGCACTGGCGGAACTGCTGGATAAACTGCGCAGCGAAGGCATGGCCATTCTGCTGGTCGAACACGATATGGATTTTGTGATGAATCTGGTCGACCGTATTGTGGTAATGGAATTCGGCGAAAAAATTGCCGAAGGTCTGCCACAGGAAATCCAGACTAACCCGGCGGTACTCGAAGCTTATCTGGGAGGTGCCGAATAATGACGGCCACAACTGCAGAAAAAACCACAGCCGGTGAACTGCTGCTGGATATTCAGGATCTTCATGTTTCCTACGGTAAAGTGGAAGCGGTCAGCGGCGTCAGCCTGCAGGTCCGCGAAGGTCAGATAGTCACCGTCATCGGTCCTAACGGCGCCGGTAAAACCACCCTGCTGTCAGCCACCATCGGCATACTGAGAAGCCAGGGCGGGGTGAATTTCGACGGCCATCTGTATGCCAATCCGGATGTCGAAATCATGGTTGGCAAAGGTCTGGGGCTGGTGCCGGAAAAACGCGAACTCTTCACCACCATGACCGTGGAAGACAACCTGCTGCTGGGCGCCTTTATGCGTTACCGCAAAGGCGACGGCAGTTATGAAACCACGCTGGCTGAAGTGTACAGCCTGTTCCCGCGTCTGTGGGAACGGCGCCACCAGCTGGCCGGTACCCTGTCCGGTGGTGAGCGGCAGATGCTGGCCATCGGCCGTGCCTTAATGGGTAAACCCCGTCTGCTGATGCTGGATGAACCCAGCCTTGGTCTGGCGCCGTTAATTACGCGCGAAATTTTCCGCATTTTTGCTGACCTGCGCCGCCAGGGGGTTTCCATTCTGCTGGTTGAGCAGAATGCCCGCGCGGCCCTGCGCGTGGCGGATTACGCTTACGTACTTGAAGGCGGCAATGTTGCCATGCAGGGCAATGCTGCCGACCTCGCCAACGATCCGAAAGTGATCGAAGCGTATCTCGGTCTGGCCAGCAAACATCAGGAACTTCTGTCGAGTTGAAGCGAGGGCAGGCTGTTCGTTCAGCCTGCTGCTTTCACAGGAAATATCATTATGCGTATCTGTATTGCAGGGGCCGGTGCCATCGGCTGCACTCTGGCCGCACGACTGACTGCGGCCGGTAACCGGGTGAATGTTTTTGCCCGCGGACAGACACTGGCCAGCCTGCGTAAAAACGGCATTACCCTGACCGACGCGGACGGCACCTTTCATGCGAACGTACAGGCTTCGGATCAGGCCGGTGAATTTGGCCCACAGGACCTGATTCTGCTGTGCACCAAAGCTCATGCGCTGCCGGCTGTTATCCGTGCCATACAACCTATGGTGCAGGAAAAGACCATCATCATTCCGGTCGTGAATGGCATTCCCTGGTGGTATTTTCAGGAGACCGATGGCCGCTTCCGTGACGACGTCATCCGTGCCGTTGACCCTGACGGCGAACTGCAACGCCTGGTACCAGCCCATCATCTGATCGGCAGCGTGGTATTTATTACCGCAGCACGCGAGGCGCCCGCTGTGGTCAGCGCCAGTAATCCGCACCTGCTGATTATCGGTGAAATAAATCACACCATGAGCGCACGTCTGCAGCAGGTACAGGCCCTGATTGCCGGTTGCGGAATTGAAACCCGTGCGGTCGACAATATCCGTGATCAGATCTGGACCAAGGTCGCCGCCAACCTGACCTCAAATCCGTTATCCGTCCTGACCCGTGGCACGCTGGAACAACTGTATGCCGATAACCGCCTCAGCCCGCTGGTGCGCAGAATTCTGAATGAAGTCCTGCTGACCGCTGCAGCTTACGGTGCACGCATCCGTTTTGATCCGCAGACCATCATGGAAATGGGCGCCGGCATGGGTGCCGTACGCACCTCCATGCTGCAGGATTTTGATGCCGGCAATCCGCTGGAACTGGCTGCCATCGGTAATGCCGTCACTGAGCTGGCAGCCAAAGCCGGGCTGGATATGCCGGTAACCCGTTCCGTACTGGCATTAACCGATTTTCTTGCTGAACAGCAGTCAGCCTGAGCGCTGTCTTAAAAAATTCCCGGCCATCAGAGCCGGATTAAAGGGCCTGTGCGCCCGCAAAAGGAGACTATCATGAGCGACACAATGAACCGTCCCGAACATATCAGTGAAGACGAATGGGCCCTGCGTATCAAACTGGCACATTGCTATCACCTGGTGGATTTCTTTGGCTGGACCGAAACCATTTTTAATCACATTTCTGCCCGTCTGATGGAGCAGGAAGGCGAATATCTGGTCAACCCGTTCGGCCTCAATTACACCGAAATTACCCCGGCGAATCTGCTCAAGGTCGACGTTGATGGCAATAAGCTGGATGATTCACCGTACGACGCCAACCCGGCTGGTTTTGCCCTCCACGGTGCGTTGCACACAGCACGCGATGATATGCACTGTGTGATTCACACCCATACCAACCCGATTTCTGCCATTGCCATGAAAAAAGCCGGCTTCAGCCATAATGATTTTTATGGTGCGCAACTGTACGGTCGTGTCGGCTACCATGACTTTGAAGGGATCACCCTGTTCCAGGATGAAAAAGATCGTATGCTGGCCAGCC
Source organism: Pseudomonadales bacterium (assembly GCA_963682115.1). Classification (GTDB taxonomy): domain Bacteria; phylum Pseudomonadota; class Gammaproteobacteria; order Pseudomonadales; family Oceanobacteraceae; genus Venatoribacter. Next base: position 3,063,173 of record OY821639.1, on the reverse strand, counting down.
TCGGCGACAAGCATATTCTGGTGCTGCGCAATCACGGTATTGCTGTTGGCGAAATGGATATTGAGCGTACTTTCTTCCTGCTGTGGACCGTACAGCGTGCCGCAGAAATTCAGGTGACGGCCGGTGCCCTGGGGGGTGACGATGTGGTGCTGGAAGAAGCCATCAGCCAGAAATGTGCTGACCTGACTCAGATGCTGATCAAAGACAGCGGCTTTGCCGTTAAATTCTTTGATGCCATGGTACGTAAGATGGAAGCGGAAAAAGGCCCCTGCTGGTAACACAGCGGCTGCATAAACCAGTGCACCGGGCTGTCAGCAGCCCGGTTTTTCGGGAGTTCTGCGATTTCGCCTTCCCGGCGTTCCTTCATCAGTTCCGGGGTTCCGGAACTCCCGCTTTTTGTTTATTCACACACCTTCTGCAGCTGTTGCAGCCAGGCTTCTTTAGTACTGTCAGCGGCAAAAGACGCAATCAGACTGTTGCCCGCCAGCCGGGCGGCCTGTTGCCGGGTCATACCCAGATGCTCCGCCAGCGCGGTGTAATTGGCCAGCAGATAACCGCCGAAAAAAGCCGGATCATCAGCATTCACCGTGACACAGAGCCCGCGCTCCAGCAGTTGCAGTACCGGATGCTGACTCATGTGCTCATACACTTTCAGCCGTGTATTGGACAGTGGACATACGGTCAGCGGTATCTGCTCTGCCTGCAGACGCTTCATCATAGCCTCGCTGTCGGTACAGCGCACGCCGTGGTCAATACGCTGCACGTCGAGATAATCCAGCGCCCCTTCGATATAAGCTACCGGGCCTTCCTCACCGGCATGAGCAACGCGCTTTAAGCCCATGCGTTTGGCTTCGGCGAATACTTCGGCGAATTTTTCCGGCGGATTACCAACTTCCGAGGAATCCAGCCCGACACCAATAAAGTGCCGGATATAAGGCTCAGCCTGATTGAGGGTGGCAAAGGCCTCATCTTCACTCAGGTGACGCAGGAAGCACAGAATCAGACCACTGCTGATGCCGAGTTTCTGCTGCCCGTCCTGTAATGCACGGGTAATGCCGTTAATTACAATACCGATATCAAGACCGCGGTCGGTGTGGGTCTGCGGATCAAAGAAAGGTTCAACATGCACCACGCCTTCGTCATGACAGTGCTGCAGATAAGCCCAGGTTAAATCGTAAAAATCCTGTTCAGTGCACAGCACATCCGCACACTGGTAATAAATATCCAGAAACGACTGCAGATTGGTAAAGCCGTAGGCTTTTTTCACTTCTTCCACACTGGCATACGGCAGGTCAATGCCATTGCGTTCAGCCAGCTGAAACATGAGTTCAGGCTCAAGCGACCCCTCCAGATGGAGATGCAGCTCCGCCTTGGGCAGGGCTTTCAGAAAATGTTCGTCAGCGACGTCGTCTGGCCGAGTTACCTGCAGGGAAACAGTTTGTGCAGTCATAATATCCGGATTATTTCGTTGTATTTACCAATAATAAAAGCGGCACCTGAGTGCCGCGTTTTATTCCGTCAGGCTGATTCTTTCTGACGGTATGCGTAGGTGGCTTCAAAACGGGACAGAAGCCAGTCGCCACTGGTGACCAGGTCGTATTGCGCCGGATGATCGGCAGAAATACAGGTCGGAATCGTTGTCACCGGAGTATCGTACTTCGGCTCAACAAAGAACGGCATCGAGTAACGGTGCTTGCCCGGGGCAAGGTTGCGTACACGGTGCGAGGTTGAGCGGTACAGATCGTTGGTCCAGCGCTGCATCAGGTCACCGATATTCACCACCAGCGCACCTTTTACCGGTGGCGCACTGATCCACTGACCGTCTTTATTCAGCACTTCCAGACCACCCACATCGTCCTGTGCCAGCAGGGTAATGCAGCCATAGTCAGTATGGGCACCGGCAGCCATAGCGTCTTCCGGTACCACCTGGCCTTCGGGACGTGGCGGATAATGGATAAAACGCAGTACCGATACGTGTTCGGTTTCAAAATAGCGGGTGAAAAAATCATCCGGCTGCTGCAGCGCAATTGCCATCGCTTTCAGCATGCGGCGGGCTACGCTCATCAGCAGACTGTAATGCTGGTTCATCTGCTGCTGGAACCCCGGCATATCACCGTATTGGTTCGGGCCGTAAAGTGCTGGGCATTCACTGACAACCGGGTGCTCCGGGTGAATATCCAGCGCCATATCGAAAGTTTCTTTCCAGTCAGTCGGTTTTTCCGGATCCAGCTGCTCGGCACCATAGCTGCCCCAGCCACGGTGATTACTGCTTTTCGCCATCTCAATCTTTTCTTTTTCCGCCATCGGCTGGGCAAAGAAGCGTTGTGACAGATCAAACATGCTTTCCAGCTGCTGTTCGGAAATACCATGGCCGGTAATGGCCAGAAAACCGATTTCACGGCAGGCACGGTCAATCTCGCTGATGACGGGTGCCCAGGATTCACGGTCCGGACTGCTGAGAGGAGAAATATCGATTACGGGTATAGATGTCATAATAAAGGCCTTTTTCGGTTAGTTCAGCGTCTGCTCCATTGGCGGAGTTCAGACGTCCCTTTCCTGCGCCGGAAAGGAAATGCCGGTATTTGCTCTTACCAAGAGGGTATTCTCTCTTACCAAGAGGGGCATCAAGGCTCTTATGGTCTGGCTTCCCTGCAGGCGGAACGGGAGGACCGTTCCGCCAAAACCCTGAAAACGGGTGAAATTACTTCGGAATGGTAGCGTCAATCCCTTCAATATACCAGTTCACACCAGCCAGCTCTTCGTCTGTCAGAGTGTGACCGGCCGGTACCACAACGTTGCCCTGGTTGTCTTTGATCGGACCAGTGAACGGGTGGAACTTACCGGATTTGATCGCTTCTGTGATTTCAGCCACTTTGGCTTTCACGTCAGCAGGCAGGTTGTCGTTGACGGAAGCAACCACCAGCATATCTTCAGCAAAACCACCCCAGAAATCCTGTGGCTTCCAGGTGCCGGCTTTGTACTGCTTGATCACGTCGATGTAGTGCGGAGACCAGTCATCCTGGATAGAAAACATGTGTGCATTCGGTGCAAACTTGCTCATGTCAGATGCCTGACCAATACCTTTTACGCCACGTTTTTCAGCCGCCATCAGCGGAGCCGGGGAGTCAGTATGCTGCATCAGAACGTCCACACCCTGGTCGATCAGCGCATTAGCCGCTTCACTCTCTTTAACCGGATCGTACCAGGTGCTTACCCACATAATTTTCATTTTCACGTCCGGGTTCACAGACTTAGCTGCCATATAAACCGCATCAATATCACGGATAACTTCCGGAATCGGGAAAGACGCAATGTAACCGATGGTGTTGGTTTTGGTCATCATGCCGGCTGCAATACCGGAAACATAACGGCCTTCATAAGTACGCAGTACGTAAGTAGACAGGTTTTTACTGCGTTTGTAGCCGGTTGCGTGCTCGAAAATCACTTTCGGGAAGCGCTTGGCAACTTTTACGGTCGGGTTCATGTAACCGAAAGAGGTGGTGAAGATGATGTCGTTACCGCTCTGGGCCAGCTGACGGATCACACGCTCAGCGTCGGCACCTTCCGGTACTTTTTCAACATAGGTGGTCTCCACGTCACCGCCGAAATATTCCTCAACCTTTTTACGCGCACGGTCATGTTCATAGGTCCAGCCGTAATCCCCCACCGGACCGATGTAGACAAAACCAACCTTGGTCGGATCTTCGGCAACGGCACCAGAAGCTGCAACACCCATTCCCAGCGCTACGGCCGCCGAAGCCAGCCAGCGTTGCCAGGTTTTCTGTTTTTTCATCATAGTTCTCTCCATTGTGTTTTCCGGTCACTGACGGACAGGTTTTTAAAACGATCGTTTGTGACTTAGCAATAACTTGGCCAATTGGTCAGGAAAGGCCAAATAAAGTAAAAACCGCGAGTACTGGCCACACCTATCATCGTTTCAGCAAACCGTGAGAATACCGAAAACAGACGGAATGCGCACCAAAAGTACGCACAACAGGAAAGCGGATGCACCAGAGTTTTACAGCAGAGAGCGCGTGGCAGCAACGGCCTTCAGGACGGAAAGCCCGGTGCCAGCAGAGGCGAGATATCATCCGCCACAACCCGGTTGCGGCCCGCAGCTTTCGCCATATACAGACGGTCGTCAGCTGCATGATAGAGGTCACCCAGCTCCATGCCATCCTCCCCGCTGATGGCCACACCGAAACTGGCGGTAAAGGGAATCGGCATACCGGCAACATTCAGGCCGCCCTGCTCCAGAGCACGACGGGCAGATTCTGCCACCTCACAGGCACCATCCGGATCTGCACCGGGCAGCAGGATACAGAACTCCTCTCCCCCCAGGCGGAAGATATAATCCGTCTTACGCACCACCGACTGTAGCTTTTCGGCAACATAAATCAGTGCGTTATCGCCAGCCGGGTGACCATAATTGTCGTTGATCTGTTTGAAGTGATCCAGATCCAGCAAAATCATGCCCACCGTCTGGCCACGGGTTTCGGCATTACGGACCTCTGAGCTGACGATTTCTGCCAGCCGCATACGGTTCAGCAGGCCGGTCAGACTGTCGCGTTCCGCGATATGCAGCAGACGCCGGCTGAAGCGTTCCCGCCCCTGCTCGTAATGGTGGGCAAAACTCCAGATAGCCATGGCGCAGATAATGAAATTAGCCGTCGCTACCGGCGACAGGCTGTCAGAGTCGTGATAACGGTAATAGAAAATGGAGATAGCGATGAGGAAATAGACACCGGTAATCACAAAGCCCCGCTGCACACCGGTCAGCAGATAGGAAATCTGAGGAATCAGAAATACCCAGACAAACACCGTATCCGATGCCCTGGGCTGCGCCAGGGCAAACATCATGATCGACAGAAACGGAAGCAGGTATGCCATGATCCAGGCATCCAAGTGCCGGGTATGGGTCGCCACCCGGTACAGAGCCAGCGAATACAGGGCCGCCCCGAGTTCCAGTGTTGCCAGCGCATAAAGACCGCGCTGGCTGTTGAGAATAAAGAAAAGTAAGCCACTGACAAACGTTATCAGAAGCAGTCCCTTCAGCACACTGCGACGGTGCAGAGGTTCCCGGTACGACATAAAGGCTCCTGATTCTGGGCCCAGCGGCTCAGATGGCTAAACAGCGCATCAGTCAGATGCCGCCTGCTCAAAACTGTGAATTCTGTGAACAACAGAAAACCACGTCATCTGTGCGCATTTTAAGCCAGGATGGGGACTCTTTTGTACTGAAAGTAGCCACTTCCCGACCAAAGTCGCCGATATCCGTGCCAGCGGCACAGAAACTGGCATCAGTTAATGCCACAAAGCCTTTACTGGCTCAGAAGACAGGCATAAAAAAGGCGACCCTAAGGTCGCCTTTTCAGAACACTAACGTGTCAGCACAAACCTTCAGGATGAAGGTCTGGACAATCATCAGATTGCTCGAAGAGCTGGCTACAGGGATGTAGCCAGTCAGCAATTAAATGTTGTTGAACTGGTTAGAAGTGTTCTTAGCACCACCGGCTTTCAGCGCAGCTTCACCAGCAAAGTATTCTTTGTGGTCGTCGCCCATGTCGGAGCCAGCCATGTTCTGGTGTTTAACGCATGCGATACCCTGACGGATTTCTTTACGTTGTACGCCTTCAACATAACCCAGCATCGCTGCTTCACCGAAGTACTCTTTTGCCAGGTTGTCAGTAGACAGCGCAGCAGTGTGGTAAGTCGGCAGAGTGATCAGGTGGTGGAAGATGTTCGCTTCACGTGATGCTTCAGCCTGGAAGTTCTGGATACGCTTGTCAGCTTCCTGACACAGTTCAGAACCGTCGTAATCAGCAGACATCAGACGGTCACGGTCGTATGCAGAAACGTCTTTACCTTCTTTTTCCCATGCATCGAACACCTGCTGACGGAAGCTCAGGGTCCAGTTGAAGGAAGGAGAGTTGTTGTAAACCAGTTTCGCATCCGGGTGAACTTTACGTACACCGTCCATCATGGCTTTAATTTCGTGAACAGTCGGGATTGCAGTTTCAATCCACAGCAGGTCAGCGCCAGCGTTGATTGCTTCGATACAGTCGAAAACACAACGTTCCTGGCCAGTGCCCTGACGGAACTGGTACAGACCAGAAGCCAGACGCTTAGGACGAACCAGTTTGCCGTTACGGCTGATCAGTACGTCGCCTTCAGCAGTGTCTTCCGGAGCAACTTCTTCAACGTCCAGGTAGGAGTTGTAAACGTCACCCTGATCGCCAACTTCTTTAACCACAGCGATTTCTTTGGTCAGACCAGCGCCTTCGGAATCAGTACGTGCAACGATAACACCGTCGTCTACGCCCAGTTCCATGAATGCGTAACGCAGAGCACGCAGTTTGGCGTGGAAGTCAGCGTGAGGTACGGTTACTTTACCGTCCTGGTGACCACACTGCTTCTCGTCAGCAACCTGGTTTTCGATCTGCAGGCAGCATGCGCCGGCTTCGATCATTTGCTTGGCCATCAGGTAAGTCGCTTCAGCGTTACCGAAACCAGCATCGATGTCAGCAATGATAGGTACGATGTGAGTTTCGTAGTTATCGATCTGAGCTTCGATTTCTTTTTCTTTGGCAGCGTCGCCGGCAGCGCGTGCAGCGTCCAGGGCACGGAACAGACCACCCAGTTCACGGGCATCAGCCTGACGCAGGAAGGTGTACAGTTCACGAACCAGGTTGGCTACAGCAGTTTTCTCGTGCATGGACTGGTCAGGCAGAGGACCGAAGTCAGAACGCAGAGCAGCAACCATCCAGCCGGACAGGTACAGGTATTTACGTTCGGTAGTACCGAAATGCTTCTTGATAGAGATCAGCTTCTGCTGACCAATGAAGCCGTGCCAGCAACCCAGGGACTGAGTGTATTTGGTTTTGTCTTTGTCGAACTCAGCCATGTCGCGACGCATGATGCCCGCGGTGTATTTTGCGATGTCCAGACCGGTTTTGAATTGGTTCTGCAGACGCATACGGGCAACAGATTCAGCCTGAATGGCAGCCCAGGAGGAATCTGCCTGATCGAGTACTGCCGCCGCAGCTTTGATTTCGTCTTGGTATGACATGAGTCAATCCTTCATTTTTGGGTGGGTGACGTTGTCCTGACAGCCGCAATGGCTGCGGGCCTGACGTTGTTTGCAGGGGAATACTATTGATTTAATCCCCATAATTGAAATCAATAACGTCTATATCTGACATTTCTCAGGTGAATGTAGGGAAAATCGTCTGCCGGGCCGGCAACACCGCCCCGCAGACCTGCCCTCAGGCCCCGTCAGCCGGCAGCCGGCAGCCGGCAGCCTGACGGTAAAGGTTGTGCCCCGTCCGGGTTCACTGTCGACCAGAATCTCACCGCCGTGATCCTGCACTGCATTGTGAGAGATGGAAAGGCCCAGGCCTGTGCCCTTGCCGACCGGTTTGGTGGTAAAAAACGGTGTAAACAGATACGGCATGTGCTCGGCGGCGATGCCGTGGCCGTTATCGCTGACCTCAACTTCCACCCAGCCGTCACTGGCACGACTGACCACCCGGATCAGGCCGTTCTCATCCACCGCCTGATTGGCATTGGCAATCAGGTTTACAAACACCTGATTGAGCTTGCCGAAGTAGCCCTGAATCTCCGGCAGCTCACCATAACTGGCTTCCACCCGGGCATGGTATTTGGTCTGGTTATTAAGAATATTCAGTGCTGCGCGCAGGCAGTCATTCACATCCACTGCGGTTTTCCTGCCGCCGTCCTGGCGGGTAAAGGATTTGAGGTCAGCGACAATCTGTTTGACGCGTTCCAGTCCCTCAATGGTTTCGACGGCGAGGTTCTGATAATCGCTGAGCAGGTAGTCGATATCAAAGGTCATCAGGCCCTGACGCCAGCCATCGCGGACCTGCTCCAGCGTGTCGCCGCTACTGATCTGCTGATCGGCCTGATGCAGGAAGCGCTGAATGTCCTGCAGCCCTTCCACCAGGCTGGAGAAATTACTGCAGATAAAGCCCAGCGGATTATTGATTTCGTGTGCCACTCCGGCGGCCAGCACCCCCAGTGAGGCCATCTTTTCGGACTGCACCATGGCGCGCTGCTGTTCCTGCAGCACACGGTTGGCTTCCTGCAGCTGCTCATTCGACAGATACAGTTCACGCGAACGGTCTTCCAGCAGCTGCTCGGCCTGTTTACGCAGCTGCTTTTCGCGCAGATAGGCTTTTTCGTATTCGGCTCCGGTCACGGCTCACCTCACCAGAGTTATCTTCAGACTGCAGTGATCTGCCCCCTCGTGCATGCAGGGGCTGTGCTCCATACGGAACGCGGTTCCATAGTGGCGGGCGCTGCCGCTGATCAGCCCTTCAGCCAGTCGGCACATCTTACGCGGCGAGCGGTACTCCATAATCAGCTCATCCGGCCGTTCATGGCGGTATGCAAAACAGGGCAAGTGCGCCCCGGGGTACAGTTTGCGTACTTCCATATGCACGATGCGGTCGACAGAAATCAGGAAATCAATCAGATTGCCGGCATTATCGAAAAACGCCGGAAAGCGGCGGTAGAATTCCGCCGCCATGTATTCTCCGAAAGCAAACACCAGCGAACGTTCATCGCTGCCAGTGATGGTTACCGCCGCCGCCACCAGCGCCATCAGGTTGTCATCCGGATAGGTCTGGGTAGAGATATAAAGACCATCCGAGCCAGCTTCTTCCAGCACGGCGTTCCAGCCTTCCAGACCGTACAGCTCTTCCACCATATCGCGCAGCATGTCGAATACAATCCCCTTCATCCTCCCCCCTCACCATCTGTGACCGCCGGCGGAGGATCGCGGTAAACGTGGATCTCCAGCGGTTCATCCATCAGCTGCTCCAGGTGCTGCATTTTGTGAATAATATCGCCGTCCACCCGGTGATGTTTTTTCAGCAGTACCATACCCCGTGCGCTGAACAGATCCCGCGCCAGTACCATACCGGGCTTCAGCGCCTGGCTGCTGATGCAGGCTTCATTCTGATTCAGGTGGCTGTGCTGGTAATGACGGGCCACACGGATAAAGGCCTCCACCACCTGCGGATCATAGCGTTTGCCGGTCATGGCTTCGATTTCATGCCGCGCCTGCAGCGGGTTGCACTCAATGCCGTTGAAGCGGCCGGAAATCCAGTCGCTGTAATCGCGAACCACGGCCAGAATGCGGCTGCCCAGAGGAATCCGTTCACCGGCCAGCCCGTCAGGGAAGCCACTGCCATCGAAGCGTTCAAACTGGTGACGGATATAATCACTGGCCACAGCCAGTGCCGGCACCCCGAACAATGCCGCCTCGGCCAGTAGCGGCCACTGGCGGAACTGCTGCAGTTCCTGGGCATCGTAATCGCAGTAAGGTTTGCTGAGCATGGCGTCGGTGAATCCCAGCCGCCCCAGCCCGGACAGCATCACGGCTTTACGCAGGGCGTCGGTTTCCTCCTCCGTCATGCTCAGCAGGCTGGCCATTTCCTGCGCCATCAGGGCATCCAGCAGGGTTGAACGGCCACCGTTCTGATCGCGCTGAGCCGACAGGCTGGACGCCAGTGTCACCATGTGTTCATAACTGTATCTGAGCTCCTCAGTACGCTTACGGACTTTGGCTTCCAGCGCACTGTTTAAGTTTTCCAGCTCAGCATTTTTGGTCGCCAGTTCCGCCGTCAGAGCAGCATTTTCCAGCTCCAGAAAACGCGCCTGCAGCAGGTCGCTGACCACCCGTCTCAGTTCCAGGTCATTCCACGGTTTGTTCAGGTAACTGGATATCTGCCCTTCATTTACCGCGCTGATAGTGGATTCGAGATCCGCGTAACCGGTCAGCAGTACCCGGCGGGTATGCGGCCATTCCTTTGCCGCCTCAGCCAGCAGCTCGGCACCGGACATGCCCGGCATGCGCATATCACTGATCAGCAGATCGACCGGCTGCTCGCGCATCACCGCCAATGCGTCTTCGCCCGACGGCGCGGTCAGAACAGCCACCGACTCCTGGCGCAGAGTACGGGCCAGCGCCTTCAGCACATTGGCTTCATCATCCACCAGCAGTACCCGTGGGACATACCCTGTTCCACTCTTTTCAGTTGCTTCATGCAGCATCGCAGGCGACCTCGCTTATTCCGGTTAAGCTCAGTCTAGACAACCCGCCGGGCCGGTGGAGGCGGCGGCGGCCGCTTATGGCCTTAAGTTCCAGTTCGTTATGAAAAATCGGAATTTGCGAAGGAAAAGTTGTAACCAGGGGGGAACAGACGAATCAATAGTCAGAATTATTCTGTTTGTCTGGTCAGCGCCGCCATTGTAATCCGCCGGCGCTCACCGGAAATTTCACTGAATTTTGTAACCGCAGCCGGCATACACAACATCTCAGACGTAAGCGGCCGCCGCCACCGCACTGGACCAGGCCCACTGAAAGTTAAAGCCGCCCAGATGGCCGGTGACATCCACCACTTCGCCGATAAAAAACAGCCCCGGATGCTGTTTTGACTCCAGCGTTTTCGACGACAGCGCATCCGTATCAACACCGCCCAAGGCCACTTCTGCCGTGCGGTAACCCTCGGTTCCGGCCGGACGCACGCACCACTGATGCAGCCCCTCGGCCAGGCGATCCATGCTGCTGCCACTGAGTTCCGCCAGAGTCGCGCTGTCTTCCGCTCTGCCGGCCAGCCAATAGGCGGCGAATTTCTGCGTCGTTTTTTCCGCCAGCCAGTTCTTCAGTGACAACTTCGGCCGCTGATGCTGACCGGCGCGCAGTTCTGCCGCCACATCGGCGGCGGGCAGCAGATTGATCTGCAATTCATCCCCGGCCTGCCAGTAAGAGGAAATCTGCAGCATGGCCGGGCCACTGAGCCCACGATGGGTGAACAGCATGTCATCGGTAAAGGTGCGGCCGTTGCAGCTGACCTCCACTGCCAGCGCGGTGCCACTCAATGCTTCTGACAGCTGCCGGTTGGCATCCGTCAGGGTAAAAGGCACCAGTCCGGCGCGCGGCGCGTATACGGGCAGCCCGAACTGACGGGCAATGTCGTAGCCGAATCCCGTGGCTCCCAGTGTGGGAATGGATGGTCCACCGGTGGCAATCACCAGCGACCGGCAGGTGCAGGTTACCTCTCCGGCCTCAAGAAGATAACGGTATAAGCCATCAGTGTGCGCGCGGATATCCTGCACCTCCGTACGCAGCCGGATTTCCACCCCGGCCTGCTCACACTCATCCAGCAGCATGGTGAGAATATCGCTGGCCTTGTTATCGCAGAACAGCTGACCATCCTTCTTCTCGTGATAAGGAATGCCATGCTTATCCACCAGCGCAATAAAATCCCACTGCGTATAGCGGGTAAGTGCTGACTTACAGAAGTGCGGGTTATGGCTGAGGTAACGCTCAGCCGCCACATAGTAATTAGTGAAGTTGCAGCGGCCGCCGCCGGACATCAGGATTTTCTTGCCGGCTTTATTGGCATGGTCGAGCACCAGCACCTTACGGCCCCGCTGCGCCGCCGTGGCCGCGCACATTAATCCGGCGGCACCGGCGCCAATTACGATTACATCAAATTTCTGTAGCATTTCGGTCATATAGTGGTCATCTGAAGCGACATTATGCCACCGAACGGCAGCGCACTATACGAACAGAAAAGAGGCCGACAACCATGGAGCTGTTTGACCGTCCCGGATTACTGAAAGCCACCGGACTCAGCCCGGCGCGGCTGGAGCTGCTGCTGCGCCTGCTGAAGGGGCCGGCTATGACGCAGATATACGGCCAGCTGGAACAGAAGCAGGGGCTGGATATGATCGAGGAAGCCCTCGACTATCTGAGTATCCATATTGACTACGACGAACAGGCCCTGCTCAGCGCCATTCCGGATGAAGGCCCGTTTGTCACGGTTTCCAACCACCCGTTCGGCTTTCTTGACGGCGTTATCCTGCTGCTGCTGATCGGCCGCAAGCGTCAGGATTTCAAGGCCGTGGCCAACTTCCTGCTGAGTTACTTCGCGCCGATTGCCGATCTGTTTATCACGGTTAACCCGTTTGACAGCGCCGGTCCCAAAGGCATGGGCGGAATGCGTAAATCCCTGGCCCACCTGAAACAGGGCAACGGTCTCGGCCTGTTTCCCGCCGGTGAAGTGTCCACCTGGTACCGGGGCCAGCGCGGCATTGCTGACCGCGAATGGTCGATGACGAGTATCCGCATGATCCGCAAAGCAGAAGTGCCGGTGATCCCGGTGTATTTCCACGGCCATAACAGCCGCAGTTTCCACATGCTGGGCAAGGTTCACCCGGCCCTGCGTACCCTGCGCATTCCGGCGGAATTTCTGAAAAAGCGGAATTCCACCATTCAGCTGGGTATCGGCGAGCGCCTTGACTGGTCAACCCTGACTCAGCTCGGCAACAACGACGACCTGCGTGACCACCTGCGCAGCGCAACCTACGCCCTGGCACCCAAGCCCGGCCACTGACACGCAGCGGCCGCAGACAGAGTGCTTTATACTGCACGCCCCTGCCTGTGATTCCGGAATAACCATGACCCGCTTCAGCACCCTCAGCCTGAGCCCTGAACTGCTCAGCAACCTTGATGCCCTTGGCTACCACGATGCCACGCCGGTGCAGCAGCAGGCCATCCCCCTGATTTTAAAAGGCCGCGACCTGATGGCTGCCGCCCAGACCGGCACCGGCAAAACCGCGGCTTTTAGCCTGCCTGTGCTGCAACAGCTGCTGGCCGGTGACAAGGTCAGCAGCAACCGGGTACGCGCCCTGATTCTGGTGCCGACCCGGGAACTGGCCGAACAGGTATTGCAGGCCGTGCAGCGCTACAGCCAGGGTCTGCCACTGAGCAGTTACGCCATTTACGGTGGCGTCAGCATCAACCCGCAGATGATGGCGCTGCGCAAAGGCGCCGATATTCTGGTCGCTACACCGGGGCGGCTGCTCGACCTGTACCGCAACAATGCCGTGACCTTCAGCCAGCTGCAGACACTGGTTCTGGACGAAGCCGACCGCATGCTTGATCTGGGCTTTGCCGATGAACTGGATGAACTCTTCTGCGCCCTGCCCCGTCAGCGCCAGACACTGCTGTTCTCCGCCACCTTTTCCGGGCGTGTAACCGACATGGCAGCGGTCATCCTGCGCGACCCTGCCCGGGTGACCATCGCCGCCGCCAACAGTGCCGCCGATACCGTCAGCCAGTGGCTGATTCCGGTGGATAAAAAACGCAAACATGAACTGCTGCGGCAGCTGATCGGACAGCAGGGGCAACAGCAGATACTGGTTTTCGCCAAAACCCGCAACAGCGTCGATGAGCTGGAAAAGCAGCTGCGCCGTGACGGTTATAACGTGGCCGGTATTCACGGCGAAAAATCCCAGGCCAGGCGCACGGCAGCCATGCAGGCATTCCGTGACCAGCAGGTACAGATTCTGATCGCCACCGATGTTGCCGCCCGCGGACTGGATATGGACAGGCTGCCACTGGTCATCAACCTCGAGCTGCCGGTGAACGCTGAAGACTATGTTCACCGTATCGGCCGCAGTGGCCGCCAGGGCAACAGCGGTGCCGCGCTGTCACTGGTCTGCGCCGATGAAGTCAACCAGCTGGCTGCGATCGAAAACCTGATGGGTCAGATTATTGAGCGGCGGGAAGAACCCGCTTTTGCACCGCAGCACCGGGTGCCGCAGACCACCGCCGCTGGCCAGGTGGTAAAGAAACCGAAAAAAGAAAAACAGAAAACCATTCCCGCTTCCGGTCAGAGCATGGCCAGCGTTGCCGCGCGCAATCAACGCGGCAAATCCGGCGGTGGCCTGCGCTTTTTTGATCACAGTGACGATAGCGGTGGCAATAAGCCCGACAGACGACGCCGGCGGAAATAAAACGCGCCATACACGTCAGCGCAGTGCCGGATCAGATACCCCGGCTCACCTGCCGCAGAAAACGGCGGATATCCGCCGGCGACCTTAAATGGTAAACCGTTTTCTCTGCACCCGTATCAGCAACCAGTTTCCGGTAGGCCGGCGTCAGCTTTTGCTGACACAGCCACAGCACTCTGTAGCTGTTCAGCGTTCCTTTCCAGAGCGGACTGTTTTCCGGCCAGCCTTCCGGGTTCACGAACAGACCTTTCAACAGACGCTTGGTCACCCATAGCGCATGAGTGAGCAGCGGCAGATCAACATAAATCAGGGTATCGGCGACAGCGAAACGCTCCCAGGTAGTCGGCACGTCGCCAAAACCGTCGATGATCCAGGCCGGCTGTTGCAGCAGGCCGGCGTGGATAGTGAGATATTCCTCATGCGGGATTTCCTCCCCGCCCGGCCGGAAGCGTATTTTATCCAGCGGATACAATGGCAGACCGCTGACCGCAGCCAGCTGTTTCGCCAGCGTGGACTTTCCCCCGCCGGCATTGCCGAATACTGCGACTTTTTTCATCTTGCCTCCTGTGGCTTCAGTAAAAACCCAGAAAGCTGACAGCAAAAACCCGCCTCCTGGGCGGGTTTAAAACAGCTTACACAGCAAAACCCACCATTCCTATGGAATGATGGTAATAATCCGGAAAGATGGGGGTGCGGGATAAGTCGTCATGGGCTGATCATTGCTTAACCATAGTCAGCTGTCAACCGGGCCATAACCGGACTGCCCCCCGGCGCTCACTGATTCCGCAGAAAGCGGTTAACATCTTTGGCCAAGCGAAGAATCACAATGCCCCTGTCAGAAGGTAATTCTGCGAGAAACCTGAGCACTGCTGGTTTTCGTCTCATTGGGTTACTCGTCACCGGCCCCGCCCAGCAGAGCTTTGACCGGAGCATAGGTACGGCGGTGAATATCACAGGGGCCCAGTTCACGCAGCGCTTCCAGGTGTGCTTTGGTGCCGTAGCCTTTGTGTTTGGCGAAGCCGTAACCGGGGTACTGTTCGTCGAGCAGCAACATTTCCCGGTCGCGCTGTACTTTAGCCAGTACGGAAGCGGCGGAAATAGACGCCACCAGGCTGTCGCCTTTGATAATGGTGGTGGTATCGAGTGCTGTCTGCGGGGCTTTGTTGCCGTCAATCAGGGCATGCTGACAGGGCAGCTGCAGACCATCAATGGCGCGGCTCATGGCCAGCATGCGCGCGTTAAGAATATTAAGACGGTCGATCTCTTCCACCGTGGCACGGGCAATACAGAAATCGAGTGCTTTTTCGCGGATTTCATCGAACAGACGCTCGCGCTTTTTTTCGCTGAGCTTTTTCGAGTCATTGAGTTCTGCAATCGGGTTGGCCGGGTCGAGTATCACCGCTGCCGCCATCACATCACCGCACAGCGGGCCGGCACCGGCTTCATCCACACCACAGTAAGGAATGCCCTGTTCCATCAGGACGAGTTCCGCCGCAATCAGCTCTGTCATTAACCGGCGTCCAGCAGCGCCGCGATGGCTTTGGCGGCTTCGTTATCGGCATCCCGCTTCAGCTGGCGGTGAATAAAGAGGAAGGTTTCGTGCAGCTGGTGCATGGCGGCGGAATCTTCCAGCCGCACCAGCATGGCTTCTGCCAGATGTTCTGCCGTGGCTTCGTGCTGAATGTATTCCGGCACCACTTCGCGTCCGGCAAGCAGATTGGGCAGCGCCAGATAAGGCTGGGTCACCAGGTGTTTGAGAATGTGGTAAGTCAGGGGGGCTACGATATAGCTGACCACCATGGGCTTCTTCAGCAGCATGGCTTCCAGCGTGGCGGTGCCGGATGCCAGCAGTACGGCATCCGCCGCAGTCATGCAGGTATGCGACTGACCGAGCACCACTTTCACCGGCAGATTCACCGGGTAGCTGGCCAGAATATCTTCAACCTGATTGCGGCGCTCAACGGATGCTGCCGGAATAATAAACTGCAGATCGTTGCGTTTATGCAGCATCAGTTCGGCCGTTTTGAGGAACAGATTTCCCAGCCGTTGTACTTCACTGCCACGGCTGCCGGGCATCAGGCAGACCACCGGGCGGTTCACGTCCAGCTGCAGATCGTCACGTGCCGGGCCCACCGGGGTTTCAAAGGCGATTTTATCGGCCAGGTGGTGACCGACAAATTTCACCGGCACCTCATGCTCTTCGTAAAACCGGGCTTCAAACGGGAACAGCGTGAGCATCAGATCAACCGCGCGGGCCACTTTGAAGACACGTTTCTTACGCCATGCCCACACCGACGGGCTGACGTAATGCGCGGTTTTAATCCCGGCTTCACGCAGCTTTTCTTCCAGCGTCAGGTTAAAGTCCGGCGCATCAATGCCAATAAAGACGTCCGGCGGGTTCGCTTTCCAGCGTTTGATCAGATTACGGCGGACCTTAAGCAGCTCGAACAGACGGCCGAGCACTTCCACCAGCCCCATAACCGCAAGACGCTCCATGGGGACAAAACTGTGGAAGCCCTGCGCCTGCATCAGCGGGCCGCCAATGCCTTCGAATTCAGCATCCGGGTATATATTGCGCAGGGACCGGATCAGGCCGGCGCCGAGCATATCGCCCGAGGTTTCACCGGCAACAATAGCAATACGCATTTATCGGATAATGCCCCTTGTAGCCTGATTCAGGCTGTCCACCAGCAGGCGTACAGCATCGTTCTGCGCCGCCACCGGTGTCAGTTCTTCCAGCGCTTCGGCCAGTGTCAGCCCCTGACGGTAAAGCGTTTTATAGGCTTTACGCACCAGTATAATGCTGTCTTTGCTGAAACCGCGGCGCTTCAGGCCTTCGGCATTAATGCCGTGTGGTGCAGCCGGATAACCCAGCGCCATGACATAGGCCGGAATATCTTTCAGCACCACAGTGCCGGCACCACACATGGAATGCGTACCGATCATGCAGAACTGATGCACCTGAGTGGCACCGCCGAGAATGGCCCAGTCGCCGACTTTTACGTGGCCTGCGACGTTGGTGTCATTCGCCATAATGCAGTTATCACCGATAATGCAATCGTGGGCGATGTGCACATTGACCATAAACAGGTTATGACTGCCGACGATGGTGGTGCCGTTGTCCTGCACCGTGCCACGATGGAAAGTACAGGCTTCACGGATCACATTATTATCACCGATAACCAGAGTAGTCGGCTCTCCGGCGTATTTTTTATCCTGGCACTCTTCGCCAATACTGGCGAACTGAAAAATACGGTTGTCGCGGCCGATTTTCGTCGGGCCACGGACAACAACGTGCGGGCCAATAACAGTACCGTCCCCGATTTCCACATCCGGGCCAATAATAGAAAACGGGCCAATTTCTACATTGGCCCCGATTTTCGCAGACGGATCAACAATGGCTCTTGGGTCGATCATGCTTGCTCCAGTTCGCGCTCCGCACAGGTGATTTCCGCCATACAGACCACTTCGTCATCGACCAGTGCACGGCAGTCGAATTTCCAGATTCCACGACGTCCGCTGAGGAAACGTGCTTCCAGAATAACCTGATCTCCCGGCACAATCGGGCGCTTGAAGCGCACATGATCGGCTCCGGCAAAGTAATACAGTGTGGTCGGTTTCTTATTCTCTCCCAGCATCGCAAACCCGAGCAGACCTGCGGCCTGTGCCATGGCTTCCAGCGTCAGTACGCCGGGCATGATCGGATGGCCGGGGAAATGACCATTAAAAAATTCTTCGTTGATGGTGACATTTTTCAGGACACGGATAACCGCGCCATCTGCACCATCCAGATCAACCTCTTTAACCCGGTCAACCAACAGGAACGGATAACGATGTGGTAATAATTGCTGAATCTTCTGAATACTGTCCGCTAACATCAGGCATTTCCTTCTTGGCTTTTTTCTAACTGTTGCAGCCGTTTGGCCATAGAATCCAGTTGCCGGAAACGCACAGCATTACGACGCCATTCTTTCATCGGCATCTGCACTGTGGCGCTGGAATAAGCACCTGGCACAGTAATGGATTTACTGATCAGGGCCATTGCAGCCACATGCACGCCGTCGCACAGAGTCAGATGTCCGGCAATACCCGCCGATCCGGCAATGGTGCAGTGCTTACCAATGGTCGTACTGCCTGCTATTCCGGCACATGCCGCGATGGCCGTACCATCTCCGATCTGCACGTTATGTGCGACCTGAATCTGGTTATCCAGAATAACATTATTGCCGATGACGGTATTCCCCAGCGCGCCCCTGTCGATACAGGTGTTCGCGCCGACTTCCACATCATCACCGATTCTGACACCACCAAGCTGGGCTATCTTATGCCAGCGGCCTTTGTCCGGCGCAAAGCCGAAACCATCCGCCCCGATCACTGCACCTGAATGAATACGCACCCGCTCACCCAGTACCACATCATGGTACAGGGTAACGTTTGCGTTCAGAATGCAGTTTTTACCCAGAACACAGTGTTCACTGATCACACTGCCGGCCCCGATGTCACAGCCATCACCGATGTGACAGTTGTCACCGATCACAGCGTTGGCACCGATTTTCACGTTCTGCCCGATGTCAGCGGTTGCCGCGACAACGGCTGAGGGATGAATCCCGACCGGGGTTACAGGGCGGTTATCAAACAACTGGGTGACCCGGGCAAATCCCAGATAGGGATTTGCCAGAATCAGCGCTGCCGAGGGCACTTCCTCAGCCAGATCCGGGCTGATAATCACAGCCGCTGCCCGGGTGTCTGTCAGTTGTTTCCGGTAGCTGGGGTTCGCCAGAAAGCTGATTTCCGCCGCCGTCGCCTCTTTCAGGGTGTTTACCCCTGAAACCATCAGGCTGCCATCGCCACGGAGCTCTGCTCCCAGGTACCCGGCCAGCTCAGCCAGAGTCATTTGCTTGGTCATGTATCAGAAACTACCTGCATTACTTAGCGTTCAGGCGTTCCAACAACAACTTGGTCAGGTCAGCCTTAGGTGATGAATAAACCACAGCGCCGGCCTGAAGGACGACATCATAACCACCTTCATCGATGATTGCTTTAAGCAACTCTTCAAGATTCGGCAACTGTGTTTGGAAAAATTCTCGCTTCCACTGCTGATCGGCTTTTTGCAGTTTGTTTGAATAAAACTTGTACTCAGTGGACGCCTGCTCGAAATCGTTCTTGAGCTTACGCACTTCGTCTTCACTCATGACATCGGCGTCTTTACTCATTTTCTCCTGCAGGCCCTGCAGTTTACCTTTCAGGTCTGTCAGTTTGCCGAGATCATCTTTATTCTCGCCTTCAAATTTCTGTGCCGCGACTTTTGCTGCATCAGACAGGAACAGCGCCCGTTCCATATCCACAACCGCAACCTTGGTCTGCTCTGCGGCAGCCATATTTACAAACATGACTGTCATTACTGCGATTAACCAACGCATTCCAGGACTCCTTCTTCGTCGTTATAAGAATTAAAACACCTGACCCAGAGAAAACTCGAAGCCTTCTGTGTCATCGCCACGCTGGTCGTTCAGCGGGAATGAGTAAGTGAAGGTCAGCGGACCAATCGCGGTGATCCAGGTCAGTCCGATACCGGTACTGTATCGTAACTCACCCAGATCGAAACCTTCATTACAGTACGGGTGTGTGGTGAGATTCGGCAGATCGGAATCTGACGGTACGTAGCATTCACTGGTGAATGCATTACCCGCATCAAAGAAGACCAGACTGCGTACAGAACTGCGGTCTTCGATAAACGGCAGCGGGAAAATCAGCTCAACACTGGCTTCAGCGAGCATATTGCCGCCGAGCGCGCGTGGGTCGTCGAGCCAGTATGGAGCACTGGCAACAGAACCTGAGTCATTGGTTTCGTAGACAGGCTTATACTGATTGGGGTTACTGACACCAACGGCAGCACCGTCTGCGTCCGTTTTGTAAACCACGGTCGGGGCAGAGTCATCCACCACCGGACGGCCAAGGTCATCCAGTTCATAAACGATGTTACCGTCGGCATCGGTCTGCGCCACGCTGACCACATCGTATTCAGGCAGGCCCTTTGGTCCTAAACTGTTGCTGGTATAACCGCGCACGGAACCGATACCACCGGCACGGAAATTCTTGAAGAACGGCAGACGGTCGAGGTCGCCGAAACCATCACCATAACCCAGATCGGTACGCAGGCGCACGCTCCACTCACTGGCAAGCGGGAAGTAGTAGTTGGCGGTATAACCCAGCTTGAAATAGGTCAGATCACTGCCCGGCACAGACACATCAGCGGACAGTTTGTGCTCCGTGCCAGCGGTCGGGAACATGCCACGGTTCAGGGTGTTGTAGCGCCAGTTCAGGCCCAGGGTGTATTCATCGAACACGTCCCCTTCCTGATCCATAAAGTCAACAATCTCACGTGGTACTGTGCTGCCTTCGAACATTTCGGTGTTCTGATAACCGACCGAGAAAGACAGCCGCTGACGGCGGGAAATCGGGTAACCAAAAGTGACGTTACCGCCCATGGTATTGGTCTGATAATCCGATACGGTGCGCAGGTTGGAATAATCGGTTTCACGGTAGAAGAGGTTAAAGCCGCGACTGACACCATCAATGGTGTAATACGGATTCAGGTAAGAGAAGTTATACGACTGCACGGTATCGTTCTTCTGCACCCCCATCGACATACGGTTACCGGTACCGAAGAAGTTATTCTGGCTGATACTGGCACCCAGAATCATACCGCTGCCACCGGCGTAACCGATGTTGAAGTTCAGACTGCCGCTGAGCTGTTCTTCGACGCTGTAGTTAACGTCCACCTGATCATCGGTGCCCGGTACTGCCGGGGTTTCCACGTTCACCATTTTGAAGAAACCGAGCTGATTGAGGCGGGTTTTACCGGCTTCAATCTTATCAGTGGATGCCCAGCCACCTTCCATCTGCAGCATTTCACGACGCAGTACTTCGTCCTGCGTGGTGTCATTGCCGGAGAAATTAATGCTGCGCACATAAGTGCGTTTGCCAGGCTCGACAAAAAAGGTGATATCGACTGTTTTGTCGTCATCATTGATCTTGGGAATACCATCTACCCGGGCAAAGGTGTAGCCGTCATTACCCAGCCGTTTCGACATCAGGTCGCTGCTCGCCGTAACCCGGCGGCGGGAGAAGGTATCGCCGCTGCCGATCAGGTACAGGCGGGTAAATTCGGCCTCATCGAGCACCAGATTGCCGGCCACCTTCATGTCCTTCACGCTGTAGACATCGCCTTCGGTAACATTGATGGTGATGTAGACGCCTTCTTTGTCCGGCGAAACGGAAACCTGAGTGGACTCAATATTGAAGCGGATATAACCGCGGTCGAGATACCAGGAACGCAGGGTCTCAAGGTCGGCCGCCAGTTTTTCGCGGCTGTATTTGTCGTCGCTGGAATACCAGGACCAGAAATTCGTTGTCTGTAACTGGAACTGCTTCAGCAATTCGTCATCGTCAAAGGCTTCATTGCCGAGGATATTGATATGCTGAATGCTGGCAACACTGCCCTCATCAACATGGATTTTCAGCGCAACACGGTTACGCGGCAGACGCTCAACGTCGGTTTCAATATTGGCGTCGTAACGGCCCTGAGCCACATACTGACGTTCGAGCTCAAGGGAAATCCGTTCCAGCGTGGAACGTTTGAACACCAGACCTTCTGCCAGACCAGCCTGTTTCAGGCCGTCCATCAGCATTTCAGTCTGAATGGCTTTGTTACCGTCAATTTCGATGCCGGTAATAGTCGGCAGCTCCACCAGCTGCAGCACCAGCACATTGCCGTCGCGGTACAGTTTTACATCGTTGAACAGCCCGGATTTAAACAGCCGGCGGCTGGCCGCCACCAGATTATCACTGTCCACCTGATCGCCGACGTTAACAGGAAAGGCTTCAAACACAGTGCCTGCTGATACCCGCTGCAGACCTTCCAGTCTGATGTCTTCAACCTTAAAGGATTCAGCAGAAGCAACGGAAGACAGAACCCCCAGTAAAAGCGTAAACAGCAAAGAACGCATGAAAACAGTTATCCAGTCAGTCCGGCCTGATTACAGCCGGCTTATATCATTATAAAAAGCTACCAGCATCAGGCCCAGCAGCAGGAACATACCAATACGAACAGCCATTTCCTGAACCTGATCCGGCAACGGCTTACCACGGATCAGTTCGGCGCTGTAAAACAGGATATGGCCACCATCCAGCATCGGTACAGGCAACAGATTCAGCACCCCCAGCGACACGCTGAGCAGGGCCAGAAAGGCAATGAAGGATTCCAGCCCGCCGGACGCTGAGGCGCCGGCTACTTTAGCAATGGTAATTGGGCCACTCAAGTTCTTTACAGACACATCACCCAATAACATTTTCCACAGTGAGTCGAGGGTAAAAACGATGTAATCACCGGTTTTGACAACCCCCTGCCAGAGGCCATCCAGCACGCCGGCATGGCTGGTGCGCAGCCAGCTGGCCGGGATTTCCGGCATGGATACCGCGGCACCGACAAAGCCGGTTATGCTGCCATCGTCCTGTTCCTTACGCTCAGGCGTCAGGCTGATCTGCAGCGGTACGCCATTGCGCTCCACATCCAGTGCCAGTGTCTGGCCGACGGCCTCACGGACAATGGCCACCCACTGATACCAGTCGGCAATGCTTTCGCCATCAGAGCGCAGAATATGATCACCGGCTTTCAGCCCGGCGCGGTCGGCGGCGCCGTCAGGCAGTACTTCACCGATCACCGCCGGCAACTCAACATAGCGCTGTTCAATGCCCAGCCCGCGCAGCGGATCAGGAATCTCCTGCTGCGCCAGCCAGTCATTCACCTGAATACGGGCCCCACGCTGATCACCGTCTTCGGTCAGCAGCGTCAGCTGCAGATCAACATCCTCGCCGATATAGCCCACCAACTGCCAGTTCACATCCTGCCAGGTCGCCACCGGCTCACCATTGATGGCGGTAATCTCATCACCGGCCTGAATACCGGCCGCCGCCGCCGGAGAATCCGCGTCCACACTACCGATCACCGGCGCCATGCCTGTGGTTCCGGCGACCGCGAGCAACCAGTAAGCAAGGAACGCAAAGATAAAATTGGCGATGGGGCCGGCGGAGGCAATGGCGATGCGCTGCAGCGGGCTTTTGCGGGTAAAGGCCTGATCAAGCAGATGATCCGGCACCGGACCTTCACGCTCGTCGAGCATTTTCACATAGCCGCCCAGCGGGATCGGGGCAATGGCAAACTCGGTGCCCTGTTTATCGTAAAAAGACCAGAATGGTTTACCGAAGCCAACCGAAAAACGCAGCACTTTAACGCCACAGCGGCGCGCCACCCAGAAATGGCCGTATTCATGAATAACCACCAGAATGCTGATGGCGATGATGAAATACAGAAGAGTCACTCAGGATTCTCCGATGATGCGTCAGATGGTTGTTGAATCAGAGCCTCAGCTGCCTGCCGTGCCCAGGCATCAGCCTCCAGAATCTGCGACAACGCCGTTACAGGCTGAACCTCATGCTTGTTCATTACACGGGCAATCACCGTTGGAATACCGGTAAAGGCAATTTGTTCCCGCAGAAACGCGGCAACGGCAATTTCATTCGCCGCATTCAGGACGGCCGGCATAGTACCACCGGCACGGAAGGCCTCACCGGCCAACGCCAGACAGGGAAATGTGATGCTGTCCGGGCGTTCGAAATTGAGGGTGGCGATGGTAAACAGGTCCAGTTCCCGCACGCCGGAGTCGATGCGCTCCGGCCATGCCATGCCGTAGGCAATCGGGGTACGCATATCCGGCTGCCCCAGCTGGGCAATCACCGAACCATCGGTGTACTGCACCATGGAATGGATCACGCTCTGCGGATGCACCACCACCTGAATCTGTTCCGGCTGGCAGTTAAACAGGAAACAGGCTTCTATCAGCTCCAGACCTTTGTTCATCAGAGTGGCGGAGTCGACGGATATTTTCTGCCCCATCGACCAGTTGGGATGGGCAACCGCCTGCGCCGGTGTGACATCCTGCAATGCCGCCAGGCTGCGGCCGCGGAACGGCCCACCGGACGCAGTGAGCAGAATGCGGCTGATACCACAGCGGCTGAAATCACCGTCATAGTGTTGCGGCAGGGACTGAAAAATCGCGTTGTGCTCACTGTCGATCGGTAACAGTTCGGCTCCCCCCTGCTTGACCGCCTGCATAAACAGCGGTCCGGCCATCACCAGGCTTTCCTTATTGGCCAGCAGTACGCGTTTGCCGCTTTCGGCGGCCGCCAGAGTCGGCAGCAATCCGGCCGCACCGACAATCGCCGCCATTACCTGATCAACCGCCTCATGGGAAGCGATCATCGCCAGCGCATCGGCGCCGGTCAGCACTTCGGTCGTGCAGCCGGCTGGCAGCCGGCCACGCAGTTCGGCCGCGGCCTGAGAGTCCGCCATCACGGCATAAACGGGGAAAAATTCGACAATATCCTGCAGCATCTGCTCAACACTGCGTGCGGCACTGAGCGCAAACACCCGGTACTTCTGTGGATGGCGGCGCACCACATCCAGCGTGCTCTGCCCGATGGAACCGGTTGAGCCCAGAACCGTCAGTTGCCTGATCATGCGGCCAGATTCCAGTCCAGAACCAGCATAAAGAAGGCAAACACAGGCACGGCGGCGGCCATACTGTCAATGCGGTCCAGTACACCGCCGTGACCAGGTAACAGGGAAGAGCTGTCTTTGATGCCGCGGTGACGCTTCATCATGCTCTCCACCAGGTCACCGAGTACGGATATCACCATGGTCACAACGGTAATGGTCAGCAGGCGCAGGGCATCGTGCATGTCCATCGGCTGTACCCAGTGATCCACACAAAGACCGAAGATCAGCGCCACCAGCAGCGTAGTCACCAGACCGCCCCAGAAGCCGGCCCAGGATTTACCCGGGCTGACATGCGGCGCCAGCTTGGCTTTCCCCCAGCGCTTACCGGCAAAGTAGGCGCCGGTGTCAGCGCCCCAGACAATCAGCATCACATAGACAATCAGCAGCGAGCTGTGCGGCTGCTGTTTGAGGTGCATAAAGCCGACCCACATGGGAATCAGCACACACAGCCCCAGCAGCGCCCGGATCGGCCGCGCAGCCCAGACTTCGGTACCGCCCGGATACTGTTTCACCAGCGCAAAGGCGACCACCCACCAGAGTGCACCGACGGCCAGATAATACACCAGGTATTCACCGTGTATTTTCAGGAGACGGGCACTGATATAGAGACAGAGGAACACCACGAAGGCATAAAGAATCCGGCTCCAGTTACGCTGATAGCCGGCAATATTGGCCCATTCCCAGGCGCCGATGGTGGCGATGGCGGCAATAAAAATGGCGAACTGTTTAAGCGGCAGAAAAAAGATGCCGACAATCATCAGGGGAGCCAGCACCAGCGCTGTCAGTACGCGTTCCTTAAACACCTTGTTTCACTTCCTCTAGCTGGTCGTCTGTGCGGCCAAACCGGCGGGTACGGTCAGCGAATGCAGTTAACGCCCGGGTATATTCTTCTTCTTTAAAATCCGGCCAGTATACATCGGAGAAATACAGCTCGGAGTATGCGGTCTGCCACAGCATAAAGTTGCTGATGCGCTGTTCTCCGCCGGTACGGATCAGCAGATCCGGCGCCGGCAGATCACTCAGCCAGGTGTAGCGGTGGAACAGCTGTTCATCAATATCTTCCGGCTGCAGCGTGCCCTGCTGTACCTGCTCGGCAATACGCCGCGCAGCACAGGCGATATCCCACTGGCCACCATAGTTGGCAGCAATCACCAGCGTCATACCGTCGTTACCGGCGGTCAGATCTTCTGCTTCACGGATCAGTTTCTGCAGCTTGTCGGAAAAACCGGACACATCGCCCATGATACGCAGACGGATGTTGTTGCGGTGCAGTTTGCGCACTTCCCGCTCCAGCGCCATCACAAACAGCTGCATCAGCGCACTGACTTCCGCCACCGGGCGGCGCCAGTTTTCGCTGCTGAAGGCAAACAGGGTCAGTACTTCGACGCCCTGACGGACGGAGGTCTGTACCACGGCACGTACCGCTTCCACCCCCGCTTTATGGCCGGCGACACCCGGCATAAAGCGGCGTTTGGCCCAGCGGTTATTACCGTCCATGATAATGGCTACGTGGCGCGGAACCTGCCCGCTGGCAGCCAGATTATCGTCAATACTGGTCGACATATAAGCGGTCCGCTTACACCTGCATCAGATCTTTTTCTTTCACTGCCAGCAGACCATCGACTTCAGCGATGAATTTGTCGGTCAGTTTCTGGATCTGATCTTCCGCCTGACGCTGCTCATCTTCAGAAATTTCTTTATCTTTCTGCAGGTCTTTGATGCTGCCATTGGCATCACGACGGATATTACGGATGGAAACACGGCCTTTTTCGGCTTCCGCACGGGCCTGCTTGATATAGTCTTTACGGGTTTCTTCCGTCAGTGCCGGCATCGGCAGGCGGATGGTGTCACCGTTGGTGGCCGGGTTCAGGCCCAGATCGGATTTGAGAATCGCTTTCTCAATCGCCGGAACCAGGTTTTTTTCCCATGGGTTGATCGCCAGCGCACGGCCGTCTTCAACGATCACGTTAGCCACCTGATTAATTGGGGTCGGTGTACCGTAATAGTCCACCATGACATTATCCAGAATCGCCGGATTGGCGCGGCCGGTACGAACCCGTTTGAAGGCTTCCACCAGCGCATGCAGGCTTTTGCTCATCCGCTCTTCTGCATCTTTCTGAATGTCGTTAATCATCGTTATTCTTCCTCACTCACAATCAGCGTACCGCCAGTGCCGCCGGTCACCAGACGGGCCAGCACTCCCGGTTCATTCATATCGTAGACACGCAGAGGCATATTATGATCCCGGGCCAGACAGATGGCGGTTAAATCCATCACGCCCAGCTGCTTCTCGAGCACTTCCTGATAGGTCAGGCAGTCGTATTTTTCTGCGGTCGGATCTTTCTTAGGGTCGGCAGTATACACACCATCGACGTTGGTTGCTTTCAGAACCAGGTCAGCGTTGATTTCAATACCGCGCAGACAGGCGGCCGAGTCGGTGGTAAAGAAGGGGTTACCGGTACCGGCGGAGAAAATAACCACATCGCCGGTATCCAGTGCACGAATAGCACTGCGGCGGTCGTAGTGATCCACCACTCCACTCATCGGGATGGCCGACATCACGCGGGTCGGCATATTGGCCCGCTCCAGTGCATCACGCATGGCCAGTGCATTCATTACCGTCGCCAGCATACCCATATGGTCACCGGCAACGCGGTCCAGACCGGCTTCGCTCAGCGCTTTACCACGGAACAGGTTACCACCCCCGATCACCAGACCAACCTGTACGCCAATACCACGCAGCTGGCCGATTTCCAGTGCCATACGATCCAGTACTTTGGGATCGATACCAAAATCCATTTCACCCATCAGGGCTTCACCGCTGAGTTTCAGCAGAATACGTTTGTATTTGGGGCTTTTTTGCTCGGCCATGGCAATCTCCAGAAAAGGCAATGAAATCTTCAGCGGTCAGGTTCCTCCTGACTCAGATGGCGCTGCCATCTGCCGGAACGGCTGTCGTCCGGTGCCTGCTCGGCGGCAGGCGGGCACCAGGCTGATCCTGATATCCCTGCAAATACAAATATGCCGGGCGAGCCCGGCATATGAGATGGGTATTCAAACGCCTGAGTGTTCTCCTACCCTGACTGGATCAGCCTTTCAGCTGTGCAGCAACTTCAGCAGCGAAGTCAACTTTCTCAACTTCGATACCTTCACCGACTTCCAGACGGATGAAAGAGATGATTTCAGCACCGGCATCTTTTGCCAGTTTGCCAACAGTCACATCAGGGTTTTTCACGAATGGCTGTTCAACCAGGCTGTTCTCTTTCAGGAACTTGTTAATACGGCCGCCCATCATTTTCTCAACGATTTCGGCAGGCTTGCCTTCCATATCCGGCTGAGCTTTGATGATTTCTTTCTCTTTCTCTACCAGGTCAGCCGGCATATCTTCCGGGCGTACAACACGCGGGTTAGAAGCAGTTACGTGCATAGAGATGTCTTTCGCCAGCTCTTCGTCACCACCGTTCAGAGCGACGATACAGCCCACTTTACCGTTGGAGTGCAGGTAAGCACCAACTGTCGGCGCTTCAATAACCGCCGGACGACGTACAGTGATGTTTTCACCGATTTTCTGAACCAGACCCATACGGGCTTCTTCCAGTTCGCCTTCCATCAGCTTGGCAACATCAGTTTCTTTGGTAGCAACCAGCTTCGCCAGTACAGAATCTGCGAACGCTGCGAAGTTAGCATCACCGGCAGCAAAGTCAGTTTCAGAGTTCACTTCCACTACGAAAGCAACGCCGTTCTGAACTTCAATACGCAGTTTACCTTCAGCCGCCGCACGGTCAGCTTTTTTGGCTGCTTTCAGGCCGGAGTTTTTACGCAGGTCTTCGATTGCCTTTTCGATGTCGCCATCGTTGGCTGCCAGTGCTTTTTTGCACTCCATCATGCCCAGACCAGTGCGCTCACGCAGTTCTTTTACCATTGCGGCAGAAACGTTTGCCATGTGTGTAATCCTCTCAGTTAACTTGTCTGTTTAGCACCTAAAAAAAGGGGGCAAGCCCCCTTCTTCTGCGAGCAGCTGCGATTACTCAGCAGCGTCCTGAGCCGGTGCTTCTTCTGCCACTTCAACGAACTCGTCCGCAGCAACGCCATTGGACTGTTTGCCTTCCAGAACCGCATCAGCTACAGCGCCGGCGTAAATCTGGATAGCACGGATCGCGTCATCGTTACCTGGAATCACGTAGTCGATACCGTCAGGGTTGGAGTTGGTATCAACAACACCGATAACAGGGATACCCAGTTTGTTGGCTTCCTGAACAGCAATACGTTCGTGATCAACGTCAATCACAAACAGAGCATCCGGCAGACCGCCCATCTCTTTGATACCACCGATAGAACGCTCCAGCTTATCCATTTCACGGCTACGCATCAGAGCTTCTTTTTTAGTCAGCTGTTCAAAAGTACCATCGGTTTGTTGCGCTTCGAGGTCACGCAGACGTTTGATGGACTGACGGATGGTTTTGTAGTTGGTCAGCATACCGCCCAGCCAGCGGTGTGCAACGAAAGGCATGCTGCTGCGTTCAGCCTGCTCTTTCATGATTTTACCGGCGGCGCGTTTGGTACCAACAAACAGGATTTTGTTGTTACGGGCAGCCAGATCTTCAACCATTTTCAGCGCGTCGTTCAGCGCCGGCACAGTGTGCTCCAGGTTGATGATATGAATTTTGTTGCGGGCGCCGAAAATGTACTTACCCATTTTCGGGTTCCAGTAACGGGTCTGGTGACCGAAGTGAACGCCTGCTTTCAGCAGGTCACGCATGCTTACTTGTGCCATGATATTTACCTTAAATAATCGGGTTAGGCCTCCACATACCCGCGTCTCCGACCCGGATTTTCATCCAGGCACCCCGGTTCAGCGTTCCGGCATGTGTGTGTCATTTACAACGGAGTCAGTTAATCTGATCCGCGGCGCTCTCAGCGCGGGCGCTTTATACCACTTTTCGCCGCCCGGCACCACCCCGGACGGGCAATCACGGCGCCCTGCTACGCCCGGCTGCCGGATTAGTTCAATCCAGGCGCGACAACCAGTACAATGAATAACGTTTCTGTAAGTATCAGGTTATCAACCCTCTTATGAATGTCAGTATCAAGTCCGCCGAGGACATCGAGAAAATGCGCATTGCCGGCCGTCTGGCAGCGGAAGTGCTGGAAATGATCGGTCCATATGTCAGACCCGGGGTTTCCACCGGAGAGCTGGACCGCATCTGCCACGACTATATTGTCAACGAACAGCAGGCCATTCCCGCCCCCCTCAACTACCACGGTTTTCCCAAATCCATCTGCACCTCGATCAATCAGGTTATCTGCCACGGCATTCCCAGCGACGACAAGTTGCTGAAGAAGGGTGACATACTGAATATTGATATCACTGTTATTAAAGATGGGTATTACGGCGATACCAGTAAAATGTTTTACGTTGGCGACGTCACCCCGGCCAACAAGCGTCTGGTGGAAATCACTCAGGAGTGTCTGTATATCGGTATTGATATGGTCCGCCCCGGCGTCCGTCTGGGCGATATCGGCCATGCGATCCAGCGCCATGCAGAAGCCAACCATTATTCTGTGGTACGTGAGTACTGCGGTCATGGCATCGGTACCGAGTTCCACGAGGAACCTCAGGTACTGCACTATGGCAGCCCGGGTACCGGTCTGGAGCTGAAAGCCGGTATGACCTTCACCATCGAGCCGATGATCAATCAGGGCACCCGTTTCAATAAGCAACTGAAAGACGGCTGGACCGTGGTTACCAAGGACCGCAAACCGTCTGCACAGTGGGAGCACACCCTGCTGGTGACCGACAACGGCGTTGAAGTACTGACCCTGCGCGAAGAAGAAGATCACTTCCGGAAATAATGATGGATGCCATGACACCCGCTCTGCCCCATATCGATTCCGGCCGGCTGCTGCAGGATCTGCAGCAGTCTCCATCCCCGATTCCGGTCGTCAAACCGCTGCTGCAACGGATTCAGGAAGAGTCTTTCAGTTATTTCCGCGCCACTCTGGACGCGACCACACTCGTACGTCACCGGGCAAAACTGATTGATACCATCCTGAACTGTCTGTGGACCAGCAGTGAACTGCCGCAACAGGGACTGGCCCTGATTGCCGTCGGGGGCTATGGGCGTGGTGAGCTGCATCCCTACTCAGATATCGACGTGCTGCTGTTATGCCGGGATGAACACTCTATCAACGGCAACGCTGAGCACCTGCAGGCGTTTATCACCCTGCTGTGGGACCTGAAGCTGGATGTCGGACACAGTGTACGCACGCTGGACGAGTGCGTCACCGAAGCGGAAAAAGATCTGACCATCATCACCAACATGATGGAAAGCCGCGTACTGGCCGGCGATGCCGGTCTGTTCTCAGAACTGAAAGAAGCCACCTCTCCACAGCATATCTGGCCGGCGCAGACCTTCTTCAAGGCCAAATGGCAGGAGCTGCAGGAGCGCCACCGCAAGCACGACGATTCCGAATACAACCTGGAACCGAACGTAAAAAACTCCCCTGGCACCCTGCGCGATATTCAGACCATCACCTGGGTCACCATGCGTTATTTCGGTGCAGGCAATCTGGCCGCACTGGAAGACAATGGCTTTCTGACGTCATTTGAACATGAGCGTCTGCGTGAGAGCCTGACCTTCCTGTGGCAGGTCCGCTATGCCCTGCACATGCTGGCCGGGCGCGAGGAAGACCGGCTGCTGTTTGATCTGCAGCGGGAAATCGCCGACCTGCTGGGTTTCAGCGAAGATAAGCGCATGCTCGGCGTCGAGCGCTTCATGTCACGCTTCTACCGTAATCAGCTGGTGACCACCGAACTGAGTGATCTGCTGCTGCTGCACTTCAATGAAGACTTTATGAAGTGCGATAAAGTCAATCAGGTGGAGACGCTGACAGAGCATTTTGTGCTCTGTAACGGTTACCTGCGCGTCACCGATCCGCAACTGTTTGCCCGCGAACCGGGCTGGCTGCTGCGCGTTTTCCTGCTCATGGCCCAGACGCCTCAGGCGCAGGGGATTCATTCCGATACTATCCGCGCCCTGCGCGATCAACGCCACCTGATTAATGCTGACTTCCGCAGCAACCCCGAGAACAACCGTATCTTTATGCAGCTGCTGTCGAACCGTACCCGGGTGGTGAGTGAACTAACCCGGATGATGCGTTACGGCATCCTTGGCCGCTACATCCCGGAATTCGGCCATATCATCGGCCTGATGGAGCATGACCTGCTGCATATTTACACCGTCGATGAACACAGCTTCCGCATGATGCGCTTCCTGCGCCATCTGCGCTTCGGTGAAGTACGGGAAAGATTCCCGATTGCTTCACGCCTGATTCACCGCGTACAGAAGAAAGAAATCCTCTATCTGACGGCCCTGCTGCATGACACCGGCAAGAGCATGGAAGGTGACCATGCCTTAAACAGCAGTGAAGTCGCTGCCGCCTTCTGTCGCCAGCACAACCTGCGCCCGACCGACTCCCACATGGTGGTCTGGCTGTGCGAGAATCATCTGCTGATGTCCAACGCCTGCCAGCGGCTTGACCTGAACAATCCGGAAGATATCCACATGTTCGCCCAGGAAGTGGGGGATCAGAACCATCTCGAGCTGCTGTACCTGATCTCAGTTGCCGATACCGTCAGCACCAATCCGAAACTCTGGACCAGCTGGCGCGCTGAACTGATGCGCGACCTCTACCACAACACCAAAGAAGCCCTGCGCCGCGGTCTGGGCAACCCGCTGAACAAAGAAGATGTGATCGAAGAAATTCAGCAGGAAGCCATCCGTCAGCTGACCGAAAAAGGCATGACCGAGGACAGAATTCTTGCCATCTGGGGTGAACCCGGCGAAGACTATTTCCTGCGTGAAGGCGTGGATAACATTGTCTGGCAAACCCTGGAAATCAACGCCCATGGTCAGAGCTCCCGGCCTTTGGTTTCCATCCGTCAGACCTCTGACCGCCAGAATGAAGGGGCCACCCAGATCTTTATTTTTATGAAAGATCAGCTCAACCTGTTTGCCGCCACCGCCACCACACTGGACCAGTTAAACCTGAATATTCAGGACGCCCGCATTATGACTTCAGAAACCGAACACAATGCGGTCGACACTTATATCGTTCTGGATGAGCATAACCGGCCGATTGATGACCCTGAACGTATTGAGCTGATCCGCACGACCCTGACCGACGCCCTCGCCGATCCCGATGATTACTCCACCATTATCCAGCGCCGCACGCCGAGAACCCTGAAACAGTTTCAGGTCAGCACCCAGGTTGCCATGAGCAACGACCCCGTTCTGCAGCGCACGGTACTGGAAGTCACAGCCGCCGACCGTCCCGGACTGCTGGCACGCATGGGAGCCATCCTAGCTGAATTCGGCGCCCAGCTGCAGGGGGCCAAGATTCTGACCGAAGGCGAACGGGTTTCCGATATTTTCTTTATTCTTGATGAGAATGGTCAGCCCTACTCAGATGCCGACAAATGCCGCGAGCTGAAGGAAGCCATTATCCGCGGGCTCGACGATCAGGTGGAAGCCCAGAGCGCCGTCTGACACCATTCAACTGCGTCGAACAAAGATTACGAAAATTTGCGCTCATTCCCCGCGCAGACACAGGCTAAAGTAGGTTTCATAAACACAGATCATGGAACCTATATGCCTGAACGTCAGTTACAGACCATTATCCCCAGCCACCCGACCGCCGATGGTGACGGCGTCAGAATACGTCGTGTGGCCATGTTTGATCAGCCACTTACCGATCCCTTCCTGATGATTGATGAACTCTTGTCAGACAACCCGGAAGACTTTATCGGCGGCTTCCCCCCACACCCGCACAGAGGGATGGAAACACTCACTTACCTGCGCCATGGCTCACTGGAACATCAGGATCATACCGGCAACCGCGGTATGATCCACAGCGGCGGTGCTCAGTGGATGTCCGCCGGGCGTGGCATCATACACAGCGAAATGCCGGCGCGTGAAATGCAGCAACTTCACGGCTTTCAGCTGTGGATCAATCTCCCTGCCAGAGAAAAAATGCTGGCTCCGAAATACCGTGATGTTCCGGCAGAACTGATTCCGCTGATACATGGTAACGGCTGGCAGGCCCGCATCATTGCCGGCAACTGGCAGATCGGAAATGAGTCTGTGAACGGCCCACTGAATGATCTCGCCGCCGATGCAGCCTATATGGACCTGGAAATAGACGCCGGTCAGACTGCAACTCTGACCGTCCCTGCCGAGCAGCGTATTATCGCCCTGGTTTATCAGGGTCAGCTGGATACCCAGCCCCTGGCAGCTGAAAAATCCCTGCTGGTGTTCACCAACGGTGAAACGCTGAAACTGAGCGCCATCACAGACAGCAAACTGATTCTTCTGCGCGGGCAACCTATCGGCGAAAAGGTCGTTCACTACGGACCGTTTGTAATGAACAGCCAAGACGAGATCCAGCAGGCTATCGCGGATTATCAGTCCGGTAACTTCTGACGCTTAAATCCGTTTACAGGCACGCTAAACCAAGCCCTGGCAGCAGACCGCCGGGGCTTTTGTTAACGCGTTATGTTTCTGACAGACAAAGAAAAACCCCAGCAGGTTACCCTGCTGGGGATTTTGAATATGACGGGGACACCTTGTTCGGGTCGCGCACGACCTTGATCGGCGAAGCCAACTCTACCATGCCTGCGAAGCAAGGGTAGGTCATCGGCAAGCCTGAAATGATCTGGCAGGCAGGAAGCCAGCCAACACAGCAAAGCTGCCCGAAGGGTTGGGCACATGGAAGTGGCCAATGAAAAAAGCCCCGATAGCTAACGCTACCGGGGCTTTTGAATAAGAGCTTGACGATGACCTACTCTCACATGGGGAAGCCCCACACTACCATCGGCGATGCTGCGTTTCACTTCTGAGTTCGGAATGGATTCAGGTGGTTCCACAGCTCTATTGTCGTCAAGCAAACTGGCTTGGCTTTTCTCGTCTTACATTCCCGTTGGGATAGCGAGTTTTTACCAAATTAGGTTGGATACATGAGTCTTGAGATTCTCGCGAACCGTGCGGTTACGCGTTTGGTTAACTGGCTTGTATAAGCACCACAGTTTGGGTGTTATATGGTCAAGCCTCACGGGCAATTAGTATCAGTTAGCTCAACGCCTCACAACGCTTACACACCTGACCTATCAACCTGGTAGTCTTCCAGGGCCCTACAGGGAACTCGAAGTTCCAGTGAGATCTCATCTTGAAGGAGGCTTCACGCTTAGATGCTTTCAGCGTTTATCCCGTCCGAACGTAGCTACCCGGCAATGCATCTGGCGATACAACCGGAACACCAGAGGTTCGTCCACTCCGGTCCTCTCGTACTAGGAGCAGCTCTTCTCAAATCTCAAACGCCCACGGCAGATAGGGACCGAACTGTCTCACGACGTTCTAAACCCAGCTCGCGTACCACTTTAAATGGCGAACAGCCATACCCTTGGGACCGGCTTCAGCCCCAGGATGTGATGAGCCGACATCGAGGTGCCAAACACCGCCGTCGATGTGAACTCTTGGGCGGTATCAGCCTGTTATCCCCGGAGTACCTTTTATCCGTTGAGCGATGGCCCTTCCATACAGAACCACCGGATCACTATGACCTACTTTCGTACCTGCTCGACGTGTCAGTCTCGCAGTTAAGCCGGCTTGTGCCATTACACTAACCTCCTGATGTCCGACCAGGATTAGCCGACCTTCGTGCTCCTCCGTTACTCTTTGGGAGGAGACCGCCCCAGTCAAACTACCCACCACACAGTGTCCTCGATCCAGATAATGGACCAGAGTTAGAACCCCAAATTGACCAGGCTGGTATTTCAAGATTGGCTCCACCAGGACTGGCGTCCTGACTTCAAAGCCTCCCAGCTATCCTACACAAGCCAATTCAAAGTTCACTGTGAAGCTATAGTAAAGGTTCACGGGGTCTTTCCGTCTAGCCGCGGGAACGCAGCATCTTAACTGCGAATTCAATTTCACTGAGTCTCGGGTGGAGACAGTGTGACCATCATTACGCCATTCGTGCAGGTCGGAACTTACCCGACAAGGAATTTCGCTACCTTAGGACCGTTATAGTTACGGCCGCCGTTTACCGGGGCTTCGATCAAGAGCTTCGCATACGCTAACCCCATCAATTAACCTTCCGGCACCGGGCAGGCGTCACACCCTATACGTCCACTTTCGTGTTTGCAGAGTGCTATGTTTTTAATAAACAGT
>OY821639.1:2147500-3022500 GCA_963682115.1 Pseudomonadales bacterium | reverse complement strand
ATTCTGCCGTTTCAGCAAATGCAATTTATGGAATGGCCGGGAAGAGGGCCGCAGCGGTGCGGTCTGTGATTTCTGTGACACCGATTTCACCGGCACCGATGGTCAGAATGGCGGCCAGTATTCCACCGCTGAGCTCGTTCTCCTGCTGACCTCTCTGTGGCCGGATATGACCGCCGGGGCACCATACGTGGTCTGCACCGGTGGCGAGCCGCTGCTGCAGCTGGATCAGCGCCTGACGGAGGCCCTGCATCAGGCCGGCTTTGAGGTCGGCGTGGAAACCAATGGCACACTGCCGGCGCCGGCGGGTATCGACTGGCTGTGTGTGAGCCCTAAAGGAGTCTCGGACATTATCATCACGGAATGTGATGAACTGAAACTGATCTACCCGCAGCCACAGGCTATGCCGGAACGCTTTGCCGGTATAAAAGCCACCCACCGCTATCTGCAGCCTATGGCAGATTATCGTCCCACCCTCCTCGCATCAGACAGCCACCAGGCTGCACAGGAGGGATTGTCCGCTGTCAATACCCGCCATGCCGTGGATTATTGTCTGCAGCACCCACAATGGAAGCTGAGTCTGCAGACTCATAAATTCCTCGGTATCGACTGACGATCAGAAATCTGCCAGCAGCACCGTCTTGTCTGGCAGCTTTCCGGCTTCATAACGCCGGTGAATATCTGCTACGTCACTCATCCCGGCCTGCACCACCGGCAGCCCCTGCAGCTTACCGTCATCAATCAGGGCGGCTACCCGCTCCAGTGTTGTTCCCAATGGTGTCCGCCCCTGTCCGCTCAGCAACGGCAGCAGCAGGAAGATCGCATGCAGCGTCAGCGCCTTGGCATGCGCCTGGCTGAGATCATACTGCGCACGGGCATTAATCGTGGCGACCTGAGCATAAGGTGCCGCCAGCTGCATCGCCGTCTGCAGACTGATACCGCCAAAGGTATCCAGCACCTTACTGTATTGTCTGCCGCTGCTGATCAGTTGCTCAGCCTCCGAGTGCAGCCGGCCCTTTCCCCCATAACGGACAATCGTGGCCAGGCGCCCGGCACTGCCACCGGAGCCTTCCACTCTGGCGCCCAGTAAACCGGCCATCTGTACGGCCATCAGGCCAACGGCCCCGGATGCGCCACTGATATAAAATTCATCACCGGCACCGACTGCCAGACGTCGCAGGGCTTCATCAGCAGTCAGTGCCGGAATCGGCAGGGCCGCAGCGTCTTCAAGCGCCAATGTCGCCGGAGCTCTGGCCAGCAGCGCCGCATCTGCAGTCATATATTCCGCCAGCGCACCCTGAGTTCCTTTGACCCCACCCGCCATTCCGAAGACAGCATCGCCCGGCTGAAAACGGCTGACACCTTCGCCGACGGCTTCGACAATACCGCTGACATCACAGCCGAGAACACCGGATTCCGGAGCAATCGGTGCCAGACCTGCGCGGATTTTGGTATCAATCGGGTTAAATCCTGCGGCTTTTACCTGAATGAGCACTTCACCAGCCGCGGGCCGCGGCTTGTCCATCTCAGTGAAGCGGAGCACATCCGGCGTACCAGCCGCTGTCATTTGCCAGGCTTTCATCATTGCTCTCCTGTCAATTCGGTCCAGCTGGCAGCGTTGCCCACCACCTGTTTGATCACGTTTTCAATCAGTTCATCACGGCCACTGCTGGCATGGAAACTGGCGTATACCGTACGGCTGATCACCGGGGCGTCCGGCACCAGGAACAAACTGCCCTCCTGCAGTGACGGACGGATCAGACTGACCGGCAGGTAAGCAGAGCCACCGTTGCTGAGGATGCATTCCAGCGCGATCCGGCCGGTATTGGTCTGCAGTACCGGCGGATTAGCCCCCTTGAATTCCTGCGCATGCTGCATCTGAAATGAGGTTCCCCAGTCCACCAGCACATAATTCTCAGCCAGTGCTGCCTGCCAGTCGATGCGGGGGGCAGAAGACACCAGATAGAGAGGAATATCCGCCACCGGCCGGGTGGTCAGTTCATCCACCTTCGGGGCATCAAAAACAAACGCCAGATCCAGCGTGCGTTCCATAATCTGGCGCACCAGATTACCACTACTGTGCGCGACGGCATTCAGTGCCAGACCTTCCGGGCCACGCATCATCAGACCCAGCTGCTCCTGCAGAAAGGCGTCCCACAGGTTCGGTGTCGCGCCCAGTGAAATCTGCTGATGCTGACCTTCTGCGGTGGCAACTTCCTGACGGATACGCTGCTCCAGCAGCACCGAACTTTCGGCCAGCGGCAGCAGCTTCTCACCAGCGGATGTCAGCTGAATATTGTTGCGCTGGCGGGAGAAGAGTTCGACCCCCAGCAGACCTTCAAGCTGGCGCACGCGGAAGCTGACCGCAGACTGCGTCAGATAAAGATTTTCAGCCGCCCGGCCGAAGTGACGGGTACGCGAGACTTCCATAAAAGTTTTCAGCAGTTCTGTATCCATTTCGACCAACAGCCGTGTTCGTTACGATAAGATTTTTTTGTTTTACCGACGAATGCTGGCTGAC
Source organism: Pseudomonadales bacterium (assembly GCA_963682115.1). Classification (GTDB taxonomy): domain Bacteria; phylum Pseudomonadota; class Gammaproteobacteria; order Pseudomonadales; family Oceanobacteraceae; genus Venatoribacter. The sequence goes on along the minus strand of OY821639.1, from coordinate 3,019,982 downwards.
CATACTCCGCCGAAAACGACCTTTACCCGGATAGTAGGTGCAGAATGGACAATATCCAAGAGAAGAGTTTTGCCTGCGATAAAAAGTTTTTCGACGACCGTAACTTTCCGCGTGGCTTCCAGCGTTCAGGGGATTTCACCCGCAACCAGGCCGTTCTGCTGGAAAGCAAAGGCGTTGCGATGAAAGCGCTGCACGAAGGTACGCGCCTGCCGGAGACCGAGGAAGAACAGCACTTTGTTGCAACCTGCCACGGTCTGGAGCAACCTGTTACCGATGTGGAGAAAGCTTGGGCCATTTATCTGAATGCCCTGCGCCGTAAACAGATTTACTTTACTGCCTCCTCTGCAGCCGTTGCAGAAGCAGGCCCGGACAGCATAGATACTGATGACTAAACCGGTTCTCGGATACATCGAAAACGTCGGCTTACCCCACCTTGGCATCAACTGTTATGCCAAGGTGGATACCGGTGCCTGCACCAGCAGTCTGCACGCCGAAAAAATTGAACCCTTTGTCCATGATGGCAAAGACTGGGTCCGCTTTCATGTCCTGTTTGACGGTCCGGCGGCGGCACTGGACCAGGTCTGCGAAGCGGAAGTCATTGCCCGCCGGGTGATTGCCAGTTCCAATGGCCAGCGCAGTCACCGTTACATTATCCGTAGTCTGTTATCGGTTGCCGGCCTTGAATGGTCCGCCGAAATCAGTCTCAGTCACCGCGGCAGCATGAAATACCCGATGCTGCTCGGACGTAAAGCCATTGCCGGCCGCTTCCTGGTGGATGTTTCCCGCACCGGCAAAACCCCGGACCGATCATGAAAATTGCGATTCTTTCCCGCAATGCCAATCTTTACTCGACCCGCCGCCTGTTGGAAGCAGCCGAAGAAAGGGGGCACGATGTGGAAGTGCTGGACACCCTGCACTGCTATATGAACATCAACAGCCTTGAGCCCAGCGTTCACTACCAGGGACGCGAGCTGGATGATTTCAACGCGGTGATTCCGCGCATCGGTGCGTCGATCACCTTCTATGGCACAGCGGTGCTGCGTCAGTTTGAAATGATGGGCGTCTATCCTCTCAATGAATCCGTGGCCATCAGCCGCTCACGCGACAAGCTGCGCTCCATGCAACTGATGGCACGTAAAGGGATCGGTATGCCTGTGACCGGGTTTGCCCACAGCCCGGATGATATCCCGGATCTGATCCGTATGGTCGGCGGTGCACCGCTGGTGATCAAGCTGCTGGAAGGCACCCAGGGGATTGGTGTGGTACTGGCAGAAACACGCAAGGCTGCCGAAAGCGTCATCGAAGCCTTTATGGGGCTGAAAGCCAACATCATGGTGCAGGAATACATCAGAGAAGCCGGCGGAGCCGATATCCGCTGTTTTGTCGTAGGTGACAAAGTGGTTGCCTCAATGAAGCGCCAGGCGGCTGACGGGGAATTCCGTTCCAATCTGCACCGTGGCGGCACCGCCACCGTTGTCCGCATTACACCGGAAGAACGTGCCACCGCGGTACGCGCCGCGAAAACCATGGGCCTCAATGTCGCCGGAGTCGACATCCTGCGCTCCAACCATGGTCCGGTGGTCATGGAAGTGAACTCATCCCCGGGCATTCAGGGCATCGAAGAAGCCACCGGCATCGATGTCGCGTCGAAAATCATTCTGTTTATTGAGAAAAACGCCCGCGCCAACCGCACGCGTACCCGCGGTCGCGGCTGACCCTCAGCCCTCTTTCTTCTGCTGAGTCCGGCCTGCCGGCCACAGCGTTTACAAAATGGCCACCCTTTCGTATGATTCTGGCCCTTCAGGGCAGCCTTGGCTGCCTTTTTGCGTTTTGAGGAACTAAGCATGCAAGCGATCATGAATACCTACGGGCGTTTACCGGTGACTTTTGTCAGTGGCCAGGGCAGCTGGCTGACGGACTCCGCAGGGCGACGCTATCTGGATGCACTGAGCGGCATCGCCGTCTGTGGTCTGGGGCATGCACATCCGGCGGTAACGGAAGCCATTACCCGTCAGGCCGGGCAGCTGATTCACACCTCAAACCTGTACAGCATTGAACGTCAGGAGGCAGCCGCCAGTGCGCTGACCCGCGTGTCCGGCATGGAGAATGTCTTTTTCTCCAACTCCGGTGCTGAAGCCAACGAAGCAGCGATTAAGATCGCCCGTAAATATGGCCACGACCGAGGTATTGCTGAGCCGGTCATTATTGTGATGACCAAGGCTTTTCACGGCCGCACCATGGCCACCCTGACCGCCACCGGCAACGCCAAGGTTCAGGACGGTTTCGGCCCACTGCTGAATGGTTTTGTGCGTGTGCCGTATATGGACATTATTGCCATCCGTTCCCTCGTCAAAGCCAACCCCAACGTGGTGGCGGTGATGCTGGAACCGGTACAGGGCGAAGGCGGTCTGGCCACCGCCAGCGCCGAATACCTGCAGGGTATCCGTACCCTGTGTGATGAACATGACCTGCTGATGGTACTGGATGAAGTCCAGACCGGTAACGGCCGTACCGGGTCCTATTTCTGCTATCAGCAGTTCGGTTTCCAGCCGGATGTGGTGACCACCGCCAAAGGTCTCGGCAACGGCGTACCGATCGGCGCCTGTCTGGCCCGGGGTGCCGCAGCCAATGTACTGAAACCCGGTAATCACGGCTCCACCTATGGCGGTAACCCGCTGGCCTGTGCCGCCGCCGTTGCTGTGGTCGAAACCATTGAAAAAGACAACCTGTGCGAGAACGCCCGTACCATGGGCGACTATCTGCGCAATGGTTTCCGCGAGCGTCTGTCCGGCAGCGATTCGCTGCAGGAAATCCGTGGTCATGGCCTGATGCTGGGTCTGGTTCTGAAACAGGACTGCCCGACCCTGATGGCTGATGCCCTGAAAGCCGGTCTGTTGCTGAATGTGACCTCAGGCAATGTAGTACGTCTGCTGCCACCACTGAATATCAGCCAGGCCGAAGCCGACCAGATTATCGACACCGTGAGCAGCCTGATTGAGGCGCTCGGTTAAGTCAGAAGAAGGAATTAACGTGAGACACTTTTTAACTCTGTCAGACCTGTCGCCGGAAGAGCTTAACTGGCTGATCCAGCGTGCTATCGAACTGAAGCAACTGCATAAACGCGGTGAGGTTTACGAGCCACTGAAAAACCGCGTACTGGGGATGATTTTCGAAAAATCATCCACCCGTACCCGGGTGTCCTTTGAAGCCGGTATGGCCCAGCTTGGCGGCCACGCTATCTTCCTGTCATCCCGCGATACCCAGCTGGGCCGTGGCGAACCAGTGGAAGACAGCGCCCGGGTGCTCTCACGTATGGTTGATGTGGTCATGATCCGCACCTTTGATCATGAGATGGTGGAAACCTTTGCCGCCTACTCCCAGGTACCGGTAATCAACGCCCTGACCGATGACTTCCATCCCTGCCAGCTGCTGGCCGATGTACAGACCTACGTTGAGCATCGTGGCTCCATTGCCGGTAAAACCGTGGCCTGGATCGGGGATGGTAACAATATGTGCCAGTCCTATATCAATGCCGCCCGTCAGTTTGGTTTTCAGCTGAATATCGCCACGCCGGAAGGATTTGAACCGTCGCAGTTCCTGCTCGACGATAACGCTCAGTGCGTCAGCCTGACGCACAATCCGCAAGAAGCCGTCGCTGGCGCCGATCTGGTGGTCACCGATGTATGGGCTTCCATGGGGCAGGAAGATGAACAGGATGCCCGCATCCGTAAGTTCAGCGAGTATCAGGTTTCCCGTCAGCTGCTGGATCTGGCCGCAGACGATGTCCTGTTTATGCACTGTCTGCCGGCCCACCGTGGTGAGGAAGTCAGCGAAGACCTGCTGGATGACCCGCGCTCAGTGGTCTGGGATGAAGCCGAAAACCGCCTGCATGCTCAGAAGGCACTGCTGGAATTCCTGCTCTGTCAGGAAGACGCCTGAAATAAACTCCAACCAAATAAAAAACCGGCTTAATGCCGGTTTTTTATTTCTGTTCAGGTCACACTCTGCAACACGCCGGTTTCCTGTGAATCAAGCATGACCCGGTTGCGTCCCAGACGTTTGGCTTCATACAACAGCCGGTCAGCGCGGTTAAGCAGATCATCCGCTGCTTCGCCGGGGAAATACTGCGCCACTCCCACCGATACCGTCAGTGGCAGCGCCGAGCGGGAGAAACGCTGCTCCATCACGTCCATCCGGATGCGGTCGAGCACTTTACCCGCCGTTCCCAGCGTCAACCCGCTGAACAACAGCACAAATTCTTCACCGCCATAGCGGGCCGCCAGGTCCACTTCACGGATGGACAGCCGCAGCACTGCAGCCAGTTCCGCCAGCACCTGATCCCCGACCCGGTGACCATGATGATCATTGATCTGTTTAAAGTGGTCAATATCGACAAAAGCCAGTACAAATGGCATACCTTCGCGGTTGGCCAGTGCGCGCTGCTGATCAATATGGGACAGCAGATGACGGCGGTTGTACAGCCCTGTCAGTTCATCGGTAGCGGCCAGGTCTTCGATGCGGGTCAGCGCCCGGCGCAGCTCATGGTTTTTGTTGCGGTAGGCCGCGCGCAGCAGTGACACCTCACGGCCGAGAATACTGTAAGCCAGCATACTGGCAAAAAAAGCGCCGCCGGCCAGCAGCTCATAGGTCAGATTCCAGACCAGCTTCCCTTCGTGGCGCAACAACAGCAGAACGCCGGTATAAGACGCAATGGCCAGCAGCGCGACGCCCAGAAACCCGCGCCAGGTGAGACGGAACACACCGTAGGGCATCACCATCAGGTAGCCGAGCAGCACCAACGTGCGGTATTCATGGCAGAAATAAAACGTCAGGGAAATAAAGGCAACCGCCCAGCCCATAAACACCGGTGTCATGCCCGGGTCGGGATAATGCCGGCTGCGGCCGGAAGCCACCCAGTACAGCAGCAGCGCCTGACCGCTCCAGTAACACAGTGCTGATAACACCACAGCTGCCGGTGGCGCCTTGTCCGGTGCCAACAGGGATGAGGCGATAAACAGCAGGGTGAACAACACAGCACCACTACTGGCCAGTATATGGCGGCGGACCATGTCTTTCTGCAGCTGTCCCATCAACACCCCGGATGGCATAAGTTATCGCCTGATTATAAAGACTCCGCCTGTCAGCACTATGTCAATTCACGTAAATTGTAACCCGTGATCAATACCGTCAGGATGCAGAGCGGACGCGCTGCACCGCTTCCAGCCAGCCGGCATACAGACGTTCACGCTTCTCAGAGCTGAGCTGTGGCTGATAGGCGCGGTCGTGCTGCCAGAGCCCTTCCACATCGCTGAAGCTGTGATAAATGCCGGCCTGCAGCCCGGCCAGGAAGGCAGCTCCCAGCGCGGTGGTTTCTGTTACCGCCGGACAGGTAATCGGCAGGCCAAGAATATCGGCCAGAAACTGCACCAGCCAGGTATTGACCACCATGCCACCGTCAACTCTCAGCTCAGCCGGCCGGATGCCATCCTGCTGCATGGCTTCAATCAGATCACGGGTCTGGTAACACACCGCCTGCAGTCCGGCGGTGACGATTTCCTTGATACCGGTATCGCGGCTCAGGCCCAGAATCGCTCCCCTTGCCTGCGGATCCCAGTACGGCGCACCCAACCCGGTAAAGGCCGGTACCATATAGACCGGGTTTTCGTAGCCCGTCTCCTGCGCCAGTGGTTCCGTTTCACAGGCGCTGCGGATCAACTGCAGGCCATCGCGGATCCACTGAATGGTCGCACCAGCCATAAAGATCGAACCTTCCACCGCATACACAGGTTTCCCTTCTGTACGGTAAGCAATGGTGGTCAGCAGGCGATTGGCGGAACGGACGATATTGTCACCGGTATTCACAATCATAAAACAGCCGGTACCATAGGTACTTTTCGCCATCCCCGGATGAAAACAGGCCTGACCGATCAGCGCCGCCTGCTGATCCCCGGCCACCCCGCCCACCGGAATTTCAGCGCCCAGCAGATCCGCCGTAATAACGCCGAAATCCGCAGCACAATCACGGACTTCCGGCAACATGGAGGGCGGAATCCGGAACAGCGCCAGCAATTCTTCATCCCAGCACTGGTTGTGGATATTGAACAGCATGGTACGCGACGCATTGGTAGCATCAGTCAGATGTACCTGACCAGCCGTCATCCGCCACAGCAGATAGGTATCAACTGTACCGAACACCAGCTCGCCGCGTTCAGCCCGTTCACGCACACCCCCGACATGATCAAGAATCCAGGCCAGCTTGGTAGCGGAGAAATACGGATCCAGCAGCAACCCGGTTTTTCCGGCAAGACGCTCTTCCAACTGCGCATCATCCTGTTTCAGCTGCTGACAGCAAGACGCGGTACGCCGGTCCTGCCAGACGATAGCGTTATACACCGGCTCGCCGCTGTGACGGTCCCACACCAGCGTGGTTTCACGCTGATTGGTAATGCCGGCCACGGTGATATCCGCCGCTTCCAGCCCGGCCTGCGACAGGGCATCGCGGGCGGCAGCCAGGGTCGTGCTCCAGATTTCCTGCGGGTCATGTTCAACCCAGCCCGGCTGAGGGAAATGCTGTGTGAATTCATATTGGCCAGTAGCAAGGATACGGCCGTCCTCAGAAAAAATAATGGCGCGGCTGCTGGTTGTTCCCTGATCAAAACTCAGCAGATAACGCGTGGCTGAACCCGGCATGCAGTAACCTCGTTGTTTTTCTGCCGAGTGTACCCCTGATCCCGCGGTGGATGAACCGTCCGGGTGGTGCGAATGTCAGGCCATACACAACAGCCGGTGCTTTCCGCCAGGCGTATGAGCAGTTAACATTGTTTACTGATCTTCCATGAATAATTTTCAACAAGGTGCTCATGCTCGATATCAAACATCTGCGTACCCTGGCCGCTCTGCGCGACGGTGGCACTCTGGTTGAGGCAGCACGGCGCATGCACCTGACTCAGTCAGCGCTGTCACACCAGCTGAAAGATCTGGAAGAACGGCTCGGCGTATCACTGTTCCTGCGCAAAACCAAGCCGCTCCGGTTTACCCGCGCCGGTCTGGAATTACTGCAACTGGCGGATGACGTACTGCCACAGGTGCGCCAGTCGGAGCGCAATCTGCAGAAAATGGCCGGTGGTCAGAGCGGTCGCCTGCATATGGTGATTGAATGCCACAGCTGCTTTGACTGGCTGATGCCAGCCATCAACAACTTCCGCGACCATTGGCCGGAAGTGGAAATCGACCTGTCGACCAGCTTTCATTTTGAGCCGATCCCGGCTCTGATCCGCGGCGATATTGATCTGGTGGTAACCTCAGACCCGGCTGCACACGCAGAGATTTACTATCAGCCGCTGTTCCGTTACCAGTCGCTGCTGGCGGTTGCCAACCAGCATCCTCTGGCACAGCAGGATGCCATTATGCCGCCGGATCTGCTGGATCAGACCCTGATTCACTACCCGGTCAACCGCCGGCGGCTGGATATTTTCGAACACTTTCTCGCCCCTCAGGACATTGAACCCCGGGCCACCCGACAGACAGAACTGACACTGATGATGGTACAACTGGTTGCCAGCGGGCGTGGCGTGGCGTGTCTGCCGAACTGGGCACTGCAACCGTATCTGGAGGCCAATCTGCTGACCGCACGGCCATTAGGGAAAAAAGGGGTCTGGCCGACACTGTATGCCGCCGTGCGCAGGGACCAGGCGGATGCAGCTTATATTCAGGATTTTTTCCAGCAGGCACTGGATACCTGTTTCAGGACGCTGCCGGGCATTGTGCCGGTAGCCGAACAGAAGGCATAAAAAAAGGGCCCCAAAATATGAGCCCCGAAAAAGCGAATAATTTCGCTACATTCTCACCACGTCTCCTAGGGATACGCGGGGCTTATAATGCCGTTGGCCATAAACCCCGTCTGTTGCCCATCGGTGTCATTCTGTAACCTTTTGTATCGACAGGAATATTTATTTCCCATGGTGACAAGCACTTATTCGTGATGCCGGCGTGGCCAGATCAGCGTAAAGCGGGCACCGCCCAGATCATCGCTGCGGCCGACCATTGCCCGGCCACCATGCCAGTAGGCAATGCGGCGCACAATCGACAGGCCCAGCCCATAGCCCCCGGAACTGCGGGTACGGCTGTCATCCAGCCGCGCAAAGGCAGTAAAGACCCGGTCCCATTCATCTTCCGGAATCCCCGGACCATCATCCTCAACATCGATACGGCAGGTATCGGCCCCCACGGCACAGCTGACCCGGACCCGGGAACTGGCATAACGGCCGGCATTGCCCACCAGATTCTGAATCGCACGATGGATGTATCGGGGCTCAACTTCGGCGAACACCGCATCGTCGGCCTTATCACCGGCGTAACTCACCGACACATTGGTCGGTGGACGGGCTTCTTCCACCACCTGCAGGGCGATGTCAGCAACATTGGCACGCTGGAAATCCAGCAACGGACCGCCCTCTTCCAGACGCGCATAGGTCAGAATTTCATCGATCAGCTCATCCAGCTCCTGAATATCAGAATCCATGCCGCTGAGCTGTTTGCTGACGAACGGATCATCGGCCACATCTTCGATAATCTGCATGCCGAAGCGGATCCGGGCCACCGGAGTACGCAGCTCGTGCGATACTGCCCGCACCATTTCGCGCTGAATCGATATCAGGCGCTGGATATGTTCTGCCATTTTGTTGAATGCCATCCCCAGCCGGCTCACCGGGTCCCCGCCGGAGATCGCTACCCGCGCATTCAGGTGCCCCTGCGCCAGCCGGCTGGTCGCCTGTTCCAGCTTACGCAGACGGACCTGAAAAGAATTCACCACCCAGTAAACGCCCAGCCCCAGTGTCATGAAGCCAATCACAGCAATTACCGTAATCGCCTGCCAGGAATAGGGGTTAAAGGCTTCGATCGGCCCCAGCCGCAGTGCCCTGGGCTGTCCGGGCAGTTTGGCCAGCGCTTCCGCCTGACGGCCTTCAATCGACAGCCGGGCCAGTACGTCGCCGTACTGCATACGGGCGTAATCCGCATCGGACAACAGCAAATCTTCCACCCTAACCACCGATAACGGGTAGCCGAAATGGGGCTGCATACGACGGATAAAGGCTTCCACCGGCTGGCCGGAACGCTGCCAGTCTTCCAGTAACAGATATGCCGTGGCCTGGGCCTGGATTTCGGTGACCGTGTTCACCTGCACTTCCAGCAGCTCGGCATCATTCATGGGGTAAAGCAGACGGGCTGTACGGCCCTGGTTGGTAGTATCGATCAGAACCTGACCGCGGCGCAGACGGTCACGCAGGTATTCATCATCCGGCGCATCGGATTCCGGCAGCACGGTAATCTCCGCATCAAAGCGGGCTGCCAGTTCCGTCAGTGCGCCCGGATCCTGCTGCAGGCGCTGGGACATCAGCCACAGACTTCCATTGACCATATCTTCATTGAACTGGGCGGTACGGACAAAATTCACCAGCTGCAGCGCCGCAATGCTGATGACACCCACCATCAGCAGAGCAGCCAGCAGCCCGGAGTAAACGCGGATAAAAATGGCTCTGTCTCCTGATCAGGACACCCGGTTCCGGGCAGCCTCAGATTTCCTTGACGAACAGATAACCTTTACTGCGGACGGTTTTGATGCGTTTCGGGTTCATCGGGTCATCGCCGACTTTGGGCCGGATACGCGATACCCGTACATCAATGGAACGGTCCTGTCCGTCATATTCGATACCTCGCAGCTGATGGAAAATTTCTTCCCGGGTCAGCACACGGCCGGCACTGCTGCTCAGCAGCCACAGCAGATCAAACTCAGCGCTGGTCAGATCGATGCTTCTGCCATCCAGCCAGGCTTCGCGCATCGCACTGTCGACCACCAGATTGCCGAAGGTCAGACGGTTATCAGACGTGCTTTCAGCTTCCTGCTCTTCCGGTGCTTCTTTCACCCGCCGCAGCAGAGCGCGGATCCGCGCCAGCAGCACCCGCGGACGCACCGGCTTGGCCACATAGTCATCGGCACCCATCTCCAGACCCAGCACCTGATCAAGATCTTCGGTGCGGGCAGTCAGCATCAGAATCGGACCTTTATAATAAGGACGGACAATCCGGCACACGGCCAGACCATCCTCACCAGGAAGCATCAGATCCAGAACCACCAGATCGGGCTGTTCGGTCTTGATGCGCTCAATTGCCCGGCTACCGTCGCCTTCGACGGAGACTTTCAGACCATTACTCTCAAGATAGTCCTTGGTCAGGGTTGCCAGACGCTCGTCATCTTCGACGATCAGAATCCGCCAGTTTTCTTCAGGGGTTTGGCCACTTTCGTGCTTCAGCATGGTTCCTTACCATTTTCTTAAAGGTTACTGCATGACAGAGTGACTGCCTGCATCTGTCATTAACTTTAGACGTTGTTACGCTTTGTTGCATAGTAACCAATCCGGTCTTTTTTTGGTAAGAATCAATGACCTGCAGAAGCAGGAAAAATGAGACACATTCTTTCCACCCAATACGCACAACTTATCCACATGCAAAAGCCTATTCCCCACTACATCTTGGGGTTGAATTAACATGGGTACCGCATTATCTTGTGTCCCACTAAATATGTTGGTAACTCAGTTACTTACATCGGCCGCTACAGATTTTCCCGGCGGTCGTCAAGCACTTTACGGACTCCCAAGACATCAGGGACAGATGGAGTAGTTTCCCTTGAACACAGGCACAGAGATCATGAACAGTGAGCTAAAAGTCACAAAACGTGACGGCACTCAGGAATCCCTCAATCTGGATAAGATTCACAAAGTTGTTACCTGGGCCGCCGACGGTCTCGATAATGTCTCTGTATCAGAAGTGGAACTTAAGGCTCATCTGCAGTTTTTCGACGGCATTCAGACGTCCGAAATTCACGAGACCCTGATCAAAGCCGCTGCCGATCTGATTTCAGAAGAAACGCCGGACTACCAGTATCTGGCTGCCCGCCTGAACATCTTTCACCTGCGCAAAAAAGCCTATGGCCAGTTTGAGCCACCGACGCTGTACGATCAGGTGAAAAAAATGGTCGCCGCCGACCGTTATGACCGTCACCTGCTGGAAGACTACAGCCCGGAAGAATTTGCGGCGATGGATGACTTCATCGACCACAGCCGTGACCTGAACTTCAGCTACGCGGCAGTGAAACAGCTGGAAGGTAAATATCTGGTGCAGAACCGGGTGTCCGGCGAAGTATTTGAAAGCGCTCAGTTCCTGTATGTACTGATCGCTGCCTGTCTGTTTGCCAACTATGACAAAGAACGCCGTCTGGACTTTATCCGTCGTTTCTACGATGCCGTGTCCACCTTCAGACTGTCTCTGCCGACGCCGATCATGGCCGGTGTCCGTACCCCGACCCGTCAGTTCAGCTCCTGTGTACTGATTGAAGCCGGTGACAGCCTGGATTCCATCAACGCCACGGCCAGCGCCATTGTGAAATACGTTTCCCAGCGCGCCGGTATCGGCATTAACGGTGGCCGCATCCGGGCCCTGGGCAGCCCGATCCGCGGCGGTGAAGCCTTCCACACCGGCTGCATCCCTTTCTACAAGCATTTCCAGACTGCCGTTAAATCCTGCTCGCAGGGCGGTGTCCGTGGTGGTGCCGCTACGCTGTTCTACCCGATCTGGCATTATGAAGTGGAAAGCCTGCTGGTACTGAAGAACAACCGCGGTGTGGAAGAAAACCGCGTCCGCCATCTGGATTACGGTGTACAGATCAACAAGCTGATGTACGAACGTCTGATCAAAAACGGCAGCATCACTCTGTTCTCACCATCCGATGTACCGGGCCTGTATGACGCCTTCTTTGAAGATCAGGATAAATTTGAAGCGCTGTACGTAAAATACGAACAGCAGGACGGTATCCGCAAGAAGACCCTGAAAGCGGTCGACCTGTTTTCCATGATGATGCAGGAACGCGCCAGCACCGGCCGTATCTACATCCAGAACGTGGATCACTGTAATACCCACAGCCCGTTCGATCCGCACAAAGCGCCAGTACGTCAGTCCAACCTGTGTCTGGAAATCGCGCTGCCGACCAAACCGCTGCATGACGTCAACGATGACGAAGGCGAAATCGCCCTCTGTACACTGGCGGCATTCAACCTGGGTAAAATTGAAAAACTGGATGACTTCGCCGAACAGGCAGAACTGATTGTCCGTGCTCTGGACAGCCTGCTGACCTACCAGGATTACCCGGTACCGGCGGCCGAAAAAGCCAGCCTGAAACGCCGTACCCTGGGTGTTGGTGTGATCAACTACGCCTACTACCTGGCGAAAAACGGGGTGAAATATTCCGACGGCAGCGCCAATGGCCTGACTCACCGGACCTTTGAAGCCATGCAGTATTACCTGCTCAAGGCTTCCAACAAACTGGCCAAAGAACAGGGGGCCTGTGAAGCCTTCTCAGATACCACCTACGCTGAAGGCCTGCTGCCGATCGACACCTACAAAAAAGAAGTGGATAAGTTCTGTGACGAACCCCTGCATCTTGACTGGGAAGGCCTGCGTCAGGACATCGTCAAGTATGGCCTGCGTAACTCCACCCTGTCTGCCCTGATGCCGTCAGAAACTTCCTCGCAGATTTCCAATGCCACCAACGGCATTGAACCGCCACGCGGTTATATCAGCATCAAGCAGAGTAAAGACGGTATTCTGAAGCAGGTTGTACCTGATTTCGAGCACCTGAAAAAGCAGTATGAACTGCTGTGGCAGATCCCGAACAATAACGGCTACCTGCAGCTGGTCGGCATCATGCAGAAGTTTGTTGATCAGGCGATCTCCGCCAACACCAACTATGATCCGTCCCGCTTTGCCGGTAATAAGGTACCGATGCAGCAGCTGCTGAAAGACCTGCTGACCGCCTACAAAAACGGGGTGAAAACCCTGTATTACCACAATACCCGCGATGGTATGGAAGATCCGCAGAGAGACGTCCGTAAAGAAGAAGAGGACGATTGTGCAGGCGGCGCCTGTAAGATTTAAATAACCTGAATGCAGTGCCCCTCCGGGCACTGCTCCGAGACAGAACCTGTATGGCCTATACCACTTTTAACCGTAACGAATTCGATACTTTCCAACAACCGATGTTCTTCGGTGAACACGTTAACGTTGCCCGTTACGATATTCAGAAGCACAAAATTTTTGAAAACCTGATTGAAAAACAGCTGTCGTTCTTCTGGCGTCCGGAAGAAGTTGATCTGGCCAACGACCGCAAAGATTTTATCGATCTGCCGGAACACGAAAAGCATATTTTCGTCAGCAATCTGAAATATCAGACCCTGCTGGATTCCGTTCAGGGCCGTTCACCCAATATTGCGTTCCTGCCGGTGGTATCCCTGCCGGAGCTGGAAACCTGGATTGAAACCTGGTCCTTCAGTGAGACCATCCACAGCCGTTCTTACACACACATTGTACGTAATATTGTGCCGAATCCGGCGGAAATTTTTGATGACATCACCAAAAACGAATACATCGTCCGCCGTGCGATTTCTGTTACCCAGTATTACGACCAGTTTATTGAACTGAGCAACTACTACCAGCAGCTGGGTGAAGGTACCCACACGGTGAATGGTAAAACGATTGCAGTCACCATGCGTGAACTGAAGCGTCGCCTGTACCTCACCATGGTTTCCGTCAATGTGCTGGAAGCTATCCGTTTCTATGTCAGCTTCGCCTGCTCCTTTGCTTTTGCCGAACGTGCAAAAATGGAAGGCAACGCCAAGATCATCAAACTGATCGCCCGCGATGAAGCTCTGCACCTGACCGGCACCCAGCATATGCTGCAGATTATGGCGCGCGGTAAGGATGATCCGGAATTTGCCGGCATTGCCGAAGAATGCCGTGACGACGTAGTACGCATTTTTGCCGAAGCCGCACAGCAGGAAAAAGACTGGTCTGAATATCTGTTTAAAGATGGTTCCATGATCGGTCTGAACAAAGACATTCTGTGTCAGTACGTTGAGTACATTACCAACCAGCGTATCGCCGCTCTGGGTTTTGAACAGATATTCCCGACTATCAAGAGCAACCCGCTGCCATGGATCAATGCCTGGCTGAACAGTGATAACGTACAGGTTGCACCACAGGAGGCCGAAATCAGTTCCTATCTGGTCGGTGCCATCGACAGCGAAGTCGATACAGCTGACCTGGGTGATTTCGATCTCTGATGTCCGCATTACTGAAAAAACAGAATGACGACAGCCAGACTGCTGACCGTTTTGAACTGACCGGGGATGCCGGAGAACAGCCGTTCGAGCTGGAACCCGTAATTCCCGAGCAGACTGACGACGCTCCACTTCAGGCAGAATTTTTCCTGCCTGAACAGAACCCGGAGCAACCGGAAGCAACCCCACAGATAGAATTTGAAGGAATGCCACGCCCGGTCTTCGGCGTCACGCTGCACGATGGCCGTCAGGCATCATTTCAGAATGCCGCCACGCTGCTGGAATCGCTGGAAGCCCAGGATATAGAAATCCACTATCAGTGCCGGGAAGGCTACTGTGGCAGCTGCCGGGCGCAATTGCTGGAAGGCAGCGTTCATTATCATGAAGAACCCATGGCCTGGCTGAACGACGACGAAATCCTGCCCTGCTGCTGTATTCCGAAGTCCGATATCAAGATAAAACTCTGATCAGACGGTCCCGCCTGCGGCGGGGCTGCCTCCCCTCCTGACCTTCTTATTGATGCCATATATCAATTTCATACTATTACGGTTACTTTATATTAGTGTTGGTTCAAAGTGACTCAGCATTCACTCTGAACTCCATGACAATGACAATAACGGCAAGCAAGGGAGACCCCGACCATGGCTTTTATCTGTATTACTCCGAATGTAGCAATGGTGCGCATGAAGGCCCACGATCATCTGGAAGAAATTCCGGGCGACTTTTATATCAACCTGGAACGTCTGGCCGAAGCCCGGATGCGCGAAGTGCGCCCGGAACACGAAGGTGATTTCTGTGCCGATGTGCTGCTGGTTCTTGATAACCAGACCCACGAATTCCTGTTCCGTAACAGCCCGGCCGGCAATAAAGCCAAAGAAACCCTGACCAAATTCCTCTCAGAGCGCAGCATCAACTGCTGATCTTCTGACAGCCTGCCGGCTTGATTAATCAGGCCGGTCAGGTAGCCTTAGTACGGTTTTCACTATCGTTTACTGAGGTCATCTCATGAGTCTTGATTTTCCGCCACTGGACAAACCAGCTCCGGCATTTTCTGCTCTGAACCAGAATTCAGAAACCGTTACCCTGGACAGCCTGCGCGGCAAAAAAGTGGTGCTGTATTTCTATCCCAAAGCCATGACACCGGGCTGCACCACTCAGGCCTGTGGTATCCGTGATACCCGTGCGGAATACGATACCCTGAACGCGGTCGTGCTCGGCATCAGCCCGGATGCACCGGCGCGGCTGCAGAAATTTATCGACAAGCAGGAGCTGAACTTCGATCTGCTGTCTGACGAAGATCACAGCATTGCAGAAGCCTATGGAGTGTGGGCGCTGAAGAAATTCATGGGCAAGGAATACGTTGGTATCCACCGCGTCACCTTTATTATTGATGAACAGGGTGTGCTGCGTCACATTATGGCCAAGGTAAAAACCAAGACCCACCACGACGACCTGCTGGACATTCTGCGTAGCATGTAATCACACAAGGGCGGAGATCTTTTTCTCAACTCCGCCCCCGCCGTGCCGATAAAGGCACTATGAAAACTGTCTTTCTCTCCCTTGTCCTACTGCTTTTACCCGCCACAGCCCGGGCCGTGTATGTCGATTGTGGTGCTGGCTGGCAGTGGCTGCCCATGGGGGGCAGTAACGTGTTCCGCGAACAGGGCGATCAGGTCCTCAGCGCCGGTTGTTTCTGGCAATCGCCACTGCATCCACAGCAACGCCGCTGGCTGCCGGCACTGCCGGATGTCTTTTACGAACAGGGGCTGCCAACCACGCTGTCGCGCAGCGAAGGTTATCTGCGTTACCGCCAGGCGGTCCTGCGCTTACCTGTCTACCGCCTGCAGCAGGCCGTGATCGGTGTGCGCGCAGAATACCGCTATCTGCAGCAATCGCTGCAGCTGGATAAAACCATCAGCATGGAAGGCCGTCAGCTGACCGCCGGCCAGATCGTGGTGGCCGACAGTGAACGGCGGCAGATTGCCGCGGAACTCGATCTGAGATCCCTGAACACCCCATTCACATCACTCTGGCTCGGCTACCGTGAACACTTTGCCCCCCTGCTGGTAAGCATAAATGGCGAAGACGAACTGGCACGGGCAAAGCTGGCCAGCTGGCTGCTGACTGTCGAACGCTCAGTCAGCGGCCGCGGACTGCAGCCGGTCGGCCACCTGCTGATCGGTCAGGGACAGGCGCTGAACGATGGCACTACCCCAGCGCTCAATCATGCCGGGGGCAATAACGACTTTATCCAGCTGGAACTCCACGCCGGACTCTACTGGCGTTACCCAGCCGGCCGCTATCTGCATTATTTTGTCTCAGCCGGAGCGACCTTTTCACGCCTGCAATTCAATGGCAGTCATGACGGTGATACCGTCAGAGCGGAGAATATCAGCCAGCTGGAATACGGCCTGCGCAGCGGCCTCAGCTGGCGTTTCTGATGCTCAGCCTCCCCCTTTCAGCTGCCGGTACTCCAGTGGTGCCATGGCCTCCCAACGGCGGAATGCACGGGTAAAGGCACTGCTTTCAGAAAAGCCCAGCTGTTCACTGATACGGGTCAGCGGATAATCGGTGGACACCAGCAGCTCACAGGCCCGGCGCCGACGCTCTTCATCCAGCAGCTGCTGAAAGCTGGTGCCACATTCCTGCAGTTTACGTTGCAGGGTCCGGCCGCTCATCTGCAGCTGCTGAGCCAACTGATCACGGTCAACAGCCAGGTCGTCACGGTTGAGCAGGAAATGCCGCGTCAATCCGGCAGCATCCTCCTGTTGTAGTGCCTGCAGCTGCTGTTCAAGCATCTGCTCATGCATCACGGCCAGCTTTTCATCGCCCAGTGCCAGAGGCTCATCCAGAATATCGGCGGCAAATACCAGCGCGTTGCGTGGCGCAGAAAACTGCAGCGGCGCAGCAAAAATACGCTCGTACTGGCTGAGGTCCGCCGGTGGTGCATGGCAGAACTCAACCCGCCGCAGGCACACCGGCCGGCAGATCAGCCAAGCGGCAAAATTACGCAGCAGAACCAGCACAGCATCCACCTGATGACGGCTGAAATCCGCCGCCTGCGGTTCATAACGCAGACAGGCTTCATCCCCGCCGCGCTCCAGAAAATAGCGGCCACCGTCGCTCAGTACGCGGGTATAACGGATAGACTTTTCAAACGCCGAGCCAAGGCTTTCACTGTGCATCAGAATCAGGGCAAATAACTGGAAATGCGCCGGCTTGACCAGCTCGCCCATCAGCAGACCAAAATCCTGCGCCGGACACAGGGCTTCGGCTGCCCGCCAGAGACGCAGTGTGTTGGCGAGACTGACCCGGGCATACGGGCGGCGCAGTATGGCCGCATCAATATCCGCCGTCTGCAGCAACCCGGCAGTATCCATTCCCTGCTGCTCAGCTCCCTGTAACAGAGCTTTAATCCATAATACAGATACAGTTTTTTCGGCCATCATCCTGTTCTCTGACTCCCCAGGTCAAACCTTCTGGCTCCGCCGGACAAGCCCGCTGCTGTGTTTCACGCTATGATCCGTGGATCCAACATCATAACAACAAGAGGATGTCAGCATGAGCAGAAAAACGGCCGATCAATGGTTCGGGGAATATGGTGAAAGTCATCAGAATCCCACCAATAAATTCATTCACTGGATCTGCGTGCCACTGATTTTTATTGTCATTATGGGGTTGCTATGGGCACTGCCAGTACCGGCAGCCTTTGACGCCATACCCTACCTGAACTGGGCTACCCTGTCAGCGCTGTTTGTCGTTGCCTTTTACCTGCGTCTGTCATTCAGTCTGGCCATCGGTCTGGCCCTGTTTATCGTTGCCAGCTGTGCTCTGCTGGCCTGGTATGAACAGCTGGATGCTGCGCCATTGTGGCTGGTATGTGCGATATCATTCGTCGTGTTATGGATACTCCAGTTTATCGGCCATCATATTGAAGGGAAGAAGCCTTCTTTTTTTAAGGATATCCAGTTTCTGCTGATCGGCCCGGCCTGGCTGATGGGCTTTATTTACCGCCGCCTGGGCATTCCCTATGCCTGAGCCGGCAGCAGAAAAGTGTGCCGGTTATTCATGTAATCCGGCACAGCATCACCTTTTGCTGTGGCAGAAATTCGGTTAAAAATCCGCAAACCCCGGTTCACTAACAGACCGGGGACAGCCAAATCCCTCAATAACAGGAACAACAAGATGACGATAGGATACTGGTGCGTACTCGCCGCGGCTCTGCTGCCTTATGTATTTACTCTGCTGGCCAAAACCGGTGGCCGGCGCTACAACAATTATTCACCGCGGGAATTTCTGGAACAACAGGAGGGATACCACAAACGCGCCCACTGGGCTCAACTGAACGGTTTTGAAGCCTTTCCGCCCTTTGCCGCAGCGGTCATCATTGCTCATCTGAGCGGTGCCGCTCAGCCAACCATCGACATGCTGGCAGTTGCCTTTATCGTTCTGCGTATTATCTATGGCGTACTGTATCTGGCCAACCTGGCCTCACTGCGTTCACTTGTATGGATGGCCGGCCTGGGCGTTGTTATCGCCCTGTTTGCCAGCGGCAGCTGAAGCGGACTGCCATCACGCCCGGAAGGCCACTCAGACCGTGGCCTGATGGCCGTGCTGCTTGTAGCAGTAGGCGGCATTGCAATAGATCACAATCCGCCGGCCCTTATCCCAGGTCTGAATAATATAAAGATCGGTAAATTCAGGTGTCTTGTCCATAAAAACGGCATTACGGATCAGACTGCTCAGGCCGGATTCTGCCACCGGGGATCGGGTATCAGATTCTGCCGGCAACACCCCACTGACCAGCAGCATGGTTATCGCGATAACGCCTGCTCTGAGCAGGTTTACAGGCTGAGTCATAAGTAACCCTCCGCGGATCTCATAACTGCAGTATAGGAGCCAGACAGACGCCCGGATGGATTGTTTTGTTATAAAGCGTTGAAAGCAGACGGAAATAAGAAGTGACACAGAACAGGCCTGGCGCCTGTTCTGTTATCTCTGCCAGTGGTCAGTGTGTGTACGCCGGCTGGCGTTTCAGTGACACCAGTAGCTCTGCTTCGCCACGGGCCATACCACAGTTGTCCACCAGATCGCTGGCGCTGGCCCCCAGTCCGACCAGACGTGCAGCCTGATGGTAGGTGGTTTCATCGGTCGTTGGCATTGTCATCCGGCGTTCAGCCTGTTGAACCCGGCCATTCAGCTGACGCAGCTTGCGTCCCATACCAACGGCACTTTTACTGATTGCCCGATGGGCCTGACGCAGCCCGGTAACGGCTTCATCCAGCCGTTGAGCATCTTGCTGCTGCTGGCGTTTCAGCGCCACCATAAAGCCGCCCACCAGCAGCATCAGTCCCATATTTCCAAGCAATAACCAGTGCATGAGTGACAGAGAGATCATAATCAGAGACCCTGAAGTTCTGTCCACTCCTCGTCAGTCATCAGTTTCTCAAGGTCTACCAGGATTAACAGCTCGTCGTTCTTGTGACAGACGCCCTGAATAAACTTGGCACTTTCCTCGTTGCCGACATTCGGAGTGGTTTCAATTTCCGACTGACGCAGATAAACCACTTCAGCCACCGCATCGACGAGGATTCCGACCACCTGATTTTCCGCTTCGATAATCACGATACGCGTCTGATCAGTGGTTTCAGCGGTTGGCAGACCAAACCGGAGACGGGTATCAATTACCGTCACCACATTGCCCCGCAGGTTAATAATGCCAAGAACATACAGAGGTGCACCGGGTACCGGAGCAATTTCGCTGTAACGCAGAACTTCCTGCACCTGCATTACATTGATTCCGTAAGTCTCATTTTCCAGACGGAAGGTGACCCATTGAAGGACCGGATCTTCCGCCGCTTTATTTCCGGCAATCGCTGACATAAAACATCCTCGCTAAGAAAGGCCGATGCCATGACCGTGTGAAGAAATTCCTCCGCCAGAGCATGTCAGTCGGGAAATTCTGCAGACTGTGTCAAAAAAACATATTAAACCTTTCTTAACTATAGATCAGAGCACAAAGTGTACCAGTTAATTTTCAGCAATTTTTTCAGATGGGATAACCACAGCACAGGCGCTGCTGTTCAGGCGCGTTTACGCGAGTTCTCTTCCAGCAGCTTCAGCAATCCGGGAACATCGATCAGAGCGCACATTTCAGAAATGACGGTACCAGCCAGCCAGGGGCGCTTACTGGTTTCACCACGCCATTTGATGGAGTCATGAACCAGCGTCACAGTATCGCAGATCTCCTGACAGGCCAGAGCCCACGGTGAACGGTCAAGCTGAATAAAGAAACTGTAGCCTTCGTCAGACAGCCGGATATGACGCTCCGGCATAATCAGCTGAGCACTGTCGATAATCGTCAGTTTGACATTCTCACCCTGCCAGACGCCCAGTGACCAGACCGCCTGACCAAACAGAGGAGTCACTTTATCGGTGACATTATGCACACCGCCCAGTAATGGCAGGGGAATCGCCAGCTTAAGCCCTGCTACCTTGAAGATCAGACAATCAATCCCCTGACTGGATCGCCAGTTTAATGACGCCAGAGCAGAAATATCCGCGGACCGATCCTCAACTGACGATTCCTTGACATCACTTTCTGCCGCCACCGTTTCAGCCTCAGTGACCACAGCTTCCTGCACCGGCGTTGCCACGTGCAGGTTCTGCTGCAGGTAGGTGACTACCGGTGCATCTTTCACTGCCACAACAGGTGGCGACGTCTTTTCTGCTGTTTCACTGACTGCCGGCCGCGGCTGTGCTTTTTCCACTGCTGCCGGAACACTTGCCGGCGGCTCCTCTGCCACCGCAGTAGCCGTCAGCAGCAACTGATCAAGATAATCCTGAAGAACCGTATCAACCTGATTGGCAGTGGCTGTCTTAAGCGACTGATCAGACATGACGGACCTCCCCGGCAAACGGTTCTGCCACCGTGAGCATACAGCGCTTCAGCGGACCATACGGCAGGGCCGTCACATGATGCAGGATATGGAACAGCTGCACCCGCCGGTCGGCCTGATTGCCCTCACCGGGCTGCAACAGACAAAGCGGGGCAAACCCGGGCGCCAGCGAACAGGAAGCCAGTGCTTCCTGCAGGCGTGAGCGGTTAACCGCGCCACTGAGCAGGCTGTCCCAGTTCACATGCTGTCCCGGTACCGCGCCGCTGTCTGACAGCAGACTGCTCAGATAATCATTCACCGGGTCATTCATGACCATGGCTGCCTCCTCACGCACGGACAGCCTCCGGCTCCTCCAGCAGACTGAGCAGATGGCGGTATGCGCGTACGCCACGGCCCCGGCTGTCCAGCTGGTGTGGAAAAAGACCTTCATGACTGGCATCCCGCAGGCGGGTATCCACCGGTATCGCTTCCTGCCACAGGGTGTCCGGATACAGGCGACGCATTTCCTTCAGGGTGGTCAGGGAGGCCAGTGTACGGCGGTCAAATAATGTCGGTACGATGGTAAAAGGCAGCTGCCGGTTCTGCGAGCGCATAACCATTTTCAGGGTATGAATCATACGTTCCAGGCCCTTCAGCGCCAGATGTTCGGTCTGGGTCGGTATCACCAGCTGCTGACAGGCCGCCAGCGCGTTAACCAGCAGGACACCGAGAATCGGTGGTGTATCCAGCAGCGCATAGTCGTATTCATCCCACAGCTGCGCCAGCGAGCGCGCCAACACCAGTCCCATGCCATCCTGACCACTGACCTGACGCTCCAGCGTTGCCAGAGAGGTGGTGGCTGGCAGAACGGAAACATTATCAAGGCTGGTCGGTTTGAGAATAGACTGGATAAAAGCCTTGTCCTTGTAGCGCTGCTCAAAAAAAAGATGATAGAGACTGCGGTCGAGGCTGTCGGGATCCTGTCTGAAGTAACTGGTCAGCGAGCCATGAGGATCAAGGTCCACCAGCAGCACACGTTTCCCCTGCTCGGCCAGCAGGCCGCCAAGCGTTACAACACTGGTGGTTTTACCCACGCCGCCCTTCTGATTTGCTATCGACCAAATCCGCACTTGATTCACCTTAGCTAAACTTTGCCCTGCCGGATCACCGGCCTGTTTATCCTGACAGGCAAAAATCGTGTCAGGTTACTCCTCCGGGCGCGACCACGGAGTATTATTTGCCTGGGTCATGTAAATAACCACTCTCCGGTTCAGCGCTTTTGCCGCCTCTGAGTCGCCCTTATCCAGCGGGTGATAATAGGACAGACCCGTAGCCGCCATACGCTGTGGAGCCACACCATAAAGAGCCAGATTCTGCACCACCGAAGCGGCACGCAACGATGATATTTCCCAGTTGGTCAGACCTTTCGCAGGGGTATCATCAGCATGCCCCTGTACATTGATCGGAAACGGGTAAGGCTGCAGCTCCGTGGCGATCGCCTGCAGTAACGGCAAGGCTTCATCACGGATTCTGGTCTCTCCGCGGGCAAATAAAAAATCGGCATTCAGCGATACCGTCAGCCAGTCTTTATCGCCCTCTATTCTTATATCGTCCGATTCCGGAATAAATTGAGCCACCTGTCTGATATCCGCCAGCAGAGGCAGAAGACCGTTCCCTTTATCCAGCACCGTGCCCGGCTGCAGCGGATAAACCGGCTCAGGAGGAAGAATAGTCGAGAACAGACCTTCGAGTTCAGTGCGGATCGCCGAACCCTGTTCATCGTCGATCAGCTGTACGGCATACAGCATGATAAAAAACACGCACAGCAGCGTCATATAGTCGGCGTAGGAGACCAGCCAGCGGTGCGGATCCGGACGTTTCACAGCACAATACCCTGCAGACGGTAATGCAGCGCCATAGGATTGGTGCCGTTACGCAGATCGACAATACCCAGCATCATGGCATCGTAGTAGCGGCTACGGGCGGCAAGCCTTTGCCGCAGTGTGTTTGCCAGCGGAATAACAATCAGATTAGCACTGGCCACACCGTAGAATGTCGCCACGAAGGCTGTGGCAATACCGGCTGCCAGCACATCCGGCTGTTTAATACTCGACAGCACCTGCATCAGCCCCAGAACAGCACCGACAATGCCCAGTGTTGGCAGATAACCGGCAAAGTTGTCCAGCACCCCGACCAGTTCTTCATCCCGCTGGGCACGGCTTTTCAGTTCCAGCAGCAGGGAAGATTCCAGCGAACCGGCATCGTTACCATCTGCCAGCAGCATCAGCGCTTTACGCAGTACCGGATCCTGCTCCGAAGAGGCGACCTTTTCCAGCGCCAGCGGACCGTCACGGCGCAGTGCATTGCCACAGGCCATCAGTTTACTTAACAGGGTATCGAGGGAATAACGGGGAGGCGCAATCAGCCAGGAGAGCAGAGCCAGAAATGGCCGGTAATGGGCAGTGGGCAATTGTACCAGCGTGGCAAAAATACCGCCGCCGAAGACAATCAGGGCAGCAGGTCCGTTCCACAGCGCAGCCACATTCCCGCCTTCCAGCGAGAAGCCGATAAGAACCGCAATGACCGCCAGCAGTACGATGACAAGCGACCAGCGGTCCATGTCAGCTGACCTCTTCTACCAGCCTTGGTCCGATATCACGCAGGGAGAGGATTTCATCACTCAGACCATCCTTGATAACGGCCAGCGGCATACCGAAAATGACGCAGCTTTCTTCATCCTGAGCCCAGACAGAAGCCCCGCTGCTTTTCAGCAGACGTGCACCTTCACGACCATCAGCTCCCATACCGGTAAGCACAATCCCCAGTGTTCTGGCGCCATAATGTTTGGCAGCCGAAGCAAAGGCGATATCCACACTCGGGCGATAATTAACCCGCTCATCGCTTTCCCGGATATGAATGGTGCCACCACCCCGGCGGTCAATCATCAGCTGCATACCGCCCGGGGCAACATACACATGACCGGATTCTATACGATCGCCGTCGGCGGCTTCCTTCACGATCAGCGGGCTTAATGAATTCAGACGCTCCGCAAAGGCTTTGGTAAAAGAACCCGGCATATGCTGCACAATAACGATCGGTGTTTTAAATGAACCGGGAATGCTTTTAAACAGAGTCTGCAGTGCAGCAGGACCACCGGTTGAGGTACCGATGACCACCAGCTCCGTTTGTCCCAGTCGGCCCTTCACTGCCGGCCGCGACGGCTTGGCGGTGGCAACCTTATGCTGGGTCTTGGCGACGGCCGCAATTTTATCGGTCAATGCGCGTTTGATCTGAGCTGCATCTTTGGCTATCTGATCGAAATTCTTCGGCAGAAAATCCAGTGCACCGGCATCCAGTGCATCCAGCGTTACCCGCGCACCTTCAAAAGTCAGGGAGGAAAACATCAATACCGGCACAGGACGACGCTGCATAATATTGCGCACCGCAGTAATACCATCCATGACCGGCATTTCATAATCCATGGTAATCACATCCGGCTTCAGCGATTCATTCATTTCAATCGCTTCCATACCGTTGGCTGCCACACCCGCGACTTCCATGCGGGTGTCGGCATTGATGATGTCACTGACACGACGGCGGAAAAAACCGGAGTCGTCTACTACCAGCACACGGATCGTCATCTGTTCAGTCTGTCCTTAATCAGGCCGCATTGGAATGCTTGGAAGCATAACGCCCCAGCATGCTCGGAATATCCAGAATCAGTGCAATCCTCCCGTCACCGGTGATTGTTGCGCCTGCCATTCCCGCGGTTCCATGCAGCATTTTACCCAGAGGTTTGATAACCACCTCTTCCTGGCCAATCAGTTGATCAACCACAAAACCAACCCGCTTGGTGCCCACTGAAACCACTACCACGTGAGCCGTTTCATCCGCCACCGAGTGCTCTTCACCTTTTACCAGCCAGCGCTTGAGATGGAACAGTGGCACAGGTTTTTCACGCACCACGACCACTTCCTGACCATCGACAATATTGGTTTTAGTCAGATCCAGATGGAAAATCTCATTGACGCTGACCAGTGGGAAAGCAAATGCCTGGTCTTTCAGCATCACCATCAGGGTCGGCATAATAGCCAGTGTCAGCGGCACTTTAATACGGATACTGGTGCCGGCACCGGCTTTGGAATCGATATTGACCGTACCGTTAAGTTGGGTAATTTTCGTTTTAACAACGTCCATGCCCACGCCGCGGCCGGAAACATCGGAAATCTGTTCTTTGGTCGAGAAGCCCGGCGCAAAAATCAGATTGAAACATTCGTTATCGGTCAGACGGTCAGCCGCATCCTGATCCATCACACCTTTTTCCACTGCTTTCGCGCGCAGTTTGTCCGGGTCCATACCGGCCCCGTCGTCCTGGATCATCAGCAGAATATGGTCACCTTCCTGCTCAGCAGAAAGAACCACAGTACCGACACGCGGTTTGCCTTTTTTCTCACGCTCATCCGGCATTTCCACACCGTGGTCAACGGAGTTACGCACCAGGTGAACCAGCGGATCTGCCAGCGCTTCGACCAGGTTTTTATCCAGGTCGGTTTCTTCACCGCGCAGTTCAAGGTTAATTTCTTTTTTCAGCTGACGGGCAAGGTCACGCACCACCCGCGGGAAGCGGCCGAACACTTTTTTGATCGGCTGCATACGGGTTTTCATGACCGAGGCCTGCAGGTCGCCGGTCACGACGTCCAGATTGGCCACGGCTTTGGCCATGGATTCATCGCTGCTTTTCAACCCCAGACGCACCAGACGGTTACGCACCAGCACCAGTTCACCGACCATATTCATAATATCGTCGAGGCGTTTGGTATCGACACGCACGGTCGCTTCAGACGCCGGCTCTTTATCATGCGCCGCCGGCTTACGGGCCGGGGCGGCCACTTTTTTCTCTTCCGCCGGTTGCGCTGCCGCCGCCGGCCTGGCTTCCGGTTTCGGTGCCGCCGCCGGTTTTTCCTCTTTTACCGCTTCCGCCTCTGCCTTAGCCGCCGCAGCCGCTTCCTCTTCAGCAGACGGTGCATTGGAATGCTTGCCCTTACCGTGCAGACGGTCGAGCAGCTCCTCAAACTCAGAGTCGGTAATTAAGTCTTCCCCACCCGGCGCCACTGCCGGCTCTTCTGCCGCAGGGGGCTCAGGAGCCGCTGGCGGCTGTTCAGCCTGCCCTGCAGCTACCGAGTGCTTACCTTTGCCATGAATCTGATCCAGCAGCGCTTCAAATTCATCTTCGGTAATTTCGTCATCCGATGCTGATCCGGTATCACCCCCGATATCAAACAGGTCATCATCCATCGCTGGCTCAGAGGCTGACGGTTTGTCACCATCCAGAGCGTCCAGCAACTGCTCAAACTCATCATCAGTAATGTCGCTGCCGTCACCGGCTGCCGCCGGGGTTTCTGCAGCTGCAGGAACTTCTTCTGCCGCCGGTACTTCTGCCACGGCTTCAGCAACCGGTGCTGCTTCGTCTTCCGCTTCCGGCAGAGCCAGCTGGTGCAGTCGCTCAATCAGCTCCGGATCAGCATCGTCCGGCTCAACACCCGAGCGTACGTTTTCAAACATCTCGTTAACGCTGTCCAGCGCCTGCAGCACAACGTCCATCAGGTCTGAATTAACGGAACGGTTGCCGTTACGCAAGGTATCGAACACGTTCTCTGCCGCGTGGCAGCAGTGCACAAGCGGATTAAGCTGAAGGAAGCCTGCGCCCCCTTTAACAGTATGGAACCCACGGAAAATAGCATTCAGCAGGTCTTTGTCATCGGGGCGCTGTTCAAGATCGACCAGTTGTTCAGAGAGCAGTTCAAGGATTTCACCGGCTTCAACCAGAAAATCCTGCAGGATCTCTTCATCAGCATCGAAACTCATCCGTTAGCTCCTTTAAAAACCAAGACTGGACAGTAAGTCATCAACATCATCCTGGCTGGCAACTACGTCTTCACTGGATTTATCAATCTGCGGTCCCTCCGCAGCAATGTTTTCGCCTTCCTTCGGCTCCTCAGCTTTTACCTCTGGGATATCGGCATGAGTAATTCCTGTTATCGAATCGACTTTCCCGGCCATCACGACCAGGTTAACCAGCCGTGCCTCCACATCACGGACCAGCGCGGCGACTTTGTGTATCACCTGCCCGGTCAGATCCTGGAAGTCCTGAGCCAGTACGATATCGGATAACTGCCCCTGCAACTGGCGGGAGTTATCAGTACTGTCGCCCAGAAACTGATTGATATCTTTAGTTAACGCCCGGAATTCATCGGGCTTGAGTTCTTTATTCAGAAACCGTTTCCAGCGCACTGATAATTCAGCAGCACGGTCATGGATATCACTGGCCAGCGGCGTTGCTGCGTCCACCAGATCCATGGTGCGGTTAGCTGATTTGTCTGTCAGTTCCAGCACATAAGCCAGTTTATCGGTCGCATTTTCAATTTCAGAACCTGCACCGACAGAATCAACACGCAGATTTTTGATAGCCTCGTGCAGGGCACGGGTCAGGCGTCCGATTTCATCGTACAGAGTACGGTCACGTATCTGATTCAGATCGTTAACCAGCGCGACCGCTTTCCCCACATCCCCTTGCTCCAGCTGCTGCAGAATATTCTCAGCGAGGTTACGGATTTCGGCGCCGAATTCACTGTTCTCGTTGTCGAGATTCATACCGGCCATTCAGTTGCCTTCCTGTCAGCCTTCTACACGTTCAAAGATCTTGTCGATCTTCTCTTTAAGTACGGCGGCCGTAAAAGGCTTGACCACGTAACCATTGACCCCGGCCTGAGCAGCGGCAACAATCTGGTCTCGTTTGGCTTCCGCAGTCACCATCAGTACCGGCAGGTTCTTCAGGCGGTCGTCAGCACGGACTTTCTTGAGCAGATCAAGGCCCGTCATACCCGGCATGTTCCAGTCAGTAACGAGGAAATCAAAGTCACCGTTCTGCAGCATCGGCAGGGCTGTGGTTCCATCATCAGCTTCTGCCGTGTTGGTAAACCCCAGATCACGCAACAGGTTTTTGACGATACGTCTCATCGTTGAGAAGTCATCAACGATAAGAATTTTCATATTTTTGTCCAAAACGACCTCCAGTAATCGACTCTCTATATTCCAAGCCGTTCCTAAGATTTAGTGTAGACGCAGTTATCGCTTTATCCAGAAACAAAGCCTGCTATAGATATTTTTTTCAATACGGGAAGGGAGTCAGGCGATCCAGCCGCCCAGACGGCTGCGCAGGCGGTGAGCTGCCTGGCTGTGCAGCTGGCTGACCCGGGACTCACTGACGCCCAGTACTGCGCCGATTTCCTTCAGGTTAAGCTCTTCGTCATAGTAGAGGGCCAGTACCAGCTGCTCCCGTTCCGGCAGGGTGCGGATGGCCTCAGCCAGCTGACGCTGAAAGGCATCACGCTCAATGCCATCCTGCGGATCAGGGGAATCGTCTTCAAAGACGTCATAGCCGGCTTCACTTTTTTCCACCACTTCTTCGAAGCTGTACAGACGACAGCCAGCGCTGTCGCGCAGGATGGCGTGATATTCATCCTGACTGATCCCCAGGAACTCCGCGACTTCGCCATCTTCAGCATCACGGCCTTTTTCGCCTTCAATCTGTTTGATGGCATCACTGATGCGGCGGGAGTTACGGTGCACTGAGCGCGGCGCCCAGTCACCTTTACGGATATCATCCAGCATCGCACCACGGATGCGGATACCGGCATAGGTTTCGAAGCTGGCTCCCTTACCACCATCGTATTTACGTGCGGCTTCCAGAAGACCAATCATGCCGGCCTGAATCAGGTCGTCCAGCTGGACGCTGTCCGGCAAACGCCCCATCAGGTGGTGAGCAATGCGCTTCACCAGAGTCGCATGTGCGCGGACCAGCTGTTCATAATCCTGCTTCTGTACGTCGGAATACACCAGACAACTTCCCACTGACATAGGTCAGGTCCTAAGCTTCCTGAACCAGACGATCGACAAAAAATTCCAGATGCCCGCGCGGCGTTGACGGCAACGGCCAGGAATCCACTTTTTTGGCCAGCGCCCGGAAGGCGGTGGATGCTTTTGCCCGCGGATAAGCTTCCACCACGGCCTTCTGACGCTGAACAGCACGCTTGACGGCATCGTCCTGCGGAATCGCGCCAACGTACTGCATCGCCACTTCCAGGAAACGGTCTGTGACCTTGGTCAGCTTGGCAAACAGAGCATTACCTTCCTGCGGCGTTTTCACCATATTGGCAACAATACGGAAACGGAACAGGCCGTAATCACGGTTCAGCAGCTTGATCTGTGCGTAGGCATCGGTAATGGACGTCGGTTCATCGGTTACCACCACCAGTACTTCCTGCGAAGCCCGCACAAAACTCATGACGGTATCGGAAATACCGGCCGCGGTATCAATGATCAGAACATCAATATCATCACCGATATCACTGAAAGCCTGAATCAGCCCGGCGTGTTCCATGGTATTCAGCTGTGACAGTTTCTGCGTGCCGGATGATGCCGGCACAATGCGGATACCGCCCGGTCCCCGGACCATCACCTCGCGCAGGTCACATTCGCCCTGCAGCACATTTTCAATGGTCTTGTTAGCGCTGATGCCCAGCAGAATATCAATATTAGCCAGACCCAGATCAGCATCCAGCACCACCACCCGGCGTCCCATTTCCGCCAGTGCAATTGCCAGATTGACAGACACATTGCTCTTGCCGACACCACCTTTACCACCAGTTACGGCGATTACCTGTACAGGATGCCTTGCCATCGTAATTTAAGCTCCGTATTGAACGCTTGAATGCCGGGTGGCGAAATTCATCGCCGCTGCCGCCTGCCACCGTGTGCGGGCCATGCGGGCCATCTGTTCAGCCAGTTTCACCAGTTTCCCGGCATCGGGGTAATGCACATCATCAGGAATGTGCGGCCCGTCAGTCACCAGCGTCACCGGCAGCTGGGTCAGTGCTGACACACTCAGTGCCGGTCCCAGACTGAAGCATTCGTCCAGCTTGGTGAATACACACCCGGACAGACCTGCTGCTTTGAAATGCTCATAATTTTCCTGCAGGCACCGCCCCTGACTGGTCAGAGGCAGTACCAGTAATTTTTTCAGCCGCGGACCCACTTTCTTAAGCATAGACAATTGCACGCCAAAATGTGGATCCTGACTGGCCAGACCGGCACTGTCGACCAGCACCAGTTTTTTGTCTTTCACTTTGGCCAGTACCTCCGCGAGGTCACCACCGGCCGGGACAATATGCAGCGGCACGCCCAGCAAACGGGAGAAAATACGCAGCTGATCGTGGGCGGCGACACGATAGTTGTCCAGCGTCACCAGCGCAACTGAATCTGAGCCATGACGGATAACAAACTGCGCCGCCAGCTTACCGATGGTGGTGGTTTTGCCGGCGCCGGTCGGACCAACCAGCGCCACCAGCCCGCCGTTATCAAACAGGCCGTCGGGTGCCACCGGCAGATCAGAAGCAATCATCGCCAGCGCCTCTTTCCACGCATCTTCAAGCGGTTTTTCTGATGCCAGCCGGCTGGCAATCCGGTCAGCCCAGGCCGGTTCCAGCCCCATATCCTGACAACGCTGCCATAACTGCGACTGTTGCCAGGTCAGCGGCCGGCGGCTGTCCCAGGCACTGCCCTGATGACTGACCATCCAGTCTTTCAGTTCACGCAGTTCGCTGCTCATCTGTTCCAGGGCGGTGTTATACCAGGTTTCGTCGGCATCGCTGTCAGGCTGACGGGCCGGCGCCGGCTCTGCTGCGGCAGACGAAAAAGTTTCATCCACGGCCGCCGCCACCGGTTTCTTTGCCGGCAGCTGATCCTTTTTCAGACTATTCAGTACCGCAGCCAGTCCTTCCCGGCTGGAGAGATCGGACTGACTGGCATACGCCTGTCGCTGGCGGGTACGTTCTGCCGGTCGGCTGTTGTGTTCTTCACGGGAAGCCTGCCGGGCTTCTTCCAGTTCCTGCTGCAGACGCAGCTGACGTTCAATTTCAGGGCTGTTCTTATCCCGTTCTGACTGATAGTCCAGGGCAGCAACCACTTCGATACCCTGCTCCACTTTCTTGCTGGAGAGAATGACGGCATCCGCACCCAGCTCCTGGGAAACCAGGCGCAGTGCAAGCTGCATATTACCAGCGGAGAAGCGTTTGACTTTCATATCCGACACTCACATGGATCTGTTATTTGCCGCCAATGCTGGCAACAATGGTAATACTCTTGTTATCCGGCACTTCCTGATAGGCCAGGACGTGCAGCTGTTCGATACTGTTACGGACAAACTGGGCCATAGCCGGGCGCAGCTGGCTGGTCACCAGCAGTACTGCCGGACGCCCTGCGGCTTCCTGAGTCTGTACTGCTTCAACCAGTGAGCGCTGCAGGGTATCTGCCATGCCCGGCTCCAGAACCAGACCACTCTGACCACCCTGCTGCGCGGTCTGCTGCAGAGACTTAAGCAACAACTGTTCCAGGCCTGGTTCAAGGGTCATAACCACCAGCTGATCCTCATTACCAAAGATGTTCTGTACGATCATGCGGCTCAGGGCCATACGCGCAGCAGCGGTCATAGCGGCAATATCTTGACTCTGGCCGGTCTGATTCGCCAAAGACTCGGCGATAGAACGCATATCACGAATGGGCACATGCTCACG
Organism: Pseudomonadales bacterium; assembly: GCA_963682115.1. GTDB lineage: Bacteria > Pseudomonadota > Gammaproteobacteria > Pseudomonadales > Oceanobacteraceae > Venatoribacter. The sequence goes on along the minus strand of OY821639.1, from coordinate 2,988,305 downwards.
CAGCAGATTCTGCAGCACGGCCAGCAGCTGACTGACGGATACCGTGTTCGGCACCAGCTCTTCAGCCAGTTTCGGCGAGGTTTTGGCCAGCACATCGACCAGCTTCTGCACGTCTTCGTGACCCAGCAGCTCATGCGCATGGCGCTGCAGTTTCTGGTTGAGATGCGTGGCCACCACGGTGCTGGCGTCAACCACGGTGTAGCCCAGCGTCTGGGCGCGGTCTTTTTTATCGTTGTCGATCCAGAAGGCGTCCAGCCCGAACGCCGGATCTTTGGTTGGCTGGCCATCAATTTTGCCGAATACCTGACCCGGATTAATCGCCAGTTCCCGCTCCGGCAGAATCTCAGCTTCGGCTAAGGTAACCCCCATCAGGGTAATACGGTACTGGTTGGGCAGCAGATCAAGGTTATCGCGGATATGCACTGACGGCATCAGGAAGCCCAGTTCCTGTGACAGTTTGCGCCGCACGCCCTTGATACGGTTCAGCAGCTGCCCGCCCTGATTTTTATCGACCATCGGAATCAGCCGGTAGCCGACTTCCAGACCCACGCGGTCCACCGGTTCCACGTCATCCCAGCCCAGCTCTTTGACTTCCATCTGCTTGATAGCGGCTTCGGCTTTTTCTTTCGGCGCCGCCAGCGCATTGCCGGCAGCCCCCCCCGGCAGCGCGGCGGCAGCGGCTTTCGGCTGCACACCGAGCCGGCGGGCAATGCTGTCACCCACTTTGCCACCGTCTTTGCACCAGTGGATATAGTAAGCGACTGTACCGGCCAGCAGGGCGGCACTGAGGAACACAGTATGCGGCATACCAGGAACCGAGCCCATCATAAACATCAGTCCGGCCGACACCGCCAGGGCACGGGAAGACGCAAACATCTGACCGAACACCTGTTGGCCCATGTCTTCATCATTGCCGTTACGGGTCACCATAATGGCCGTTGCGGTAGACAGCAGCAGTGACGGAATCTGCGCCACCAGACCGTCACCAATGGCCAGCAGCGTATAGGCCGATACCGCATCGCCGAAGGTCAGGCCGTGCTGCGCCATACCAATGGCAAAACCACCGACGACGTTAATAATCAGAATCAGAATACCGGCAATGGCGTCGCCTTTAACAAACTTACTGGCACCATCCATCGCCCCGTAAAAGTCTGCTTCTGCGGCAATATCTGCGCGGCGGGTTTTCGCCTGCTCGGCATCGATCAGCCCGGCATTCAGATCAGCGTCGATAGCCATCTGTTTACCCGGCATGGCATCCAGAGTAAAACGCGCACTGACTTCCGACACCCGGCCCGCCCCTTTGGTCACCACGACGAAGTTGATGATCATCAGGATCATGAACACCACCAGGCCCACGGCGTAGTTACCGCCGATCAGCACTTCACCAAAAGCTTCAATCACTTTACCGGCGGCATCCCCCCCTTCATGGCCATACATCAGCACCACCCGGGTTGAGGCGACGTTCAGCGCCAGCCGCAGCAGTGTGGCCACCAGCAGGATGGTCGGGAAAATGGCGAAGTCCAGCGGCCGCTTGGCATACACACTGACCAGCAGTACCACGATCGACAGAGCGATATTGAAGGTGAAGAAGGTGTCCAGCAGAAAAGGTGGCAGCGGCAGGGTCATCATGCCCAGCAAGACCAGCAGCATCGCCGGAATACTCAGGTTGCCCTGCGCCAGCATACCGGCGCCACTTTTCAGCGAGCCGAGTACTTGATCTTTGGTTGCCGTTGCCATGAAAAATCCGTCAGAAAAACATCACTGACAGAGCCATTGCAAAAACCTTTCCTATTTTTTACATGGCCGGCGCGGAAATGAAAAAAAACGGACCCGGTCCGGTTTTTACGCTCATTCCTGAGGGTCCGGATCGACCCGCAGATCCCGGGGAATCGGCATATCCGGTTTGCGTTGCGGTTTCGGTCCGCGTCCTTTGACAAACAGATCCATCTGATAAATGTAGGCCAGCACCTGAGCCACCGCCACGTACAGTCCTTCCGGGATTTCTTCACCGATTTTGCCGTGGGTATACAACGCCCGCGCCAGCGGTGGCGCCTGCATCTGCGCTATGTTGTGTTCCTTGGCAATTTCACGGATTTTCAGTGCCGTCTGGTCGTTGCCTTTGGCCACCATCACCGGCGCCCGCATCATGCCGGCTTCGTATTTCAGCGCCACCGAATAGTGGGTCGGGTTGGTGATCACCACATCCGCAGTCGGTACATCCGCCATCATCCGCCGCTGGGCAGCCTGACGCTGCAACTGACGGATTTTACCTTTGACCTCAGGGCGCCCTTCACTTTCCTTATATTCGTCCTTGATTTCCTGCAGCGACATGCGCAGTTTTTTCATATGACTGTGGATCTGCCACGGCACATCCACCAACGCAATCAGCGCCGTCGACGCACACAGAAAAATGACGCTCCAGATAATAATATGCACCGCTCCCTGAATAGCCGGCTCGGTACCTTTACGCTGCAGTGTCAGCGCATCTTCAAAATAAAAACCCAGTACCAGCCAGGCCATCAGCCCCACCACCAGCACCTTGGCCCAGGATTTAAGCAGCTCCACCAGTGAGTTGGCGGAAAACATGCGCTTCAGGCCGCTGAGTGGATTCAGACGGTTAAGTTTGGGCGCAATAGCCTTGGTGGAAAACAGCCAGCCACCGACGCCCAGCGGGCCGAAAAAAGCAGCAAATAACACCAGCACCAGCCACGGCGCCAGCGCCAGGGACGCCTCCCGCAGCGACGCCCCGAGGTGACTGAACATCTGTCGCGTATCAAAAGCGGTTTCACGCTGAAAGGAAAAGCCCAGCTCTGCAACCGCCGCAATACGGTCACTCATCCAGGGGCCAAATGCCAGCAGGCCGACCGCACCGAGCAGCAGCACCATGGTGGTGTTCAGTTCTTTCGAGCGCGGAACCTGACCTTCTTCACGGGCTTTCTGCAGCCTTCGTGCTGTGGGCTCTTCACTTTTTTCCTGCCCGGTCTGCTCTTCGGCCATCAGGATAACTCCGTCAATTTTTTGATAAATTCAAACAGCGTATCCATGTAGCCCTGAAAACTCTGTGCCATGTCGCCCATGGTCAACCAGAGAATAAACAGACCTACAATCATGGTCACCGGAAAGCCCAATGCAAAAATATTCAGCTGCGGTGCGGCACGGGTCATCACCCCGAACGCCAGGTTGACAATCAGCAGCGCCGTCATGGCCGGCAGTGAAATCACCAGGGCTGCCGCGAACATCCAGCCGCTCCAGCTGACAATCAGGCCGAAGGTTTCCGGGCCGAAGCCGGTAAAACCCACAGGCAGGGTGTGGAAACTGTCGGCCAGAATTTCAATCATCACCAGATGACCATTCAGTGAAAGGAAAACCAGACTGACCATAAACAGCAGCCACTGACTGATCACCACCACCGAGGCGCCCTGTGACGGGTCCACCGTCGTGGCAATCCCCAGACCAGTCTGCATGGCAATCAGCTGTCCGGCAATTACAAACACCTGGGTCACCAGCTCCACCACGAACCCTAAAGCAATACCGATCAGCAGCTGTTGCAGAACAATAATCAATGATGCCAGCGACAGAGCATCCACCTGCGGAAAAGGCGGCAGTACGGGCACCACCACCATGGTAATGCCCACCGCCAGCATCAGCCGTATACGCTGCGGTACCATTAAGGTTCCGATCAGCGGCATCACCATCAGCATGCCGGCGATACGGGCAAAGGGATAAAAGTAGCGTGCTACCCAATGACTGACTTCGATTGCATCAATCTCAGGCACAGGTTATCAGCCGATAATAAAAGGAATATTCAGCAGCAACTGGCGGCTGTAATCCAGCACCGCATTTACTGCCCAGGGGCCGAAGGCCACCACCGCCAGCAGGGTGACCACCAGACGCGGCAGAAAACTCAGTGTCTGCTCGTTGATCTGGGTAGCCGCCTGAAAGGTACTGACGATCAACCCCACCACCAGGCTGGGAACAATAATCACCACGACGATCATCAGTACCAGATACATGGCTGTATTAAACAGATCGCCGATTTCTGTTGGTGTCATAACGCCCCCTAAACCGTTCCGAAACTGTTGGCCAGCGTGCCCATAATCATGGCCCAGCCATCAATCAGCACGAACAGCATAATTTTAAACGGCAGTGAAATAATCACCGGTGACAGCATCATCATACCCATGGCCATCAGAATACTGGCCACCACCAGATCAATAATCAGAAACGGAATAAAAATCAGGAAGCCGATCTGAAATGCCGTTTTCAGTTCGCTGGTAATAAACGCCGGAATCAGAATATGAATCGGGGTTTCCTGTGCCGAGGCAATATCTTCACGGCCACTGATACGGATAAACAGCTGCAGATCCGTCTCCCGCGTCTGCGCCAGCATAAATTCATGCAGCGGCTTCACCGCCCTCTCTGCGGCTTCCAGCGGGGGAATGGTTTCTGCCAGATAAGGCTGTACCGCCTCAGCATTAATCACCCGGAATACCGGCATCATCACAAACAGGGTCAGAAACAGAGAAAGTCCCAGCAACACCTGATTGGATGGCGTCTGTTGCAGACCAATGGCCTGACGCAGAATGGCCAGCACCACAATAATGCGGGTAAAGGAGGTCATCATGATCAGCAGCGATGGCAGCACCATCAACAGTGTCATAATGGCCAGAATCTGAATGGTTACCGTATATTCACCACCGTTATCGGTGGTTTTATAGGTGACCGCCGGAATCCCCAGATAGGCTGGATCAGCAACGGCCGGAGCCTCGGCCGCCAGGGCCGGTAACGGTGACAGCACAACCAGAGTCAGCAGCAGACATTGCAGCAGGCGTTTTATCATCATGAACGTATCGCTTTTTTCAGCAGCTCCTGAAAACTGCCGGGGGTACTTTCCTGCCCCTCTGGCAGCGGTTCATCGAGATCCGTCAGGTGAGTAATCTGCTGGGGCGTCACACCGATCACCATCTGTTTTTCACCAATCTGAACCACGGCTATTCTTTCTTTCATCCCCAACGACTGACTGGCAATAACACGAATGGCCCCCTGCGACGGGATCAGCTGCGTGCCACGCAGTTTATTCACCAGCCAGGCCAGAACCACAATCAGGGCGATGATCAGGATCAGAAATATCATGACCTTACCGCCGGAAGCCAGGGGATCCGGCGCCGCTGGCAGGTTTTTTTCCTCTGCCTGAACCAGCATTGGCAGCAGGGCAGAAAAAACCGCTGCTGTTTTAACGCAGACGCTGAATACGTTCACTCTGACTCACCACATCCGTCAGGCGGATACCGAATTTATCGTTCACCATCACCACTTCACCATGTGCGATCAGCGTACCGTTCACCATCACATCCAGCGGCTCACCCGCCAGACGGTCAAGCTCCACCACCGAGCCCTGATTCAGCTGCAGCAGGTTCCGGATCGGAATCTGGGTGGAACCGACTTCCATGGAAATACGCACCGGAATATCCAGAATAACGTCCAGCTCCGGGCCATTGCCGTTGTCAGCCAGCGGCGCTGCCGCAGAGCCTCCGTCATTCAGTTCATCCAGCTCCACATTGCGGATGTCATCATCGTCATCGCCGGTTTCTCCGGCTTCTTCCATGGCGGCGGCCCACTCATCAGCCAGCGCTTCATCATCCTGTGCCGCGTCACTGACCTCTGAAGCAACAGAATCCGCCAGTGCATCAGCATCAATATCAGCAGACTCCTGCGGGGTCAGATCGTCTTTTTCGTCAGCCATTTTTATACTCCTTAAGCCCGCTTCAGCGCCGGCGGGTTTTAATCTGATCGATAATTTTTACCGCCAGATTTTCACTCGAAATGCCCATTTTACCGCGAAATACCGGCACCCCGTTCGCCTGCAGAATAAATTCCTCCGGCATGTCCACCGGAATCACATCCCCGGCCTTAAGATCCGCTACTTCACGCAGGGTAATCTGACGCTCCACCAGCGTACCGTGTACCGGCACCTTGGCCTCCAGAATGTCTTCGCGCAGCGACTGCATCCAGCGCTCGTCCACATCATCCACATCACTCTGAACACCGGCATCCAGCACTTCGCGGATGGGTTCAATCATGGAATACGGAAAGGTCAGATGCAGATCACCACCGCCACCATCCAGCTCAATGTGGAAGGTACTGACCACCACCACTTCACTGGGGCTGACAATATTCGCCATCGCCGGGTTAACTTCCGAGCCGACGTATTCAAATTCCAGTTTCATGACCGGTGCCCAGGCTTCAATCATGTCGTTGAATACCTGGCTCAGCACCAGCTGTACCACCCGCACTTCGGTCGGGGTAAATTCCCGGCCTTCAATCTTGGCATGACGGCCGTCACCACCAAAAAAGTTATCCACCAGCTTGAACACCAACTTGGCGTCGAGAATAAACAACGCAGTGCCACGCAACGGACGCATTTTTACCAGATTAAGACTGGTGGGGACGTACAGGGTATGTACGTACTCACCAAATTTCATAATCTGTACACCACCTGAGGCGACATCGGCACTGCGGCGAAGAAAGTTGAACATGCTGATACGGGTGTAACGGGCAAAACGCTCGTTAATCATTTCCAGAGTCGGCATCCGACCGCGGACAATACGGTCGTTACTGGTCAGGTCATACGACTTGACACCCGTCGCATCAATTTCCTCTTCCGGCTCGATATCGCCATCATCGACGCCGTGCAGCAATGCATCAATTTCGTCCTGCGACAGTAAATCTTGCACGCGTAATATTCCTTACTGCATTACAAAATCAGTGAAGAGAACCGCTTCAACATCATCTTCACCACCTTCACGCTTAACCAGTTCAGACAGGTGCCTGGTAAGCAGCTGCTGAAGTTCCACCTTGCCTTCCGGCGTTCTCAGATGGTCAAAATTCTGTTCACCAATAATGCGGATAATATCGTTACGCACCATCGGCTCATTCATATTCAGCACATCAATCACGCTCTGCCGCCGGGTCATGACTTCAATATTCACCTGCAGGAAACGCTGTCGTGGACCTACCTGAAAACTGATCACAAACTCCGGTTTCAGGATGACATACTGGGCCGGCAGTTCCGGTTCTGCCACAACCTCTGCGGCTGTATCCGCTGCCGCGTTATCATCTCCCGTAAGAAAGAAGAAGGCCGCACCGCCGGCACCGGCAAGCACAATCAGAGCAATCAGAATAATAATGATCAGCTTCTTTTTGCCGCCCCCGGATGCGGCTTCCGCTTCGGCGTTACCACCATCCAGTTTCAGATCCTGTTCTGCTGCCATGTCCGTTTATCCCCTCGTTAACTGTCAATTTAGCAATAGCCATGCCATAAGTTTCCGTCAAAAAACCAGCAACCGCTGATTCTGTACAGACAAAATCTCTTTACAGTTTAGAAGGTTCTCAGCAGCGTGCCGGGATTAACGGCCGCCCGTGAATTCCGGGGCCGTGGACATGGCCCCGGAACGGGTGACGAAAAAGAAAGGAAGAAAATCAGGCGAAGGTATCGAGCAACGAAACACTGGCAGTTGACGGTCTGTTGACGTTCTCAGCCAGTTCGTCAATGTCTTCTGTCAGCCAGCCTTCATCACCGGCCGGGCTTTCACCGCCATTGCCATCAGCATCTGACTGTCCGGCGCCAGCTCCGGCTCCGGAGGAACCCTGCTCGCTGACATCAAAGCTGTCGAGGGTGATGCCCTGCCCCGCCAGAGCGTCACGCAGCCGGTGCGCATTGGATTCCAGCACTTCCCTCACATGGGCATGCTGGGCCTGCACCTGAACAGTGGCCTGATCCTGAGAAACCTGTAGTTTGATTTCCAGACTGCCCAGCTCCGGCGGATCCAGATGAATTCTGGCATTCTGTACTTCATCCGCCACCATAGTGACGATGCGGGCACCCAGAGCACCGCCCCATTCCTTGCGGTCCTGGCCGAAGTGCAGTTTTTCTCTCAGTCCGGTCAGCTCCTGTTCGGCCTCGGTATGGATCTCTTCTGAAGTGCTTTCCGGCATCGTCATATCTGCCGCGCTGGCAGCGTCGTCAGTTACTGCCTGACTGCCGGCCGCCATAGCCATGGCTGCCGCCGGGGGTGCCGGCTGAGCATTACTCAGGCCCGGCGTCTGTTGCTGGGCACTGCCCTGCTGAGCGGAAAGCGTTCTGTTCTCCGGCAGGAAGAAATCCTCGCCCTCGCCAGCAGAGACATCCGTACCGTCCACGACAGCACTGTCAGTAAGCGGGTCTGGATCAGCTTCCGTCAGCAGACTACTGCTGTTGCTACGGCCAGGGCTACCACTGCCGTCAGTCGGCAGCCCGGCCATACGTTCAGCCGCGACGGGCGCTGAAGCCGCTACCGGCAGATCGGCAAAAAGAACGTTGGCGCCATCCGTATCCGGCGTCAGATCATCTGCGGCGCTGTCGTCTGTGGCAGCGACCTCGTCACGGGCGGGTCCGGTTACTGCCGTCAGGGTCAGCGGCTGCTCGCCCTGACGGATCTGCTGCAGCACCGTTTCAAGATCCCCGGCTTCTGCCGCCAGAGGTTGTAACAGGCTGTCGGTTCCGCTTTCCGCAGCAGACAACGCTGTCTGCAGCGGCAAAGACTGATCCGCCAGCGGCAAATTTTGTAACCGCGGGGTTGCCACACCATCATTGGCCATCAGGCCGGTTATCAGGGAAGAAAATTGTCCATCAGCGGCAGCACCGCCGGGCAGCCCGGACAGGCTGTCCCCCTGGGGCTGACCGAGTGCTGCCAGCAGACTGAGCGCGGACGAACCGGATCCCGTTGCGTTCATGAATAACTCCGTAAATGCGCCTGGTTAAACAGGTTTGTAAGCATTACGCAAAGGACGGGCCAGTTTTCCGTGTAGCGGGATAAGGGGAAAGAAGAGAAAGATCAGAGCATGCCTTTCAGCAGCGCCGCAACCTGCTGGTATTCACTCTCAATGGCGGCCACCAGCACGTCTGCGTCTGCCAGATGACCGTCTCTGGCAGCACTTTCAAGACGGAAACACAGCTCTGCCAGAGGCGCTGCACTGATATTAGCGCTGGCGCCCTTGAAGCTGTGGGCCAGCTCACGCAGCTGGGTGGCATCCGCAGCAGCCAGGGCGTCGTGAATCAGTGGCAGCCGGTCGTCGGAATCTTTGATATAAACCAGGATCAGGTCACCGAATTCGTCAGCCATCACATCCTTCAGCATCTCCAGTGAGTCCTGATCAAAGTGGTCTTCCTGTGCCATCCGTATTACTCCCGTCCTGTATACAAGGCCATCGTAGCACTGCCTCGACCTTATTGCCTATGCCCTGATAACTCAGCGATTCGCAGATACCGGCCACCAGCGGCAGCCCCCGCCCGGAATAGGCATTAGCCTGCATGCCGGAACGGTTGCACAGGCCCTGAAAGTCAAACCCGGGGCCACTGTCTTCCACCGTCAGCACCAGCCTGCCGCTGTGTCCGTCACCACTGTGTTTCATATCAATGATGATATAGGCATCCTCCAGCCCGGCCAGCCGCTCTGATCGTTCACGGTAATACTGCATAAAACCGTCCGCGGAATGCTTCAGCGAGGAGTTCAGCCCCAGTACGCCGTGTTCAAAGGCATTGGAAAAGAGTTCCGCCATAACCGTGTACAGCTGACCTCCCATTACACGCAGCCCCGGAACTTCCATCATAATGTGGATCATTAATGGCAGCGGGTTAAAATTTTTCAGACTTTCCGGCCCCAGCTCATAACGCATCTGCCAGTCGACCGGGCCGGCAATGGGACCGGAAGTGAGTTTCACATCCGCCTTTTCCAGCTCACTTTCATTGACCATGCGCAGCTCAAGCAGCGTGGCATCGTCATCGTGATCGGTCCCCTGCAGAAAGTCATTCAGTGTGTGCTGGATATCATCAAAAACATTGTCGGGAGATGCCGCGCGCGCAAAGACCTCACGCAGACGCTCTTCACCAAACATCTCGCCGGAAGGATTACGGGCTTCCTGAATACCGTCAGACCAGAGAAACAGGCGATCGCCTTCCTCCACCTGATATTCGGTCAGATGATCCTTGAACTTGTCGTTATTCAGTACTCCGAGCGGTAAGTGCCCGGAAGAAAGCACTTCCGGTACCGGGTTGCCGGCTCGCAGCAGATAGCAGTCAGGCACCCCGCCCATCCATACGCTCATGGATTTACGGTCAAAGCTCAGATCGACCACCACCGCACAGCAGAAAAAGCCTACCGGCAGAATACCTTTCAGCTTGACGTTAATTTCACGCAGGATTTCCACCAGCGCGAAGCCCTTGGCGGTCATGCCATAAAAAATTTCAGCCAGCGGCATCGCACCGATCGCTGCCGGCAGGCCATGGCCGGTAAAGTCCCCTAACAGCACGTGCATGCCGCCGGCCGGCTTACGGGCGGCCAGCAGAACATCGCCGTTAAAAACTGCCAGAGGGGAAAGCATATAGCGGATGTTCGGCGCCGACAGGCAACCGGCATGGGCAACATTATCAAATACCGCCTTCGCCACATGCTGTTCATGCATCAGGTGCTCATTATTGGATGCAATGGTATCGCGCTGAAACTGCAGGGTGCGGTGCATTTCGCGCATGCGATAAAAGGAGCTGATTTTGGCTTTCAGGATGATGTGGTTGTAAGGTTTACTGAGAAAATCATCACCACCGGATTCCAGACAGTCAGCCAGACTCTGGGCATCGGTCAGGGAGGTCAGGAAAATAACGGGGACAAAATCTTCACCGGCATTGTATTTAATCTTTCTGGCCGCTTCCCTGCGGTCCATCACCGGCATCATGACGTCCATCAGCACGATATCCGGCGCAAATTGCTCAAACGCCTCAAGTGCCTGCTGGCCATTTTCCGCTTCAAAGACCTCATAGCCCTGATTACGGACAATGCGGGACAACACCATACGGTCTATCTGGTTATCATCCGCGATCAGTACCTTAATACCATCCATGTGAGCGGTATCTACTGAATGGTGAATAATTGCTCGAAATTGGAGATCGTCAGAATCTTACGGACGTCCGCATTACAGTTCACGATCTGTACATCCGCGCCGTCACCACCAGCGAAATCGCGCAGCAACAACAACATACCGAGCGCCGAACTGTCCAGGTAGGACGTACCACCGAGGTCAACCACAAAGCTTTTGACCTCACCCGGAACATTTTCATAGGCTTCACGGAATTCCTGATGAGCACTGAAATCAAAGCGGCCATCAACCTTAATGGTCAGTTCCCGCCCGTTCCCTGCGAGAGAAGCTTGTACTGTCATCGATAACTCTCCAGTCGATTACCTTTATTACCGCAGCGGGTTGCCCGGTGTTCCTTTCTTATAGGTGTAGCACAAAGCTGATAATTGTCAGCCTCACAAAGCGGCTTCCAGCATAACCTCAGACATTTTGCTAAGAGAAACCACCCGGTCCGCCGCACCGAGATCAATGGCAGCTTTGGGCATCCCCCAGACCACACAGCTGGATTCATCCTGCGCCAGTGTTCTGACGCCACGGTCATGCAGGCGCTTCATGGCCAGGGCGCCATCAGCCCCCATGCCGGTAAGCATCACTGCCACCATTTTCTCGCCACGCACCAGTTCGCCCAGTGAATCAAACATGACTTCAACCGACGGTTTGTGACGGTTTACTTTTTCGCCGTCGTCCAGCACACAAAACAGGTTCTGACCGTCACGGCGGAATTTCAGATGATACCCGCCGTGAGCAATAATGACCCGGCCCGGTTGCACCTGCAGTCCATTTTCTGCTTCCCGCACCTCCATCGGCAGATTACGGTCCAGACGCAGCGCCAGCGACGCACTGAATACTGCCGGAATATGCTGGGTAATCAGTATCGGCGGACAGTCTGCCGGCACGCCGCTGAGCAGCTCGCGGATCGCCTCCGTGCCACCAGTCGATGAGCCAACCGCAATCAGACGCGAATAATCTGCATGTGCAACCGGCGCCGGCCGCGCACGCAGCGGTTTGGCTACGGTCAGCGCCTGCACTCTGGCCGCTGCCGCCATTCTCACTTTTCCGGTCAGCTGGCGGGCAAAATCGCGGAACGCTTCTTCCGTCTGAGCCTGCGGCTTGGCAATGTAATCCACTGCCCCCATTTCCAGCGCGTCCAGAGTAGCCGGCGCACCGGCTGCGGTCAGAGTCGAGACCATGACCACCGGCATTGGTCTCAGCCTCATCAGATTACTGAGAAACTGCAGACCGTTCATGCGCGGCATTTCCACATCCAGCGTCAGCACATCCGGATGCAGCTGCTTGATTTTATCGCGCGCGATAAAAGGATCTGCGGCCATGCCGACCACGTCAATATCCTCAGCGCCGTCAAACACTTCGCGCAGCATTTTGCGGATCAGAACCGAATCATCAATAATCAGCAGGCGAATCTTTTTTTCCATCATCCTTTACCGCCGGTCATACTCAGAACAGATCAATACTGCCGGCATCGGCAACTGACGGTCTGGAAACCTCTTTCTGATAGGCCACTTCGCGTTTGATAAGCGTATCGTTTTTCAGCTGTTTAATACGTCTGACCTTGGCCGCACCGGTATCCGGAAAATACAGCACTTTTCTGGCAAATTCATCACCCACATCCGATGCCACGACCTGCAGACCTTCATTGCTGAGATAATTGTGTGCAAAGAGAATATTGCGCTGACCAATATCCGTCATCGAGGCAATCATCTGTCCGCCACCAAACAGCTTTACTTCCAGGTTTTCCCGGCGGCCGCCACGTTTAAGAATTTCATTGATCAGATATTCCATCGCCCAGTTGCCATAGCGGGAAGCATGCGTACTCGGGTTGGTTCCCCACACATCCGACGAATGTTCACCCTGTTCCGGCAGCATAAAATGGTTCATACCACCGATGCCCCGTACGCGGTCACGGATACAGGCCGCGATACAGGAGCCAAGCACGGTCACAATCATTTCCCCATGGGTGGATACGTAAAATTCACCCGGCAGAATTTTGGCTGCCCAAACGTGATGAACCGTGTCCCAATAGCGGTTCACATGCTCAAAACCAGCACTGGCCGGTGGCTGCACCGGACGGGCGGCATCATGGATATTCATCAGCTCCTCCGGTACATTGTCTGACCTATGGATGTAAACTCATCACAGATACCGGACAGGTTTTCTGAATGTCCGATCATCAGGTGGCCGCCCTGAGGCAACAGCGACGCAAAACGCCGGAACAGGCTTCTCTGGGTGTTCTTGTTGAAATAGATCACCACGTTACGGCAGAAAATAACATCAAACGGTCCTTTCACCGGCCACTCTTCCAGCAAGTTAAGGCGTTTAAAGAAAACCATACGCCGCAGTTCATCTTTCACCTGCACCGACTTGCCGTCTTTGCTGTGGAGAAACATTTTCCGGATCAGCTCCGGTGCCAGCCCATCGGTTGTTGTCAGCGGATAAATCCCCCGGCGGCCGGTTTCCAGCACATCGGAATCCAGGTCGGTAGCAAGAATTTTGATATCCCAGTCAGAAGAAAAGCCTGCCTCCCGTACCGTACTGGCAATGGAATAGGCTTCCTGCCCGGTGGAAGAACCGGCTGACCAGATCCGCAGCCGCTTACCTTTATGTGCCGCCTTAATATCCGGCAACAGGTGATCTTTCAGGTAGCGGAAATGATGTGGTTCACGGAAGAAGGAAGTCAGATTGGTGGTCAGCGAATTAATAAAGCTGGTCGCTTCCGACGTCAGATTCTGATCAAGGTAGTGCAGATACTCCGCAAAACTCGACATATTATGCGCCCTGACCCGGCGGGCGATACGGCTGTAAACCATATTACGTTTATGCCCGGCCAGCACAATACCGGTCAGCTCTCCGGCCAGTTTTGAAATATGGGCAAAGTCCGCATCTGTCATCAGAAATTCGCGGACTTCCCCTGCCGGGCGGGCGGGCACCGATTGCTTCATGTCTGCCACGTTCTCAGAATTCTGCCCAGTCATCGTCATCAGAGCTTACAGAAAAACTACTGTTTTTCTGGCCAAAGGTCTGTCCGCTGGACTTTTTACTGCTGACCACCGGAGCAGCAACGGCCGCTGCCGCAACGCCGCCTTCACTGAGGGTAAAGAATTCCATCATCTGGGTCATCGACTGTGCCTGTTCTGCCATGGCTTCACCAGCGGCCGAGGCTTCTTCAACCAGCGCCGCATTCTGCTGTGTCATCTCGTCCATCTGCGCAACGGCACTGTTGACCTGCTCAATACCGGAAGACTGTTCACGGGCAGCGGTGCTGATCTCCTGAATCATGACCGACACGCGGTCCACCGACTGGATAATTTCATCCAGGGTTTTACCGGATTCATTGACCAGTGACGTACCGGCTTCCACTTTATCAACACTGTCACGGATCAGGTCTTTAATCTCGCGTGCGGCGCCAGCTGAACGCTGGGCCAGATTACGCACTTCGCCCGCGACCACGGCAAAGCCCCGCCCCTGTTCACCCGCTCTGGCAGCCTCAACCGCCGCATTCAGTGCCAGCAGGTTGGTCTGGAACGCGATTTCATCAATGACGCTGATAATATCGGCTATTTTCTTACTCGCCTGATTGATTTCTTCCATAGCCACGACAGCCTTACTCACCACCTCGCCGCCAGTGGTGGCTTTCTGTTTGGCAGACGCCGCCAGCTCATTGGCATGCACTGAGTTTTCACTGGTCTGTTTTACCGCACTGGTCATTTCTTCCATGCTCGATGCGGTTTCTTCCAGACTGGACGCCTGTGACTCGGTACGTTTACTCAGGTCGGCGTTACCCTGTGCAATTTCACTGGCACCGGTGGATACGGTGGAAGCGGCTTCGCGGATGCGGGTAATAATATCGGTCAGACGATCAACCGTCGCATTGGCATCCTGTTTCAGCTTATCGAACGCCCCCTGATAATTATCGTCAATACGGCGGGTCAGATTGCCATGCGCCAGCGCATCGAATACCCGGATTGTATCGCTGACCACACTGTCGGAAATGGTCAACAGACGGTTCAGGCCTTCACTGAGTTTGAGGAAGAACCCCTGCTTACCAGTAATTTCCAGCCGCACTGACAGATCGCCGGCGGCGGCGGATTCCACAATGGCATCAATTTCCTGCTCTGTCGCCACTTCCTGTGTACGGTCCTGCCACTCAACAATGGTACCTATTCTGTTACCGTCCTGATCTTTCCAGGGAATGGCTATCAGGCCGAATGTCAGACCGGCAACATTAACCTCGGTGTGATGAGGCTGAGACAGGGCAGCCAGCATTTGCCGCTGATGGGAAGGATTCTTATGGAATTTGTCCACATTCGTTCCGACCAGGCTTTGAGCACTGAAGCCATGCATGACTTTAGACAGCTCTGATTCCCGGTTACCCAACATAGATATAACACTGTCATTAGCGTACACAATGTTAAGGTCATTATCTGCAAGCATGACATTTGCCTGGCATAGCTTTAACGCGTTAGCGCAATTTGCATTAAAAAGGTTCTTACGGTCCTGAAGAACCCGCGCAGTGATATCGGTTGCGTATTTGACGACTTTATACGGCTTACCATTGTCGTCCAGTACCGGGTTATAGGAGGCCTGAATCCAGATTTCTTTCCCGCCTTTGCCGATGCGCAGATATTCTGCCTGATGGAAACGACCGCGGTTAAGAATTTCCCAGAATTCATTATATTCATCACTATCACGATATTCTGCATCAACAAAGATACGGTGATGTTTACCAACAAGCTCTGATGCCTGATAACCCATAACATTAAGGAAATTTTCATTAGCTTCCAGAATGGTGCCATCCATTGAGAACTCAATACGGGCCATGCTCTTATCCAGGGCTGCCAGTGTTGACTCAAGTTCTTTTTCTCTCTGACTGATGCCTGACCCCATCAGATTACTGAAAATACCCATTACCTTCTCCTCGCCGCAGGCAGACACTGCTGCCGTTGCAGACCTGTTATTTTATCCGGCCAGCAGGCCTGCCATTGTCTGTCGCCCCCGAATCCGGAGCAGTTCATCCACATCGAGAAGAATCACCATCTTCCCGTTAACATTGACCAGCCCATGGATGAAGCCTGAATTATCATCTTCACTGAGTTCCGGTGGCCGGCGTGTATCTTCATCGGCAATGGTATAAACATCGGATACAGCATCCACGATAATGCCCATTACCCGGTCGCCATGCTCTTTTTCAACCTTGAGGATAATCACCACCGTCAGCGGACTGTATTCAACCCGCTCCAGTCCGAAACGGATACGAAGATCCATAACAGGAACAATCGTACCGCGCAGGTTAATAACACCGCGGATGTATTCCGGCGCATTGGGAATCAGCGTGGATTCTTCCCAGCCACGGATTTCCTGAACTGCCAGGATGTCCACACCATATTCTTCACCGGCCATCATAAAGGTCAGAAACTGCTGTTCATGATCCCGTGCCGGGTCTGTGACTGAGTCTGCTGCATTCATAGTCATCGCTAGGCTGCCTGTTCAGATCCTGGGGTTGTTTTGGAAGGCTCTGTCGTTTTTCCGATGCCGGAAATATCAATAATCAGGGCTACGGTACCGTCACCCAGAATGGTGGCGCCTGAAATGCCGTGAACCTTCTGATAGTTCTGTTCCAGGCTCTTGATCACCACCTGCTGCTGACCGAGCAGATCATCAACTACAATACCGATTTTCTCGTTGTCACCTTCAACCACGACCAGCATCGGATTTTCCGCTTCTTCTTCTTTGCGGCGCAGGCCGAAGAGATTATCCAGGCGCACAATCGGTATATATTCATCACGCAGCTTCATCACAAACTGACTGCCGGTGATGTGGTTAAGTGAACGCTTCTGCAGCTGGATCGATTCCACAATCGACACCAGCGGAAAGATATAGGTCTCGTTCTTCACTCTGACCAGCTGACCATCCAGAATCGCCAGTGTCAGCGGCAGGCGGATAATAAAGGTTGAGCCTTCACCACGGCGTGACTGCACTTCAATCGTGCCGTTCAGTTCGTTGATATTGCGGCGGACAACATCCATGCCCACACCGCGGCCGGAAATATCGCTGACGCTGTCGGAGGTGGAAAAGCCGGGCAGGAAAATAAGCTGATGAATGTCTTCTGCTGACAACTCCGTATTTTCCGGTACCAGTTTTCTTTCCCGTGCTTTGCTGAGAATCCTGTCTTCATTCAGACCGGCACCATCATCTTTCACTTCGATAACAATATTACCGCCCTGATGAAATGCGTTAAGGGTAATGTTTCCCTGTGCCGGTTTACCGGTGGCAATCCGTTTTTCTGTTGTTTCCAGCCCGTGATCCATGGAGTTCCTGACCAGATGCACCAGCGGATCACCGATTTTTTCCATGACCGTCTTATCCAGCTCAGTATTTTCGCCCAGCATCACCAGATTAACGTCTTTACCCAGCTGGGAACCCAGATCCCGGACCAGACGCGGAAAGCGGCTGAAGGCAAAACTGATCGGCATCATGCGGATCTTCATCACGCTTTCCTGCAGCTCACGCGTATTGTGTTCCAGCTGGGATAAGCCTTCCTGCAGCCGCGCCAGGCGGCTCATATCAAATTCCAGTCCCAGCTGTCCGAGCATGGACTGGGTAATCACCAGCTCACCGACCATATTGATCAGGCTGTCGACTTTATCGATCGACACCCGGATGGAAGACGGTTCGCTGTTCTTCGCGGGGGCTTTTTTCGCCTGAGATGCTGACACGGCAGCCGCCGCATTCACCGCCGCCGCGACAGCTTCCGGTATGATTGCCGGCTGACCACTGGCAGGGGGTTCTGCTGCGGCATCAGTTTCACCATCAGCATCTGCGTCCTCGGCGGCAGCAGACAATGCCTCGTAGCGTATATCACAGTCATCCTCAACCCATTCGAACACACTGGCGAGGCTTTCTTTATCGATATCTTTACGGACTTCCAGTACCCAGTTCAGGTAACAGAGTTCCGGATTAAGGCTGCTGATTTCCGGTACCGAAGAAGTATCAGGAAGCACGGCCAGATAGTCTTCACCAACCAGTTCCTGCAATTCCCGGAACATACGGAAAGGTTCATTACCGGTCTGCAGAATATCCTGCCCCGGATGAAAATGAATCCGCCAGCCTGCACCGCTGGCGCTACCCGTCGCTTGTACTGCGGCGCTGTCAGTGCTGACAGGTGCCGCGCTGTCATCGCCGGCCAGGATTTTTTCAAATTCAGCTTTCAGCTGTGCCGGGCGTTCGCTATCCG
Source organism: Pseudomonadales bacterium (assembly GCA_963682115.1). Classification (GTDB taxonomy): domain Bacteria; phylum Pseudomonadota; class Gammaproteobacteria; order Pseudomonadales; family Oceanobacteraceae; genus Venatoribacter. The sequence goes on along the minus strand of OY821639.1, from coordinate 2,970,109 downwards.
GCGTATCACCGGCCTGCAGATTGCTCAGCATGGCGCGCAGACAATCCACCGACTGCAGGAAAAGATCCACATAACCCCGCAGCATCGGACGTTTAGCGGAACGGATTTCATCCAGCAGGGTTTCGACCACATGGGTAAAGCCGGATATCTGCATAAAACCAAAAGTGCCGGCGCCACCTTTGATGGAGTGCGCGGCGCGGAATATAGTATTTACCGCTTCGGCATCCACGCTTTCCGGCGTCAGGTCGAGTAACTGACTTTCCATAACATCCAGCCCCTCGAAACTTTCTTCGAAAAAGACCTGATGAAATTGTGAAAGATCAATACTCATACGTTTACCCCAGCACGCGCTTGATCGTGCTCAGTAACTGGTCTGGATTAAAGGGTTTAACAATCCAGCCTGTCGCACCGGCCTGCTTGCCCTGCATTTTCATATCGCCGGCCGATTCCGTGGTCAGCATCAGTACCGGTACAAATTTATAATCGGCCAGGGCACGTAATTCCTTAACCAGCTCAATCCCGTTCATATTTGGCATATTGACGTCCGACAAAACCAGGTCGTATTTCTTGTCATTAGCCAGACGCAACGCTTCAACACCGTCTGAAGCTTCCTGAACGTCATGGCCGGCGCCGCGCAGGGTAAATGACACCATCTGACGCATGGATGCAGAATCGTCGACAGCTAAAATGCTCGCCATGGTTGATAACTCCTGTTAATCAGTAAGCTGGGAATATTCAGAAAGGTTCAGTACACGGGTCAGCCCAAGATAGGCAGCCGTTTCAGTCAGTACCGGGCTGACACCCTGCCAGCAGATACTGCCGCCGGTCTTGGCCAGAGTTTTCTGCAACGAAAGAATCAGTTGCAGACCGGCCGTATCACAGAACTGAATGTTATTTCCTGCCAGGCAGATATCAGCGCTGTTGTGCAGTGACGCTTCCACCCGGGAAAATAATTCCTCCACCATCTCAATACTGAGGCGTTCGCCACATTGAATGGTTATAACATCCGTCATAACTGACCCTTTGTATGGTGTTCTTTTTCATAAGAGTAGTCTGACTTCACCGAGCTGCTAGCGCGATTCAGCTATTAATGTTTGAGTTAATAGTTATTTGTATTATTAGTATAAAAAGATAGGCTGCGGTGCAGAAAAATAGTTATTTAAATCAATAAATTAACAATTTAACCTGAGAGAACGAATACAATATATTACGACGAATGTCGGGCAGAACGTGACCGGAAAGCGGCGCGGTTTGCCCATTCATCCGCCTGTTTCTGGGCGTTTTTTTCATCCTGAAGCATGAACTCCTGTTCAAGCTTATCAATAAGATCGGTAAGGGCTTTTACCTTGCCGCGCAGAACCAGATAACTTTCCCGGGCTTTATCCGTTTTATCCTGTACCTGACGGATTTTCTGACTCTGGCTTTTCAGTGCCGCTTCAATCTGTCCCATAAAGCCCAGTGCATTATGCACGGAGCCGGCCGTGACCGGGGTATCTCTGGGCGCCGATATCTGCTGCTGATACTCAAGCGTATAAACTTCCAGCTGCTGACGCTGATTCTGCTCCTGAAGCAGCTGCTGCTGCAGCGTGCCCCATTCACGCAGTGCATCCTGCTCCTGCCGCTCGGTCAGGTCCAGCACCACCTGCAGACGCTGAGCACGCGGATGGCGCCTCATTTTTTCCGCCCTTCGTTACCGGCGTTGGCTGGCGTGGGGAACAGCTCATTCAGCGCCTGTTCGCTGCTTTTCAGATCACAGCCTTCATTCAGCGCCTGCTTCAGCATGGCTTTGATTCTCGGCATGCGTTCAATGGCGACATCCAGCAGCTGGTCGTTACCTGACTGATAGGCACCGACGGCTATCAGATCCTGATTCTGGCGGTAATGTGCCATCAGCTGCTTACACAGCTGAGCTTTGCGCAGCCAGGTCTCATCAACAATCTGTGGCATCACCCGGCTGACCGACGCTTCCACATCAATGGCCGGATAATGCCCTTCTTCAGCCAGTTTACGCGACAGCACAATATGGCCGTCGAGAATCGCCCGGCTGGCGTCAGCAATCGGGTCCTGCATATCGTCGCCTTCACTGAGCACGGTATAAAATGCCGTGATGGAACCACCACCTTCCGGACCATTACCGGTACGTTCCACCAGCTTGGGCAGCTTGTTGAACACCGACGGCGGATAGCCTTTAGTCGCCGGCGGCTCCCCTACGGCCAGGGCAATTTCACGCTGGGCCTGGGCATAACGCGTGAGAGAGTCCATCAGCAGCAGAACGTTCTGTCCCTGATCGCGGAAATATTCCGCCACCGAGGTGCAGTACTGTGCGGCACGCAGACGCATCAGTGGTGAATCATCCGCCGGTGATGCCACCACCACGGAACGCTGCAGACCTTCCTCACCGAGAATTTCATCGATAAATTCCTTCACCTCACGGCCACGCTCACCAATCAGGCCGACCACAATCACGTCAGCGCTGGTAAAGCGGGTCATCATGCCCAGCAGCACACTTTTACCGACACCGGAGCCGGCAAATAAACCAATACGCTGGCCACGGCCAACGGTGAGCATGGCGTTAATGGCCCGGATACCCACATCCAGTGGTTCACGGATCGGGGCACGGTGCAGCGGATTGATGGTTCGGCCCTGCAAATTACCCTGCTCCACACCGGATAGTGGCCCACGGCCATCCAATGGTCGCCCGGTACCGTCCAGAACCCGGCCCAGCAGGTTAAATCCCACCGGTGCATCGGCAGTGACGGTCAGCGGCCAGACTCTGGCACCGGGACGCAGGCCATCGACCTGTTCGATCGGCATCAGGAAAATACGCTTGTCATCGAAGCCCACCACTTCCGCTTCAATATCTTCCGCGTGACGGCGCTCTACCATACAGCGGTCACCGACACGCACATTCAGCCCGATGGCTTCCAGCGTCAGACCAACCATGCGGACTAACGTCCCGGCGACCCTGGGTTGGTAAGGGATTGTCTGCGGCAGGAGGTTCTGCCAGCGCTCACTCAGGCTCATGACCGGCCTCCCCGGTCGCTGCGCTTCTGCTGGCTTCTCCGGCGGCAGTGATATCCGGCGGGGAGGGCTCGCTTAACCCGGACTCGTCGGCGCCACTCTCAGGGGCAGCCGCCTTCGGGGTTTCAGGGGTTCCGGCCGTTACATCAGCACCAACCGTTGCGGTCACATTATCCTCGTCGGTGCTGTCCCATCCGACCTGTTCCTGTTCATCCGGATAGGAGGCTGCCTGATGCATCATCTGCGGCAACACCCGTTCGAGAATCTGGTTCAGGTATTCGGCGGATGAATATTCCACCAGCGTGTGTTCACTTTCCACCCGGCAACTGCCGGCCGGCAGGCTTTCATCGACAGAGAAGTGCAGTTCGTCACCACTGCCATCGGGGCTGTTACGCAGATGCCGGGCATCTTCCGGTCCGACAAAGACGTGGGCATTTTTTTCCCCGGCAGGCAGCTCATCCAGCGCGCGGCGGACAAACTGATGAATATTCACAGCACCGTCTTTCAGCTCTTCGCCGAGTACCTGGCCACAGATACCGGCAACCAATGCCGCCAGCACTTCCGGCAACTGCTGATCACGCTCGGTGAGCGTCGCCTGCAGACGGGAAATAATCCGCTGCAGACGTTTGACGGTTAAATTGATGTCTGCCTGTCCCTGCCGCAGACCTTCTTCCTGGCCGCTGCTGAAGCCCTGCTCTCGGCCTTCTTTTTCCCCCTGACTGAACGCAGTTTCATAGCCTTCGTTGTGGCCGGCATCATAGCCTTCCTTACGGCCCTGCTGACGCCCTTCAATCAGGCCCTGTTCCAGACCATCGTTGTAGGCTTCACGGCGGATATTCTCCAGCTCTTCCGCGGTCGGCAGTGACAGCTCTTCTTCCGTACTGTCTTCCTGCTCTGCGGCAGTGGCTTCCGGCTGTTCCTTGTCTTTTTTTTCCACCAGCCAGGCCGGTGGCTCAGTCCAGAACGGCAGCCGCCAGGGTTTCAGTTCTTCCTTGACGTCATTTTCATGCAGCGGCTGAAAATGGTGATTCTGACGGTAATCAGTCATGTTACATCATGGCCTCACCACCACCGCCCAGCACAATTTCGCCGGCATCGGCCAAACGACGGGCAATGGTAAGAATTTCTTTCTGCGAGGCTTCCACTTCGCTGACCTTAACCGGCCCTTTCGCTTCAAGGTCATCACGCAGCAGCTCGGCAGCCCGTTTCGACATGTTCTTGAAAATCTTTTCCTGCACAGACGGATCGGCGCCTTTGAGTGCCACCACCAGCAGATCGGTGGAGACCTCGCGCAGCAGGGCCTGAATACCACGGTCGTCGACATCCACCAGGTTGTCGAACACGAACATAAGGTCCTGAATCTGAATGCCCAGATCTTCGTCCACTTCCTTGATCTGTTCGAGCAGATCGGAAGCCATGGAGCTGTCCACAAAGTTGACGATATTGGCCGCCACTTTGACACCGCCAATGGTGGTGGTCTGCGCCCCGGCTTTGCCGGAAAACTGACGTTCAAGAATATCATTCAGTTCATGCAGGGCCGCCGGCTGCACCGCTTCCAACGCGGCAACCCGCATAACGATATCCAGACGGACTTTTTCATCAAAATTGGAGAGGATTTCGGCGGACTGATCCGCGTCCAGATAAGAGACCACAATCGCCTGAATCTGTGGATGTTCGTGACGGATCAGGTCAGCCACCTGACGTGGCTCCATCCATTTCAGCGAATCCAGCCCCGTGGTATTACCACCAAGCAGAATACGGTCAATCAGCGCGCCGGCTTTATCATTACCCAGCGCCTGAGTCAGCATGTTACGGATGTAGGCATCCGAACCCAGCCCCATACCGGTCTGGCCGCTGACGGCTTCCAGGAATTCAGCCACCACACCTTCCACCTGGGTCTGGTTCACACTGTTGAGTGTGGCCATGGCGGTGCCCACCCGCTGCACCTCTTTCGGGCCCATGTGCTTCAGGATCTCTGCCGCGTCTTTTTCACCCAGACTCATCAGCAGGATGGCAGAACGCTCCAGCCTGCTCAGCCTGGCCAGCTCATTGGTGCTGTTTCCGTTGTCTTCATTTGCCATGATCTTCGTTCACCCATTTGATCACCACCTGGGCTACCCGCGCCGGATCTTCGGCGATCAGGCCTTTCAGGGCATCCAGCTGACGTTCAAAACTTTCTGAGGCCCCGGGCAGCATGAACTCATCCATACCGGCCAGGGTGACTTTGTCTTCATCAAGGCCGGCTTCTGCATCTTCCAGCTCATCAAGCAGGACGGATGCTTCATCGCGGCCACGGTTCGCAATGCTTTTGATAGTAGGCCGGATGACGCCGAAAATCAGCACCAGAATAAACAGGCCGGCCAATATCTGTTTCATGATTTCCCAGAACCATGGCTGCGTCCAGAAAGCCGGATCACCCAGTTCCAGTTCACCTTTGCCCATGAAGGGAGAATTAATGACATTCACACTGTCACCACGGGCAGCATTGAAGCCAACAGCGTCTTTAACCAGAATTTCCAGGCGCTGCAGATCGGCTTCCTCCCATGGAGTGTAGACGGTTTCACCATCGGCGTTCAGCGACGCCCGGTCATTGACGACCACGGCCACGGTCAGACGGCGCAGACGGCCGACCTGGCTCTGTTTATAGCTCAGGGTACGGTCCACTTCGTAATTGCGTGTTGCTTCGGAACGGCGGCGGCCGGTGGCGCCATTGGTGCCACCACCATTGGCTGCGTTTTCCGGTGCCGTGACCGGTGGTGGCGGCTGATTGGACAGCGCGCCCGGAATACCGCCATTGACCTGGTCAGTATTTTCTTCATTGATCAGCTGCTCACTACGCAGCGCAATCAGATCCGGGTTATACAGTTCTTCACTCTGCTCCTGCACGGTAAAGTCGACATCAGCAGATACTTCCGCCTTGTAATTATCGACGCCCAAGACAGGCTTAAGAATATTGTTCACAGCCTGTGCAACCGACGATTCAACCTTCTCGGTATATTCCAGTTGTTTACTGGCCAGCATCTCATGGCTTTCTTCTACCGGCCGCGACAGCAGGTTACCAAACTGATCAACAACCGATACGTCGGCCTTATCCATTTCCGCCACACTGGAAGCCACCAGATTAACCACCGCTTCCACCTGATCACGCGACAGACTCTGCCCGGCATACAATTCCACAAAGACAGAAGCCCGTGGCTTGCGCTGATCGCGGACAAAGACAGACTGCTTCGGCAGCGCCAGATGCACGCGTGAATTGCGCACGGATTTTACGCTGGCAATTGTGCGTGCCAGCTCACCTTCCAGCCCCCGGCGGTAACGGGCATTTTCAATAAACTGACTGGTGCCCAGTGTGCTGTCTTTATCCAGCACTTCCAGACCGACGGTTTTATCATCGATCAGACTGGCAGCCGCCAGCTTCATCCGCGCTTCATGCAGATCACCGGCCTGCACCATCAGAATCTGGGCACCCGGTTCAATTTCAAACGGAATACCTTCACGCTGCAGAATTTCGATAATTTCCTGTGCATTGTGATCCTGCAGACGGGTGATCAGCGGCTTATAACTGGGTTCACGGGACCAGATAAGAATGGCGATCGCCAGCCCGATCACCAGTGCAATGCCGGCGATAACACCGATCTGACGGACAATGGAGAGACGGTTAAAGCCCGCCAGAACCGGATGAGCGGATTCTTCCGGCTGTGATGAACTGCTGCTGATTTCCGCCGAGCCGTCGGCTGGGTTGGCTGTGGCTGCTGGTACGTTATCCATGGTTTATACCTGCTCAGACGCCCATGTTCATGACGTCTTTATATGCTTCAACCAGTTTATTTCGGACCTGGGTCATCGCCTGAAACGACACGCTGGATTTCTGCAGCGCGATCATCACTTCCGGCAGATCCACGGAAGGATCTCCCTGTTCAAAACGAGTTGCCAGTTCTGACGATGCTTTCTGGTTGGCGTTGACCGTGTCCACCGCATTTTTGAACATGGTCTGAAAGTCAGGCACCGTGTTGTCGCCCTGGATAGCGCTGGCAGTCTGTTCCTGACGAACACTGCGCACAACATCCACCGCGGCGTTTGGCGCCACGTTATTTACATTCATTTCCTGCTGGCTGCGCAGCTGGTTTTTCACCTGACGCATCTGCATAAGTACAGAATTAATATCAACGCGATTGACCATGGCTTTTTCCTCAACAGCTGAAGTTCGGAAGCAGTTATACGAAATATTGACGCTTTCCGGGGTTGTTTGTGTATTATTTACTGACACTGCAATTGGCTTGCCAACTCGCTGCTGTTACAGATATAAAAAATGCGCCGATGCTCTGGGCATGGGCGCATTTTTCTGACGCTGAAATTCAGGCCAGCATGGCTTCGACATCAATGCCGTCATCACGCAACCGGGCCATTTTATAACGCAGGGTGCGCGGGCTGATGCCCAGCCGGTCAGCGGCCTCTTTGCGGCTCGGTTCTTCCTTCAGCGCGCGGACAATCAGTTCCACTTCGCGGTGCCGCAGATCGGAGCCCAGCGCACCTTCGTTATCCGTCACGTCATTGACAGCCGGTTCAGCCACCGGCGTTTCAATCTGCCGGTTTTTAGGCACTGGCGTCAGAATAAAATCTGCCGCGAACAGCTGCGGGCCGGTCTGAATAATCAGCGCGCGCTGCATGGTGTTATCCAGTTCGCGGACATTACCCGGCCAGGGATGGGACAGCAGTTTCTGCGCCGCTTCGGTGGTCAGTCCCGGTGCCGGCCGTTTCATTTTCCCGGCGTGGTGTGCCAGCAGCCGGCGCGCCAGCGGCAGAATATCTTCCTTACGCTCACGCAACGGCAGCCACTGCAGCGGGAAAACGCTCAGACGGTAGTAGAGGTCTTCACGGAATTTTCCTTCCGCTACATAGTCAGCCAGATCACGGTTGGTGGTGGCGACAATCCGCACATCCAGATCCAGTACTTTTTTACCGCCCAGACGCTCCACCTGACGTTCCTGTAACACCCGCAGCAGTTTTGCCTGCAGACCCATATCCATTTCGGTGATTTCATCCAGCAGCAGCGTACCGCCATCGGCCTGTTCGAATTTACCCGGCATGGCGTTGTAGGCGCCGGTAAAAGCCCCTTTTTCATAACCGAACAGCATGGCTTCCAGCATATTTTCCGGAATGGCTGCACAGTTAATGGCAATAAAAGGTTGATGGCGGCGATCAGAATTCTGATGAATATAGCGCGCCAGCACTTCCTTACCGGTACCGCTTTCACCACTGATCAGCACGGTGGAATCGGTCTGCGCCACCCGCTGCGCCAGCTGAAATAACTGCTGGGAAGCCAGCGCTTCGCACACAGGTTCGGATTCGTCCACCGGCGCAGCGTCGGTGGTATTGAACGGCCGCAGCAGATCTTCCAGCTCTTTCAGTTCGAACGGTTTCATCAGGTAATCATTAGCGCCACGCTGCATGGCTTTCACTGCCTGACTGACGTCACCATAGGCAGTCATCAGTACCACAGGCAACCAGGGGTGTTCCGCCTTGACGGTCTGCAGCAACTCCAGCCCGTCCATGCCCGGCATATTAATATCCGACAGCATCAGGTCCAGGTTCTGTGAACGCACAATGGCGAGCGCATCAATACCGTTGGCCGCCTCGCACACCTCGTGCCCTTTCAGCATCAGGGTATCGACTATCGCTTCCCGCAGACGCGGATCATCTTCAACAACCAGTAATCGCATAAGGTTCTCCTTGCTGATCTGCTCAGGGCAGAATCAGTTCCGCCGACACACCGCCGGAAGAACTGTCAGTTAACTTGAATTCTGCCCGGTGGGCTCTGGCAACCGCCTGCACCACCGCCAGACCGAGACCGGTACCATTGGCTTTGGTGGTATAAAAAGGCTCCATAATTTTCTGTTTCTGCTGATCCGTCATACCCGGACCGTTATCCATCACCCGCAGGCGGATGGCGCCGTCTCCGGTCAGGCTGACATCAATGTCGATGTGAACAGCCCCCGGTGATGCTTCCAGCGCGTTATTCACCAGATTCATCAGTGAACTGATCAGTGCATCGCGGTTGCAGATAATTTTCCGCGCCGGGATGTCATTGTGGATATCACAGCTGGCCTGATGATTGGCCAATGCCACTTCCATGGCATCCCGCACCCCGGCCATCAGCTCACCCAGCGAGACTTCATCATTCAGCGGCGCTTCACCACGGGCAAAGATCAGCATGTCACGTACCTGATTTTCCAGGTGGCGCAGACGTTCCTGCAGTTTGCCGGCAAAGCGGATGCGGTGTTCTTCCGTCAGTTGTTCGTTGCCCAGATGACCGGCATAGAGAGTGGCCGCCGCCAGTGGCGTGCGGATCTGATGGGCGAGGGAGGCCACCATACGGCCCATCGACGACAGGCGTTCATGCTGGCTCAGCTTTGACTGCAGCGCCCGGGTTTCCGTCATGTCGGTCAGCAGAATAATCTGCCCCGGTTCATTCGCCATCGGTGCGGTACGCAAATGCACCCGGCGGCCATCCACCAGTGAAATTTCATGACCATCATCGCGGCGGGGCTTAAAACATTTCCGGATCAGCGTCCGCCAGCGCTGGCCTTCCAGCGACGGCACTGCGGCGGCAGCCAGCAGCAGGTCATCCGCCGCCGGATTGCTTTTTCTGACATAGCCATTCTGATCGAGCAGCAGCACACCGGCTGGCAGCAGTTGCAGCAGGCTTTCCAGCCGGTCAGCCAGGCGCTCTTTTTCTCCCAGCTCGTGCATTCGCTGCGCAGATACACTGGCCAACTCACCGCTCAGCTGTTCGACTTTATTTTCCAGAAAGGTGTACGAGTCACTCAGCTGCCGGGACATTTCATTAAACAGTACGAACGCTTTGCGCAGCTCCGACTGCTCAATCGGGCCACGCCGGGTACCGGTTACACTCACCGGCTGACTCAATGCCGCTTCTGCCATAAATACCTCATGTCTGTTGCCGGAAATCCGGCAAAAAAACTGTCTGACATGGGGTTGAGCAATTAGCGTGCCTGTTTTTCAGCGCGAATTTCACCAAAAAACGTCAAATTCTTGATTATAAAACAGAGAACAGAGGAGAAGCCCCGGGCGGCCGGCCTGTTGACCGGCACGCCGCGCAGCAAAAGGGAGGGAATCAGGCGAAGTCTTTTTCTTTACGCCCGAGATTGTACTTGCGCATTTTTTCCACCAGCGTGGTACGGCGTATATTCAGTTTTTCTGCCGCCCGCGCGACAACGCCGTTGGCATCGTCCAGCGCCTGCTGAATCAGGGAACATTCCAGATCCTGCAGATACTCTTTCAGATCCAGGCCATTAACCGGCAGCAGTGCCGGTGAATCTATCCCGGCCAGACGGCCGTCATTCTGGGAAATATCCGTCACCACAGGAACCGGGCTGCCCTCATCGGCATCATCCACATGGCGGAATTTTTTCGGCAGTTCATTCACCCCGATCACACCGTACGGATGCAGAATCGCCAGCCGCTCCACCAGGTTCGCCAGCTCACGTACATTGCCATGCCACTCATGACGGCACAGCGACATAATGGCAGCAGAATTAAAGCGGATGGAACCGCGCTTTTCATTTTCCAGGCGGGAAATCAGTTCGTTCAGCAGCAGCGGCAGATCTTCCACACGCTCGCGCAGGGATGGCATATCAATGGGGAACACATTCAGACGGTAATAAAGGTCTTCACGGAAGGTACCGTCTTCGATCATTTTTTCCAGATTCTTATGCGTCGCCGCAATAATACGGACGTTGGCATTAATGGTTTTATTGCTGCCGACCCGCTCAAAGGTGTGCTCCTGCAGTACACGCAGAATTTTGACCTGCATATTCAGCGGCATATCGCCGATTTCGTCGAGAAACAGAGTACCGCCTTCAGCCATCTCAAACCGCCCCGGGCGGCTGTTAATCGCTCCGGTAAACGCGCCTTTTTCATGACCGAACAGTTCACTTTCCAGCAGCTCAGCCGGAATGGCACCACAGTTAACCGGTACGAAAGGCCTGCTGCGGCGGTGGGAGTGATAATGCAGGTTACGGGCGACCACTTCTTTACCGGTTCCCGATTCACCCTGAATCATGACACTGACGTCCTTATCGGCCACCTGCATAATGAGTTCGCGTACGTGCTGTACCTGACGACTGGTACCGACCAGACTGCGGAACAGCTGCAGCTCACGGCGTTCACCACGGCTGCGGTTATGGGTGTATTGTTCGCGGTAAACCTGACAGCGGTGCAGACTGTCGAGCAGCTTGTTATAACTGGGGGGGACTTCCACCGTGGCCAGCAGAGCGCGGCGCACAGATTCAGGCAGTGTTTCCGGCAGGGAGCCTTCCCCCATAAACAGGATCGGGATGCCTTTATCCCAGCTCAGCAGGCCTTCAATCACATCTTCCAGTGAAGCACCATTGCTGTCACCCAGCAGCACTGCGCTGATTTCACTGCTGTCTTCCACACTTCCTTCCGCTTCACGGCGCCAGTTACCCGGCTGCGCAACGATGGCTTCTTCGCCAAGGAAGTCGAGAATGACTTTCATATCATGTCGTCGTTGCTCATTGTCATCGATGAGCAGTACTTTGATTTCTCTCCACATAGTGGTCAGCCTTCCCTTCCCGATGCGCCTGTCGGTTAATTCTTCTGATCATCAGAGCGCCATTAGATTGACTACAGACTGTTCAGTTAAGTAGGCAACCTGGCACAAGTCAAACTTCTGACGTTAAAAATAAATATATTATAAAGAGTGCGCGCTGGCGGCCTTTATAGCCGATGCTGTCGTCTGATGACAAGGCACAAAATGTCTTAAACAGACATTTTGTGCCGGAAATCCGGGAAGGAAATGACCGGATTCAGGCGGAAATATGACTTTCCACCCGCTGTTGAGGAGCCTCATGAGAGACTGCCGGCTGACCATGCAGACCGGCCAGGTACTCTTCACGGATGCCGTCCCAGCCTTCTTTCACCTGCAGCATCAGCCCCATCACTTCGTCAATCATCCCGACGTCGTTATGCGCTGTGGCGGTAAACAGGCGGCGACGCATGTAATCGTACAGACGGTCGAGATTTGTACTGACATCGCCACCCGCGGAATGATCCAGGCTTGCCTGCAGGGTATGGATAATTTCGTTCACCCGCCCCAGCAGACTGGCTTTGGTATCCATTTCTTTGCGTTCAATTGCACCCTTGGCCTGAGCCATACGTGTCAGCGCAGCCTCCATCAACAGCTGAATCAGACGATGCGGATCTGCATCCAGAACCTCAGAGGTACGGTTCACCTGCTGATATTGTTTGGCACCACTGTTGTACATACCCGTCTCCTGCACAATGTTCTCTGTCTTCTTTATGACGGCCGCCGCAGGCAAACCTTTAGCCCTGCAGCAGAGTACAGTCTGAAAAACTGTGCCTGCCGGGCGGCAAGGGTTAACCGCCCGGCAACCCGGACGCCCGCCTTTGCCGCCGAACGAACAATAATTTTCCCAATAAAATCAAATACTTATTATATGGCACAATATATGCTGACAGCCAATAAACATCCTTTAATCAGGGCTTTATTATGGCCAGTGCACAACTACAACCCGCAGCCCGCGGTGTCCGGACTGACCACCGCCGTCTGTATGAACAGGCCAGCCGGTTATATAACCGCTCGTCAGAAGCAACAGACAGCAGCCTGCTCGACCGCGCCCTGCTGGCCGCACGCCAGGCCTGGTCAGCCCGTCCGGATTACATTCCCGGGCTGAACCTGCTGGCCCGTATCGAGATGCAACGTGGCCACTACCGCGCGGCAGAAAAGTGGGTGCAGCAGGGTCTCGCCCTGCGCCCGGACAGCGCGGCACTGCTGTACAGCGCCGGCCATATTGCCCTGGCTCAGCAACAGCTGACCGCCGCCGCCGATTATTTCGGACGCTCTGCGCGCATCTCCCGCGTTGCCACCCGGGCAGCCGTCTCACTGGCGCACGTTAAGCTGCTGCAGGGCGATTACGTGGAAGCCTTCCGCCACTACCGGGAACTGATCAAAACCCTGTCAGACGACATTCAGGTACGCAGCAAGCTGTTTGAAGCGGCCTCACACGTGGTCGCTGATTTCTACTCCGATGAACTGGAGCAGGACCTGCTGCGTTATCTCGATTTTACCGCCGTGGACCACAGCCAGCTGCAAGCGCTGACAGCCTCACTGCTGAAGCATAAATTCCGCCTGTCGGAAGCCGGCTGCCCGCTGGAAATGGCGACCCTGGCCAGTGACCCACTGCTGCTGAAAAGTCTGCAGCGCTTCTGTTTCTGTGATCCGCTGATCGAACGCCTGCTGATTACCCTGCGCCAGTCACTGCTGCTGTCCTGCAGTCGCAACCTGGCGATCCCGGGCGGTATGCTGCCACTGGTGAAAGCCATCGCCGCCCAATGCCGGCTGAACGAATCCGTCTGGTACATTTCCGATCAGGAAGCCGCCCTGACCGATCAGCTCGCCGCTCTGACCGGCAAGCTGCTGCAGCTTGACCACACCAGCACCACCGATATTTACCCGGCGCTGATTCTGGTGATGATGTACCGCCCACTCGCCAGCTGTGACTTTTACACCCTGCTGAACGGATCGTCACGGCAATGGCCGGCAAACGTTGACGACCTGATCAGTAGCCAGTTACAGGAACATGAAGCTCTGCAGCAGGCAGCACGGCAGCTGCCCTCCATTCAGGGTCCGCAGGATGAGGTCTCAGCCAGAGTCAGCCGCCAATACAATGAAAACCCTTATCCGCGCTGGCAGGACATCGGCTACAACCAGCCAGCCAATTATCGTCTGTCACTGCAGCAGGTTTTTCCACAGGCCGATCTCAGCACGCTGAAAACGCCCTGTCCCGACGTACTGGTTGCCGGCTGTGGTACAGGACGGCACGCGATACGGCTGGCGCATTATTTTTCCCCGCTGCAGATCACCGCTCTGGATATCAGTAGCACAGCGCTGGCCTATGCCAGCCTGCAGGCGGAGAAATTCGGCACACCGGCCATCCGCTTTGTGCAAGGCAATATTCTTAATGTTGCAGCGCTTGAACAGCAGTGGGATATCATCGAATGCTCCGGCGTACTGCACCATATGCAGAATCCGGCGCAGGGTCTGCAGCAACTGGCCCGGCAGTTACGCCCGGGGGGCGTAATGAAAGTGGCGCTGTACAGCCGCACAGCCCGCCGCAGTATCAGTCAGCTGCGTAAGATGATGGGCAGTGCCATTCCCCGGCTGCCGGCCGATATGCGCCTGATGCGCGAAGCCCTGCTGCAGAAATCGGTCGAAGGTGACTGGTCCGATATCTGTCAGTCAACGGATTTTTACAGCCTCAGCGCCTGCCGTGATCTGATCTTCCATCAGCAGGAACATACCTTCGATATCACTGAGCTGCCGGCGCTTGCCGCCACCGCCGGCCTGCAGTGGCTGGGAATGCTGCCACCACCGGGCAGTCACGCCCGTGATATCAGCCTGGCGGAATGGCAGCAAGCCGAGCAGGAAAAACCGGATCTGTTTGCCGGCATGTATCAGTTTTATCTGCAGCAGCCGTATTAAACGGCTGCAGCGTTCAGACCTGCCAGTTAATGGGGGGCTGGCCCTGTGCCGTCAGATACTGATTAATACGGGAAAACTGGTGATTACCGAAGAAGCCACGGTGCGCAGATAACGGCGATGGATGTGGTGATTTCAGCACCAGGTGGCGCTGCGCATCAATCACCGCCCCTTTCTTCTGCGCATAGCTGCCCCACAGCACAAACACCAGCCCCTGGCGCTGTTCATTAAGCGCTTTGATAGCGGCATCGGTAAACGCTTCCCAACCTTTGTTCTGATGCGAACCGGCATTGGCCTGTTCCACCGTCAGCGTCGCGTTCAGCAGCAGCACGCCCTGATCTGCCCAGGGCGTGAGATCACCACTGCCACTCATGCGGATTCCGAGATCACTTTCAATTTCCTTGAAAATATTCACCAGTGACGGCGGGATACGGACACCGGGTTGTACGGAAAAACTCAGACCATGCGCCTGCCCCGGACCGTGGTATGGGTCCTGACCAATAATCACCACGCGTACTTTATCGAACGGGGTGTGATTAAAGGCGTTAAAAATCTGTGCCCCCGGCGGGAAAATTACCTTACCAGCCGCTTTTTCCTGACGCAGAAATTCACGCAGATTATGCATATACGGCTGATCAAATTCCTGCCCCAGCACCGCCTGCCAGGATGGATGTAATTCACCGGTTTTACCCACAGTGAACTCCTTTCATAAATTCAGAAATAAAAAACGGGTAAGCGCAGTTTATATATAAATGAGCATTACCCGTTTCTTCTAGCACCGCCGGCACCATGCCGGCAGGTTTACACTCAGTCAGCCAGAGGCTTCATATGCGGGAACAGAATCACGTCCTTAATGGTATGACTGTTGGTAAACAGCATTACCAGACGGTCGATACCGATACCTTCACCGGCGGTCGGCGGCATGCCGTATTCCAGCGCACGGACGTAATCATCATCGTAGTGCATGGCTTCGTCGTCACCGGCATCTTTCTCTTCCACCTGCTTACGGAAACGTGCCGCCTGATCTTCTGCGTCATTCAGCTCAGAGAAACCGTTGGCCAGTTCACGCCCGCCGACAAAGAACTCAAAACGGTCGGTCACAAACGGGTTGGCATCATTACGGCGTGCCAGTGGTGATACTTCCCACGGATACTCGGTAATAAAGGTCGGCTGATCGAGTTTTTCTTCCACCGTTGCTTCGAAAATCTCAGTCAGAACTTTACCCGCTCCCCATCCAGCTTCTTTCGGGCCAAAATGTACACCGACGCTCTGCGCGTATTCTTTCAGTTTTTCCAGATTATTTTCCGCATCACGGATCACTGCCGGATCCATATCCGGATTAAACTGAATAACCGAATCGACCATACTCAGGCGGTTAAAAGTGGCACCGAAGTCATAGGTTGAATCGCCGTATTCGATGATGGTGGTACCCAGCACCGTTTCGGCAATGAACTTCAGCATGGCTTCGGTAATATCCATCAGGTCATTGTAATCCGCATACGCCTGATAGAATTCAATCATGGTGAACTCCGGATTATGGCGGGTACTGGTCCCTTCATTACGGAAGTTACGGTTAATTTCGAAGACTTTATCGAAACCACCCACCACCAGACGTTTCAGATACAGTTCCGGCGCAATACGCAGGAACATATCAATGCCCATGGCATTGTGATGGGTTTCAAACGGCTTCGCTGAGGCTCCGCCCGGAATGGTCTGCAGCATCGGGGTTTCCACTTCCATAAAGCCACGCTGGGACAGGAAATAGCGGATACCCTCAATAATTTTTGAACGCATCAGGAAGGTACGGCGGGTATCTTCGTTGATGATCAGGTCGACATAACGCTGACGGTATTTCATTTCCTGATCCGCCAGACCGTGATGCTTGTCCGGCAGCGGACGCAGGGACTTGGTCAGAATGCGCAGATTTTCCAGCTGATCGGCGTCAACATACAGTTCGCCCTTGCCGGATTTATGCAGCACACCGGAAACACCGACGATGTCACCGATATCCAGCAGCTGCCAGGCCTCACTTTCTTTCTGCAGCGGCTTAGCCATATACGCCTGAATGCTGCCAGTGGAATCCTGAATGCCGATAAAAGGACCGCCGCGGCGCATCACCCGGCCGGCCACGGATACACGGATGCCTTCAGCAGACAGTGTGTCTTTGTCTTTGTCACCGTGTTCAGCTTTCAGATCGGCTGCCAGATGCTCACGGCGGAAATCGTTGGGGTGGCCGTTGGCTGTACAGCCACCACGCAGTTTTTCCAGCTTGGTGCGACGCTCAGCAATCAGTTTGTTTTCATCCTGGACGGCGTTTTCGTTGGTTGTGTCTGTCATTTTAAAACCTTAACAATATCTGTGCGTGCAAGGGCCTTACAGGCCCTGTTTCAGGCTGGCTTCAATAAACTGGTCCAGCTCACCATCCAGAACGGCCTGAGTATTACGGGTCTCGACTCCGGTACGCAGGTCTTTGATACGGGCATCATCCAGCACGTAAGAACGGATCTGGCTGCCCCAGCCGATGTCAGACTTGGTGTCTTCCAGCGCCTGCGCCTCAGCGCTGCGCTTCTGCAGCTCAAGCTCATACAGCTTGGCTTTCATCTGCTTCATCGCCTGGTCTTTGTTCTTGTGCTGCGAACGGTCATTCTGACACTGGGTCACGGTATTGGTCGGCAGGTGGGTAATACGTACCGCAGATTCGGTCCGGTTAACATGCTGACCACCAGCGCCGGAAGCACGGTATACGTCAATACGCAGATCAGCCGGGTTAATCTCAATTTCAATATTGTCATCCACTTCCGGGGATACAAACACTGACGAGAAAGACGTATGACGGCGGTTACCGGAATCGAACGGACTCTTACGTACCAGCCGGTGGACACCGGTTTCCGTACGCAGCCAGCCATAGGCGTATTCGCCCTGCACATGGATAGTGGCACTCTTGATACCCGCCACTTCACCCTCAGACACTTCCATCAGCTCGCCCTTGAAGCCATGGGCCTCGACCCAGCGCAGATACATGCGCAGCATCATATTGGCCCAGTCCTGCGCTTCAGTACCGCCGGAGCCTGCCTGAATTTCAACGTAGCAGTTGTTCTCGTCCAGTTCACCGGAGAACATGCGGCGGAATTCCAGTGTCTCCAGCTCACTCTGCAGAGCAGCCAGCTCAGTGCGGATATCTTCCACAGCGTTTTCGTCGTCTTCTTCGACCGCCATTTCCAGCAGATCGGAGGCATCGGCCAGGCCGTTATCAAGCGTATTGATCGTGTTCACGACCGCTTCCAGCGACGCACGCTCCTTACCCAGTTCCTGAGCGCGTTCCGGATTGTCCCAGACATCGCCCTGGGACAGTTCCTGCTCTACTTCTTCGAGACGCTCAACCTTGTTGGCGTAGTCAAAGGTACCCCCTAAGCACGTCTGTACGCGCTTTCAGGTCTTTGATTGTTTCCAGAATAGGATTGATTTCCACTGTAATACCCTGCTTAAAGACAATACTGTTGCAGATTTTTCAATAATGATGACTCAGATGAGCCGAATGAAAAGGACGCAGCATTTTACAGAAATGCGCGCCTGTATGCGAGTTGAGCGGATTTCATCGTCGCATAAAGGGCACGGGGGCACTGAGTGCAGGAAAAACTATCGTCCGGACAGAAATTTTTGTAGTTATTGATTGCAAATCCTTCTCATTAGTACTAAATTGCAAATCAAAGTGATTCTCATCCGGATTGCCATTATGTATGTATGCCTCTGCAAAGCCATTACTCAGCAACAGATTGAAGATGCCGTTGAAGACGGCTACAGCTATGCCCAGATCCGGCAGAAGTACGGCGTCGCGACTGACTGTGGCTGCTGCGGCCAGATGGCCAAGCAGATGATCCGGGAAAAAAACGCGGCATTACCGCCCTGCGAGTTTTCTGCGGCCTGCTGATCATAGCTTGCCGCGGACAACAAAAAAGGAGCCAACAGGCTCCTTTTTTGTTGTCCGTATCGCTGTTCAGACAGCCATCGAAATACGTTCTTTGCTGCTTGCCAGCTGCCGCTGTAATTCTGCGATATCGACCAGTGTATTCTGACTGGCTACCTTGCCACGACGGATGGTCCAGGTGGATACCCCGCCAAAACTGATGATCCGCTGATTCGGTTCATAGCCGAACACTTCATTTTCGAAAGTACCGGAGAAGGTGGAAACACTGATGACCTTATCCCCTTCTGCCATAATCTCTTCAATACTGACTTCGAGGTCGGGAATAGCATGACGGATCTTGCTGATATAATCGGCAAAACCGTCAAAATCCATAAAGCCTTCAGCAAAGCTGGTGTGGTAAACAAAGTCCGGACAGACCAGATGTTTCAACAGGTTGAAGCGTCCTGTATTCCATGAAAGCTGTATTGCATGCCTGACAAGCTGCTTGTTAAATTCTGACATAAGCCCCCCTCCCTGGTATTACTAACCGGAAATCCTTTCTCCGGCACTGGCTTTATGTCTGAATTGTGAGGTATTTGGCTAATAAAAGCCAACTTAAACTCCTGTGCGACATATCGCACAGATTAAACCTAATGATTATGCATTAGTCTTTTGCAGCATTGAGTGCATCAAACTGCTGCTGGATATAATCCAGCGTCGTATTCAGTGTCTGCACAATGGAATCGTTATACAGAAATTTAGACTTCAGCAACGCTTCCTTCGCCGCAATCCGCGTTTCAAGCCTGTCACGGTCTTCAGCAATCGAGTCCTTTTCATCATCCAGCGAGCCCAGCTTCAGAGAGATAACACTGTCACTGTCCGTTACGATATTCTCCATCAGCTCAGCCAGCTGGCTGCCAAAACCAGAAATATAGGTAACACTACCCCGCTCTCCGGTGTTGCCACCAGTAACCTTCACCCGGATACCTGACGCATCATCAATTTCGCCTAACTGATCCTGACCATACTCACCATCGCCGACACCTTTACTGAAGCCAAAGATCGCAGCCGCTGCGGCAGGAATATCAACGATTTCAACTCCGGATTCGCTGCCAGTTGACGATGAAATAATCCCTAATTTATTAAAAGCAAAAGACGCAGCATCATCGGTATATTCAACCACAACTGAAATATCTGCATCATCAAAGGCCGGTGTTTCATTGATAGCCGTCTCCAGGGCACTCGCGAGTGCCTCACCACTGATATACGTTGTCGGATATTCCATCTGTACTTCAGCTTCAACACCATCAATCATAATAGTAAAGCTGCTGTTCCCGGCGTCCAGCGTCTCGCCGGAGGTCAGGTCAGCAACCTGACCAGCGATGTAATAACCATTTGTCGCCTCAACAATACCGTCCACGGCTTTCAGATACTGACCTGTACCTTTGGCTTCAAGGCCATTGATTGTCCCTTCCACATCCAGGCCCTTCGGAATTTTTTCTGCATAGACAGAAACATCCTGTAAGCCGAGATAAGAAATGGCCACACTATCAAGGTCAGTAAAACCGATACTGGTTGCCTGCCCGCCAATGGTAATATTCAGAGAACCCAGATCATCTTCTGTATCGTAGCTGTATTCGACCTCAGCATTCAGATCATAGCCATAAGTTCTTGATTCATCGTTGAGACCAAACCCATCATAACCATTACTGCTGAGCTCAGCAGACATCCCCAGAACAGTCACTGCAGAGCCGGAAACGGCAGACACTTCAACGCTGGCAGACGAGCCAAATGTCGCTGATGTTCTTATTCCCTGCTTGCCCGCTGTTTCAAAATACAGCTGGCCGGAGCTATCCACTTTTGCCGATATATCGCCGGCTGAAAACTGACCACTGCTGATCAGGGCAGAATCCAGTGCTTCCTGAATCACCTGCAGATTACTTGAGGCGTCGCCACTCCCCTGCGAACCATCACCGTCAACATTTACATTGATATCAACACCATCAACCGTCAATGTGAACGAGGCATTATCAACTGTGAAATCATAACCTGCAGAGATATCCGCAAAGCTGCTGGTTACCGCACCGCGGCCGTCAGAAACCACTTCAATATATTCCGTATGGCCGGTAGCATCTGTGGTCAGCAGCAGACCGGAAGTTCCCATACTGGCCGTTACAACCCCTGTGCCAAAAGCGCTGTCCAGTGCTGACTGGATATCGGCAACATTATCACCGCTGGTGCTGTTGACCAGCACTTCCTTCTCAATGCCCGACACGTTCAGAGTAAAGCCGGCGTTGGCACTGGAAAAATCAATAACGGTTGATATATCACGACTACCTTCGGCTGTTTCTGCACCACTGACCTGGCCTGTGAAATTCGCATCCGTCGACAGCGTGTTATTCAATGCATCCTGAACAGCCTGAGCCAGATCAGCTCCTGTCAGATAGGTACCGGCCGGCACAGTTACCTGAGTTGCACTACTTATTCCGTCAACCTGAACCGTGAAAGATACATCATTGCCAAATGTCAGCCCCGGGTCTTTACCGTTTGCCTGAACGCCGGCCGTAGCATCTAGGCCCAGAATTGCATCTGACGCACTGCTGCCAACAGAGGTGATCTCTATCGTCTCCGCACTGCCTTCTGCAGTAGTCTCAAAAATCAGATAACCATTGTCATTGAAGCTGGCCGTAACCATCCCGTTCAGGCTGGTTGCATCAATTGCGGTCTGGATAGCCTGTAACGTATCCCCACGGTTACCATAAATGCCGTCACCATTCAGGTCCTGGCCGCTGGCATCCTGAGAAACGGTTACATCAACCGCCGCAGCACCGTTAACCGACAATGAGAAGCTGGCATTACTGGATGAGAAATTAATGCCGTTATCCTCACTGACCGTGCGCTCTCCCACTGCCGTGGTCGCCCCTTTGCCATTAAAAGCCTCAGCATTCAGGGTTGTCAGCGCACCACCTTTATAAGTACCACTGTTCTGAGTAGTAAAGCCCAGAGTATTCGCGGTATTGACATCCACAGAAGTGAAATAGACGGTAGATACTGAACCATATTCATTGGAAGTAATGGAGAAGTTCCTGTCCGCCGAATCATAGGCCACAGAAACACTGTAACCGGAGCTGACCAGATTACTGTTGCTGTTAATCTGCAGAGCAATCTGCTTCGCCAGATCATCTCCTGAAGCATAATTCCCCTGCTCCAGTGCAACCGCAACCGATTTACCGTTCACATTGACGGTGAACTCATCATTACTGTCATCAATAACGACCGGAGAAGAAAAGTCCAGCCCTTCAATTGAGCCACTGGTATAAACAGCCTGAGTTGCCAGCTGACTGATAAAAATATCGTACGTGCCGGGTTGGGTGTTAATGGAGTCGTTCATGAATGAAATCTGGCTGTCTGTGGTCTTACCCGTCTCAGACAGAATGCCAATCACAGAATCCCGGTCTGACAGTAAAGCTTTTTCCAATACAGCAGAATCAAAATTAAGCAGATAATCGTTATCTTTATCGGTATTTACACCTAATTCAGTCAGTGAGCGGTAACCTGAGCCCTCAAGCCCGACAATGGGTTCACTGATCAGCGAACGGATCTGCTGCATGGTTGAGCGTACAGTGGGATCCCCTAACAGTAAGCCGGCTTCTTCCGATTCTGCGTTATATCTGGTGAGTTCATCAGCAAAGGCTTTGAATTCGTTATAGGCATCAACAAACGCCTGAATTGCCTCAACAACCTGCTCGGTATCCGCTTCAACCGCGATGCTGACCGTCTTCCCGACATCAGCAGTTTTCAGATTCAGGGTTACACCTTCAATGACTTCATCAACGTTGTTACTGCTGCGGGTAATGGTCAGGCCATTAACATTAAGCTGCGCGTCTTCCCCGCGGCTTGTTTCTGCCATACCTGAAACTGAGGTTTGCGCACGGTTATACGCAAGATCAGCCAAGCCACTGGTCAGAAGATTACCGCCGGAGTCTTTCGCAGTGATCGTCATGGCGTAGTCTTCGCCTGTTGCATCTGACGTCACCAGCAAACGGTAACCACTACCGTCATTGACAATACTGGCTGTTACCCCACCATCGGCATTGTTGATCGCATCCCGGATACCACTCAGCGTCTGATTGGACTCATCAATATTGATGGTAAAACTGGCGCGGTCTGCATTTGTGTCCTGGCTGGCAACAGAATCATCGGTTTCATAGCTCAGTGCACCAAAACTGAATGTCAGCTGACCGGTACCGATAATTTCGTCGTAACTGGTATAAGTGGATGAGGCGACTGCATGAGACTTGGCGGTATTCAGAACTTCAACGGTATAGTTACCAGGCTCAGCCTGTGCTGATGTCGTTGCGGTTACAATGTCTTCGTCAGATGAGTTCGCTGTCGTTGAAGCGGCCAGAGAAGAACTTGACAGGGCCGTGACAGCACCATCGATACTGTAGAGCAGAGACTGCAGTTCACCATACGCCGTAATTTTGGCATCAGTCAGTTCTTCACGGCTGTTAAGACGGACTTCAGTGGCTTCTTTCTCCGCCGAGATAATATCATCAACCAGATCAGAGGTCAGAACACCGGAACCTAAACCAAGAGATTCTACAGACGCCATAACAGACTCCACAGTCAGTGCTGAAACATACACGTTTGCTGAATTCAGGCAGCAAAAAACCCTGTACCAGCTTTATCGGCCAGTGCAGGGTTTTCTGAAGAGCTGTTTACTCAATCGTTACACTTGGGCACTGAACAACAAAGATGGCTCCTCATCATTCAATTTTTGCGCCAATTCCAGAGCCAGTTCACTGGGAATCTGTCGGATCAGTTCTTCTGAAGCCTTATCGTAAACCCGGATAACGGTTTTACCACTGTCTTCATCCAACTGAAAATCAAGAACCCGGTCTGTCTGCTGTATGTACTCGTTAATACGGGAAACCGCTTCTTTCACCTGATCTGAGCTCAGCTCAGCCACATCATTTGCCGTCACAGGCAAACTGTTGCCGCTCTGGTCAGCTGAAGATACCGCTTTACCTAAGCCTTCACTTCTGCCAATAGCCGAGACGTTGCCTGAGGAAAGCGCACCAGTCAGATCAACTGCATTTGACTTTAACTCATTCATAACGCACCTCTCTGGTTACCGAGTCAGTAAGGGCCAGCCACCATTGGCTGACCCTGTTTACTGCCTTATCCCAGGAGAGACAGTACGTTCTGACTGGAGGCATTCGCCTGAGCCAGTACAGAGATACCTGCCTGTTGCAGTACCTGAGTGCGTGACATCTCAGCGGTTTCTGCCGCGAAGTCAGCATCCTGAATCCGGGAGTTCGCTGCCGACATGTTCTCAGAACTGATCTGCAGGTTGCTGACGGTAGATTCCATACGGTTCTGAATCGCACCGAGGTCAGCACGCTGCGAAGCGACCTGCTCAATTGCGTTATCCACCGCCGTAATCGCTGCCTGGGCACCGGCTGCACTTGAGATATCGATATCAGTCAGGAACTGACCGTCTTCACCACCACCGTAAGTACCGGCGCTGAAGCCCATGGCTTCCAGCTCGTCATTACCGTTTGCACCCAGTTCAATGGAGAACTCACGGGCACTGGTCAGAGTCACGGTACCGTAGGTTGTCTTGTAAGTAGACGCTTCGGCACTGATCACGGCACTGCCAGAGGTTGCTTCACCAAAGGTGCTCTCACCAATTGCGCTGTCGCTGGTGCTGGCATCCAGACCAAACAGGGCACCGATGGAGGAGGAGTTACCGGATTTATCATCAATCGCGATTGAGACGTTGCGGCCATCCTCTGCAGTCAGGGTAATGGACACACCATTATCAACCGCAGTCACACCGGTCTGACCGGCACTGCCGTTAATCAGCGCAATCGCATCGGCTTTGGCTTTGGCAGTATCAATATTACCACTGCCGTCTGCCTGCAGAGTCAGGTCACCCAGGCTGACACCATTGATGTACAGTCCAGCCTGATCACCTACTTCAAAATCACCGCTGCCATCCAGTGCGTAGGCCGTGCCATCCAGAGTAGAGCCGTCACCACCCACCACAGTTGTGGCGTTCACGGTAGCGGTTACACCGGTTTCATCACTTACATCATTGATGGATGAAGCAATAGAAATGGCAGAGGCGGTTTTCTCGGAAGACAGAATACGGTTACCGTCAGACGCATATTCAGCAGATGCCTTGTCGGCAGTGGTATCCGCGGCAGAGATATTCACGCCGCTGATTACCAGGTCACCGTCATCCAGACCATTAACACCTGTGTATTCAGCGCTGGCAGAGTTACCGGCAAACAGCTCGCCACCGGTTACCGGATCCGACAGATCCACACTGACATCCAGACCATCGTCAGAAACGAAGGCCAGAACACCGGTTGCCACGTTACCGTTCAGGGTACCGGCTGAGGTGGTTACATCGTTAGCGGAGGTCGCAAACGCCACTTCTGCCGCACCGAAGTTACGGACAGTCAGGTTGAGATTGGTACCGTCAAATTCCGCGTAAACATCCAGGTCACTGCCGCTGAAATCCGTCCCGTTGATATCGTCTGCCAGGCTGGCCAGATCCGTATCTTCACTGGCGGTTACAACCACACCACCAATGGTCAGCGTATCACCCGCAACCAGAGTAGAACCGGAAGCAGTCAGAGAAATTTCTTCCCAGGCACTCACACCAGCAACACTGTTCACTTCCTGCGCCAGACCAGCAACGCTGCTGCCGGTAGCCAGAACGCTGTCCGTGGTATTGGAACCAACGGTTACACTGACGGCAGTTTCGTTAGTCGTGACATTAGTACCTGCAGCGGTCACAGTGTTTGCAAATGAACCACCACCAATGGTTTCAGGTTCAACCGAAGAGACCTGTGCAGTATTCACGGTTGCCGCGGTTGCGCGGTCATAACTGCCAGCCACCAGACCGGAGTTTTCCAGCGAACCGTTGCCGGTACCGTTACCACCACTGATCTCAATGGTATCGACATCACCGTCAGCCACCAGTGTGTAACCACCTTCATAGGTATCAGCTGCAGCCAGACCAGTAGACGCAGCCGTCAGACCTGCACCAAAACTGATTTCAACGTTACGGCCGTCTTCAGCGATCAGGGTCACACCACCGGAATCCGCACCGGAATCGATAGCGGTTACACCGGTCTGTTTAGCAACCGCATTGATCGCTTCAACCACACCCGCACGGGTCTGTACGGTACTGGTTGAAGTACTCAGGTCGATATCCACGCCGTTCAGGGTCAGAGTACCGGAACCATTAGCACCGGTCATTTCAGAGCCGGCCACGGTGTTTTCATTGACGTAAGCGGTCACACCGGTTTCATCGGAAGCACGGTTGATCGCTTCAACCTTGGCAATGGCAGACGCATCAGCATTGCTGGTTGATGAAGTATCGTCTTCTGCACGGGAAGCTGTGATTGCCACACCGTTAATGATCAGGTCACCGTTACCCAGTGCATTATCAGTACCTTTGGCGCTGACACCACTCTGAGAGCTGGCACCCAGTTTGTTGGCGGTCAGTTCAGAAATGGATACATCCACAGTCTGACCGGCATTGGCACCCACCTGGAAAGTTGCTTCGAAAGAACCGTCCAGCAGTTTCAGACCGTTGAATTCGGTTTCATCGGCGGTACGGGAAATTTCCTCAACCAGCTGATCCACCTCAGCCTGCAGTGCATCACGGTCAACTTCAGAGTTGGTGGCGTTAGCAGACTGAACGGCCAGTTCACGGATACGCTGCAGGTTTTCGTTGATGGAAGACAGCGCACCCTCAGCTGACTGCGCCAGGGAGATCGCATCCCCGGCGTTACGTTCGGCCACCGCCAGACCATTGATCTGAGAGGTGAAACGGGTGGAAATCGCCAGACCAGCGGCGTCGTCTTTGGCGCTGTTAATACGCAGACCAGAAGACAGACGCTGCAGGGCAGTCTGGTTAGCTGACTGGGATTTGTCCAGGTTACGCTGAGCATTCAGGGATGCAATATTGGTATTAATAATTTGAGGCATGTTGGCTCTCCTTATTGCGCTAACATGAAGGCCAGCCTGCAAATCAGACCGCCTGTTTATGTCTCACAGTCTTTGTATCGACGCCGCAGAAAAAAGCTTTAGAAATTTTTTTCACTGCCACAGAAAAACAGCAAAGCCAGGTATGGCGGCACCTGCAGAGCCGTCACATATGTATAAATCAGGTAACAAAAGGGGAAGGGAAGGCGGGAAAGCGTCAGAATAAAACTCTGGCGACAGAAAAATAAAGCCAAATAAATGGCGTTCACTTGTTAACGGTAGTAAATCCAAACAACCTGTACAGAAAGCGGGCCTATGCGGAAGACATCAGGCCCGGACGCTTCACATACTGTTAAATAAAGATAAGCGGTTAATGGTGGTGTAACTCTGTTGCGCCGCTTCCAGAATGGTGGTCTGCAATGCCAGCAGGCTCACGGCCTCAGCCAGATCGACATCCTGTAATTGTGACAGCACGCCTTTATTTACCAGCTGAATGTCAGCAGACAGTTCTGAGGTGTTATCGATCACATTGAGCCGGGCGCCAATTTTGCTCTGCACCTCATTCACGGACGCCAGTGCATTAGCCAGGTTATCCAGACTATCTTTCAGCAGGTAAGACAGCGTTTCTTTATCCGTTGTATTGTCACCCAGGGTGTTAAGCCCACCAATCAGCCGGTTAAGCGTATCAGTAATCCCCTGTTTAGCTGAAGAATCCGCCATCGCCTGATCACCGGGCTCAGGGTTGCCACTGACACTGACGATGATACCCGCCGCGCGGATTTCCCCACCATCAACGTAGGTGACATTCGCCAGCCCTTCAACAACCCGGCCATCCGATGCTCTGGTTACGGTATAGTTCGGTCCGGCCGGGTCTATCGCCGATTCAGCATTAAAAGTGATGATGATGTCGTCCGGATAGAATCCGGCATAGGCCTCCTCATCCACCACATAACCGGGGTTCACCGTGATATCGCCGGTATTAGTCTGATCGACACGTGCGGTGAAGGTCGGTGACGCGGCGACAATATCCACAAACAGATCCTTGCCACTGTCGCCACTGGCAACCGTCGTTGAGGTACTGATGGACAGAATACGCTGGCCTTCATCTCCCACATAGTCATAACGTCCGGTCGCATTCTGAACGAAAGGAGCATTTCCGCCCTGAAAACCGGCGAAGATGTATTCACCATTGGAGTCTTTGGTATTGAACAGGTCGACCAGGGCTTCCTGAATCTCGTTCACTTCAGTAGCAATCATTTCGCGGTCAGCCTGGGTCAGAGAGCCATTACCCGCTTCCACCATCAGCTCTTCCAGCCGGTTGTAATAATCCGTCACCGATGATAAGGCTGATTCTTCCAGCTCCAGCCGGTTTTTGGCAGCGGTCATATTGTCGTCATACTGCTCACGCAATGCCAGATCCTGCTGTAACTGCAGAATTTTGGTCGCCGCAATCGGATCATCCGCCGCCGTGGTTACCCGCACACCGCTGGATACCTGTTCCTGGGTTTTGTTCAGCTCTTCCTGACGTTGCAGCATGGTGGCAACACCGGAGCGGTAGGATTGTAAGGTGGTGATACGCATAGTCAGCTCCAGATTAATCAGAAGGAGGAGATCAGGGTATCGAAGATATCCTGAGCTACCTGAATTACTTTGGCATTGGCGTTATAGACCAGCTCGTACTGAATCAGCGCGGCAGCCTCCTCATCCAGGTTGACCCCGGACACACTGCTGACCGCATCCTGAGAGCTGCTCATAATGGCTTCACTGGTATCGCGGTTGGTCTGTGCCCGCGACGTGACCGAGCCCACCGTTTCCACCAGTGTCGAATACACCTCGGAATAGGTGCTGTTGCCGTCACTGGTATCCAGATTCTGCAGGCTCAGCAATACTGCCCCATTGCGGTTATCCGAAATTGCATCGTCATTAAATCCGATGGTGAATTTATCGCCGGCGTCAGCAACACCGGAAATGGCAATATCAATACCGGAATAGCTGGATACCGCTTCAGGCTCAGCGGCAAAAAGATTACTGCCCGGCGGTTCCGAACTCATGCTGTAATGCTCATCCAGCACAATTTTAATCTGCCCGCCCATGGCAAATTTGCTGGAGCCATGAATGCCGGTACCACGCACATCAACCCGCGGCTGAAAGCTGATCTGGCCGCTCTCACTGATGGCTATGTCCAGCTCACCGGAATAGGCAAAGCCGGCATCTTCCAGCCTGGCGGTAATACCGGCCAGCAGAGCATCACCGTCGGCGTAGTTTTCATCCAGTGTGATACTGAATGTGCCCTGACCTGAAACCTCGAATTCATAGGTATAAGGGCCACCGACGGTAAAATCATAACCGTCGTATTCGTTCAGAATGATATAAGGAGACGACCCCGTCTCCTGCAACACAATGTCGTTACCGTTACTGACCGAGAAGCCATCACCTTTATCACCACGGACGTCCAGATCCAGATCATCGCCGTTAATGGCTGTAATGGTTAATGTCACCCCATCACTGCGGGCGCTTATGCCCAGCTCCTGCAGCTCGTAACAGGCATTAATACGGTCGGCAAGAAAATCCGGTGTCATCGGATCCGGAACGTCCTGCGGGTAGCCTTCTGCATACTTGGTCTGATTGTTGCCGGTAATATTGTCGGTCAGCTCAATGCCGTTCAGGCTAACGCCCATTGCCAGAAAGTTGTCACTCTCATCACTGGTAAAGTCCGTCAGCTGCAGCGTTGTAACTGCGGAGGCGTCCACCCCTTCGTACCGGCTCAACTGCCGCGCAATGTCTTTCGCTGAGGTGTTGGCATCAATATCCAGCGTCGGCGCCGTTGAGGTTTGTCCGGTTTCCGGGTCGGTATAGGTAATATTGATACGCGCAGCGGAGAAGCCATTCACCGCATCCACCACAGCGGCCGGTGAGGGTGCCTGATAAACGGCAGCATCCGCCAGTACACCACCATAGCTGGACACCACAGTTTCACCCGGCGCACCGAGATAAATGGTATTACTGATACCGGACACATAGCTCTGGTTTTCAATCGGTGGTGACAACGGCCGCGGGTTGGCCGGGTCGCTGTTATCCAGTACGTCGTAAGTGGTGGCCGAGGTAAAGACAATAATCAGCGGCGGATCCAGCTCACCATCTTCGTTAAACCACGTGGTGTCCAGGTCAACCACGGCACCCTGAGTAATTTCAGCGGTACCGGTATTACCAATAGCAGCATCGGTAATAATCGGTGAGGCCAGTGCGATTTCTTCCGGGTCGGTAATGCTGACATCCAGTTCAGAGGCTTCTTTACGGGTCGGCATAATCAGAAAATCATCGCCGGCCTGAAAGCTGCCGCCATCCAGATGAATATCAAAACCATCCACTTCGATGACTTCCGGATAAGCCCCGGTAATAGCCCCCGTTGCGACCCGTTCGCCGTCATCCACCCGGGTAATACGGTAGTTATAATTATCCGGGCCAATAAACTCCAGTGTGTAATCACTGGTGGTCAGTGATCCTGCATCCGTGATGTGAACAGAAATATCGCGGTCATCCGGATCCGCATTGGCATCATCACCTAACACCCTGCTATAGACGCGTTTTTCGCTGTTGATATCGGTAAAGAAATCGCCGCCCACCAGGCTGTTGTAATCCAGCCCCAGGGCATGCTGTTCATTAATGCTTTCAGCCATGACCAGCGACAACTTACCCAGTGTATTCATGGTCGGATCCAGCACCTGGTCACGGAAATCCAGCGTACCACCCAACTCGCCACCACTCAGTGAGCCCGTAATATTCAGTACCTCTGAACCGTTACTGAAATACAGTGCAGTACGTGACGGGTCAGCCGCGCCGGAAGAGGCATAAAGCCGGTTGTAATCATTGCCCAGCACCAGTGCCTGACCGCTGCCAATGGAAACATTGACACTGTAGTCGTCCAGCTCGACTACGGAAACGTCCACGATTTCTGATAACTGCAGCAGCAGCGCATCACGCTGGTCCAGCAACGTGCTGGGTTCAGCCCCCTGAGAAGCGCCGTAGGCAAATTTAATCTCTTTATTCAGCTCAGCAATGGAGGCAGCAATACTTGTAATGCCGTCAGCCATGGTCTTCAGCTGACCATTAATCACTTCATTGATTTCGTTAAGCTGATCAGAAATAGCTTTAAAGCGGTCGCCCAGCGTATTGGCTTCGCTCAGCAATACTTCGCGCGCAGCAATAGAAGACGGGTCGTCCACCACCGTCTGCAGGGCACCGAAATAATCTTCCAGCGCCGGCTGAATACCGGTCTCGGAATCGGCCAGCAGGCCATCAACCGCTCCGGCATTACTGGCCAGAGATTCATACTGGTAATAAGTGGATGTATCAGACCGTAGTTGCCGGGTCAGAAATTCGTCATACACACGGGTCACAGAATCAACACTGACCCCGCTGCCGATCCACACCCCACCGGAATACTGGGCGCTGTTTTCATCCAGACGTACTACCTGGCGGCTGTAGCCTTCGGTACCTGCATTGGTAATGTTATTACCGGTGACGGTTAATGCGGCCTGCTGCGCCTTAAGCCCGGAAATGGCAATGCCAAGGAGATTACCCATCTGTTTTACTCCATCACCTTATTGAGCACCGCATCCAGTGCCTCATTCAGAGTTTCACTGCCGGAAATCCGCTGAATTTTGGCGCCGTATTGCGGGTCCGTGGCATAGCCCGCTTCCTGCAACGCATAACCATAACGATCTGACGTCAGCCCCTGACCGATAGCCTGCTGATAGCGACTGGCAGAACGCAGGAAGTCACCATAGTCACGCAAACCTTCTTCAATTGAGCCATAAGCACGGAAATGCGCCTGCTCCTGTACTTTCACCCCACTGCGGTATTCGTGGGTGGCCACTTCCACACTGTTGCCCTGCCAGCGGCTGTCGGCCTTGATACCGAAAAAGTTAAAACTGTTACGGCCCTGATCATCGCTGATGACATATTTCCCCCAGCCGGTCTCCAGTGCAGCCTGGGCAATGATGGCCCGTGGATCAACCGCCAGTTCGTCCGCCACGGCCTGGGCATGCGGATACAGAGCGGCAACAAATTCGTGAGCAGAGGAAAACTGTTTCCCCTTATTGCCACTGCCGCTTGCCGCTTCTTCACCGGCCTGCTCGCCATTGCCGGCCGCTTCATCCGGAAGCGTCCGGATTTTTTCCAGCTCGGTGTCCACTTCCTGCAGGGCATTCTGTAACGCCGGTGAGGCTTTGTGCTGAAACAGCACCGGCATTTCACCGTGGTCATCAAGCGCGGCCGGCTCAGCCTCTGGCAGGCTCTGGTCTTTGCCGAAGTTACCCATCATCTGCCGGTAAATAACCCCGGCAAGCCCCATCCCACGATCACCGGAGAGCGACAGAGAAAGCTGCTCGTCATACATTTTCTGGTAGAAATCAGACTCAGGGGAATTAAACAGAGATTCTTCTTCAAAGACTTTATTGGCCTGACGCATGGAGTTCAGCATCATGCCGACAAACATGGATTCAAACTGCTTTGCCACCTGCATCAGTGCGGCTTTTTCATCGGTTTTACCAAGCGCACGGATACCCTGCAGGCCATTCAGGTCTGTATATACCTGGCCAGGCTGGCTGGCTATTGTCGAGGTCTGGGTTTGCAGCATAACATTCTCCTTTACCCGGAAAATGCAACTAGCTTGCCAACTTAAAAGATGGGCGGAAAACAACAGGGCGCCGGAGGCGTCAGACAGGGAGGAAATAATAAAAAAGCCGCGTTCTGAATCCGTTCAGAATACGGCGTTGATCAATGAACCGTCCTGAGCATCAGTGGCGGTTACGGGAAACCTGACTGTATTGCTTAAGCTGATTCACCCCTTTACGATGGCGGTGATAGGTCTGCTGTTCTTCTTTCAGCTCGTCCACCAGCTGGCGCTCTTCTTTCAGCAGGTTCTCCAGAAACGTCTGCTGATCGTTTGTCATATCAATCAGTTCAGAAATACCTGCAAACCACTCCTGCAGCAACTCATTGCGCTTATTGATACGCTCATCCACACCCTCGCGTACGCCCTGACGGACCAGCGAGCGGATTTCCAGCGACAGCAGTTTTATCCGCTCAAACAGTTCATTATTCATATTACGATCAGTTCCGCCTTCAATGCACCGGCCTGCTTCATTGCTTCCAGTATAGCCATCAGATCACCGGGTGCAGCGCCGACTTCATTGACCGCCCTGACTATACTGTCAAGCGATACGCCAGGACCGAACTTAAACATCCGGCTGCCTTCACCATTATCGATATTGATATTGGTTTCCGGGACCACCACGGTATCCCCGTCAGCCAGCGCATTGGGCTGGGACACCTGAAAGTCTTCCGTGATGGTAACCACCAGATTGCCGTGTGTTACCGCCACCGGATCAATCAGCACATGCTGACCCATGACAATGGTCCCGGTACGTGAATTAATAATGACTTTGGCCCGGTCATCGCCGGTTTTGATTTCCAGGTTTTCAATCACCGACAGGTAACTGACCCGCTGCGTAGTATCCCGTGGCGCGCTGACACGGATGGACGTCGCGTCCAGCGCTTCCGCCGTTCCCGGCCCCATCAGATCATTGATTTTTTCCACCATGGCTCTGGCAGTCGTAAAATCCGGCCGGTCGAGATTAAAAATCATGCTGTCACCCCGGGCAAAGTTGCTCGGTACCGTCTGCTCCACCGATGCACCGTTAGGGATGCGGCCGACACTGGGAATATTCACGGTAATACTGGAACCGTCGTTACCTTCAGCACCAAAGCCACCCACGACCAGATTGCCCTGAGCCACCGCGTAAATATTGCCGTCAGCACCTTTCAGCGGGGTAAACAACAGTGAACCGCCACGCAGACTTTTGGCATTTCCCAACGAAGACACCGTGACATCGACACGCTGACCTGGCTTGGCGAACGGCGGTAAATCAGCGGTGACGGATACCGCCGCCACATTCTTCAGTTTCGGGTCAGTACCCGCCGGCAGGGTAATACCGAATTCATTCATCATGTTGCGGAAGGTCTGGGTGGTAAACGGCGCTTTATCACCACTGCCATCCAGCCCCACCACCAGGCCATAACCGATCAGCTGATTGCTGCGCACGCCGGCAATACTGGTAATATCCTTGATCCGTTCAGCCTGCACAGCAACAGACGAGAGCAACGCAAGGGTCGCGACAAAGACGGAACGGAAAATACGCTGTTTCATGACTGATTACTCCGCGACAGATTCAATAACACCGGCAATCTGTTCATCAGAACGGCCACAACGGTGAGGTAATTATACGGTCAAACCAACCCTGCTTGGTTGAATTATTCATGGCTCCGCGGCCGCCGAATGAAATACGGGCGTCGGCCACCTTACTGGATGATACGGTATTATCCGGTAAAATATCCTGCGGCCGGATCAGGCCGGTAATGCGGATAAATTCATCCCCTTCACTCAGGGTCAGCCATTTTTCACCACGGATTTTGAGAATACCATTGGGCAGTACTTCCGACACCGAGACACTGATCTGACCACTCAGGCTATTGGAGCGATCCGCCTCACCTTTACCGGAAAACTGCCGGTCTGCATTGGTATCGACACCGAAACCGATATTTTTCCAGCCTGGTACGACCCCCATCATACTGCCCACATCGACCGAATTGGAGGAGGATTTATCCGCCGTGGTCTGAGCCGATTTGGTTGACTGATACTGCTCATCAAAAATCACCGTAATAATGTCACCGGTACGGCGCGCCTGCTGATCGGTGTACAGACCCATGCTGTAGCGTGCCTGAAACAGTGAGCCGGTGGCAACCGGTGGTGGTTGCAGGCTCTGAGTCGAGACCGGGGCGTAATCCGGATCATCCGGATATATGTCTTTTTCCACCGGTACGGCTGAACAGGCGGATAAAAAAAGTGCGGACAATGCAGTAAAAACCGTTAACGCTTTCATAACAACCTCCTACACATTCTGTGTCAGGAACTGCAGCATGCCATCGGCAGCCGATACCACCTTGGAATTCATTTCATAGGCACGCTGCACCGTAATCATTTTGACCAGCTCTTCCACAACTTCCACGTTGGAATTTTCCAGAGCGCCCTGTTCAAGCGTGCCAAAGCCATCTTCACTGGGCACGCCGGCCTGTGGTGCGCCACTGGCCGCTGTTTCCAGGAACAGGTTACCGCCAATGGCCTGCAGACCGGCCGGGTTAATAAAATCCACGGTTTCAATCTGCCCCAGGTCCTGAGGCGTGGCATCACCAAAAATGGTGGCCTGCACAATACCGTCTGAGCTGATGGTCAGCTGGTTGGTCTGGTCGGGAATCGTGATCTGTGGTTCCAGCGGATAACCATTGACGTTCACCACCACCCCTTCATCGTTCATATGGAAGGTACCGTCACGGGTATAGGAAATCGTGCCGTCCGGCATAGTGATCTGGAAAAAGCCACGGCCATCAATAGCCAGATCCAGCGGCTGATCTGTCAGTTCCAGCGAGCCGGTGGTAAAAATTTTCTGCGTACCGGCTGTTCGTACCCCGGTACCCAGCTGCAGACCCGATGGCAGACGCGTATCAGCCGAGGAGTTGGCGCCCGGCTGCCGCTGGGTCTGATACAGCAGATCTTCAAATACCGCACGGTCTTTTTTAAAGCCGGTGGTGGATACGTTGGCCAGGTTATTGGAAACCGTTGTCAGTGCGAGATCCTGAGCTTCAAGGCCGGTTTTACTTACCCAGAGTGCTGGTAACATAATTTATCTCCTTACTGACTCGACAACAGTTGCGTGGTGGCTGAGGTATTTTCATCAACACGTTTCATCAGTTTTACCTGCATTTCATACTGACGGTTCAGGGCAATCAGGTCCGTCAGTTCCTGTACAGCATTCACGTTGCTGCCTTCGACAAAGCGGTTGGTGAGGGTGATGTCCGGGTCAGGCTGAGCAACCGTGACCGCCGGATCACGGAAACGGAACAGGCCGTCTTCACCTTTTTCCAGTGCCTGTAAATCCGGATTCACCAGTTTGAGCTGCACCGGCTCGGCGACTGCCACCGGGTTTTCCCCCAGCGGCTGAATGGTCACAATCCCGGCGCGACTGACTTCAATACTTTCAAATGGCGGCAGTACGACAGGACCTCCGTCACCGATCAGCTGCTGACCGGAGCCATTAATCAGACGGCCATCCGGATCGACATTCAGATCACCGGCACGGGTATAGGCTTCTTCGCCTTCCGGCCCGACCACGGCAAACCAGCCCGCGCCTTCAATGGCGACATCCATATCACGGCCGGTTTCGATCAGTGGTCCCATACGGTAATCACTGGCCGGACGCTCGGTCATGGCGTAAGCCCGGGTGGGAAAATGATCACCGAATACGCCCATGGAACGACTCTGCGTGTAATCGGAGCGGAAGCCGGTGGTACTGGCGTTGGCCAGATTGTTGGCATGCGCACTCTGTCCCAGCGTGTTCTGCTTGGCACCGGACATGGCGATATATAGCGCTCGATCCATATCTGTTAACCCTTTATCTCTGAATGATGGCCACGGATGACCTGTGCTTTACAGAACATTTGCAGAGGCTGTGCCAACTATTAAAAATAGTTATTTTTCAATAACTTATGAAAAAAACAGGCAAAAAGGAAGGACCAGAAGAGGGAAAAGCGGCAGCCTCTTCCGCCGTGCAGGGGAAGAGGCTTGCCGCTGTCAGAATTCAGGCGCCGGCAAAGCGCCGGCCGGCATCAGATATTGAGAATGGTCTGAGTAACCTGATCAACCGTTTCAATCGTCTTGGCACTGGCCTGGAAGTTACGCTGGGCAACAATCAGCCCCACCAGTTCTTCCGACAGATCCACGTTGGAATCTTCCAGCGCAGACGAGACAATGGAACCGTATTTACCGGTATCCGGAAAGCCGATGGTCGCCGCCCCGGACTCATAGGACTCAGCCCAGGCAGTATCACCGACCGGTGTCAGCCCTTCTTCATTGGTAAAGGTTGCCAGCGCTACCTGACCAATGGTCTGGGATTCACCATTGGTGAACTGAGCCGATATGGTTCCGTCTTCATCAATCTCAAGGCCCGTCAGAATACCGGTGGTGTAACCGTTCTGAACCCGCTGATCAACAGAGAAATCATCGCCATACTGGGTTGACCCTGTCATGGTGATCTGAAAGTTCGAGCTGCCCGGAGGATCCGACAGCGGCAGCCCACCTTCCAGTACGTTCACAGAAGACATGGCGCCGGTCGGATCACCGTTGTCGTCCAGCGGATCCCAGTTGGTGATGTACATATCGCCGGTGGCGTCTTCATCCAGCGTACCGTCCTGGTTGAAATAGAGCACGAATCTGGCCATGGTCGGCTCAAGGTTCTGCGGGAAATCCAGCGTCGGGTCCGGATCACCGACATTCTGACCGTCCACCTGCACATACATAACCCAGACGTTCTCACCTGACGGATCACTGTTATCCAGCGGCTCCTTAACGAAGTACTGCGTCATGGTGTGCGCAATACCCAGGCTGTCATAGATGGTGTCCGATGTCGCATGGTTATAGGTATCCGCATCAGTCGGATCAAACTGGTTGAGAATGTAACTGCTGTATTCACTTTCTTCCAGAGTGCCGAACAGGCCGGAAATGGCGGGATCCGGGTCACTCAGGGTGTAATCTTCGTTCAGTACGATGTCGATGCTCCCCCCCACGGTGGCCGCCATGGCCGCCGTACTGGAACCACCGAGTACAGCCGGACTGGTATCTTCCCCACCGATCAGCACCAGAGAATCCGTCACCTGAGTGCTGTTCATTTCCACCGTGATATCACTGCCGATTTCATTGGTAATGATCATATCGCCATCGGCATTCAGCTCAGCGGAGAAGCCCGGCAGCGTGGTCGCCGTATAGGAATTAATTTCAGCGACCAGATCTTCCAGTGATGTGGCAGTCAGCTCCTGACCATTAACCGTGATGGTCATATCGTCGCCGGGGCTGTTATAGCCGGCAGACGTGAGGGTCAGGGTTGTCACTGCCGATGCGGTAACACCGGCATAATTATTCAGCTGGGCAACAACCTCATTCGCCTGACTGCCTTCCGGAATAGTGATCAGAGTTTCGTCACCATCCGGATCCGTCAGGGTTACCGTCGTTTCCGGATAGCCATTGCTCACGCCGGCAATACCGGCTTGCAGCAGGATGTCATCGGACGGATCGTACTGCAGCAGGGCATACAGATCTTCCACCGTGATGTCTTCGCCGGAGGCAGTAAAGTTACTCAGCGAGATAACCGACGCTTCCCCGTCTTCAGTCGCCTGGAAGGCAATACTGTACTGCGGTGGTGAAGTTTCCGGCGTCACTTCGACCGCCACCGCCTGCACGCCGATGTAGTTATCAGAATCCTGGGCATTCAGCTGGCTGTTGATATCCGCCACCACTTCCTGCACCGAACTGTATTCCTTGGTCATGGAAATAATGACCGAACCGCTGCGCCCTTCTTCATCCGGGGCCGGAACCGTCAGATTAACCGTGAAGCTGTTGGAGCGGTCAATTTCATCCTCCCCTTCCACTTCATACATATCATCAAAGCCCAGCGCCGCCAGCGCCTGCGGCTCAGCCACAGTCGCCGTCAGAGCAATCCCTTCCCCGGAGCCGGTTTCCGTGTTGGTAAAGACCAGCTGGCCATTCACCGCTTCCACGCTCACCTTACCGGCAATGCCGCTGGCGCCAATGTAGATATCAACCTGACTCTGAATTTCTTCAGCCAGGTCATCCAGGCTGGAGTAGGAACCCGGCGGAATGGTAATGGTGTAAGGACCACCGCCGTTACCTGTGGTACTGGTAACTTCCAGCTGAAATTCGTTATTCGCCTGCACCGGTGCTTCACCGGCGTCATAACGGTTATTACTCAGGAAACCCAGATCGGTCAGATCCAGATTGCTGGAGCTGACGGTATTGTCGGCAACCTGAACGTAATCCCCCTCTGTGGCCGGTGCCTGCACGGTAAATTCAAGCCGGCCGGCGTTGTTACCGGCAACAACATCCTCGTTACCGGCACCGGCGTAAGCGGTAATCTGAGCATTGATCTCAGCGATCACTTCGGCGGTGGTTACCGCGCCAAAGGAGACCGGGGCAGCCCCCGTCCATGCAGCTTCACTCAGATTGATGGTGTAAGTCGAACCGGCACCGGTGGCCAGTGTAAAGACCAGCGCATTACTGCTGGCAGTACTCAGATCCAGCGCGCCATAAATATTATCCGCGATTAACTGTGCGTAAGAACCACTGCTGCTGGCGGCAATATTCAGTGGTGGTGTAGACGTTGTACGGGTGGTGGTCGAAGTACCGGCCACACTGGTGAAGTCGGCGGTCAGCGGGTTCGTGCCAACAAACAGCAGCGAGCCGGATGTACCCGCAGTCACCGCACCACTGGCGCCGAATACAGCGTCGAAGGCCGCGGTATTGGCAACGGTAAAGGCACTGCCGTCAGTGGCACTGTAGCCGGCGCGTTCTATCACCAGCTCACCACCGGTCCCCTGAGTGGCAGTAAATTCCTGCGAACCGAAGGCATCATCCAGCGCGGTCTGCACATCATTCAGAATATCGTTAACCGTCGAGCCGGCCGGTACCCCGGTCAGAGTGACACTGACCGCCCCATCACCGGTATTGATATCCATCGTCACCGAGCCGTAGCCGGCCGCTGCCACTGTAGCCAGATCCGCCGAGAAAGCCAGACTGGCTGGTGTGCCTATGGTTGTCGGCTGTCCCGCAGCCGATAATGTGGTGGTGGTGGAGTCAAGAATTCCGGAGTTCACCACACCCACGGACAAACCTGTGGTGGTCACCGCAGAACCATTTTCCTGCAGCACTTCTTCATTGGCATCCAGGTTGACCTGCGCCTGCACCAGACTGGTAAGACGTGGCGACTGGCTGGTGATATTAATCTGCAGATCCGTCAGCACGCCGCTGATGGTACCGGTATCGTTGGCCATATAGCCCTGCAGTACCGAACCGTTATTGGCCACCACATAACCCTCTTTGTTCAGGGAAAATATCCCTGCACGGCTGTAGGTGATGCTGCCTTTATTATTCAGTACATAGAAACCATTACCGTCGATGGCCATATCCAGCACACTGTCAGTGCTGGAAATATTCCCCTGGCTGAATTCCTGGCGGACATTGGACACCCTGACGCCACTGCCCACAGCATCCGAACCGGTGCCCAGCAGCGTAGTGGTATAAACATCGCCGAATTCAGCCCGCGACTCCTTAAAACCGGTCGTACTGGCATTGGCAATGTTGTTACCGGTAACGGACAGGTCCGTGGACGAAGCCCGGATACCGCTTAAACCAATATTAAATGACATAACTGTATCTCCGCTGTTCCGGGTTATTCGTCCAGAATCTGACTAACTTTATCGATCGTTGCCTGCTGACCACCGGTCAGGTTCAGTGTCACCTGCCCACTGGAACTGAGCGTTACGCTGTCAACCGTCGAACTCATCTGCATACCCACAGCCTGGGTCTCACCGCCGACCTGACCGGACACCGAGAACACATATTCTCCGGCACCATAAGGAACCGGGATCGGGTTATCGTTATCATCCAGAATCAATTCACCGTCTTCGTCGGTGTAATATTCCTGCCGGTTCAGATCGCCGATATCAAAGTCAACGATTTCACCGTCCACCATCAGGTTCAGGCCATCCCAACGGATCGACAAAGCTCCGGCCTCATGATTACCAAGATCGAATTGCTCCAGCGTCTGACCGGCTTCATCTTCAATGGTCAGAACCATACCGGCCACACTGTCTTCCAGCTCGGCATAACCGCTGACCACACCGCCGTTCAGCAGCAGGCCGCTTTCATTGCCCTCGACAATCACCGACTGACCAACCAGACTGGAGGCCTGCAGAGCCGAGTAAGAAGCAAAGTCTGTCGACATGCTCTCCACCGTGGTATTCAGATTATCCAGCCCCTCAACCGCAGAAAACTGCGCCAGCTGCGCCACAAATTCCTGGTTTTCCATCGGGTCCAGCGGGTTCTGGTTATTTAACTGAGCAACCATCAGCTCAAGAAATGCATCACGCCCCAGCTCATTTTCCTTGGGAACATCAGTCGTACTGCTGGTATTGCCAGTGGCATACTGATCGAGAGCCGAGCTTACTGCAGAAATATCAGACATAACGACCTCCTTACTCGCCCAGCGACAGCGTACGCTGCATCATCTGCTTGGCGGTTTTAAGCACTTCCACGTTCATCTGATAGCTGCGTGAAGACGACATCATGTCGGTCATCTCTTCCACGATATTGACGTTCGGGTAGTACACATAACCATCTTCATTGGCCATCGGGTGGTCTGGCTGAAAGCGTGCTTCCAGCGGCGTATCTTTTTCCACAATCCCCATGACCTGAACACCGGCGCCGATACCGTTTTCCACGGTCTCAAACTGATTTTCGGCGTTCACTTCCATAAAGGTCTTTTCCATCACCGAAAACCACGGCTTGCGCGCACGGTAGGTTTCATCCACAGAACTGGACGCACTCTCAGCATTGGCAATATTACTGGCGGTGGTGTTAATCCGGATGGACTGGGCATTCATGCCCGAGCCGGCGATATCAAATACATTATTCAGTGACATAATTATTCTCCCCGGATAGCCCCTTTCATGCCTTTGAACTTGCCGCTGAGAAACTCAAAACTGGCGGTATAGTTCAGCGTGTTGCGGGCAAACATCGCCTGCTCAATCTGAGAATCAACGGTATTGCCGTCGATGGATGGTTGGGTCGGATTACGGTACAGCAGATCATCATCGGCATCGCGACGGCCTTCGAGATGCCCTTTATGGGTACGGGAAACCCCCAGCCCCTGCTGACTGGCAACTTCACCGGCCAGCGCTGCCTGAAAATTGATGTCGCGGGCTTTAAATCCCGGAGTGTCTGAGTTCGCCAGGTTGTTGGCCAGAATTTCGGCACGGGCGGCACGCAGCTGCAGCGCTGATGTGTGTACACCCAGGGCATTGCTGAAGTTGATTGAGGCCATAATCCAACTCTCGTTCTGTGACTATGACCAGAAGATAGCAACCCTTGTGCCAATATATTTTTTTTATATTTTTCAATAACTTAGAAAAAACAATGCCGCTCAGATGAGCGGCAATCCAGCGGCAGCGGCAATCCTTTTCCTGCCAGCGGCAAAGTCAGCTTCCGGGCTTTTTCGCCCGGTAAACAATTCCCGGATGGCACTGAACCATCTCATAGTAGTCACCCAGGTTGTTCATGGCTTCGGAAGCGCCCAGCATCAGATAACCGCCCGGGTTAAGGCTGGCATGCATGCGCTTGAGGATGTCGACTTTCAGGTCGGCGGAAAAATAGATCAGCACATTGCGGCAGAAGATAATGTCGAACTTGCCCAGCAGCGAAAAACTCTGCTTCAGGTTCTGCGGCCGGAAGTCCACCCGGTTGCGGATCTCCTGCCTGATGCGCCAGCGGTCGGCATCCGCCTGTTCAAAATAGCTTTTCAGATGCTGATCATTCATGCCACGGCGGATCGCCAGCTGCTGGTATACCCCTTCCCGTGCCGCGGCCAGCGAACTGGGTGAAATATCCGTAGCCAGAATGCGCTCCCCCGCCATCAGCCGGCCAGGATTACGGCGCTTGTATTCTTCAATTTCGATACTCAGGGAGTAAGGCTCCTGCCCGGTGGAGCAGGCCGACGACCAGATTTTCAGCGGCCGGCGGTTGGCCGCTGCTTCCGGCAACAGACGTTCACGGAAGATGCGGTACGGATGTTCGTCACGGAACCACAGGGTTTCGTTAGTGGTCATCGCATCCACCACATTTTCCAGCAGGCTGCGGTTACGCTCCATCGCTTTCAGCAGATCAGTGACCGACATCAGGGACTCACGTTCCATCAGCCGCCGCAGACGGCTGGTCACCAGATACTCTTTGCCTTCTCCCAGCATAATGCCACTGTTAGTTTCCAGTGACTGACGAAAACGGTTGTACTCATCGACCGTCATATCTTTGATCATGCGTAATTCCACACCTTTAACCTGCAGCATTCAC
This sequence comes from Pseudomonadales bacterium, assembly GCA_963682115.1. Taxonomy (GTDB): domain Bacteria; phylum Pseudomonadota; class Gammaproteobacteria; order Pseudomonadales; family Oceanobacteraceae; genus Venatoribacter. Next base: position 2,927,602 of record OY821639.1, on the reverse strand, counting down.
CTGATTGACCACCCGCTCGGCCAGAATATCGGGATCAAACTTGGCAATAAAATCGTTGGCACCCACTTTCTCAACCATGGCTTTGTTGAAAACGCCACTCAGTGATGAATGCAGCACCACAAAAAAGCCGGCCATGCGGTTATCGCCACGAACCCGGGTGGTCAGGGTGTAACCGTCCATTTCCGGCATCTCAATATCTGAAATCATCATCAGATAATGATCGGTAATTTTTTCGCCGGCATCGGCCATGCCCTCCAGATGCTCCCATGCCTGCCGGCCATCGTTAAGTGCGACCACTTCCACACCCACGTTTTCCAGGCAGCGGGTCACCTGCTTCCGGGCAATTTTCGAATCATCGACGATCAGCACTTTCTTCTGCCGCGCCAGGGCCTGAACTTCGTCAGTGACCAGACCTTCACTGATCTCCTCACTGATTGGTGACACCTCCGCCAGAATCTTCTCCACATCAATGATTTCGACCAGCTGTTTATCGATCTCGGTGACGGCGGTGAGGTAATGCTCCCTGCCCGTCCCCTTCGGCGGTGGATGAATATCACCCCAGTTCATGTTGATGATGCGTTCAACACCCGCCACCAGAAAGCCCTGTGTCTTGAGGTTGTATTCAGTGATGATGACAAAAGCGTTTTTCAGATCCTGCAGCGGTGCATTACCGGTCGCCATACTCATATCCATAATCGGAATGGTACCCGAACGGATGTGCGCCACACCGCGCACCACCGGGTTACTGCCCGGCAGAACCGTCAGCTTCGGGCACTGCAGTACTTCCTTGACCTTAAACACATTGATTCCATACACCTGACGGCCGTTCACCCGGAACAGCAGCAATTCCAGCCGGTTCTGCCCGACCAGCTGCGTACGCTGGTTTACTGAATCCAATACACCTGCCATAAACAAGCTCCTGAAAACTAATCCGGCATGACCTTTGCTGTCCATTCCTTAAACAACACCGGAGTGCCGGATTAATGACATTATTTATTGTCTTCGTATGAGCATAGTAGAGAACCTCAGAAACCGTCGGATATTTGCAGCTTTTTTGCTGCTGACGACCCTGTCAGCCCCCGCCGCCAGTGGCACTGACGACTGGCAGGACATCATCAGCCAGCATCTGATCAGCCAATGGCGCGAACTCAGCGGCCATCAGGGCAAGGCCTATCTCAGCTATCCCGGTCTGCCGGGCAATTACCGCCTGCCGGATTGTCCGGGCGGCTTCAGCATCGACCTGCTGCGGCCGCTACAACCGGGACGCAACGGTATTGAAGTCAGCTGCGCCTCACCCTACTGGAAACAGAACCTGGCCATTCAGCTGCATGTGATACGGGAAGTGCTGGTACTCAGCCGGACGCTGGCCGACGAGACCACCCTGAAAGCCGGCGACATCCGCTTTGTTGAGCGCGATACCGGCGAACTGACCAAGGGCTACTACACCCGTCAGGAAGACATCAGCGGAATGATGACCCGCCGCACCCTGCGCGCCGGTACCGTGCTCAGCCCGGAAATGATTGAACCGCCGGTCATCATCCGGCGCGGAGAGCCTGTCTCCATCCGCATCAACCGCCCCGGCATCCACATTGAGATGAAAGGTATCGCACTGTCGAAAGCCAGGGCCGGCGAGCGGATACGGGTACGCAACGAAGGTTCTGGTAAAATCATCAGCGCCGAAGCCATCAAACCCGGCGTAGTACAGGTCCGATAAAAATTCAAAAAATCGTTAAAGTTCCGCTATTGGCAGCCGATAACTACTGGGCAGGAGTGTAGAATGGCAAACTGGTTGGGAGATATATCTATGAACATCAGCAAGTTAACAGGTGGAACTGATACCACCACCCAGACCCGCAATGAGCCGGTCAGTACAGAAAAAAACAGCACTGCAGCCAAGGCGCCGGAAAGCGCTACCGATCAGGTCAAACTGAGCAGCAGCAGCAAGAGCATTCAGCAGATTGAAGCCGAAATCCGGGATATGCCGGAAGTCGATGACGCCACCGTCGAACGCATCCGCGGCGCCATTGAACGCGGCGAATACAAAATCGATTACGACAAGCTGGCAGGAAAAATGCTTTCTTTTGAGGACAACCTCAACTGAAAGTGATCTGCCATGAGCATAGATACCCAACACTTTGCCTCACTGCTTGACCAGGAACTGACTACCACCCGTGACATCCACGGGCTGATGCTGCAGGAAAAAGAGGCGCTCAGCGCCAATGACCTCAATGCCCTGCAGCAACTCCAGCAGACCAAAGCCGCCCGCCTGCAAACACTCAAAGATACCGCCCAGGCCCGCCTGCAATGGATGCAGGACCAGCAACTGGACAGCTCAGCCACCTGCCTCAGCCACCCCGATATCCGCCGGGCGGCAAACATTGGCCACCTGTGGCAGGAACTGGAAAGCCAGTACCACAGCAATAGCACCCTCTCCCAGCAGCTGTCAGACATTGTTCTCACCGCCCGCCACCGCACCCTGCAGAAACTGAAAATCTTGCGCGGACGGCAGAATGATCCACACTTATACGACAAGAAGGGAAATGCGAACAATCTGAGTCAGGGACAGGGATACGTACAAGCCTGAGCAGTCTGGGAAAAGGTAATGTCAGAGGATAGCAATCAGGAATATCTGCTGGAGGAGCCGGAAGATATCTACGGGGCGCTGCGTAAAATCGTACTCATGGGCACCCCGGTCAAAGTCCGTATTGACGGCAGTGACGAAGAATACACTTCCGCCATCACCCACACCGAGTTCAAAAACCGCAGTTTTTTTATGGATAAGGTCATCCCCAAACAGGGCAACGACCTCATCCGCAGCGGCAAACGTTTCAGCGTCGAATGCGACAGCCAGGGCGTACGCATCGGCTTCCGCATGACCGGCCGGCTCAAATATCAGCCGCAGAAAGAACACTATCGAGCCGAATTTCCGGAGAAAGTGCTCTACCTGCAGCGCCGTACCGCGTACCGGGTGATGATCCCGCCGGCGCATGAGATCCTGCTCAAAGTAGGCATGAACGACGACGGGAACGACCTGCTGGGCAAACTGCTGGATATCTCCTCCAGCGGCTTCAAGGCGGAATTCAGCGGCAACGTCAAAAAGCGCCTCGACGCGCAGAAAGACTTCCCCATCGCCCGCATCCGCTTCAACAAAGACCAGAACATGGACTGCAGCCTGGAAGCACGCCATATCGTGCTTACCGACGACGGCAAAACCCTGTGCGGCTTTGCCTTCACCCGCGTGTCCGCCATGGCACAGCGTTTTCTCGACCGCCTGATCACCGAACTGCAATGGGAAGAGCGGCACAACAAAGAGAAAGAAGAAGAGCCGGATCTGGGCGACGTCTGACGCCCTGTTCCCCCGAGGGGCTGACAGACAGCCCCTCAACCGCTAGAATGCCGCCCGTCTCCTCATAGCTCAACAGGATAGAGCATCCGCCTCCTAAGCGGACGATCGGGGTTCGAGTCCCTGTGAGGAGGCCATCACGCCGCGGTACTTCCCCCATAAAAAGCAAGCACATTAATAACATCATTACATGGTGGTGACACTGCTGGTGTACGGACTATCCGGACATATCCTGCCTGCTAACTTCAGCCTCTCCGGAAAGTCCAGTAAACTGTAGTTAAGTCTTTTCTCACTTAATAGATCGGAACCTGCATGGATAAGCGCAGCCTCACTGAAACGGATATCCGTACCAAGTTCATCACACCGGCTATTATCAGTGCCGGTTGGAATATCCAGACCCAGGTCTATGAAGAATTCTCTGTCAGCGATGGCCGTATCGTCGTTCGTGGCCGACTGCACAGCCGCCAGGCCCCACGCCGGGCCGACTACGTTCTCTGCTACCAGAAAGCCAAGCCCATTGCCGTTATCGAAGCCAAAGACAACAAGCACCGCGTTGGTGACGGTATGCAGCAAGCGATGGATTATGCCGAAAAGCTGGACGTGCCCTTCGCCATCAGCAGTAATGGCGATAGCTTCCTGTTCCGCGACCCACATGGGCTGGTCTACCCACAAGTAGAAACCGAAATTGCTCTGAGTGAGTTACCAGGCCCGGATACCCTGTGGGCAGCCTATTGCCGCTGGAAAGACATCCCGGATGGTCAGGCCGCCATGAGCCAGCCCTATCACGAAGCCGCCAACGACAGAACGCCGCGCTATTACCAGATGGTGGCCATTAACCGCACCATTGAAGCCGTCGCCAAAGGGCAGGACCGCATTCTGCTGGTTATGGCCACCGGTACCGGCAAAACCTACACCGCTTTTCAGATCATCTGGCGTTTGTGGAAGTCGAAACAGAAGAAACGCATTCTGTTCCTGGCTGACCGCAATATTCTGGTCGACCAGACCATGAACAACGACTTCAAACCCTTCGCCGGCGCCATGGCTAAGCTATCGCCTCGGGGCGGCGGCATGGAACGCAACGGCAAAAAGCTGGATATAGAACTCGCCGTTAAAAAAGACAAAGACCGGGTCAACAAAGTAGACACCTCCTATGAAATCTACCTCGGTCTGTATCAGGCATTAAGTGGAACCGAAGAAGAACGCAACGTCTACAAGCAGTTCTCACCCGATTTCTTCGATCTGATTGTTATCGACGAGTGCCATCGCGGCAGTGCCGCAGAAGACTCAGCATGGCGGGCAATTCTCGAATACTTCGACAGCGCCACCCACATCGGCCTCACCGCCACCCCCAAAGAAACCAAAGAAGTATCCAACATCCACTATTTCGGTGAGCCCATTTACACCTACTCACTGAAACAGGGCATCGACGACGGTTACCTGGCCCCCTACAAAGTTATTCGTGTCGATTTCGATAAAGACCTGCAGGGCTGGCGGCCAAACAAAGGCCAGAAAGACAAAAGCGGCCAGCTGATTGACGACCGCATTTACAACCAGCGCGATTTCGATAAAAACATCGTGATGGACCAGCGTACCCTGCTGGTTGCCCAGACCATCACCGAATACATGCGAAAAACCGACCCTATGCAGAAAACCATCGTCTTCTGCGAAAACATCGACCACGCAGAGCGTATGCGCCAGCTACTGGTTAACCTGAACCCGGAACAGGTCGCCAAAAACCGTAAGTACGTTATGCGCATCACCGGCGACGACAAAGAAGGCAAAGCCGAACTCGACCACTTTATCGATCCGGAAGAACCCTATCCGGTTATAGCCTGTACCAGTAAGTTGATGACCACCGGCGTCGATGCCAAAACCTGCAAACTGGTAGTGCTCGACCAGCGCATACAGTCGATGACCGAGTTTAAACAGATTATTGGCCGCGGCACCCGTATCGACGAAGCCTACGGCAAGCAGTGGTTTACCATTCTCGATTTTAAGAAAGCGACGGAACTGTTCGCCGATGAAAAATTCGACGGCGACCCCGAACAGATATACGTCCCCGGTGATAACGACGATATTCTGCCGCCCGACCCGACAAACGAAAACGGTACTGAACAGCCAACCGGCATCAAAGAACCGGAAGGCGAATACGGCACCTCATCGGGCAATAGTGGCGCAGATACCGGAACAGGCCCCTGGGAACCCGGTGACGAGCCACGCGAGCCGAAGAAAAAATTCCGCATTGGCGACGTCGAATTCAGCATCATCGACCAGCGCATTCAGCATCTCGACAGCGATGGCAAACTCATTACCGAAAACCTCACCGACTTCACCCGCAAGTCGGTACAGGGCCACTACGCTACCCTCAACGATTTTCTCAAGCGCTGGAACGAAGCCGAACGTAAACAGGCGGTTATCGACGAACTGACCGCCCAGGGCGTGTTCTGGGACGACCTGATCGACGACCTCAAAGGCAAACTCGGCGACGAACCCGACCCCTTCGATGTGATTACCCACATCGTATACGGCCAGCCAGCCCTCACCCGCAAGCAGCGCGCCGTACAAGCCAAACGCCGGCGTAACATCTTCGACCGCTACAGTGAGCAGGCACAAACCGTACTCGACACCCTGATCGACAAATACGCCGACACCGGCGTACAGAGCATCGAAGACATCAAGATTCTGCAGCTTCCCCCATTCGACAAACTGGGAACCGGCATGGAGCTGATCAACGCCTTTGGCGACAAAAGTGGCTACGAACAAGCACTGCGTGAACTGGAAAATACCCTCTACAACGACGAAGCCGGTTAAACTACCGGCTTTCTGCCACCACCCTGGCATAACGTAGGCGCGGCCATGCCCGCGCCCCAAAGAACAGTGAAGAAGCGGGCCATGCCCGCGAACAAAAACACAACAGATAACACGTAGGAGCGGGCCATGCCCGCGACCACAGAAGGTAGAACATCCCCATGAGCATCAGCACCGTAATCAAATCCATACAAGACATCATGCGCAAAGACGTTGGCGTCGATGGTGATGCCCAGCGTATCGGACAGCTCGTCTGGATGCTGTTTCTCAAAATCTATGATGACCGCGAACAAGAGTGGGAACTCTTCGATGATAACTACAAAAGCCCGATACCAAACGCCATGCGCTGGCGTAACTGGGCAGCCGACCCGGAAGGCATCACCGGCGACGAACTGAAAAGCTTTATCGACAACACCCTGTTTCCTGGCCTGCAAAACCTCGAAATTGCCGGTGACAAGCGCGCGGCCGTGATTCGCAGCGTCTTTGAAGACGCCTACAACTACATGAAGTCGGGCCAGCTTATCCGCCAGGTGATTAACAAAATTCAGGAAGGCATCGACTTCAACAAGTCACAACAGCGCCACGCCTTTGGTGATCTGTACGAGCAGATACTCAAAGACCTGCAAAGCGCCGGTAACGCCGGAGAGTTCTACACCCCGCGGGCCGTCACCGAATTTATGGTCGACCGCGTCGATCCAAAACTCGAAGACAGCGTGATGGACCCCGCCTGCGGCACCGGCGGCTTTTTAACCTGTACCATCGAACACAAGCGCAAACATTATGTGCAGTCACCCGCAGACGAAAAAATTCTGCAGCAGACCATACACGGCGTCGAGAAAAAGCCACTGCCGCACCTGCTGGCCACTACCAATATGATTCTGCACGGCATCGAAACGCCGGATCAGATTCGCCACGACAACACCCTCAACCGCCCCTACCGTGACTGGGGCCCGGCAGAGCGCGTCGACGTGATTGTGGCCAACCCGCCGTTTGGTGGCACCGAAGAAGACGGCATCGAAAACAACTTCCCGGCGGAGTTCCGTACCCGCGAAACCGCCGACTTGTTTATGGCCCTGTTTATCCGCCTGCTGAAAGACGGTGGCCGCGCCGCCGTGGTACTGCCCGATGGCTTTCTGTTTGGCGAAGGCATGAAAACCCGCCTGAAAGAACGCCTGCTCAACGACTGCAACCTGCACACCATCGTGCGCCTGCCCAATGGCGTGTTTAACCCCTACACCGGCATCAAAACCAACCTGCTGTTCTTCACCAAAGGCCAGCCGACCGAACACATCTGGTACTACGAACACCCCTACCCGGCGGGCGTAAAAAGCTACAGCAAAACCAAGCCGATGAAGTTCAGCGAGTTTGAAACCGAAATTGCCTGGTGGGGCAACGAGGCCGACGGCTTTGCCAGCCGTGTAGAAAACGAACACGCCTGGAAGGTCAGCATCGACGACATCAAGGCCCGCAACTACAACCTGGATATCAAAAACCCACACGTCGGCGAGCAAATCAGCTATGACCCCGACGAACTGTTAGCGCAATACGCCGATCAGCAAAACGACATCCAGAAACTACGCGACCAACTTAAAGGCATACTTTCGGCAGCACTCGCCAGTGAAAGTGAAAAAGGCGGAGAAACCGCCGAATGAACAACCAGATCAACGAAGGCGCAGCGCGCTACAAATTAAATAACGATGGTACAAATCCACCAGTGCCTTCGACTGCCCAAGCGCCTGCGGCAGGTAAAAAACAACGAAACCCGCAGCAACTGCTGACCGATCACCTCGACCTCTGGACCAGCACCGTGCGCCACAAATCCACCGCTGGGCGCGGCCGTGGTTCCGGGAAAAGCAGCAAGCTCGAACTCACCGGCATCAAAAAACTGCGTGAGCTGATTTTAGAGCTGGCCGTGCGCGGCAAACTGGTACCACAAAACCCGGATGACGAACCGGCTGCAGAGTTACTGCAGCGCATCGAGACGGAAAAAGCGCAGCTGGTCAAAGACGGTAAGCTGAAAAAGCAGAAGCCGCTGCCGCCGGTGAATGACGACGAAAAGCCGTTTGAACTACCGGAGGGGTGGGAGTGGGTAAGATTTGGTGATGCCACCTTCAACCGTGATGCAGAGAGAATTCCTTTATCTGTTGATGAGCGCCAGCATCGTAGAGGTGAATTCGATTACTACGGAGCATCAGGAGTAATTGATAATATTGATGATTACCTGTTTGAAAAACCATTACTTCTGATTGGTGAAGATGGTGCAAATCTTATTAACCGATCAACACCAATTGCCTTCATGGCAAGAGGAAAATATTGGGTTAACAATCATGCACATGTAATAGATGGAATAAGTGAACAATTCTTAATTTATATTGGCATGTACATAAACTCTATATCTTTAGTTCCATATGTAACAGGAACAGCACAGCCTAAAATGAACCAGGCGAAAATGAATACGATTGTGTTAGCAATTCCCCCACTCGCCGAACAACAACGTATCGTCGCCAAAGTCGATGAACTCATGGCCCTCTGCGACCAGCTGGAGCAACAGAGCGAACACCAGCTCACCGCGCACCAGCAACTGACCGACACCCTACTGTCAACGCTAACAGAGTCAGCTGATGCACAGGAACTGAACGACAACTGGAAGCACCTCGCCCAACACTTCGACCTGCTGTTCTCCGGCCCCATGGGCGCCTGGGCCATCGACCGCCTGAAAGACACCATCCTCCAACTCGCCGTCATGGGCAAACTTGTCCCACAGAATGCAGAAGATGAACCGGCATCGAAACTGCTCAAACGCATCGAAGAAGAAAAAGCCCGACTGGTAAAAGAAGGCAAAATCAAAAAGCCAAAAAAACTGCCGCCAGTCAATGACGAAGAACAACCGTTTGAACTGCCGCAAGAGTGGGAGTGGGTGAGACTACTCAATCTTGGCTACGAGCTCGGAGGTGGTACACCTAGCAAAAGCAACCCTAAATACTGGGCTGGGCATATTCCGTGGGTTAGCCCAAAAGATATGAAGTTAGACTACATAGCTCAGACAATCGACTACGTTACCGACCTGGCTGTAGTTGAAACTAGTATTAAATTAGTTCCGGCGAATAGTTTGCTTTTTGTTGTAAGAGGAATGATTCTAGATCATTCATTTCCTGTCGCTATTAATCTAAAGCCCGTAACCATCAACCAGGACATGAAGTCTCTGTCCTGTTCAGGTATTAATATGGATTTTGCTCTGGTGGGATTAAAAGGCCGAAAGAAGTTCTATGTTGAAGCAGTAGAAAGGTCTTCTCATGGTACCTGCAAATTGAATTCCGACACACTCTGGCAAAGTTTATTTCCACTCCCACCACTCGCCGAACAACACCGTATCGTCGCAAAAGTCGACGAGCTATTCGCCCTCTGCGACCAGCTGAAAGAACGCCTGCAGCAAGCCAGCGAAACCGAACAACAACTGACCAACGCCATAGTCGAACAGACACTGGGGTAAACCGATGAGCAAGGATGCTTTTCAAAACAAGAACCGGTTTATGTTCACTCTGATGGACCTGCTCAAGGCCAGAAAGATTGACGAGGCTCAGGTGCTGGCAGAAGCCGCAGCCAGGTATTGGCAATACGACGCTGCGATGCTTTCGGCCATTGGCAGTTTCTTTCTGAAAGAAGGCATGTCATCCATTGCTGCTCAATATCTGAATCAATCTCTGAGTATCCGGAAGCGCCAGCGGGAGCCCGCTGAAGTCGCGCTGACGACTGAAGATTTGGAATATCTCGAAGAGCAGGAAGCTGAACTGATTGAAGAAGAATACGATTTTCTTGAGGAAGAGCCCTCATCATTCTCACAACACTATCCTGCTGACCAACCGATACCCATCAATGAGCAAGCCCCTGATAACTATCCTGAGCCACAGCAACCTGAAAACAAGCCAAGACTAACCCTCGGCTTTCACACCACCACCCGTACACCTGCTCACGATAATAAGAAGAGCGAAGCTGGTATTGAAATCAGGCATAAAAGAAAAGTCATACCACCGTTAGATGCATCGACCGGCAACTCCAGCGTAACCGAGCCACCCGATCAGGGCTCAGAACGTATCAGCTCTGAGACAGTAACGTTACCCGCGACATTTTATGTTTCAGGTGTGTCAGACCCAGAAGCATTCAATGACTTTCCGGGTGAAGAAAGTATTCAGCCAGAGCCAGAGCCAGAGCCAGAGCCAGAGCCAGAGCCAGAGCCAGAGCCAGAGCCAGAGCCAGAGCCAGAGAAAGATATTTCAAACCGGGCACTAACCTCCGTGGCTATCGATCTTCCCAGCTCTTTGGATGAAGATGAGTACGAAGATGCAGCAGAAGAATCTAATTCAGATGATAGCGAAGAATTTGAGACTTCTGACCTTACAGAAATCGACGAGCTGGAAGATTTCGACGTTTCTAATGAAAAGTTTTTTGATTCAGAAGAAGAGCTTTTTGATTCAGAAGAAGAGTGGCTTGCTAATGATGAATTTGATGCAGACTTTCTTGAGAGTCTTGTCAATGAAAGTGACTACCCACCTGACAGTGAAAATACTGGCGGAATAACCCGTAGAGAACGAGCAAGACAAGTTGCCCAGGATGTTCTTTTCTATTCTGACTGGCAACCGACGCTTCCGAACCTGGAAGCCTTAACCGATATCTTTGAAGAGTACGGCTGGTCAGGTACTCAAAAGTCAATCAAACAAGCCATAGACCTTGGCTTATCTCTAGAGCACATTATTATCGCCCGGGATTTAAGACATATCTGGCAGAATAATGAACGTTTCTGGATGACATTCACCTCTGTGAGCGACTTCGCCCCCTATACTCAGCCGGCTTACTGTAATCTCAGCTGGCCACAGGCTCTGGCATTTGTGAGCTACAACGGATGTCTGTTATCGCTCGCCGAAGTGGAACACTACCTCGAAGGTGAATTCGATTACTGGTACGGCCATTCTGTATTGCGCCGCGCCTTCCCTGCTTTTCTGAAATACCTTTACTTCCGGCGGGGTGACCTGGCGTTTCAGGCAATGGCCGATATCGGTGAATATGGCATTGGTAGCCTGGCAACTAAAGACGCTTTTGATGATTGTGAATACCACAACCCGTTACATCCTCAGACTAAGCGCCTTGAACAAATGGGCATTCAGGTAGAGCACTTCAGTGTATTTAAACCTACCTATCATACAAAACGAGTTAAATACCCAAAGAAGTGAGTACTGATATGGAATACCTCCAGCCTGTAACACAATGCTTGGTTAAACAAGGTGACCGCAAGGGGTTGGTAAAAAGCGTCACCACCCGGCCTGACGGAACCTGCATTGTAACGGTGAGATGGAACCCGGGAGGGGAAGTATCTTCACTGAACAGAGAATATCTGACTTCAGGCTATAAGCCAGGCAACGAGGTTGAGTTCATACCCAGTACTTCAACGGGCAAGAACTTTGGCCAAGGGATAGTTTTCAAAACCCGCATTCTTGCCGGCTTTGAACAGGTATTGGTGGATTTTCCAGCCATTGGCGAACAGCACTGGCTGCCCTTTGAGCGTTTATGCTTTATAACCGGCCCCAAGCACCGGTTTGTAACCGGCAATGCGCCTGCACAAGATACGGCTGAACGATTCAGACTGAAGTTTCTGGCCCACGCCATCGAAAACTGGAATGAAAACACTGGGGCGCTCTCCAATCTTGATATCGACCCTCTGCCCCATCAGGTCAATCTGGTTCATCATATTCTGAACCATGGAAACCTGAACTGGCTGATTGCTGATGATGTGGGTTTAGGTAAAACCATTGAGACCGGCATGCTCATTAAAGCCCTGCAGAGCAGAGGATTGGCGGACCGAATTCTGTTGGTTACTCCGGCTGGACTTACACGGCAATGGAAAGCCGAGATGTTCAACAAGTTTCACCTTGATGACTTCAGTATTTACGGCGATAACTTTCATATTGATGAAAGCAGGGAATGGGGGAAATACCCGCATGTCATCGCATCGATTGATAAGTTAAAAGAAGATGGTGCTATGGCATCCATCGCCCAAGCAGAGACCTGGGACCTGGTCATATTCGATGAAGCCCATCGATTAAGCCGGAACCAGTACGGCCTGAAATTTGATACTTCGCAACGCTATGCTCTGGCAGAAATGCTCAGAAGCCGCTCGCGTGCCATGATTCTGCTCACTGCTACTCCTCACCAGGGCAAGCAGGATAAGTTCACGGCTCTCCTACAGCTCTTACGTCCAGAGATGCGTGATGAAATCAGCACCTTGAGAATGAACCCGGATATTCTCAAAGACATGATGTTCAGAAACAACAAAGCGGATGTGACTGACTCCAAGGGCAACTTCATTTTCAAAGGCAAGACGACGACTGCTATCCAGGTCGATCTGGATAAAAACACTCAGTTGTTTGATGAAAGTCTGCGAGCGTATCTCAGGAAAGGCTATGAAGAAGCAGCCTCCATGGGCCGTACTGGTATTGCTATTGGCTTTGTAATGACGGTATACCGAAAGCTGGCAGCCTCCAGCACCTACGCCATTCATTCAGCATTGAATCGACGCCTTAAACGACTTGAGGGAGAGTATGCCGAAGAGTTCTCGTTTGAAGAGCTTTCAGAGATGGACGCCCGTTATGAAGGTGAAAACGAAGAGAATTTCACTTCTCAGAAAAATGAGTTTTTTAGTGGTGAAATTACCCTCCTTAAAGAACTGATCGAACAGGCAGGCGCTTTGGTTCAGGATGATAAGAAGCTACAGCGTTTCACTGAGAGTCTGGTTGAAGATATTCTGAGGGATAACCCAAAAGAAAAACTGCTCATATTCACTGAGTATCGATCAACGCAGGAACACATTCAGAAGGCGCTGAGTAAGAAGTACGGTGCTGACAAGGTCGATCTGATTAACGGTTCGGTGAAGCAGTCAGCGCGTAATGAAGCGATTGAACATTTTGAAGAAGACGGGCAATTCCTGATTTCTACAGAGGCCGGCGGTGAAGGTATCAACCTGCAGAGTCATTGCCACATCATGGTGAACTATGACCTTCCATGGAACCCTATGCGAATTGTGCAGAGAATTGGCCGACTCTATCGCTATGGCCAGCAACAGAGGGTCGTGGTGTTTAATATGTTTTCTCCCAGTACCGCCGATGAGCAGATCATTGAGCTCATGTACCAGAGGATCAACGATGTTGTTGCCGACCTGGCAGTCATTGGCAATGAATTCAACGAGCGATTAAGCGATGACATTCTGGGGGAAATCGCTGACCTGGTAGATGTGGAAGATATCCTGCGGGACTCCGCGACCAGCAGCATCGAACGAACTGATGAGCGCATTAAGAACGCTCTGAATTTAGCAAAAGACGCTGCAGGCAAGCAGAGAGAGCTCTTTGAATATGCCCGAAGTTATGACCCGACCGCATTGGAAAAAGAATTCATCCCTACCAAAGAACACATCTCGTCATTTGTAGAGGCGATGTTTACTTACTTCAACATCGAAATTCTTGATACTACCCATGAGGGCGATGTGTGGGACGTAAGACTTTCTGAGAAAGTGCTTGCCCTGCTTGGCAGCCAGAAAGCGAGAAGAAAATTCACTATTGATAAGTCGATTGCCCGGAACCGTAAGGATGTTGAGTTGCTTGGTATGGATAACAACCTGATGCAGCTCTTGATCAGTGAGGCTAAGACCCGAAGCTTTGGAGGTATCACGGCGACTATTAAAACCGGTGATACCCCCGTTGGAACACTCGCTGCTGGCTATATTCGTTGGCAGAATGAAGAAGGCCGCCGACAGTCGCAGGAACTTACGGCATGGCATGTCTCTGAAACGGGAGTCGTCACGGAGAGCCCAGACTGGCTCCCCGAGCTATTCGATAAACCTCTGCAGCCCAACGAACCAGCCCCTGTGGACAGAGAACAAAGAAAAGAAGTATTCGTATCTCTCAACTCAGCTGCCGAGCGAAAACTGGCACCTAAATGCAATCGATATCTGCATCCTGAGAACATAGAGTTTATCTCTGCTGCATCTCTGAGACAATTGGAGTAAAGGTGTGAGTGACGTTCCATTTGTCTATAAATAGATGCCCTACAGGAAGGAGTTTTTCGAGAACGTCTACCTGTGCTGTACTCCACGCAGCACACTGAACGACCCTGTCGAACTACTTCTGTCTCGCCAATACACAGCTCACGAGATAGACATCTATGGCGATCACCTGAACCCGGTGGAGGCTACCCCAGCAAGGTTTGAGAGAAAATCCAGCAGCCCCCGACCTGTTATATCCCGGATATGTTAGATATATTTATCAAAAATGACAGGGATGAAGTATGGCCATTCAACAAGGAATCTGGCGCATCAACGCCGGTAACAGCAGCACCAGTACACCGACCCGGCTGGAGACCGCCCGCCTGGACGATGAGAACCAGCTGGAAGAGCTGATTGTGCAGGATGTATCCATCATTAACGCCGACTGGCTGCTGATCGGCCGCCAGGTGCGTACCAGCTTTGATAAGCGCATCGACCTGCTGGCGCTGGACGCCAATGGCAGCGTCATCATCATTGAGCTGAAGCGGGATAAAACACCGCGTGACGTAGTAGCGCAGGCCATCGACTATGCGTCCTGGGTAGAAACCCTGGAAGATAACCAGCTGGTCGATTGTTACGTCGACTTCGCGACCAAGCATAAGTTGCCAGAGCAAAGCCTGGATGCAGCCTTCAAAGCCAAATTCGGCCTGTCGTTAGCCGATGTCACCCTGAATGACTCTCATCAGATGGTGATTGTGGCATCTGAGCTGGATGCCAGTACCGAGCGCATCATCACCTACCTGAACAACCGCCATGGCGTGGGCATTAACGCGGTGTTCTTTTCCGCCTTCAGCGATGGCAACAACCGCTACCTGTCCCGTGCCTGGATGATCGACCCACAAGAGACTCAGCAACTGGTCACCACCCGTGGCGCCCGCGAGCCGTGGAATGGCGAGTTCTATGTATCCTTCGGCCAGGACCACCGCCGTAACTGGGAAGATGCCCGCCAATACGGCTATATCGCAGCAGGCGGCGGCCAATGGTATTCCAACACCCTGAATATGCTGGCCGAAGGCGACAGGGTCTGGGTGAACATTCCTAAAACAGGTTATGTCGGCGTGGGTGTTGTTACCGGCGAACGCCAGCGCCTCAGCGACTTCTGTATCGACGGACAGCGACTCACTAATCTGCCGACTCAGATGGATTACAGTGACTTTGCTGCAGAGCCTGACGAAAACGCGGAGTACGTGGTGCCGGTAAAATGGCTGCACACCGAGGCCACCAGTAAAGCATTCAGTGAAACCGGGTTATTTGGTAATCAGAACACTGTCTGCAAGCCAACCGCGACCAAGTGGCGGCATACGGTGGAAAGGTTGAAAGGAATTTGGCAGATTACCAACGACTGACGCAGCTCTGGCAGATTGGGCTCCCGGCCCGAAACCAGGTAAGAACAATGAGCAGGAAGACATCCTACTTTGTTCCAGCAAGACAATCCCTTTGCTGAACCCGGTACTGTTGAGTCGGTAACCGGGCCATAAACCTTTGGGAACAGGCCATTGAGCAACCAACAATAATTGCCGGTAGCAATTTTTACCCTCACCTGTTTCTGCCCGATGTCAGCTAAAAGATATTCCCTTACTATTTCCCATCTGCTATTTCCATCTCGAACACACTTCACCGTCCTCCCCCGGCTTCAGTGGTACACTCAGGCCATCATAAAACGGAGGTGGTTATGAACGTATGGCGATTCCCAGCCCTGCTGGCTCTGATGGCGCTGCTCCTGCCGGGCTGTGCCAATCTTAAACAGATGGCCGAGGCACAGAAGCCGAAAGCTGCGGTAGCCGGAGTGTCGGTTGCCAGTCTGTCGCTGCAGGACATTACCCTTAACACCCGCATTAAGCTGGATAACCCGAATCCGTTTGAGCTGAAGGCGGCCGGCCTGACGCTGGATCTGTCGGTGGCCGGTGGCCATCTGGCAACGGTCAGCCAGCCGGACAGCAGCCTGACCTTGCCGGCTTCCGGCAGCAAGGAGGTGGTATTGCCGGTAACGCTGAAGTTTGCCGATCTGTACCGGGCGATATCCGGGCTGAAAGATAAAAATGAGGTGCCTTACGGCCTGAAGGGCAGTGTCCGGTTTGCCGTACCGGTACTGGGGGATGTCAGTGTACCGCTGGCGTATGACGATATTCTGCCCATTCCGCATCTGCCGGATGTGAGGCTGCAGAACGTTAAACTGCTGAAGGCCGGCTTCAGCAGTGTTCAGCTGCAGCTGGATATGCTGGTGAAGAATCCCAATGCCTTTGCGGTGGATCTGAACAAGCTGGGCTTCAGTCTGGGTGCGCAGGGCAAAACCCTGGGCAGTGGTCAGATCTCGTCGCTATCGCTGGCCAGCGGCAAAAGTCAGACGCTGTCGTTACCGCTGACGCTGAGCATTTCTGAGCTGGGCAGCGCGCTGTTCAGTCTGCTGACCAGTGATAAGCCGATGAGTTTTTCGCTGGATGGGCAGGCCGATCTGCTACCCGGCCTTGGCGTCTGGCAGCCGGACAGTATGACTTTCCATTCAGAAAAGTCGCTCAGCCTCTGAGCGCTCAGGTGATGGGGTAGAAAGGATATTCCTGCCAGAATTCTTGCAGCGAGAAATGCTCACGGATCTGTTCTGAGAATTCTGCCCGGCGCAGCCGCCGGGCATCCACGCCCTGATACAACAGCACGGATAAACATTCCAGGCACACGCCCTGATCTTTGGCGGCGCTGAAGACACCGGTGCCCGCCAGTACTTCCGTCTCACGGTGACGCAGTGACTGCACGCGCTGGCAGTACGCCACGTGATAATCCTGCCCGTCGTGCAGCCAGACGCGGCTGTTTTTATAGGCCAGGGTCTTGTCTTTCAGCACCCGCAGGTAATGAGTTGCCACCGGCAGGTCGCCGGCCATCAGCCCTTCCCGCTCCGACCAGGTCAACTGCTTTTCCGGATCGAACAGCTCAAATTCGCCGGGCTTGTCGGCCCCCATCTGCTGCCGCAGACGGTTGAGTTCCGGGTCCTGCAGAAAGTCGGGCAGCTTCATGCTCAGAGCACCTTCTCGAGAATGGTGGCAATCCGTCCTTCGGCATCGGTGCGCACATGGAATTCCACCCGCCGTGAGCGGTCGCCATTTTCGCTGCCGTCAGCATTGCGGATGACTTTGGCAGATGACAGGCCATTGGCCGTCAGGTGGGATTTCAGCCAGTCCTTATCGGCCCGTACAGCATCCAGTTCCAGCAGATAAGCCAGAGTGGAACGGGTGCGTTCCTGCGACAGGGCCATATTGCGGATATAGGCTTCATCGTCGCTGGCAGCACCCGACCAGGTGGTGGAGGTATGGCCCTCGATACGGACTTCAAGAATATCGTTGCGGTATTTTTCCTGCGCAATGATGTGCATATAACGCGGGAAGAAATCCGCCATAATGGCGCGGAATTCCGGTTTCAGTTCCGCCTTGCCCTTGTCGAACAGAACATCGGTATTGTTGAAGCGGAAGGTCAGGTCTTTATCCAGCTCTGCGCCCCAGCGCGCCATATCCGGCGCAAACTCCTGTTTCAGGTCTTCGTACAGCTGCACCCGCAGATGATCATACAGAATGGCGACGTCGCGCACTTTGTTGCGCTCCTGCTCGACATTGATCATAAAGACGATGGAGATCAGCATGAACACCATCATCAGGCCGGCCATCAGGTCTGAGACAGCAACCCAGTGACCTTCCTGCTCTTTCAGCTGTTCCAGTTCGTTTTCATTCATCGATACGTTCTGCCATCTGCACCAGACGCTGCAGCTTCTCGGTCAGTGGTGAGTAGTCACTGACAAACTTTTCAGACAGTGCCGTGAGCTGCATACCAAAGGATTTGAGGGCTTTATTGAGCTCTTCTTCCATGCTTTCGTCGAGCACGGATACCTGCCGCTCAACCCGCTCACCCAGACGCTGCAGGCTCTGCAGGCTCTGATTCTGCTGATCCTGCAGACGCTGTCCGCTGTCGACCAGACTCTGCTGCAGCTGCTGTTCAATACCCTGCTGCATTTTGCCCAGCTGCTCGGCTGCCCAGTGCTGCTGTTTCTGTACCGCATCGGCCATGCCCTGAGTCAGGGCCACCACCCGCTCTTCCAATTGCGGCAGACCATCCGCGGCGTGGTTGACCAGATCCGCGAGGCTGCTGAGCTGCGCCTGCAGGTTGGCACGCTGAGCTTCCAGGCCATTAAGCAGATCCTGCAACGATTCAGAAATGCCGTTAAAGGCGTTGGCGTGACGCACCATATATTCAAAAGCTTCGCTGGCTTCTTTCATCGAACCTGAGGTGCGTTCCTGCTCGGTGATCAGGTCACGGATCTGATCTTTATACTGCTTCTGCCATTCCAGCATGGCGATCACCGACTCGTTCAGACGGCGGAAGTTGTCACCATACTGCTCGTTGATCTTGGTGTTGAATTCACGCATCACCATTTCAATGGCGTTCACCAGCGCCTTGGCGTTGGCTTCGGCCATGCGTTCTTCATAGTTTTCCAGCGTCGCTATCACCTGATTCAGGCGTTCCAGACTCTGGATATGCTGGCGCTGCAGCTGCTGTGGCAGGCCTTTCTCCTGCTCAGGATTCATCTGGTCTGCCAGATGTTTGAGCGAGGCATCGAGATCGTCAATGGTGGCAACGCGGCTCTGCTTTACTTCACGACGCCCGGTCTGTGCCAGGGCGGCACGTATCTTCAGCGTCAGCGCTCCCAGCAGGCCCACTATGGATGACCAGAATGCGGTTTTCAGACCATCCATTAATTTCGGCACACTGCCCTGAATATCGGCGGTATCGAAGTGCCATAATCCCAGCGCTACCCCCAGAAAGGTACCGAAAATACCGATACTGGTGAGAATATTGGGTGCTATCTCCGCAGTGCGGTTGGAATAGCGGAAGACATGGAAAAAGACGGTCAGGCCGGTAATGACAATCATCAGTCCCAGTGTCCAGGCGGAAAACTGCTCCATCATGACAAAAGCTCTCAGCGCTCTGTGGGTTATATTCCTGATAAGTCTAGTTCACTTTGCCTGTTTTGCTCCCGGGCTATAAAGGCTTGTTCACATTTCCGTCACTTCACGGCTTCACAACCCGGATTACAGTCCGGGCCCTGGGTCAGGAGAAGTACTCACTTACGGTACAGCCCTTATTCTGTCAGGAGGGGCCGTTCAGGTGGCATGAGCTGCAGAAACAGAAAAGCCCCGCATCGCGAGGCTTTCAGCTATGCTGAACGTCAGCGTGGATTATTTCAGATTATCCAGATAACGCTCAGCATCCAGCGCGGCCATACAGCCGGTTCCGGCCGAGGTAATGGCCTGACGGTAGATATGATCGCTCACATCGCCGGCCGCAAACACACCTTCAACACTGGTCTGGGTGGCATTGCCCTGACTGCCGCTCTGGACCTTGATATAGCCACCTTCCATGTCCAGCTGGCCAGCAAAAATAGCCGTATTCGGTGCATGACCGATGGCAACGAAAATACCTTCCAGTTCAATATCCTGCGTTGCATCGCTGTTACGGTCTTTGATACGCATGCCGGTTACGCCCATATCGTCACCCAGCACTTCATCCAGCTCGGAATTCCAGTGAATGGTGACGTTGCCGTTGACCGCCTTATCCAGCAACTTATCGGCCAGAATTTTTTCCGAACGGAAGCTGTCACGACGGTGAACCACCACCACTTCGGCCGCAATATTGGCCAGGTACAGGGCTTCTTCAACGGCGGTATTACCGCCACCGATGACCGCCACGCGCTTGTTACGGTAGAAGAAACCATCACAGGTCGCACAGGCAGAAACCCCTTTACCTTTGAAGGCTTCTTCGCTGTCCAGCCCCAGATATTTGGCGCTGGCACCGGTCGCAATAATCAGCGCATCACAGGTGTATTCACCGCTGTCCCCCTTCAGATAGAAAGGACGCTGCTGCAGATTCACTTCACTGATCTGATCAAACACAATTTCAGTATCGAAGCGTTCGGCATGCGCTTTCATGCGTTCCATCAGTTCCGGTCCCTGCACACCCTGCGCATCACCCGGCCAGTTATCCACTTCGGTCGTGGTGGTCAGCTGTCCGCCCATCTGCATGCCGGTAATGATCACCGGGCTCAGATTTGCCCGGGCACCATAGACGGCAGCAGTGTAGCCCGCAGGGCCGGAGCCCAGAATCAGTAACTTAACGTGGCGTACTTCGCTCATTCGGATGAGTCTCCAGTGTCAGTAATTCGGTCAACAGCCGGGCATTATAGAGGGCATCAGCCTGCGGATAAAATGCTGCTGCGGTAAACAGTGTTCGCCCGGAAACGCAGACAGGTATCCTGACAGCGGCCACCCGTCACTGACAATTGATAATTCTGATTTATCCATGCAGGCAGACTATCGCCCTGTCAGTGCTGAGCTGGCCTCTATACTGACAACAGCTGCCGGCGATGCTGCCGGTACCGGTTACAAACTGGCCTGTTTCGACACTTTCTTTTCAGATCAATAAGTTACAGGTGTGATATCCGTCACTGCTTTATTCCGCCAGTGCCCTCTGCTTGCCTGCCCCGCGCCCGTCAGGCAGCATAGGACAGGCTACGGAATAATAAGAAACCATTAAGGTCACAGCATGCATAAGCGCCATGAAATCCAGCAAAAATCCCGTCTCGGTACTCTGCTGATCCACAAAGGACTGATCACCCGTCATCAGCTCGATGAAGCCCTGACACTGCAGGGGCAGACCGGTATGCGTCTGGGTGAGGCTCTGATCAGTCAGGGGTGGATTACCAGCAAACAACTGGACAAAGCCCTGCGCCGGCAGTCACGCTACCGCCTGATCGCCGCCATCACGGCCGTCCTGCTCGGCCCCATTCAGCCATTTATGGCCAACGCCAGCCCGGTCAACGATGACAGGGCCGTCGCCGAACAGACGGTCACCGAACGCAGCGGCATGCAGGAACTGTCTGCCAGCGATATGTCTGCCATCAGCGCCCAGGGCGTGATGGAAAACTATGAACGTCTGCTGGATATCGTCAATAACGACCTGAGCACGGATGAAGAAACCGCCATCACCACGCTGGAAAGCCTGGCGTCATCACTGATTCCCGGCACCAATCTACTGGATGCCGATATGGAAGTCAGCGGGGTTGAATATGAGCCCGGCCCGCGCACCACCATCAATGCTGACGGTTCACTGGATATTCAGATGCCGACAAAAATTCAGCAGATCGCTTTCCGCAATGTCCGAGTCAGCGGGTCCGAAGGGGCGCATATGGGCGATGTTATTCTGAAAGACATCAGCTTTGGTCCCGGCACCTCGGTCAGGATTCAGCTGCACTGAGTCTGTGTTCAGACAACCATAAAAAAGGAGAGCCCGGCTCTCCTTTTTTATGGTGCTTGATTACCACCCAGCAAACAATGGCAACCCATCAACTGCTCTTCATCAGCCATAGCCGATCAGCAGCGGCCCGAAGGCCACGATCATGAGTGCGGTTGCCATCGTCAGCAGCGGCAGCAGAATTTTTTCATGCCGGTACCAGAACGGCAGCCCGGCCGCTTCTTCCTTCGCCAGCCGCACTTCCTCTTCGCCCACCACCTGCCGTGTCAGCAGGTGGTTCAGGGCCACTGGCGGGCTGAGATATCCCAGTTCAAACGCCACCAGGGTAACCATCCAGAAATGTACCGGGTGAATACCACTGTCATAAGCAACCGAGGCAATGGTCGCACTGACCAGAATCACCGCGCCGTAGGGGTCCATCACCATGCCAATCACCACCAGAATGGCTACCAGCAACGCCATTGCCAGCCATATAGAATCAAAACTGGCCGGCACCATGCTCATCAGTTCCGCACGTTCGATCACCCCACCAATGCTCACCGACAGGCCCATCAGCATCAGCAATGCACCGATATGACCGGTGGTCTCTGTGGTTGCTTCACGGATGGTCTTTTCAATGGAGTCATTACCGTAACGCAGATCCTGCCAGGATTGCTCCAGCCGGTTTTCAACATAACCAATGTTCATATTCTCGCGCTGCAGCACGGCTTTTTCCTGCGTCAGGCGCTCATAAATCAGAATCACCAGCAGCAGAACCGGCAGAATAAAAGGCGCAGAAAATTCATCCAGGTAAGCATTCAGTGCCAGCGCATACAGCAGCAGCGTGCCACCGATAATCAGAAAATAAGGCAACAGAGGTTTCAGCGCCTGCAGGAACTGCGGAAAAACATTATCCGGAGTTTCCAGCCGCATTGGCCCCTGCCGTGTCAGTAAGGCCATACCGGCAAACATTAAGGTGGTCAGAAAAAAGACTTTCACGCCCCAGCCAAATAACTGATCGGTGGTGACTTCATTATTCAGCGCGGCAATAATCACCACCAGCAGGCAGGGCCGCAACACCACTCCCAGCGAACCCGACATAGCCGTGGCTGCCAGAGCCAGCTGGCGACGGGCACCGGCACGGCGCAATTCCGCATAAATCAGCCCGCCAACGGCAATCACAAAAATACCGGAGGCACCGGTATAAGCCGTCGGAATCGCGGCCACCGCCACCACCACCACCGCCAGCAGCTCCGGCGGCATTCTGAATGGCCGGAAAATATTAAATACCGCCTGCGCCAGTTCAGTGCGCTTCAGCAGCATACCGATCCACACATACAGACCCACATTCAGGAACAGCTGTGACAGTTCCATCATCTGATTGAGATAAATGCCGATGCCGGCACTGTGGCCGGTAATAATAAAATAACCACCGGAAATAATGCACATGGTGGCATACAGCGGAATCGCCAGCTGCGCTTTGAAAAAGCTGCCACCGGGTTGTGCCTCTTTGGGAATAAACAGGAACTGATACAGGCTCAGCAGCAGCATAAAAGCAAAGCCCACAATCCACAGGTGGTGCAGAATATTATGCTGCAGTGATACGGCGACACCGGCACTGAAAGCCACTTCACGGAAGCTGTAAACCGAATAAAAAAGAATGGTGCTGGCAACCAGCTGCGCGCCGGCAGCCACCCGGTAATCCATCACAGTTTCCATCGGCCGCAGAGCAATATGATGGCGCCGGAACAGCGCGGTCAGACCACAGATCAATACCAGTACTGCCAGCATAATACGCTGTGCGGTCAGACCAAATTCACCGAACGCAGCCACGCTCTGTTCAACCGAACGGAAGACACGTACCGCCGGCGTAATGCGTTCAACCGTACGGTCATAAAACGCATGTTTCTGCAGGCATTGAGCCTGAGCTGCCAGCAGCGACTGACGGGTCGCTTCCGGGTCGGCCGGCTGCGCCTCGAACAGATCCCATTCATCGTCCTGGGTTTCTGCCTCCGCCAGCAGGCGCTGCAGTTCTGCATCAATGTCCATGGCCGGATTACAGACCGGTGCCACCGGGTCTGAGCGCAGCTGGAAATAACCGTCCCAGATATTTTCCCCCAACTGCAGCAATTGGGCGTGAAATGCATGACTGGTATTCAGAACAACTACAAATACCAGCACTACAAATGCCGGTAACGCAGCCAACCATTCATACGCGTTGCGGTGACCCACACGCATGGCCTGCTCCATAGTGCTTACCTCTGCCGGACCACCGGCAAAGGTGGCCCTGTGTTATTTTTATTATTCTAACTTTTCCACGCATTCAGCGGCGGCCGGATCATCGGCACAGCGCAGCTTACGCATCAGACGCAGCATGACCGGGTGATACACGCCTTCTTCACGCAGATCAATGCGCACCGTGCGCAGCATCTGGTTGTATTTGTCCTGATCGGCTTCTGCCAGATCCATCCAGTATTTTTTATCAATGCCGGACGTATCCTGCTCAATATAACCAAGCATACGATCGAAGCTGGCAGCAACTTTCTGCCGTGATTTCTGCCCGAATCCCTCCGGGAAACGGTCTTTATGCAGAATAATCTGGAAATCAAGATAGGCCAGATTGAAACGCATAATGCCGCCCTTATTACCCAGACCTTTATACATTTCCAGCGGTTTATAGGCCACGGCCGGTGCATAGGCTGCATCCACACTGCCGTTATTGAATTTACCGGAGAAATTTGCCGAGTTGGCCGGCACCACCGATGCGCCGACATGATTCACCAGTTTGATGGAAGGTTCATCGTATTCAAAGGTGGCAATGCGTTTGCCCGACAATTCTTCCACTGAATCCACCGAGCGGTCACGCACAAACAGATAAATAGGGCCGGCCGGTAAAATACCACCCACTTCATAACGCCCTTCGGTCATATACTTTGCCGCTTTCGGCGAAGACACCGTGGTAATGATGTTGCGCATGATGTCATCGCTGGGCACCGCTCCAATGGCTTCCACCGTGGCCGTGAATTTATTGAATGGGCGGGCCCGGGCACCGGTCATCAGCACCGCATCGCACTGCTCCGCCTTAAAATCATCAATGGCAATTTTTTCATCCGTGTAGGCACGCAGATGAAAATCCACCCCCCACTCCAGTGCCATGGTGCTGTAATCCTTACTCAGACCAAACAGCGAACCATTGGCCCCCAGCGGATCATAGATACAGAAAGTCCGTTTGCTGATACCGCCGCCAGAAGTAATGGCCAGCGTCAGCTGCGGCACCATCATAAGTGCCGTTAAAATCAGAATACGCTTCATCATTAGTCTCCCAACAGGTCATCAATATCCAGCGGATTCAGTTGTGCCGGCGCGTCATCCCAGAAAGTTCCCAGACTGCCGGCGGGCGTGCGCGAGCCGGTGGCCTCCGTCCACAGCCGGTCTGATACCGCCAGAATCTGACGGTCAGCCATAATATCCATCATGCGGTAATCCGGATCGGAAGGAACGGTCTGCAATGAATCGGCGTGGCGGCGGATGGCGTCGCGCAGCTGTCCGCTATTGCCGGAACCATCGGCAATCACGACCTCAATGGCGTGAGCCATGCGCACACCGGAGGCAGTGGCAATGCGGCTGGCGGCTTTCATTTCCTGCCACGGATCGATACCTTTGGGCGCGGTATCCGGCATCATCACCCAGATGCCGGCCTGCAATGCCTGCGGCAGGCCCCACCAGCGCACATTATCGACACACTGCAGGCCGCGCACGGATTTCATAGCAATATCCTTGGGCACATTGACCGCACTCTGCGAACGCAGATCACTCATCACCGCCTGCATACCGGCAATGCTACCCAGCACCCAATAAATTTCGTCATCATCATCCAGCGCCGGGCAGTCACCGCCCGGCTCACCGAATTCTGCCACCATATGGCGGTAAGCCTGATACTGACGCGCCGCCGCCACCGCAAAGCGGCGTTTTTCACGGATGCGGGCATCTTTGGCTTCATTGACGTTCTGCGCCCGGAAAGCACGCAGATACGCCAGTGCCTCTTCATGGGCTTTTTCTTCGGCGCAGGAACCGGCCATCATGTACATGGTGATGGCCGCCCGGTCCGGGCTGTAGGTCAGTTCGGTAAACGACATCAGTGCCGGCGTCATCGACGACGTCAGCCCGCACACCATGTCCGGGTCCGAGCCCTTCATGGTGTAAGGAATGGCATAATCTTCGGTGTAGTCGTAGGCAAACCAGCCGGTGGTGCGGTAAATCGTGGAACAGCCGGAAAGAGCACTGAGTGCCAGCGCCGACAGCAGGAGCCGGGAAATAAAAGGCATGATACCCCCAGTTCTGGTGAGTTATTTATTGTTATTTTCCGCAGAATGCGCTGACATTCCGCCGGATGCCCTGCAGTCTGTCACAGCAGCCGCGGATCATCCTTGTCCCGGCAGTCACCGGGCCAGCGACAATAGAGTCAATTGCCAGCAGCCAAAAGGTTCATATGCGCCAAACAGACGGAGATAACCTGCTCAGCAGCCGTGTGCACGAAGCCGCTCTGCAGCGTCTGATTGATGAACATTTCCGCGCCGCGGAAGCCCGCACCGGGGATGTTTACCAGACCTGGTTTGCCCGCCCCGGCACCATTGCTGCCCGCCACTGGCAACACCGCCGCGATATCCCGCAGGATCTGCTGGCTCTGCCGCGCACACTGGGCCGGGTGCTTCTGCGCCGCCGTAGTGAGCTGCCACTGACCGGCAAACAACAGGAACTGCGGCGCATCCTGGAGCAGGAACTACTGGATCTGCCCGGTCTGGAGCACAAACTGCAGACCTATTGCGAAAATGTGATGGCGGAATTCAGCGAAGTCACCGACCTGACCCCTCTGAGCGCAGACCAGCGCCAGGCGTTTGAACACTGGCTCAGTCATCAGCTGGAGCGGCTGCACCTGCCCGGCGAAGGCATCCGTGAAGGCCTGCTGGCGCTCAGCATCATGCTGACCGGACGGCTGCTCGGCGATAAGGCACTGCTCAGCAGTGCTGCCAGTCTGGGGAGCACACTGGCCAGTGGTGTGTATATCAGCCAGCAATCCTGGTGGGGCGCTTTCTGGGCCGGCTGGTTCGGTGTACCCGGCTGGGTCAGCTGGGCCGGTATCGGCACTGGCCTGGCGTCGGTGATCCTGCTGTCGCCACTGCTGGCGCCCGGCGTGGAGTGGGGTATGAACCGCCTGCGGGCCCGGCGCCTGTTGCAGGAAACCGTGCAGCAGACCCATGACCGCCTGCGCGATAAAGATCATCTGCTCACCCTCAGCCGGCTTGGCATCTACCTGCAGCTGTTACCGGACATCGCCCAGTATCTGCTCCGGCTGAAGGGCTGAACCCCGCCAGACAGGCCATACGGCAGCCCAAAGTGGCCAATCGGTTGTCATAAAACTAACACTTGGCAGGAAGCTTTCATGTCTGCATAGTAAGAAAACCTGCTGGCTGTCAGGTCAGCTGCGGAACCCCATGGAGGAGGTCGTTGTTGCCTGAAACAACGCATCTGTCACAGGCTGGCAGATCAGGCAGATCCGCACCGGATCTGTGTGAACCCTGCCTGCAGCATCCGGAGACGCTCAACAGCCGTTGCAACGTCCCCCTCCCTTACCGTCTCAATTTCTGCCACCCCCGTCTTCACTACCTGCTCCCCTTAACCCAGAAAAACGCCGTGCAGCCCATGCCCTGCCCGCGTCCGGAGAACTCTGCCGGCATGATTTCCTATCCGCACATTTTGCTCAGCCTAACCTGCTATCAGGAGTGCTTATATGGCCGCACTGAAATCTGAAACCAAGCTGTATGTTCTGGATACCAATGTTCTGATTCACGATCCGGCTGCGATCCTGAATTTTGAAGAGCATCAGGTCGTGATTCCCATGACTGTTCTGGAAGAACTGGATAAATTAAAAATGGGAAAAGCCGCCATCGCTGCCGACTGCCGCGAGGCAATCCGCAAGATTGATGGCATTATCGGCGACGCCTCACCAACGGAAATTGCCAAAGGAGTCCCCATCATCCGCCCCGACGGCATGATTCAGGGGCACTTCTCCATCCTGCTCGACGGCTTTGATAACCGCAGCCGCTCCCTGCCTCCGGACCTGAACGACAATAAAATCATTAACAGTCTGGTGGGTCTGCAGGAAAAACATCCGCGCCGTGAAGTGGTATTGATTACCAAAGACATCAATATGCGCCTGAAAGCCCGCGGCTGTGGCATTGCCTCGCAGGATTATCAGAACGACCAGCTGGTCTCCGATGTCGCCCTGCTGGAAACCGGCTATCACGCGTTCAGCGATTCTTTCTGGGAAACCCAGGCGCAGGTGGAAACCTTTCACGATGAAGCCGGCACCTTTCACCGCGTGCCACTCGCCAACCTGCCTGAAGACCTGTATCTGAACCGCTTTATTATCGATGAAAAAGGTTTTGTCGGCCGTGTGGTACAGCTGGAAGAGCACTCGGCGATACTGCAGGATCTGCCCGCCGATCAGCTGATGGCACAGAGCGCCTGGGGACTGACCCCGCGTGATATTCCGCAGGCGCTGGCACTGCACCTGCTGTTCGACCCGGACGTGCATCTGGTTACCCTCACCGGTCAGGCCGGTTCCGGTAAAACCATTCTGGCGCTGGCCGCGGCGATTGAAATGACGGTCGCCACACGCCAGTTCAAGCGCATTATCGCCACCCGCTCAACCCGTGGCCTGGATGAAGATATCGGCTACCTGCCAGGCACCGAGGCAGAAAAAATGGAGCCCTGGCTGGGGGCCATCACCGACAATCTGGAGGCCCTGCATAACGACGATGAAAACGCCACCAGCAGCGTCGATTACATCCTGCAGAAAGTACCGCTGCAGTTTAAATCCATGAACTATATCCGTGGCCGCAGCTTCCAGCAGAGTCTGATTCTGATCGACGAATGCCAGAACCTGACCCCGCATCAGATGAAAACCATCATCACCCGTGCCGGCGCCGGCAGTAAGGTGGTCTGTCTGGGGAATCTGGCACAGATCGACACCCCCTATCTGAATCCGATCAGTTCCGGCCTCACCTACCTGATTGAACGCTTCAAAGACTTCGGTCACGGCAGCACCGTGCATCTGCAGGGGTCACCACGTTCACCGCTGGCGGAGTACGCTGAAACCCATCTTTAGGGAGCTCCGGATAACCCGCACAGAGTTATGCAGAAGTTCCTCAGTTCATTGAGTTCTTTGACGATATAAGAAACCTGAACTATATAACTAACAGGGTTTTGGATTCCAAAGCCCTTTTTTCACTTTTAAATTCACCATCCCGGAGCAATCCACGGAAGGTTAACCATGATCAAAGCATTCGTATTTGCCGCCCTGTCCGCCCTGTCTTTTAACCTGCTGGCTGCCGCACCCGCGACCCCGGCAGCCGAAGAAAAAGTCTATGAGCTGGAATTTGAAACCGATTCAAACTGGACCAGCATCGAAATCCGCGACGATGCCGTGTTTGTCAACGCACCGGCAGGCGAAAGCATGAACATCACTGCCAAAGACGGTCTGCGTTCATTCACGATTTCACCCAAAAAAATCCACCTGCGCTCCCGCACCCGTGGTCTGGTGAACATGAACCTGTACGTCAAAACCAAAAACAACGTATTGGGTCTGACCATCTGCAAGGGCTCACCGAGCAGCTTTACCCAGATCAAATCCGAACAGGCGAAACAGAAAAACGACCTGAAAGAGAAAGACCACTGCGAACCTGCCGCCCTGGTACTGAAACTCTTCTGAGTCCTGTTTCAGCCAACCTGAACGCCACCTTGCCGTGGCGTTTTTTTATATCTGCCGCCGGTCTTCATCATCAGCCTGACCGCCTGGCCACCAGCATTGCACTAAGCCTGGCCTCCGGCGACCGCGCCTTTTACACTGAACAGCCTGCAGAAGTGAGGACAAAGTGATGAAACGCGTCGCCGTTTACTGTGGTTCACGCCGCGGAAATTCAGAAAAATACGCTCAGGCGGCCGCGGCCGTCGCCACAGCCCTGGCCCAACAGGGTATCGGCATTGTTTATGGTGGCAGTAAAACCGGCCTGATGGGCATTGTCGCCGACGCCGCCCTGGCCGCCGGCGGCGAAGTGACCGGCGTGATTCCCGATGCTCTGACCCGGCGGGAGGTGGCTCATCCCGGGCTGACAGCCCTGCATCACGTTGACAGTATGCACACCCGCAAGGCCATGATGGCCGACCTGGCCGATGCCTTTATCGCCCTGCCCGGCGGCGTCGGTACGCTGGATGAAATGATTGAAATCTGGTGCTGGGCCGGCATGGGCGCGCACAGCAAACCCTGCCTGTGCTACGACGTTGATAACTACTGGCAGCCGCTGTTCGATCTGCTCAGTCATGTCCGTCAGGAAGGGTTTGCCCACGGCAACGAACAGCTGCTGAGGGCATCGACGCCGGCGGAGCTGCTGCGGCAGCTCAGCCGCTGAATTACACCTGCTGGGCCACCGGCAGGGGTTCGTCCGGGCTGAGCAGATGCCGGCTTTCGGCGGCAAAGCCGGCCCCGACCTCGGAGTAATAATTGAACGCCACATCGACACCGCGGCGCAGTAATTCGCCGCGCTCATCTTCGTAACGCGCCACCGCCGCCACCTTGCCCTGATAACCGGCCAGACGCAGCATTTCCAGAGTACTCAGCATCTCGGTCTGCGATGGCAGGGCCAGCATCACCAGACGGATATCCTGCGTGCTGATATGTTCCCAGAATTCAAGATCATCCGAATCCCCCACCACGGCATTGATACCCTCTTCGCGCAGCACCGCAACCCGTTCGGCATCGGATTCCACGCCCCAGACTTTACGCCCGTATTCCCGTTCCAGTGCATTGTAGGCACCTTTCCCTACCCGCCCCATACCAAGAATCAGAACCTCGGCTTCCGGCGGCTGGACAAAGCCCTGATGGGCTTCCGGCCGTTCGAAGCGGTTGATGGTGCCCTTATAGCCGGCGTAAATCCGGTGGGCACGGCGGTAAATAAAGCTGCTGAGAATAAAGGACACCGACATCACCAGCGCGATAATGACCAGCCAGTCCTGTGGCAGCCAGCCGGCTTCGACACTGATACTGGCGACAATCAGACCGAATTCACTGTAATTGGTCAGCGCCAGCGCACTCAGATAGGACGAGCGGCCGGAGACATTCATACGCGCCAGCAGCAGGAAAAACAGGCCGAACTTGAGCAGCAGCACCAGCGTCAGAGCCAGCGCCGTCAGCGCCATATCCAGGGATGGCAGTGCAGTAAAACCGATCGACAGGAAGAAGCCGATCAGGAACAGATCCTTGAAGCCCATCAGGGCTTTATACAACTCGGAAGATTTGGCATGTGACGCCAGCAGCATACCGACAATCAGCGCCCCCAGATCCCCCTTCAGATTGACCAGTGAAAACAGCTCCGCGCCGCCAAGGGCAAGGAAAAAGCCCAACAGCGGCAGCAGCTCACCGTGGCCGGCCTGCGCCACCAGCCGGCCCAGTAATGGCCGGATCAGGAACAGCCCCAACAGGCCAATGGCCCAGAGCGACGGTACCTTACCGGTGGAAGCCACCAGAAAGACCACCGCCAGAATATCCTGAATGACCAGAATACCGATGGCGATTTTGCCGTGCCGCGCTTTCAGCTCCGACGCTTCTTCCAGCATTTTTACCACGCACACAGTGGAGGAAAAACTCAGGGCAAAAGCCACCAGCAGCTGAGCCGTGAGCGGAATATCGAAGTAATAGCCGGTGCCCAGCCACGCCAGCAACATCAGGGTTGCCGTGAGCAGCACCACCCAGATAGTGGTGTGGCCGATACTGGTGAGCAGCACTTCCTTACGGATCAGCTCGCGCACATTCAGTTTCAGACCGATGGTAAACAGCATCAGGGTGATTCCAAGATCGGCCAGCGTCTCCAGACTGCCGGCCGGTTTCACCCCCAGTGCATGCAGGCCGAAGCCCGCCATCAGGTAGCCGACCAGAGGTGGCATTCCCAGCAGCCGGACCAGAAAGCCGCAGACAAAAGCCACCAATACCCACAAATAATCCATATCAATCCCGGTTACGTTTGTTATCTGCGTTCTATTCTAACCGATAGCCGGCAGTGCGGCGCTGACAGTGATCATTCTGCGGGCCGGTGAATGACTCAGAATGTCAGCTGCATGCGCACGTACCCCTGGGTTTTACCCCGTTCGTCATCCAGCCCCTGCGCCAGCCCGAAACGGACCGGCACCGCCAGGCTGTATCCCAGCACCAGATCCACCACCAGCTCCGCACCGACACTGCTGAGTTGCGGGTTATGCTGATTGCGGAACCAGGCACTGGCACTCTGCAGCCACAGATCGGCAGAGATATCACCCAGCCCGAATGGCGTCAGCCCCCAGTTACGTTCCACCCGCGCCAGCCAGGCGCGGTAATTCAGTCGCCCGCTGTAATATTGGTGGCCGATGAGAATATGGTCGTCATAACCCGGCAGACTGAACTGATCACGGCCGAACAGCAGATTCTCTTCACTGTCCAGCCCGCCCAGTGAGAACGGCCCGGCCTCCTGATCAGCCCAGCCACCGGCTGCATGCAGGCCGAGCGTCTGCCGGCCCGGCAGGTCAAGCGTGTGATTCCACTGCGCCTGCCACAGACCACCGTTGTAATCACTGTTGAGCACGTCATTGGATTCATACACCAGATCCAGATAACTGCCCCAGCCGGTACCCGGCACATTGCGGTAAGTCTCGCGGTTATCAAACGTCAGCGCCAGCCCGGCCAGGGTCTCTTCCGCCCCCTCACTGGCATACACACCCTGCGGGGTACGCACAATTTTTTCATGGTCGGCCGTCAGCCCGGCGGCCAGCTGCAGCTGATCTTCATACAGATCCAGAATATGGTTACGGCGGACACCAAACAGATCTTCCCGCGTCGCATACCAGTTGTCGTCGATATCCAGATCCAGATCAGTAAAGGAGTGCGTGCGCTGCCAGTACAGCATCCAGCGGTTGTCATACATGTAACTGGCGCTGAAATCCGACCAGTCCTGACGGAAATCCCAGCTCGCGGCCAGCGTGTAACTGTGGCGTCCCAGGGCATCGCTGCCACTGGTCGCCAGTCCCAGTGATGATGAATACTCATCCAGCGCCAGCAACGGCCACCAGTAATGCGGCCGCACGGTCGGCCAGGGACTGTAGTCTGTCGCCTCCGACGGCACCAACTCTGTCACGGCCGGCGGATAATCGTAGCGGCCCTGATAGTCAGCAATATTGAAGTGACGCAGCCGCTGCGGGGCTGAGATCTGCAACTGATAACCTTCCGCCGTGTATTCCTGCCAGGCCACACGGCCGTTCAGCCATTGCGGGGTAAAGGCACCACTGCTCAGCTGCGTCCACTGTTCGGTGTCTCCGCTCTGAGGGGACAGCACAAACAGGTTATACACGCCGTCGTAATCGGCGCTGTAGAGAATACGTCCATCCGGCAGATAACGCGGATCGTTCTCTGTTGCCCGGCTGTCGGTCAGCGGCTGCCAGCGCAGGGAGGACAGGTCGAGCTGTTCCAGATTCCAGCCCTGCTGTGGGCGCTTGACCGCCGCCACCAGCGATTGTCCGTCCGGGCTGATATCAAAGCCGCCCAACACCGTCCGTTCAGAAGACTGCCACAGACACTGTGCGTCACCGTCAGTGCTGATGCGCCAGAGTTCACTGCGGCCATGATCCTTGCGGCTGCTGTAAAGCGTGTGGCCATCCGGGCTCCAGCGCACCTTACGGAAACGCCCCTGCTGCGTCAGCCGGCGCCAGCCATCGTCGTCAGACCAGAGAAAAACATCGTTCAGCACCCGCCCGGAGGCATAAGGAATCTGGCGCGATACTGCCAGTGTGCCATCGGCGCGGCGGTCGAGATCACTGATATTTTTCGCCGCGGTCAGGCGCGCTTCCTGCCACGTATCGCCGGCGGCTGACCAGCGACTGATATAGGGCCGGTCTTCGGCATTGTTAACCACCACCAGCAGATCATCGCCGGCCGCAGCCATCACCTGACGCTGGCCAGGCAGTAATGGCAGAGACGGTACGGAAACCTGTGCATTCTCAGCGCTGCTCATCTCCGTACCGAAACGTATCGCCAGCCAGTCGAGGTAATCCTGCCATAACAACGGAAAGGTCTTGCCCAACGTGCCACGCACGGTTGAGTTCTGCAGGAAATAAGGAATCAGCTGACCACTGTAACGGTTCAGGTAATCACTGAGCGCGGCCTCACCATAAGTCTGCGCCAGATATTCAAAGAACCAGGCACCATACAGATAGTTTTTACCCAGCGGCCAGTCACGCAGCGGCAGTACGGCTTCGGTGAGCTGATCCGGGTGGCCGGACGCGACTTCCGCGCGCATCTCCATGGCGTACAGGCTGCCGTCCAGACGGCCGTAACCCAGTTCATGATTGGTTTCCAGATACACCGCCAGCCCTTCGGTAAACAGTGACGGGGTGAAAATATGTGGGAACAGCAGATAGAAACGGCCGAATACACTGCGTCCTTTGCGGACGATGCCACGGCTCATGTTCAGATGCAGGGTGTGCACATACTCATGCCGGATCAGACCATGCAGCCACTCATCCATATGTTCCAGCCCGGCCACATCCTCCGGCGGGCTGGCGAACAGACGTATCTGTGAAAAAGGCAGTGGTGTGGCCCAGCCGTTGGAATAATCGACTTCATCGGTCAGCACAATATGGGTACGGACCGCCGGTGACTGAACGAAAAACGGCACCAGTTCATGATGTACCCGCTCGGCAATACTCAGCGCCCGCTGCGCCATCGCGTCGTAGCTGTCGCGGTAATGAATGGCAAAATGCTCAGAGGTACGGCTACGCCAGACATCACCGTCTTCATCCCAGGCCACGGGCACGGCCTCCGCCGGCATCATCACCAGACCAGCCAGCAGGATCAGCAGGGATTTCAGGCAGCAGCTCATACACTATCCTTAAGCACAGAATGACCGGCACGATAGCCGAATAATATGACAGCAACAACACAGCTGAGCAGTTGCTCAGCCTGTTTACGTGACATAGAGTTAGCACTGTTCACAGGCCTGCAGCCAATAACAATAAAAGGCTGTAACCATCAGGGAGAGAGGTATGTCCTGGTCTGACCATTACCGGCGCTATGCACGCTATAATCGCTGGCAGAACCGGCAACTGACCGCCGCCTGCGCACAGCTGAGCAATGAACAGCTGGCAGCGCCCTGCGGACTGTTTTTCGCTTCCCTGCTGGGCAACTGGAACCATCTGCTGGTGACTGATCTGCTGTGGCTCAAACGTCTGGCGCAGATTTTCCCCCTTCCGGAAGAACTGCAGGATCTGCCCACCCCCACCGCGCTGGATCAGATACTGGTCCATAACCAGCAACAGCTGCAGCCTCTGCGCGCACGTCTCGATGACCTGATTATCCGCTGGTGCGACCTGCTGCGCGCCGACGACATTCATACAATCCTGCAATACACCAACAGTTATGGTGAGGCGAAAAGCCAGTCCCTTGACCGGGTACTGCAGCATCTGTTCAATCATCAGACTCATCACCGCGGCCAGATAACCGCCGCCCTCAGTCAGCACGGCGTGGATTACGGCGTGACCGATCTGCTGTTTATGCCGGCGGAGGACGACATCTGAACAACCACCATCAGGAACGGAAGCTGAGGAGACGATTTGCTTAATCCCAATATCTGGCGCAGCCAGCAGCTGGATTTCCGCTGGCAGGAACATCAGATCAGTTACCACGATCAGGGGGATGGTCCGGTGCTGTTGCTGCTGCACGGCCTGCCCGGCAACAGCTGGGACTGGCATATGATCTGGCCCATGCTGTGCGGCCAGTTCCGTCTGATTACCCTGGATTTTCTTGGCTGCGGCGATTCCGACAAACCACAGCAACATGACTACCGGCTGGCCGATCAGGCCGCCCTGGTGCTCAGCCTGCTGCGCTATCTCAACATCAGCCACTACCAGCTGATCGGCCATGGTTACGGAGCTGCCGTCAGCTGGGCGCTGCTGAATGCAGAGCAGCCCCTGCAACCCTCAGCCATCAGCTGGCTGGCGCCGCGGCTGTGCGGTGACCGCGATGCCTATCTGTGGCGGGAACGCTGGCTGTCCGGCCCGTCAGGCCACCTGCTCAGCCCACTGGTCAGCGAAGGCCTGTATGGCCGCTATCTGGAAAAACTTACCGGCCCATACGCGCCACTGACCACTCAGCGCCTGCGCGACAGCTGGCAACTGCTGTGCGCTCATCAGGGGCTGAATGTTCTGCCACGCATGTTCAATTACCGCTATGAGCTGCCCTTATGCCGCGAGTGGGACAGTCTGGCAGAGCAACTGCCGCTGCTGCAGGTGATCAGCGGTCACTATGACCCGCTGGCGCGGGCTCTGCCCGCACTGGCCGGCAAACGTCATGTTCAGCTGCAGACCGGCCATTACCCGCAGCTCGAAGATCCGGGCAACCTGGTCTCGGCCCTGCTGGAATTTCACTGCAGCGGCCCGTCCTCTTCGGGCGCCGGCTTCGATAACCTGCGTCAGCCTTCCTGACCCCACCGCAGGCTTGGGAAAGCGCCCCGGGTGGGGTAAAGTCGCGCGCTTTACGCCGGAGAAATCATGTCCACTGAACTCGATATCCTTTACCGCGACGATGCCATGGTGGTCATTAACAAACCCAGTGGACTGCTTGTGCACCGCAGCGAAATTGACCGCCATGAAACCCGCTTTGCCCTGCAGCTGCTGCGTAATCAGCTGGGACAGAGAGTGTATCCGGTGCACCGGCTGGATAAGCCTACATCCGGTGTCCTCGCCTTTGCCCTCAGTCAGGAAATGGCCAGCCGTATTACCGACCTGTGGCGTCAGCGCACAGTGGATAAAAAATATCTGGCCATCGTGCGTGGCTGGATGCCCGAATTTACCCATCTGGATTACGCTATGTCACCGCCGGTGGATAAATACGCCAGGCATGAAAAGAAAAAACCGGAACAGGAAGCCATCACCGACTTCCGCTCTCTCGCGCAGGTGGAAATTCCGGTGGCCGTCGACAAATACCCGCAGTCACGCTACTCCCTGCTGGAGTGCACCCCTCACACCGGCCGCAAGCACCAGATCCGCCGTCACCTGAAGCATCTGGCGCATCCCATTATCGGTGATGCCCGTTACGGCAAAGGCCGTCACAGCCGTTACTTCCGTGATCATCTGGATGCCCCGCGTCTGCTGCTGCATGCCAGTGAACTGACGGTTGAGCACCCGCTCAGCGGTGAGAGCCTGACCTTTGTTGCCCCGCCGGACCGTATCTTCCGCCAGCTGCTGCAACGCTTTGACTGGACCGCATCGCTGCCGCCAGGGGTACTGGCATCTCTGTGCACAGAACCGCACAGCTCGATGGATTTATTCCTCAATGTCACAAATGAAGATGCCATTGACGACATCTGACCGGTTAATAAGTCATCCACAGTCCGTCCGACCCTGATTTTTACAGGGGTTTTGGACGTTATTCACAATTTCTGTGGATAAAACTCTGGAAAACTTTTTGAAAAGTCGTGCCAGCCCAGTCATTATGCGGCCTCTTGTCAATTTGAATAAAAATACACCAAACTATCAGTAGCTTATTTTTCAATGACTTACGACTTTCATGAGCAAATGTTTCAGTTTTTTGACTTTTGAATTTACGTTCAGAACATCCGCGGCGGATGTGTGCATAACCACTCTTCTGCAATACCGTCAAGCCGTAGCGGAAATATTTCCGTGTATTTATATCAGCTCTATAAACCGTTGTTCAGGAGCGTTTTTACTGTCCACAGAATCTGTGGACAACTTTGTTGGTAAGTTATTTATATGTGTGGCTGAGCAGCGTAAATACGGGGCTTTCTACAGATTGATTATTTTTTAACCAGACAGAAAAGTCTTTATTTTTCAATAACTTATAAAAATCAATAGCAAAACAGCAATATTTGAGGACAAATTACTCACGCTGCGGACGGTAAAAAAGGCCATGTGCATAACCTGCCTCATCAGGGTTCAGCGTGCGCCAAAATGAAGCCCTGATCAGCATCCGCTGAATAAAAGTGGCAAAGGATCGTTATACCGGGCCCGGCAGGCTAGTAAACACTGACTCAGTGGTGTGTGGATAAGTCGTTAAAAGACTGACACCCAGGTGTCATAAAACCGGCGTAAAAAAAACCGGCTGCAGGGCAGCCGGTTTTTTATGTGGGGTGGGCTGTCGCTCAGAGAACGCCGATACGGCGTGCCAGTTCATCGGCTGGCAGATACCCGGGGAACAGACGGCCGTCTTCCAGCACGATCGCCGGTGTACCGGTCACACCCATTTCAGAACCCAGACTGTACTCTTCTGCAATCGGAGCACCACAGTCTTTGCTCTTATCCATCATTTCCTGCATCTGTGCTGTCAGTGCGCGATACTGGTCTTCCAGCATCACCGCTCCGCCCTGACGCAGACGCTGGCCCAGCATGCTGATTTCGCGCTGAGTATTCTTCATGGTGCTCATCGCTGCCTTACGGTCAGTCTGACACCAGACATAATTGGCCTTGAGGTAGGAATCGGTCAGTTCACCGGTCTGCGGGTTCTTGATACCGGAACGCGGGTAAGCCAGATAACGGACAGTAATACCAAGCTCGTTCAGGCGTGGAACCTCCTGATGCAGCTTCTGACAGTAACCACAGTCGATATCCGTAAACACATTGATCAGAGCTTTCTGCTCGCCTTTGGCCATGAACAGCACGGTTTTATCATCCGCCAGGGCCGCCATTGCTGCCGCACGCTTTGGATTATTACGGTTCTGAGTCACATTGGCGGGGCCATCTTCACCCAGCTGGTACAGCTCATCGCGGTAGATGAAATGGTTCAGATCCGGTGTCATATGCATGATGGAACCGTCCACCAGCACCACTTCCAGAATCTGACCATCAGCCAGCGCAGCAACTTCACGCACCTGCAGGCGGGGGCCAAAAGCGGCAACCAGTTTGTTTTCAACCTGTTGCTCCAGAGCAACCGTACTGTCAGTGTCGGCGGCATAAACCGGCGCGATCAGCGCCAGACCAAGAGCAGCAGCCAGAAGCGTCTTTTTCATTCCTGTACCTTTATATCCGGAGAATGACCGGCCAGAGGCCATGTCAGCAAGGCTGCTAACCCTTTCAAATGACCAACAGGGAGTCAAGCAGCCAAGTGTCAGTAAATGTGTTCCTGCAGTATACCGCCGTATTATGACAGGCGGACAAACTGGCATAAAAAAACGGGCACCAGGCCCGTTTTTTAACGTACTGAACGCAAAGAGCAGGATTAAACCTTTTCTTTGATACGTGCAGACTTACCGCTACGCTCACGCAGGTAGTACAGTTTCGCCTGACGAACGTCACCACGACGTTTGACTTCAATGCTGTCAACAGTCGGGCTGTGAGTCTGGAAAGTACGCTCAACACCAACACCGTGGGAGATCTTACGTACGGTGAAAGCTGAGTTCAGGCCACGGTTACGCTTACCGATAACCACACCTTCGAACGCCTGCAGACGCTCACGGGTGCCTTCCTTAACTTTTACCTGGACAATAACAGTATCGCCAGGACCAAACGCTGGTACAGACTCTTTCAGCTGTGCGTTTTCAATCTGCTGAATGATTGTGTTCTTGTTGCTCATTCTTTGCTCCTTAACAGTCTGCGGAGTCTTCATGCTCACGCAGGTATTCTGTCAATAACCTTTGTTGCTCGTTTGTCAGTTCCAGCGTTTCCAGAAGATCCGGTCTGCGCTGCCAGGTTCTTGCCAGTGACTGCCTAAGCCGCCACTGCCGGATTTTTTCGTGGTTGCCGCTGAGCAGCACCTCAGGAACCGCCTGCCCTTCGTAAACTTCAGGGCGGGTGTAATGCGGACAATCCAGCAGTCCATCCATAAAGGAATCCTGCTGTGCCGACTGTTCATGCCCTAATACTCCAGGCACCAGCCGGGTCACGGCATCCATCAGAGTCATCGCCGGCAGTTCCCCACCGCTCAGAACAAAATCACCAAGAGACCACTCTTCGTCGATTTCGCGCTGAATCAGACGCTCATCAATGCCTTCGTACCGTCCGGCGACCAGAATCAGCTTGTCGCGCTGAGCAAGCTCAAGCACCCCCTGCTGATCCAGCTTACGGCCCTGAGGTGACAGATAAATCACCCTGGCACCATCTCCCGCAGCGGCTTTCGCTGCGTGAATGGCATCCTGCAGAGGCTGAATTTTCATCAGCATACCGGGGCCACCACCGTACGGACGATCGTCCACTGTCTGGTAGTTATCGTGGGTGAAATCACGGGGATTCCAGCATTCCACCCTTACTTTGCCCTGTTTCACCGCCCGGCCACTGACACCAAAATCGGTCAGTGCCCGGAACATTTCCGGAAACAGAGAGATAACGCCAAACCACACCGGTTAAAAATCCGGGTCCCAGTCCACCTGGATCTCACCACTGTCCAGATCGACCTCAAGAACGATTGTTTCTGCGTAAGGAATCATGCGCTCACGTTTATCGACACTGCCTTCGCAGGCCTTAACCGTTATCACCTGATTACCACCGCCGGAATCAAACAGTTCTTTCACCTGGCCCAGCAGAACACCGTCGGTTGTAACAACCTTCAGTCCTTCGAGCTGGAACCAATAATATTCATCGTCTTCGGGCTCAGGTAACTCACTGGTCAGAACGCCGATCTCGACCTGACGCAATGCCAGTGCCTGATCGCGGTCTGTAATACCTTCCAGGGAAACCGCCAGTCCCTTAGTCTGAGCTCTGCTGTCCGTCACTCTGCAGGACTGCCACTGACCATCAATATGTAACAGCCAGTTCCGGTACTCCAGAATATTGGTCATCGGATCCGTGTAGGAATACACCTTCACCCATCCTTTGATGCCAAATGCGGTGGTGATTTTACCGAGGATGGTGATGTCCTGGTCCGCCACCTGTTGTGCCAACATCAGATCTCCGTCTTTACCAATTAAGCCTGAGCTTTCTTGGCGTCTTTCAGTAATTTGGCGACACGCTCAGTAGCCTGTGCACCTTTACCCAGCCAGTACTCAACGCGTTCCAGATCAACACGCAGAGCTTCTTCCTGGCCACGAGCAACAGGGTTGAAGAACCCGACACGCTCGATAAAGCGACCGTCGCGTGGAGAGCGCGCGTCAGCTACGTTGATGTGATAAAAAGGACGTTTTTTAGAGCCGCCACGGGCCAAACGGATTACTACCATAAGTTCAGATCACTCCGATCGTTTTATCAGGTGACAGGTTTTGGGATCGCCTGCCGTTAATCATCCCGTGCTTCCCGGATTACCCTGTTACGGTAAATCCCAGATTGACGGGGCCTAAGAATGTTCTGCCACCCTCCGGCCCTGCGTTTTGCAGAGCAGAGAAACAGAGCATCCCGTTAAAAGGGCGCGTAGTGTATAAAATCCGGCCGCCGGCGACAAGCAGTTATTGCCGCTGAGGCCAGTCATGGCGGGCATTCTCACCGGGACACTCTGCCGCTTCAGTCACACAAGTCAGTTACTGATATTGACGTCCTCTGGCGAAGCGTACGACTAAAGGAGTATCCTATAGGTCAAGTCAGGCCAATGCATTCCGGCTATTATGTCGCCCGCCTGAACATTCCTCACCCGGCATACCACCAGTTACCTGCTTATCCAGCCTGTGACTCCGTTTCATCAGGAACTCCTGAGCGGTGCCGTGTGACGATTTGTCTGAACTTCGTCAGGAGAATTTCTGAATGATTGACACAGCCCGTATTCAATGCCCGGTTCTGCGCCAGCGCGTCATGTCTGCAGAGCAGGCCGCAGAGCTGATTCCGAATGGTGCCACCGTCGGTATGAGTGGTTTCACTGGTGCCGGTTACCCGAAAGCTATCCCCCAGGCTCTGGCCAAACGCATTGAAGGTATTAACAATGAAGGCGGACGTTTCCGCATCAACATCTGGACCGGTGCTTCCACCGCTCCGGAACTGGACGGCGCCCTGGCTGAAGTAGACGGCATTGAAATGCGTCTGCCGTTCCAGACTGATCCTATCTGCCGTACCCGCATTAATGACGGCCGCATGGATTATGTGGACTACCACCTGTCAGAAGTCTCCCAGTACGCCTGGTCCGGCTTCCTTGGCAAGATGGATCTGGCCATCATCGAAGTGGCCGGTATCCGTGAAGACGGCAGCCTGATTCCTTCCTCTTCCATCGGTAACAACAAAACCTGGATTGAACAGGCTGATAAAATCATCCTGGAGGTGAACAGCAAACAGAACATCAAGCTGGAAGGCATGCACGACGTGTATTACGGCACGGCCCTGCCGCCGAACCGCAAGCCCATTCAGCTGACCAAACCGGAAGACCGCATCGGTGAAATGTATCTGCGCTGTCCGCCGGAAAAAGTGATCGCAGTGGTTGAAACCGCGGCCGCTGACCGTAACACCCCGTTCAAATCCCCGGATGATGTGTCCCGCAAGATTGCTGATCACATCCTGGAGTTCTTCGAGCGTGAAATCGAAGCCGGCCGTCTGCCGGAAGAACTGCTGCCGATTCAGTCCGGCGTGGGTAATATTCCCAATGCGGTACTCGAAGGCCTGGATGCCGGCCGTCATAAGGGCCTGACCGCCTTTACCGAGGTAATTCAGGACGGCATGCTGAAAATGCTGAAATCCGGCACCCTGTCGGTTGCGTCTTCCACCGCATTTTCCCTGAGCCCGGACGGTATCCGCGAATTCGATGAGAACATTGATCTCTATCGCGACAAAATCATCCTCCGTCAGCAGGACATCAGTAACCATCCGGAACTGATCCGCCGTCTCGGCATTATTGCCATGAACGGTCTGCTGGAAGCGGATATCTACGGCAACGTAAACTCCACCCACCTGATGGGTACCCGCATGATGAACGGTATTGGTGGTTCCGGTGACTTTGCCCGTAACGGTTACCTGTCGATCTTTGTGACCCCCTCTGTGGCGAAAAATGGCTCAATCTCCGCCATCGTGCCAATGGTTTCTCATGTCGACCACACCGAACACGATGTCAAAATCATTGTGACCGAACAGGGGCTGGCGGATCTGCGTGGTCTGTCCCCACGTCAGCGTGCCAAAACCATCATCGAAAACTGTGCTCACCCGGATTACCGCGATGAGCTGATGAGCTACTTTGAACGTGCCTGTTCCAGCGGCCGTGGTATGCATACACCACACCTGCTGAACGAAGCCCTGAGCTGGCACCAGCGTTATGAAGAAACCGGCAGCATGAAAGCTGACTGATCGTTTCGTCGCCTGCCCTCTGACTGTCTGACAGGACACTGAGATAATCAGAGGGCTTTTTTCTTCATTTTCCCGCTGCACACAACCCTTCCCGCTCCGCATCACCATCCGGCGGAACCGATAACCGCAGGTCCTGTGCCGAATGCCTGACAGCAGACAACACCGCCCGTCATTCACTGACAACCCGAGCCACCGCTATAACCCGGACCACACGGCAGACATCTGGCTGGAAACCTGCGCTCCCCATCAGCCACCCCAGCCACATCAGGGCCTCAGTGTCCCCGCCGTGATTGAGCAGGCACTGCAGACACTCATGGCCGGCGGCATTGTTGCCCTGCCCGGGCGCGGCGGTTTTCATCTGCTCTGCGATGCCCGCAACCCACTGGCGGTTGCCCGTCTGCGCCAGCGTAAACGCAGCCCGGCCCGGCCCTTTGCCGTTATGCTGGCTGACAGCGGTGCAGCGCACCACTGGGTGCAGACTACCAGTAACGGCCATGACTGGCTGCAACGTCCGGCCGCTCCCATTGTGCTGCAGACCCTCAGTCCTGAGGTGGCAGCGGACCTTGCCGCCCAACTGGCTCCCGGACTGAATACCCTGGGCATTATGCTGCCGCCGACGCCACTGCACCGGCAACTGTTCCGTGCGGCGGCGACCGCGCAGCCATCAGCGGCAGCGCTGGCGCTGGCCGTGACCAGCGGCAACCTTTCCGGAGCCCCACTGGTGAGCACTGACGACCACGCACGCCGCTATCTGGCCGGCATTGCTGATGTCCTGGTCATGCATAACCGTGACACTGGCGAACGCTGTGATGATTCCATTGTCGATGCCCGTAACCC
The DNA here is from genome assembly GCA_963682115.1 of Pseudomonadales bacterium. GTDB lineage: Bacteria > Pseudomonadota > Gammaproteobacteria > Pseudomonadales > Oceanobacteraceae > Venatoribacter. The sequence continues at coordinate 2,883,986 of OY821639.1, read as the reverse complement.
GGGCCAGACCCTGATTCAGCGTATTGGCTGTGGGCTGGCACCACAGAGTTTCGATATCCCGTCACTGGGCGGCCGTAACGGTCTGCCCTCCGTGCTCGCCACCGGTGGCTATCATAACAATGCCGTGGCCCGGAACCGCGGCCAGCGGCTGTTTCTGTCACAACAGATCGGTGACCTGAACAATCCGCAACATTGCCGCCAGCAGCAATTAACAGCAGCCGCCCTCAACCGCCGGCTGCAGACGCCTCCGCAGCTGGTTGCCTGCGATGAACACAGTGAAGACTATGCCCACCGGCTGGCTGAACAGCATGCCGCAGAGCTGCAGCTACCGCTGCACGACATTCCACACCCTGTTGCCCAGCTGGCCGCCGTCCTGGCTGAGCAGCCGCGGCTGGAACCCATTCTCGGTCTGACCCTGAACGGCTCCGGCAACGGCCAGGACAGCCAAAGCTGTGGCAGCGCACTGGTGATGATGTCGCCACCCGAATATTTCGTCATCGGTGCTTTCTCCCGTATTGCACTGCCCGGTGGCGATAAGGCCGCGCGCGAGCCCTGGCGCATGGCCCTCAGTATGCTGACCGGCTATGGCAGTGAAGAACAGCGGCAGCGCTGGCTGAGCCTGGGCTGCGGTGCGGATGAGGAGTCTGTTGCCGCGCTACGGCGGCAGCTGGAATACGACCCCGATACCCCAGTGACCACCAGCGCCAGCCGCTGGTTCGAAGCCGTGGCCGGTCTGCTCGGCGTCTGCCCGCAGCAGAGTTACGACGGCGAAGCCTGTATGCGTCTGGAAGCCCTGGCAGAACAGGCCACAGAAACGCTGCAGCCTGCCGGCCAGCAGCAAAGCCTGTGTCAGATTGAACGCGAAGGCGATGACGGCGGCGTCACCCTGCGCCTCACCTTACTGGTACAGCGTATGATTGACGGCTGTCTCAACGGTGAAGATCCGGCCCGTCTCGCCTGGCTCTGGCACCAGCAGCTGGCTATGGGGATTGCCGCCTGGGTCAAACGCATCGCCCGCGATTACCGGCTGAATTCCGTGGCCATGTCCGGCAACACCCTGCAGAATGCCCTGCTGCGCCGGCTGCTGCGTTACTACCTCGCCCAGCACGATATGCAGCTGCTGTTACCACAGCATACCCCGCTCAATGACGCTGGCCTCGCCGCCGGCCAGGTTGCCTGGACGCTGTTCAGTCAGCCTGACAGGCAGAGTTAATCCCTGCCTTCCGATCCCCCGGCGGCCCAGCAGATAAGCGGCAAACGAAATATCCGCAGCAGGAAAAACAGCACAAGGGTCAGCCTGTTGAAATTCAGTACACGGTAAACATACAGACCCGTAAAAGTAGGGCAAGACCTTCCACAATGAATGCCCGGCAGGCATTATCACTGAGGTAATTCCGCCGCCCCTGCAGGCAGGCTTACGCTTTCCTGCGCAGACCGGATAAAATCCTCTGCCTGAGCAGAAAATGCCGTTGCCCCGCTGATTTTTTATAGTCCGGTACTGAACAGGAAATATTTACCACCCGGCATAAGATGCCGTTCTTCTTATTTTTTATCAGTGACAGAAAAGGCAACAAAAGCCGTATTTTCTGCGGCATAGCAGCCACCACTGCAGAAACAGAAACGCCGGCAAAAGCCGGCGTTTTCAGAAAGGTTAAACAACAGCACTCAGTGCTGATGACCACCTTCACCGTGAACGTGACCATGAGTCAGTTCTTCTTCGCTGGCATCACGTACAGATTCAACTTTAACGCTGAACTGCAGGGATTTGCCGGCCAGCGGATGATTGGCATCAACAGTGACAACCGCTTCATCCACTTCGGTTACGATCAGGTTGATCGGGCCATGTTCAGTCTGTGCGGTGAAAGCCATACCAGGTTCTACTTTTTCAACGCCTTCAAAAGCTTCCATCGGTACTTTCTGTACCCGCTCGTCGCTGTATTCACCGTAGGCATCTTCCGGTGCAACGGTTACTTCCAGTTCGTCACCGACGCTTTTGCCTTCCAGTGCAGCTTCCAGGCCCGGAATAATGTTCTGTGCGCCGTGCAGGTAGGTCATTGGCTGACCGCCTTCCGAGGAATCGATTACTTCGCCGCTGTCCACATCAACCACTTTGTAGTGAATGGTAACAACTTTCTGCTGTGCAATGGTCATAGAGTTCTATCCTGTTGTGGTCCCCGGCGGGGAGTTGTATTGGCACTTACCAGTGCATGTTGTAACGCAAAGACGACCCGGGGTTCCCCTGCAAGACTGACTCTACGAAAAGCGCCAGTATAACAACTGCAATGCTCAGTACCACCCCGCACAACGGCCAATAAAGCATTTACAGGCGACGGATAAAGGCGCTGGCAGTCTTTTTGTCCAGCGTGCGGGCGCTGCGTTCACCATCAAAACGCACTTTGATATAGCGCTCATCCTCAGACACCACACAGCCCTCGCCGAGACTCTCATGACGGATACGACCGCCATCTTCGGTCTGGTGCTTACGGTCGATAATAAAGTCACTGGCCGGACGTTCCGGCTCTGACGCCGGCACTGCCATCACCAGTTTCAGCGTGAGCTGCAGCCGGGTCAGATAGTCATCCAGCCAGGCCGGCAAAGCCCCGCCCAGCGGGCTGATTTCCACTTCAGCTTCCTGCTGATCCAGCGCGCGGCCGATATCCGCCGAGCGTTGCCACTGCATTTCCTGCTGGAAACGGCTGGGCCACAGCTGCGCCTGACGCCCGTCCTGACCCGCGGCCGGCGCAATCAGGTGCAGCTGACTGCGTGCCCGGGTCATGGCCACGTACAGCAGCCGCCGTTCACTCTCTTCACTGGCGGGCTGAGTAAACTCGCCTTCCGGGGTGTATGGATAATAATGGGCATTGAGACCGGGAATGATGACCACCGGCCATTCCAGGCCTTTGCTTTTATGGATCGAGGTCAGCTGCACGCCCTGCTGCCCGTCGCGGGTCTGCTGCAGACGCTGAGCTTTCAGACCCTGCAGGTAATCCCATACTTCCCGGCTGCTCTGGCCGCTGTCGCGCAAAAAACGGACAAAGGCACGGATGGTCTGCAGCCGGTCTTCAATCTGCTGGGCGGAAAAGGCACTGTCGGCAATGCCGTCTTCCAGCCCGGTCTGGTCGATATAATTTTTGACCAGCCGCCAGGCGTGCTGATTGATGTGTTCGGCATCGGCAATTACTTCGGCACGGGCCTGCAGCTGCTGTTGCTGCCACTTGCTCAGTTCCTGCGGAATAGCCTGTGACAGCGCTTCGCCATAGCCGGCATCCACCGCAGCCATGCGCCGGGCAATCTCTTCCAGCAGCGGCCGTTTGATTTTCGGATAGGGCGTGGTCAGGATCTGCAGCCAGGCATCGACGCGCTGTTTTTCATCACGCTGACTGAAACGCGCGGCGGCAATTTCAAACAACAGCCAGAAAATCTGCAGTTCCCAGCGGTCGAGTACCGACTGCGAATGATTCAGCTGATACGGCACACCGGCCTGCAACAGGCCGAGTTCCACCGGCGCACACAACGCCCACAGGCGGTTGATCACCGCAATCTCTTCCAGTGGCCGTTGTTCCGCTTCACTGGTAATGAGTTTCAGCACCAGTCCGGCTTCATGGCGGGCCTCATGCAGGCGGATACGGGTTGCCCCGGTTGATGGGTGTGACAGACACAGGACATCGTCACGTTCGCGGTTATGGGTAATCAGATGGTTGGCCAGCAGCGACAGCGAGTGACCGTAACGGAAGGTATGCGGCAATTGATAGGTGCTGATATTGCCCATCGCCGCGCGGAAACCGCTGACGATAAATTCCGGCTTTGAACCGCGGAATTCATAAATCGTCTGGTCCGGATCACCGATCACCATCAGCGAACCACGGCCGCCGTACAGCACCTCCAGCAGCTTCTGCTGGATGGCATTAATATCCTGATATTCGTCCACCAGAATCCACTGCATATGGCCGCCGAAACGGGCCGCAACTTCCGGCTGATAAACAAAAGCCATCACCGGATCGTACAGCATATCGGCGTAGCTGATGCGCCGCTGGTGACGGCGCCAGTCTTCAAAGCGGTCGAATAATTCCACAAAAATCCGGCACTCGGGCGGCAGCTCCAGCCCGTCAAACACCTCCTGCGGTGACTGCAGTCCGGACTTTACCAGATCAATAAATCCCAGCGCCGGCTCCACCCATTTTTTACGCTGCGACAGAATATCCTGCCGTGTTTCATCATCCGCCAGCTGCTGCAGCAGACGCCACACCACCGATTCAGCTTCACCATCCGACAAGGGCTTTCCCTGGAATGGCGGCAGCACGCCATCGGCGATCAGACGCTGATAAATTTTCAGCCCCAGGGAATGAAAGGTGCGGATATCCGGCAACCGCTGTGCCGGCAACAAACGACGCAGCTTGTGCTGAAAATCCTCCCGCGCCGAGCGATTATACATCAGCACTAACAGGCGCCGCGGATCACAGCCCTGCGCCAGCCGGGCGGCAATAAAATGCGTCAGGGTTGTGGTTTTACCCGCGCCGGCCACCGCCACTACGCGGGCATGGCCGTAGGCATGCGCCACCACCTGCGCCTGTTCAGCAGTCAGGCCATAGGAGGCAGCAGTAGGAGGGGCGGATGAATCGGTCACGTTGGTCAAAACAGGCGCTTTTCAGGTCGGCAATGGCCGCGATTCTATCAGATAGCGCCGTCCTGTGCCGGATGGCGGACATGCCGGACCGGTGACCGCTCAGAGCAAGGTCAGGACATGCCGCTGGGGTTATTCTGCAGACTGGCCTGCCGTTCCGTTCTTGTCAGCCGGCCATCAGCACAGGGATACGCGCCCTCAAGAACCAGCCCTTACAGAGCCAGATAGCCTTTACGCTGCTGCAGCTGTTCATGCCAGCGCTGAATGGCCGGAAATTCTTCCCCCACACGCAGGCTGATAATACGCGCAAACTCCAGCGTACAGACGGCGGTAATATCCGCCACCGAAAATACTTCACCGGCGACAAATTCGTGCTGCTGTAACTGCGCCTCCAGCACCGGCAGAAACGCCGCTGCCTGGCGGCCGCATTCCTGACCCCAGTCCGCCACCGGCGTCATGCGGTCTTTGAAAAAACCACTGGAATGCTGGAAACACTGCCCCACCGGCATCAGGAAATACTGCTCCAGCCGGCGGTCCCACATTTCAATGCGCGCTTTCTGTTCTGCCCCGGTACCGAGCAGTGGCGGCTGTGGACAGATTTCTTCGAGGTAACGGTATATAGCACCAGCCTCGGCAATACATGCGCCACTGTCGAGTTCCAGCACCGGTACTTTTTTCATCGGATTCATACGGCTGAATTCATCGGTCAGGTTATCACCGGCGGCCAGATCCAGATTCACGACCTCGACATCCGTAATGCCCTTTTCCGCCAGAGCCATCAATGCCCGACGCGGGCCCGGGGCTTTGTGTGCACTGTAGAGTTTCATAGCTGAGCCTTTGTTGTGTTTATTGGTTGTATTGATTGGCAGGCCGGCCTGCCGCCAGGTAACAGGAGGCATACAGTAAGGGAAAGTACAGCACTTGAAAAGTGATACAAAGCTAATGCTTATATTGAACTTTAAGTGTCATTAAGTCAGAGCAGCTTGATACCGGACAGATAGCCGAGACTGACAGCCGCCGCCGAAGTGCGGTTCTCGACTTCCAGCTTGCGGAATACCTGCTCCAGATGCTTGTTCACGGTACGCGGGCTCATGGTCAGAATCTGGCCGATTTCCTGATTGCTCTTACCGCGGGCCAGCCACAGCAGCACTTCGGCTTCACGTTCAGTGAGCTGAAAATGGCCGCGCAGATCCTGACATAATGTCAGATCGTCTTCGTCCACCAGACGCAGCAGATATTCCCCCGGATAAGGCTGGCCCAGAAGACGCAGACTGAGGGTTTTAGTGCCGATTTCAATGCGCATCTGACTGTGCTTCTGCGGCCCACGGCTGAGCCAGCCGCTGGCCTCGCGGGCGAGAACCGTTTCCAGCCCGGCACAGTCAGTGCCCAGATTCTCCAGCAGTTCCAGCGCCCGGTTGGTACACCAGTAAAGTTCACCATGCAGGGAACAGGAAAACGCCGGCTGACCCAGTTCATTCAGCGCGCCACGGGCACTCTGGGTTTTGCGGGCATTGATCATATGCACCTGCACCCGGGCCAGTAATTCGTCAATTTTTACCGGCTTGGTGAGATAATCCACACCGCCGCTTTCCAGCCCGCGCACCACATCCTGACTGTCGCTCAGCCCCGTCATAAAAATCACCGGAATATCCTGCAGATCCACATCAGCCTTCAGGTGGATACAGGCTTCAAAGCCATCCATATTGGGCATGATGGCATCCAGCAGAATCAGGTCGGGTGTCATGCGCCCGGCAATGCTCAGCGCCTGTACGCCATCCATCGCCACCAGCACGGTATAACCGGACTGGGTCAGGACTTCGTTCAGCATACTCAGTGATTCAGCGGTATCATCCGCAATCAGTACCACGCCTTTATTGATTTCACGGTTCATGTTTCAGTACCTTCTGGCAGACCGAAATAATGGCCGCAAACTGATATTGTTTAACCTGCTCATGCAGCAGCGTCAGGCAACCGGCGTCAATGCCATCCTGTTCCATTCTGCTCAGCATACTTTCAATGCCGCCGACATAGCCCAGCTCCGCCATGGTCATCAGCTCCCTCGCATCGGCCGTACCGATCCGGCGGCACAGGTTTTCCATACGGTTTTCAGCCACACCAGCGGCATGCCGGGGCTGATCCTGACGGTAATTCCATTCCAGTTCCAGTACCGCACCCAATTTGCTCAGCAGCACCTGATCGCGGATGGGTTTGATCACATAATCACTGTTGGTGCGTTTACCGATTTCTGCCGCGCCCTGAGCCAACGCGGAATGACGGTCTTCAGCATCCGCTGAAACCATGATGACCGGGGTTTTAATGCCCTGTTTACGCAGGGTCCGCAGCAATTCCCAACCGGTCATACCGGGCATAGAAATATCCAGCAGAAACAGATCAATTTCCGCTTCATCCAGCTGCGCCAGACAGGAATACGCATCCTGTGCTTCCAGCACAATAAAACCCAGCGGCAACAGAATTTCACTGATCAGTCCTCGGTGAGAAGCATTATCATCCACCACCATAATGGTTCTTGCCGGGCCGTTATAACCGCAGATCCGGCGCGATGGGCTGCTGGCCTGACGTGGCCGGGCGATACTCGACAACATCAGCGACAGACGGAAACAACTGCCCTTGCCAGGCTCACTGCTGACGGTAATCTCGCCCCCCATAATATCGGCCAGTAACTGGCTGATGGTCAGCCCCAGTCCGGTACCCGGCATCTGCGGCAGGCCGGGTTTACGGATACGTTCAAAGGGCTGAAAAATACGCGTCACTTCATCGGCTTCAATACCGACGCCGGTATCCGTCACGGTAAATTCAGCCACCTGATTACGGTAACGCACTGCCAGGGTAACGGAACCCTGCGAGGTGAATTTCACTGCATTGGACAACAGATTAATCAGAATCTGACGCAGATGTTTTTCATCCGTACTGACAAATTCCGGCATAAACTCTGCCGCCTGATAAATAAAACTGATGCCTTTGCTTTCCGCCTGCAGACGGAACATATCCACCAGTTCCTCCAGTAGCGAGCGGATGGCCACTTCATCACGGCGGATTTCCAGCCGCCCGGCTTCAATGCGGGAAATATCCAGCAGACCTTCAATCAGGTCTGCCAGGTGGTCGCCACTACGGCGGATCAGACTGACTTTATTGCGCTGCGCATTCTGCAGTTCCGGATCTTTTTCCAGCAGCTGGGCATAACCAAGAATGGAATTCAGCGGGCTGCGTAATTCATGACTGATACCACCCAGGTAACGGCTTTTGGCATGGTTGGCGGCCTCGGCCATTTCTTTGGCCTGCTGCAGCGCGCGGTCGGTTTCTTCGTGGGCCGCAATTTCGCGCGACAGCAGTTCTGTCTGCCGGACAGCTTCGTCCAGTGCGAACTGCCGGCTTTCATTGGCCAGCACAAACAGCCAGATCAGCACACCGATAATAATCAGTAACAGCAGATAGACCTGAATCAGGGTGGCCCCGACCAGCGCCTGCCCGGACGAAGTCGCCGGTACCTGGATATACACCAGCCAGAACAGGGCACCGACGATACAGGCAATTAAAGACAACAGGCCGGTAAACTGCAGCAGACGCGGATTCATGCGTTCAACAATGCGCTGCGGCAGCATGGTTTCCAGCAGGGTTTCCACCTGATCACTCAGACGTGAGCGGGTTTTGCACTGATCATGGCAGCGTGATTCCAGCGTGCAGCACAGTGAACAGATATGCCCTTTATACGCCGGGCACTGGGCAATATCTTCACGGTCAAAGACGTTATCACACACCACACACTGCAGTTTTTCCGCCACGCTGCCGAGTGGAATAATGTCCCGTGCCAGATAATATTTGCCCCGGGTCAGAACGGCGATCACCGGCGAGACAATAAACGCCGTCAGCAGGGAAAGATACGATGACATCGCCTGCGCCATCTCTCCCAGCACCCCGACGTAACTGACAATACCCACCAGACTGGCCAGCAACATGGCACCAAAACCGACCGGATTGATGTCGTACAGATAAGCCCGTTTGAATTCGATGTGTTTCGGACTCAGACCCAGCGGCTTGTTAACAACCAGATCAGCAACCAACGCGCCGACCCAGGCCACGGCAACGTTGGAATAAATACCCAGAATATGTTCCAGCGATTCATACACTCCCAGTGCCATCAGCAGCAGGGCAATAATCACGTTGAACACCAGCCACACTACCCGACCGGGGTGACTGTGGGTCAGGCGGGAAAAGAAATTCGACCAGGCAATGGAACCGGCATAGGCGTTGGTCACATTAATTTTGATCTGACAGAGGATGACGAAAATACCGGTCAGCGACATCACCACCAGCGGCGAATCACTGATATAGCTGAAGGCCACGCGGTACATCTGTGTCGGATCAGACGCTTCCGCCAGCCCCAGACCATGCTGCAGGGCCAGCACCGCGAGAAACGAGCCGGCAATAAACTTCACCGCACCGGCAATAATCCAGCCCGGCCCGCCACTGATCAGGGCAGCCCACCAGCGCACCCGCTTGTGCGGATCTTTTCCCGGCTCCGGCAAAAAACGCAGAAAGTCGACCTGCTCGCCGATCTGGGCAATCAGGGAAAATACTACCGCCGACGCCGCACCAAAGTAGATCAGATTAAAGTGTCCGCCACCTTCTGGTGCATTGTTATTCAGCTCATCCTGCACTTCAGCCACGCCGCGGAAGTTGATCCATTCCGCCGCGGTTGACCATTCATGCCAGAGAATAAAAACAAAAGGCGTTATCTGCAGCACCACCCACAGGGGCTGACTCCACAGCTGAAAGCGGCTGATCAGGGTAATACCATGGGTCACCAGCGGAATAACAATCAGCGAGCTGAGCAGATAGCCGGCCATCAGCGGCAGGCCGAACAGAATATCCATGGCCGACGCCATAATGGCGGCTTCCAGCGCAAAAAAGATAAAGGTAAACGACGCATAAATCAGCGAGGTAATGGTCGAGCCGATATAGCCAAAACCGGCGCCACGGCTGAGCAGATCGATATCCACGCCATAGCGGGCGGCGTAATAGCTGATCGGGATGGCGGTCAGAAAAATAATGGCGGACACCACCAGAATGGCACTGACCGCATTATCAAAACCATACATCAGGGTAATGGCCGCACCGATCGCTTCCAGTGCCAGAAAGGAAATAGCCCCCAGAGCGGTGTTCGATACCCGCACCGCGGACCAGCGCCGGGCTTCTTTCGCCGTAAAGCGCAAAGCGAAATCTTCCAGCGTCTGGTTCGCTACCCAGCGGTTATAGCTGCGTCGCGTCTTGAATACATACTGGTCTGACATTGACCACTTCCCCATCCGCCGGCATTCCGGCCATTCTGCCGCTGTCTGCTGCCGGTCCATCCATACCAACCCGGCCAGTCCTGTTGCCGGTGAGCGCTGCCCAGTGCCTGACCGGTTAATCAGGTTCTGTGTGCTGAAATTCAGCTTCTGACACTAAACACATCCCATGCCAAAACATATGCGTCAAATGACGTAGGCCGCTGGTGCAAACACTCCATACCCGCTTTTGCGCCACTGCCGCATTCTGAGCCGGCATCACTTATGACAATCACGAAGGAAAGGAGAGGCACTATGCACTCAGGTACACGTCCGAAGACAGGCAACCTGCGCCGCCGCAGTCTGCTGAAAAACCTGCTCGCGATTCCGGCCGCACTGGCACTGGCGCATGCACCGTCCACGCTGGCAGACGCCGCTAACACCACAGGCCTGGCAGTCACCGCCGATACGGTGAAAGTCGGTATCCTGCACTCAGTGACCGGCACCATGGCCATCAGTGAAACCGGTTCCGTACAGGCAGAAAAACTGGCCATCGAACAGATCAACGCCATGGGCGGTGTTCTTGGCCGTAAAATCGAATTCATTCAGGAAGACGGTGCCAGTGATTGGCCGACCTTCGCCGAAAAATCGAAAAAACTGCTGGTGAATGACAAAGTGGCCGCCGTCTTCGGCTGCTGGACCTCCGCATCGCGTAAAGCTGCCCTGCCGGTCTTTGAACAGTACAACGGTATGCTCTACTACCCGACCTTCTACGAAGGACTGGAACAGTCCCCGAACGTGATTTACACCGGTCAGGAAGCCACCCAGCAGATTCTTGAAGGTCTGGACTGGGCTGACAAAACCAAAGGCGCGAAAAAATACTTCCTGCTGGGTTCCGACTACATCTGGCCACGGACGTCCAACAAAATTGCCCGTAAGCACATCGAAAACGTGCTGGGTGACAAAGTGGTTGGTGAAGAGTACTACCCGCTGGGCCACACTCAGTTCAACTCTGTGATCAACAAAATCAAGCTGAAAAAGCCGGATGTGGTCTTTATCTCTGTAGTAGGTGGTTCCAACGTTGCGTTCTACAAGCAGCTGAAAGCCGCCGGTATCGACATGAGCAAAGAGAAGCCTCTGTTCCTGACCATCTCCGTAACCGAGGATGAAATCCTGGGTATTGGTGGTGAAAACATCGAAGGCATTTACGCTTCCATGAAATATTTCCAGTCCCTGCCGAACGACAACAACAAAGCCTTTGTTGAAGCCTTCAAGAAAAAATGGGGCAAAGACATCGTCATCGGTGACGTAACCCAGGCAGCTTACCTCGGCCCATGGCTGTGGAAAGCGGCGGTCGAAAAAGCCGGCTCCTTCGATATCGACAAAGTACGCGAAGCGTCACCGGGTATTGAGCTGACTACCGCGCCGGAAGGCTATGTCAAAGTTCACCCGAATCATCACCTGTGGTCCAAAACCCGTATTGGTCAGGCTCAGAAAGACGGCCAGTACAAAGTGGTTTACGAGTCCAAAGAATTGATCGAACCAAACCCGTTCCCGGAAGGTTACCAGTAAGGCTCAGCTTCACTCAGGGCCCCGCCCTGACGTGATCCGGACGGTGCGCAGTTGCGCACCGCTCCAAATGCCGAACTATTCACCGGGAGGATTGACCAATGTTCGCTGACTATTCCATGGCGGAACTGACATCGATTTTTGCGATGCAGGGATTTGCCGGCCTGATTCTGTTTTCTGTATTTGTTCTTATGGCTCTGGGCCTGGCGATTATTTTCGGCCAGATGGGAGTCATCAACATGGCACACGGTGAATTTATGATTCTCGGTGCTTACGTTACTTATCTGACGTCCAACGTCTTTTCCGCCTATCTGCCGGAATCCATCTACGGCAGTTATTTTTTCGTCGCCATGATACTGGCCTTTTTTATAACCGGCGCACTCGGCGCCCTGGTTGAATGGTCCATTATCCGCCACCTGTATAAACGCCCGCAGGATACCCTGCTCGCCACCTGGGGCCTGAGCCTGATCATGCAGCAGATTTACCGCTCGGTGTTCGGTGCCCGTGAAGTGGGTGTCACCCTGCCCGACTGGCTGATGGGTTCCTACGCCATCACCGACATGATTGAAGTGCCTATCAACGGTATTTTCGTCATGGTACTGACCATCGTCATCACCATCGCCGTGGCGCTGATGATGCAGAAATCCCGCCTCGGTAAACAGACCCGCGCCGTGGTGCAGAACCGACCGATGGCAGCCGCCGTCGGGATTAATACTGGAAAAGTTGACCGCCTGACCTTTGCCCTTGGCTGTGGCATCGCCGGTATTGCCGGTTCAGCCTTCACCATGATTGGTTCCACCGGCCCGACCGCCGGCCAACTGTACATCGTTGATACCTTCCTGGTGGTGGTCTTCGGTGGTGCATCCAGCCTGATCGGTACCGTGGCCTCTGCCTTCACCATCTCGCAGGCCCAGTCAACCATGGAATTCTTCCTCAGTGGTTCGATGGCCAAAGTCCTGACCCTGCTGACTGTCGTCATCATTCTGATGCTGCGTCCGGAAGGTCTGTTCTCACTGAAAATGCGTCGCTGAGGAGCGGGAGAATATTATGAATAAAGTCGGCTCATTTATCGGACGTTATCAGTTAAGCCATTTTATTATTCTGGCGCTGCTGATATTCGTTGTGATGCCACTGGCACTCGATTCGTTCCGCCTGAATATGGTGGGTAAATATCTGACCTATGCCTTCGTCGCACTCGGCCTGGTGCTGTGTTGGGGTTACGGTGGCATTCTCAGCCTCGGCCAGGGGGTGTTCTTTGGCCTCGGCGGTTACTGCATGGCGATGTTTCTCAAACTGGAAGCCTCCAGCCCGGAAAACACCGCCATTCAGTCCACACCGGGTATTCCTGACTTTATGGACTGGAACCAGCTCACGGAACTGCCGTGGTTCTGGGTGCCCTTCCACAGTCTTACGTTTACTATTTTCGCGATTTTAATCCTGCCGGCGGCCTTCGCCTTTATTATTGCCGTGGCCATGTTCAAGCGTCGCGTCGGCGGGGTGTACTTCGCCATTATTACCCAGGCCATCGCCGCGATTCTGACCATCCTGATTATCGGTCAGCAGGGTTATACCGGCGGTGTTAACGGGATTACCGACCTGCGTACCCTGCACGGCTGGGATATCCGTACCGACGAAGCAAAAACCATTCTCTATTTTTTGAATGGTCTGCTGTTGTTCGCTTGTCTGTTTGTCGCCCGCTACATCATTAAAAGTAAATTAGGCCGCTTACTGGTTGCCATGCGTGAGCGTGAAGACCGTGTCCGCTTCTCAGGTTACGACGTATCGGCCTTCAAGATTTTTATCTTCTGTGCGGCGGCCACCATCTCTGCCATTGGTGGCGCCATGTTCACCCTGCAGGTTGGCTTTATGTCGCCAACGTTTGTCGGTACCGGCCCGTCCATTGAAATGGTTATTTTCTGCGCCCTGGGCGGACGTCTGGCCATTCTCGGTGCCGTTTACGGCGCTCTGGTGGTGAACTGGGCAAAAACCAGCTTCTCCGAATCCTTCCCTGAGCTGTGGCTGTTTGCCATGGGTGCACTGTTTATCGGTGTGGTTATGGCCTTCCCCAATGGTCTGGCCGGTCTTTATCAGACTTACATCGCACCCTGGCTGCAGAAATACGTTCCGGAAAGATTCCACTGGATCATTACCAACCACGCTCCGGAAGAAACCGCCACAGAAACGGCTATTACCGGAAAAACAGCGGCAGAAGACGAACAGAAATCCAAAGCGGGAGAGCTGAGCCATGCTGGAAACTAATAAGCACATCGGTCCGAAAGACTTCGTTCTCAGCATTGAAGGGCTGACGGTTTCTTTCGACGGTTTCAAGGCCGTGAATGATTTGTCGCTATACGTCGAGGAACAGGAAATCCGCGTCATTATCGGCCCTAACGGGGCCGGTAAAACCACGGTACTGGATCTGATCTGTGGGCGCACCAAAGCCACCGATGGCTCGATTAAATTCAAAGGCAAAGAGCTCACCAAAATGAACGAGCACCAGATCGTTCATGCCGGTGTCGGCCGTAAATTCCAGAATCCTTCCATTTATGAAGACCTGACCGTGTTTGAAAACCTGGAGCTGTCTTTTCCCCGCGGCCGCAATGTCTGGGGAGCACTGACCTTCCGCCGCGATAAAGAAGTCATCGACAAAGTACAGGAAGTTGCCGACATGATTTTTCTCGGTGACAAGCTGGATATGCCTGCTGATCTGCTCAGTCACGGCCAGAAACAGTGGCTGGAAATCGGCATGCTGCTGATTCAGGATCCGGAACTGCTGATGCTGGATGAACCGGTTGCCGGCATGTCGGTATCAGAGCGCAAACAGACCGCGGAACTGTTAAACCGCATCACCAAAGACCGCTCGGTACTGGTGATTGAGCACGATATGCAGTTCGTTGCCGATATTGCCCACCGGGTCACGGTTCTGCATCAGGGTCAGGTGCTGTCAGAAGGTTCCATGGAGCGTGTGCAGAACGATCCGAAAGTCATCGAAGTTTATCTCGGCCACTGAGGAAGCGGACTATGTTTCAGTTAACCAATTACGGTGTTGCCTACGGTCAGAGTGATGTCATCCAGCACATGAACCTGATGGTAAAACCGAAAGAAATCGTGGCCATTCTCGGCCGCAACGGCATGGGAAAAACCACGCTGATGAAATCCCTGATCGGCATGATTCCCAGTAAGGAAGGCAGTATCACCCTGGATGGGGAAGAACTGTCGGCGTTAAAAAGCCATGAACGCGTCGGAGCCGGCCTCGGCTTTGTGCCGCAGGGACGGATGATATTTTCCACCATGACAGTATCAGAAAATATCGAAACCGGACTGACCAGTACCAGTGAAAAGAAAATTCCTGCCGACCTCTACAGCCTGTTTCCGGTACTGCATGAAATGCGCCACCGCCGTGGTGGCAACCTGTCCGGCGGTCAGCAGCAGCAGCTGGCCATTGCCCGTGCTCTGGCCAGTAATCCCAGCGTGCTGCTGCTCGATGAACCCACCGAAGGGATTCAGCCATCCATCATCAAAGATATGGCAAAAACACTGAAGGAAATCCGCGACCAGCGTGATCTCACCATTATTGTTTCCGAGCAGGTTCTGAGCTTCGCGCTCGATATGGCCGACCGGATTCTGGTGATAGAGAAAGGGAAAATTGTTCTCGATGTTCCGGCAGAGGAAGCCGATCAGGAAACCATTACCAAATACCTTTCTGTTTAACAGGAGTCTGATATGCGACACGGTGATATTTCAAGCAGCGACGATACGGTTGGTGTAGCAGTGGTGAATTACAAAATGCCGCGCCTGCACAGTAAAGCAGAAGTACTGGATAATGCCCGTCAGATCGCCGATATGATCGTCGGCATCAAGCAGGGTCTGCCCGGTATGGATCTGATTGTATTCCCGGAATACAGCACCATGGGCATTATGTACGACCATGATGAAATGATGGCAACCGCGGCGACAATTCCCGGTGATGAAACCGCTATTTTTTCTGATGCCTGTAAAATCGCCAACACCTGGGGCGTATTTTCCCTGACTGGTGAGCAGCATGAAGAACATCCGCATAAAGCCCCTTATAACACGCTGGTGCTGATCAATAATCAGGGCGAAATTGTACAGAAATACCGCAAGTGCCTGCCCTGGTGTCCGATCGAAGGCTGGTATCCCGGAGACCGTACCTATGTGACCGAAGGTCCGAAGGGTATGAAAATCAGCCTGATCATCTGCGACGACGGTAATTACCCGGAAATCTGGCGCGACTGTGCCATGCGTGGCGCCGAATTAATTGTCCGTTGTCAGGGCTATATGTACCCGGCCAAAGAGCAGCAGGTAATGATGGCGAAAACCATGGCCTGGGCCAATAACTGCTATGTCGCCGTTGCCAATGCCAGTGGCTTCGATGGCGTATATTCCTACTTCGGTCACTCCGCCATTGTCGGTTTCGACGGCCGGACACTGGGCGAATGCGGTGAAGAGGATATGGGTGTGCAGTACGCCCAACTGTCTGTTTCGCAGATCCGCGATGCGCGTAAAAACGACCAGTCGCAGAACCACCTGTTCAAACTGCTGCACCGCGGTTACACCGGCATGTATAACTCCGGCGATGGCGATAAAGGCGTGGCCGACTGTCCGTTTGAGTTCTACCGCAGCTGGGTAATGGATGCCGAAAAAACCCGTGATCAGGTTGAGGCATTAACACGCGACACCATTGGTGTACAGGAGTGTCCGGTGGGTAATCTGCCGGGCTCAGAAAAATCCATGGAAGCCGGTTCCTGAGGACGGCGGCCATGGTATTTGTCAACGATATGCTGGCTCCGAATTCAGCCCCCGGCACAGCATTGGCGGGATCGGCCTTTGCCTTCGAGCCTGAACGTATTGAACAGGATCTGCGCCAGCATATCGTTGGTCAGGAACAGGCCATCAGCCATCTGCGCCGGCAGTTCAATATCATCAAAGCCGGCCTGGCCGACCCGCGCCGGCCGCTGCTGACAGCGCTGTTTCTCGGTGATACCGGCACCGGTAAAACCGAAACCGTGCGCTGCATTGCCCGTTCCATTCACGGCCGTGACGATGCGTTCTGCCGCATCGATATGAATACCCTGTCGCAGAGTCATTACAGCGCCGCCATTACCGGAGCGCCGCCGGGTTATGTCGGCAGCAAAGACAATCTCACCATGCTTAATGAAGAGCAGATTGCCGGCACCATGACCCGGCCTGGCATTGTGCTGTTCGATGAAATTGAGAAAGCCAGTGCGGATGTGGTGCGCAGCCTGATGAATATTCTCGATAACGGTCACCTGGCACTGGCATCGGGGCAAAAGGCCCTGTCCTTCCGCAATACCCTGGTCTTTATGACCAGCAATGCCGGTTCACGCCGGTGGCATCAGGCGCGCTGGTATCACTGGCTGCCACAGGCACTGCAGGCGAAACAGCGCAGCCACATTCAGCAACGGGCACTGTACGATCATTTTGATACCGAGTTTCTTAACCGCATCAGCTGTATCGAAACCTTTGCCCCGCTGGCCGCGGACAGCCTGCCGGACATCCTTGCCATTCATATTGCCGAACTGAACCAGATGCTGAAAAAGCGTGGCGTCAGTGTGTATTTTCCGCCAGCCGTTATTCAGTGGCTGGCCGGCAGCGGTTATCAGCAGCATTTCGGTGCCCGTGCTGTGCAACGTATTTTTCAGCAGCAGGTCATGGCACCGCTGGCGACTACCCTGCTTGCCCTGCAGCAATCCGATCAGCCTGTACAGCTGCTGGCGCAGCTTGATCAGGACACCCTGTTTTTTACCCCCGGGCCTGCGGCTCATCCCGGCTCTCAGCCCGTTTTAAAGGCCGCCGAGGCCAAACAAGGAGAAGACCATGACTGATACCATCATTAAAATTGATCTGAGCAAATCTGCTTACGAAAATGACTGCGTGCATAATCGCTGGCACCCGGATATTCCGATGGTGGTGACCGTTAAGCCCGGCGATGATTTTATTGTCGAGTGCTATGACTGGACCGGTGGTCAGATCAAAAACGATGACAACGCCGAAGATATCCGCGATGTGGATCTGACCCAGGTGCATTTCCTGTCCGGCCCGATCGCCGTGGAAGGTGCCGAACCCGGCGACCTGCTGGAAGTGGATATTCTCGATATCGGTGCCTTTGCCGAACAGCAATGGGGCTTCAACGGATTCTTCGCCAAGAAAAACGGCGGTGGTTTCCTCACCGATCACTTCCCCGAAGCACAGAAATCCATCTGGGACTTCAACGGCGTTTACACCAAATCCCGTCACGTACCGGGCGTTGAATTTGCCGGTATCCTGCACCCGGGTCTGATCGGCTGCCTGCCTTCACGCGATATGCTCGACATGTGGAACAAGCGTGAAAAAGAACTGTTTGATACCGACCCTGAGCGCGAACCGACTCTGGCCTGCCTGCCCTTCGCGGACACGGCGCACATGGGCCGTATGAGCGGTGACGAAAAAGCCGCGGCGGCAGCAGAAGGTGCCCGTACGGTTCCGCCACGCGAGCACGGCGGTAACTGTGATATTAAAGACCTGACCCGTGGTGCCAAAGTCTACTTCCCCGTTTACGTGGATGGTGCCGGCCTGTCCGTGGGTGATCTGCACTTCAGTCAGGGCGATGGTGAAATTACTTTCTGTGGTGCCATTGAAATGGCCGGCTGGATTCACATGCGTGTGAACCTGATTAAAGACGGTATGAAAAAATACGAAATCAAAAACCCGATCTTTAAACCCAGCCCGCTGGTACCGAAATATGACGATTACCTGATTTTCGAAGGTATTTCAGTCGATGACGATGGTAAACAGCACTTCCTCGACACCAGTCTGGCGTACAAACAGGCCTGTATGAACGCCATTAACTATCTGACCAAATTCGGTTACAGCGAAGCTCAGGGCTACGCCATCATCGGCTGTGCGCCGATTCAGGGCCACATCAGTGGCGTGGTGGATGTCCCGAACTCCTGTGCCACCCTGTGGCTGCCGACGGATATCTTCGAATTTGATGTGAAGCCGAACGCCAACGGTCCGGTGAAACATCTGGATGGATCGGTGGATATTCCGAAAGCGCCTGACCTTGACTGATTGACTTTCAGTTAATTCCAGATACGCCGGCCCCGCCAACGGGGCCGGCAATTTAACCAACGACTCCAATAGTAGGATTTATTCAGCCGCTGAGCCGCTGCTGTCAGGAGAACAACAATGCCTTTATACGATTACAAATGCCCACAACATGGCGTTTTTCAGGAACTGGCCCCCATGGCTGAACACGATCAGCCGAAACCCTGCCCGCAATGTGCCACCCAATCTGCCCGCGTGATTGTGTTACCGCCGGAAATTGCGCAGATGATTAAAGAAAAACGTGAAGCCATAGAGCGCAATGAAAAGGCAAAAGAAGCGCCGGATTTTATGACGTCCACTCAGTATCACGAGCGTGAAAAAGAAAAACAGGAAAAGCATTTATTTGATAACCGTCATAAGCACGGTAATGGCTGTGGCTGTGGACAGAAGCGCAGAAGCAACCTGATGTACACCGCCGAGGGCAACAAGATGTTCCCGGGGATGCGTCCCTGGATGATCAGCCACTGAGGCTGCAGAAGACTCTTTCCTCCAACTCCCCGCGACGTTTTTGGAGTCTTGCCCCGGCCCTGTGCCGGGGACTTTTTCGCCATAAAAAAACGGACCCGGAGGTCCGCTTTTTAACTGACAGGCATTTCACAGCGCAGCAAATCAACCGTGCTGAGCGCGGCCTTCACCTTTACCACGGTGCAGTTTTTTCGGAGCACGGTCACTGCGTGGACCACGTTCGTCCGCGCGGCCTGCGCCACCTTTAGGCGCACGCACACCCGGTTTGAAACCCGGACGACCGGACGGGCGCTTACTGCTGCTATCTTCTTTGACCAGCGCTGGTTTGTACTGCTGAATATCCAGCGGACGGCCACAGACGCGGGCTTTTTTCAGTTTGTTCATCACCGGTGAAGGCATACCTCCCGGCAGATCGATCACGGCAAACTGGTTGAAGATTTCGATATGACCGATGTATTCGCTGTCGAGGTCCGCTTCATTGGCCACGGCACCAACCAGGTTGCCCGGTTTCAGACCATCGTCATAACCCAGCTTGACCATATAGCGTTCCATTTCCACTTCCGGGTGTCCCTTCAGTGCTTTCGCATGGGCTTCCGGCAGCGCTTTGTTGCGCTGCGGACGCTCGCGGCTGTCACGGCCTTCGCGTGGTTCGCGGCGCTCGCGGCGGTTTTCACGCTCACGGGCATCGGCCATACGGGCATCCTGTTTTTCATCAATAAACAGGGATTTTTTGCCCTGCAGCAGGCTGGCAACCGCTGCCGCGACATCCAGTGCATCAACCGGATTTTCCACCAGAATATGTTCAATAATTTCGCGGTACTGCTGGTTTTTCTGTGGATTAATCGCATCGACAATCTGTGACTGGAAACGCTCACGGCGTTTTTCATTCACCATTTGAGCAGTCGGCAGCGGCATTTCTTCAATCGGCTGACGGGTCGCTTTTTCAATATCGCGCAGCATGCGTTTTTCGCGGCCACGGACAAACACAATCGCTTCACCATTACGTCCGGCACGGCCGGTACGGCCGATACGGTGTACATAAGATTCAGTGTCTGACGGGATATCGTAGTTGATCACATGACTGATACGTTCCACGTCCAGACCACGGGCAGCAACGTCGGTCGCCACAATAATATCCAGCTGACCGGCTTTCAGTTTTTCCACTGCTTTTTCACGCAAAGCCTGCGGAATATCACCATTCAGAGGTGAACAGCTGAAACCATTAGCTGCCATAAAATCAGCGACTTCTTCCGTTGCCTGCTTGGTGCGCACGAAAATCATCATGGCATCAAATTCTTCGGTTTCCGCAATCCGCAGCAGGGCATCATTTTTGTGCGCACCGGCAACAAACCAGTAACGCTGACGGATACGGTCGTTGGTGGTGGTTTTGGATTCAATTTTCACCTGTACCGGATCGTGCAGATGAGTTTCCGCTACTCTCTGGATTTCTTTCGGCATGGTGGCAGAGAACAGCGCGACCTGACGGTTGCGCGGAGTCTGTTCCAGAATCCAGTTCACGTCATCGATAAAACCCATACGCAGCATTTCGTCGGCTTCATCCAGCACGACGGCTTTGATGTCGGCCAGGTTCAGGGTGCCACGACGCAGGTGATCCATGACCCGGCCCGGGGTGCCAACCACCCACTGCGGACCGCGTTTCAGTTCACGCAGCTGTGTGCCGTAGTCAGAACCGCCGTAAATGGCCGTTACGTTGATACCGGGAATATATTTACTGTAGGTTTTAACCGCTTCGGCAACCTGCTGCGCCAGTTCACGGGTCGGTGCCAGACACAGCACCTGTGGAGAATTGAAATCCGCCTGGGTGCGGGTCAGCAGCGGCAGCGCGAAGGCGGCGGTTTTACCAGTGCCGGTCTGGGCCATACCCAGCACGTCTTTGCCTTCCAGCAGCGGTGGAATACTGTTTGCCTGAATGGGCGACGGGGCTTCATAACCCAGTTCTTCCAGTGTACGGAGGACAGCAAAAGGCAGGCCCAGGCTGGCAAAGCCTGTGGAGTTTGATTCGGACATATTGTACCTGTGTGAAAAAGGAAGGAAGGGCTTTGCCGTTCACAGGGAAGATTAGCTTCCACTCTCTCACACGGCCGGGCCCGACTCATCGGTTATCTAAAAGGGCCGCGAACTATACAGTAATGATACGCCCTTGTCCTGTTTATTTTTTATTCAGTTCTTTCTGATCGTACAAAAGTCAGTTTCTGCCGGACGGAGATCGGAGAAAACCCCGGCTTCTGAGAGTTTTGATACTACGCAAGGCTGCGGGTTGCTGTTACCCTGAGTACAGAAGCTGCTTATAAAGGTATGCCGACGGCTGTCAGCGCATGAATATCAAAACCAGAATTCTGCTGAGTGTTATTGTTCTGCAAATCATAGGCTTCAGCGCCCTGCTGCTGAATTACAACAAGCGGGCATCGGTGTCGGTTCTCAATTTCAACCGCACTCAGGTAAGCGCTACCCTGACCGCAACGGTGCATCAGCTGGATGCCATCGGTGCACAGATGGAACGCACCGCCGCCGGTCTCGCCCGCGGCGGCGAACATTTTCAGGAAGTTCATCACCGGCGCGACACCGGGCGTCTGCGCAACGAACTCAAACGCCTGCTGCTGCGCACCTTCAGTTCTTTTCCCGCCGCCGAGGGTGGCGGCATCTGGTATGAGCCGGCCACGCTTGATCACCATGAAGACCGCATCGCTCCCTTCGTCTACCGTGATCAGGACCAGCTGACCTTTACCTGGGAACGGGAATCCGACCGTTATGATTACCACAACCAGACGTGGTACCGGCAGGCAATTCCTGAAGACTGGCCGCGTAACGAACACCGGCCACAGACCTTTTACTGGAGCCGCCCGTACAACGACAGCCACAATCAGCAGACCGTGATGACCGTCGCCGTGCCCATGTACGACGAAACACAGACGTTACTGGGGGTCGCCACGGTTAACTGGAATGTAAACAAAATGCTGCAGCCGCTGGAAGGCCTGCAGATTTCCCCCGGCACCCGGGTGGTGCTGTACGATCCCGTCAGCGCACAGTTTTTATCTCCGGAAACGATCAGCCCGCTGTCTCTGCTCGACAACCCCGGACGCTCCTTTTCCCGCGAGCAGCAGACGGCCGGCGGCGATTATCTGTTCGCCGCCCGGACCCAGACCGGACTGGTCATTGCGGCCCTGGTACCCCGTCAGGAACTGGCGACCCTGGTGAGCGATTTTCTGGCCGGCAATATGGGAGTGAATATCGCCATCGCCGTCATTTTTATTGCCGTCATGGCACTGGTACTGACCATACTCTTCCGTCCGTTTGAGCAGATTCTGCAGCGTCTGCGGGATGCCGTGCTGCTTAACAGCCAGTCTGACCGGCTGACCTTCAACCCTATCCGCTACAACGACAGCAATGAGTTTTCTCCCATCGTCGATACTTTCAATACTCTGGTCGACCAGATCGCCCGCTACACCGACCGGCTGTCGCGCACCAACACCCTGCTGTATGCCGAGCAGCGCCGTACGGAAGAGCTGAACAGTACACTGGAGCAGAAGGTCAGTGAACGGACCCACGAGCTGGCGGAGAAGAACCAGGAACTGAACGAATCGCTGCGTGTGCTGAAGTTGACGCAGCAACAGCTGGTGAACCTGGAAAAGCACGCTGCCCTGGGTGATATCGTCGCCGGGCTGGCCCATGAAATTAATACCCCGCTGGGCATCAGTGTCACGGCCGTCAGCGTACTGGAAGAACAGCTGCGTGATCTGGAAGAACAGTTCCGCAGCCATCAGCTGACCCGGCAGAGCTTTGATGAATACACCGAACTGACCCGCGAAGGGGTCAGTGTTGCTGCTGACAACCTGCACCGGGCAGCAGATCTGATTACCCGCTTCAAACAGGTGGCGGTGGACCAAGCCAGTGAGCAGAAGCGTGATTTTGAACTCTGCGATTACCTTAACAGCATCCTCACATCACTGCGCCCAGGCTATAAATACCGGCCGGTGAATGTCGCACTGAACTGTACACAGCGGGTGATGATCAGCAGCTATCCCGGTGCCCTGGCACAGATCGTCACCAATCTGATTACCAACTCCCTGACCCACGCTTTCCCGCCTGACCATGATGACCGCGACCATCCGGGCAATATCACCCTGACGGTCACGGAAGAAGAGCAGGACATCTGTATTCGTTACCGCGACGACGGTGCCGGTATGTCAGCAGACACCCGTAATCACCTGTTTGATCCCTTCTTCACCACCCGCGCCCAGCACGGTGGCAGTGGCCTCGGCACCTATATTATTCAGGATCTGGTATGCCACCAGCTGCAGGGCACACTGGAGGTCAGCAGCAGTCCCGGCGCCGGCTGCGAGTTTATTATCCGCCTCCCGCACAGCCTGAGTCCGCGGCCCGTGGCCAATAACTGAATTGCTGCCAACTGCCAGTCGCGTATAATCAGCGCCCCTTTATTCTGAGGAGTACCTGAAGTGCTGAACGTTAACGAATATTTTGATGGCAACGTAAAATCCATTGCTCTGCAGACTGCGACCTTGCCGGCCACTGTAGGCGTGATGGAACCGGGCGAATATGAATTCGGTACCAGTCAGAAAGAAGTGATGACCGTTATTTCCGGTGGTCTGACCGTCCTGCTGCCGGGCAGCAGCGAATGGCAGACCTTCACTGACGGCCAGTCTTTCAGCGTTGCGGCGAACGTGAAATTCGGTGTTAAAGTGACCATCCAGACCGCTTATTTCTGCACTTACGAATAAGCCATCTCTGACTGACCAGAGCCATCAGCGCTCTGGTCAGTCAGCGCTGCAACCAGCAGCCACTGAATTCCGCCAGAGGTAATGGCCGGGAAAAATAAAAGCCCTGACAGATATCGCAGCCGTTATCACGCATAAAGGCCAGCTGAGCGGCCGTTTCCACCCCTTCTGCCAGAATTTTAAGCCCCAGCCCTTCAGCCATCGCCATAATAGTCCGGGTAATCACCCGCCCTTCTTCTTCATTCTCAACGCTGTTAACGAAACTGCGGTCGATCTTGATTTTATCCACCCGGTAACGGTGCAGATACGCCAGTGACGAATAACCGGTACCGAAATCATCCACCGACAACGACACTCCCAGCTCTTTCAGCCGGGCGATGCTGGCCAGAATCTGGGGCGTCGGTTCCAGCAACGCCCCTTCGGTAATTTCCAGCTCCAGCCAGGAAGGGTCCAGCCGGTACAGTGCCAGCAGCTCTTCCACCCGTTCGGCCAGTGCGCCGGCAACGAAGGTTGGCTGCGAAATATTCACCGCCAGCACAAACGGCGCAGTGCCGGCCTGCTGCCACTGCGCCAGCTGCTGACAGGCATGACTCAACACCCAGTTATCCAGCTCCGGCATCAGACCATTATCTTCTGCCACCGGCAGAAAACGCCCGGGCGGCATCAGCCCCTGCTGCGGATGCTGCCAGCGCAGCAGGGCTTCGGCACCGACCATGACACCGCTGTCAGCACTGACCTGCGGCTGATACCAGAGCACCAGTTGCTGCTCTTCCTGCAGCGCATGACGCAGCTGTGACCCCAGTTCCAGCCGGTCGTTGGCAGCCTGGGTCATCTCGTTGGTATAAAACTGATAATGATTGCGCCCCTGCTGTTTGGCGCAGTACATGGCCACATCGGCATTACTGATCAGCTGTGTGACATTGCGGCCATGATCCGGGAAAAGAGTGATACCGAAGCTGGCACCGATAAAAATCTCACGACCGACGCCGACGTCAAAGGCACGGGAAAACAGCCTCTGCAGGGCTTCCGTCACCTGTACAGCCTGGTCCGGACTGACGATATTTTCCAGCACCACAAAGAATTCATCGCCACCGGGACGGGCGACAATATCGGTATCACGCAGCCGTTCACACAGACGGCGGGCACAGCCCTGTAACAGGCGGTCACCAGCCGGGTGACCAAGGCTGTCGTTAATGTGTTTGAAATGATCCAGGTCGATACTGATAACGGCCACCCGGCTGCTCTTTACGGCAGCACGGCGCAGGGTTTCATCCAGCCTGGTGAGCAGGGAATGACGGTTGGGCAGGCCGGTCAGGGGATCGTGATGAGCCAGATAATCCACCTGTTCTTCCGAGCGTTTGATGCGCGTGATATCGGCAAATACGGCCACGTACTGAATAATTTCATCATCGTCGTCGCGGATGGTGGTGACCGTCACCGACTGCGGGAACACCTCACCATTCTTGCGCCGGTTCCAGATTTCACCGTGCCAGTAGCCCTGGTCGGCACAGTTTTTCAGCAGGGCACGGAAAAGTGAAGGGTCGTGATGGCGTGAGTTCAGCAAACTGATCAGCCGGCCGTGAACTTCTTCCTCGCGGTAACCGGTAATAGTGGTAAAGGCCGGATTCACCCGTTCAATCAGCCCGCGGGCGTCGGTAATCACCACCCCTTCCATAGTCGAATCAAAGACCCGCGCGGCCTGTTTCAGGCGCTGTTCCTGCTGGTATTTTTCGGTGATGTCCTGTACCGAACCTGCCCGCCCGATGACCTTGCCATCGTCACTGAATACCGCTTCAGCAACCGAATGAATCACTCTGCTCCCCCCATCCGACGTCAGGATACGGAACACCACATCCGTGACTTCGGCGCTGGTACGATGTTCGTCATAGATTGCTTTCAGCCGGCCAAGATCATCGGGGTGGATATGACGGTAAAACTCATCCAGCGAGGCTTCCCTCTGCTCCGGGTCCAGTTCAAACAGCAGACCGGTCTGACGGCTGAAGGTCATGCGTCCGGAGGCAATATCGTCGTACCAGCTGCCCAGCCCTACCAGCTGTTCTGTGCGCTGCAGGCGCTGTTCTCGATCCTGCAGACTGGCCGTGGTCGCCACCCGGTCTGCCACCAGATAACACAGCTGCACAAAGCTGGATAACAGGGAGCGTTCATCCATGTCCGGCTGACGGGTATTTTCATCCAGCGACATCAGCAGACAGCCGGAACCACTGACATGGGCCGATACAGGCACCAGCAGTACATAATCGGCATCCATCCGGGCACGGATATGGCAGCTGGCTTCGCGCCGATCAGTGGGGTCAAGCAGGAGGATGTCATTGTCTACCAGTGAGCACCACAGATGCCGCGTTTCAAACAAAGTCAGCATACTGCTGGCACCGTTATGGCTGCTGTCCTGCTGCGAGGTAATGCAGTGGCTGCTGCTGTGTTCATCCTGCGGACAGAGAAACAGCATCATGCAGCAGCTGCCGGTCCGGGCTGCCAGACACTGCAGTGCGGCCTGCAGGTCTTCTTCCAGCGTCTGCCGGGTGGTCTGCATAAAGCCCAGCAGCAGCTGTTCCAGCAACTGCCCGGAGCCATGGTGGTGGACAGGCAGCATATCGGCAACGCTCAGCGGCTCACCACTGACGCGTTCTTTCCAGGCAGCACTCCAG
Organism: Pseudomonadales bacterium; assembly: GCA_963682115.1. Taxonomy (GTDB): domain Bacteria; phylum Pseudomonadota; class Gammaproteobacteria; order Pseudomonadales; family Oceanobacteraceae; genus Venatoribacter. The sequence continues at coordinate 2,857,498 of OY821639.1, read as the reverse complement.
TGCTCCCACGCAGAAGAACTCGGCATCCCAGTCATATCGACTACTCCAGATCGGGTACTGCTTTATTGCCGGTAAATATTTGACAGCACGAAAGCGTGCAGCGTAATCCTGTCAGAATCATTGATGCTGTTAAACTGCAATCCGACCTGAGTGCCGTCATGATCATTGGCAACCGAACGTACCACACCTTCCAGCGTGACAATCCGTTCAATACCGCTGACCGATAACTGCGCAATCAGACGCACTTCATCACCAGCGGTAACCGGTAAGATTCTGGCCTGCAAACGGGCACCGCCCAGGCTAAGATCGCAGATTTTAGCGGAGCTTTTCTGCTGCAGTTCATCGCCATAATACACCGAACAGATCAGCGACACTTTCGCCCGCACCGAGCTGCGCACCTCGCCCAGAACCAGCTCAGATGGCATCGCCAGATGCAGATGCGGATACGGCGCGCGCGAGATATGAGTGATTTCAGTACGGAACGCGCAGGCGCAGTTCATCTGCGTGGCAAACAGACGCACGGCCAGCGGGGTTCCCAGTTTCAGAACCATAGGCGTACCATTAACCAGTGGCGTGCTCACAATAATGCCCTGACCCGGGCGATAGCCTATGAGTGAAGAACGGTCACGGTCACTGGTATAACCTTCAAAATCAAGCTGCAGGGGTTGCCCCGGCAACAGGCGTAAATCCTCAAAGCGGTTCTGCTTCTGTTCAGCGGTCATGGCTCACATGGCTCAGACAGGAATTAAGATAGTTATCAATGAGTGTAGACCAGAATAACCCCGCTACCGGACGACTTGCGCTGAAATGCCCGGATGGTCATCATAATGACAGTAATGTGAGGAATGACCGTGTTTGATAAAACCGATCTCGTCAGGCTGGTGACGGTCACCATGCCCTTTGGTAAATACGAAGGCCGGGTACTGATTGATATCCCTGAAGAATATCTGCTCTGGCTGAGCAAGAAAGGCCTGCCACAGGGGCAGCTGGGCATGCTGCTGGGACTGGCGCTGGAAATCAAAATCAACGGTCTTGAAGGTCTGCTGAAACCCCTGCGCGCCACGGCCCAGCCCGGCGGCGCTGACACACTGCACTGATACCGACTGCAAACGGACGCTGACAGGCACGATGAAAACACTGGGACTGCTGGAAACCGACACCCTGTACCCCGACCTGCTGCCGGATTACCAATCCTACGGCACCATGTTCCGGCGCTTCTTTACCTCGTTGGGGGGCGGTTTTCAGTACCGTTTTTATCAGATCCAGCAGGGACAGCTGCCCGCCTCTGCCGACGAGTGTGATGTCTGGCTGATTACCGGCTCCAAATCCGGTGTCTACGATGAACACGGCTGGATTGCCGGCCTGTATGACTGGGTCCAACAGGCTCATGCCGGCGGTGCCCGGCTGATCGGCGTCTGCTTCGGCCATCAACTGCTGGCCCACGCCCTGGGTGGCCATGCTGCACGCAGCCCTAAAGGCTGGGGCATCGGCGTGCACACCACCCGGGTGGTGCAGCGCCCTCTGTGGCTGAACGATGACCTGTCACACCTGCGCCTGATCTACAGCCACCGCGATCAGGTGGAACAGCTGCCGCCGGGCGCACGCCTGCTGGCGAGCAGTGAATTCTGTGAGAATGCAGCCTTTTATATGGGGCAGCAGGTGCTGTCGTTTCAGGGACATCCGGAATTTACTGCCGAATTCACCCGTCGCCTGTTGCCCAGACGGCGTGAATGCATCGGCACGGAGGTATTTGAGCAGGGCATGACCACGCTGGATCAGACCACCGACTCGGACACCGTCGGCCGCTGGATCATGGAATTTATTAATCTGTAAGCGACCTACAGGAAGCGCTGCACGTACCAGCAGCTGGCCGCCAGTTCATACTGCTGTGCACGGGCCCAGGCCAGGCCGGCTTCCACCAGCTGTTCCGCCAGCCCCTGTCCGCGCAGACGAAACGGCACATAGGTGTGGGTAAAGTCGATACGATGACCGTTCAGGCGGTATTCGAGCACACATTCCTGCCCATCCCGGGCGAGAACAAAACGCTGCTGCGCCGGCTGATGTTCAATCATGCAGAGCCCTCAGTGAATCCGGTACGCCTGCAGGCGCAGACCAGTGATATGACGTCCGGCCAGAATCACCTGACCACGGTAGCGTTCATCACCGGTGGATGAAAACTCGAAGCGGTAATGACGCTGCAGCCGCCAGCCACCGGGGCCGTGGCGGAAACGCATCCCGGTCAGTTCCAGCGTATCGTCCAGCAACTGTACGCCTTCCTCCTGACAGTGACGGCGCACCGCCTTCAGGGCGTGCAGTCTGGCCTGCTGCTGACGGCTCCAGAGCAGATACAACAAGGCCATCAGGGCCAGAAAAAACAGCCAGCCAAGCATACCCGGTCTCCTCAGTCACGAAATCTTATAGTAACAGGAAAAGAGACCGGCACGAGGCCGGCCTGCAGGCTGTTATTCGCCACCGGGCGCACGCTGTGCCCGCCGCTGGGAACGGCGCAGGCGGCCCTGCGGCTGTGCCGGCTTATCGGCCTCTGCCGCCGGTGCTGCGGCACGCGGTTTGTTCTGCGGCCGGCGTTGCTGACGGTTATCTGCCGTTTTACGCTCAGCAGATGGTGCGCCACCGCTGCGCTCAGCGCCGGGCTGTCTGGTTTTTTTCGGCTTCTTCGGTTTTTTCGGCGCTTTCGGACGCGACTGCGGCAGCGGCGTGACTGGTTCAAACCCTGCCAGCGGACGACGTTCGATGTTTTTGCCGATCAGACCTTCAATGCCTTCCAGATCTTCCAGCTCATCCGCACAGACCAGCGAGACGGCTTCACCGGAAGCTCCCGCGCGCCCGGTGCGGCCAATACGGTGCACATAATCGGCGGCCACATTCGGTAATTCGAAATTCACCACATGCGGCAACTGCTCAATATCCAGTCCGCGGGCAGCAATATCGGTGGCCACCAGAACAGCAATATCACCACTTTTGAATTCGGCCAGCGCGCGCGTGCGGGCCCCCTGACTTTTGTTACCATGAATGGCAGCGGAGCGTATCCCCTGCTCATCCAGGTATTTACTCAGTCGGTTAGCACCGTGTTTGGTGCGGGTAAACACCAGCACCTGCCGCCACTGATTGCTTTTCAGCAGATGGGCAAGAATCTTCGGCTTCTGTTTTTTGTCCGCTGCTACCAGCCACTGATCAACGGTATGGGCAGTACTGTTGCGCGGGCTGACATCAATTTCCAGCGGATTATCGACCAGGCCTTTGGCCAGCTCCCGGATCTGCGGCGAAAACGTCGCCGAGAACAGCAGATTCTGCCGTTTGGCCGGCAATAACTTGAGGATTTTTTTGATGTCGTGAATAAAGCCCATATCCAGCATGCGGTCGGCTTCATCCAGTACCAGAAAATCCACTTCATCAAAGCGCACGGCGTTCTGCTGATACAAATCCAGCAGCCGTCCCGGGCAGGCCACCAGCACATCCACGCCTTTGCGCAGCGCCAGCATCTGCGGATTGATACCGACGCCGCCGAATACCACGGCGCTGGATAGCTTCAGATATTTGCTGTATTCCCGCACATTTTCCCCGACCTGCGCCGCCAGCTCCCGCGTCGGGGTCAGAATCAGAGCACGGATGCGGTTAGCTGACGGGCGCCCGCCAGCCTGCAGACGGTGCAGCATTGGCAGGGTGAAACCAGCGGTTTTACCGGTACCGGTCTGCGCTGCGGCCATAACGTCACGGCCGGCCAGGACAGCAGGGATCGCCTGTTCCTGTACTGGTGAAGGAGTTGAGTAGCCCTGTTCAGCTACGGCTTTGAGGATCGGGTCTGCCAGTCCGAGATCGGAGAATGAGGTCATGAAGTACCAGTTTGCCAGGGGCCTGAAACATGGCTCAGACCCGGATAAAAGAAGGCGGCAGACTGTACTGCAAGGTAACGGCCCCGTCCACTGCGGAACGCCGTTATTCTGTATCAGACGGTAAGGTAGCCGCCATCCACCGCATAATAGGCGCCGTTTACGAACGAAGAGGCATCACTGGCCAGCCAGGCTACCAGCTGACCAACCTCCTGTGGTTGTCCGAGACGGCCGATCGGATGCTTGTCTTCCAGCGCCTTCACCACCCCGGCCGGCAGACCGTTATCCACCATCGGTGTATGGATAAAGCCGGGACCGACGGCATTGATGCGCACACCATCGGCGGCGTGTTCGGCTGCCGCACACTGGGTCATCCCCACCACACCATGCTTGGCGGCGACATAAGCCGGGGAGCCGGCAAAGGCCACCTGACCCAGAATAGAAGCCATATTGATAATGCTGCCGGATTTCTGTTCGCGCATAATTTTCAGCGCCGCCTGCTGGCAATAAAACACGCCACTCAGGTTAATGCTGATGACTTTATCCCAGCCATCAAGCGGATAATCGGCGGACGAAGCGGACGGCCCGCCAATGCCGGCATTATTTACCGCAATATCCAGCCCGCCCAGTTCATCGACGGTTTTTTTCATCGCTGCGGCCACAGAAGCGGCATCGCTGACATCACAGCTGACGGTCATGCATTGAACGCCATAACCGGCGATATGCTGCTGCGCTTTGGCCAGTGCATCGTCCGACAGATCCCACAGGGCAATGTCGGCGCCGGATGCGGCCAGTGCTTCGGCGGTGGCCAGACCGATGCCGGAAGCACCACCGGTAATCATGGCCTTTTTGCCACTGAGCTGATAATCAATCATAACGGTCTCCTTACTGATTACTGATTTGTACACTATCGGCGGTGGAAATGCCGCCATGATGCACGTAACCGTCTTTTACTCAGCGAAACAATGATCTGCATCACAACCGTCGTGAAGCCAGTTTTTCCACTGGCCGTAACACCATAAAAATCAGCACCACCGGCATCAGCAGTATCCACACCAGACCGATAATAATGACCGAGGTCCACAACTGATATACCGACCGTGCATAAACTTTTTCTGCCGGTATCAGCAGCGCAAAATATTCCGGCGGATTCATTGCCCGGGTAAACACGGAGGCAAACGACAGATACTCACGGCCATTCAGACTTACGGTCTGAACCCGGTCCTGACTGGATGGCTGACGCGGCAGTTTCAGCAGGTGCTCATACGGCACCACCGGCAGACCTCCGGCGGCCTGCGCTGGGGCAGCAAACCATTTATCCTGCAGGAAGGCATAAGCGTCCGCCGGAATCGCCTGCAACGCTTCATCAATAATGCCGGCCAGCGGTTCCAGTTCCGGACGGGTACGGATATGCACGGTACGCGGTAAGGCCTCAAGACCGTTTATATGTTCGTTCAGCACCAGATTCTGCAGAAAAAACTGCGTCATTGACTGCTTCAGCACCAGCGCCGTATCCAGCGTGGCATCAGCCCGCCCCTGCTCCACGGCGGTCAGAGCCGCACGGGTGTCCGCGACGGTGTCAATCTGAATGGCAGGATATTGCTGCTGCAGCAGCGGCAGTACCGACCAGCCGCCCGGCATCGCCAGACGCTTACCGGCCAACTGGGACAGATCACTGATGGCTGGCTGGTCACGCCGGCTGACCAGTCCGAACGGCAGACTGAGCAGCGGCTTGCTGAGTTGGCCCGGGGAATCATTCAGCGGTACCACCGGCTGCAGCAGTTCCAGATCCTGCTGCTCATACATAGCCACCAGCTCCGGCCAGCGGTAGCCATTGACAAACTCCAGCGACAGGCCGGTCATCTGCGCGATCAGCCGCATCACATCAACACTGTAGCCGCGCGGCTCACCACCGACGGCAAAGTCCACCGGCGTCCAGTCGGTTTCGTTCGACACCCGCACACTGCCCAGTGAACGCAGGTAGGCACGCTGTTCGGCGTTCAGAGTGAGACGTGGCACTGGCGGCAGACGGCCGGCATCCTCACTGGACAGATTGCTGGCCAGCAGATCGCCGTTCTGCTCAAACAGAAACAGCTCACCGTCCGCACTCAGTGACTGCGCGCGCAGGTGGGACGACAGCGTGGAAAAGGTAATATCCAGTGCCAGCACATGGTTGCTGCCGGCCAGCCGGGTGACAAAACTCTGCCCCGGTGCCTGCAGATGCTGAAACAGATAAGGCGGGGTTTTACGCACGCTGCCGGCTTCTGCTGTGGTGTACCACAGACGTTCGCGGGCATCGTAATTACTGGGTTCAGAACGGCTGAAATTCAGTTCAAACGCAGCACTGTAATAGTCAAAAGAACGCTGCCGCTCAGTGCCTTCACCTTCCACCCGGATGACAACCCAGCGGTCACTGGGGGTGGCGTTGAGCTGCCGGCGTACGGCTTCATTGCTGTTGAGATTTACCAGCTCATAGACATCGCCATCATCAAAGCCGATATAGAGCGCATAAAACAGCGGGCTGCTGCGCATCACCTCGGCAAACAACTCCGGTACGGCCTGATGGATCCGGGGGCCGTTGTCACCGGTCTCTGTCACCAGCTGTGGAAAACGCGACAGTAACCGCACCGTTTCCATCGCCTTGGCATCAATATGAGCCAGGTAGTCGCGGGTGGCCGTAGCCGTCAGCTGATAACGGTCAGCTGCCGCTGACAGTGCCATATCGCGGCTGAACCAGTAATGCAGGGAAACCGAAATCAGTGCGGTGACCAGCGTCACCGCCAACACCACCACCATCAGGTACTGACGGGTTTTCAGGTTAGCACGTTCAAATTCGTCGTTCAGTTGCATCGGGGGCCCCTTTCCGTGAGCGGTTCCATGAACAGCAGACTGATCAGCTCGACAGACAGCTGCTACAGTTTATACCAGTTCATCATCCAGCGACTGCTGCAGCTGATCGGCCACCTGCTGTTTCAGTACCTCTGCAGCATCGCGTCCGCTGATCCCTTCCGCCAGCGGGATGGTTTTACCATCGGCCACCGCCAGCAGACGGTAATAACGGGTCTGCCGGCCAGCTGCGCTGGTGGACGTCATGCTGTTGCACAGCCGCAGCTGCGTGGCGGAGGTCACCCGGGCCGAACGCTGATACAGCCGGACACCGAACAGACTGCGGATCATACGTACTTCGCCGGCACGGATGTCGGCTTCCAGCCCCCACCCGGCCCGGACGATGCCACTCAGCAGCAGGCCACTGCCCAGCAGCGAAAACACCGCCGTCATCAGCCACAGCATAGCGCCTTCTACTGATGCCTGTATGAACAGGAACACCCCGGCACCGGCAAAGATCACGCCCATCAGGACAAACATCAGAGCAACACTGCGATGGCGGCCTGCGGCACTGGTCAGCAGCATCCCCTGTGCGGTTGGCCGCTGCTGAATCTGTTCCGCCGCTGACTGCTGTGCACGCTGCCGTTTCTGCTGCTGCCGTTGTTCACGCTGCGCCGCCGGCAACTGCCAGCTGGCACGGCCGCTGCCGGCCACCACCGGGATTTCCCAGCGGCGGCTGAAGCGGATAACCGCGCCGTCCACTGACGCATTATTCAGCATCAATTCACCTTCACACTGAATTTCCCACGTCACAGTGCCGCGGTAGCCCTGCTGCTCACCGCTGACCGGCTGACCGGCCGGCACATCAAACAACGCCCGTACACGCTGACCACTGTCTTCCAGCAGCGCCGGCTGCTGGTCGTGCCAGAGTACATCACGGTGGGTGGAGCAGTTTTTACCGGAACCGGTGGAATATACATGCAGACAGATCAGCCGGACCTGCGGCGGCTGGCGGAAACAGCCGCGGCTGAGTTCAAAGAAACCGCCGATCTGACCACCGGAGACTCCCGGCATCGGATCCGGGAAGAAAGGCGTCGCGCCGATCAGGCGGAATTTTCTCAGTTGTTGTAAACCGCCGGCCATAATTCCGGCACCGGCCAATGGGAAAATCAGCACCAGCAAGGCCGCGTATTCGCCTTCCGGCAGCGCCTCAATGAGGGCAAAGCCGGAGATCGGTGCCCCGATCAGAAAAAACAATGCCCCGAAGCCAAGCAGGAACAGACCGCCACTGCGGCTGTTGCTGGCGATACCTGTCGTCTGCGGGGAAGAACCGCCGCCGCTCAGATGCTGCTCAATCATGGTCTGCTGTTGCTGCTGACGGCCCCGCCTGTACAGCGCTACGGCAGTAATACCCGCACCAGCGGCCACCAATATCAGTCCGAAAATCAGGCTGAAAATCAGCACTTCGGTACGGAATGTGCGGTCCAGCACCGCCTGCTGCGGATCGAGCGGATTAACCCAGGCCACAACGCGCCCGGCATTCATCTCACGCGCCAGCCGTGACTGCAGATCCTGCCAGTAGGAACCGATATTATCGCTGCCGCTGTACAGAGAAACCTGATCAGAATGGTACGGCTGACCCTGATAATAATAATCGTAGGAAGCGGACACACGGTAGGTCGTGGAGTCATCGCCACGGTGTGATTCCAGCTGCAGATGACGGATGGTAGCCACCACCGGCTGCCAGTCCTGCGCACTGACCCAGCGCAGGGCCGGTGTCAGAGTCATAAAGACGATCAGCAGCAGACCGGCCAGCATAAAAACCGCGCCGAAAATAATGCCTGACAGGCTGCCCTTACGACCTGTCCCTTTGCGTTTTTTTACGGCAGGATACGACGTCACCCGACTTTCCTTTTATGCGTTATTCCATGGCTTCCTGAGCATACCAGAGCCCGGAGGACGCCGGGCACTCATAATACAATGGAGGCCGGAAACCAACATGACTCACCTCCGCCGCGGGCTCGGCCATATTCCGCTCCCTCTGTTCAGGTGGCCGGCTGTTCTTCTATACTGACTAATCCACCCGCGATCCCGACCATGGCTGCGTATGCAAAAACGTCCGACAAAACGTGAAATCCGCGAACAGCTTGACCGGGAAGTCCGTGACTACCTGAACCACGGAGGTGAAGTGGAACAGGTTCAGCGCGGCGCCTCCGGTCTGGTCGACGGCCGCTACAATGACCGCTCAGTGGGCTTCGAAAAACCCCGCGAAGAACGCACGTCGCTGACCGACGTCCTGAAAACCATTGATCAGCGACGCGATGCGAAACGCCAACCCACACGCCGCAGTGATGTGAAAAAAGAACACGGTCCGCGGCAGAAAATTATTTACGATGATTTCGGTGAACCATTACGCGTAGTCTGGGAAGACGACCACCAGGGGTAAGACCCGGCTTTTCATCCTCAAGAGAATACTGTGCTCGAATCACCACTCACCCTGACCCTCGCCTGCGCTGTTTTTGCTTACGGCCTGCTGTCGCGTAAAACTGAAGCCGCCGCCATGACTGCGCCGATGATGTTTACCCTGCTGGGCATTATTCTCGGCCCTCTGGTGCTCGACTGGACCACAGTACGTATTGAAGGCCATGGCCTGATGCTGCTGGCCGAGCTGTCACTGGCACTGATTCTGTTTACCGATGCCAGCCAGATCAAACGCTCGCACCTGATGAAATACGAAATTCTGCCAATCCGGCTGCTGGCCATCGGCCTGCCTCTGACCATGCTCGCCGGCACGTTGCTGGCACACAGTATTTTCTCCGCCGGCTGGCTGCTGGCGGCCCTGCTGGCTATTATGCTGACGCCGACCGATGCGGCGCTGGCGCAGGCTATTTTCAATAAACAGGGCATTGATGAGTCCCTGCGGCATTCCATTACCGTGGAAAGCGGACTGAACGATGGCCTGGCCCTGCCGGTGCTGCTGTTTGTCCTGGCCCTGCTGGCCGCCAGTCAGCATGGCGATTCCTCAAATATTGATCGTCTGCACTGGCTGTTGTTTATTTCGCAGCAGTTTTTTATCGGTTTTCTGTGGGGCATGGTCAGCGGCCGCGGCGGAGGCTGGCTGACAGAATACGCCAGCCGCCAGTTATGGATTTCACCGCTGTTCCAGCGTCTGTGCGGTCCGTCACTGGCGCTGATTGCCTACAGCGGCGCTGAACTGCTGGGCGGTAATGGTTTTATCGCCGCCTTCCTCGCCGGATTGTTCCTGTCCGCCGAACATACGCGGCTGATGAAACGGCTGAAAGAATTCGGTGAAGCCGAAGGCCAGCTGCTGAGCCTGCTGATTTTCTTTTTCTTTGGCCTGATTTTTATCCCCGATGCATTGCCGGCAGTGACCGCCAGGAGCATTCTGTATGCCGTACTCAGCCTGACACTGATCCGTATCCTGCCGGTACTGATTGCTCTCACCGGTTCCGGGCTGCCCTTCCGGGCAAAATTTTTTCTCGCCTGGTTTGGTCCACGCGGTATTGCCAGTGTGCTTTACCTGCTGCTGGTGATGGAACAGCTCGGCTTTACCAACCCGGATGACCAGGAATTTTTTGCTACCACTGTACTGACCATACTGCTGAGTATTTTTCTGCACGGGCTGTCGGCGCGTTTTTTCAATCATCTGCATGTTGTGCGCAAACCCTGAGCAGAAGGCTTAACACACTGTTGCAGTTCCGCACTCAATCAGCAGAGACGAAGTTTTTACCGGTAAAAACAGCTGCAAAGTAAGAACGGCTGCCATTCTCACGGACAGACTGAAAAAAGATTGGCAGGTATCAATAGCCATTTCCGTCTGATCCGTTAAAGTCTGCACTATTCAGGATATACACGGAGCTTCCCATGAATAAAAAAGTACTGCTGACTGCCGCCCTGGTTGTGATTGCTGCAGTATCCACCATCGCCTGGACCCTGTTCCGGCCGGCTCAGCTGCCACTCGGACAGTTCAGTACCAACGGCCGTCTGGAAGCTGAACAGGTTGAAGTCGCCACCAAAACCGCCGGCCGTATTGCCGAAGTGCTGGTCAAGGAAGGTCAGCTGGTACAGAGCGGCGACCTGCTGGTGCGCATGGACAATCAGCAGCTGCTGGCACGCAAACGTGAAGCCGAAGCACAGATTGCCGCCACCAAACTGGCCCGGGAAGAAGCGGAAGCCGGCATTGCCCAGCGTCAGAGCCAGCTGAAGCTGGCCACTCAGGAGCTTAAGCGCACCCAGACCATGTTCGATAAAAGGGTCGCACCACAGGACAAACTGGATCAGGCGCAGGCGCAGTATGATTCCGCCGACGCCGCGCTGCGTCTGGCCAAGGCCACTGCCCGGCGCGCCCAGGCCAGTATCGATGCTGCCAATGCCGCACTGGAAGAACTGCAGACCCTGCTCGACGATACCGACATCAGAGCCCCGCGCTCCGGTCGGGTACAATATGTGCTGGCACAGCCGGGCGAAGTGCTGTCCGCCGGTGGCCGGGTGATCACCCTGCTGGATATTTCCGATGTGTATATGACGGTATTCCTGCCCGCATCCGTGGCCGGTAAGCTGACCCTGAATGATGAAGCCAAGCTGATTCTCGATCCGATTCCGGAGTACGTGGTGCCGGCACGGGTTACCTTTGTTGCCACTGATGCGCAATTCACCCCCAAATCGGTCGAAACTGACGAGGAGCGCAATAACCTGATGTTCCGCGTCAAGCTCAGCATTGACCCCGCGCTGCTGAAAAAATACGAAGATAAGGTAAAAACCGGTGTTCGTGGTATGGCGTATGTCCGCACCGGCACCGATATTCCGTGGGGCGAAGCACTGAGCAAGCCCCTGCCGCAGGATGCTCCGTCAGCAGCACAATAATCAGGGGCGTCTGCTATGAAGGATATCGCTGTCCTGCGTGATATTGCCCACTGTTACGGCAAAGTCACCGCACTGGAACCCACCACACTGAATATTCCGGCCGGTACCATGGCCGGTCTGATCGGTCCGGACGGGGTGGGCAAATCCACCCTGCTGTCACTGATTACCGGCACCCGCAAAGTACAGCAGGGAGAACTGACCGTCCTCGGTGGCAATATGCGCCGTGCCGCTCACCGCCGCCATTCCCTGCCCCGCATTGCCTATATGCCCCAGGGGCTGGGCAAGAACCTCTACCCGACCCTGAGCGTGGAAGAAAACCTCGCCTTTTTCGGCCATCTGTTCGGTCAGGGTGCGGAAGAACGGCGTCAGCGCATTCAGCAGCTGACCAGAGCCACTGGTCTCGACCCCTTTCTCGACCGCCCGGCCGGTAAGCTGTCCGGTGGTATGAAGCAGAAACTGGGTCTGTGCTGTGCACTGATTCACGATCCCGATCTGCTGGTGCTTGATGAACCGACCACTGGCGTCGACCCGCTGTCGCGGCAACAGTTCTGGCAGCTGATCAGTGATATCCGCCGCAACCGCCCGCACATGAGCGTGCTGGTCGCCACCGCTTATATGGAAGAAGCTCAGCAATTCGACTGGCTGGCGGCCATGGATGACGGGCGGGTGATTGCCACTGGTTCGCCCCAGTCACTGCTGGAAAAAACCGGCGCCAGCACGCTGGAGCAGGCCTTTATTGACCTGCTGCCGGAGGAAAAGCGGGCGCAACATCAGGCCGTGGTCGTGCCGCCGGTGGATTTTGCCAGCGGCGATGCCGCCATTGAAGCGTCGCACCTGACCCGCAAGTTCGGCGATTTTACCGCCGTCGATGATGTCTCCTTCCGTATTCAGCGCGGTGAAATTTTCGGTTTTCTCGGCTCCAATGGCTGCGGCAAAACCACCACCATGAAAATGCTCACCGGCCTGCTGCCGTTTACCTCCGGCGAAGCGCGTTTATTCGGCCAGCTGCCGGCCGCGGATGACATGGCTACCCGTATGCGCGTCGGCTATATGTCACAGAGTTTTTCCCTGTACGCTGAAATCAGTGTGCGCCAGAACCTGGCCATGCACGCCCGTCTCTATGACCTCGGCAATGAACGTGGCGAGCAGCGCATCGCGCAGGTAATGGAGGATTTCGGTCTGGCCGAAGTGGCCGATACCCACCCGGAAAGTCTGCCGCTGGGTATCCGCCAGCGTCTGCAGCTGGCGGTCGCGGTACTGCACGAGCCGGATATCCTGATTCTCGATGAACCCACCTCCGGGGTAGACCCGGTGGCCCGCGACCAGTTCTGGAATCATCTGGTGCGGCTGTCGCGCGACGACGGCGTGACCATTTTTATTTCCACCCACTTTATGAACGAAGCGGAGCGCTGTGACCGGATTTCGCTGATGCACGCCGGTAAAGTGCTGGCGGTGGGCTCGCCACAAGCACTGGCGCAGCAGCGCGGCAGCGAATCACTGGAAGAAGCCTTTGTCGATTACCTGCGCGAAGCCGCCGGGCTCAGTAAAGAAAACGAACATTCAGAGCTGCCCGCCACCCTGGGCGGAAAAGCACCAGCAGACCAGCCACAGCGCCCGGCCTGGCGCGACTTTTTTACCCCGCGCCGGTGGTGGGCCTATGCCTGGCGCGAAACGCTGGAAATTCAGCGCGATCCGATCCGGCTGGCCTTTGCCCTGTTCGGGCCGTTGTTCCTGATGCTGGTGTTCGGTTACGGCATATCCTTTGACGTTGAAGACCTGAAATACGCCATCATCGACAACGACCATTCACGTGAAAGCCGCCTGCTGACCGAAGGGTTGTCTGGCTCGCGTTATTTTCTGCAACAGGAAACGCCACTCAGTTATGACGCGGCGCTGGATAAAATGCGCACCGGCGAACTGACCGTGGTGGTGGAAATTCCGCCGGATTTCGGCCGTCATTTTATGCTCGGCTGGCAGCCGGAAATCAGCATTCTGATTGATGGCGCCATGCCGTTCAAAGCGGAAACCGCGTCCGGCTATATCAATGGTCTGCTGCTGAAGGAAGTGCAGGCACTCGCCGCCCGCAGCCCCAACAGCGGCGGCCTGAGCATGCCGGTCAGTATTCAGAGCCGCTACAAATTCAATCAGGCCTTCAAAAGTGTGTACGGCATTGTGCCCGGCGTCATTACTCTGATGCTGGCACTGATTCCGGCGATGATGACAGCGCTTGGCATTGTGCGGGAAAAAGAAACCGGTTCCATCGCCAACTTTTATGCCACGCCGGTCAGCCGGCTGGAATTCCTGCTCGGCAAACAGACGCCGTATATCGTCATTGCCTTTATCAGTTTTGTCTCGCTGGTGCTGATGTCGTGGCTAGTGTTCGGTGTGCCCGTCAGAGGTTCCTTGCCCACCCTGGCCAGCGGTGCCCTGCTCTACGTCTGGGCCACCACAGGATTCGGTATGCTGATGTCGACCCTGACCCGCACTCAGGTTGCAGCCATGTTCGCCACTGTGGTGCTGAGCATTATTCCGGCGGTAAATTTCTCCGGCCTGCTGACACCGGTATCGACGTTGACCGGTGCCGGTAAATGGATCGGGCTGATTTATCCTGCGGCCTGGTTCCAGCCGATCAGTCTGGGCAGTTTTACCAAGGCACTGAACTTCTCCCAGCTGTGGCATAACCACCTGATGCTGATGGTGTTTATTGTGGTCTTTACCTGGCTGTCGTACGCCGGCCTGAGAAAACAGGAGCGCTGAGCCATGCAGCTGAAGAATATTGTCACGCTGGGCGTGAAAGAACTGTACAGCATGAAGGCCGATCCCATCCTGCTGCTGCTGATTGTTTATATTTTTTCCTTTGCGGTGTACACCATCGCCAAAGGCGTGAACTTTGAAGTGAAAAATGCGTCGGTCGCCGTGGTGGATGACGATGATTCCCCGCTCAGCCGTGAACTGATTGCTTCCCTGCTGGAACCTGAATTTCAGCCACCGGTGCGCATTGCCGCCAGCCGCATGGAAGAGGTGCTGAACCAGGGCGAATATGTGTTTGTGATTGTCTTTCCGCCAGACTTTGAACGCGATGTACTGAGCGGTAAACAGCCGGAAATTCAGATCAATATCGACGCCTCTGCCATGACCCTGGCCGGTAACGGTGCCGTGTATCTGCAGGAAATTTTCCTTGCCGAAACCATCAGTTATCTGTCGCCGGCCACCCGTTATGAAAGCCTGCTGCCACTCCGTTTTACCGTGCGTAAACTGTTCAACCCCAATTCCAGATCGGCCTGGTTCAACTCCATGATGCAGGTGATTAACAGTGTCACCATTCTGGGCATGATTCTCACTGGTGCCGCGCTGATCCGCGAACGCGAGCATGGCACGGTTGAGCACCTGCTGGTGATGCCCATCAGTCCGGCAGAAATTATGCTGGCCAAGATCTGGGCCAATGGTCTGGTGATTCTGCTGGCAACCCTGCTGTCGCTGAAACTGGTGGTTAACGCTGTGCTGGATGTGCCGATTCAGGGTTCGGTACTGCTGTTTGCTCTGGCCAGTATTCTGTTCCTGTTTTCAGTCACATCACTGGGCATTCTGCTCGCCACCCTGACCCATTCCATGGCGCAGTTTGCACTGCTGGTGTTACCGGTCATTATTATTATGTATCTGCTGTCCGGTGGTACCACACCACTGGAAAGCATGCCTGACTGGCTGCAATGGACCATGCAGGCATCACCGTCGACTCACTTTGTGAAACTGGCGCAGAATATTCTTTACCGCGGTGCCGGGCTGGAGGCCGTCTGGCCAAGTCTGCTGGTGCTGGTTGTGCTGGGAGTGATTTTTTACAGTATTGCGCTGGCACGCTTCCGCAAGGCCATTGTCACCATGGCCTGAATCATTCAGGCCAGTGCTTACTGCTGCTGATTTTTCGCCCGCGCCTGCGCCCAGGGGTCTGCTGTTCCGCTCTCGCGTGGCTTTTTCTGCTGCGCAGGTTTTTTCGCCCTGCTGCTGGCTGCGGCCGGTTTGCTGCCCGCCATGGCTTTCAGCCGCTGGCGGATCTGCTGCGCAT
Organism: Pseudomonadales bacterium; assembly: GCA_963682115.1. Lineage (GTDB taxonomy): Bacteria > Pseudomonadota > Gammaproteobacteria > Pseudomonadales > Oceanobacteraceae > Venatoribacter. Next base: position 2,841,880 of record OY821639.1, on the reverse strand, counting down.
TTTCACCTTCCTGCAGACCGATAAACACGGCTTCCACCTGCGCTCTGGCCCAGGGGGTTTTACGCAGGAACTTCAGGCTGGATTTCACACTCGGGTCCGAACGGAAACAATTAATACGCACCAACTCAGCCAGCGTTTTCCAGCCAAAGGCCTCAACCAGCTGTGTGAGAAGGGTTTCCAGGGTAATGCCCTGCAGGTGTTGCTGGCCGTTGCTCATGGCTGTTCTCCACTCAGTCGGTTTTTGGCTTCAATCCACTGTGACATGTACTGGCTGCTTTTCAGGGTATGATGGCGCAGCATACGGTTAAAAAATAATGGCTGCCGGTGACCTTCGGTATCGGCCAGCAGAGCCTGCACGCGTCCCAGCAGATGCGGGGCATGATCGCTGAAGGCATAACGCCGGGCCAGCAGCTGCAGGGCATTTTCGTGCAGACGCTGCCATTGCCCGCGATCCTGATACAGAGCAACCGCCAGGGCAACAAAATCCGCGGCCTCCGCGGCCACCAGGGCACCGGGCTGATTCTGGTCATACATGGCTTCGGCGCCAACCGGCGTGGTCACCGCCGGCGTTCCGCAATAAGCAGCATCCAGCAGTTTGCCTTTCAGTCCGGCACCGAAGCGCAGCGGTGCCAGCAGCACCCGTGCCTGCCGGATCACCTGATGAGCGTTGTCAGCCCAGCCTTTCACCAGAAAACCCTGTTTCTCATTGTGCAGCTGAGTCGCTTTTTTCGGCGGGTAAGCGCCATACACATGCAGTTCGGCCTGCGGTAAGGCATTGCGTATCGGTGGCCACAGGGTTTCTTTCAGATAACGCACTGCATCCCAGTTGGGCTCATGGCGGAAATTACCGATGGAAACAAAATGGCAGCGCTGCTCATAACTGAGCGGCTCCGGGTCAGCCAACGCTTGCGGCATAAACGGGACATACAGTAATTGTTCTGCCGGCACCTGAAAGCGCTCGCGCAGCAGGATCATTTCTGCGCCAGAAATCATCAGCGTCAGATCACAGCGCAGAATGGCCGCCACTTCGCGCACCGCCAGTTCACTGAACAGAAACCTGTCCGCCGGTTGCAGCACATCCGCCGCCGGATCGGCCCTGAGCAGCGCATGACGGGCATGACGCAGGCAGTGCAGATCTTCGGTATCCAGCAACCGCAGCGCCTGCGGACAGGCCTTTTCCACCCGCCAGCCGAACTGCTCTTCCATCATAAAGCGGTCAAACATCACCACATCCGGGGCCAGCTGCGCCACAAAGGCATCGAATGAGGTGCAGTTCAGGGCAATGGCCTGCGCTTCAATCTGCAGGGCCGCCAGGTCCGGGGCATGGTCACTGGCTTCCGCCGGTGAGGCAAAAACAATGCGGTAGCCGTCCTGCTGAAACGCCTGAATCAGCTGCAGCATACGGCTGCCGGCGGCGGAGGAATCCGGTTCCGGCCACACGTAGCCGATCACCAGTAATATTCTGCGGGTGTCTGTCATCGGCGCAGTATAACAGACTAAAACCAGCGCAACGGATAGCGGCGGCGCAACAGCACACGGTGATACAGAACACCGAACAGCACAATCACGACGACACCACTGAGCACCGGTGTGAGCACAAAACTGAAAGCCGGCTGAGTGAGCATAATCAGCAGCGGATTGGCCCCCGCCGGCGGATGCGTGGTACCCGTCAGCACCATCAGAAACACCCCCAGCCCGGTGGCCAGGCCTAACGTCAACACATCCACACCCAGCCAGTGCTGCACCAGAAAACCGGCCAGCACCGTCAGCAGATGACCGCCGATAATATTACGCGGCTGCGCCAGCGGACTTTCCGGCAGGACAAACAGAATCACCATAGTGGCCCCGAACGGTGCCATCAGCAGCACCACACTCTGCCAGTTCTGCAGCGCTGCCAGCAGGCTGATACACAGCGCCGCACCGCCACCGGCCAGTAATCCGGCGCCCAGACGGTTAATTACCCAACGTCCCCGGCCGGGAACAGATTCAGAGAGATTCATAACATTTCCTCATGTAGACCAATCTGTCTACTTATCAATGTAGACAGATCGGTCTACCCATGTCAATATCGACAACCATCACAAGGCAACCACCAGACAGGCCATGGATAAACAGCAGCAGCTGATCACCACCGCATTCCGTTTGTTTTACCGCAACGGCATTCACGCCACCGGTATTAATCAGATTCTGAAAGAAGCCGGGGTGGCGAAAAAAACCCTCTACCATCATTTCCCCGGCAAGGACGATCTGCTGCTGGCGGTACTGGATTACCGCGATCAGCGCTTCAGCGGCTGGATGATGAAGGCGCTGGACCAGGCCACTGACGCAGAAGCCCTCTGTGACGCCTGGTTTATGGCACTGGACAGCTGGTTCAACAGCCGGGCAGAAGAGCTGCTGCCCTTCCGTGGCTGTTTTTTTATTAATACCGCGGCCGAATACAGCGACCCGGAGCATCCGGTACACCAGCAGTGCCAACGCCATAAACAGCAACTGCAGCAGGCGCTGCAACGGCGCCTCAATGCCTGTCTGGATGACACCCATGCCGCAGAACTGGCGCGCAGTTGGGCGCTGCTGAAGGAAGGCGCCATTACCTCAGCGGCGGTCGGTGGTGATCTCGGCGCCGCCCGTCAGGCACTGGCCATCGCCCGCCACCGCCTGCGCGGCTGAAACAGGACGGTACAACGACGCATTGAGGAACCTCTGCACAGCTCTGCGCGCATCTTTCCGGGCTGCAGAGCAAGACGGCGAATAAAGAGAATGGCGGGTCCTTTTCAAGTTCGCTAACGCTGCTATGTGGGGCGGAAAGCCGCGCCCTGAGGACAGCGGGTTATTCAGAAGTTCCTTAACATCTGACAAAGTTGCTAAACTTGCGCGCTCTGTTTATCTGCTGGACTGTGATGTGCTGATTGCTGCCAAAATTCTGGTTACCTTTCTGACGGTTATTCTGCTGGCCAAAGTGGCAGAACGAATGAGCCCGCGTCATGCCGGGCTGCTGGCCGGCTTCCCGCTGGGAACCGCCATTGCGCTGTATTTCTTCGGCTGGCAACAGGGGGCTGATTTTGCCGCCTCCGGGGCCGTTTACACCCTATCCGGCCTGACTTCAGCCATCTGTCTGGCGTTTGGTTACTGGCTGGTCATCCGCGTGCGGCCGGGCATTATCTGGCTGCCACTGGCGGTACTGTCGGGCTTCGCCTGTTTTCTGCTGTCGGCCGCAGCGCTGCAGTATCTGCCCGCCAACCGCTGGCTCAGTCTGGCCGTCATCGGTACCGCGATTGTGCTGTTCCGTACCCTGTTCCGTTCCATTCCGGACAGCAGCATTGACCGTAACCGCGCTCCTGATAACCGTCTGGCTCACCTGCTGGCCGGCAAGACCGCCACCATTCTGTTCCGCGCCAGCATCGCCACCGCCTCCATCCTGCTGATTACCGGTCTGGCCGATCTGCTGGGCCCGGCACGGGCCGGACTGCTGGCCGCCTTTCCGGTCAGTTTCTTCCCGCTGATTCTGATCCTGCACATCACCTGGGGCGCCGATGTCCTGAGTGGCACCATCAAACATTACCCCGACGGCATCGGTTCGCTGGCGGTGTATGCGCTGGCGGTAAGCTATCTCTATCCACTGCTGGGACTGCACTGGGGGACGCTGGCCGCCCTCCTGTGTTCCGTGGCTTATCTGCTGATTTACAGCCAGCTGCAGGGCAGGCGGCAAAAAGGCTGAAAAAGCAGCCGCAGCTGGTACAATGCCGCCCCAGAATGAACCCCGCCGGAGTGATTCCGGCGCCCATCAATGCGGAACTGACATCATGAACGAATTTACCACGCCGGATTTTCTCAAAGACGCCGGACAGCTGCTGTCGGCAGATGGTTTTGCCACCTCGGACGTGTGGTATCACGGTACAGCATCCGGACTGGCCGATGCCATCCGCAGCGGCGGCCTGAAAGGGTCTGGTGATGCCGAGCTGATGGAACGCCAGTTAAAAACACTGAGCACGATCGGCCATGAAAGCCGTGACCAGAAAGACCCGCTGTTCCTGACCCAGAGCCGCGAGCTGGCGTATTTCTGGGCCAATCAGAAAGCCCATACCCGTGCGCTGTATATGCAGCAGGAAGAAACCCCGGTGGTATTTGCAGTCAACCTGCCGGCGGATCTCAACAGCCGTGTCACCACCGATGTCGGCGGGGCGGCGCTGCTCATGGAACCGGGCAACCTGTACCTGCTGTGGCTGAAAGAACTCTATCAGCAAAATGGCCAGCAGCTGCCGGAACTGAATCCGTTCAAATGCGACCGTATGGATTACCTCAACCGTCTGGGGCTGGCTTATCTGGATGCGGAAATTGCGCCGCAGTATCTGACCCTGCTGCTGCCGCAGTAAGCGCTTTTGCACAGCGAAAAATAAACCATAAAAAGCCCCGCGGATGCCACTGCTGTCCCACAAATTTTTGTTGAAACGTTTGTGAGAAATCCCAGTCTGCTTGTCCTCATAGAGGGGACTTCCCCCTCTCGCCGGACGGGCGCAATCCTGACCGCCATGGAGGGCGGTCAGGTATAAATGCCCGCCGGCAAGGGGATAAGTTCCCCTGCGAGGCATTGGGCGTTGCGGATGTAAACATCGTCTACAGAAAACAGATTTCGTTAAAACTGTGGGACAGCAGTGCCGCAGATGCGGGGCTTTTTATTACTGACCGGACAATTCAAACTCGCGCACAAAGGTAATAAAAATATCCGCCGGTAACGGCGGGGAATAATAAAACCCCTGCATAATATGACAGCCCATCGCAGTCAGAATATTGACCTGTTCTTCTTTTTCCACGCCTTCTGCTACCGTGGTAAAACCAAAGTTTTCCGCCATCTGAATCACGGTTTCGGCCAGGTTACGGTCCTGCTCACTGGTATCCAGATCAGCAACAAAAATGCGGTCAATTTTCAGCACGGATACCGGCAGTGATTTCAGATACGACAGCGATGAATAACCGGTACCGAAATCATCGATCGCCACCGACACCCCGGCCTGCGACAGCACCCGCAGCTGCTGCATGGCGTGTTCCATATTCTGCATCAGACCGGTTTCGGTTACTTCCACTTCAATGCAGGAAGCATTCAGGCCGGCGCTGCGGATACGGCTGATCAGTGAAGAGGCAAAATCCGCCTGCATCAGCTGCTGCGCCGAAACGTTAAGCGCGATATGAAAATCATCATCAATCACCCCGGCCGCCATCCATTCGCTCAACTGACGGATGGCTTCCTGTATGACCCAGTCACCAATCTCCAGAATTTCCCCGCTGCTTTCTGCCAGCGGAATAAAAAAGTCGGGCGGCACCAGTCCGAGTTCCTCACTGCGCCAGCGCAGCAGAGCTTCAGCACTGACCACCCGCCCTTCGGCAACGGATATTTTCGGCTGATAAAGCAGGAAGAGTTCGTTCTGCGCAATGGCCTTGTGCAGGGCTTCACGGTAGGCCGTGCGGCGCAGCAGTTCATCTTCAAGACTGAAACTGTAACGCCCCCAGCTGTTGTTTTCCGGCGGCACAGCCAGCGCCGCCATGCGCACCAGCTGATCGGCCCGCCGGGTGTGTGAGGTATCACAGACACCGATGCGTGAGGTCAGATGAAAACTGACGCCACCGACATCGAACGCCTGACCCAGCGCATGAATGACGTCGTCGGCAATGCGGTCGTCCGGTGCACTGTTTTCTGCCAGCAGCACCCATTCACTGCTGTTCCATACCGCCATAGTGAAATGACCATCCGACAGCGCCTGCAACCGGTCACGGATCGCCAGCACGGCACTGTCGGCCAGTTCATAACCATTCAGCCGGGCCAGATCATCAATGCCTTCAAACGCCAGGAACAGCACACAGGAAGGCTGACCGTTGTCCAGCCGGTGCTGCAATTCTTCCAGCAGCGCACGCCGGTTGGGCAGTGACGTCAGCGGATCTTCCAGCGAACGTTTCTGCAGTTCCGCAGTGCGTTCTTCCACCAGCTGCTGCAGCAGCAGCGCCTTGCTGGTTTTCAGATTCATCAGGCTCTGCACCTGCAGCACATTTTCAATGCGCTGCAGGACTTCGCCCTGATGGAAGGGTTTGGTCAGAAAATCCCGCGCTCCCAGCTCCAGTGAACGCATACGGGTGTCCTGATCCGTCTGTGCCGTCAGCACAATGACCGGTGGGGCTTCTTCACCGAACAGTTCACGCAGGCGGGTCAGAATCTGATGGCCGCTCAGCTCCGGCATGCGGATGTCCAGCAGCAGTAAATCCGGCGGCTGGCGACTGATCCGTTCCATTGCCTGCAGCGGCAGCGAACAGCCTTCCAGCTTTTCGTAGCCATAATCTTCCAGCATATCCAGCAACAGCTGCACATTGGCCGGGTTGTCGTCCACCACCAGAATATCGGCATGCAGCAGGTTCATATGTCACCCTCCCGCAACAGACGGCGCACGGTTTCCAGCAACAGCGGAATATCCACCGGTTTGGTCAGGTAATCGGCAAAGCCGGCCTGCTGGGCGCGACGGATATTGCCCGATTGTGCGCCGGCAGAGACCGCCACCACCGGAATATGACGCGTCAGCGGGTTACGGCTGAGCAGCTGCTGCGCCTGAAAACCGTCCATTCCCGGCAGGTCGATATCCATCAGAATCAGGTCCGGTACCGCACTGCAGGCCAGTTCCAGACCGAGTTCTGCCGAGTGAGCAACGTCCAGCCGGCAGTCATCCAGTTCATCGAAAATATCTTCCATCAGACGCTGGTTGGCCGGGTTGTCTTCGATATACAGAATACGACTGCGCTGACTGTCTGTGGCGGCGGCCAGCCCCCGCCCGTCCATGTCAGGGCCACAGTTACTCTGTTCTTCTGCCAGTGGCAGCGTGAACCAGAATTCACTACCCACGCCTTCTTCGCTGCGCACCCCGATCTCACCCTGCATCAGGGTGACCAGCTGGCGGGTCAGCGCCAGCCCGATGCCGGTGCCTTCCACCGGGCCGGATTCCGCTCCCAGGCGATTGAAGGGTTCAAACAGATGCGGCAGATTGTCAGCGGCAATACCGGGGCCGGTATCCCGGACATTCACCCGCAGCCGTCCGCCCTGCTGCTCACAGCTGAGCAGCACCTGACCGCTTTCCCGGTTGTACTTGATGGCATTGCTGATCAGGTTAATCAGCACCTGCTTCAGCCGCGTATAGTCGGCGGTGACCCAGAAACCTTCACACTCCTCCTGCTCAATACTGACGCGGATACGGTTCTGCCGGGCAATCGGTGACAGAATTTCCAGCGCATCGCGCACCACATCACTGATACGGATGGCTTCCAGCGACAGGGTAATGCGGCCGGATTCAATGCGGGCCAGATCAAGCACTTCGTTAATCAGTTCCAGCAGGTGTTTACCGCTGCGGTAAATCTGTTCGGTCTGCCGTGCCTGCCGTTCAGTCAGCGGCTGACGGCCACTCTGCAACAGCTGGGCAAAGCCGAGAATGGCGTTCAGCGGTGTCCGCAGTTCGTGGCTCATGGACGACAGGAATTCGGATTTGGCCCGGCTGGCGCGCTCCGCTTCCTCACCGGCCACCCGCAGCTGCTCGGTGATCCGTGCCCGTTCATCCAGCTGACGGTAAAGATTGATCAGCAGGGCACAGGTGGAGGTAAAGGGTTCCAGCCATTCCGCCAGTGTCTCATCATAGGGGTCACGGCCATTGGCAATGGCAAACATCCCCAGCAGACGTCCCTGATGATAAATCGGCACCCCGAGATAGCGGTACAGGTGCGGATGGCCGGGCGGGAAACGGCTGACACGGCCGTCGCGGTCAAGATCGTTGCTGAGCACAGTTTCACCGCCGGCAAACACCCGTCCGAGCAGGGTATCCGGATTGGTCAGGGTCATGTTGCCGGACGTCAGCTGCGCCATCAGGTGACGTGACTCATCACTCCAGGACAGATCAGTAATGGCATGAATTTTCAGCGCCGGTTCCTCCCGGCCCGGCTCCAGCTCGCCGATCAGAGCGTAATCACTGTTGGTCAGATCACGCAGCGCTTCCATCAGGAAGTTCCACAGCGAATTACCGGACAGCAGTGCCTGATAGTCGGTCAGCCCGCGGTGCAGCACACTGAGCAGTTTCTGCTGCCGTTCCAGCTGTGTGGTCAGGTTGTACAGGTCGGTGACATTGTGCGCCACACTCACGACCCCCCGCGGCCGGCCATGGGCATCTTTCAGTGGCGAGTGCGAAATTTCAAACTGCGTGCCCTGCTCATCGCTGTGACGGGCTACCACAGGTTCACCGCTCTGCATCACCTCGCGTTCGGTTTCACACAGGGACAGTGCCTCATTGCCGCCTTCCACGGAATGGCCGAGCAATCTCAGGCTTGCCTGATTGGCAATCAGGTAGCGGCCATTACAGTCGCGGGCATAAATCGGGTCACGGCTGGCCTCAATCAGCGAACGCAGCAGAATACGCTCTTCCTGCTCTGCCTGCTGGGCGCGGCGGGTTTCCGTCAGGTTGGTCAGCACACCCATGAACTCCAGCCGGTCTTTCTGGTCTTCGCCTTCGTACTGAATCTGACTGACAGCCAGATGAACCGGAATCACACTGCCATCACGGTGCAGAGCTTCCACTTCCCGCCCGACACCAATCACTTTGGCGTCACCGGTCTGCAGGAACGACTGCAGGTAACGGTCGTGCGCCGACGCCCACGGCTCTGGCATCATGGTTTCGACTTTCTGCCCTTCCAGCTCATCGCGCCGGTAACCGAGCATCGTCAGGGCAAAATCGTTGATTTCGAGAATACGGCCACGGCCGTCAATGCGGACAATGCCGGCCGCAGCGCCCTGAATTAACGCCTGATAATGCGCCGAGCGGTACTGACTGTTGAGGCTTTCTTTCATCAGCAGGAGGGTCTGCTGATGCAGGCGCAGCAGTTCTTCCACCTGGTGGCCGAACACTTCCATGCGCCGCACATCGTCGGCGCTGAAATCACGCGGCCGGTAATCAATCAGACACAGGGTACCCAGTACATGCTCGCCATCCAGTGACAGCGGAACCCCGGCATAAAAGCGGAATTCCGGCCCGCCACTGACCAGCGGATTGGTACAGAAACGCCCGTCCAGCGTCAGGTCAGTCACCACCAGTGACTGGCGGTGGTACACCGTATAAGCGCAGAACGAGGTATTGCGGTCGACTTCCTGAATGTCCAGTCCGACACGCGACTTGCACCAGAGCGTGTTCTCGCCGGCAAGATTGATCAGTACCACGGGGATATCAAAGACTTCAGCCGCCAGCCGGCTGAGGCGGTCGTACTTGTCTTCCGCCGGAGTACCCAGCAACTGCAGCTCCTGTAATATCCTCAGGCGCTCAGCTTCGTTCTCCGGCAGTGGTGGAGCCTGCATGTTCTACAGCCATAACGGTTAACATGCTTTAAGTTAAGAAGATAAACACGGAATACACCAGTTCAGCCAAACAATAACCGCGCTGAATGTCATACGACCATGGGGGCAATTCCGCGCCTGCCGGCCCGTCATCGGCCCCTACACCGGCTGAGGTTCACCATTCCTGTGCGGCGTTTCCTCAGCGCTCTCATCCGCCGCCAGCAGCTGCGGATCATGCATCGCTGCCGTGCGCAGCGGCCGCAGTAACAGCATCAGACTGCCCAGCAGCGCGGCCACCGCACCGAACAGGAAGATACTGTGCAGAGAGGTCATAAACTTGCCCAGCACACCAATCCCCAGCGTACCCAGTGAATCACCGGACGCATCCTGTGCCGTCCAGATGCCATTAATACGGCCCAGATATTCATCCGGCGTATGCCCCTGCACCAGGCTGTACTGCAGCAGTGACGCCACCGACACCAGATAGCCGAATAACGCCAGAATCATCAGTGCCGGCACAAAAAACGGATTAATCCCCAGCAGCATCATGCAGACAAACGCGCCGAGGCTGAGCAGCAGCATCATTCTGCCGGGGTATTGCACATGACTGGCCCAGCCACTGATCAGCGCCCCCAGCGCAGCGCCCAGCGGCACAGCGGAATACATCAGCCCCAGTTCTGCCGCTCCGCCACCGAAGCCCTGCTCCACCAGCGCCGGAAACAGCACGCGGATGGCCGACGTCAGGGTCACCAGGGTGCCGGCGATAACCGCATAAAAAACCACTTTATTACTGAGCAGATAACGGAAACCACCAGCCAGTGCCACTAACGGATGATGCGTCTGTGTCTGCCGGGGTTTCATCGCCGGCAGACTCAGTAACGGAATTAATGTCAGCCCGGTGCCCAGTGCCGCAATCAGATAATTCCAGCCGACACCGGCGGCGGCGATAATCAGACCGCCCACCGCCGGCGAAATCACCGTCGCCAGACGGACACTCACCATGCTCACCGCCCGCGCCTGCAGCAGATTTTCCCGGCCGACAATCAATGGCATACAGGCCATTAAAGCCGTCACGCCGATGGCACCGAAAAAACCATCCCACACCGCCAGCAGATAAATAACCCACAGCTGTGGCTGCGGCAGCCAGGCATTCACCGCCAGACCGATAAAACCGATGCCACACACTGCCCGGGCAAATAAAATCAGTTTTTTCCGTTCCTGCCGGTCAGCCAGCACGCCACCGAGCAACAGGCCAACAAACATACCGGCACCTTCCAGCGCCATCACCAGGCCGACGTGAAAGGTGTCAGCCGTCAGCTGATACACCTGCAGCGGAATCGCCACCGACAACATGCCCAGTCCCAGCAACGAGATGGTACGGGCAATAAATACATTGCGGAAATGACGGTTGCTTTTCAGCAGACTGATATCAACCAATAATGATTTTTTACGCATATTTTTATTGCCCTTAACTCACGGCCTGTTCCGGCGCGACGGACTTATTTTCACCGTCTGCAGCGGCTGCCGAAATTAAACGCTCCAGCAGTGGCCCCAGGGTCTGCAGAGACTCAGGCGAAAGAATATTTTCATGACTGGCCCACGCCAGCCGGTGCACATCGGTGTTTTCCGCATAAGGCGCCCAGCACTGCGCCGGCTGCACATAATCCGGCAGCGCCTGTTCAGCGACAAACAACGTAACCCTGCCGCCATATGCCGCTGTCCGGCTGGCCGACAGCAGACACACGGCATCGCGGTAGTTGGCAAAAATCTGGGCCAGCATCACCTCTTTTTCGGCCTCGGCTGCAGCGCGGGCATTATTCTGTGCCGCCAGCCAGTCACCTAACTGGTTTTCTTTTTCTGCCTGCACAGCGGCTTCCGTTTTATCCGTCGCAGGCGATACATCATCCGTTGTCAGAGCATCGTTGAGCAGACGCGTCTGTTCCTGCTCCGCCCCCAGCGCGGCTTCAGCGCCATGCGGATCATTCCAGTCATGCACTTCGGCCGGGTAAGTATCCAGCAGGCCGAGAAAACGCACTTCTTCGCCCAGTTGTTCCAGCAGCGCCGCTACGCCGTAGGCCACTGTCCCCCCCAGTGAATAACCGAGCAGATAATAGGGGCCATGTGCCTGTTCGGCGCGGATAATCTGCAACTGTTGCTGCAGCAGCTGTTGCATGCTGTCACTGGCCGCAATCAGGCCATGCGGACGCGGTGACTGCAGGCCGATAATGGCCCGCCCCGGATGCAGGTAACGCGACAGCACACTGTACTGCCAGGCAAAACCGGAGCCGGGATAAAAACAGAATAACGGTGCTGGTGTGCAGCCATTATCATCCGCCGTCGCCGCGCGCAGACGGATCAGTGGCGCAAAACCGGCATCCGCGTTTTCTGTGGCCGGGTCGTCATCACTCAGCAACTGCGCCAGCTGAGCAACAGTCGGCGACGTCATAATCTGCCCTATCGCCAGCGGGCGTTTTAACTGGCGGCGGATTTCTGCGGCCAGACGCATGGCCAGTAATGAATGACCACCGAGGGCAAAAAAATCATCGTCCGCAGCGACCCGGCTGACATTCAGTAACTGGCAAAAAATAGCGGCCAGCCGCTGTTCCAGTCCGCGTGCCGGCGGTCGCCCTGTTGCGGCAGAACCCTGGCCGCGCTGCGCGCTGATCTGCACCGGCGGCAGCGCCTTACGATCAAGTTTGCCATTGGCGCTGAGCGGTAACTGCTCCAGCGCCACGTACACCACCGGCACCATATGTGCTGGTAATTCCTGCGCCAGTGCCTGCTGTATTGCTGCACTGTCCACTGCCGCCTGCCCCTGTATCACCAGATAGGCCACCAGCTGGCGGTTATCTTCGCCGGATGCTGACGACGCCGATAATTCCTGCGCCTGTACCACGGCACTGGCAACCCGCGGCAGCGCCAGCAAACGGGTTTCAATTTCGCCCAGTTCAATGCGCTGACCACGGATTTTAATCTGATCGTCCGCCCGCCCCAGATATTCCACCGCACCATTCCCCAGCCAGCGCACCACATCCCCGGTACGGTACATACGGCTGCCCGGCTGCCCGTACGGGTCAGCCACAAACCGGGCAAAGGTCAGCTGCGGCCGGCCAAGATAACCCAGCGCTAACTGCACGCCCGACAGGTACAGCTCACCACGGGCACCTGCTGCGACCGGACGCAGTTGTTCGTCCAGCACCCGTAATTGCGTATTCCACAGCGGACGACCAATAGGCACACCGGCACCAGCGGCGGATAAATCACCAAATGCCGGCTGATAACTGACATCCACGGCCGCTTCTGTCGGGCCGTATAAATTATGCAGTTCCGGGGCTGAGCCACGCCCCTTAGCAAAGCGCTGATGAAAGGCATTGGCCTGCGCTTTGGTCAGTGCTTCTCCGCTGCAGAAAACCTGCCGCAACGAAGAGCAGACGCCGCTTTCTTCACCATACAGAGCGCGCACAGAGGCGGTAAAAATGGCCAGCATGGAGGGCACAAAATGCAGCGTGGTAACCCGGTAATGGTCGATGGTTGCCACCAGTGCCTGCGGATCTTTATGCGCATCGGCGGCGGCCATCACCAGCTGTGCGCCGGTCATCGCCGACCAGAAAAATTCCCACACCGACACATCAAAACTGCATGGGGTTTTCTGCAGAACCACATCAGCCGCCGTCAGCGGATACTCATGCTGCATCCATTCAAGCCGGTTAACGATGGCTTCGTGACTGACCAGCACGCCTTTCGGCCGCCCGGTCGTACCGGAGGTATAAATTAAATAAGCCGGATGCTGTGGCGACACCGGCACCGGGGTATAAAGCGCGGCGCCATTATCCGTCTGATCGGCACACAGCGTTGTGACCTCGGCGTCCGCGCTGAGCTGTGCCAAACGCCCGCTATTCGGTGTATCCGTGATTAATACCCGGGCGCCGGAGTCCGTCAGCATAAACTGCAGACGCTCATCCGGATAACCCAGATCCAGCGGCAGATACGCTGCACCGGCTTCGCATACCGCCCAGATCGCCAGCGTTAAATTCACGCTGCGCGGTAAGGCGACGGCAACAATATCACCACCACCGACGCCCTCGGCCTGTAAGCGTGCGGCCAGCTGCTGTACCCGCTGACGCGCCTCAGCATACGTCAGCGCCTGCCCGGCATCGGCAACGCAGGGGGCGTGCGGGGATAACTGTGCCTGCTGCTGCAGAGCGCTCTGCAAAGTATGGCCGGACAATGGCTGCGCCGTGGCATTGACCGCCGCCAGCATCTGTTCTTCGGCTGTACTCATTAACGGCCACTGCGCCAGCCGCAGGGCAGCATCCCCGGTTTCAGCCAGCGCCAGCCGCAGCTGACGCATCATGCGCTGCAGCAGAATGCCGGCATCAATGCCCAGTGCCGGCAACGCCCCGCGGTCTTCAGCCAGCAAGGTTAACTGCTCGCCCGGCAAGACCAGCAGGGCCAGCGGATAATGGCTGTAACCGCGGTTATGAATATCGGTAATACTGACCGGCTGACCATCGCGGCCGGTCAATGTCTGCTGACTCAGGGAAATATCGGGGTAATTCTCCACCACCAGCAGCGTATCGAATAATGTCTGCCCACCACACAGGCGCTGAATATCCGCCAGCCCCGTAGCATCCTGCTCCAGACGGACAATATGTTGCTGCTGTAAAAGCCCCAGCTGTGGCCACAGCGCCTGCTGCGGATCAAGCTGCACCCGTACCGGCAGGGTATTGAGGAATAACCCGACCTGTTGCTGAATGCCGGCCAGATCGGCACTGCGGCCGGACACCGGCGTGCCGAACAGAATATCCTGCTGGCCGGTCAGGCTGGTCAGGGTCCGGGCCCATAACGCCTGCATCAGCACATTCAGGGTCAGCCCCTGTTGCCGTAATTTATCGTTCAGCGCCCGGGTTTCGGTCACGCTTAATGCCATGTCAGCTTCGTTAACGGCGGCATGCTCCGGCACATGCTCAGCGGCAAATACCAGCGTCGGCTGAGCCCCCTCCAGCGCCTCCTGCCACAGCGTTGCAGCCTGCTGCCGGTCACGCCGGGATAACTGCATCATCAGCTGTGAATAATCCACCGTTAATGGCGGCAGGGAATGATCACTTTCATAGGCCTGCAGCAGATCGTGCAGCAGCAGCGGCGTCGACCAGCCATCCACCACCAGATGATGAATTACCAGCAGCAGGGAAAAACGGTTTTCGCCGTCTTGCCGGCCAAGATCCACCAGTGCCGCCGCCAGCATGCCACCGAACGACCGGGTGCTGTATTGTTGTGACAGCATGGAATCTTCCAGCAGCGCAAAGGCTTCCTGTTGCGCCCGGCCCTGCAGATGACTGAGATCGTGAGCGGAAAACTGCCACTCCGGTAACTGATGCTGTGGCGGTAAGACCAGCACAGGTTCGGCCAGGGTATCACTGTCAAACAGACCACCCAGTTGCGGGTAACGGGCAATCAGCCGGTTCAGCGCCTGCTGCAGACGGCCGGCATCCACTGCGCCGCTCAGTTGCAGACGGGTATAGGCGTTATAATTGCCGCCCTGCGGATTGAGCAGGGTTTCAAACAGCATACCTTTCTGTAACGGCAACAGGGGTGCCACCGCAGAAAATTCATCGTAACGCTGCTGCAGTGCCAGACGCTCGTCAGACGTTAATGGCAGTTCAGCAGGCGTTGACGCGCGCGGGCTGTCGTCCCGCTCAGCAGCCTGTAACTGTGCCGCAATGGCAGCGGCGCTGCGGCCGGAAAAAATCTGACTGGGTTTTATCTGCCAGCCACGCTGACGCAGTTCGGTACACAGCATAATGGCATTAATACTGTCGCCACCCAGGGCAAAAAAATCATCCCCCGGATCAATTCGTTCCAGCTGCAATACCGCCGCCATGCTGCTGCACACATCCCTTTGCTGCTGATTACACGGGGCTTGCTGTGGCGCGGAATTCTGCCGCAGCAGGCCAGCTTCAGGCAGGGCTTTACGGTCGATTTTGCCGCTGACGTTGCGCACAAATTCATCCAGTACCAGCAGACGCGCCGGCACCATATAATCCGGCAGACGACGATGCAGTTGTGCCAGTAATTGCTGACTGCGTTCTGCTCTTTCCGCCGCGGATAATCCCGGAATAACACAATACCCCAGCAACCGCTGGCTGTTATTCACGGCTTCTGCCAGCACCACCGTGCTTTCAACACCGGGCAGCAGTGACAGCGCATTTTCCACTTCCCCGATTTCAACCCGGTGACCACGGATTTTCACCTGATCATCACCGCGGCCGACAAATTCAACCTGCCCCTGTTCTGTCCAGCGCACCAGATCGCCGCTACGGTACATACGGGCACCGGGTTCGCTGCTGAAAGGATCGGCCACAAAGCGCGCGGCCGTCAGTTCTGCCCGCGCCAGATAACCGGCTGCCAGCCCTTTGCCGGAAATATAAAGCTCTCCGACCACGCCCGCCGGCAGGGGCTGCAGCCGCTCATCCAGAATATACACGGCGGTATTGGCAATCGGCCGCCCGACCAGAGGCTGAGCGCTGGCTTTTAATTCAGCGCGCAGGGTATCGACGGTATATTCCGTCGGCCCGTACAGGTTATGGGCAATTAAATCCGGATACTGATTCAGCTGACGCCAGAGGCTGGCCGGACAGGCTTCCCCGCCAATCAGAATCAGCGCCGGCTGATGCTCACTGTGATCCATCAGCCCACAGTTCAGCAGCTGCGCCAGAAATGACGGAGGCAGATCCATGGCATCAATGTGCCGCTCATGAACCTGACGCACGACCTCATAAGCATCGCGCCGGGTGTCGTCGGCAAAGACATGCAGTTCTTCGCCCAGCAACAGCCAGAAAATCTGCAGCCAGCTGGAATCGAATGAAAAAGAATGTGTATGAGCGGCCCGTAATGCCCGTCCGGGATAACGCTGCGCCAGCTGGCTGCGTAATGGAAAGTAAAAACTGTCGCAATGTGAGGAAAGCAGATTCAGCAGTGCGCCGTGGGTATTCATCACGCCTTTCGGGCGGCCGGTACTGCCGGAAGTGAAAATAACATAAGCGATATCATCGCCGCCTGGTGCCGGCCGTTCCGCCGCACTCAGACGCTGTGCCGGCTGCCGGCTGACCGCCTCCACCACCGCTGCGGCATCCAGATGCAGACGGGGAATATCCGCCGGCAGTACGGCCGTTACTCCCGCCAGGGTCAGCAACAGTCGCGGAGATGCATCTTCACACATCATGGCCATCCGCTGCGGCGGATAATCCAGATCCAGCGGCAGAAAAGTAGCGCCGCTGTCGAGTACCGCCAGCATGGCAATCACCGCTTGCTGTGAACGCGGTAAAGCCACCGCCACCACGGTATTGGAGGTGGCGCCGCGCCGTTGCAGTTCGCGGCTGAGCTGCGCCACTTCAGCGCCCAGCTGAGCAAAATTCAGCTCTGCCCGCTGGCCATCACTTTCTTCCGTGACCAGGGCAGTGGCGTGCGGTTTTTCCTGTACCTGTTGCCAGAAAATGTCGACGACATTATCTTCTGCCACCGTATCCGGCATGGATTTTCCGCGCTGCCAGCGGCTCAGCTGCTGCTGTTCTGCCGCACTCAGTAGCGGAATGTTCTGCAGTGACTGCTGCGGATTATCCAGCCAGCCGCTGAGAAAATGACAGAAGCGCTGTGCGTGCTGTACCAGCGCCGGAGTCGTATAGCGTTCGGCATCGGCACGCAGCTCGAGCATAATATGTGTGTCGTGTACCAGCAGGCCAAATTCAACATCATCCACCGGCCCGGTCGCCAGGTGATGCGTAATACCGTCACTGCCGGCAAAATCCAGCCGGTAATCAAAATGTTTGTAATTCACCACCGCGCCATACAGACGCTTGTCACTGCCGACCCGGTGCAGATCACGGCTGATCTGTTCTGCATCGTATTTCTGATGGCGGCGGATGGTTTTCATTTCCTGCTGCACCTGCTGCGCCAGTGCCGGCCAGTTCATCTCTGCCTGCAATGTCAGCCGCAGTGGCAGCACATTCACCACAGGGGCCGTGGAGGTAACCGCCGCCGACCCCAGACGGCGCATAAACGGCACCCCCAGTAACTGAGTTGGCTGGCCGGTCAGGCGGAATAAATAGGCGCCGGCCGCGGCCATCAGCACGTCCGGCAGCCCGGTGCGGTGTCCGCATTCCGCGGCCAGTGCCTGCAGCCGGGCCAGAGTGCCGGAGGGCAGTTCACATTCGTATTGGCGTAATTCGCCACTGCCCTGTGCTGCTGCCGGTCCTTTTAATGACAGGCTCACCGGGGTGGGAAAATCACGGCAATAATCCGTCCAGAATTCCTGATCACGCGGATACAGGCCACTGTCACGGTAGTGCTGATATTCCGCCACTACCTCGTCAACGGCACTGAAAGGCGTGGCCGGCAGCGGTTTACCTGCTTTCTTCTGCCGGTAAATATCTGCCACCCGGCGGGTCAGGGCATTGAAGCTGAAACCGTCGAGCATGATGTGGTGGTAGCGCTGATACCAGAGCCAGTGATTGTCCGCCAGCTTAAAAATAATATGCCGGAACAATAGCTGCCCGCCGTCAATATCGCGGTGCTCACGCGTGTCCTGCCACATCTGCTGAAATGCCTGATCCCGGCCATCGGCATGAGCAGAAAAATCCACGGTTTGCGGCGACGGAATATCGTCTGCAGCCGGATGCAGCGGAAGGTATTGCCGGCCACCGTCATAACGCGCAATCACCGTGTCGGCTTCGCTCATCGCCTGCTGCACCGATGCCGACAGACACTGACTGTCCAGTGAGCCATGAATTTCAATGGCATGGGAAATGGTGTAAAGACTGCCACTGTCGCTGACCTGGTCTGCCAGCCAGATTCCCTGCTGTGTACCGGTTAATGGCAGCTCACGGAAATGCATAATGTCTGCTGCCATGTCAGCCTCCTGTCACACTGCCGGCGACTGCGGCAAACGGATTAATGGTCTGCCATTCAGCCTCAATAAAATCACAGCACTGCGGCCGCGGTGCCGGGCCAAACACGGTATCCCACCCCGCTGGACTGGCCGCAAACAGCGGCCACAGGCTGTATTGTCCGGCACGGTTTTTCAGCACCAGAAATTCTTCATCCTGACGGTCAAACGGATTAACGGCAGCGCTATCGGTGGTCATAAAATCTCCCTGTCTGAACAGACTTACAGGTATGGAAAATAAAAAAGAAAAAGAATATTCAGATGCTGGCGGACAGCAGCCGGCTGAGACCGCGTAACAGATCATCACGCCAGCACAGCCAGTCATGTCCGCCGCGGAATTCGTGGTAACTGACACGGGCACCAGCGGCCTGCAGAGCGTCGTACATGGCGCGGTTAACGCCCAGCATACTGTCTTCACAATGGCCGACGCTGAGATCAATTCTGAGATGATCACGGCGACTGCCGGCCGCCCGCACCTGCCGTGTCAGCCAGCCATTGGCTGCAATTTCGTTCACATCCGGCCACCAGAACGAACCCGACTGACTGAGCACCGCACCAAAACGCTGCGGCCAGTTCAGCGCGGCATACAGAGCCGACAGCCCGCCGAAACTCTGGCCGGCAATCAGGGTTTTTTCCGCCGCCGCCGTAAAAGGTTCCAGCGACTGTGCCTGCGGTAATAATTCCTGTTGCAGCAGCAGCCAGAATTCCGGATTGCAGGGTAATTCCCGCGCCCGGGTATCGGCGTCCAGTGCATCAATCAGCAGATACACGGCCGCAGGTAACGTGCCGGCAGCCGTGAGCTGATCCAGCGCCGCAAAAAAGCCACGGCTGCGCGCCCAGTAATGTCCGTCCAGCAGAATCACCAGCGGTAAATCCGCCGCCGGACCGGTACGGTACAGCCACACATCGCGTTCGTTATGCAACAGCTCGCTGCACCAGCGCCAGTGGTGCAGATGCCCACGCGGCGGCTGCCCGGCGACAGCGGACCACACCGGATGCACCGGAGCGCCTTCCAGCTGTATCGGCGATAACTCCCCGCCCCAGGCCCGGCGGTGAGGCGGCAGCGGATTGAGATCATCAGCACAGCCGTTACTGTCCAGCAGCGCACACCACCAGCGCCGTACTGCCGCGGCATAATCACTGCCCGTGGCCGCCGCGTTATGTTCCGGTGGCAGCTGATCAGCCTGTGCCGGCAACAGCACATAACTGCCGCACCAGTCATCGCTCAGCTGCGTCTGCCAGTACCAGACATCCGTGCCCGGTAAGCGCCGCAGCGCGGTGGGCTGACGGGTCGGATGCGGGGTATGTGACCAGACGTCGATAAATACGCACTGCCAGACGGATGTCTGTTCGTTGCCGCCGGGGTCACGCCAGAGAAAGGTCAGTTCGGCTTCGCCATTGCCACGGCCGGTCACCAGTGGCGTTCCGCGTTGCCGCACCCGCTCCCACCAGGCCGGACTGCCGGTTATGTCCTTATCCAGTCCCAGCACCTGCAGCGTGTGCAGAAAAGCGGCATCGGCAATGGCCGGCGCAGTAACAGCAACATGGGCATTCATATCCGGCCCCCGGTTATTGAACAAAGCGGGATGAAATTACCAGAGCACTTACCTAGATGCAAATCATTATCATTTACTAATGATAATAAATACTGAACAGAAAGATACACGTCATCACCGGCAGTTCCCCTGACGCTGCGCACATGCTTCAATCGCTGTCTGCCATGACACGGAATTGCTATGAAAACCATCTATTTAGCCGGACCGGAAGTTTTCCTGCCCGACGCCGGAGAAATCGGACAACGTAAAAAACAGCTGTGCCGGCAGTATGGTTTCTGCGGTCTGTTTCCCATTGACAGCGAAATTCAGATGGCGGATGACCACGAAAACCTGGGCTATGCCATCAGCCGCGGCAACGAAGCACTGATTGCCCGGGCCGATATTATTATTGCCAACCTGACCCCTTTCCGCGGAGTCAGTGCCGACGCCGGCACTGTGTATGAACTGGGGCTGGCGCGCGGACTGGGAAAATTCCCTGCCGGTTACAGCAATGTGCAGCAGGATTATCTGCAGCGGGTATGGCAGGCTTTTGGCGATGGCCCGCTCAGTGCTCAGCCAGCGGGGGAAATCCGCGACCGTCAGGGGCTGAAAATTGAGGAGTTCGGTCTGCAGGATAATCTGATGATTGAAGGTGGCATCCGCGCCGGCGGAGGGTTATTTACCACCCATGATGCCCGCCCGGAGGAAATTTTCACCGACCTGACGGCGTTTGAACGTCTGCTGCAGCAGCTTCAGTCGCGGCCATAACGGTCGGCGATAAAACGATCGGCCTGCGACGAAAAATAATCAAACTGGAAGGATTCACGGCAGACATCCTCATCCGCCGCGCCGCGGCAGCGGCGCGTCATTTCATCCTCTTTGTGCAGGGAAAAATAGCGCCGCGCGGCACGCATCACGTCTTCAGCCTCGTGTCCGCACTGCGCATGACGCACATCCTGCGCCTGTTCCGTGGCCGCCGTGGCACTCACACAGGCCTGATAAATACGGTCGGAAAATGCCGTGGTTTCCATCCTGAAAGGCACTCCGCCGGCACGGAGCGGCACCTGCTGCGCGCAGCCGTTCAGGGCGGACAACACCAGTATCGCCGCCATGAATACCGTACCTTGTCGGTTAATCACGTTCACCTGAAGACTCCTCTGCCACCTTGACCGCAGCCCTTCCCCCCATAACAAACCGCCGCATATGAACCAGCCCCGCCAGTTTGATCACAGGTTTCAGTAAAAACTGCGTACTGCCAATCACAAACAACCAGGTACCGCTGCGCATCAGGCTGTCATCCAGAAAAAACACACTACCAACCAGAAACCAGACCGCTATCAGCAGATCATTAACGGCTCCCGCAGCTTCGTATTTACGCTGGATAACCAACTGTTCGTGCCCCAGTTGGATATCAATTTCACGACCATGTTCCTCAATCAAAAGCAGCCTCCTCCCGGATATAAACAACCACCACAGTCTTATAACCTGCCCGCCCAGAATTAAACCAGTCTGTTACCGCTGAAAAAAGTTCAGCAATGACCCGGAAAAGCGGCGCTGAACCATAAGGGAAACCGCACAAGGGAAACCACACAAGGGAAACCGCACAAGGGAAACCGCCCCTATTGCTTAGCATGCTAACCATATGGCAGAATACTTAGCATGCTAACTAAGTGACTGACTCCTATGGAAAGTAATATCGGCTGGCTGCTGGCCAGAACTTCCTTTGCCTGGCGCGCCATCGTTGACCGCTATATGGCTGACATCGGCCTCACCCAGTCACGCTGGATTGCCATGCTGCACCTCTACCGTCTGGGCGAAGGCTGCAGCCAGAGCGAGCTGGCCGCCGATATCGGTATTGAGCAGCCCTCCATGCTGCGCACCCTCAATCATCTGGAAGACGCCGGACTGATTGAGCGCCGTGCCTGCGCCAACGATGCTCGCCGCAAAACCCTGTGGTTTACCAGCGTCGGCCGTGAACGGCTGCAGGAAGTCGAGCGCATGGTCAGCAAAGGCCGTCAGCAGTTACTGGCCGGCATCAGCAAAGAACACAGAGCCGTCCTGCACGACTGCCTGATCACCATTCTCGACAACGCCGACAAACTGAATACGACCGCTAAATTATGACACCCGATCTGCACTTTAACCGCTGGATGCGCCGGGCCGGCATCCTCTTTTTTATTATCCTGGTTTACGTTTTAACCACAGATATGACCACACCGATGACCTCTTACTCCATGGTCCAGCGGCCGGTGGTTGCCGTTGCCCCGCGTATCTCCGGTGAAGTCATTGACGTCGCGGTCAGCAATAATCAGTCGGTACAGGAAGGTGACCTGCTGTTCCGTATTGATCCGCGTGATTATCAGCTGGCTCTGGAAAAAGCTGAACTGCAGCTGCGCGAAGTCAACCAGACCAACGCCACCCTGCGGGCGCAGCTGGCGCAGGCCCGGGCGGCCGTGCGTGAGGCAGAAGTGGCGGCGCAGGAAAAACAGCGCGAACTGCAGCGAATTCATTCCCTGCATGAGCGCAATCTGGTCAGCGAACAACAGACCGAGCAGGCACAAGCCGATCTTGATGCCGCACAGGCGAGACTCGCCGCCGTGCAGGAAAGCAGCAATGCTGCACGCGTCAGTCTGGGTGACGCCGGTGAACAGAACCTGCGTGTGCGCATGGCCGTTAATCAGGTCAAACAGGCGCAGCTGAATTTATCCCGCACCGAAGTGCGGGCAGCGAAAGATGGCGTGGTCACTAACCTGCAGCTGGTTACCGGCGTGCAGGCCAGTGCCGGTCAGCCACTGATGTCACTGGTCAGTCTCGGTAATGAACGGATCGCGGCCGATTTCCGCGAAAAAAGTCTGGTCCGGGTCGATGATCAGGCCAGTGGCTGGGTGGTATTTGATGCCCTGCCCGGCCAGGTATTTCCGGCGCAACTGCAGGGCCGTGATCTGGGGGTGGCCAAAGGTCAGCTGCAGGCCGATGGCTCGCTGGCACAGCCGGACGACAGCGACCGCTGGGTGCGTGATGCCCAGCGGGTACGGGTGTATCTCAGTCTGACTTCTGAACCGGTGCCGGATTCGCTGGTGACCGGTTCGCGCGCCACCGTCATGCTGGCCGCCTGTGACAATAGCCTGCTGCGCATGCTTGGCAGCCTGCAGATGCACATCATCAGCCTGCTGCGTTATGTCTACTGAGCTGACACCTTACGAGCAACGCCGCCTGCTGCGCATTGCCTTCGGCAGCTGCACCGGTTTCGCCCTGTGCAAACTGATGAATTGGCCATACGGCGTATTTTTTGCCGTTTTTCCCATGCTGCTGCTGGGTATGGCACCAGTGTTCAACCGCATTGTCGCGCTGCAGTTTATTGCCGGGGTGGTGGTGAATATTGCCGAGATCTGGCTGCTGAAATCGCTGCTGGCACCCTATCCGCTGCTGATGATTGCCGGGGTATTTTTTATTTACGGCTACCATTTCCGTTTTATGGCCAGCACACCGTATTTTCTGCTCTGGGCTTCCGGACTGGTGACCCTGTCGACGGTGCTGAATTTTTCCAGTTATACCGATGCCAGCCTCAATGACATGATGGTCGCCACCCTGCTGGCCACCCTGATTTCCGTGGCCGGTGCCAGCGTTTTTTACTGGCTGATTCCGGAAACCGAAACACCGGCACCGCCCCCCAGGCCAGCGCTGAGCAACGCACAGATTAATCACCGCACCCTGCTGGGCGCGACCCTGGCCACTCTGTCTTATATTGTTTTTCAGCTGTTTGATCTGCGCGATTCCCTGTCCGCGCAGGTGGCCACCATGCTGGTGCTGTTTCCGATGACGTATCAGGGCAGTATGGCCAGCGCCATCAGCCGCGCCAAAGGTGTGGCCTATGGCTGCGCTCTCGCCGTGAGCGTACAGATTCTGCTGGCTGACCTGATCGGACACTTCCTGCTGGTGCTGCTGGCGATGTTTATGACGGTGCTGCTGGCAGCACGTCTGCATCTGCTGGAACGTGCCGGTTCCAGCGTTGGCTTTGGCGCTCTGACCACCATAGGTATTCTGTTCGGTCAGTACCTGAAACCGGATTACGATATTTTTTATACCAGCGCCTACCGTCTGTCGTCAGTGATTGTGGCCATGACACTGGTGCTGATCATTGCCTGGCAGCTGGATAAATTACTGAACCGTTTTGCCCTGACCAGCAATCAGGCCTGACGCAGTACCTCCCTCCGGCGCAGAATCTTTTGCCTGCTGATAGCTCCACACCGTATCCGCCCCGGCCTGACTCAGACGGCGGTGGCTGCGGCGTGCCGCATAGAGAAAAACAGCGGCCAGCAGCAATGCCGTCAGATCCACACTCAGAGTTGCCAGACTGGTATACGCCCACAGACCAGTGGCCGGAATAACCACCGCAATCAGGCTGGTCAGCGGAATCAATGCACAGCTGAAAGCACACAACAGCAACAGGGAGACCGATGCCCGTGCCGCGCCGCGCCAGAATGCCCAGATCACTGAGGCGAGGAATACGGTGTAGTAAACATTCACATACAGCGCATTCACATTGCTGCTGCTGAAGGCCGTGCCCCATTTACCGGCCGCCATCGCTGTGGCCACCCCGGCCATGGAGCCCAGACAGACACCCACAGTGGCGGCGGCCATCCAGCGCGTATTGCGTTGCTGCTGCGGTAAGGCCTGACTCCGTTTCTGCTTTTTACGCCGCGATTCAACCCAGAGTAAATTACCGGAATAAAACAGAAAGGCGCCGCTTAAACCGAGCAGGAAATACACCCAGCGCACGGAATCGCCACCAAAACTGCCGAAATGCAGGGCGAAGAAATGCATCACAATTCCGCTCCACACACTCCCTTCACCGGGAATCATATTGGTCATGGTCACGTCGCCGCTGTATGGGTTAATGCCGGCATAGGCGGTGACCGGACCATGCACCAGATAATCCGGATTATAAATCCCCGCCCGTACCACAGGGCGCGGACCTTCCAGCCCCATAAACAGCATTTCAGTGACTTCAAAATCCGGGGCAGCCTGCTGCACGTTACGGATCAGCTCACTGACCGGCAGCATATTCTCGGCTGACTGCGGCTGTGGTGGCTGTGCCGGACGGGCACCGAACATTGGCTGCTCACCATAAACCATGTCATGCAGACCATCATAAAACTGGTCATGAAAGGCGAAGCCCACCACCGTCATGGCAATAATCAGATGAAACGGCAGGCTGGTAATACCAATGACATTGTGAGCATCCAGCCAGAAACGTTTGCGGTTTTTACCGCGTCGCAGAATAAAAAAATCCCTGATCAGGGTCGGCAACAGAATAATCAGACCGGAGACCAGTGCCAGCGAATAAAGAATACCGGCTACCCCCATCAGCAGAATACCGGCCTGCTCACCCCCCAGCGTACCGGGAACACCGCCGGTGCGGTGCAGCATATCAATCAGTTCACCCAACATGGTCGGGCGGATCTGTTCGGCATTCAGTTCACCATTGCTGTCCAGCGATGCATGCCAGTGTACGGCGTCCAGTTCCGGACCATGATGGTGATGCCCTTCTTCGCCGTCCTCTTCTTCATGCGCTTCCCAGCGAACCGGAGCAGAAATACTTTCGTCGTTGCGCAGATACAGGGTAAACCCTTCGCGGGCTTCAGGGTGCTGCGTCACCACCTGCTGCACCAGTGAATCCAGCTGGCGGGTTTCCACGCCGGGTAAGCGTTGTTCCGGCGCACTGACCCAGCGGTCGACCGGCTGCTTGAACATAGTGACCGCACCGGCAAAAAAACCGATAAATAACAGCAGCCCGGAAGTAATACCGACCCAGGTGTGCAGGGTTTTATAAACCCGCAAAATATCACTGCGGACTTTCATCAGCCGGACTCCCCGCGCACAATAAACAGAATGGCATAAGCCAGTACATTGAAAGCCAGCATAAAGATCAGCGCGCGGTTACCGGTGCGGAATAAATACACCAGACTGAAAATCAGCATCCATACCGGCGTGACCATCCACATATTGAACTGCACTTTATCGGGTGCAGAAATGCCCCCCGGCCCGGCCCAGGCAAAAATACCGATCAGGGCAAACGTCAGCGTGAAACCAAGTACCGCCCCGGCAAACGTTTTACGCCACCAGTGTGGCTGAATCTGGCTGGCTTTTTTGCTGGCGGAAACCGCTCCGGCCGCCACGCCATTAACATCAGTGGCCACCGTTTTTCTCTCCCCCGTCCTCTTTCAGTAAGGCGGCGAACGGCAGCAGACCGATCACCAGCATCATAATCACCAGCCAGGCGAACAGCGCGGCATTCACCGGCAGATAACTGACCGCGCTGAATAAACCGGCCAGCACAAACGCCACCCCGAGCCAGCGCCAGGGCATAACGGCCAGCGGTTTATGCAGCCAGCGCTGATTGGGATGCGTCAGAAACAGCAGTACACAGCCTGCCAGTGTCAGAACCAGAAATAATGTGACCATAACCTTCTCCTGCCGCATCCGCCGGCTTCAAGACCTGCTGGCATTTTTATACAAACGAAAATCATTATCAACTGACAATTAACCTTATTTGGAAAAGACAACGACAGGCCGGCTGTTCTTTTAAAAAGGAGCTATCAGGTATTAAATTCTGATTTATTACTTATATCGGAAGCCGTGCGCCGCGCCTGCCAGCACTGGCGCAGCTGTGCGATCAGCAGATAGCACAGCGGTATAAAGAAGACGGCCAGCGAGGTCGCCGAAATAACCCCGCCGAGCACGCTGGCACCGATGGCGTTCTGCCCGGCAGCACCGGGCCCGCTGCTCAGCAGCAGTGGCACCACGCCAGCGCCGAATGCCAGGGAGGTCATCAGGATCGGCCGCAGACGCTGGCCGGCAGCGGTCAGTACGGCGGACAGTGCCGCTTCTCCCTGCTGCACGCGGGACTCTGCGAATTCAACAATCAGAATCGCATTCTTGGCCGCCAGACCGATGGTGGTGAGGACACCGACCTGAAAGAAAATATCGTTTTTCATCCCCAGCAGCATCACCCCGGCAATGGCCCCCGCCAGTCCCAGCGGAATAACCATCATGACCGCCAGCGGTACTGACCAGCTTTCGTATAACGCTGCCAGACAGAGGAAGACAAACAGAATGGAGGCCGCATACAGCAGCGGCGCCTGATCGGCAGAAATCCGGTCCTGATACGACAATCCGCTCCAGGCCATCGCCGTACCATCAACAGCGCCCGCCTGCTGCTCAATCATCTGCATAATATCGCCGGAACTGGCACCCGGCAGGCCGGCGCCACTGATTTCAACCGCCGGCAGTCCGTTAAAGCGCGCCAGCTGCGACGGCCCGGCTTCCCAGCGGGTCTGGCTGAAAGCGGAAAACGGCGTCATGGCACCATTATTTCCACGCACAAACCAGTGCCGCAGATCCTCAGGTTGTGAGCGGTAGGCAGCAGCCGACTGCACCATGACTTTTTTGACCCGCCCGTGATGCACAAAATCATTCACATACACACCACCCCAGGCAATGCTGAGGGTGTCATTAACATCATCCAGATCCAGCCCCAGTGCTGAGGCTTTCTGCTGATCAATCAGCACCCGCAGTTGCGGGGTAATATCACTGCCGTCGGCATCGGCAAATAAAACATCCGCATCACGACTGATGGTTTCTGTTAACTGACGCGCTTTGGCGGTTAAGGTTTCATAACCGGCAGCCGCACTGTCCTGCAGCCAGAATTCAAAACCAGCGGTGTCGCCGAGGCCGTCCACCGGCGGCAGTACCATGGCAAACATTTTTGCATCCCGCAGGCTGTTATTCAGCTGCTGCGTTGCCCGGCTGGCCACCGCCTGCGCCGTATTTTCACTGCCGTGGCGCTCGTCCCAGTCACGCAGGTTCACGAAAGCAATACCGGCATTCTGGCCGGAGCCACTGAAACTGAAACCGGCCACCGTATAAATGGCGTCAACATTCTTTTTTTCCTGCTGCAGAAAATACTGCTCAATCTGTTGCACCACTTCAGCCGTACGCTGATAGGTTGCTCCTGGCGGCAGCATATAGCGCACCATCACCGTTCCCTGATCATCTTCCGGCAGAAACGTGGTCGGTAATTGCTGATAGCCATACCACACGGCACCGCCCAACAGACCATAAATCACGATAAAACGCCGCGGGCGGGTGAGAAAAGCCGATAAAGCGGCCTGATATTTCTGCTGCAGACCAGCAAAGAACTGCAGGCTGCGCTGCAGCCATGTCGCAGAACCGGTGTTGTTATTCTCTGCCGGCTGCTGCGCCGGCTTCTGCAACAGCAGCGCACACAGCGCGGGTGTCAGCGTAATGGCCACCAGCACTGACAGTGCCATGGCCGTTACCAGCGTGACTGAAAACTGCCGGTAAATAACGCCCACCGAACCGGGAAAAAATGCCATGGGCAGAAATACCGCGCCCAGCACCACCGCAATGCCGATCAGGGCGCTGGTGATTTCCTGCATTGAGCGGCGCGTTGCCTGCCGCGCATTCAGCCCCTGCTGCATCAGCCGCTCAACATTTTCCACCACCACGATGGCATCATCCACCAGCAGGCCGATGGCCAGTACCATCCCGAACAGGGTCAGGGTATTAATGGAAAATCCGCCGGCTGCCAGCACCGCACAGGTACCGAGCAGCACGACCGGTACCGTCACGGCCGGAATCAGGGTCGCGCGCCAGTTCTGCAGAAACAGGAACATCACCAGCACCACCAGCAATACGGCTTCGGCCAGTGTCTGAAATACCGCACTGATGGAACGTTTGACAAAACGCGTGGCATCTTCCGGATACATGACCTTTACGCCCTGGGGAAAGGAACGCTGCAGCTGCGCCAGACGGGCTTTGACCGCCGCCGCCGTCGCCAGCGAATTGGCCCCCGGTGACGTCATAATTGCCATGCCCGATGCCGGCATCCCGTTCAGGCGCGAGACACTGCCGTAATTTTCCTGACCGACAGCAACCTCTGCCACATCGCCGAGACGCACCACAGCACCATCGGTCCGGGTTTTAATCACCAGATCACGGAATTCCTGCGCCGACTGCAGGCGCGACAGTGCGGTTACCGTGACATTCAGCTGCTGTTCTGCCGCGGATGGCTGCGCCCCCAGTTCGCCGACCGGCACTTCAACATTCTGTGCTTCAATGGTGCTGATAACGTCTTCCGGCATCAGGCCATAACTGGCCAGTTTATGCGGCTCGAGCCAGATGCGCATGGCATAGGAGGAACCGAAATTCTGCACCCGGCCGACACCACTGATGCGGCTGACAGCATCGACGATATGATGACTCAGCCAGTCGGCAATATCGCCATCACTCATCATGCCGGTTTCGTCGTAAAACACCGCCACCATAAGAAAGGTATTCTGCAGTGTGGTCACATTAATACCGTTCTGCTGCACACTGGCCGGTAAGCGGTAAGCGACCTGATTGACTTTATTCTGCACCATCAGCTGTGCCACTTCGGCATCACGTCCGTGCTCAAAAAACAGCATGATGTCACTTTCGCCGTCCGACGAACTGGTGGAATTAAAATACAGCAGGCCCTCCAGTCCTTTCAGTTCCTGTTCCAGTACCTGAGTGACACTGTTTTCCACCACCGCCGCCGATGCACCGGGATAAACCGTACCGACACGGACAATGGGCGGGGCAATATCCGGATACTGGGAAACCGGCAGCACGCGCAGACTCATCAGGCCGGCCAGCATAAGCAGAATGGCCACCACCCAGGCAAACACCGGGCGTTCAATAAAAAAATGCGAAATCATGGCTGTACACGGCTCCCTGCAGAACCGCCGGCCAGTTCATGACTGCTGATGTCCACCCTGCGCCCGGGCCAGAGTTTCAGCGAGCCTTCCATCACCACCGCCTCGCCATCCGCCATGCCACTGCGCACCAGCCAGTCATCGCCCGCAGCACTGATAATTTCCGGATAGCGCAGTTCAGCTTCCCCCGCCGGATTAATAACCCAGGCGGTTGCCTCTCCTTTGCCGTTGTAACGCACGGCCTGCTGCGGCACGCGCATGGCGGCAGGTTCGGTGCCCTGACTGATTTCTGCTCTGACGTACATACCCGGTAACAGCAGCCCATGCGGATTAGGGAACTGCGCCCGCAGCGTTACCACGCCGGTGTCGGCATCGACATTCATTTCCGAAAATTTCAGCTCGCCGGAAAATTCATACGCCGCACCGTCTTCCAGCAACAGTCCGACCCGGCGATCACCGGGTAATAAATCGCCGCTGATCAGCCGGCGTTTATGGCGTACCTGCTCCTGACTGGACTGCACGATATCCACATACACAGGATCCGGCTGCTGAATAGTCGCCAGCGGCTCGTCCTGCTCTACCGTCACCAGCGCACCTTCGGTCACCGAGGAACGTCCGATGCGGCCATTAATCGGCGCACGGATTTCAGTACGCGTCAGATCAATACGCGCCGCTTCCACCGCTGCTTCGGCGGCCTTTACCTGAGCTTCCCCCTGGGCAAACGCCGCCTGCGCCAGTTCGTATTCATGCTGACTGACCCCCTCACTGCCGACCAGCTGGTCATAGCGGTCCACACTGATGCGCAGGTTCACCAGACTGGCCTGTACCACGGCCAGGTCTGCCAGACGTTGCTTATAAACCGCCCGGTAACTGGCATCATCAATGCGGTAAAGCAGATCGCCGGCCTGCACATCCGCACCTTCTTCAAACAGACGCTTTTCCACAATACCACTGACCTGCGGACGCACTTCCGACATACGGAACGCCGCAACCCGGCCAGGCAGTTCGGCATACAGGGGATGCGGAGCTGCGCGGACGGTCACCACCGTCACCGGCACCGGGGGTGGATTATCCTCTGCCACGCTGCGGCTGTTGCCGCTGCTGCCACAACTGCTGAGCAGAGCCAGCAGCAGGATGAAAAAAAAGCCCGGTATCAGGCCGGTGAACAGCTTATTCGCTGTCATGCTGAATGACATAAATCCGTTTTATCCTGTTTTTTATTCTGCGGTTAACCCATCAGGCGGCCAGCGTCGCACCACCGTCCACCACGATATCCTGCATGGTGATATGCGACGCCATGTCCGACGCGAGGAAGAGTACGGCGTTGGCAATATCCTGTGGCGTGGCAATTTTCTGCAGCGGAATGCCGGCTTTGTACTGTTCCGGCAGACCGGCAATAAGGGTGGAAATACTGTGCTGGCGGCTGTCTGCATCAGCAAACATGCCATGCAGCATCGGCGTATCCGTTGACCCCGGAGAGACCAGATTGCAGCGCACACCATAAGGTGCCAGTTCCAGACCGGCACACTGGGTCAGACTGCGGACCGCCGCTTTCGAAGCACAGTAAGCCGCCATCCCCATGCGTGGCACATGAGCGGCATTGGATGCCACCGTCACCACCGCACCGCGGCGTTGTGTCCGGAACACAGGCGTCAGTGCGCTGAGCAGATGGAACACACCGGCGGCATTCACGGCCATGCAGTTGTACCAGTCAGCAGCCGTTAAGCGGTCGAGCGTCCCGACCCGCAGCACCCCCGCGGCATTCACCAGAACATCCACACCACCCTGTTCCGCCAGCAGGCGTTCACAGGTAATGGCGACCTGCTGTGCATCCGTCACATCCAGACGCTGCTGAAAACAGCCCGGCAGACTGTCCGCCGGATTAATATCCAGTGCTGTCACCAACGCGCCGGCGGCGGCAAATGCGCCGGCAATGGCCTGCCCGATGCCGCTGGCGGCGCCGGTTACCCATACCCGCTGGCCGCTGAAATCTGCCCGTATCGTCATATCAGGCGGCTCCTGCGGACTGGCGCCGGCTGATCAGATCCCACCAGGCATTAAAGGTGGCGTGACGGGCAAGTTCTTCAAACTGTACGTTAATTCCGAGTTTTTCCCATTCGCCGATCAGCTGCATCACCTGCACCGAATCCAGTCCGTAATCGACCAGTAATTCATCGCCATCAAATTCACCGGCATCTTCGTCAATCAGCAGCAGAATCCGCTGCAGCAGATCATCGCGGCTGACAGGAGAAGAAGCTGCGGCTGCCGGCGGCGGAAAATCCGGCAGCTGTGCCAGCGTCAGCACCACACCACAACGGCGGGCGACATAATCCAGCGCCATCTTGTGTTCGTCGTGAGAAAAATCCGCCACCGCATCAGCCAGCATAAACGGCTGAATATCACGCATGAAGGCATCCAGTGCCGTAGTCATACAGCCGATATGGGCATACACACCGGCAATCAGCAGCTGATCGCGTTGCCATACCTGCATCCGCTCCTGCAGCGGTGAACGTTGGAAAGCGCTGTAACGCCATTTCACCAGTACCGTATCGTCAGCCTGAGGGGTCAGCGGTGCAGCTATATTACGCAAGGCCGGATCGGCGCGGGTCAGCCCCGGTCCCCACATATCATTGAGCAGCGCCCGGTCTGTATCGCTCTGCTCACTTGGCTGCGCCGTGTAGACGACCGGAATCCCCTGTTGCCGTGCCCAGCGGATCAGACTGGCCGTGTTATTAATCAGATTTTCCGCCAGCGGATTGCCGTCGCCATAAAAACGTAGAAAATAATCCTGCATATCGTGAATCAGCAGCACCGCCCGCTCAGGCATAACCTGCCAGCTGACTTTATTGTCGGGTAAGTCGCCGGCCTGCGGCAGTGGATAAGAGGTAATGGATGGAATGCTCATAATAATCCTCAGCTCAGCGCTTCGTCTCTGACCATGGCTTGTTCTGCCATCATCCTGCGGAGTGTCTTTTTGTCGGTTTTTCCCACCGCCGTCAGCGGCAGCGTCTTCAGCAGGCGGAATTTATCCGGCAGCTTATAGTCGGCAATACCGAGTGTGCGCAGATATTTACGCAGGGCGACCGCTTTCAGTGCCGGGTCGCGGCTGACCACACAGGCGAGACTCTTTTCGCCCAGCAGATCATCGGCCACCGAAATCAGGGCCGCCGCACTGATCTGCGGATGTTTCAGTAAAAGATTTTCAATTTCTTCGGCAGCGATTTTTTCACCGCCGCGGTTAATCTGATCTTTTACCCGGCCAACCACGGTCAGATAACCGTCGGCATCACACCGCACCAGATCACCGGAGGAGTAAAAACCCTCTGCCGTAAAAGCATCGGCATTATGTTCAGCGGCACGGTAATAACCGCGGAAGGTATAAGGCCCGCGCGTCAGTAACATCCCGGTTTCACCCTCTGCTGCCATGGCACCGGTTTCGGGGTTAATGATTCGTATCTCGTCGGCATCACTCATGGGATAGCCCTGAGTCGTAAAGATTTTTTCCACGCTGTCATGCAGTCGGGTGTAATTCACCAACCCTTCGGCCATGCCGAAGACCTGCTGCAGAGCACAGCCCAGTTCGGCCGGCACCCGCCGTGCCAGTGCCGGCGCAAAGCTGGCACCACCGACCTGCAGCAGTTTCAGTGTCTGCAGCTGTTCCTGCCGCCCGGCTGCGGCCTGCAGCCATAAAGTCACCGCAGACGGCACCAGAGCTGCCATAGTCACAGCATGTTGTTCAATCAGGGAAAAACAATGCAGCGGCTCCGGATCCGGGGCCATGACCACCGTCCCACCGGCATAAAAAATACCGAGTGCCCCCGGTGAACTTAACGGATAATTGTGAGCCGCCGGTAAGGCACACAGGTAACGGCTGGCGGCCGACAGTTCACAGATTTCCGCACTGCGGCGGATGCTGTAGTAATAATCATCATGGGTGCGGGGAATCAGTTTCGGGGTTCCGGTACTGCCACCGGACAACTGGAAAAAAGCCACCTCACCGGCGGCCACCGGTGCAAAATGATCCGCCCGGTTGATACTCACCAGATCCGCCAGATTTTCAATCTGAGTCTGCTCACTCAACAGCACCGTCTGACGCAGTTGCGGCGCGATCTCTTGCAGCTCCTCAATAAAAACATCATCGTTAAAAAGGCGATGGCCACGACTGGCGATCAGCAATGATGGTTTTAATTGTGCAGCATAGGCTGTCAGTTCCAGCCGCTGATGACTGTACAGCGCATTAACCGGAGCAATACCGGCTTTCAGCAGAGCAAAAAACAGCAGATAAAATTCAGCAATATTCGGCAGCTGTACCAGTGCGGTATCGCCCGGCCCCAGCCCGCTGGCCGATAATCCGGCCGCCAGCTGATCGGTGAGCTGACTGAAGCGGGCATAACTCATGTGGCGCTGACCACAGATCAGTGCCGTGGCCTCCGACGAACGGTGCCGGTCGATAATGTCACTGAGAGGCTTTCCTGCCCACAGCCCCTGCGCACGGTAACGCTGTGCCAGCGCTTCCGGCCAGGGGCTGAATTCAATCCGGCGGTATGTTTCAGTCCCGCTCATAGCGTAACTCCCAGCGCCTTCAGCATAGTCTGCATTTTGGCCTGGGTTTCTGCCCATTCCGCTTCCGGCGAGGAATCTTCAACAATACCGGCACCGGCAAAAATCTGTGCTGTATTGCGCTCAATCCGGCCACAGCGGATGGTCACCACCCACTCACCATCACCGTGACTGTCACACCAGCCCACCATGCCGGCGAAGGGTCCGCGTTCATAAGGTTCAACCAGATTAATTAATTTATGTGCCTGACGGGTCGGAAAACCACACACCGCCGGTGTCGGGTGCAGGCGCGAGGCAATTTCCAGCGCAGTGACCGACGGCACAGAAACCGTACCGGTAATATACGTGGATAAATGCCACATGGCCGGTGTATTGATCAGCGACGGCTTATCCGGCACATCCAGTTCGGCACAGAATGGGGCCAGAACCTGACGGATATCATCAATTACCAGTTTATGTTCGTAATTATCTTTCGCAGAACCACACAGCATTGCGCTGACCCGGCGGTCATCTGCGTCATTGGCCTGACGTTTTGCCGAACCCGCCAGCGGGTTGGAATAAATGCGCGGACCTTCCTTACGCAGCAGCAGTTCAGGGCTGGCGCCGATCAGCTCAGAGCCATCCGCCAACGGCAGCCGGAAATGATAGCCGGACGGATTCTGCGCACACAGTCGCCGGAATACCGCATCGGTATCAATCGTTCCGTCCAACTCAATATTCAGTATGCGCGACAGCACCGCCTTGCGGATATCACTGAGACGGAAATTAGCAACGGCCTGTTCAACCGCCTGCTTGAAACGTGCCTCAGCGGGAATACTTTCCATGCGCACAACCACCGCTGACGGTATATCTGCTGACGGTATATCTGCCGGCGGTATTTCCGGCGCAGCACTGTGTTCTCCGCCGCTGGACTCACGGATATTCACTTCCCGCGGAATATACAGCGTTGCCGGTTGTGCGCTGTCAAACGGCAGCGCACCAATCACCAACGGATTTTTCTGACCATAGGCCCTGGCCCGGTTCAGTGCCGCGGTGACCGTTTTATGAAAATACTCTCGCTGCCCGCTGTCATAGCCAAGCGGTGCCGCAATATGCTCAGCAATGCCACGGGCAGAAATTTTCCGCCCGCCGGAAGAAAAATAAAACGACGCAGAACCGGCATCAGGAGCAGACCGGACCGGTGCAGAAGAAACATAACCCAAACGGCCATCGCCGATGCCGGACAGAGGATGATTCACTTGACACCTCACACTCAAACGTTAATGATAATGCTTATCATTTGTAAAATACAGCGACGACAGACAGAATGTCAATTACTGTCAGACGTAAATAATCTGTCGCTGATTAAATTAATTCTTTGTTATTAAATGCCCGGGAGTCACTGGTGAACAGGGAGTGCCGCAGCCCGTCTGCTGCCAATATGGCGTTATGGATTCTGTTGCCGTTACTGCTATTGGCGGCCACAAAAACGGCAGCCAGCCAGACCGGTTTAAGCC
This sequence comes from Pseudomonadales bacterium, assembly GCA_963682115.1. Lineage (GTDB taxonomy): Bacteria > Pseudomonadota > Gammaproteobacteria > Pseudomonadales > Oceanobacteraceae > Venatoribacter. The sequence goes on along the minus strand of OY821639.1, from coordinate 2,806,247 downwards.
ATATTTTTCAGCTCGCGCAGAATAATGACCCTCTGCTGAAAGAAGCCGAAGCCAGCCACCAGGCAGGAAAATTTCAGGTCATAGCGCAACGCGGGGCACTGCTGCCCCAGGCCGGACTCAGCATTAATTTTTCTCACAGCAGTGAAAATATGAATACTGCGGAAGAAAAATACCGCAGTCAGAGTTACGCCGTTCAGTTAAGCCAGACACTGTTCGATGCTGAAGCCTGGTACCGTTACCGTGCTGCCCGGGCACAGCAACAGGCAGCCGATATCAGTCTGGAAATTGTGCGCCAGACGCTGATTCTGCGTGTTACCGAAGCATATGCCACCACACTCAAAGCGGAAGCCAGCCTGATGGCGGCCCGCGCAGAGGTCGCCGCCATCCGCGAATCCCTTCATTATGCCGAACAGCGTCACCGTGCCGGACTGGTTACGGCAATCGAAGCAGAAGAAGCCCGCGCCGCTTACGATACAGCGGTTGCCGGACTGCAGTCTGCTGAAGCCGGTGTTGCAGTCAGTTATGAAAAAGTGCAGCAACTGACCGGCACCGACATTCCAGCGCTGCGGCCACTGCAGTCCGGTATTGCCTTACCGCCTTTATCCACAGAGCAGAGCCGGCAATGGGCTGACCATGCCTGGCAGCAACAGCTGCTGATACATGAAGCCAACGCACAGCTGAATACAGCCCGCCAGCAGTACTATGCCAACAGCGGCCGTCACCTTCCCTCCGCATCCGTGTCGCTTTCCCGCAATCACGACAGGGTCCGTGGCGACAGTCACTACCATGAAACAACCACCACTCTGAGCGCACAGATAACACTGCCGCTGCTGAACGGCGGCCGTGATTATGGCCGCCGGAAACAGGCTGACTGGCAGGTCCGGGCGGCAGCCCATGACGTGGAAAAACAACGTCGCTATGTGAGTTATGAGGTCCGGCGCAGGTTGCATCTGCTGAATAATACGGTAAAAAATATCGCTGCCCGCCAGCAGGTGATTACCTCAGCATCGGTTGCACTGACCGCCACAGAAAAAGCACACCATACCGGTACGCGTAATATGGTGGATGTACTGCAGGCAAGAAAAATACTGCATCAGGCGCAGAGAGATTATGAACATGCCCGCTACGATTATCTGACCCGGCTGGTTCAGCTGAAATATTACGCCGGCGTGCTGGATCAGACCGATATTTTCCTGCTGGATCAGTGGCTGTTAACTGAGCGTCAGGGTTAATACCTGATCTTCTGTTAACAGGAAAAATACCCTGTACTGACTGCCGGTGGACAACGCCTTCCCCAGGCGGGTTTTCTGCCGCAACAGCAGACAACCACAAACCGAATTTTCCACCATGGTGTTTATCTCCTTTATATAATCCGCTGATGGAAAATCTGCCTGCCAGTTAAATCCGCTCAGTTCTGCAGCGAGAAAATCAAAATAGCGTCTGACTTCCGGGTACAGTGCCTTGAACAGGGTTTCTTTGGCGGAAAACAACAGGGTATACAGTGCCGGCAGAGGAATCATCTGCCTGCTGCTCTCCGTCGCCAGCAGGCTCTGTTCAGCGTGATCGGCAAACTGCCCCTTAACCGCCTGACAAACCTCAGCACTCATAACCGTTTCACAGTCGATCCCCAGCCGGCGGACAACCGAATGGCGACCCAGCAGACAGAAGGCTGTGATATATCCATCCGCGCTGCGATGGGATATCGAGCCGGTTAAACCGTGCGGCCAGCACGGACTACGGTCTTCCGCGGATAAAACCGGCTGCACGGGCAGGCCCAGCCCGGCCATAGCCCGGCGGGCAGCAAGACGTCCGGCCAGATATTCTGCTTTTCTTTTCTGTGCCGCCGGGTACAGCGCCGGCGGAAAATAAATTCCACCGGCATTGAAATCCTCATCACGGAAATGATGCAGACAGACCTTGCAGTGCACCAGTACCACCGTGTTGCTGTCGCCAGCAGCGAAAGACGTCAGCTGATAATGTTCCACCGCAACTCCCGGGCAAAGAAAAAGGCACACAGCTGAACGCTGTGTGCCGTTTTCCATTTTTTACCATCAGTATCAGAAGTTATAGCTGCCACTGACGTAGTAGTTACGGCCCAGTTCAAATGTATTGAAGTTATCATCCATTTCATCCAGATGAACATCCGTTACATTTTTAACACCAGCGCGCAATGTCAGGTCGGAAGTAACCGCAGCAACCAACCCCACATCGGTACGGTAGTAGGATGGCAATACCGGATATTCTGTTCCGCTCGCCGACCAGGAGGAATACTGCATACCCGCCAGATAATTCAGGCTGACACTGGCACTCAGCCTATCTGTCGCACGCCAGTCGGCCGTCAGATTAGCCTGATGTTCCGGACGGCCTTCCATAACGACAGTTTCGCCGGCCGCATCGGTATATTCTGTTTCGGTGTAAGTATAGTTACCGGAAAATGACAGACTCTGCACTACATCAACCGACGCAGTCAGCTCATAACCATCGGTCTGCGCCTGAGCAACATTAATCCATTCGGCTGCAATCGGGTCGTCATTTGCATCATAGGTAATCTGACGCTCAATCAGGTCTTCAATATCATTTTTGAACCAGGACAGGCTCAGATCCCAGGTGGCTTCACGGACTTCAATACCCGCTTCATAGTTCACACTGGTTTCTGCGACCAGGTCCGGATTACCGGCCAGGTAGCAGGCGCCACCACAACTGATCACACTGTATTCCGGGCTCAGATAACTGCCATCCGGCGCTTTGAAGGCTTCACTGATACCACCTTTCAGCGTGATGCTGTCGGTCAGGCTGTATACCGCATAAATTTTTGGTGAAAAGTTTTTACCGAAAATTTCGTGTTTGTCGTAACGTCCAGCAAAAGTCATGTGGAAGTCATCGCTGAAAGCGAATTCCTGCTGGAAGAAAGCCGCCCATTCATCAATGGTCAGTTTACCGGTCTGCAGATAAGTCGTCTTATCTTCGATAATCTGCTGACGGTAATCCACACCGGCCAGAATATCGACAATGCCCTGACGGGTATTCAGATACGCTTTGGCGTACAGGTTTTTCTCTTTGGTATGGTGGTTCTGTGGTGCATCGTAGCTGGAGTTGAAGTCACGTACATCCGAGTCTTCGTGCTTGATATAAGCGGTTGTCTTACCCCAGTCCCATTCACCGGTATGGGTCAGAGCAATGTCCAGACGGGTGATTTCCTGATCACGGGTACGGCCACCGGCAGCGTACACACCTGACGGACGCTCATCCTTGTTGTAGCCAACGTCCAGATCGACAGTCTGATCGCTGGCAACGTCATAGCTGAAGGTAGTGAACAGGTTACTGCTCTTCTTCTCTTCCAGCTTCGGGGCTGCGTCAGCATCCTTATCGTCGGCATCGGCGTACCAGGCATCATGGAAATTCTGTTCGGCTGACAGTGACATGCGCAGATCGCTGCTCAACCGGCCACGCACAGAACCACCCACGCGGTACTGGTCACCGTCTTCACCGGATTCAATGGTCCGGTATTCCGCGGACACATTCCCCTGCCACTCATCAGCCGGTGCTTTGGTAATGATGTTCAGCACACCACCGATGGCATCAGCGCCGTAGACAGAAGACATCGGGCCACGGATGATTTCAACTCGCTCAATGCTGTTCAACGGAATGGAGCTGTAATCCGCGTCACTGCCTTTGGCAAAAGCCGCACCGGAGGAAACGCGCTTACCGTTCACCAGAATCAGCGTGTATTCACCGCCCAGACCACGGATACGCAGCTCGTCACGGCCCTGGCTGTCAGTCGAGTTGTTCACACCGACCGTGTCACGCAGCAGGTCCGCCAGGCTGGTGACCGGTGACCTGGCAATGTCCTCAGCGGTAATCACCGTACTGAATGCCGGCACCCTGGCAGAATCACGGGCGGTCAGAGTCGCGGTAGTGACAACATTATCCAGCTCTTTCTCCGCCTCGTCTGCATGAGCCGGCACCAGTGCCAGCGCCCCCAGGTTGGCAACAGCCAAAGCCAGCATGTGGTGTTTGAAACGCATAGATTCTCTCCTGATAAAATGAGCTTCATTAGATGGTAATAATTATCATTTATAAATACTCCATCATTTGAGAATGAATATCAACAGCAAATGATAATGTCATTTATTAATAAGGAGTCAAAGCCGGCCGGATTTACCAGGAAGTGACAGCCGGAGCAGCAGAATCCTGCCGGAAAAGGGGAATCTTCAGGATGAGTACGTAAATGGCGGGCAACAAAAAACCGTCAGGAACGGTATTTAACGCACTGAGTGCGGCCCGCAGGGTGACCGCCATGGATGGCGGGCAACAAAAGACCGTCGGGAACGGTATTTAACGCACTGAGTGCGGCCCGCAGGGTGACCGCCATGGATGGCGGGCAACAAAAGACCGTCGGGAACGGTATTTAACGTACTGAGTGCGGCCCGCAGGGTGACCGCCATGGATGGCGGACAACAAAAGACCGTCGGGAACGGTATTTAACGTACTGAGTACGGCCCGCAGGGTGACCGCCATGGATGGCGGGCATAAAAAAACCGGCCATCAGGCCGGTTTTTCAGCAACGGAAAGCTGCGGGCTTACATCATGCCCATGCCACCCATGCCACCCATTCCGCCCATGCCGCCCATATCAGGCATTGCCGGAGCGTCGTCTTTCGGCAGTTCAGCAACCATGGCTTCAGTGGTGATCATCAGACCTGCAACAGAAGCGGCAGCCTGCAGTGAAGAACGGGTTACTTTGGCCGGATCAAGAATACCCATTTCCAGCATATCGCCGTACTCACCGGTACCAGCGTTGTAACCGAAGGCACCTTCACCGGCTTTCACTTTATCCACCACAACGGAGCCTTCTGCACCGGCGTTGGCAGCGATCTGACGGATCGGAGCTTCCATCGCACGCAGTGCCAGAGCGATACCCACGTTCTGATCTTCGTTATCACCTTCCACGCTGACGCTGGACAGTGCGCGTACCAGCGCCACACCACCACCGGCAACCACACCTTCTTCTACCGCAGCACGGGTAGCGTTCAGGGCGTCTTCAACGCGGTCTTTTTTCTCTTTCATTTCAACTTCAGAACCGGCGCCAACCTTGATGACGGCAACACCGCCAGCCAGTTTGGCCACACGTTCCTGCAGTTTTTCTTTGTCGTAGTCAGAAGTGGATGCTGCGATTTCAGCACGGATCTGTTCAACGCGGGCACTGACTTCTGCCTGTTGGCCAGCACCGTCAACGATCACAGTGTTTTCTTTGCTGATCACAACTTTTTTCGCCGTACCCAGCATTTCCAGTGTGGTGGTCTCCAGCGACATACCCACTTCTTCAGAAATCACCTGGCCGCCGGTCAGAACTGCGATGTCCTGCAGCATGGCTTTACGACGGTCACCAAAACCAGGCGCTTTAACAGCAGCCACTTTGAAGGTACCGCGCAGGTTGTTCACCACCAGAGTCGCCAGCGCCTGACCTTCAACGTCTTCCGCGACGATCAGCAGCGGACGGCCGGATTTGGCTACCGCTTCCAGAACCGGAATCAGTTCCTGCAGGTTATCGACTTTTTTGTCGACCAGCAGGATCAGCGGGCTTTCCAGTTCAGTGGTCATTTTTTCCTGGTTGTTGATGAAGTAAGGAGACAGGTAACCGCGGTCAAACTGCATACCTTCCACAACGTCCAGTTCGTCGGCGAAGCCTTTGGCTTCTTCAACGGTGATCACACCTTCTTTACCGACTTTTTCCATCGCTTCGGCGATGATTTTACCCACAGTCTCATCAGAGTTGGCAGAAATAGTACCAACCTGAGCGATGGACTTGCTCTCTTCACAGGGTCTGGCCTGCGCTTTCAGCGCCTCAACCACCGCGGTAGTCGCTTTATCGATACCACGTTTCAGATCCATCGGGTTCATGCCCGCAGCAACCGCTTTCAGACCTTCGTTAACGATGGCCTGCGCCAGAACGGTCGCCGTAGTGGTACCGTCACCAGCCTGATCGTTGGCCTGGGACGCCACTTCTTTCACCATCTGCGCGCCCATGTTTTCGAACTTGTCTTCCAGTTCGATCTCTCTGGCAACAGAAACACCATCTTTGGTGATGGTCGGAGCGCCGAAAGACTTCTCCAGAACCACATTACGGCCTTTAGGGCCCAGGGTAACTTTTACAGCGTTCGCCAGAACGTTTACACCCGCCAGCATTTTTACGCGGGCATCGTTGCCAAACTTAACTTCTTTAGCAGCCATTTTTCGTTTCCTTTAACAATTCTTAAACCAATGGAACGTCGTTGACGCGGAAAATCAGGCTTCGAGTACGCCGTAGATTTCACTTTCGTTCAGGATCAGCAGCTCTTCACCATCCACAGTGATGGTGTTGGAACCGGAGTATTTACCGAACACGACGGTGTCGCCGACACTGACAGCCATAGGAACGACTTCACCATTGTTGGAAATACGACCCGTACCGACGGCTACCACTTCACCCTGATTTGGTTTCTCAGCAGCGGAGCCTGGCAGCAGAATACCGCCTGCGGTGGTTTGCTCTTCTTCCTTGCGACGAACAACGACGCGATCGTGTAAAGGACGGATTTTCATTTGAGGTTATCTCCAATGTATTTAAGCAATATTGTTTGCTGATGACCGGGGGTGGAATCACAGTTCCGCCGCCCAAAATCTTGTGTCTCGCTTACTGGGGGTGACAGCAGAACTTTTCAACACCCCCGGTGAAAATTTTTTAATCTTCGCGGCGATAGTCGCCGTCAATCGTCTCCGGACGCTGGCTGCTGTGATGGATACGCTCTTCCGGTGGCAGCTCATAGACATCACGCTCACGGTAGACGGTACGCCTCATACCACCCACAGTACGGACTTTGAGCACGTTCAGTACCGATCCCACCAGCGCCGAACGCACCGCAGGAATCAGCAGAATAAAACCGAAGCCATCGGTCACAAAACCCGGGGTCAGCAGCATGGCACCGGCCAGTGCCAGCAGGAAACCTTCCGCCAGTTCTTTGGCCGGAATTGCCCCCTCTTCGAGTTTGCGGTTAGCGCGCATCAGGGTGGCAAGGCCCTGCGCCCTGAGAATGGTGACGCCGATCACGGCGGTGAGGAAAATCAGCGCCAGCGTCCACAGTACGCCGATGTGGGAACCCACTTTGATCAGCACAGCCAATTCAATCACGGGAACCAGGATAAAAATCAGAAATAAAGGCACGGTCAACTCCGGGTTGTGGTGCATCAGGTGACCTCACGGCCACGGGACTACAGGCTATATGGGCTCGTCTGAGCCGATTACAAGCCTCTGCGGAGTATGAAAACGATTGTGACGGGAGGTTCAGTGCCACACCGCGGGTGTGGCACTGATGGCGGGATCAGTTGCTCTGCAGGGCTGCCACATCCGGATGACGTTCCTGCCAATTCTCAATCAGATCATGCTGGTCGATATCCCAGGGATGAAAACCGGTGCGGAAGAACAGCCGCAGCGAGCGCATGTTCTCACGCAGAATGCCCTGTTTACCCCAGAAGAAACGCCAGGCACCCAGCCACTCACGCAACGATGGCCAGTGACGCTGCGCCCGCAGCATGCGGTACTGGAAGTAAGCGATGCGGGCAAACAGACTGATCATAGCCACCACCATCACCCGTTTACGCATGAATTCACGTCCGACCTGCTGACGGTACACGTCAAAGGCCACGGCTTTGTGCTCAATCTCCTCCACCGCGTGCCAGATCAGCATTTTGCGGATGGTGGGATCGGTGTCATCCAGCACCTGCGGATGCCTCAGCAGAAACTCCGCCAGTGACGCGGTGAAATGCTCCATCGCCACCGTCAGCGCCAGCTGGCGGCCGCGGCCGAATACCCGTTTCAGCATCTCAATGCGTTTTTTCATATGCGCCGTGACTTCATCCATCGGAAAGCCCAGGGCCTGAATGGCCTCATTCAGGGCTTCGTGGGAATGTCCATGATGAGCTTCCTGGCCGATAAAGCCACGGATCTGCGCCAGCAGCTGCGGATCATCAATGTCCTTCTGGTAGTTACGCACCGAATGAATGAAAAAACGCTCACCGTCCGGGAACATCGCCGACAGCGCATAGAAGAAGGTGCTGATCAGCGCGTTGTTATCAAACGTATAACGGCGCATCGGGCTGTCGGTATCAAAGGCCATGCGCCGTGGCCTGATCTCATGTGACTGCGCTTTATTTTTATAATCAGTCATAGGAACTCCGGATTGTATGATCATCGCCGCCGCAGGCGGCGCTCATTGCAGACAGCAAAGGCCGCACAGAACATGCCTCCACCGCAACCAATATGACATACTGACGGGGTCAGTGTCCGGTGAGTTCAGCGCATTTGCCGGTGCCATTCAGGCAATCCGGACCGGAACCCTGAGCCATAACAATAAGAAGCAGCCGATGAACACACTGGGTACGGGTATTTACCGCATCTCGTCAGATTACCTGATTCTGCTCACCGAACTGGCCTTCGAACAGGGCCTGTCCGCCGGCGACCTGCTGCCCGGTTCCGGGCTGACCGAAGACATCCTGTTTCAGCCCGGCGTCAGTGTCGGCCATGAATCCTGCCTGTATGTGGTTGACCGTTTCTGTCAGCTGACCGGGAACATGTCACTGGCGCTGGATTATGGCAAACGCATGACCCTGGCACGCCACGGAGCGCTGGGTTACGCCGCTCAGTACAGTGCCACCATGGCCGATGCGGCGCAGAAGGTGATGCGCTATGTTGAAACCCGGGCGCAGATTTTTGCTATCCGCCGCGCCGCCAGCCACGGCCAGCGGCATCTGATTATTGAAGCCAAATTCGGCCATGAACTGGCCGGCCCTTTTCTGACCCTGGCCTTTCTCAGCAGCATTGAAACCATCTGCCGCACCCTGACCGGGGCCCGTGGTCAGCAGGCCTGCAGCTGCATCCACAGCACGGTCAGCGCCGACCTGTCACAGCAGACCACCCTGCCGTACTGTCAGGTACTGACCGGTCAGTCCGGCAACCGCCTCAGCTGGCCGGAATCCGCCCTTGAGCACCCGCTGCCCTTCTTTAATCCACAACTGGAAAATCTGGCGCAGAGCCGCCTGGAAAGCGCTCTCAACGATCTGAACCGGCAGCAGCCGCTGTCTGACCGGGTCATGCAGATACTGGATGACCATCTAGCGCAGATGCCGGCCGCCGGGCAGGTGGCCGCCATGCTGTGTATGTCAGCTGCCACCCTCAACCGCCACCTGCGTAACGAAGGCAGCAGTTTCCGCCAGCTGCGCGACGAAGTCCGCTTCCGCCATGCACGACGTTTATTGCAGGGGCCACTGGCGGTGGAACAGGTTGCCGCGCGGCTGGGTTACAGCGATGCCAGCAACTTTGCCACGGCATTCCGCAGCTGGTCAGGTGTCTCACCATCAGCTTACCGCCGCCAGCCGGACGCCTGCCGTTTCACCGGCTGAGCGCTTGCCGGAGCTTTTGTAACCCGCTGGCGGATACGGAATAACGCAATAACCATACTCTTTACAGGTTATTATCAAACAATCTGCAATGAGGTGACTTTATGGTGATGGCATTCCGTCTGGCACTGCTGGCCCTGCTGGTTGTTGCCGGTTTCAAACTGCAGGCTGACACTCTGGCTGAAGCAGCAGAAGTCCAGCCCGCGACGTCTGCTGCGGCTGAGCTGATCTGACCCCCACTGTCACACCGAGGCCGCCAGCGCTGTGCTACAAAGCAGGCCAGTCCTGAAACCCGGAGTACAGCATGTCATTCCCGCTCAGATCCACCCTGCTCGGCAGCCTGTGCTGCGCCGCCCTGCTGGGCTGCAGCCACCAGCCGGCCAGTGAAGCCGTTACCACCTCCCCGTCCGCCGTGCACTTTATCCTGTTCGGGGACAGTGGTTATCACTATGACTACCTGAAAGACACGATCCGTAATAACCCGCAGGATATGGCGGCCTATCTCGCCGATGAACAACACTCATGGCTGAAAAAAGGCCTGCCGGCCGCGGACTTCACCCCGCCACCGGCGCACCAGCTGAATGAACAGCAGGTGATTGAAGCCAGTGGTCTGTATCCGGTGGCGGCCGCCATGACCAGCCACTGCCGTCAGCAGGGCTGCGATCTGGCGCTGATGATGGGTGACAACATTTATCCTGCCGGCGCCGACGGCAGCGCTGCCGATGCCCGGCGTTTCGAGGCGATTCTGGATCAGCCTTTCCGCCCGCTGCTGGCCAGTGATGACGATTTCCGCATTTATGCCATGCTCGGCAATCACGACTGGCAGACCTCCCGGGCCGGACGCGATGCACAGGTGCAGTGGTTCAACGCCGCTGACAACCCGCAGATGGTGCTGCCGGAACCCGGTTTCTATTCCTTTACCCGCGGCGATGCCGAATTTTTTATTCTCGATACCAATCTGCTGCTGGCCGCCACCGACGTGCTGGATGACCGCCTCAACCCGGACGGCAGCGAAATGCAGCATGAACAGCGGGAACAGGCTGATCCCTGGCTACTGCCACAGGGCCGGGAGCATGAACAGCTGAGCTGGTTTAAACAGGCCATCCGTGAATCACCGGCACGCTGGAAAATTGTTGCCGGTCACCATCCGCTGTGGACATCCGGGGGCACCAAGTTTGAACAGGCACGGGCCCTGCGCCACCTGCTGCTGCCGACCCTGTGCGACTACGCGGATATGTACCTTGCCGGGCACGAACACGATCTGGAAATTCATACCGATGCCTGCGGGGAAAATCAGCTGCCACTGCCGGTTATCGTCTCCGGTGCCGCGTCAAAACAGCGCCCGGTACATACACCATTCCAGCAGTATCAGCGCCGTCATTATCCGCAATACCGGGAAATCTGGCTGCGTGGCATGAGCTGGGGCTTTACCCGCATTGAACTGAATGGTGAGCAGGCCGACGTCACCATGATCACCACACCGGATGACGGCAGTGGTGCCGCACAGCCGGCCTTTCAGGTCAGCTTCCCGCGCCGCCACTGAAGGCAGGGCTGATCGGTCAGAAATTCATTTCTGCACCGATCAGCACCTTATCGTCACCGTCCTGATTCAGATAAAACAGATTCATATAGCGGTATCCGCCCTGCAGCATATACACGTCATCGCCGACCGCGGCACCGATGCGCCGTTCGCGTAACAGGCTCTGAGCAATACTGCGGTATTCCCCGGCCAGTCCATCAAAATCGTGTGCAACGCCGCGCAGCTCGCCGGTCAGGATTACATAGCGGCCGAGCTGTTCGTTGTAACCCTTACTCAGATCACTGTAATTTTTATTCAGGTTGCCGCTGTCCGCCACCAGTGCCCGGTACGCATCCAGCTGCTCTGACATTTTCTGATTCAGATCCTGCTGGGTGTCCAGCAACGCCTGCGTCTGCGCCAGCAGCTGATCATTGCCCCTGAGAATATCGGTATAAGAGATACAGGCACGGGATAATTCCGCATCCACCGCGGCTTTCGGCAGCGTATAAACCTGCTGCCCATTAACTTCGGCGACCACCAGATTATCGCGGCTGATGATCAGCTCACAGTGCCTGTCCGCCTGCGCCGCCAGGCTCAGGCAGGACAGCAGCAGTACACTCAGCCATTGTCTGCGCATGTTATTGTCCTCCGTTACTGACGGCCGACTGAATCGCCTGTACCCGGGCGGCGGCTTCCAGGCCGCGGCGGATCTGTTCCCGGGCATCCTGAATACTCTGCTGCTGATCCTGCAGCTGCTGCTCCACGTCCGCTTTTTCGGCATCAATATCATTGTCACGCTGCTGCAACTGTTGCAGCCGCCGCTGCAGACTCTGCCGCTCACGTTCCAGTGCCGCGGCATCGGCCGCCAGTTGTTCATTATTCTTTTTCAATTCTTCGGCAGTGCCTTCCAGACCCGCCAGACGCTGCTGCAATGTTTTACGCTGTTCATCCAGGACACGCATTTTTTCCCGTGCCCGGTACGCCTGCCAGACCTGCATCACCAGCAGGGCAACACCGGCGGTGAGTACATACCAACGGACGTGACGCGGTAAAATCAGACAGGCCACCAGCAACAGTATCAGCCCCAGCAGAATATCGGCGTGTTCCAGTAACCAGATCAATTTTTCCATCAGGCTTCTCCTTCACCGGCGGTGCTTTTATCGGTACGGTTATTACGCGACTTTTCCAGCGACGAAATAATTTTATGCACCGGACTGCTGCCCAGACCGATGGCAATACCAGTAGCAATTTCGCCCAGCCAGCCGGGAATATACTGGCTGGAAAAATAACCCCGGTAATCCTGCGGGTCGGCATTATTCAGCAGTGCCACCTGATCGTTAAGCTGTTCGATCAGAGCAAATAAATTGATATCCATCGCCAGCGCCAGCGTCAGGCCCAGCAATAAAGCCAGCACTTTACTGCCCGCTTTGATCGCCAGGGAACGCAGACTGTCAGCCGACACGGCCTTAACACCTTCCAGCCCGGGAAAATCCGTGCGCAGATAATCGCGGATGGCTTTGGCAGCTTCGGCCCTGACTTTACCGCCCTGCATCTGCTCATCCAGCAGGTAACTCAGACGGCGGGCGCTGCGGTTCCAGTAATCCTGAAAACCCAGCGTTACTTCGCAGAAATCATAAATGGCTTTCACCAGTTCCAGCAGACGTTCAATCAGCAGGGAAAAAAACAGCGCCGCTGCCAGCATGGTGAGTGATGAATTAAACATATCCATAAATCTGCTCCTCAGCCGGCCGCATAAATAAAGGGTTTTTCCCGGAACAGCGCCAGCTGCTGCTGTGCCTGAGCCGATGCCTGCCAGGCCTGTTCAAAGGCCATCACCCGGTTGTGCAGCGGCGTCAGTGGAAACTGATTGCCCGGACAGACGGTCGCTGCTCCACTCAGGGCACGGTGCGGCACAACCCCCTGCTGAATATCCGTTTCCAGAGTGGCATACAGAGAGCGCCACAAAGCGATAACCCGCGCCCCGGCCTGCAACTGGGCTTCCGTCGGCCGGGTGTTGCCGTAGCGGCCATCATGATTGGAATAACGGTCACCATCGTGCTGATGGAAATTGCCGTGAAATGCAATGCCCAGCGTAGTGGCGTTGTGGTTTCTGGCGTGATTGCCACAGCGGTCCCAGCGACAGAAGGGGCGGATGCTGCCGTCCGGCATAATGATGCAGTGATAACCGGTGAGCCATTGCTTGTGCTGCAGAAATTCATCAACGATGGCACGGAACCCCAGATCACTGTGCATGGCGGTGTGATGCACCACGATACGTTCCGGGTCTGCATCCCGGCGGTGAACATGTTCCAGCGTCTGCGGGTTAACGCCGCCTTCATAACGGATATCCTGCCACGCCAGCGGGTACTCTGCCGCAGCGGCCGGCGCACTGACCGCAGCCGCTTCCTGCCCCGGATCGGCCACCTGCTGCAGTGCCTGGCGTTCGGCATCGCTCAGTTTGCGCGTGGTCAGGAAACGCAGCAGCACATGCACCGGCTGACTGCCGCCGCCGATCAGAATGCCGGTAAAAAAGGTATCCAGCGTCTGCAGGGCAATACTGCCCCAGGCCTGCTGCTCAGCCAGTGTGCGTACAGCCAGCACTTCCTGACCGGTAAACAGGGCAATAAAATGCAGATTAAATACGCCGGCGAGAATAACGCCGAGCGCCATCGGCGCAATGCGGATAAAAAGATTCACCGCCGCAGTGGTGGTGGAAACCGGCGTCAGCGGTACGTGCAGAACGGCGCTGTACTGTTCGTAATTATCCGGTGTTTCGTTGTCCGCCGCCGGCGTAAGCGCAGCGGCAGCCCCGGCATTCACCGCATCGGTAGCCGCCAGAACAGCATCGGCGGCGCTCACCCCCTGACTGCGCTGCAGATCAATGGCATCCAGCTGCGCGCGTGCCTGTTGCAGCATCTGTTGCTGCGCCCTGCCGGTTTCGCTTTCGAGGAAATAACGGTTAGCCCGTTCCTTGATCTGTTTCAGTACTTCGGTAAAACGTTCAACCGTCAGTGCGGCACCCGCCGCCAGCGTCAGGCCGTTAAGCAAAAGTTCCAGTGGTACGGTCTGCATAACCTACCTCCCTGTATCAGCACCAGTAGCGAGACTAACGACAAAATATGCCGCAGAAAAGCATATGGCATAAAAAAACCGCCATTGCGGCGGTTCTGACAACACGGGGAATGACGCCCGGCCAGAGGGGCCGGGCGGCGGGCAGGATCAGATGCAGTAAGACGCCAGCGGCGGGAAGCCGTTAAACTCCACGGCGCTGTAGGTGGTGGTGTAAGCACCGGTACTGAACCAGTACAGGCGGTCACCCATGGCCAAGTTCAGCGGCAGCTCGTATTTGTAGTTTTCATACAGAATATCGGCACTGTCACAGGTCGGACCGGCGAGAATAACTTCTTCTGCCTCGCCTTTTTTCTCCGCATACAGCGGATATTTGATCGCTTCATCCATGGTCTCAATCAGACCACCGAACTTACCGATATCCACATATACCCAGCGGTGCAGACCGGTACGGTCTTTACGGCTGATCAGCACCACTTCACTCGCCAGCAGACCGGCATTGGCCACCAGTGAACGACCCGGCTCCAGAATAATCTCCGGCATATTGTCGCCGAAGTCCTCTTCCAGAAAACGGGTAATTTCCTCGGCGTAAGTCTGCAGATCATTGGTACGGCTGAGATAATTGGCCGGAAATCCGCCGCCCATATTAATCATCTTCAGCTGGATATCATCTTCCTGCGCCAGACGCTCAAAAATAACTTTCACCTTACCGATGGCTGCATCCCAGGCGCCGATATCACGTTGCTGGGAACCGACATGGAAAGAAATACCATAAGGTTCCAGGCCCAGTTCACGCGCCGTAATGCACAGGTCCAGCGCCATATCGGTATGACAGCCGAATTTACGTGACAGCGGCCAGTCCGCAGTCTCAGAACCTTCGCTCAGAATACGGACAAACACTTTCGCACCCGGCGCCGCCTTAGCAATATTACGCAGATCGGCCTCGGAATCGGTGGCGAACAGACGCACCCCCTTGTCATAGAAGTAGCGGATGTCGCGCGCCTTTTTAATGGTGTTCCCGAAACTGATACGATCACCGCTCACACCCAGTGCCATTACCTTATCCAGTTCATAGCGGGATGCCACGTCAAAATTACAGCCACGGTCACGCAGAATGGTCAGCAGTTCCGGCATCGGGTTCGCTTTGATGGCGTAATAAGTTTTGGCGTATGGGAAACAGCCCATCAGCTCATCCAGCTGACGGGTGAAAGTCTGGCTGTCCACCACCAGACAGGGTGTTTCCTGCTGGTCGGCAAAGGCTTTCAGGCGGGCAAATGTGTCGGCGTCGTAGTAATCTTCAGGTTTCACAACCATTGGGCTCGCTACCTCCTTCTTTGGGTCCGGAGCGGTGAATAAAAGTGGCGCAAAGATAGGCTCATTTTCACGACAGTACAGTGATTTTTCCTTGTCCTGTCGATAAGAACTGCAGATCGTAACATGAATCACCATGAGACTTCCTGATTGAGCTGGGCAGCTCCGCCACCGCCCGCGGTTCAGCCGCCATTCCACCGGGCGAACAGAGAAAATCACCCTGCCAACTTACATTCGCCGCAAGGGTTGGTTAAGGTGTGCGACCTGATTTACCCCCCGGTTTCATACGCCATGCTCAGATTATTTGAACGACTGATCAATCCCTTCCCTCCGGAACACCCGCAGCAGCCACCGAAAACCCTGTACGGCTTCTGCCGTCATTACACCCGGGGTCTGGAAATTCCGCTGCTGGCAATGTCGCTGCTGACCTCCGCCATGGCCATTCTGGAAGTCATGCTGTTTGGTTTTATGGGCGATCTGGTGGACTGGCTGGCGGAGAAGAATCCGGACACCCTGCTGGCCGAAGAAGGCACCCGGATGGCGATGATGACGATTATGATTCTGGTGGTCATGCCACTGGTGGTCTATCTGCATGCCCTGCTGGTGCACCAGACCCTGCTCGGCAATTACCCGATGAAAATCCGCTGGCTGGCACACCGTTATCTGCTCAATCAAAGCCTGTCTTTCTATCAGGATGACTTTGCCGGCCGGCTGGCAACCAAGGTCATGCAGACGGCGCTGGCGGTACGTGAAACCGTGATGAAACTGATGGACCTGATGGTGTATATCCTGGTCTATTTCGGCGCTGTGCTGGTGATGACGGCATCGGCGGATATCCGCCTGATGCTGCCGATGCTTGCCTGGCTGGGTCTGTATATCCTGACTCAGCTGTATTTTGTTCCCAAGCTGAAACGCATCGCCACCGAACAGGCGGACGCCCGCTCCACCATGACCGGACGCATCGTCGACAGCTACACCAATATTCAGACAGTGAAGCTGTTCGCCCATACCGACCGCGAAACCGGCTATGCCAGAGAATCAATGGAAGGCTTTATGGATACGGTCTACCGCCAGATGCGGCTGGTAACCGGCCTTAACGTGACCGTGAATATGGTGAACTACCTGCTGGTCTTCTCCATCGCCGCACTGGCTATCTGGCTGTGGATGGATCACGCCATCAGCGCCGGCGCCATTGCCATTGCCATTTCTCTGGCACTGCGCATCAACGGCATGGCGCAGTGGATTATGTGGGAAGTCGGTGCCCTGTTTGAAAACATCGGCACCGTGACCGACGGCATGAACACCCTGTCGAAAGCGCCGCAGATTACCGATGCTGACAACGCCAGCCGCCTGCAGGTAAGCCAGGGTGAGATCCGCCTGGAAAACGTGAACTTCCATTACCGCGGCAGTGACAGCGAAAAGGACCGACTGGTGTTCGATGACCTCAGTCTGGTGATTCGTCCGGGTGAGAAAGTCGGTCTGGTCGGGCGTTCCGGCGCCGGCAAATCGACGCTGGTCAATCTGCTGCTGCGCTTCTACGACATCGACAGCGGCCGCATCCTGATCGATGGCCAGAACATCCGTGAGGTCACGCAGGATTCCCTGCGCCATCAGATTGGTATGGTGAGTCAGGATACCTCTCTGCTGCACCGTAGCGTACGCGACAATATCCTCTACGGGCGCCCGGACGCCAGCGAAGAGGAAATGCGCAATGCCTGCCGCAAAGCCGAAGCGGAAGGATTTATTGATACACTTCACGACCCTTACGGCAATAGCGGTTATGATGCTCAGGTCGGCGAACGTGGTGTTAAGCTCTCCGGTGGCCAGCGTCAGCGCATTGCCATCGCCCGTGTTCTGCTGAAAGACGCCCCGATCCTGATTCTCGACGAAGCGACCTCCGCACTGGACTCCGAAGTGGAAGCCGCCATTCAGGAAAGTCTGTACCGGCTGATGGAAAACAAAACGGTGATCGCCATTGCACACCGGCTGTCGACCATTGCCGCCATGGATCGCCTGATCGTACTGGATAACGGCCGTATCGCCGAACAGGGTACGCATCAGGAGCTGATCGCCCGCGGCGGGATTTATGCCCAGCTGTGGAACCATCAGACCGGTGGATTTATCGGGGAAGACTGAAACCGTCAGCCACGCTGTTATTGTCTGCCGAGGAGATACGATGAAACTGTATGTATACCACCATTGCCCTTACTGCATCCGCACCATGATGGTGGCCAATTACAAAGACATAAGCTACGAAACCGTATTTCTGCTCAACGACGATGAAGAAACCTGTTACCGCCTGGTGAATGCCAAACAGGTACCGATTCTGGAATTCGATCAGGGCGGCGCCATCGCTGAAAGTCTGGATATTGCCGCCCGCTTCGATGAACTGGGCGACGCCGGCCGGGTCATCCGCCCGGCCGATGACAGCCGTGCGTTTACCACCGCGTTCAGCAACAGCGACGTGCATATCAACTTTCTGCTGTTTCCGCGCAACATTACCCTCGGCCTGCCGGAATTTATGACGGAAGAAGCGCGCAGCTACTTCCGCACGAAAAAAGAAAAAATTCTCGGCCAGTCCTTTGCACAGGCCATGGCCGATACTGCGCCGCACCAATCACACGTGGAAACCATGCTGGCCAATCTGCCGGCCCCCCCGCTACCATCCCATCATGAACACACCATCAGCTGGGATGATGTGGTGATTTTCCCCACCCTGCGCAATCTGACCATGGTGGCCGGGCTGAAAATTCCGCCCACCATCCGCGAATACCTGAATCAGGTCAGTCAGCTGACCGGTATCCAGCTGTATCTGGATCAGGCTGTCTGAGCATTACCGTGTCAGCCGGCACAGCGGACAACCGATAATTTTCCCCGGTTCAATTTTCCGGGGCCGATGTCCGTGCATGCTGCCGGTATTTTCCGCTGACATCAATCTGACCTTTTTCTGCAACAGATTTCACATGAAAGTGTCAGAATCTGTTCACGCCGCTGTAACCCTTTCGCCTGATCCTTTCCCCGCTTAATCAAACATAATCATTGGGGAAAATTATGAAAGGACCGACCGTCAGTCAGCTGTCACTGCTCGCACTTGCCGTGGCCGCTGCTGCTCCTGGTTTTGCCGCAGACACAGCCACCGCTAACAGCAACGATAATGTTATTGAAGAAGTGGTTGCTGTCGGTAAGCCTGTTGCACAGGGCAACAACATCACTACCGACGCCATGAAAAGCCAGCAGTCAGCCATCACCAGCGTATTCGCTTCGGTTGACAACCTGCCCGGTATTTCCATCAGCGAAGGCGACACCTTCGGCTCCGATGACTGGTCCACCAGCATCTCAGCCCGCGGCTACAGCATTAACCTGAGTGAACAGCAGCTGGGTATTACCGTTGACGGTATTCCGAACGGCGGTTCCAACTACGGCGGTGGCGCCAAAGCCAACCGTTTCCTCGACGGCGAGAACATGGATAAGGTTGAAGTTTACCAGGGGGCTGGTGATATCTCGTCCGCATCGCTTGAAGCACTGGGCGGTACCTTCAATTTTATTTCCGCCGATCCGCTGACCGAAGAAAGCCTCAAGGTCGGCCTGACCAGCGGTGACTATAACGCCCGCCGTCTGTTCGTGCGTGCTGACACCGGTGATCTGGGTGCCAACACCTATGCCTATGTGTCGATGTCAGACAGCTATAACAACCGCTGGATCGGTGACGGTTCCAATGGCCATACCGATCGTTCCCATTACGAAGCCAAGATTGTCTCCAACCAGAGCAATATGCGTCTGATGGGCCGTATTTCTTTTGACGACAGCAGCGAAAATAACTATCAGGGCGTCACTCTGGATGCGTTCGAACAGAACAACGACTGGGATCACCTGACCTGGCAATGGACCGGCAACCCGGATATTGATCAGAACTATGCTGAGACCTGGGGTACCCAGCGTGAAAACCTGATGGCTTACGGCAGCCTGGAATATTTTGCCGGCGACAGCACCACCATTACTGTCAAACCGTATTATCATCAGATGAAAGGCCGTGGCGACTGGGCGCCCCCGTATCAGGTCAACACCAGTACCGGCAACAAATACTATTACGTTGATGCTAACGCTGATCCGATTGATGACGTCAACGATACCTGTGGCAGTAATCTCAGCTGCTACTCCTATACCGGCGATGCCACCCGGGTATCTTCCTACCGCCATACCCACTATAAGAAAAAACGTTACGGCGTGTTAACCGACGTGGAATCAGAACTGGATGACCTGCAGACCGTGAAAGCCGGTTTCTGGTATGAAACGTCCGAGCGTCCGGAAAGCCGTGACTGGCACAAAGTGCTGGATTCCGCCGTGTACTGGTACTATGAAAATGACCCGTATTTCACTCATTACGAATACAGCTACAACACCGATACCCTGATGTGGTATCTGCAGGACACGCTGGAACTGGGCGATCTTCAGGTCAGCCTCGGCGTTAAACAGTATCTGGTCGACCTGGAACGTGAAGACGATCTGGCCGCTGCAGAAAAAGTCAGCGCCGACAGCGATTCAGACATTCTGCCAAACGTGGGAGTGGTCTATCAGCTGAATGATGAAATGGAAATTCACTCCAGCTTCTCCACCAACTTTGCCGCCATTAAGGATGAAATGCTGAATGACGGGCAGGCAGCGGTAAACAATGTGGACGGTGAAGAATCCGACAACTTCGATCTGGGTCTGCGCTATAACGGCACCGGCTTCAACGCCACCCTGGTGTATTATCTGGTGGATTTCTCCAACCGTATTACTCAGGTCAGCAACAGCACTCTGAATAATATCGACTATCTGAATGAAGCGGATTCCAGCTACATCAACGTCGGTGGTATCAAATCCCAGGGTATTGAAGCCAGCCTGCGTTTCAATATGACCGACTACTGGGAAGTGTACAGCTCGCTGACCGCCAACAGCGCCAAATACACCAAAGATATTGATACCGACGGTGACGGCGATGCGGATATCTTCAAAGACAATATGGTTGCTGCAGCACCGGAAGAAATGGCCGTTATCAGCCTGAATTACGACAACGGCCGTTACCACTCGTCACTGAGCGGTAAATATACGGCTGCCCGTTATGGTGACACCGCCAACGACGACCGTCTGGATGGTTACACTGTGGTGGATTTCAACCTCGGTTACCGCAAAGAAGTGGATGCCGGTCTGTTCCGCGCGGCTGAAGTGAACCTGGTGATCAACAACCTGCTGGATGAGCGTTATCTCGGCGGCGGTGTTGAAGGGTCTTACTTTATCGGTGCTGCCCGTACCGCCACAGCCAACCTGACCGTCGAATTCTGATCGTCAGCCGGTAACAGAAAAGCAGGCCCTGTGGCCTGCTTTTTTATGCGCCCGTTATAAGGAGCCATCCATGACCCGCTTTTTATTTGTCTGCCTGACCCTGCTGTGCTGCAACAGCGCCTCAGCAGCCGGTAACCTGCTGCTGATTTCCCTCGATGGCCTGCGCTGGCAGGAAGTCTTCAGCGGTGCCGACCCGCAACTGATCGGCCATCCGGACTATGTCAAAGATGCAGACCAGCTGAAAGCGCTGTTCTGGGCAGACGATGCACCGCAGCGCCGCAGCCGGCTGATGCCATTTCTGTGGCACGAACTGGCTCCCCGGGGCGTGCTGATCGGTAACCGCAATAACAACAGTCCGATGCAGGTTGCCAACCCCTGGTTTTTTTCGTATCCCGGCTATAACGAAATGCTGTCCGGTTATGCCGACCCGCTGATCAATTCCAATCAGAAAATTCCCAACCCCAATATCACCTTTCTTGAATGGGCCAATCAGCAGCCGGGATTTGAGGGACGGGTGGCCGCGTTCGGCAGCTGGGATGTATTTCCTTACATCATTAACAGTGAACGCAGCGGCATACCGGTGAATGCCGGCTTTATGAGTGCGCAACGGCCGCATATCAGTGAACGCGAACGTTACCTGAACGAATTACAGCCACAGACCCCCAGCCCCTGGAGCAGCGTACGGCTGGATGTTTTCACCTATCAGTATGCAAAAGAATATATCCGCAGCGAACAACCGCGGATTATTTACCTCAGTCTGGGGGAAACCGATGACTTCGCCCATGACGGTGACTACTCCGCTTACCTGCATTCGGCTCACCGCGACGACGCCTTTATCGGCGAACTCTGGCATTTCCTGCAGCAGCAGGATCACTACCGCGATAACACCGTGCTGCTGATTACCACCGATCATGGCCGTGGCCAGACCGCCGACGACTGGCTGCACCATGCTTCCGGCCGCGCAGTACAGGGCTATCTGCAAAGCCTGTCAGCCTTCGCCAAAGGCATTATCGGTTCAGAGCAGACCTGGCTTGCCGCCATGGGCCCCGGCATCCGTAACCAGGGCGAACTGGCGCTGGAAAAACCGGCAGAACTGCGTCAGGTCGCGGCAACCGCCGTACAGGCACTGGAACTTGATCCGGCAGCGTTCAGCCGCAAGGCTGCTCCGCCGTTACAACAGATTTTTGAATAAGGTAAACCAATGAAATACCTGTTAATCACCCTGACCCTGATCAGTCAGACCCTGTTTGCCGCTGAGCCGGTAAAAATACTGTTCGGCTCCTGCATTCATCAGGACGATGACGCACCGATTCTCAGCGCAGTCAATGCAGAGCAGGCCGACCTGTTTATTTTCCTCGGTGACAATATTTATGGCGATACTGAAGATATGCAGTTACTGCAGAAGAAATATCAGCAGCAGCTGTCCCGTCCGTCGTTCCGCCAGCTGCGGGATAACACCCGTACCATGGCCATCTGGGACGACCATGATTTCGGTGTTAACGACGGCGGCAGCGATTACCCGCAGAAAGAAGCCTCACGGCAGATTATGCTCGACTTCTGGCAGGTTGCCGGCGATTCGCCCCGCCGCCAGCGGACGGATGGAATTTATACCAGCGACTGGCTGATCGCCGACGGTTACCGTATTCATATTATTCTGCCCGACCTGCGCTGGAACCGGCCGCCACTGCGCAGCGTCAGTCGTGAGCAATACCAGAAGGAAAAAGCACCACAGAATATGGGCCCCTACCTGCCCCATCAGGGCAACGAATCGGCACTCGGTGAACAGCAGTGGCAGTGGCTGGAACAGCAACTGCAGCAACCCGCCGATCTGATTATTCTCGGCTCCAGTCTGCAGACGCTGGCTGATTTTACCGGCTGGGAATCCTGGGCAAATTTCCCTTATGACCGTGAGCGTCTGCTGCACACCATCAGCCGCAACAATCTGAATAATATTCTGCTGATCAGCGGTGATACCCACTGGGGAGAATTCAGCCGTGTCACGCTCGATAACGGCTATGAATTGTGGGACGTGACCAGTTCAGGTCTGACCGAAGAATGGAAAGACGTCAGCCCCAACCAGTACCGGGTCGGTGCCTATACCCATCAGGTGAATTACGGCGAAATTCTGCTCGACCGCGCTGACAGCCGGCTGACGCTGGCACTGAAAGATGTGCACGGCAAGCCCGTGCGTGAGGAACATTTCACACTGGACAAAGATGGCATCCGCAGCCACTGACTCAGACTGCCGGCCAGCGGCCGCTGGCCGGCAGGACAATAACAGCGTGCGCTCAGCCGATCACGCCTTCAACCAGTTCAATGGCCGACGCCAGCTGATCAATCAGATCATCCACTTTTTCAATATCTGCGATGGCCTGATTTGCTTTGGCCGCCGCTTTATTCATGGCCGTGGTTGCCTCCCGGTAACCGGCCGTGGCCGCACTGACCGACGCTTCAATCAGCCGTAATTGCTGATCATATAACGCATCAATCTGATCCAGCAGTTGTCCGTCAACGCCGGGCTGGTTATCACGTATGATTTCCAGACGGGCGATGGTCGCCTCAAGGTCCTGCAGCAGATCCGCCATGTTGGCTCCCCGTTATTGCGCAAACGCCCGATAGATTTTCACCAGATCACGGATATCCTGTGCATAACCGCTGATATCATCCCTGGCGTATTCTTTTTCTTCCAGCACCTGGCTGATATGGCTGTTGGCTTTTTTCAGTGCGCGGATGGTTTTCTCCGCCTGCGCACCGATACGCTGGCTGCGTTCCAGTGCCTCCTCAGCCATCACCAGTGCCCGCACGGCCACCTCGCGCTCAGCATAAGAATATTCATCTCCCGCATTGATAACCCGGTAAGACGCATTCTTAAGCCGCCCCGCCGTCTGCTGACAGGCTTTCATCAGCCCCAGTCCACCGTCCGCAAGCGTCAGATCGGCAGCCAGATAATCCGCCAGCCGCGCGACTTCCGGCTGATAGCGGGGAATAATGGTTTTCAGGGCCTGCGAGCGCTGATAGCTGAGCCACAGGCCGCCCAGATTTTCCACCGCCTTAGCCAGAGCTTTTTCTTTATCATCATCAAAATCGTCGCCCAGTACCGCCGCAGTATTTCCGGCAAAAGATTCCGCCGCATCTTCCAGCTCATCACGGCTGTCTTTGCTGACCAGCCCGCTGATCAGCTCACCATAAGAAGCCAGTGCCTCCGCCGCGGCAATGCGCCGCTGAATATCCCCGGCCCGGACATTGCGGCTGAAATCCGCATCCTGCACACGGCGTTTTTTATCCAGCGTAAACAGCATCTGGTTCATCGCCTTCAGCTCATTGCGCAGTGTGGTGAATTCCATCTGGCTGAACTCCCCCAGCACACGGGTGGAGGAACCATAACTGCCGGTGTCCTTTAACTGCTGCGAGGTCAGACTGCAGGCCGGTAACTGAAGAACAAGCAGGCTTAACACCAACCCCCGGGCAGTTTTCTTAACGCGCATCATCATTTGTTTCACCCACCTGAGAATAACGGAAAGTTGTTAAAGCCTGCGCAGCAATAACCTGGTTCTTCGCCAGCATATCCCACAGGTGGTAACTATGGCATATGGCATAAAGAAATACCCCGGCAGCAAACAGGCGGATTGCGGTGGCCGCAAGCGGATGGATACGCATCTCTGGTGTTCTCCGTCCCTGTCATTGATCTGCCAGATGCTGGCTTAGGGAACCTCTGATCAGGGCGCTGGCGGGCGACAGCGGATATACACAGCCACGCCGCCGAGAATCAGCAGCGAAGCCAGAATAATCCGCATGGTTAACGGTTCAGCCAGCAGCCAGACCCCGGCAATGTCGGTCAGCGCCGGCACCGTCAGCTGCACTGTCGCCGCGGTGGCCGCCTGCATTGCCGGCAGCACGCGGTACCAGAGGGCATAACCGGCCCCGGACGCCAGTGCGCCGGACAACAGCGCATACAGCACACCCCGGCTGTCAGCCTGAGATAACATCAGCTCACCATTAACCAGCCATCCACCAGCCACGGTCAGCAGCGCCAATGGCACAGCGCGGATAAAATTACCGGCGGTATCCGCCAGCGGGTCGGCACTGCCGCGCCCGTGCAGCGAATAAACGCCCCAGCTGATACCGGCAGCAATCATCAGCGCCGCCGCCAGCGGCTGCGGTGCACTGGCACCGGGTAACAGCAGATACAGCAGCCCGGCCAGCGCCAGTGCGGAACCGGCAATCTGCAACCGGCCAGGCCTTTCACCGCGCACAATGCCGGCCAGGATCATGGTCGCCTGTACTGCACCGAACAACAGCAGTGCACCGGTCGATGCCGTCAGATCACGGTAAGCAAAGGAAAATCCGGCGGCATACAGAAACAGCGCCAGGGCCGACAGGCCGTTACCGGCCAGCGCTGCTGAGCGGCGCCGGATACGCAGCAGCAGCCAGAGAAACACCGCACCGGACAACAGCCGCAGCAGGGTAAAACCGGCCGCATCCAGCGTGCTGCCGGTCAGCGCCAGACGGTTAAGAAGGGAGTTGCCGGCAAAGGCCAGCATCGCCAGAGATGTGAGTAACGTAATCGGTAGTGGAGACACAGAGTCCACCTGCGGTCAGAACCAGCCATGACTGTGAGGGTATTTTTCCGCACCAGCAAGTGGTGTACCGCTACTGGCCGGCCCGGCGTTATTTAAACGACGTGCGTTCAACAAAAGGACGCGCAGGTTTATCTTTCCCCGCCAGGCCGTTGGCCATGGCAATTTTCTGATTTTTCCGCCCCAGCAGACGCGCCTGCACCCAGCGTTCCCAACGCAGGGCTTTCCAGCTGTCGGCTTTCCAGGTTTTCTTGAACAGATACTTGGTGGCCGCCACTGCATCCGGTGATTTAGCTGCAATCTGCTGTGCCAACGCGTTGGCATCGGCCAGCGGGTCAGCAGCAAGTTTACTGATCAGGCCGTATTCATGGCCTTCCGTCGCCGGGAACTGGCGGCCGGTCATGGTCAGCTCCTGTGCAATATCCACCCGCGTCAGGCGTGACAGGGTCACCATACCGCTCATATCGGGAATCAGGCCCCATTTCATTTCCATAATGGAAAGGTTGGCATCGGGGGTGGCAATACGGTAATCACAGGCCAGCGCAATCTGCATGCCGCCACCGAAACAGTTACCGTGAATGGCACAGATCACCGGCACCGGCAGGTCGCGCCAGCAATGGGCAATCTGCTGGGCAATATTCTGTTTGCTCCACGGCCACTTGAGGAAGATTCTGGCAATCATCGACGGGTTTTTGCTGACCGCTTTAAAGTCCAGCCCGGCACAGAAAGAATCGCCATTACCGGCTAATACCACCGCCCTGATACTGCGGTCTTTGCGGATTTTTTTCGCGGTGGCGATCATTTCATTAAACATCGCCATATCCAGACCGTTCAGTTTATCGGCCCGGTTCATGGTTACACAGGCAATATGGTCGCGTACTTCGCACAGTACACGGGCGGCAGAACTGTTCATTATCGTCACCTCAGAATGTCTGCGCGCATCATTCCACAGAGCGGCTCAGGTGACGATGATCAGATACAACAGATCAGTAGCTGAAGTTTGCTGCTATGTGCTCAGACCAGCTGTGGGCGGCGCTGATTATCCCGCGCATTGGCCTCATTAACCCGCAGCGGGCGGCCGTTAATTTCATGACCATGCAGTTTTTCCATTGCCCGTTTTGCCGCCATGTCATCGTCCATTTCAACAAAACCAAAGCCTTTTGAACGCTGGGTTTCCTTATCGGTTACCACGGTTGCGCGGCGAACCGCACCGAATTCAGCGAACAGGGCTTGCAGTTCGTCGCGGCTGACTGAATATGAAAGATTACCGACATAGATATTCATGCTGAGATCCGTACCTTGTGTCAGGTGAAAAGACAGCCTGCATACTGACCAGCACGAATTTCAGTTTAATGACAAAAAAAGATCCGCAACCCCGCAGGCGTACGGACCCGGAGAGGTTCCTTAAGAATCACCCCAGCCGCTGGTATTGGCCTGCACCAGATCCGCCAGCAGCTCAATATGGTCGGGGCGGTCATTGAGGCAGGGAATATAGTGATAATCCTGCCCACCGGCGGCGGTAAAGAGTTCACGGTTCTGCATATCCAGCTCTTCCAGCGTTTCCAGACAGTCAGCGGCAAACGCCGGGCTGATCACATCCACCCGGCCGACGCCCGCTTTGCCCCAGGCTTCGAGAATTTCATCGGTATAAGGTTTGACCCACTCTTCACGGCCGAAGCGCGACTGGAATGAGCACAGCCACTGGTCATCGCTCAGACCCAACTCAGCCGCCACGGCCTGCGCGGTGGCACGGCACTGCGACGGATACGGATCGCCGTTATTTTCATAGCGTTCCGGAATACCGTGGAACGACATCAGCAGCCGCTCACCACTGCCATGCGCGGCACGGTATTCGCGCACCGAATTGGCCAGCGCACGGATATAACCGGGCTGCACATGGTATTCGTTAATAAAGCGCATCTGCGGCAGGTGCGGACAGGCCTGCAGCCCCTTCGCCAGACGGTCAAACACCGCGCCCGTGGTACTGGCGGAATACTGCGGATACAGCGGCAGCACCAGCATCTTTTCCACCCCGGCAGCGCGCAGCTCACGTCCGGCCTGTTCCATCGACGGTTCGCCATAGGTCATGGCCAGCGCTACCGGCACGTCAAAGCCATAACGGGCCGACAGCTCTTCCTGCAGCGCCTGCTGCTGACGGCGGGAAATGCTCATCAGCGGCGAGCCAGCGTCGGTCCACACCGCCTGGTAAGCATGTGCGACCTTACCCGGACGGATGCGCAGAATGATGCCGTGCAGGATCAGCCACCACAGCGGCCGCGGTGCATCGACCACCCGTTTATCCCACAGAAACTCGGCCAGATACTCGCGTACAGCCGCAGTTGTCGGGGCTTTCGGGGTACCGAGGTTAGCGAGTAACACGCCAAAAGGCGGACGTTTCTGGGTATTCACCGGCTGTTCTCCTGCCATTGTTGTATAAGTTTTGTCTCATTTTAATGAAAGGCCATCAGGAGTCCATCAGAGAAGCACTATCAGACTGATTTAAAAAATCACAAAAACTGACCATCCAGTCAGCTCTGACAGATGAAGGTTGTTTAAAAAGGGTCTGACCTACTGGACAAAAGCAGGGGGCTGATGCACGCTTCGCCATCCTTTTCAGCCTGTGCTGCTGAGAGCCAAAGCAGGAAAATCACCATGACCTATTGTGTCGCCCTGAAAGTCCGTGACGGACTGGTTCTGACATCTGATTCGCGCACCAACGCCGGTGTTGACCACATCGCCAGCTTCCGCAAACTGCATGTGCTGGAAATCCCGGGTGAGCGTGTGCTTTTTATTCAGAGCGCCGGCAATCTGGCCACCACCCAGAGTGTAATCAGCCTGTTGCAGCAGCAGATCAAAAGTTCAGAGCGCCATGCCCTGAATGTACCGACGCTGTTTGATGTGGCGGAACTGGTGGGTAAAACCATCCGTGACGTTATTCAGCGCGACTCATACCAGAATCAGGGCCAGAATCAGGGCGTGGATTTCAGCTGCAATATGCTGGTCAGCGGTCAGATCAAAGGCGACGAACCCCGTCTTTATCATGTCTATCCGCAGGGCAACTTTATCGAAGCCTGCGAAGACACCCCTTATTTTCAGATCGGTGAAAGCAAATACGGCAAGCCGATTCTCGACCGCGTGGTGACCTTCAACACCGGCCTCGACAAGGCCCTGCAGTGTGCCCTGATCTCAATGGATTCCACCCTGCGCAGCAATCTGTCCGTGGGTATGCCACTGGATCTGATCACCTATCAAGAAGGTCTGCTGAAAAATCCCGGCATCCGCCGTGTGGATGAAACCACCGAGCCGTTTATGAAGCTGCGCAGCGCCTGGTCGGATGGCATCCGTGCCCTGTTCGACAGCATTCCGCTGTATATGAAAGGCGAATAATTCCGCTCAGTGCACCGCCGCCGCTTCTTCACCCACGGCGGCTTTCGGCGCCGGCCGGATCGCCAGCGACGCCAGTGACGCGATCAGCAGCATACAACCCAGGGCGGCAAACGCTTCGTTATACGACATCACCATCGCCTGCTGACTGAGCTCCTGCGCCAGGACCCCGTAAGCCTGGGTTTCACTGCCGCCATAAGGCAGCATCGCCTGCCCCATCTGCAGCATATAATCCTGCAGGTTCTGACTGCCGGCAGTGAGGGTTTCCCTGATCTGACTGAGATGAACATCGGTGCGTTTATCCAGCAGGGTCGCCAGCAGCGCAATCCCCACGGCACCACCGAGATTACGCATCACATTAAACAGCGTGGATGCTGAGGCGGTATCTTCCGCTTTCAGATTCTGCGACGACATCACCGACAGCGGCACCATAATAAACGGCTGTCCCAGCGCCCGTACCAGCAGCGCCGGAATCAGATAACTGCCGTCAAATTCGGTGGTCATATGAATATTCATAAACATGCTGGCGCCCATCACAAAAAAGCCGAACGCCACCAGATATTTGGCGTCGATTTTTTTCATAATGCGTGGAATCAGCGGGAAAAACGGCAGCTGCGGAAAACCCACCCACATCAGCACCAGACCAATATCCAGCGCGGTGTAATCGTGCACCGACGCCAGATACAGCGGCACCAGATACACCGAACCAAACAGGCCGGCGCCAAGCGCCACATAGGTCACACAGGCGAGGCTGAAATCGCGGCTGCGGAACAGGCGCAGATTCACCAGCGGAAATTCCGTCAGTAACTGCTTACGCACAAACAGCACCAGACTGACGACAGAAATCACCGCCAGCCAGCGGATATATTCCGCATCAAACCAGTCATCCTTGGCGCCTTCTTCCAGCATAATCTGCAGACAGCCCAGACCCAGCGCCATGGTAATCATGCCCATCAGGTCGATGCGTTGCAGCTGACTGTCGTCGCCTTCTTCCTTATCCAGACCTGCGGCCAGCAGCCACAGCACCGCCAGCCCCGGCAGCACGTTGAGATAAAAAATGTAATGCCAGCTGAAGGCTTCGGTCAGCCAGCCACCCAGCGTCGGACCGATACTCGGGGCAAAGGTCGCCGTCACCCCGAACAACGCCATACCCAGCGGCCGTTTATCCAGCGGCAGCAGCTGCAGAATCAGGGTGAAGGCCATCGGAATCAGCGCGCCGCCGGTAAACCCCTGCATGGCGCGGAACACAATCATGGAATCCAGGTTCCAGGCGAACGAACACAACAGCGAGGAAGCGATAAAGCCGGCACCGTTCCATAACAGATAACGGCGCGGTGACAGCCAGGCGGCAAAGAAACCGGTCAGCGGGATGGCAATCATCTCTGCCACCAGATAGGAGGTGGCAATCCAGGACGATTCTTCCAGCGTGGCCCCCAGCGCCGCCTGAATGTCCTTCAGCGACGAGTTGGTAATCTGGATATCCAGAATCGCCATAAAGGCACCCAACAGAGCACCGGCAATGGCCAGCCAGTTTTTGACCGGAACGCCCCCCTTACTCATGCAGGGTTACTCGGTAAAGACGGTGACAACCACCGACATGCCCGCCCGTACGCGGGTCAGATCCTGACCTTCATCGAAGCGGATTTTGACCGGCAGACGCTGGGTTACCTTGGTGAAATTGCCGGTGGCATTCTGTGGCGGCAATAGGGCAAATTCCGAACCGGTGGCAGCATAGAAACTGTCGACATGGCCACTGAAAACCGTATCCGGCAGCGCATCCAGATGAATGTCGACCTGCTGCCCGACCTGCATATCCGCCACCTGGGTTTCCTTGAAGTTGGCGTAAATCCAGACCGGCTGCGTCACCAGACTCATCAGGCGGATTTCCGGGCTGACCATCTGCCCCAGCTGCACCATGCGGCTGGTAATGACACCATCACGGGCAGCATAGATGCGGGTGTAACCCAGATCCAGCGCCGCACTCTGCAGGTCAGCCTGCGCTTCATCCACCGCCGCTTTCAGCTGCGGCTGTTCGCCCTGCAGCGTCACCAGATTGGCCTGCTGGGAAACCCACTGCGCTTTAGCCTGATTATGCCGCGCCAGTGCTGCCGCCCGGTTCAGTTCCGCCGCATCCAGATCATCCTGGGAGACGTACTGTTTACCCTGCAGCTGCTGCAGCCGGTTCACCTGCTGCACGCTGCGCTGCCATTCTGCTTTTGCCGCCGCCACACTGGCTTCGGCTGCCGTTACCAGCGCCTGCTGTGCCGCCACGCGGTCGTGCAGGTGATCCAGTTTTGCTGTGGCTTCATCCAGCAAAGCCTGCTGCTTGGCCAGCCGTGCACGGTAAGGACTGTCATCCAGTGTAACCAGTACATCGCCGGCACTGACCGGCTGGTTTTCGGCCACATGAATGGCCGTCACACTGCCGCTGACGCGGCTCATGACCGGCACAATATCCGCTTTGACGTAGGCGTTATCGGTGTCCTCTTTGCCTTGATGAGACCACCACCAGACACCACCGGCCAGCGCCAGAATGACCAGAACAAGGATGAGTTTGACTTGCTTAGGCATACAGAAAAGACCCGGTACGGATAAAAAACGCCCAGTCTACCGGGGATGTGAGCAGTGTAAACACGAATTTGATGGTCAAACTGTTTCAGCATGCCGACCAATCGGTGCGGATTAACCATAAACATTGACAGAATCAGGACTGCAGCGGCGCAGCGGGTCCGATGGCTCCTTGGCCTTAATGGAA
The DNA here is from genome assembly GCA_963682115.1 of Pseudomonadales bacterium. Classification (GTDB taxonomy): domain Bacteria; phylum Pseudomonadota; class Gammaproteobacteria; order Pseudomonadales; family Oceanobacteraceae; genus Venatoribacter. The sequence goes on along the minus strand of OY821639.1, from coordinate 2,774,882 downwards.
TATTTCCCGACCGGCAGTACACAGGCAAGCGTATTCATCAGCGGCGTCGCAGGAATAACGGCGCTTTGCTCACCAGCCGCCGCAACTGGGCGCCGGCGTTACTCCGGATCTGTTCGATGATTCCGCCCATAGCATGTCGGCGCCGGAAGCCGGAGTGCTGCTGAACTATCTCAGCCGCTGACCGTGCCGCTCAGGCGGCGGCCGTCACGGGCGTTCATCATCATCAACAGCAGATTGGTCGCCCCGGCCAGCAGCTCCGCAGCCTGCAGCATATAAAAACCACGGCCGAATTCCCCGGCGGCAGCCCACTGATTCAGCATCAGCGCACAGGGAACAAGCAGCAGAATACCGGCCGCAGCAATCACCTTCATACGCTGCTGCTTTGCCGTCACCAGCCGGCCTTTACGCTGTTTCGCCAGCACATTGCCGGTAATACCGGTCAGGGCAATAGCCGGGATCAGAATAAACAGCCCCGGCATCACAATCAGACTTTTCACCAGCGCCACCGATTCCGCATCGCCTGCCAGTTCCACAATCACGGTGGATGAAAAAAATACGGCCACACACAGCATGGCAATCAAAGCCATGACTTTATGCACACGGTGAATCATAGTAATCTCCACAACTTGACAACATACTGTCATTCTTAATATTGACAACATATTGTCAAGTTAATTTTCAGCGACATGAGGCAGCGATGAACAAAGGGCAGATATTCACCAGTCTGGTGCTGGAAATATTCAAAGTCAGCGGCCAGCTGAATGCGGAAGGTGATCAGCTGACCGCCCCACTCGGCCTGACCAGTGCGCGCTGGAAAGTACTGGGCGCCATCAGTCTGCTGCAGGCGCCGCAGACCACGTCAGACATTGCCCGTTATATGGGCCAGAGCCGGCAGGCGACCCAGCGTCTGGTCGACAGTATGGTGGCAGACGGTCTGCTGGAACTGGTGGAAAACCCGCGGCATAAACGGGCGAAGCTGGTTAATCTGACTGCCGCAGGCAAGGATGCCTATGCGCGACTGGATGAAAAACAGATTCCCTGGGCGCAGGAGCACGCCCGGTCATTAACGCGGGAAGAGCTGGAAACGGCCTTCAGTGTGCTCAGCAAACTGTCACAGCAGCTGAACCGGCAGGGCTGAAGCCCTGACTTAAAACGTGGCACCACCGAACGGACCGGGCACCGGCACCAGCGGACTGTCTGACGGGCTGACCAGCGCGTAATTAAACCGTCCGTCCGACCAGTAACGCGCCAGCAGTGCGCCTTCCTCACGCTGACCCGGTGACAGTGGCTGATGGCGGTTTCCCGGACGGACAAAATACACCAGCGTCTCACCGCCAGTGCCGCGGTACAGCACCATCGCCGCCGGCCCGTCGGCGGTCGCCATCAGCTCGGCACCGGCACGTTGCAGGCCGTAATTCTCCAGCAGGGGTGGCAGGGCCGCGCCACTGAAATACTGACGGAACCAGTCGCTCAGCTGCTGCTGCCCGGTGTGCGCTACCGGCTCGGTGCTGAATAAGCGGTAGGCTTCCAGTGCATCCCGCATCGGCAGTTCAGCCGGCACAGAAGGCGGCTGATGCCACAGCCAGCCACCGCCCCAGCCCAGACTGACCGCCAGCAACAGCATGGCCGCCGATGCATAACGCTGGCGGCGCTGACGGCTCAGGCTGCGCCGTACAGCCGCCGGGGAAAACACCGTGGCCGGCTCCGGCGGCAGGCTGAGCATGGTCTGACGCAGAGTTTCCGCATCGGCACGGAACTGCGCAATCCGGGCGGCTTCGTGCGGATGGGCGTCCAGATATTCCTGCACCTGACGGCGTTCCGCCGCTGCCAGTTCACCATCAAGAAACGCGTGCAGCTGTTGTTCATCCGGTTTCATTTCACTACCCTCAGACTGGCAGGCGCAGCGGCCGGCATCTGTTCTGCCAGCAGCTGACGATAAGCCTGACGCGCGCGCGCCAGACGTGACATCACAGTTCCCAGCGGAACCCCCAGAACGTCGCTGACTTCTTCGTAACTCATACCTTCCACCGAAATTAACATCAGGATGCTGCGCTGTGCTTCCGGCAGGCGTGCGAATTCCCCCAGCGCCTGCTGGTCCTGTAACTGCTGTTCCAGCGTGACCGTTTCCGGCTCCGCACTGCTGAAACGCTGCAGCAGTTTGCGCAGCCGGCCACTGCGGCGCTGCCCATCGAGAAAGTGACGGTAAAGAATGGCACACAGCCACGCCCGTGCCGCTTCCTGCCGGCGTCGCGATGGCCAGGCCAGAATGGCTTTTTCCAGCGTGTCCTGCACCAGGTCATCCGCCGCGTAACGCTCACGGGTAAGCGCCATGGCAAAGCGCTTCAGCACCGGCAGCTCGCGGATCAACACCGTATCCAGATCATTGATGTCCTGCATCCTGAACGCCTGTCTCCTGTACCAAGAACAGAGATGAGACGAACAGCAGCGATTTTTATTCCATGGTCACGGAATAAAACCGGCCAGCCGTTCGTCCAGCCCCTGTCATACGATACCGTCCGCTGAAGGAAAACTCATGAAACACCCGCATACCCGCCACAGTACCCGCTACAACGCTGCCGGACTGCGCAGCAGAACCGGCCGTTTCACCCTGATAGCCCTGCTCACCGCACTGCCGGCCCTGCTGTTTGCCTGGTCGGCCGGCTGGCTCAGCAGCCGCCTGAGCCCACAGCAGTTTGTCGACCAGCTGGAACAGAATGGCGGCCGGCACCCCGGCTTCCGCCGTAATCATGCCAAAGGCCTGTGTGTCAGTGGATATTTTGAACCCAGCGCCGATGCCCGTCGTTTATCCACCGCCGGCGTATTCGCTGACGGCAGACATGCGGTCAACGGCCGCCTTTCCATTCCCGGCGGCAACCCCTACGGCGCTGACGATAAAGCGCCACTGCGTTCGCTGGGCCTGCAGATTGATGGCGGCCGTGCTCACGAATGGCGTATGGCGCTGAATTCATCCACCGTGTTTGTGGTCGCCCGACCAGAAGATTTTTATGCCCTGTTGCAGGCGCAGCAACCCGACCCGGTCAGCGGCCGGCGCGATAAAGAAAAACTCCGCGCCTTTTTTAACCGCCATCCGGAAACCGCTGCCTTCCGTCAGTGGCAGAGTCAGCACACACCGTCAGACAGTTTTGCCAACACCCGCTATAACAGCCTGAACAGTTTTGTTTTTACCGACAATACCGGTACAGAACGCTACCTGCGCTGGTCACTGATTCCGCAGCAGACTTACCAACCACAGGCTGCTGACAGCGGTGCCGATTTTCTGGCCGCCGATTTTCTGCGCCGCGTTATGCAGCAACCACAGCGCTGGACGCTGCAGCTGCAACTCGCCGCCGACGGTGACCCGGTGAACGATGCCACCCGCGCCTGGCCGGCAGAACGCCCGACCGTCAATGCCGGCACGCTGGTCATTAACGCTGCCGGGCCACAACAACAGGGAGCGTGCCGCGATATTAATTTCGACCCGCTGATTCTGCCAGCCGGCATCCGCCCTTCCGGTGACCCACTGCTGGCTGCACGCTCGGCGGTGTATTCCGATTCTTTCACCCGCCGTATTACTGAACAGGCCACACAGGACTATTCTCATGACTGACCACTTTCACTGGCTTATCCGTACCCTGCACTGGCTGATGGCCATCGCCGTTTTTGCCATGTTATGCATCGGCGCTGCCATGGTCAGCAGCGTGGCCGGCAGTCACAGCTGGCTGACCGGACTGCACCGGCCACTGGGCATAGTGATTCTGCTGCTGGCGCTGCTGCGTCTGGCGGTGCGGCTGATGACCAGACAACCCGGATTACCGCCGGATATGCCACGTCTGCAGCAGCGTGCGGCGCAGGCCTCACATATTCTGCTGTACAGCCTGATGATCCTTCTGCCGCTGGTCGGCTGGGCAACCCTCAGCGCCGGTGGTTATCCGCTGATTCTGGCCGGGGAAGTGCCGCTGCCACCGCTGCTGGAGAAATCCAATACGCTGTACACCCTGCTGCGCCCGGCGCACCGCTGGCTGGCTTATACCCTGCTGCTGCTGATACTCGCGCATCTGGCAGCGGCGCTGTTTCACGCGCTGATCCGTCAGGATGGGGTGCTGCAGAGCATGTTGCCCGGCCGGGCGAAAAAATAACCAGGCAGACGTAAAAACAACAAAGGCCGCAGAAGCGGCCTTTATGCAGAGCAGTCAGATACGGAAATCAGAGGTCGTCGAGAATATCCTGACGTTTGCTCTGATATTCCGGCCCGGTGATCAGGCCTTTCTGTTTCAGCGCATCCAGACGGCGCAGACGCTCTTCCACCGTTTTGCCGGCACCGGTTTCATGCATGGGTCTTCCCTGCGGCTGGGCCGGCATAAAACCACAATGGTAGTAATCGGCTTCCATACGGGTGGTGATCACGGTTTTCATACCGGACAGCGATGGCCGCTTGCGGCGGTTCTCATCCACTTTGCCCATCACCACAGCATCCGCACCGGCTTCAGCCGCATGCTCCTGATGCCAGGCATGGCAGGCCTTCTGCGGGTCCATACTGGTGGTGGTGCAGACTTCGTGTTTGATATGGCGGCAAGCGGCCGCTTTATCGGCTGGCACAATGGCCACTTCCTGCGCAGCCTGAGCGCCGGCTGACAGCGCCATGGCAAAGATAACGGCAGAGGACAATTTCATAGCCGGATTTCCTTCAATACGGTCACGATCAGGGGAATCGTAAGGTGAAATTCAGTGCCGCTACCATACCACAAAGCGGCCTCTGATCACTGCCGGTATCGTCTGTTCCGGTGAGGGGATTAATCTTCTCTGCCAGGTCTCTGTCATGCCAGCCACCGCTGCTGCCCGCTATAGCGGCGGCGGAAAAATATGCTGTGGGCAGTTCCAGTCAAACGCTTCCAGCTGCAATATAAATATCTGTTCAATAACCGCGTCATACGCCGGCACAACCAGCTGCTGTGCCTTAAACCGCTTATCTGCCGGACGGTAACGCCGGGCGCGGGCCAGTATTTTCAGCCGCCGGCGCTGGCGGTAATCCATCAGAAACAGACAGACGCGGTCATTGGCGGTGATATTGCCGCTGGAAATATACTGCCGGTTGCCACGGAAATCGGCAAACGCCAGCGTGCTCTGATCGACGACCTGCAGAAAGCCCGCCGTTCCACCCCGGTGCTGAATATAAGGCCAGCCGGTTTCAGACACCGTGGCCAGATAAAAACTGTTGCGCGTCTGAATAAAACGGATTTCACGTGCGGATAAGGTATCCGCCTGTGCCGCAGGAGCACGGCCCTGCCACAGATCAGCACAACCCATTTCCTGCTGTACGGTTTTCACCGCAGTGCTCATGGCAATATCAAGAAAACGGTCAGTCACACGAACCTCCGCAGGTTTTTCCGGAGCATTTTCCCGGAGCAGGGCCAGCCCTGCTCCGGGAGTCCATCAGAACACATCCGCAGCGCGTACCGGCGGAAAATCGATATCGGTTTTGGCTACCTCATTCAGATAATTGGTAAAGGTATTTTCGGCAACCAGCGCCACGATTTCGATGATCTGTGCATCGCTGAAACCAGCCACCCGGACAGCCTCCAGATGAGACGGATTCACATGCCCGCGTTCCGCAGCCACCAGTGCCGCAAAAGACACAGCCGCCGCGGCCTTGCTGTCATCGGACGTGCCCAGACGATTACGGGAAATCTCTTCCTGACTCAGCTTCGCCAGATTCAGCCCCAGATAAGCGTGCGCCGACAGGCAGTAATCACAGCGGTTAACCTGAGCAACCGCCAGGGCAATACGTTCACGGGTTTTCACATCCAGAGTGCCGGACAGTGCGGCGTTAAAACCGCTGTAAGCCTGTAGCGCTGCGGGGCTGACACCGATCAGACGGAACAGGTTCGGCACCGAACCCAGTTGCCGGTTAACCGCCTCCAGCACAGGGCGTGAATCGGCAGCGGAATTTTCCAGAGTAGGAATATCAATACGGGACATAGCATTTTCCTCAGTTAAGTTCATCGGGCCCGTTGGAATAGGGACCAGAACCAGTCTAAGGACTTCCAATACCAACAATAACCAGACAATATTGGCTAACACCCTCTCAGAAAATGGAAGAGTCTATGGATCGCCTGGAAGCCATGACCCTGTTTATCAAAGTGGCCGAATGCGGCAGCTTTTCGGCTGCCAGCCGTGCCCTTAAGGTACCGCTGGCCACGGTCAGCCGTAAGGTATCCGATCTTGAGAATCATCTGGGTACGCGTCTGCTGGTACGAACCACCCGCAAACTGACGCTGACCGACAGCGGGCAGACCTATCTGGATTCCGCCCGCCGGATTCTGGAACAGGTTGACAGTGCCGAGCGCCTGGCAGCCGGTGAAAATGCTGAGCCGCGCGGTGAACTGGTGATTGCCGCACCGGTTATGTTTGGCAGCCGCCATATCACCCCGCTGGTGTCGGCATTTCTGCAGCAACATCCGGCCATCAGCGTCCGCCTGCTGCTGTCTGACCGCAACATTGATCTGGTTGATGAACATGCCGATCTCGCTGTCCGCATCGGCGAACTGCCGGACAGCTCAATGATTGCCACTCAGGTCGGGGTTATGCGCACGGTCACCTGCGCCAGTCCGGCATTACTGCAACAGACCGGTGTTCCGCAGACAGCAGAAGCGCTGGAAAAGCTGCCGGCGATACTGGTCGAATCCCCGTTTCAGTCACCTGCCTGGCCGGTATTTATCGCCGGCGATGGCAGTTACCGCGAAATCCGGCCAACCCCAAGACTCAGGGTCAGCACAACCGAGGCGGCACTGACGGCGGCCTGTCTGGGGACCGGTGTTATACGTCTGCTGCATTATCAGGTGGCCGATGCCGTCGCCGCCGGCCAGCTGACCATCCTGCTGGCCGGCGCTGAACCGGAACCTGTGCCGGTCAGTATGCTTTACACCTCACGCCGCCATTTACCGGTTAAAGTCCGCTGTTTTCTTGATTACGCCATCCCCCGGCTACGCCAGTTACTGCAATTTAACCACTACTGAATCCGCAGCAGCACTTCCCGGCGGCGCTAAGCAGAATAAGCATGCAGTAACGGAATTATTCCAAAGGTAAACACAACAGCGGCTGGGATGCAGAACATCACAGAATGTTACGCCGCTGATCAGGCGGGAACATGGTCAGAAATTCAGCCACCGCCCGAATGTCATCTCCGTCCGCTGCCTTTTCAGACAGCAGACAACCAGCCCTTATGACAGAAAGCGTCCTTATGATTCTTTTGTCATGGTTACAACGTAATTCTGTGAGCAAGGCCGCAATAATAGCTGAATGAAGGTTCAGCGAAGCTGCTAGTATTTTTTATCGGCGGATGATTCCGGCAGGCCCGGCGCAGGTAAAAATCCGTAAACAAAAGATACAAAGCGTTGCAGATAAGGAGTGCTCATGAGCATCGACAACTGGCTTCATCTTCTGGCAAAACACGATGGCTCTGACCTTTACCTGAGTAAAGGTGCTCCGCCCTGCGCCAAATTCCAGGGCCAGTTAAAACCGATCAGCCGCGAAGTGCTGGGAGCCGGCGATATCGAAAGAATTGCCTATTCCATTATGTCGGAAGCACAACGGCAGGAATTCGAAGAAGAAATGGAACTGAATATGGCCATGTCGAATTCTTCCGGCCGTTTCCGTATCAATATTTTTAAACAGCAGCACGAAGTGTCGATGGTGGCGCGGAATATCAATACCGAAATTCCCGATATCAACAAACTCAACCTGCCGCCGGTACTGAAAGACGTGATTACCGCCAAACGTGGTCTGATTCTGTTTGTCGGTGGTACCGGCTCCGGTAAATCCACCTCGCTGGCGGCGCTGATTGATCACCGTAATGCCAACTCTTACGGCCATATTATTACCATCGAAGACCCGATTGAATTTGTGCACAAACACAAAAAAAGCGTGATTAACCAGCGTGAAGTCGGTACCGATACCAAAAGCTATGCCGCGGCACTGAAAAATACCCTGCGCCAGGCTCCGGACGTGATTCTGATTGGTGAAATCCGCGATGCGGAAACCATGGAACATGCTCTGGCCTTCGCTGAAACCGGCCACTTGGCGATCTCGACCCTGCACGCCAACAACGCCAACCAGGCATTCGAACGCATTGTGAATATGTTTCCGGAAGAACGCCGCAACCAGATTCTGCTCGGCTTAGGTCAGAACGTGCGCGCCATTGTGTCGCAGCGCCTGATCCCGACCAAAGACGGCAAACGTGCCGCCGCCGTAGAAGTGCTGCTGGGCAATAAAACCGTGGAAGACCTGATTATCAAAGGTGACTTCCCGTCCATCAAAGAAATTATGAACAAATCCGAAAACCTCGGCATGCAGACCTTTGATGGTTCCCTCTATCACCTCTACAAACAGGGAAAAATCACCCTTGAGCAGGCACTGAAAAATGCCGACTCAGAAAACAACCTGCGCCTGCGCATTAAACTGGGTGATAACAAACCGGCAGCCAAACCCGCTGAGTCGGCGGCGAAACAAGCCGCACCGAAAGCGGCTGCACCGTCCTCCTCCGGACTGGAACTCAGTCTGATGGATGACGGCGGACGTGAAGAGGCGTATGCCTGACTGCCTTCCGTGAAATACTGAAGCAGCAATAAAAAACGGGCCTGATGGCCCGTTTTCTTTTTAAAGACCATAAAAATACTGAACCAGCTGCTCTTATATTTATTATCCGCAACGATAAACGTGGCTATAGACGGAAAGCACCAAAATTCCGGATAGGATGGAAATCAACGAGGGCCAGTGGCTGACCATGACGCAACAGTCCGAACAGTGCTTCAGCACCTTCGCCTGTAATGAAGAAAAACTACGATCAGTATGTGAAAGAATGAATTACCGACGAGCACCCGGACTGAATCGCTGCAAAACAGCATTCGACTGAAGCTACCTCCCCGCCATACTTGAGAACGGATCAGGCAAGCCTGAGAGCCGGGCATACCTGAAATTCAGCTGATCAGGGGCACATCTCATCAGAAAGTACCAACCAGGCTTGTGCCGCACCGACAGACGTATTTTCGTATTTCCATGCCGGGAACTTCAGCCTTTAAATCCAAGGCTCTTAGAGTGGGTGTCCTATTAGTTCCGTAAGGCGGAGGATTAGAGCGGGTCTCCGAATCGTCGCGACTTACGAAAATAATATCTGAACAGGAACTGATACAGCAATATCGGGAGTACTATAAAGATAAAATAAATAACTGGACTTTTAATTACAAAATATCCTGTACGCGTTCCCTCATCAAAAAATACGGCTTGATTCAACCCTATTATCACGCACAAGAAAAATCCCATAAAATTAATATTAGCGTTTGCAGGAAGGTACTTATGATACCTAATTCGATTCTTACTGGACCGCACCAAGAGATAAGGCGCCATCAAGATCGTTGAAAAAATCGCGCCAAAAAAAGATGATATCTGAAGTCTTGCATAATCTGAAGATTCAAGAACCGACTGATTAATTTTAGTTTGCAAAATACTATGCAAAAAATCTGGCGAAAAAAATGCAGAAATTATCGAAGCAAGCAAAAACACCATAATACTAATAGGAATCGACGTGCAAAAATCATTAGTTCTTAGCAGCCTTCCATTACCACCCATACAAACAACCTTATCTAAAATATAGTTTAGTTCCAGACACAAGAGTTTCTTTCCGAAACACCAACAGTAGAATCCTTCGGATGGATGTCCCGTTAATCTTAAACCCAAGGCTCTTAGAGAGGGTGTCCTATTAGTTCCTATTAGTTCCGGAATTGTTATGCCCCGATGTGTGAAATAGTGCCCGTGTTTGGTTCTCCTGCTACGCCACATGTTAATAATATCTGATAGCCATTGTCATAATATGGTGGTGGAAATAGTGAGTGTGTATTAACCATTTTCCCGGAACCAAGCCAATCAACGGCTTTTGCCAAGTCAACACGGATAATTCCTCTTATTTGGTCAGAGTAGTCAAGAGGCCTTCCACCTTCGACACCCATTTTCCTAAACAATAGTCCGTGCTGAGCATGTGGCCGAAGAAAAACAGAAGGTGCGGCCATTCTTAAATCAACCAGCTCTGTTTTATCTCCAAAGTAATAACCGGGCTTTTTTCTCGATCTCCTTGATATGTCTGCTGCGACGAGTAGTATGTAGGCATGCTTTTCTATTGAGTCTGGAAGTCTTTTTTCAAAGTGCATGAATTCGTCGAGACGACCAATTCCTAGTGCGCGATGACATGCAAACCACAGTGCAATCCAAACGTTATCAACAAGATCAATCCAAGTTGTTGATATGCCATAGTGTTGTAGCAGTGGCTCGTGTGCGTACTCACCGAAAGACTGAAATATACTGCCACTAGCTCTGAACTTATTAATAAGATCGGAAACTGCCCTATGTTTCTTATCCTGTGCCTTTTGTAGGGTTAGTCCGCGATAAAGAGTCGGCGTAAGTGTACCATAAAGCTTTCTTTGGCCTCTGAAGTAAATTCCTTCGCCTTGTATTTTTGCTAAGTTGAATTTTAGATAGCCTGCGGCCATTACAAGAGCATGAGGCTCGTCAGCATGCAAAACCTCAATACCTGAGTCATCAGTTACCCATGATGTACTTTTTATCGTTATTTTACGAAGAGGCATATATTTCCTTTATTTGATGGGCATAACACCGCAATAATCGGCTAAAAAGGCTTAGCTATAATTAGTAATGAACGGACTAAGCCAAGCTTTTTAGTCCGCACTTAATTGCTTTATTACAAGCCCAATCTTCACTCAACACCAAAGTCCCTGGAAAGAGATTTCATTAACGCTGAGTAAGCATTTTCAAGAAGGCTTTTGTCATATCCACCAACAAAACCCTGAGCAAATGTATCGTTCCAATTTGGTAGTGCAGAATATTTATCCATTTGAGCGATAATTCCAGCATCCATGCCATTACCCCTATACTCTTTGAAACATACTTTAATGAATTCGCTGTAGCTATCGAATGCATCTTTAGACCAATACGGCTTAGTTGTATGGAATTTTTTGTCAGATTTTCGCTTAGCAGCTAAGACATCTTCAGGGGTATAGTCTTTCCAATCTCCAACGCGCTTTATGTAAGAATAAATTTTATTTATATCATCCTGAATCTCGGCATATGAGTCAGCTCTTTTTTGAATTATTGCATGATCAAGCTGAAATCGACTTTTTAGCTTTTCTAGTCTTTTATTGACCCAAATTCCAGTAAGGATTATTACAATCAATGGCATAAAAGCCGATATTAGAGATTCGTACTTTAGCAATTCATCCATTTACACAAAATCCTATTAAGGGCTTATAACAGTTTTATTAGTGTGCGTTCGCATTAACTCAGCGAGACTCTTCCGAGAAACCCCACGTAACGTATTGACCTACTTAAGAAATCATCCATAACTCAAAAATCCTTGCCAGAAAAACGCGCACGCCTGCAAGTTATTGATTCATTTGACGCTTAAGTTACTACCCTAAGCACAGGCGATCAAGCGCAAATATCACCCACAAAAAAGGCCGCATCAGCGGCCTTTTCAGTCAAACACAGCGTTCAGAGAACCTCAGCCCTCCTCACACCAAACCCTTGCATTCCGGAACATCCGCATCCAGGCGCCGTCTTCATCCCACTCACCTGGAATGTGAGAGTTCTGAATCGCGCGGAATACACGTTCAGGGTGCGGCATCATAATGGTCACGCGGCCATCGTTGGCGGTCAGGCCGGTAATACCTTGCGGCGAGCCGTTGGGGTTGAATGGGTACTGTTCGGTCACATCGCCGTAGTTATTCACATAACGCAGGGCGATCTGGCCGGCAGACAGTTCGGCAATATCATCGTCGCTGGCGAATTCGGCACGGCCTTCGCCGTGGGCGACGGCAATCGGCATACGTGAGCCGGCCATACCGGCGAAGAACACAGAGTCGGATTCCTGTACTTCCACCATCGCGACCCGGGCTTCAAACTGTTCGCTCATATTGCGCACGAAGTGCGGCCAGTGCTCAGCACCCGGAATCAGTTCATGCAGGTTGGAGAGCATCTGACAGCCGTTACATACGCCCAGGGCGAAGGTATCGACACGTTCAAAGAAGGCTTTGAACTGGGCACGGGCCTGTTCGTTGAACAGGATGGATTTGGCCCAGCCTTCACCGGCACCCAGCACGTCGCCGTAGGAGAATCCGCCACAGGCCACCAGGCCACGGAAGCCGGCCAGTGTGACACTGCCCGACAGAATATCGCTCATGTGTACGTCAACGGTACGGAAACCGGCGCGGTCGAAGGCAGCGGCCATTTCTATCTGGCCGTTAACGCCCTGTTCCCGCAGGATCGCCACTTTCGGTGCATCCTGTGAGGTGGAATCCGGCAGATCCGATGTGATGTCTTCGTTGATGTCGTAGCTCAGCTCAGCGTGAATACCCGGGTCAGCGGCATCCAGCAGCGCGTCGAATTCCTGTTGCGCACAGTCGGCGTTGTCACGCAGGGCCTGCATTTCGTAGCTGGTCTGGCTCCACAGACGCTGCCAGTTCACACGGCTTTCGCTGAGGAATTCTTCGTCCTGAAAGCTGAAGGTAATCTGGTCGTCATCGTTCGGTGAACCGATCACTGCGGTGCAGTCACCCAGTCCGGCGGCTTCGAACTGCGCCAGTACTTCTTCCAGGTCGTCACGTTTCACCTGCATCACCGCACCCAGTTCTTCCGCGAACAGAGCAGCAGCCAGACCCTCCTGGCTGTCGGCCAGCAGGTCCATGGAAATATCCACACCGCAGTGCGCGGCAAAGGCCATCTCGGTCACGGTGGCGAACAGACCGCCGTCTGCACGGTCGTGATAGGCCAGCAGCTTGCCATCGGCATTCAGGCCCTGTACCACGGCGAAGAAGGCTTTCAGGTCTTCGGCGTCGTCCAGATCGGCCGGTACGTCACCGACTTTGCCGAATACCTGGGCAAAACAGGAGGCACCGGTACGGTTCTGACCACGGCCCAGATCGACCAGAATCAGGTCGCTCTCGACCTCAACCCCACCGGCTTCTCTTTTTATCTGCGGCGTCAGCACTTTGCGCGCGTCAGACACAGGCGCGAAACCGGTGATAATGAGTGACATCGGCGCGGTCACGGCTTTATCCGCACCATTGTCCTGCCAGCGGGTTTTCATCGACATGGAGTCTTTGCCCACCGGAATGGTTACTTCCAGCTCAGGGCACAGTTCCATGCCTACAGCTTTAACCGTGGCGTAGAGTTTTTCGTCTTCGCCGTCATGGCCGGCGGCACACATCCAGTTGGCGGACATCTTGATGTCGGCCAGCTTGGTAATTGGCGCAGCGGCTAAGTTAGTAATCGCTTCAGCCACCGCCAGACGACCGGACGCCGGGCCATCCAGCAGGGCCACCGGCGTACGTTCACCCATGGCCATGGCTTCGCCGGCGTAGGTGTCGTAAGAAGACGTAGTTACAGCAACGTCGGCCACCGGCACCTGCCACGGGCCAACGAACTGATCACGTGCCACGGTACCGGTAATGGAACGGTCACCGATGGTGATCAGGAAGGATTTGCTGGCCACGGTTGGCAGTTTGAGTACGCGCGCGGCCGCTTCGTTCAGATCAATACCGGCGCTGAGGAAAGGTCCGCTGTTCGCCGTGTGGCTTTTCACATCGCGGTGCATGCGTGGCGGTTTGCCCAGCAGCACCTGTAACGGCATATCCACCGGCTTGTTGCCGAAGTGTTCGTCGGTCACGGTCAAGTGTTCTTCTTCGGTGGCGTAACCCACCACCGCATAAGGCGCACGCTCACGGGCACAGATGGCATCGAATGCCGCCATATCTTCCTGTGCCACGGCCAGTACGTAACGTTCCTGGGATTCGTTCGACCAGATCGCCAGCGGGCTCATGCCCGGTTCGTCGTTCGGTACTTTGCGCAGTTCGAATTCACCACCGCGGCCGGCATCGCCCACCAGTTCGGGGAAGGCGTTGGAAATACCGCCGGCACCCACATCGTGAATAAAGGCAATCGGGTTGGCATCGCCCATCTGCCAGCAGCGGTCGATGACTTCCTGACAGCGGCGTTCCATTTCCGGGTTTTCGCGCTGTACGGAAGCAAAATCCAGATCAGCATTCGATTGGCCGGACGCCATAGAAGACGCCGCACCACCGCCCAGACCAATCTGCATCGCCGGGCCACCCAGCACAATCAGGCTGGCGCCGACCGGAATATCGCCTTTCTGTACGTGTTCGCCACGGATGTTGCCGTAACCGCCGGCAATCATGATGGGCTTGTGATAACCGCGCACTTCACCGTCGTGTTCCAGCTCGAAGGTACGGAAATAACCGCACAGGTTGGGACGACCGAATTCGTTGTTAAAGGCCGCGCCGCCCAGAGGGCCGTCGATCATAATATCCAATGCCGAGACGATGCGGTCCGGCTTGCCGTACTGGCTTTCCCATGGCTGTTCGAAGCCCGGAATTTTCAGATCGGAGACGGTAAAACCGGTTAAGCCGGCTTTGGGCTTGGAACCACGACCGGTAGCGCCTTCGTCACGGATTTCACCGCCGGAACCGGTGGCGGCACCGGAATGCGGGGCAATGGCAGTCGGGTGGTTGTGGGTTTCGACCTTCATCAGGATGTGCATATCTTCCTGATGGTAGGCGTATTCGCGGTTTTCCGGGGTCGGGAAGAAACGGCCGGCCTGGTGACCCACAATCACCGAGGCGTTGTCTTTATACGCCGACAGAATGTTTTCGCTGTAGCACTCGTAGGTGTTTTTGATCATCTGGAACAGGGATTTGTCCTGATCCTGACCATCGATGGTCCAGCTGGCGTTGAAGATTTTATGGCGGCAGTGTTCTGAGTTCGCCTGGGCGAACATCATCAGCTCAACGTCGGTCGGGTTACGGCCCAGTTTGTTGAAGTTTTCCACCAGGTAGTCGATTTCGTCTTCCGCCAGCGCCAGACCCAGATTCTTATCGGCTTCAACCAGTGCGTCACGGCCACCGGCCAGAATATCCACAGTGCTCAGCGGTGCCGGTTCTGCGTGGGAGAACAGCGCTTCGGCAGCGGCGCTGTTATCCAGCACGGTTTCGGTCATGCGGTCGTGTAATAAGGAAGCAATAATGTCGCGATCTTCGCTTTTTGCTCCTTCTATATAGTAGGCAATGCCGCGTTCAAGACGCAGGATGCTGCTCAGCCCGCAGTTATGCGCAATATCTGTTGCCTTGGAAGACCACGGCGAAATGGTGCCGAACCGTGGTACCACCAGAAAAAGCTCCGCCTCTTTGTCAGAACCCGGCTGCTTCACTTCCGCTTTTGGCCCGTAACGCAGGATGCGCTCCAGTACCAGTCGTTCGTTGTCAGCCAGTTCCGCTGACAGATCAGCAAAGTGCATGAATTCAGCGTACACGCCGCTGATGTGCGGCAGCGCCTGCTGCAGTTTGTTCAGGACTTTGTTCTGACGGAAAGGAGAAAGCGCCGGTGCGCCACGCAGCTCGAGCATCAGGAAGAACTCCGGTTCGGGAGGTAGTGATCAAAATGAGCGCGAATGATACCGGAGAGACCCGGTTCACACCAGATTTGGTCAGGTTTTGGCGGGCGGTTGTTTCTTGTGCAGCAACAATGCGTTTCGTCTGTTCCGCAGCAAAAAAATGCGACCACAAACATCTTATTTAGTTTCAATAACTTATGTCACACAATGATCACCCCTGCTGTCACCGTTATTACTGATTTAGCGAAATCTATCACAGTCATAGGTTGTTTTTTATGCAGCCGCCATGCAAAATGGGCCCAACTTGATTAAAAATGCACCAATAAGGTGCACAATTAAAGGATTTTGCATGCTGACTGGCATAACCCGTCTATTCGTTACCGTACTGCTCTCGGCAGTGTGCCTCGGCGCGCTGACCGGCAGTGTGCGCCCGGATAAGCTGGAACAGATCCGCATGCACGGCGAAATCGTGATGGTGACGCGCAACAGCCCGACCACCTATTTCGAGGACCGCAGTGGCGCCGCCGGTTATGAATACGAGCTGGCCCAGGCCTTCGCCGATTATCTGGGCGTCAGCCTGACCGTTAAGGTCGCTGACAACCTGAATGACATTTTCAGCACCCTGGAGACAGGAGAGGCCGCGTTCGCCGCGGCCGGTCTCACCCAGACAGCAGAGCGTGAACGCAGGGTCCGTTTCTCGCTCCCTTATATGCAGGTTACCGAACAGGTGGTGTACCGCCGCGGAGGCCTGAAACCGGAACAGCTGTCGGATCTCGCTTCCGGCCAACTGGTGGTTTCTTCCGGCTCCAGCCATTCCGAGCACCTGCGTCAGTTTCAGGTGGCCCACCCGGAGCTGACCTGGAGTGAAAGTTCTGAGTTTGAAGTCTCCGATCTGCTGCAGATGGTGGCATCCGGCAACATCGACTACACCGTGATTGATTCCAACGAATTTCAGGTACTGCAGGCCTACTTTCCGACGCTGGCCATTGCCTTTGACCTGAGTGGCAGTGAAAACATTGGCTGGGCTTTCAGTCACAGCCGCGACGACAGTCTGCATCAGGCTGCCAACGAGTTTTTCGCCGCACAGAAAGATTCTGCCCTGATGGCTGGTCTGTCGGAACGTTATTACGGCCACCTCGACGAGCTGGATTATGTCGGTGCCCGCCGCTTCCTGCGTCAGACCGGCAAAAAACTCGATACCTATAAACCCCATTTTCAGGAAGCCGCCGATAAAAACGGTTTCGACTGGCGCCTGCTGGCCGCCGTGGGTTATCAGGAAAGCCACTGGAATCCGACTGCCCGCAGCTTTACCGGTGTGCGCGGTCTGATGATGCTGACCCGTAACACCGCCCGCGAACTGGGTATCCGCAACCGTCTGGATGCCAAACAAAGCATTATGGGCGGCGCCCAGTACCTGTCGAAACTGCGGGAACGTCTGGCCGCTGAAAACGTGCAGGAACCTGACCGCACCTGGATGGCGCTGGCTTCCTATAACGTTGGCTATGGTCACCTGCGTGATGCGCGCAAAATTACTGAATTAAGCGGCGGCAATCCGGATCTGTGGATGGATGTTAAGGAATCGCTGCCGCTGCTGAGCCAGAAACGTTATTACCGCTACACCCGCCACGGCTATGCGCGTGGTCAGGAGCCGGTGGATTACGTGCAGAATATCCGCCGCTACTACGACGTTCTGGTCTGGAACGAAGAACAGAATCACAACTTTATCGACGATGGTCAGGAGCTGCAGTTGTCATCCGCCATGGTCACGGTTATTCCTCCACTCCTCTGAGAGTTTCTGTGCGGCAATGATTGCCGCTTTTTTTTATTCTTTTCCTTTGTCTGCCGCCGGCGACAGCCGCTTCAGTTTTTTCTTTGCCTCACGCCTCGCAGCAAAAAAATCCGACATGACCTGCGCGCATTCCGCTGCCAGCACCCCACCCTGAATGTCCATGATGTGATTATAAAACGGCTGTTGTGGCAGGCGGATGGCACTGTCAATCGCCCCGGCCTTGGGCTCGGTAGTACCATAAACCAAGCGTGCGATACGGCTGTGAATCAGCAGCCCGGTGCACATAGTGCAGGGTTCCACGGTGACATACAGGGTAGCGCCCGACAGACGGTAATTACCGATATTTCTGGCAGCCTCGCGGATGGCAACCATTTCGGCATGCGCACTGGGGTCAAGGGTTGTGATCGGCTGATTAAAACCGCTGCCGATGACTTTGCCATCCAGTACTACCAGCGCACCCACCGGCACTTCCCCGGCGGCGGCGGCCTGCTGCGCCAGCTTAAGTGCCAGCTGCATGGCTTCGTTATCGTTATCAACTGTCTGACCTGTTATCGTCACTGAGCATATCCCCCACCTGAGGCGGGCATGATAAGCGATCAGCGCCGGGTTCAGAAACTCAGGCAGGCAGAAATCTTACGCCTCTCCTGCCAGCCCCTGCCGACAGCTGACCATCCGGCAACAGGACTTTGGTCAGACAGCAACAGTGTTAACAAACATGGTCATTTGCCCGTACACTGCGGTGCTGATAACACAGGAGTCAGTTATGTGGACCTTAACCATTAATCCCCGTTTCGGTGATACCGATGCCCTCGGCCATATCAATAACACCGTACTGCCGGTCTGGTTTGAAGAGGCAAGAACCCCGCTGTTCCGCCTGTTTACGCCGGACCTGAATCCGCAGGACTGGCATCTGATCGTTGCCAGAATTGAAGTGGAATACGTCGGCGAGCTGTTTTACGGCAAAGAAGTGGAAATCCGTACCTTTGTCAGCAAGCTGGGTAACAGCTCCATGACCATTCATCATGAAGCCTGGCAGGACGGTAAAATGGGAGCCCAGGGCAGCGCCGTGATGGTGCATTTTGATCACGACGCCAAACAGGCAGTACCGGTACCGGATGCTATCCGTGAAGAACTGACCCGCCATATGGAAGTGCTGTAAGCACAGGCCGGGTTAATCCCGGCCCCAGCTTTTTTCGCGGCTTTCCGTATCCAGCTGCATGTCTTCCTGCATCAGCTTTTCCAGATCCTCGGCATGCTGCCGCGCGCGGTTAAAGAACGCGGTTTCATCATCCAGCACATCGCGTAATTCATACACGTTCAGTTCATCCCGGTGGCGGAAAATTTCCGCAGCACGACGCGCCAGATAAGCACGGTAACCAAGGGCACACAGCGCTTCACGTCCCAGTGCCAGTGCCGAATGGAAAGTCTCGCGTTCAACATGATCAGCGCCGGCGCGCAGCAGTTCCGCCGCCTGACGGCGAGCCCGCGCGCGCGCGAGAATGCGGATCTGCGGATAATGACGGCGCACCAGGCTGACAATCTGCAGCGCGCGCGAATGCTCATCAATGGCGATGACAATCAGCTCTGCCCGACTGATACCGGCAGACTCCAGCAGATCCAGCCGCCCGGCATCACCGAAAAACACCTGATGACCAAAACGCCGCACGGTATCCACCTGCGTCGCATCGTGTTCCAGAACCGTGATATTGAAACCGTTCATCCGCAACAGACGGCCGATAATCTGGCCGAAGCGGCCGAAGCCAACGACAATCGCGCGCGACTCACCACTATCAATCACATCGTGTTCACGGCGCACTTTATTGCCCGACAGGCGTGGCAGAATCCAGCGTTCATTGGCGGTCATCAGCAGCGGGGTCATCACCATCGACAGCGCCACCACCAGCACCAGAGGCTCCACCAGCGACGGCGGCAGAATGCTGTTATTGGTGGCAAAGGTGAACAGCACAAAGGCAAATTCACCGCCCTGCGCCAGCGCAAAAGTAAACATGGCATTGCTCTGGCCGTGCAGTCCGAATACCCGCCCCAGGATGGCCAGCACCAGCATTTTGCCGCCCATCAGCGCCAGCACCAGACTGATGATCAGCAGTGGTTTGGCCGCCAGTAAGGCGAAGTCGATGCTGGCGCCGACCGAAATAAAGAACACTGCCAGCAGCAGTCCCTTGAAGGGTTCAATTTCAGATTCCAGTTCATGACGGTATTCACTGTTGGCCAGCACCACCCCGGCGACGAAGGTACCCAGTGCCGGCGACAGACCAACCAGCTCCATCAGCAGGGCAATCCCCACCACCAGCACCAATGCCGTGGCGGTGAAGGTCTCGCGCAGCCGGGTTTCCGCAATAATGCGGAACAGCCAGCGGCTGAGCAGACGCCCGACCACCACGATACCGGCCACCACCACCAGCACCAGCAGGGTTTTCTTCCAGCCGGACAGACCACTGTGCGCCGGGGCCTCAACCAGCGAACCATCCATTGCCAGCAGTGGCAGAATGGCCAGCATCGGAATCACCGCCATATCCTGAAACAGCAGAACCGAAAAGGCCGACTGCCCGGCGGCGGTTTTCAGCTGCGATTTTTCACTCATGCTCTGCAGCACAATGGCGGTGGAAGACATCGACAGAATCATGCCCAGCGCCAGGCTTTCCTGCCATGACAATCCCAGCGCCAGCCCGGCGGCCAGAATCAGCAGACTGGTAAGCACCACCTGCAGACCACCCAGCCCCAGCACCGACACCCGCATACGCCAGAGCACGGACGGGTCGAGTTCGAGACCAATCAGAAACAGCATCAGCACCACGCCGAATTCGGCAAACGCCATCACGCCATCCACGTTCTGACCGACAAACGCAAAACCGAACGGACCGATCACCGCACCTGCGCACAGGTAACCCAGCACCGATCCCAGCCCGGCGCGTTTGGCCAGTGGTACCGCGACGACCGCCGACAGCAGAAAAACAAATGCCTGGGTCAGCAGACCGGAATCATGCATGGTCCACCTCCCGCAGCAATGCCAGCAGGTTCTGGCGGAAACCTTCTGCCTTCTGGTGCAGATAATTCTGCGTCAGCTGGCGCACGTGATAAATAATATGCGGCGGCTGCCAGTGCATGCCGCACAGGCTGGCAATCTGGGCATAAGGCAACAGAAAATGTTCCAGCGGATGGCGGTGAATACCTTTTTCCGTAAAGGCGTTAGCCGGGCCACCGGCGGTCGTCACCACCCACAGGGTTTTGCCGCTCAGATCGGTGCGGTTGGTATCCCCGGGTTTGCGTGACTGATGATTGATACCAAACGCAAACCCATAATCCAGTACCCGGTCCTGCCATTCTTTCAGCAATGACGGCGCGCTGTACCAGTAAAAGGGAAACATAAAAATAATGATGTCGTGGTTACGCACCAGCTCCTGCTCGTATGCAACATCAATAAAAAAATCCGGATACTCTTCGTACAGGTCACGGACCGTGACTTCCTGCAGGTCTTTTACCACCTCGAGAAGTTCCCGGTTTGCCCGGGATGTCTGATGACGGGGATGAGCATATACAATCAGTGCTCTGGCCACTGTGATTAACCGCCTGCTTTTTTAACGGTAAAACCCCGTTTACTGAGTTCACTGACCAGCAGATCACGCTGGTCGCCCTGAATTTCGACGATGCCATCTTTCAGCGCACCACCGACACCACATTTCTTTTTCAGTTCTTTGGCCAGTGTTTTCAGTTCAGCTCCCGCCAGCGGAATACCGCTGACCAGTGTCACCACCTTACCACCACGGCCTTTGCTTTCACGGCTGACCCGCACGATGCCATCACCGGCCGGCACCTGCGCTTCATCACAGATGCATTGGTCGATGGGCTGACCACACTCAGGACAGGCACGGCCGAATTCGGTGGAATAGACCAGACCACCGGAGGAGGATTTCTTCGCCATATTGAATCCAGTTAAGAAAACAGCCCCGCTGACTGCGGGGCGGATGAATCATTGCGTTGCCGGCACGGCCAATAACAGGGGATCCGCCGGCGTCAGGTTCTGCGCCACGGGCGCAGAAGGCTATAGCCTATCAGCAACTGGGCGGTGATATAAATACTGACAATCACCGGCGTTGAATTTTCAAAGGAAATCCAGAAACGATTCACGCCAATCAGGGAATCCGCCAGCATAAACAACGCCCCGCCCGTTGCCAGTATCCACTCACCGGACAAGAGTGCCAGTACCGTCATGGCCGTCAGGCAGATCACATAAATAACCACCGGCCACCACATGGCTCCGGTCGCCGGATAAAACTGCCACAACAACAGCACCGCCACCAGCGATGGCAGGCTGAGTGCCAGCCAGAAACGGCTGCCCTGTGCCGCACTCAGGCTCCGCCGGGCAGCAAATAAAACAATATACGCCAGCTGAGTCAGCAAAAAGGCCATCAACGCCGGTTTCAGATAGGTAACGCGGTCGATATCCAGAAATATATCACCGGTTGCTGAGCCGAGCAGCGCCAGACTGTACAGCCAGCGCTCACGGCCATGCAGTAACTGCTGCGCCATAACGCCAAGCAGAATCACTGGCGTGGCCTTGAGCGCATAACTGAAAGGGTACGGATGTTGAGGCCACAACAGAATGTAGAGCGCGCCGGTCAGCGCTGCCAGAATAAACAGTCTTTTCACCCGCGGCCTCCGCTTACCGCTGAGTCAGGACTGCGTCTTACCACCATGGGGAAATGCTCGGCACACATAAAGAAATTCCACTTATTATTATCAGATCCGTCGTGCAGAAATACTATCAGCCGGCAGCAGAAAGAAAAACGCCGGCAAAATAACGGAGGATCAGTGCCGCGGGAAACGCAGGGTGATCATGGTGCCCTTACCCGGGCTGCTGTCGATATGCAGTTCACCGCCATGATTCGCCATAATATTGTAAGCGACCGTCAGCCCCAGCCCGGTGCCTTCTCCGATTTCCTTGCGGGTAAAAAACGGATTGATGGCACAGCTCATATCTTCTGAACTCATACCGGTGCCGGAGTCTTTGACCATCACGTCGATCCGGTCGTCGTGCACTTCTCCGGCGATCTCAATGGTACCGCCCTCCGGCATCGCATCCTGTGCATTGTGCAGAATATTGCGGAACACCAGCCGTACCTGTTCCGGAATACAGACCACTGGCGGCAGCTGCTGCAGGTAACGGTAAACATTCACACAGCGGTTGTTGTTCAGGTCCAGTTCACCGATGGCTTCATCCATCAGGTCGTCCAGCGATACCGTTTCTTTATGCTGGTTTTCACTGTCGGCAAAGGTTCTCAGCTCACTGACGATTTTCCGTACCCGTTCCAGACTCTGTTTGGAGGTGCGCACCAGATCCGGCGCATCGTCACGGACAAAATCCATATCAATATCCTGACGCATGGCCACCAGTGCGGTGACCAGTGCTTTATCGGCAATCTGGTGTTCGGCTTCGCGGTACTGATCAGCAAGCCGGATCAGTTCGGTCAGATACTCACTCAGGGTGGCAATATTGGAGTACACCACCGCAATCGGATTATTGATTTCGTGCGCCATCCCGGCGGCCAGATGCCCGAGCGATGCCATGCGCTGCGCCTGCAGTAACAGATCCTGAGTACGCTGCAGTTCATCAATACTGCTCTGCAGCTGGCTATTGCTGTCGTGCAGCGCCTGTGTACGGGCGCGGACTTTTTCTTCCAGCTGTTCGTTCAGCTGACGCACGCGGTGTTCCGCGTCCTGACGCTGTCCGATTTCACGCTGCATGGCCAGCAGCAGGGTATTCATTTTACTGACCAGATCATCCAGCTCGGAATGGCGTAGCGGTTTTTCCACCACCAGCGAGCCACGCTGCGGATTGCGCGGATCAATTTCCAGCAGCCGGTTCATCAGGCGTTTGACCGGACGGGTCAGACGGACACGGAAGACAAGAATCAGCACCACCGCCAGCGCTACATTACGCAGTACATCCAGTGCCAGGGTAAGCATGGCACGGCGCTCAAACCCCTGCCGCGTCAGACGGGTATCAACCCAGACTTCCAGCCGCCCGATCAGCCGCTTGTTCTGGCTGTAAATACTGGGTTCCAGCAGCGACACGCTCTGCGCACGGTAATAAAAAGCCTGACCCTTCATTGACAACTGTTCTTTGTCGAGGCCGGCGCGTTTTTCAAAACCGGTGGATTCCTCCACGATCGCCGCAGCCACAATGGCCTGATTCAGCAGCAGACTGTCGAGGATGGTCTGCATGGTGCTGTTGTCGTAGTTATACAGGGATAAGGCCGCCGGGCCACTCTGGCGCTCCAGCAACTGGGCAGTATTCTCAAAGAAGCGGCGGTTTTCACCGGCGTAGTCCACCCCAATCTGCACCGCACTGAACAGCACCCCGAACAGGATGCTGAACAGCAGCACATAGAGCGTCAGTTTGCTCTCGATGGATGACAGACGGCCGGCGGACAAGGCTATTCCTCTTGCGGATTAACATGGCCGGCAGAATTCCGGCCAATCTGGGCTAATCAGCAGTATAGACAATGCACAACAGATAAACAGCCGGTCAAGAAATGAGACGCTGTTGCATTTCCGGCGGGGCGGGATCAGCTCAGGGGCAGCGCAGTACGGTCAACCACCTTGCGCATCACGAAGCTGGAATGCACACCGGTGACGCCTTCGATCCGGGTCAGGGTGCCAAGCAGGAACTGCTGGTAAGCGTTCATATCGCGGACGATCACTTTCACCACATAGTCGGCGGACTGGCCGGTGATCAGATAACACTCCAGCACTTCCGGACAGGCAGCCAGCGCAGCTTCAAAGTTCTCGAAACGTTCCGGCGTGTGGCGATCCATGCTGATGGAAATCAGCGCCAGCAGATCCAGTCCCAGTGCGCGGGCATCCAGATGGGCGCGGTATCCCTGAATCAGCCCGCTGTCCTCCAGTGCCTTGACCCGGCGTGAACAGGGGGATGGTGACAGTCCGACTTTATCGGCCAGCTCAAGATTACTGAGGCTGCCGTCTTCCTGCAGCAGTTTAAGAATATGCAGATCGATACGATCCAGCTTGGGCCTGTCAGTGGTCACCTGCGGTTCCTCCGTCCTGGCCTGAACCCTGGCCGGAGCCCAGACATTACAAGCCACTTATCTCTTTTGGCTAAAAAAGCCTCAAATGATTCAATTTTTAAAATTAAACACCAATATTCACTAAATACAATAGCAAGTTTGCAATCATATTTGCTCATATTACGCATATACTGTGCACATACTGTTAACCAGTTCCGCTTTCTATCCCAAAGCGGTCTGCGCCGCCGGTCCGAGGACCAGAGCCGACATTCCCTATCCGGGAACGCTCAGGCAGCCAGCTTCACAAGAGCCGGACAACAACAGTAAGCAACAACCCGACTGATGAGCAATAAATCGCCAACCAGCTGAATATCATCGCAAGGAATGATCATGAGCACTTCTGCCAACGCCCGTTTCGACCATCGTAAATACCGTCCGTTCACTCCAGTCGCCAAAGCCGACCGCCGCTGGCCGGACCAGACACTGACCACAGCTCCTGCATGGTGCTCAGTTGACCTGCGTGACGGCAATCAGGCGCTGATCGAACCGATGTCGGTGGCGCAGAAGCAGCGCATGTGGGCTCTGCTGGTGAAGATGGGCTTCAAAGAGATTGAAGTCGGCTTCCCTGCTGCCTCGCAACCGGACTATGACTTTGTCCGCTGGCTCATCGAAGAGAATCAGATTCCTGACGATGTCACCGTCCAGGTACTGGTTCAGGCCCGTGATGAGCTGATTGAGCGCACGTATCAGTCCCTCGAAGGCGCCCGTCGTGCCATTGTGCACGTCTACAACTCAACATCACCGGTGCAGCGGGAAAAAGTCTTTGGCCTCAGCCAGCAGGGCATTGTTGATATCGCCGTCAACGGTGCGCGCAAAGTGCGGGACGAAGCGGAGAAATATCCGCAGACCGAATGGGTATTCCAGTACTCACCGGAAAGTTTTTCCGGTACCGAAGTGGAATTTGCCACCAGGGTATGTAATGCCGTAATTGATGTCTGGGCGCCAACGCCTGAGCACAAAGCCATCATCAATCTGCCGGCCACGGTTGAGAGTGCGATGCCGAACGTGTTTGCCGATCAGGTGGAATGGTTCTGCGATAACGTGGATAAACGCGACAGCCTCGTCGTCAGCATTCACACCCACAATGACCGCGGCTGTGGTGTGGCCGCCGCGGAAATGGCCCTGCTCGCCGGCGCAGACCGGATTGAAGGTACCCTGCTCGGCAACGGTGAACGTACCGGCAATATGGACATCGTGACCATGGCAATGAACCTCTACAGCCAGGGCATCGACCCGCAGCTGGATATCAGCATTGCCGACGACATTATTGCCACTGTGGAAGCCTGTACCAACATCAAAACCCATCCGCGTCACCCGTGGGTGGGGGAACTGGTGTACACCGCCTTCTCCGGCAGTCATCAGGACGCCATCCGCAAATGTCTGGCCCAACAGCCGGATGATGAGCCATGGGATGTTGCTTACCTGCCGATTGATCCGCAGGACCTTGGCCGCAACTACCAGTCGGTAATCCGGGTGAACAGCCAGTCCGGCAAAGGCGGCGCCAGTTATCTGCTGGAACAGGCCATCGGTGCCACCCTGCCGCGCTGGATGCAGATCGAACTGGCACAGCCGATTCAGGCCGAAAGTGAGCGTCGCGAAGGTGAACTCAGCACAGCTGACATCGTCGGCGTCTTCCGCCGTGAATTTATGCCGGCTGAAGGCCGCTACTCACTGGCCGGCTATCAGGTGGATAAACAGGGCAATGAATATCATCTGCAGGCGTCTATCAACGATGGCTCACAGCTGGTACTGATTCACGGCCACGGCAGCGGTGCCATCAGCGCCTTCGCCGATGCCATGCACAAGGCAACCGGCAGCGATATTCAGGTGCTGCAGTTTGACGAGCAGGCTCTGTCCGAAGGTTCGGATGCCAGCGCCATGGCCTTTATTCAGGCCAGTATCCACGGTAAACGCGTTACCGCGGCGGCGCAGGATGAAGACACTCTGTCAGCCAGCCTGAATGCCATCCTGAACTCTGTTAATAAATCTATGATTGACAGTCAGGCGGTTGCCTGACGGACGGAAAAAGCGCGGGCAGCCGGCATGCCCCTCTGATAATCTAAGGGATCTCTGAATAACCCGGTGCCCACTCTGGGTGGCAGGGCGCGACTTTCCGGCCCACATAGCGGCGTTGGTGAACTTGAAAAGGACCCGCCATTCCCTGCATTCGCCGCCTTGCTCTGCAGCCCGGAAAGATTCGCGCAGAGCTGTGCAGAGTTATTCAGAGGTTCCTTAAATACCTGCCAGCATCCGGTGGCAGGTATTCAGCCCGCTGCGGAGGGTCTTTTATGCTGCTTTCACTGCGTTTTGAATCGGCCGAGCTGCGTCTGGCACTGCGCCATACGCCGCTGGCCCAGGTCATCAGCGCTGCTGCGCCCTTTGCGGCCAGTGTTCATACCTGGGGACAGACGCTGATGTTTGACTGCCCCATTCCCTTTATTCCGCCAAGCGCGGAAACCAGCAAAGTGGTCCGGCCCGGCGACATCGCCTTCTGGGTGGATGGCAGCAGCATTGTCATCGGCTATGGCCCGACGCCGCTGTCCTTTCACCATGAGATCCGCCTCGCTCACCCGGCGGTGATCTGGGCCGATGCGCTGGATGACGTCACCCTGCTGCAGGACGTTGCCGCCGGCAGCCGGGTGGAAGTCAGTGTGGTGGAAAACAGCCTGCTGAAAAATGCCGCCGGGCAGTAGCGCCCGGCTCAGCACTGCCAGTGCACTTCCTTCAGATTGCTTTCATTCAGGTAACTGATGCGCGCGGTTTTGTAGTTCAGATCGACAAACAGCCGCGCATAGTAATTGCCGTGACGCCAGGCCAGACAGACACTGTCATCACCGGATGAATTGAGTTCGAAATGGCCGTCAAAAGCCGGATAATTATTGCGGAAGCGCATCAGTTCCAGCTGGCGCTGTACCACCGGCTGCTGCATGGCTTCCTCCACTTCCTCCAGCCCGTAATAGTGCCGGTTAATGTCGCGCGCCTCACCGGTCAGATCGCTCAGCGCGTCATCGTTAACCCCGGCCAGCAGGCCAA
Source organism: Pseudomonadales bacterium (assembly GCA_963682115.1). Taxonomy (GTDB): domain Bacteria; phylum Pseudomonadota; class Gammaproteobacteria; order Pseudomonadales; family Oceanobacteraceae; genus Venatoribacter. Next base: position 2,747,488 of record OY821639.1, on the reverse strand, counting down.
CGTAATACACCTGCGGGATACCGGGGCAGAAAAACTGAATCGCCCGCGCGCAGATATAGGCGTCATCATTACGCATCATGGCATCGTAGAACGTACAGGTGAGCTGATAAATAGCGCCGACTGAATGCGGATTCAGCGCAGAACGGCGCAGAATCGGATCGGCACTGCGCTCATTCAGGTTTTCCACCAGCGCGGCAATTTCACCGTCCGGCAATACGCCCTCCACATCCGGAATACAGATGCCGTCGTGGGTATCCAGCACCGTGACCATATTGCGCGGACACATGCGCAGCCAGTTTTTCAGATGCTTACTGTTATTCGACAGCATGGCATGCAGCATCAGCGGTGGCAGAGCAAAGCCGTAACAATGCATATGCCGGCGGGCGATGGCGTACTGGAAACTGGTGTGGTCGTGCACTTCCGGTAACAGTTCCGCCTCCAGCGACTGTGCCAGCTCATTGAACCAGTCGAGGTGGCGGTAAACGTCCGGCTCCACCAGAAAACAGCTGCTGCCGATTTCTTTGGTCAGATAACCGAAAGCATCCAGACGGAACAGTTTCACCCCGGCCGCTGTAAGGAATTTCATATAGCGCGCCATCAGTTCACGCGCCGCCGGACGGGCATAATTGAGATCAACCTGATGCTCGGTAAAGGTACACCAGACCCGGCCTTTGCCGCCGTCGGCAAAGGTCACTTCGCGGAAAGGTTCTTTCTCTTTGCGGATATGAATCTTCGCCAGATCATCGTGGCTGATGGGTTCCAGCTCATCGACATGAATAAACAGATCCGCAAATTCCGACGCGTAGCCATGCTGCAGAAAGTCGCGGAACTCCCGTGATTCATCAGAGATATGATTGATCACCAGATCCACACACAGATCGTAATCCGCGGCCAGACGGCTGACGTCTTCCCAGCAGCCATACGCCGCATCAACCTCCAGATGGGTCAGCGGTGAAAAACCATTATCGGCATTGGAGGGGTAGAATGGCAGCAGATGCACGCCACTGACGGCGTCACGGAAATGCCTGTTAAGGGTCTGATGCAGATCATGAATATTGTCCCCCAGACGGTTGGGGTAACAGATCAGATGCACGCCATTGCTCAGGGCCATAAGGATCTCCAGCTGCCGGATTCTTTCTTTTTACCTTAACGACTGTGACCACAGGTGCCAATAAAGGTGCCTGATTGAGGCGCTTTTCAGGCGCCGGAAACAGAAACGGCCGCACAAAGCGGCCGTTTCTGTCAGCAAGCCGGAATTACCGGCCGTGCTCGACAATGTCATCCACAATGTCTTTTTCTTCATGCAGATCCGCAACCGGGTCCGCATGCGGCAGGATCAGGTTAAGCACGATCGCCACCACACCACACAGGCTGACGCCCTGCAGGTGCCAGGATTCTGAACCGATGGCCATGCCACCGATACCGAACACCAGCGTGGTCGCCACAATCACCAGATTGCGCTGGGCGCTCATATCCACTTTGCCCTTGATCAGAATATTCATGCCCACGCCGGCGATGGAGCCGAACAGCAGAATCAGAATACCGCCCATCACCGGCGTCGGAATGGTCTGCAGCAGGGCGCCGAATTTGGCAACAAATGCCAGCAGAATGGCAAACACCGCCGCCCAGGTCATTACCACCGGATTGAAGGCCTTGGTCAGCATCACCGCGCCGGTCACTTCGGAATAGGTCGTGTTCGGCGGTCCACCAAACAGCGATGCCGCCGAAGTCGCCAGACCATCACCCAGCAGCGTGCGGTGCAGACCCGGCTTCTGCACATAGTCTTTACCGGTAACGCTGCCGATGGCCAGTACGTCGCCCACATGCTCAATCGCCGGTGCAATGGCGACCGGAATCATGAACAGGATGGCAGCCAGATGAAATTCCGGCATCACAAAACCCGGCAGACGCATCCACGGGCTGCCGGTCACGGCGCTGTAATCGACCATGCCACTGACAGCAGCAATGGCATAACCCACTGCCACACCGGCCAGAATCGGCACCAGACGGAAAATTCCTTTGGCCAGCGTGGCCACCAGCAGCGTAGTGATCAGCGCCGGCATGGAAACCCACATGGCATCGGCATAAGGAAACAGTTCAGCCGAGGCATCACCGGTTTTCCCCATCGCCATATTCACCGCAATCGGCGCCAGACCCAGACCGATAATCATAATGATCGGGCCGGTCACTACCGGCGGCAGCAGACGGTGCAGGAAACCCGGACCCCGCAGGGCCACCAGCGCCGACAGTGCCATATACACCAGACCGGCACAGAACAGAGCGCCCATGGTGGCCGCCATTCCCCAGGTCTGGATACTGAAAATAATCGGTGCAATAAAAGCAAAGGAAGATGCCAGGAACACCGGAATGGAACGCTTGGTGGTGAACTGAAAAATCAGTGTCCCCAGACCTGCAGTAAACAGCGCTACACTCGGATCAAGCCCGGTAATCAGAGGAACCAGTACCAGTGAGCCGAATGCCACAAACAGCATCTGCGCACCGGCCAGCAGCATCCGCCAGCCGCTGTACAGGTTATCGTTATTGCTTTGCATGAAATTTTCTCCCCTGTAGTTGTTATTATTTGGTGCCGAAAATCTTGTCGCCGGCGTCGCCCAGACCGGGGATGATGTAACCGTTTTCATTCAGATGACTGTCGACAGACGCGGTATAGATATCCACATCCGGATGCGCTTCCTGGACTTTTTTGATGCCTTCCGGTGCTGCCACCAGTACCAGCGCACGGATACTGCTGCAGCCGGTTTTCTTCAGCAGATCAATGGTGGCCACCATGGAGCCACCGGTGGCCAGCATCGGGTCAACAATCAGCGCCATACGCTGGTCAATATCGCCGGCCAGTTTGTCGAAGTAACTCACCGGTTCCAGCGTTTCTTCGTCACGGTACAGACCCACCACACTGATTTTTGCGCTCGGAATCAGTTCCAGTACGCCATCCAGCATCCCCAGACCCGCGCGCAGAATCGGCACGATGGTGATTTTCTTACCACGGATGCGTTCGCATTTGGTCGGGCCACACCAGCCATCCTGGTTGTATTCTTCCAGCTCCAGGTCTTTGGTTGCTTCGTAAGTCAGCAGATTTCCGACTTCACCCGCCAGTTGGCGGAAGCCACGGGTACTGATTGATTTATTACGCATCAAACCAAGTTTGTGGCGGACAAGGGGGTGACGGATTTCGTGGACGCTCATACTTACCTCTCTGACTTACGGGTATAATTCAAACGGCGGCGATTTTCTCACAGAGACTGGCGCTGCGCGACGCCAAATGTGACCGGATGGTCAGATAAATTCTTAAAAAAGGAGAGCTTATGCCACGAGCATGTGCCCGCCATATTCTGGTGAAAACCCGGGAAGAGGCCGAAAAACTGAAACAACAGCTGGCAGAAGGCGAAGATTTCAGCCGTCTGGCGCAGAAATATTCCACCTGCCCATCGAAGAAGAACGGCGGCAGCCTTGGTGAATTCAATAAAGGCGACATGGTCAAAGCTTTTGATGATGTGGTATTCAAAGGCCCGCTGCTGAGCGTTCAGGGGCCGGTGAAAACCCGCTTCGGCTGGCATCTGATTGAAACCATTTACCGCACCTGATCCGGGTGTGCGGCCTGATTGATGATGCAACATTCAGGGAGATACTGTGTTAAAACCTGTTTCGCAGAAAGAAAAATGGGCCTTGTTCCGGCAGGCGCTCAAAGGGCAATTACTCCCTTCTTTCCTGATATTTGCCGGTGCCCTGATATTCCTCGGCGTCGCCGCATCCGGCGCGTATATCGCGTGGCATGGCACACGTTCAGGTCTTATTCTGACTCTGCTCTTCGGCGCTGCCGGCCTGATCAGCCTGTACTTTTCTGCCGAATCGCTGATCAGCAGCACCCGTTATTACTATGACTCGGGTCTGAACAAACAATATGGCCGCGATTTCTCATCCGCCGTCACCACGATAGAAAAAGAAGAGATTGCAGATACCCGGCAAGCCAACGGCCGCCGGAAAGTGACTGAAATTCTTACCACGCTTTATATCGGCACTGAATATGAGGGGCAGTCCCTGACCGCAGAATACAGCGTGCCTCAGGGCAAAGCGCATCTGGCTGACCGGCTGCAGCCCGGTATGATCATTTCATTCAGAATGGTACCCGGTATGCCGGAAACCGTCCGTATCGCCCCCAAACGTCTGACCCGCCAGCTGGAAGCGCTACACTGATTCACGCACACCCCACCTGCTCCTGATGAGCAGCGGCCCCGGATACCAGGCAACAAACGGCAGTTGCCGGCGGTGTACCGGAGCCCCCTGTCCGGTGCGATGATGGTGAGTCGCTGCGTTCCGGCTGTGATAATATACGCGCCCAGTTCACTTCCCTTTTTCCTGCAGGAATTCCCCATGGCCGAACCCGGACGCTTTTACACCCTGACCGTGGCTGATGAACAACCACAGGGTCTTTACCTCAACGATACTGACGGTGGCCGCATTCTGCTGCCACGCCGTCAGGTGCCGGACAATACCGCCATCGGTGATGAACTGACGGTGTTTATTTATCTCGATTCGGAAGACCGTCTGATCGCCACAACCCAGCAGCCCAAAGCCGCCGTCGGTGAAGTCGCCTTTCTGCAGGCGGCGGACGTCAACAGCATGGGCGCTTTTCTCGACTGGGGCCTGGCCAAGGATCTTTTCGTGCCGTTCGCCGAACAGAAACAGCGCATGGAAAAAGGCCACAGCTACGCGGTGTATGTCACGCTGGATAATACCGGCCGCATTATCGGCAGCACCCGTCTGAACCGTTATATCCGCGACGAAATCACGCCATCCTGGCCCGGCGCACCGATGCCGCTGGAGACCGGAGACAAGGTCAGCCTGCTGATTACCCAGCGTACCGAGCTGGGCTACAAAGCCGTGGTCAACAATCAGTACTGGGGCGTGCTGCACAATGATGATGTGCGCAAAGCCATCCGTGTTGGCCAGCAGGTGAAGGGCTACGTCAAACGGGTACGCACCGATCACCGCCTCGACCTGATGCTGGAGCCGGCCGGCCACGGCAAGGCCGATCCGCTGGCGAAACGCATCCTGAAAAAGCTGGAAGAAAGCAACGGTACGCTGGGTCTGAACGATTACTCACCGGCAGACCTGATCGAACTGCACTTCGGCGTCAGCAAACGGACGTTCAAAATGGCCATCGGCAAACTGTTCAAAGAGCGTAAGATCGTGATTGAAGACAATGGCATCCGCCTCGCCACCGACACTGACCGCCAGCAGCCACGGCCGGAAAAAGCCCCCCGCCCTGCTGCCACCGGCACAAGCCACAGCCGCAATAAAGACAGTAGTAAAGACAGCAGCGGGCCGAAGCCAGCGAAAAAGGTGTACCGCAATCCGAACAAGAAAAGCAGCGCAACCCTGAGCCTGAAAAAGCCCTGATCCCGCGCTGACGGAACAGGATGACACCGGGTTAAAAGGATGAGCCCGGTTGCGTCAGAAACTCGGCTTCCGCCGCCGTGGATTCCCGCCCCAGTATGGCATTGCGGTGCGGGTAACGCCCGAAGCGTTCCAGAATCGCCCGGTGCCGGTGTTCAAATTCCAGATTATTTTCCAGCCCCGGCTGACCGAACAGCGGCAGCGCCTCATCATGAATGCGCAGTGATTCGCTGTGCATATAAGGCATATAAAAAAACACCCGCTGTTGCGCCGGCAACTGCTGGTCTGCCCCCGCGGCCACGGCCTCCTGTGCCAGTACCAGTGCCAGCGAATCAGTGGCAAACGCCTGCGCCGTAGCGCGGAACATATTACGTGAAAACTGATCCAGCACGATGACCTCAGCCAGCCGCCCTGCTGCTGCACTACGCCAGTGGAACAGTTCCCCCGCCGTGGCGGCCGTATGCAGCGCCGCAAACCGTTGCCGTATCTGTGCATCCAGCGCAGCATCTTTGATCCACCACTGCTTTGGCTGCAGTTCACAGAACCAGAAATCCATCACTGTCTGATAATCCATCGCCACGCCCCCTGCTGTTGCCTCAGTACCTGCTATAAGAACACGGACCGCTGCCGCTGTCATATCGCTGCCGGACAGTCGTTTTCGGCCGCCAAAACGCGTATTATTCGGCGCGGCCGCAAGGCCTGTATCGCCGCCTGCATCACCAAGAGGACAAGTCAGTCATGCCAAAAGCGAGTGAAATCAAAAAGAACGCTGCCATTGAGTACAACGGTAAGGTGTACTTTGTAAAAGATATCGAGCGCTCCGTGCCTCAGGGCCGTGCCGGCGGCAGCCTGTACCGCATGCGTATGTACGAGGTGGTTACCGGTCAGAAAATTGATGAGACATTCAAAGATTCAGACATGCTGAACTTTGCTGATCTGATCAAACGCCCGGCCATGTTCTCCTACAGTGACGGCGACGAGTTTGTCTTTATGGACAACGAAGACTACACGCCGTACCACATGAACAAAGACGCCATCGCCGACGATATGCTGTTTGTCAGCGAACAGACCGACGGCGTACTGGTGCTGCTGGTCAACGGATCGCCGGTTGGTCTCGACCTGCCATCCATCGTTGAGCTGGAAATTGTTGAAACTGAGCCATCCGTCAAAGGCAACTCCGCCACCGCCCGTACCAAACCGGCGACCGTAACCACCGGTCTGACCGTACAGGTTCCGGAACACATCTCTACCGGTGACAAAATCCGCATTAACGTGGAAGAGCGCCGTTTTGTGGGCCGTGCCGGCGGCAAATGATTGCCCACCGGGCAGGTAACTGCCCGGCTTCCCCTCACATCGCCAGCGCGGCGAACATAAAAAAACCGCCCATTTTACGCCGTTAATATGGCCGCAGCCCACTGCCGCCAGTCGTGTTTGTGCAGCAAACAACGTATAATCCGGGCCCTTCTGTAAACCTTCAGCATTCAGGATTCCGCCGTGATTTCCACCGCAAATATCACCATGCAGTTCGGTGCCAAGCCGCTGTTTGAAAACATCTCTGTCAAATTTGGCGACGGCAACCGTTATGGTCTTATCGGTGCCAATGGCTGTGGTAAGTCCACCTTCATGAAGATTCTGGACGGTACGCTGGAGCCAACAGCCGGTAATGTCAGCGTGACGCCGAACGAGCGCCTGGGCAAGCTGAATCAGGATCAGTTCGCCTTTGAAGAGTTCACCGTGCTCGACACCGTGATGATGGGCAATAAAGAGATGTGGGCGGTGAAAGAAGAGCGCGATGCTATCTACGCCAATCTTGAAGCCACCGAAGACGACTATATGCGCGCCGCTGAACTGGAAGGTGAATTCGCGGAAATGGGTGGCTATACCGCCGAATCCCGGGCTGGCGAACTGCTGCTCGGCGCCGGTATCGACTCCGCACTGCATAACGGCCCGATGAGTGAAGTCGCCCCGGGCTGGAAACTGCGGGTACTGCTGGCGCAGGCGCTGTTCTCCAATCCGGACATTCTGCTGCTCGACGAACCAACCAACAACCTGGACATCAATACCATCCGCTGGCTGGAAGGTATTCTGAACAACATGAAGTGTACGATGATTATCATCTCCCACGACCGTCACTTCCTCAACGCCGTCTGTACTCACATGGCCGACATTGATTACGGCGATATCCGTATCTATCCGGGTACCTACGACGACTTTATGATCGCCTCTACCGCAGCGCGTGAGCGCCTGCAGTCAGAGAATGCCAAGAAAAAAGCCCAGATCGCCGAACTGCAGCAGTTCGTCTCACGCTTCTCGGCCAACGCTTCCAAATCCAAGCAGGCTACCAGCCGCGCCAAGCAGATTGAGAAGATCAAGCTCGACGACATCAAGCCGTCCAGCCGTCAGAACCCGTTTATCCGCTTCACCCAGGAGAAAAAGCTGCACCGTCTGGCGCTGGAGATCGAAGGTCTGGCGCACGCTTATGATGGCGAAGATGCGCTGTTCAGAAACACCAACCTGCTGATCGAAGCCGGTGAGAAAATCGCCGTGATCGGTGCCAACGGCGTGGGTAAAACCACCTTCCTCAAGTGTCTGGTGAATGACATCACTCCGACGGCCGGAACCATCAAGTGGGCTGAAAACGCCGACCTGGGGTACTACGCTCAGGATCACGAATACGAATTCGCCAAAGACATGAACCTGTTCGAGTGGATGGAGCAGTGGAAAACCCAGGAACACGATGATCAGGTGGTACGCGGCACACTGGGCCGTCTGCTGTTCAACCAGGATGACATCAAAAAGAACGTCAAGGTCTGCTCCGGTGGGGAAAAAGGCCGCCTGCTGTTCGGCAAGCTGATGATGGGCAACCACAATGTGCTGATTATGGACGAACCGACCAACCACATGGATATGGAATCCATTGAGTCGCTCAACCTGGCACTGGAAATGTACGAAGGTACCCTGATCTTCGTTTCCCACGACCGTGAATTTGTCTCGTCACTGGCCACCCGGATTATCGAAATCCGTGATAACCAGATCGTTGACTTCCACGGCAGTTACGACGAATACCTCAAATCCCAGGGCGTCGAATAAGCGCCCCTTCTGGCCGCTGACAGACGCCAGCGGCCAGCCTGTTAGCACAAACCACCAGCATACCGCCCGCTGTGACAGGGATATGACCAGAGTTCCCTGTTTTTCCGTCTTTACAGAATCCTGCGATCCCCATCACACAGATCAATAACTTTGCTGATTCCTGGCCGGCCCCGTCTTTCAAGGTCCGTCTGCCGTGCTATATTCTGCTGAGTTATTTTCCGTTGCTGGAGACCATATGCGCCGAATCACCCGCGAAGAGTACCCCATCGATACCCTGCAGCGTATCGTCAATGGTGTCACTTTTTTCAAAGACCTGATTCACACGGATCCGACGCAATTCGAGCTGCTGATGAGCGTGACCCAGTTTGTTGCCGCTGATCAGGACGAAACCATTCTGCACCACGGCGACGATGCCAATGTGCTGTATTTCCTGCTGAAAGGACAACTGGCCGTTCTGGCCAATGATGACAGCGGTGAAATCATCAACGAAATTAATCCCGGTGAAATGTTCGGTGTCATGGCCATGGTGCTGAATTTTAAACGTTCAGCCTCAATTAAGGTCAGTGGCCGCACGGCACTGCTGGCCGGTATTGATTATCAGCATTTTAACGATCTGGAAGATTTCACCCTCTTTACCCTGCAAACCAAAATCAGTTTTTTCCGCATGCTGACCAACAACATCCGCTGGACTCTGGAGCGCAATAAAATGCAGCTGCCGGATCACCCGCTGGTCAGTAAACTGCGCACTCTGCCGTTATATACCGGCGAAAAAAACACCATGGAAGAGCTGCACTTTCTGCATCGCCAGGCCCATGCGCTGGCAGAACTGCTGTGTGAATGGAACGAATCCCTCAATCAGGGTGACTGGCAGGAATTCTGACCACAGCGGAACCATCGGCCCGGAAACATCTCTGAGCTGTAGCTTTTGCCGCGGCGTTAAAAACAGTCTGTTTCAGACTCTGATATTCCCCGCCTGAGGCCATGGTCGTACCTCCGCGACCAAAAAAGCACTTTGCCCTGAGACGCTGCAGTCCTACAATGCCCGCGTCCCGCTCGCAGCCGTCTGTCTGGACAGCTGCCTCTGCCGATGGTTTGTTCCGAGGTTCTTTATGCCTGAAATTCTGCCGTATTTTCTTATAGGGCTCGCTCTGCTGGGTCTTCTCGCTGTGGTTCTGGAAGAAGTTATCCACGTCAACAAAGCACAGGTAGTGCTGTTTCTCGGCGCCCTGTCCTGGGTTCTGCTGTTTGCCTTTTCCGCCGAAGAGCACACTCATGAACTGGTGAAAGAGGGACTGCAGGAAAATATCGGCGAAATTGCCAGTTTATGGCTGTTTTTGCTGGCGGCGATGACCTTTGTTGCTTACCTGAACAAAAAAGGCCTGATTGAAAGTCTGATTTACCGTGTTCTGCCGCAACAGATCAGCGAGCGCAAACTGTTGATTCTGACCGCGCTGTTTGCGTTCGTCTTCTCTTCACTGGCCGATAACATCACCGCCACCCTGATCTCGGTGGCACTGATTCTGTCACTGAATCTGCCGGCGGCAAAAACCCTGCGTTTTGCCACCGTGGCCGTCTTTGCCGTGAACTCCGGTGGTGTCGCCATGATTACCGGTGACGTCACCACGCTGATGATTTTCCTCGCCGGTAAGGTCAGCATTATTAACCTGCTGCTGTTATCCATTCCGGCGCTGGGCGCAGTGCTGCTGCTTGCTGTTATGCTGTCGTGGTCACTACGTGACCATGCTGTGATCAACCATAAAGACAACGATCTGGCGCCGGTGGATCTGGCCGTGGCGGTGGTGTTTATCCTCACCATTCTGTCGACCATCGCCGGCAACGTGCTGTTTGATATTCCGCCGGTACTGAGTTTCCTCACCGGCCTGTCCGTTATGTTTCTGCTGGCGCGGGTTTATGGCGAAGATACCGAGAACCATCCGATTCTGAACTATATCCGCCAGATCGAATTCGATACCCTGCTGTTCTTCCTCGGTATCCTGCTGCTGGTCGGCTCGCTGAAAGAAATCCATGCGCTCGACAGCTTTGTCACCCTGTACCAGCATATGCCGGCCTGGGCGGCCAACTACCTGATGGGCCTGCTGTCATCCCTGATTGATAACGTACCGCTGACCGCTGCGCTGCTGAAAGCAGATGTCAGTATGAGCCTGCAGGAATGGATGGCACTGACCTATGCTGTGGGGGTTGGTGGTTCGCTGCTGATTATCGGTTCGGCCGCCGGCATTGTTGCCATGAGCAAAATCGACGAGCTGACCTTCGGCAGTTACCTGAAGTTCTTTGTCGCGCTGATAATTGCCTACAGCGCCGGCTACAGCGGCACCCTGCTGCTCGGCCGCACCATTCTCTGACGGCCGGCCCGGTCCGCCTCAGCGGTACTGGACATAACGCAGGTGCAGCGGCTCCAGCAGCGCTTCATGCCGGTTCAGCCAGCGGCGCATCGCTGGCGGTAAGCGGTTCAGTTCCGGCCAGCGCACGGCATAAGCGCGCGGCCGGAAGAGCATGGAGAACAGTGCACAGGCGGTAATATCCACCCGCGACAGCTGCTCCCCGACCAGAAAGTGGGAGCGGTTATAGGCGTCCTGCAGATCACTCAGCAGCACCAGCAATCTTTCTTCGGCAGCGGCCGCAGCAGCGGCGGAAATATTCATCTGCCGGCGCATACCGCTTTCGATTTCCTGCCAGGTTGTACGCACCAGCCAGCGCCGGTAAAACGGACCCCCGCCGGCCAGCAGTGGAATCATCAGCGCCGGCTCCTGCAGCAGATAGTGATAGCACCAGAGCTGAATATCCGGCCCGGCCTGCTGATCCAGGCGTTGTTCCCACTGCCACGCCTGTTCCTGCAGCAACGGCTCGGCAACCGCCAGCGGACGCTGCGGTGCGACCTCATCAAGATAATCGAGAATGGCGAAAGAACCGCAGATGATGCGCCCACGGTGATGCAGAACCGGCACCGCCGTCTGGCCACTGAGACGAAGCATACGCCGGCGGTGCAGCCCGGGAATAAGATCAATAGTCTGGTAGCGGACACCCTTGAAATCCAGTGCCCAGCGGATTTTTTCGCAGTAATGTGACAGCGGAAACTGATAAAGCTCCATGCTCATAACGTCCCTCACTGTTGCGGCCGGCCTGACCCGGCAGCGGGCATCAGGGCAGGCGGACCTGGAACTCAATCTCTGCCCCACGGATATTATCCGTAATGGGGCGTTCTCTGGCTTCTTCCGACTCGTCCAGATGCAGACGACCCGACCAGTTGTACTTCTCCGGCGCGGTGGAACTGCGGAATACATCCGGCAGAGCCGCCGCATCGTACTCACCTGCCGGGCCGTTCCAGCCGAAATCCGGCAGGGTAAGATTCAGGGTGCGTTTTTCCCCGGCAGCCATATCCTGCGGCTCAGCCTGCTGCCGGGCCTCAGCATCAGCCACAGCCTCCGGTGCCGTGACCATGGCAGCCGGCTGCACGGCTTTTTTACCGCGCAGAATCGGCGTCCCCTCAGAATCACAGGCGCTCAGCAGCAGCACAATGGTCAGAACAATGGGTAACTTCAATGTCATAGCAGCAGTAATCACCTTAATCCTGTGTAGTCACAGACTCCAGCTCAGCCTCCGACTCTGGTCTCAGACCTCAAACGACAGTCAACAGAGTAAGACCGCAGAATGTGAAGAAGTTCATATTTCAGCACTGCCAGCCCAGTGTCAGGCCGCCTTCCGGAGTGCTGAAATCCCCGGCAACGGCCAGTCCGGCCAGCGCTGCCAGCTGGCCATCCTGTACCAGCGCCGGCCAGCCGGCGCGCAGCCACGGCGGCACCCGGTTTTCCTGAAACAGAGCTTTCAGTGTCTTGGCCGGCCGGCCGGCCGGCTGCAGACGCCGATTGTTCAGTTCTGCCGCCGGCAGCAGCTGATAGCTTCCCGGCTGCAGGCCATCAGCGCTGGCGGCCACCGCCGTCAGCTGGCCGCCGCCCCAGGGCAGAGTCAGCCCGTCTGTCAGCGCCAGCGTCTGCGTAACGGCCGCCGCCACCGGCGTGGTCAGGCACAGCAACTGGCCATAACGGCGGATCACCGCCTTCCCCAGCAGCAGCTGTGGACGGGCGTCCGGCCGGGCCTGAATCACGTCCTGCATCAGGGTTTCCAGCCAGCCGGCAGAGGGTAACGAATAGCCCAGCCGCTGCAGCCATTCACGCACAATATAGGGCTGCAGCCGGGCTTCCTGTTCACTCAGGGAAACGATATTGCAGGCCGGTGATGCGGTTGCCGGCCACTGGTGGCTGACAAGACAGGCCTGCAGATGCGGCTGCAGCAGATGACTCAGCAACTGCTGATCCTGCTGCAGCTGCTGCACCGAACGCAGCAGTGCCGCCTGCTTGCCCGGATAACGGGCAAAAATGCGCGGCAGCAGCTCATGCCGCCACCAGTTACGCTCATAGCGCGGATCAAGGTTGGATTCGTCGTCAACCCAGTGCAGCCGCTGCCGCCGGGCATAGCCTTCCAGTTGCCGGCGCGGACACGCCAGCAGCGGCCGCAGCAGCATGATGCCCGGACTCAGCTCTCTGACCGCTGCCATCGCGCCCAGGCCATTGAGTCCGGCGCCACGGAACAGGCGCTGGAAGAAGGTTTCACACTGGTCATCGGCGTGGTGACCCAGCAGCAGCAGGTCGCCCTGACGGAGATGGCGGGCAAACGCCTGATAGCGTGCCTGACGGGCGGCGTTCTCGACACTGGCGCCAGCGGCCACGCTGACCTGCTCAACGGTCAGTGGCACTCCCAGCGTCTGGCACACTGCAGCGCAGTGCGCCTGCCAGGCCGGCGCATTGGCGGATAAACCGTGATTGATATGCACAGCCCGGAGCTTACCGCGCCACGCCGGATCACTGGCCAGCAGATACAGCAGCACGGTGGAATCCAACCCACCGCTGAAGCCGACCCAGAGCGTCGCCGCCGGACGCAGACGGGCCTGCAGCTGCTGCTGCACATGCTGACGGAGACTCTGTTCGGACATAGACAACCGGCCGGGAAAAACGCCGATTGTAGTGGCTCAGCGGCCCATGAGCCAGCGCAGCGCTCAGTGCCGGCCGCGCTTAACGGGCAGCATCGTAACGCGGTACATCGCGCATCAGGCGCGGGCGCAGTACCAGTTGATACAGCTGCAATGAACTGCCACGGAAAGCGCCGGCACACATTTTCAGATAATAGCTCCACATACGGCGGAAACGCTCATCATAAACACTGCTGAGCTGTGGCCAGGCGGCATCAAAATTATCAAACCACGCCATCAGGGTGCGGTCGTAATCCTTACCAAAATTCTGTACGTCCTCAATGACGAAATACGGTTCACAGGCCTGGCTGATCTCGCTCAGCGACGGGATATAGCCATTGGGGAAAATATATTTGTGAATCCAGGGGTCACCAACACCCTGCGGGACATCACTGCCGATGGTGTGCAGCACAAACAGACCGTCATCTTTGATCAGGCCACGGGCGGTTTTCATATAGGTGTCGTAATTTTTACGGCCGACATGTTCAAACATGCCGATGGATACCAGCTTGTCGTACTGCCCTGCTGTCAGCCGGTAATCCTGCAGCTGTATTTCAACGGGCAGTCCGGCACAGCGTTGATCTGCCAGCGCTTTCTGCTCGCGGGAAATCGTCAGCCCGGTAACGCTGACGCCGTAATCCCGGGCCGCCAGTTGGGCAAAACTGCCCCAGCCACAGCCAATTTCCAGCACCGAATTCCCGGGCTTAAGATCAAGCTTGCGGCAGATCAGCTGCAGTTTCGCCAGCTGCGCTTCATGCAGTGACTGCGCGTCTTTCCAGTAAGCGCAGGAATAGGCCATGGTATCATCCAGCATGGCCTCATACAGATCATTGCCGAGATCATAGTGCTGCTCACCGACCTGCCAGGCACGTTTCACCGTCTGCAGGTTGAACAGGCGGGCCAGCATGACATGCCTGAAAAACGTCCATTTGCCGGTGATTCTGCGTTCCAGCTCTGCCGCCATAACGCGGCTGAACAGCTCATCCAGCTGCTCACAGTCCCACCAGCCATCCATGTAACTTTCTCCCACGCCCAGCGAACCGTGACGGAAGACCCGCTGATACACGTCAGTGTTATACACCTGTGGATCCCAGGGCTGTGGCCCGTTCAGGGTAATGCCGGCCTTTTCCAGCTGTTCCGCCAGCCACAATTCGGCACCTGCCGCCGCCAGCCTGCCGGGCTGTTGTCGTGCAGATGATCCGCGCATGGAAGGATTGCTCTCTGCGTCGGCAGAGGAGGTGGTATAAGCCATAATGATATCTCCTTTCTGTCGCCGGCATACAGCAGCGTCAGACCAGATCAGTCAGCTCAGAGGTGGTGGATCACCGGCCAGTACCGGTTAATAAACATAATAATCAGAATCAGTGAAACCATTCCAGAACCGGCCTCACCAAATATTCTTATTATTGTGATTGTAATGCCTGCTCAGCGTAAGACAGCTAAGGAACCTCAGAATACCCCGGAAAGACTCGCGCAGAGCTGTGCAGAGTTATTCCGAGGTTCCCTGATACCAATAACTAAGCAATCAATGATCTGGCAGATATTCCCAAAACAGCATGGAACAGTCCTTTCAGGCAAACAGGCAAAAAGACCCCCTTGCGGCCCGGATATACACAGGGAATTACTGGTATCATTCGTACTGATATTTACGTTTTTTCTGAGTCAGAGGCTGCTTTATGTGGAACGATCGCTACAGTTCCGGACATTATATTTACGGTACCGAAGCCAATGTTTTTCTGGCAGAAAATGTTAACCGTCTGCCACGCGGTAATATTCTCTGCGTGGCCGAAGGCGAAGGGCGTAACGCCGTGTTTCTCGCCCGCCAGGGCTATAATGTCACCGCCGTCGATGGTTCAGAAGTGGCGCGTGAAAAAGCCCTGAAACTGGCGGCCAAACATAAGGTAAATATTAATTACATTGTTGCCGATCTGACCAGTTTCGATCTGGGTATTGAACAGTGGGATGGCGTGGTTTCCATTTTCTGCCACCTGCCCCCGGCTCTGCGCCAGAGTGTCCATCAGCGTCTCTGCCGGGCCCTGAAACCCGGTGGCGTGCTGCTGCTCGAAGCCTACACGCCCAACCAGCTGAAGTACGCAACCGGCGGTCCGAAAGACGAGGCCATGATGATGAGCGTGCCGCTACTGGAAAAAGAACTGAAACCTCTGCATTTTCAACACCTGCTGGAACTGAAACGCAATATTGTGGAAGGAACCGGGCATACCGGTGATGGTGCCGTGGTGCAGGCTATTGCGATAAAAGAATAAGAGTTTTTCCGCTGCATACCCGCCCGGATCAGTCGAGAATAAAACCCAAGCGTCGGGCTTTCAGTACCGCCTGGGTGCGGTTATCACATCCGAACTGCTGCAGCAGTTCGGATACATATTCCCGCACCGTCGCCGGGGATATCATCAGCCGGGCAGCAATTTCCTTATTCGATAATCCTTCGGCCAGTAATTCCAGCGTATCAATCAGGCGTGGTGACAGGGTGACAAGGGGGTCACTCTCCTGCCCGCTGATAATCACCAGCTCGCCATCCATAATATCCTGCAGCGCACGGATCATTACCTCACGCGAACTGGTTTTGGCAATAAAGCCATCCGCCCCCAACGCCAGCATATTCTGAATATTGGCCTGATAATCCAGTGTTGAAACCACCACCAGCGGCAGCGCCGGATAACAGCCTTTGATATCGCGCAGCCCTTCCAGGCCTTTGGTGCCGGGAATATGAATATCGAACAGAACCAGCGCAATATCCGGATGCTCAACCAGCAATTGACGGGTGCGCTGAAAGTCGCCGGATTCGAGAATATGAACCTGTGGAAAAGCTTCTGTCAGTAACAGCCGCAGTCCATCGCGGTAGAGTTCGTGATCTTCCGATATCAGTACTTTAAGCGTCATGGGGCTATCCGGTCAGCGGGTCCGGTCAGCGGCAGAATCTGACCGTATTGCAAAGTCCGCTTAATCTAACAGCTTGTTTACGCTTAAACCACATAAGCTTATGTGACAGCCGTATCACTGGCTGAACTTTGCCGCAGCGCAAAGTTCAGCAGTGCCCGCAGACGGGCTGGCAGTACCGGCTCTGTCAGGCTGACCCACGGCTCAGCAGCTTCCTCACCAGGCTGGCTGATACAGGCAGTCACCTGCCAGCCCTGCATATCATCCGGCGACAGATCCGTACGGCTCAGGTGGTGGTAATCACACAGCAGCAGACCGGTATGACGGCCACAGGCTTCTGCCAGCGAAGGTAAGATCTCTGTTTTACAGCCCCAGCGCTGCAGACGCCGGGCCAGTTCCTGCGCCAGCGTCTGATTTTCCAGAATCAGCATAGTACTCAGCTGCTGGTTACTGGCCGCCAGCGGCTGCACCTTATCGGTCCCCCCGGCCAGCGGTACCGTTACGGTAAAGGTACTGCCTTTATCCGGCAGGGATACCATGCTCACCGGCAGTCCCAGAAGATCAGCAATATGCTTGACCACAGATAAACCAATACCGGCGCTGCCGCCGTCCTGCTGAGCACCGGCTGCCCTCTGGTAAATATCAAAAATACGTCCCTGCTCATCCGGGCGGATACCCCGGCCGGTATCCATCACCTGTATTTCCACCTGTTTACCCCGCCGCCGGCAACCCACCACCACCCGGCCGCTGTCCGTATATTTAATGGCGTTGGAAATCAGGTTACGCAGCAGCCGTTCCAGTAAAACCGGGTCGGTACAGACCGGCAGGGAACAGTGGTGCAGATTAAAGCGGATATTTTTTGCCGCCGCCTGCAACTGAAACTCATCGCAGATACGGCTGAAAATATCACTCAGCAGCATCGGCCGGATATCCGCGGTCACCGCGCCGGCTTCCAGTTTATTCAGATCCATAATGGACGTGAACGCTTCGTTCATCTGCTGCTGATTTTTCTGCAGGCCAGCAAAAAACACTTCCGCTTTTTCCTCTCTGATGTAAGGGCGCAGGGAATCCAGATACAGCTTCATGGAATGCAGTGGCTGACGCAAATCATGGCTGCTCTGTGCCATGAAGCGGGATTTTGCCTGACTGAGATATTCCATATACAACTTTTCTTCCCGCAGGGCTCTAACACGCAGAAACAAGGCAACGGCATGAATCAGAACGTGCAGCGCCTGCACATAAAACACGGAGATTATCTTATA
The DNA here is from genome assembly GCA_963682115.1 of Pseudomonadales bacterium. Lineage (GTDB taxonomy): Bacteria > Pseudomonadota > Gammaproteobacteria > Pseudomonadales > Oceanobacteraceae > Venatoribacter. The sequence goes on along the minus strand of OY821639.1, from coordinate 2,729,782 downwards.
CGATACCGTTACTTCATCCACGCCCTCACTGGAAAATACCAGTTCAATAATCACCTGCAGTGTGGACAGAACCAACGGCAGCCAGCCGAGAATATAAGTAATGTAATAGCGGCCTTCCGATTTTACTTTAGCGATGCCGGAACTGAGAATAACAATCCATACCACCATGTAATTAAAACTGTAGATCAGACTTTTACCGCTGAATTCAAATGGCAATGCCAGCAGGAAGACCACCACAGTGAGCACAGCAGCAGCCCTGAATAGCTGATACCAGCGTCCTTTGTCACGGCAAACCTGCAGAAAGCTGCCGGCAAATGCCAGCATCGACAACAGACAGGCACTCACCAGCGCCCAGAAAAGCGTGGTTTTTTCATAATCGTACTGCCACAGGAAAGCTGGCAGGCTGCTGTGTTCCAGGTAATAACAGAGCATCAGCAGAGAGGACAGTGCCCCCCAGAAAAATGCCCCCTCAGAAACCAGCAGCCAGCAGATAAAACCGAGAATAATCATGCCCACAGTCATGCCGATGGCCACATCAGAAGCCGCACTCATCTGCGTGCACCAGTTGTCATACTCACTGCCGCTCATCAGAGCAATATAAGGGTGCCAGACAAAATGATAAGCCGTCAGCTCCACCACAATCTGACTGGTTTCCCCGGGCGGCAGACGCACCCGCACAGCACGACCAATGGCATTAATATCAGTACCGGCAGCGTAGCCCTCATTACTGATGGTCTGCAGCACCGTACCATTCTGACTGTGGACCAGAACCCGCGGCTGCTGAAAACCGAAATTACTGATATGCAGAACCCAGTCACTGTTACCGGTGTTATTCATTACCGTGGCATACAACCAGTAACGGTGATGCTGACGGAAATCCGGGGTCAGGTCATATTGCCTGCCGGGCACATGCTGCAGCGCATCCTTCAGCTCCAGCCCTTCAGCGACGGGAATAAATCCGGGCGAGTGCTGCAGTGAAGCCAGCCCATAACGCTGATCAGAACGCTGCAGCGACAGAACACCATGATCCGTTACCAGTGAGACCGCCGACGCTATTTCCGCCCTGACAGGCAGTGTAAGCGCCAGAAGCAGCAGGCATAAACAGGCAACCAGCACCCCACCGGACCTTAATCGATTTACTATCACAGTCATCCCTGGGCCTCAGAATCATCAACCAGCAACGGCATAAAACGCTACTGTACCGGTGCATACCGGATACTGAAACCACTGTGGTGGAGAGCGCCGCATTATTTAACCCGACATCTGTCGGGGTTACCTGCTCAGGCATGACCACCAGCCACGTTTCTCCGGCCAAAAGTAAACCCACTCAGCGGAGCTGAATGGGATTGTCAGAATAAAAGGAGATCGCCGCTAAACCCAGATCTGCCTGAAAGGTGTCGTGGACAGTCACTGTCCGCAGAACCGGCTTTTACCCGCTGCATAAAAGAAAACCCCTGCGGAGTTAACCGTCAGGGGTTTTATGTAAAAAGTGGAGATCGCCGGTAAGCCGGGTTCTGTCGTGGACAGTCATTCGTCTAGGCCTGCAATCACTCGCAGGCTCAAGCAACCTACCCGTTCCCAGCGCGGGCCGCGCCTGTAGGGAACCTATTTGGTCTTGCTTCGGGTGGAGTTTACCGTGCCACAAACTGTTACCAGCTGCGCGGTGCGCTCTTACCGCACCCTTTCACCCTTACCTGATCCGCAAAGCGGCCATCGGCGGTCTGCTCTCTGCTGCACTGGTCGTAGGCTCGCGCCCCCCAGGCGTTACCTGGCACCCTGCCCTGTGAAGCCCGGACTTTCCTCCCCCTGCTGACGCAGGCGACGACTGTCTGGCGATCTCCGGCGCGGAGTGTACCTCAACCTTAAGCACTTGTCTCAACTGATTACCCGCCGGTACCTGCCTGTTGTGAACTTCCGGGCAGGTTCGCAGAGTCAGCTGTTTGCATCTGCTGTAAACGCGGCAGAAAGACACGTTCCCACAGAGCACGATAACGACCTTTGTGCCAACCGATATGACCAATGCGCTTCTGGCCAACCTCTTCCGGGCTGATCCTGACATGTTGTTGCGGGGCATTACGGAAAAAGCGGTGAAAGAGACGGATATTTTTCGGCGACATCATTTCGTCATCGCTGAATTCAATGCTGTTTATCGGTGTGGTAACCGAAGCAAAACGTTCAGCCATCCATTCCCCTTCAGCCCCCACCGCGTAGTCTTTGTTCAGGCACCAGCGCCGCCATTGCAGCATCACCCCTTTTGGCATATCACACATAATGCCCAGCTTTTTACCCGGATAATAACCCAGTAAAGGCACAGTTACCGGCACAAGAAAATACCATAAGAACCAGGCAAAGCGCCTGGTCGGTGCTGAGTTGTACCACCAGGTACCGGTACCGGCAGCCACGGTAATAATCTCATCAATCTCATCACGCTGCCCCATGTAGCCCAGCAGATGGCCGCCGACACTGTGGCCGATCCAGATACAGCGCAAATCCGTGTAGCGGGGTTTAATCTCGCGCGCGACATATTTCAGTACCGCCGGACCATCGAACTTCGCCCAGCTGAGCTTATCCGCCCGGCAATATTTAAGAGGCCCTGTCACAGATAACCCCATACCTTCATAATCAAAAGTCAGCGCCAGATATCCCTGATCTGCCAACCAGTAAGCAAAGTCATCATACAGATACTGAGCTACCCCCGTGGCCGGAGCGATAATACAGATGCCGGCAGGGGCTTTGCCTGGTTGCGGCTGAAATAAACGGGCCACAATGTCGTGACCTCCGGCGGTATGAATAGTCAGAGCCTGCGGTTGCATAACGCCTCCTCAAAAAGACTGCAGGATAAAATTCAGAAAACGCAGAATGGTGTTAATTTCGTCGTCACTGAATTCATCGCTGAAGCGTTGGTTCAGCTGTTGGATAATGGGCTTCACCTGCTGCACTTTATCTTCACCGGCAGCAGTCGCATACAAACAGACCGCGCGGGCATCTTCGCCACCGCGCCGCTCTAATAATCCATTGGTTTCCATACGGGAAACCAGTCCGGTCACCGCAGACTTATTCAGATCCAGCGCGGAGGCCAGCTCTTTCTGCAAACATCCCGGCTGCTGACACACCAGCATCAGCGCCGCCAGTTGAGTTATGGTCGCATCCAGCTGTTCTTCACAGACCTTATCGATATGCCGGAAGAGTTTTTTCTGCGCCATATTGAACAGAAAGAAAAGCCGCCGATCCATTACCCCTCCGGTAACACATGGTTTAAACCCGATTTAGTTCATATATAAACATTAATTGGTTCACATGTAAACAATTCACATAAAAACAGTGCGGAAGAGCAAGTTCTGTACCGTCCCCTGAAGAGATGAAAGACCGATATCGGCCACATGTTAAATGAATGTCTGTTATTGCTGTATCGCTTACAATCCCAGCAACATTGATATGGGTTATGGCGATTTAATCTATTGCCAGTTTCATTGTATTTAACATAGATAAAAAGCCACTACCCAAAAAATGGAAAGCGAATAATCGGTGTCGGTTTCCTCACGGTATCAGCTCCGGACACAGCGGGAGATAATCCGGACAGAACCAAGCCTCACGCTTTTCCCTGTATCTCCAGCGCCTTCTGGTAAAGCGCTTTTTTATTTTCACCGGTCAGATCCGCGACAATCGCCGCCGCTTTTTTCGGCGGCAGTTCTTCCAGCAGCCGTTTAAACAGCTTATCCATATTCACTTCGCTGGCTGGGGCGGGGTCGCTGTTGCCGCTGACCATAACCACAAACTCACCTTTCTGCTGATCTTCATCGACCTGTAGCTGGGTAATAATCTCCGGCAACGTACCGCTGTAAAAACTTTCAAAGGTTTTGGTCAGTTCACGGGCCACACAGGCTTTGCGTTCTCTGCCGAAAGCTTCCGTCATCAGCTGCAGGGTTTCCAGAATGCGGTGTTTGGATTCATAAAATACCAGCGTGCGCGGTTCCTGAATCAGCGCCGCCAGTTTTTCCCGCCGGCCACCGGCTTTGTGCGGCAGGAACCCTTCAAAGGTAAAACGGTCTGTGGGTAAGCCTGCAGCACTTAACGCGGTAATAATGGCGCTGACCCCGGGTACCGGGCTGACGGTCAGCCCTTCGGCCCGCAGTGCCTGCACCAGCGGGAAGCCAGGATCAGAGATCAGCGGCGTACCGGCATCGGATACCAGCGCCATCGTCTGCCCCTGACGCAGATGGTGAATGACCTGTTCTGTGCGCTCGCGCTCATTATGGTCATGAACCGACAGCAGCGGCTTACGCACGCCCAGATGCTGCAGTAATTTCTGGGTATGTCTGGTATCCTCGCAGGCAATCACGTCAACGCTGTTCAGCACCTGCTTTGCACGCTCGGTGAGGTCAGCCAAATTACCAATGGGTGTCGCCACGATATAGAGCGTGCCGGCCTGAAGTCTGGAAGCGGAAGTCATGCGGGGAAACGTACCTGAAACCTGGTTAAGCGGAATATTCCGCGGTTTATCGCTGCTGCTCGCCGGCGCCTGTGCCGGCCTCAGCGGCTGTTCCACAGTGCCGGATCAGTTGCCGGACAGCACCGCCATGGGAACCATGAGCCAGAGTGAAGCCGGACTGTTCGCGCAGATCAGCAGCGATATTGATGCCGGCGAGTTTCGCAACGCAGCCCTGCAATTGCAACTCCTGTACGAACGCAGTCTGCAGCGTCAGGATCTGGTGGAGTATCTGCTGCTGTCAGCCCGCCTGCATCTGGCCACCCACGAGCCGGAAATCAGTGAAGACTATCTGGTACAGCTGAATGAGCAGATGCTGTATGCCAGCCCGGAGCAGGAAATCCGTACCAGCCTGCTGCGCGCCAGCGTTTATGAAGCCTCTGGCCGTTATCTGGAAGCTGCACGGGAGCGGGATTTTCTTTCCGGTGGTCTGAACGACGAACGCCGGCAGCAGAACCACGAAATGATCTGGCAGGACCTGATGGCCACCAGTGAGCTGCAGCTGCTGGAACGGGCAGAAAAAACACCACAGGACAGCCAGTTTGGTCAGTGGCTGCAGCTGGCAGCCATTTCCCGCAACCCACGTCTGACGCTGGATGAACATCTGCAGGCCGTCAGCCAGTGGCAGCAGCAGCATCCCGCGCACCCGGCCGCACAAAAATTACCCGGCGGCCTTGGCCTGCTGGCGGAACTGGCCGCCAGCCGCCCGACCAACATTGGTCTGCTGCTGCCGTTATCCGGACCGCTGGAAAAAACCGGCAAGGCCATCCGCGATGGTTTTATGGCCGCCTATTACGAATCACTGAATAAAGGCTATGCCACGCCGCAGGTGAACATCTACGACAGCCAGGTCTATAAGGACACTCAGCTGGCCTACGTTAAAGCCCAGCTGGATGGCGCCCAGTGGATGGTCGGCCCGGTAAACAAAAGCAAGGTGCAGGAACTGCAGAATAAGGAAGCGCTGCCACTGCCGACCCTGGCCCTCAACTACGGTGACCGCAGCGACAGCGAAAGCAGCGCCAGTAATCTCTATCAGTATGGTCTGGCGGCCGAAGACGAAGCCGTACAGATTGCCGAACAGGCCTGGAATGACGGCCACCGCCGTGCACTGGTGATGGTGCCACGCGGCAGCTGGGGCGAACGTATTTTTGAAGCCTTCCGCGAACACTGGCTGTCGCTGGGCGGCGACATTGCCGAGGCGCGTTTTTATCCCAATCTGGATGACTACAACCCGGAAATCAAAGCCCTGCTGAATGTCGACGACAGCCAGAACCGCTACCGCACCATGCGCCGCCTGCTGGGTGAGCCGACCGAATTTGAACCGCGCCGCCGTCAGGACGCCGATTGGGTCTTTATGGTTGCGCTGCCGCAGCAGGGACGGATGATCAAACCGGCGCTGGCCTTTAACTTCGCCGCCGACCTGCCGGTTTATGCCACCTCGCACGTCTTTTCCGGTGTGGTTAACCGCCAGAAAGATGCCGACCTGAACGGTGTGACCTTCTGCGATGTGCCCTGGCTGCTGGAAAGCAGCAGTCTGCACGACAGCGTGGAACAGGCCCTGCCGGGTGGACAGGGAGCCTATACCCGCCTGTACGCCATGGGCGTGGATGCCTTCCGCCTGCTGGCCCGTATCCGCCAGCTGGAAGTGTTCCCGCACAGCCAGATGTTCGGCAGCACCGGCGCGCTGATGCTCGACAGCGGGCGGCGTATTCACCGCCGTACCGAATGCACCCGCTTCCGCGGTGGCCGGCCAGTGAATCTGGCCAGCAGCGGCAACTGATGCCGTAAGCCCTTTAATCACTAACCTCAGGCAGGGAAGCCATGTGGTTCAGCAAACGACCTCCATCACCGCCAGCCAGAACGACCCGCGCCAAAGGTGCGGGTATCGAGCAGCTGGCAGAAACCTTCCTTAAGCAGCAGGGGCTGAAAGCGGTCAGCCGCAACTACACCATCCGCGGCGGTGAAATCGATCTGATTATGCGCGACGGCAGGGTGCTGGTGTTCGTGGAAGTGCGTTACCGCAAAGACACAGGTCACGGCAGTGGCGCTGAGTCCATTACCTGGCGTAAACAGCAGCGGTTAGTGAAAACCGCTGAGCATTACCTGCAGAAAGAATACGGCAGCCAGCTGCCTGACTGCCGTTTCGATGTGATTTCAGCCAGCGGCGAACCGGTGCAGTTCGAGTGGCTGAAAAACGTGTTCGGCTGATGCCGCAGCCGCGCTCAGAACTGGTAGCCGGCAGAAAGGCGTACCGTACGCGGTTCCATCACATGGTAGTGCACATCCTCAACCGCGGCCGCTTCTGAGGCCAGCTGCGATTCGTACCAGTAATCAATATCGTGATCATCGCTGTCGAACAGGTTCAGCACATCGGCCGTGAACTGCCAGCGGCTGACTTCATACGCGGCGCGCATATTCACCACGGTAGTCGGGTCTGAGGTGACAGAACCATCTTCCACCAGCGGCCGCTCACCGAAGTGACGGACCCGGACACTGCCCGACCAGCCGTTACCCAGCTGCGCGCTGACACCGGCCTGCAGTACGTCTTCCACAGCGCCGGGAATGTCATCGCCATCCGCTGAATGGTCGGTGAATTCCGCATCGGTCCAGGCATATTCCAGATCCAGACTCCAGGCATCCGTCAGGCGGTAATACGCGGTCAGCTCGATCCCCTTACGGCGGGATTTACGGCTGGCTTCGGTATTACCGGCATCGCCGACAAACAGCAGTTCACTGTCCAGATCCAGCTGCCACAGGGCCAGCGAAGTGTTCAGGCGCTCATCCCAGAAGCCGCGCACGCCCAGCTCATAGCCCATGGAATCCACCAGCGGATCAACCTGCGCCACCGCACTGCCATCCGCCGGATCAACCTCGATGGTGGTACCGCGGGCATCGTTGGAATGCAGCCCCTGACCGGCGGCAATATAGGTTTCCCATTCCGGGCTGAGGGCGTAAATCAGGCTGCCTTTGAGGGCGATATTATCGTCGCTGTTCGTGCCGCTGTTCGGGCTCAGATCAACACCGTTCATATTGGTGCTGATGCGGCTGTCGACGTCAAAATCGTAATAGTCATAGCGGATGCCGATCACTGAGCGCAGACGCTCAGTCCAGTACAGGGTATTTTCAGCAAACAGACCCGTGCTCAGCTCGCCCACTTCGTCACTGCGCACCGTGCCCAGACGCTGACGCGCTTTGGTGTGGTACAGGCCTACTTCGCCGATATCGTCATAACGCAGGTCGGCACCGATGCGGTTGGTCATCGCCAGCCCGCCCACTTCGCTGTGCCACAGATAGCTCAGCTGACCGCCGTAAATCCAGCGCTCATCAACCTGTTCAAACTGGTCACCGTTGCTGGTGTCATCCAGGTAATAGGTGAAGTTGGACCACAGATTCATATCGTAACGGATGGCGTAGGCCGACACGTCCAGACCGTCACGGGCCCAGCGGGTGCTCAGACTGTAGCGGCTGGATTCACCGCCGACGGTATCGTCCAGCGAGCCCAGTTCGTCAATCAGACCAGCGTCCACCGCCCGCTGCGGAATCTGATCGGCACTGTTCCAGCTGTTGTCATACGCCATCAGCGTCAGACTCCAGTCACCACCGGCCAGCGGCCGGCTGTGTTTCAGTAACAGGCTGGTTTTATCCAGGTCTTCATCAATGTCTGACCACGGCCCATCGTAGGTATTGCGTTCAATGGCGTACAGCCAGTCACCGCCGCCGGCATGCACACTGTCCATCAGCAGGGCACGGTAATAGTTGTCTTCCCCGGCAGTAAGCTGAATCAGGCCGTGATCCAGACGGCTGGCAGTCTGCAGCGAGGCACTGCCGGCACCACTGAAGTCGCCCACATCGGCGTAGTAACTGCCTTTCTGGTAAGCCAGTGAGGCAATGGTTTCCGGAATAATAAAGTTCAGGTCAGTGTATCCCTGACCGTGGCCATGAGTGCGCATATTCACCGGCATGCCGTCGACAAAGGTGGCGAAATCGGTACCGTGATCAAGGTTGAAACCGCGCAGGAAATACTGGTTCGCCTTACCGGTACCACTGTGCTGGGTCACTACCATGCCCGGTACCAGCTCCAGTACTTCACCGGTCCGCAGCAGCGGCCGCAACGCAATTTCTTCCTGCGTGACATAACCTTCGGAAGCCGAAACGGCCTCCCCGATCAGCTGGCCACGGCCATTCACCACCTGGGTATCCAGCTGACGCTCAGCGGCTTCCTCTGCCGCCGTTGCTTCTTCTGCCAGTGCCAGTCCCGGCAGGCTCATGAACAGCACACCCGCTGTCAGACGCTTCATGGTTTCTCCTCAATGTCCGCTTAAACCGCCGGCTTGCCCGTCAGGACATTGCCAGCCGGCTGATTATTAATGAAAATGTCAGCGAATCAGCCTAACAGCGTCCGCCAAAACCGATAACCGCTCGGTGTTGGGCCTGCCTGCATGACCGGAACACACACATGAAACATACTGACAGCCTGAAACGCTGGCTCGGGCTGGGCTCTGCCCGTCCGCGTACCCCCGCTCTCGGTCAGCGTGAGCTGGCCGTCCTTGAGGTGTTATGGGCTCAGGGAACGCAGTCAGCCCAGCAGACCCAGCAGCAGCTGGGCCGGGATATTTCCCTGAGTACCGTACAGAGCACCCTGGAGCGGCTGCACCGCAAAGGCCTGCTCAGCCGTAACAAACAGGGCCGTGCCTTTGTTTACCGGGCGGCCATCAGCAAGACGGATATCATTACCAATCTGCTGCACGACATTGCCGCCGACCTCAGTGCTGGTGATATGGCGCCGATGGTGTCGGGTTTTATCGATTATCTGGCCGACACCGCCCCGGACGTCGGTGACCGCCTGAGCAAAGCCCTGCAGGACGACCAGCACAGCAACGGCGGTCCGCGTGATTCCTGAACTGACCGATATTACCCTCGCCGGCGCGTTTACCCTGCTCGCCTCCGGCTGGCTGACCGGGCTGTTACTGCCGCTGCTGCTGCGGCTGATGAACGGCGGTGCTCCGCACCCCCGCACGCGTCTGCTGATGACGAGCGCGCTGACACCAGCCATTGTGACCTTCTGGGTGGTATTTCTGCTGCTGCATCCGCAGCTGGCCGGCGTACTGTTTCATGACCACTGCCACGGTGATGTCTGTGGCCCGCATATCCCGCAGATCGGCGCCTCATCACTCAGCGGTGTCATCCTTGCCGCCCTGGTCACCTTTGCCGGCCTGGTGGTGATTCTGATCCTCAGCCAGCAGCTGCAGCATCAGCGCCTGCGTCTGCTGGCCATGCAGCAGCTGAGCAGTGATATCACCGGCCCCCGCTACCGGCTGATTGAATCACCGCTGCCGCTGGCCTGGTGTGCCGGCTTGTGGAAGCCGCAGATTTATCTGTCCAGCGGGCTGCTGCAACAGCTGGATGCCGATGAGGTCCGTCTGGTGATGCTGCATGAATCCTGTCATGTCTGGCGCCGCGACAATCTGCGTAAACAGCTCCTGCACTGGGCCACGCTGCTGTGGCTGCCAGGCCCCCGCCGGCGCCTGTATGAGGCGTACAGCCTGGCCACCGAACAGTTATGTGACCGCTATGCCTGTCAGCAGGGCTATCAGCCTGCGGATGTCAGCCGGGTGCTGAACAAACTGACCCATTCCGGCAGTGAGCAGCCGTGCAGTGCCCGGCGCGCTGAACAGGTAGAACAGGAGCGTAGCAGTGCCGATGGCTGGCTGCTGCTGGCCCTGATACTGGCGGCACAGATGAGCCTGTTTACCCATTATGTGCATCCGCTGCTGGATTCGCTGTTCCTGTGAGAATGGCTGTTATTTGGCTTTGTCTGACAGCTCCTTTATGATGGCTGCCCGTTTATCCGCCATGTTCCCGGAGACTGGTTGTGCAAGATCGTATCATCGGCCATTTCGGCGCCAGCATTGAAACCAAAACCATCTCAGCAGAAATGCTGCCACCCTATATTGAGCAGGCTGCTCAGATGATGGTGAATGCCCTGCTCAGCGGCGGCAAAATCCTGAGCTGTGGTAACGGTGGTTCTGCCGGTGATGCCCAGCACTTTTCCTCAGAGCTGCTGAACCGTTTTGAGCGTGAACGTCCGAGTCTGCCGGCCATTGCCCTGACCACAGATTCCTCGACCGTCACCTCCATTGCCAACGATTACAGCTACAACGAAGTGTTTTCCAAGCAGATCCGTGCCCTGGGTAACTCAGGCGATGTACTGCTGGCCATTTCCACCAGCGGTAATTCCGCCAATGTGGTACAGGCCATTCAGGCGGCTCATGAACGCGATATGGTGGTGGTGGCTCTGTCCGGTAAGGATGGTGGCCATATGGCTTCGCTGCTGACCGCAGAGGATGTGGAAATCCGCGTACCGGCCAATGTCACCGCGCGTATTCAGGAAGTTCATCTGGTGGTCATTCACTGCCTGTGCGACCTGATTGACTGCTCGCTGTTCGGTGAAGAATAAACGCCTGACGGCAGGCCTAAAAAAACCGGCTCTGAGGCCGGTTTTTTTATGCGGGTAACAATGTCTGCTCAGTGATCTTTCAGACGATTGATACCCAGCGCCTTCAGCGTATATTTTTCATAAATCGGTTCGCTGGAACCGGTTTTCATCTTACGCATAAAGTATTTTTCAAAAGCGATTTTCGCCAGGTGCACCCATTTACCCTGTTTGAACCAGGCAACGTTGCGTGGCGGAATCTGCGGAATGGCAACGAAAGCCGCACCGGTATTCCCCATGTCGGCCAGACAGATGGCATTCCAGGTACCTTTGGCATCCGGCTCACCTTTACCGTCCAGATCCGCCGCCAGGTTGTGCGCAATGGCGGTCATCATGGATTCGATCATATAACCGGTTTTTGGTGTGCCGGTCGGGACCGGGGTTTCTTCCACTGGCGGGATAGCCACACACACACCGGCAGAGAAGATGTTTTTAAAGGTCGGGTTACGCTGGTATTCGTCAATGATCACGAAACCTTTCGGGTTCACCAGACCTTCCACTTCCGCCACCGGATCAACACCAGCAAATGAAGGCAGCATCATGGAATGTTTGAACGGCAGTTCGTGCTGTTTCTTCAGCGTACCGTCGTCGTTTATTTCATCCACATACATGGTGTTTTCTTCGATTCTGGTGACCTTGGCGTTGGTAATCCACTTGATGTGACGCTTACGCAGTTCACTTTCCAGCATGGATTTGGAATCGCCGACACCACCCAGACCCAGATGGCCGATATAAGGCTCACTGGTCACGTAAATCATGGGCACCTTGTCACGCATCTTACGCTTCGCCAGTTCACGGTCGAGAATAAAGGCATATTCATAAGCCGGACCGAAACAGGAAGCGCCCGGCAGTGCGCCGACAATCGCCTGACCCGGCTCTTCAACCAGGGCTTTGAAGTTGTCGTAGCAGTGCTCAGCATGGTCCAGGGTACAGACAGACTGGGTGAAACCACCGTGCGGGCCTGCACCTTCAACGGCGCCGAAGTTCAGCTTCGGACCAGTACAGATCACCAGATAGTCGTAAGCTTCCACTTCACCGTTGGCCAGGGTCAGCTGGTTCTCTTTGGCATTGATATTCACCACTGCGGAGGCGATAAACTCGATACCTTTTTTCTCCAGGTATGGACGGATCGGAAAGCTGACTTCCGGACGTTCACGCCAACCAACGCCGATCCAGGGATTGGAAGGTACAAACTGAAAATCTTCGCGATCATTGATCACGGTGACTTTGTGCTGTTTGCTCAGAATTTCTCGGATTTCATAAGCGCCTGCCATACCACCGGTACCAGCGCCAAGAACGATGACTCTCGCCATAACTGCCCCTTTCTGTCTGTTGTGCTTTGTTTTTTTGTCGGTTACAGAAAATAAAGAGAGCAAAGGTGATGCCAAACATTACTGCATAGTCATAAAGTACTAATCAAGTATCCAACCCTATGAAATTGCAGGTTTTTTCAGAAGGAGTCCGGGCGCCGGGCACGACCTGACCGTCAACGTCTGACACCCCCTGTGTCAGTCGACTGCCATTTTTGTCAGCCACATTTTCGCCCTGCGCAATCCGGACAGTCCGGATTCGCCGGCAGGCTCCAGCTGCGCCACTCAGCCGTCATGGCGTCAAAGGTCAGCAGACGGCCATTCAGGTTGCTGCCGCTTCCGGCCAGCACCTTCACCGCTTCCAGTGCCTGCATCGCACCGATAACACCGACCAGAGGGGACAGAACTCCGGATTCAGCACAGTTCGGCGTCTGCTGAGGGCTCAGCCGGGGATAAAGACAGCGGTAACAGGGAGAATTATCCGTCTGCGGAGCAAAAAAAGTGATCTGTCCGCTGACTCCGACGGCAGCTGCGGACAGCCAGGGGATACCATGGCGCAGACAGACCGTATTCAGGGCATAACGTACGCCGGCATTGTCGCTGCAATCGACCACCAGAGTGACACCCGGCAGGTGTTGCTCCAGCCAGTCTTCGTCTGCTCTGAGCGGATACTGATGAATCCGCACAGCGCTGTTCAGCCGCGCTGCCGCGGCGGCGGCGGCGGTCACCTTGGGCCGGCCACAGTCCGCTTCGCCATAAATAACCTGACGCTGCAGGTTGGACAGTTCCACCCGGTCATCGTCCACCAGACTCAGCGTGCCGACACCACTGGCAGCCAGATACTGCAACACCGGACTGCCCAGACCACCGAGGCCGATAATCATCACATGTGCGTCCAGCAGGCGCTGCTGCCCTTCCGCATCTATCTGCGGTAACAGAATATGCCGGCTGTAACGCAGCAGCTGCTCGTCATTCATGCTGTGCTCCGTTTATACCCGGGTGTGACGCGGCCAGCGCCCGCCACTGATACGCGGCTGCCCACCCAGATCGCGGCGGTTTTCCACAGCGCTGAAACCGCGTGCACTGAGCAGTTCACAGACCGCCTCTGCCTGCTGCCAGCCATGCTCAACCAGCAGCCAGCCATCAGGCTGCAGAAAATCCGGCGCACGATCAATGATCAGGGCCAGATCACTGAGGCCGTGATTGCCGGCCACCAGCGCCGTGCGCGGCTCAAAGCGGACATCGCCCTGACCCAGATGCGGGTCAGCTTCATCAATATAAGGTGGATTACTGACGACCAGATCGAAGCGACCCTGCACGGCTGTGAACCAGTCAGACTGCTGGAACGTGACCCGTTCAAGGTGATTGCGACGGGCATTTTCCTCGGCCAGCGCCACTGCCTGCGGCTGAACATCAACGCCACGGACCTGCCATGACGGCTGTTCGCTGGCCAGTGCCAGCGCAATGGCGCCAGTGCCGGTGCCGAGATCCAGCACCCGGCTGTTGGCCGCCAGGGGCAGTTCCAGCGCCCATTCGATCAGGGTTTCGGTATCCGCACGGGGAATCAGGGTGGATGGTGCCACCACCAGTGACAGTGACCAGAAATCGCGCTGGCCGAGAATATAGGCCACCGGCTCACCGCGGAGGCGGCGTTGCAGCAGTTGCGCCGCCGTCTGCTGCTGCTCTGCGCTCAGCGCCTTGTCGTTCCAGGTGTACAGCCAGGTGCGGCTCTGCTGCAGCGTATGTGCCAGCAGCAGTTCAGCATCCAGACGGGCGCTGTCGCTGACCGCTTCCAGCCCGGCCCGGGCCTGAGTGAGCCAGCCGTTGATGGTCTGAGCGGCGGGCCCGCTGCTCATTGCTGTCCTGCCATTTCCGCCAGCTGGTTGGCCTGATGCTCACGGATCAGAGGTTCAATCACCGGATTCAGATCGCCCTGCACGATTTCATCCAGCTTATACAGGGTCAGGTTGATGCGGTGATCGGTCACCCGGCCCTGCGGATAGTTGTAGGTGCGGATGCGCTCGGAACGGTCACCGGAGCCGATCAGGCTCTTACGCGTGGCCGCCTGTTCGGCGTGAGCCGCCTGCAACTGCGCGTCGCGCAGGCGGGTGGCCAGCATCGCCATCGCCCTGGCGCGGTTCTTATGCTGCGAGCGTTCGTCCTGACATTCCACCACCAGCCCGGTCGGCAGGTGGGTGATACGGATGGCTGAATCGGTTTTGTTAACGTGCTGACCACCGGCACCGGAGGCGCGGAAGGTATCCACGCGCAGGTCATTTTTGTTGATGTCGATGGCTTCTTCCTCACCGACTTCCGGCATCACGGCCACGGTGCAGGCCGAAGTGTGAATACGGCCCTGGCTTTCGGTTTCCGGCACCCGCTGCACACGGTGGGCACCGGATTCAAACTTCAGCTGTGAATAAACGTCGTTGCCCGAGATGCGGGTAATCACTTCCTTAAAGCCGCCATGCTCACCGTCACTGGCACTGAGCATTTCCGTGCGCCAGCCACGGGTCTCGGCATAACGGGTGTACATACGGTACAGATCGCCGGCGAAGATGGCAGCTTCATCACCACCGGTACCGGCGCGGATTTCGACAATCACGTTACGGCTGTCATCCGGGTCTTTCGGCAGCAGCAGAATCTCCAGCTGATGTTCCAGCGCCGTCAGTGTCTGCTGCGCCGATTCCGCTTCTTCCTCACCCATGGCACGCATGTCTGGGTCACTGTCCTGCGCCAGCAGCCGGGCTTCTTCCAGATCAGCGCCGGCCTGTTCAAACGCGCTGTACGCGGCGGCAATGGTTTCCAGCTCCGCATACTCTTTCGACAGCTGCCGGAAGCGGTCCTGATCATTGGCCGCATCCGGTTCCGACAGCAGGTGTCCGACTTCTTCGTAGCGGTCGCGCAGATGTTCGAGTTTGGTAAGGATTGAGCTTTTCATGAATTATTCAGTGTCGGCAGTGCGGCCGGTGGCCGGCGGCTCAGCACTGTTAAGGTTAAAAAGTTCACGGGTCCAGTCAAGGACTTCCAGCCGGCCTTCGGAGCCGGCCTTACGTAACATGACGGTCGGCGCGTGCAGCACCTTATTGCTGAAGGTATGGGCAAACTGACGCAGTACCTTTTCCGGATCGGCGCCGTTGCTCAGCTGCTTCACCGCTCTGGCCAGCTGCTCTTCGCGCAGCACATCAATACTGGCGCGCAGATCGGTCAGCGTCTGCACCGCATTCAGCGCTTTCAGTTCACGCATGAAATGATCGACGCCGGCCAGAATCAGTTCTTCTGCCTGCCGGGCTGCATCCTGCCGTGAACGCACATTTTCTTCGATGATGCTGCGCAGGTCGTCAACCGTGTACAGATAGACGTCAGACAGCTTGCTGACTTCCTCTTCGATATCGCGCGGAACGGCAATATCGACCATAAACATGGGCTTATGACGGCGTTTTTTCAGCGCTTTTTCCACCATGCCCTTGCCCAGAATCGGCAGCGGACTGGCGGTGGAGGAAATAACAATATCCGCACGCGGCAGCACCGCCGGAATATCTTCCAGCAGCACGGCTTCGGCATGAAATTCCTGCGCCAGATTCTGCGCCCGCGCCAGCGTGCGGTTGGCTACAGTAATCTGCCGCACACCGGCCTGATACAGATGACGCGCCACCAGTTCAATGGTTTCACCGGCGCCGATCAGCAGCGCACTGCTGTTGGCCATATCGGCGAAGATGTGCTGCGCCATACGCACCGACGCAAAAGCCACGGAGACCGGGTTCTCACCAATGGCGGTATCGGTACGTACGCGCTTGGCAATGGAGAATGTCTGGCGGAACAGACGGCCCAGTTCAGAGCCCACGGTACCGGCTTCCTGCGCCACGGAAAAGGCGGACTTCATCTGGCCGAGAATCTGCGGTTCGCCCAGCACCAGTGAATCCAGACCACTGGCCACGCGCATGGTGTGCTGTACCGCCTGTTCAGCATTGAGGCAGTAAAGCGCGCCGTTCAGTGCCGGCCGTTCAATACCATGATGACGGGCCAGCCAATCGACAATCACGTCTTCCTGCAGCTCATCGGCTGAGCAGTAAATTTCGGTGCGGTTACAGGTGGAAAGAATCACCACCTCAGAGACAGGATCGAGAGACTGCACCTCCGTCAGTACCGAAGACATGGTCGCAGGATCAAATGAAACCCGTTCACGCACAGCCACCGGTGCTGTTTTGTGGTTGATTCCCAGTGCCCAGATACCCATGCTGACGAAAACTACTCCGCTGAAAACTTGTCTGAAGGCCGACAAAAGGCGGGATTATAAACGTCTGGCCGGCGCTTTGCTGCTGAAATCTTTGACTTAAATCCCCATATCACCCTAAATAACAGTCGATTCCCCGGATTTATTCAGCATTATGCCGCGATTCTTTAGCCCGTTCAGTGCCCTGAAAGCCCAGATCCCGACGCTCCCGTGCCGCTCCCTGCTGCTGCTGGCCGCCATCAGCATGGCCGGTTGTTCCTCACTGCAGTCACATCCTGACAGTGACAGCCCGGAACAACAGAGTGTTGAACACAATGAACAGCCACCGTCCGGCACAGCCACGGCCGGGAATGCTGAGGACCGGCCCCCGGCACCGGTTTACCGCCCGATTCCGGCGCCAACGCTGTATTCCCTGCTGGTTGCCGAACTGGCGGGCCAGCGCCAGCGCTTTGATATCTCGCTGTACAACTATATGGATCAGGCCCGCACCACCCGCGACCCGGCCATTGCCGAGCGGGCAGCGCGCATTGCCCAGTACATCGGCAGTGACGGTTACGCACTGGAAGCCGTAGGCATCTGGCTGGATGAAGATCCGCACAACCCGGCGGCCCATCAGGCCGCTGCCCAGCTGCTGATGGAGAAGGGAAATTTCAGCGAAGCCCTGATACATATGGAAACCCTGCAGGAACTGGCCGGTATCAGTCAGTATGACTATCTGGCCGCTAATGCCGGTCATCTGCCGCCGCCGCAACAGGAACAGCTGGCGGCAGAATTATCCGCGCTGAGCAAAAAGCATCCGCAGGACCCGTCACTCTGGTATGCACGGGGCATTATGTCGCAGCATCTGCAGCGTTTTCCGGAAGCCCTGAACTATATGGAAAAAGCGTTGGCGATCGCGCCGGACTACCTCAGTGCCGGCCTGCAGAAAGCGCGCGTACTGGCCATGATGCAGGATTATCCACAGGCCATCCGCTGGCTGGAAAAGCTGCTGCAACAGAACCCCGGCCACAAAGGCATTCAGGTACTGCACGCGCGCATCCTGCTGGAGCAGCGTGATATTCCGGCCGCTCTCAAGGCCTTCAGCAAATTGCACGAAAACTTCCCGGCAGATGCCGCCATTCTGCTGTCACTGGCACTGCTGGAACACGATCTGGGCGAACAGGAAGCCGCCGCTGACCACTTCCATCAGTTACTGAACCGCAATGCACATACCGATGAAGCGCATTTCTATCTGGGCCAGATTGCCGAAGAAAATAGTGATATCAGCGAAGCCATCCACCAATACACACAGGTTGATGGCGGGCGCGAGTTTCTGACTGCCCAGCTGAAATCCGCCTATCTGATCAGTGAACATCAGGGCCTGGAACAGGCACGTATTTACCTCAACGACCTGCGCGCCAGCCATCCGCAGCAGTCCACCGAACTGGTGCGGATTGAAGTCGAACTGCTGACCGCTGCCGGCCAGCAGCAACAGGCCCTGCAGCTGATCACCACGGCTCTGTCGGTGATGCCGGAAGATATCGACCTGCTGTACACCCGCGCCATGCTGGCAGAACGCATGGACGACCTGGCAATGCTGGAACAGGACCTGCGCACTGTCATCCGCCTGCAGCCGGATCATGCCGAAGCGCTGAACGCGCTGGGTTACACCCTGGCCGACCGTACCGACCGCTGGTCAGAAGCCCTGCCGCTGATCCGGCGGGCACTGGAACTGACCCCGGATAACCCGGCAGTGGTCGACAGCCTGGGCTGGATTTACTTCCGCATGGGCGACTTCGGCCAGGCACGGCCACTGCTGGAAAAAGCCTTCGCCATGATGAAAGACCACGAAATCGCCGCCCATTACGGCGAGCTGCTGTGGCTGACCGGCGAGCAGCAACGCGCTCTGGAAGTCTGGGCGGAAGGCCTGCAGCAGACGCCTGACAGCCCGATTATTGAGCGCACACTGGAACGTCTGAACGTCGACAGTGCCCAACTGTCAGATCTGACAGAGCATTAAGGGCCCGCGATGACCATGACCTTCCTGCGCCGGCTGCCACTGATCGCCGCTGTCCTGCTGCTGAGCGCCTGCGCCAGTCTTACCCCGGATGCCGGCCAGACCACGCTGCAGGATAACCTCCGCGACATGACCCACTGGCAGGTGCGCGGCAAACTGTCGGTTGTCTCGCCGGATGACAGTGCCACCGGTTATCTGACCTGGAATCAGAATAACGACGATTATGATCTGTTTATTGCCGGCCCGTTCGGTGCCGGCGCCTCCCGTCTGAGCGGCAGCAGCCGGCAGGCCGAACTGACCCTGCCCGGCTGGGATAAACCGCAGCGTGCCGCGTCTGCCGAACAGCTGATGCTGCAGTATATGGGCTGGAATTTCCCGGTGTCTGATATCCGCTACTGGGTCAAAGGCCAGGCCACCCCGGGTAATGGTGCACGCGCTGAATTCGACGAATATGGCCTGCTGCAATCACTGCAGCAACATGGCTGGACAGTTTCTTACTCCCGTTACCAGCAGCAGGATGGTTATTGGCTGCCCGGTCTGATTAAAATCCGCGGCCATGATTTCCGTTTCACCTTTTCGATCAAGGAATGGACCGCCCGATGAGTAATTCCACTGACGGCCAGTGGCTGACAGTACCGGCTCCGGCCAAACTCAACCTGATGCTGCACATCACCGGCCGCCGTGCCGATGGCTATCACAACCTGCAGACGCTGTTTCAGTTTGTCGATTATGGCGATGAACTGCATTTCCGCCCGCGCCAGGATGATCTCCTGACGCTGGAGCCCGCCGTCGCTGGCGTGCCCTTTGAAGACAACCTGATTATCCGCGCCGCCCGCCTGCTGCAGGCCAGAGCCGGCCATCCCTGCGGAGCCGATATCCGGCTGGATAAAAAACTGCCCATGGGTGGTGGTCTGGGCGGCGGCAGCTCCGACGCCGCCACGACACTGCTGACGCTGAATCAGCTGTGGCAGCTCGGACTCACGCTGGATGAGCTGGCAGCCATGGGCCTGTCACTGGGCGCCGATGTGCCGGTCTTTGTCCGCGGTGAAGCAGCCTTTGCCGAAGGCGTTGGTGAACGTCTCACCCCGGTGCCGCAACTGACCGAACCCTGGTATTTGGTTATCTGTCCGCAAGTACATGTTAATACTGCAAAAATATTTTCACATGAGGGGTTGACCCGCGATACGGCCACCATTAATATTCGCACCGCGTTGAGGCAAGGGGGCAGAAATGACTGCCAGGCAATTGTTTCAGAGCTTTATCCCGAAGTTGGTAAAGCATTGAATTTGCTAAATAAATTTTCCTTTGCTAAGATGACGGGCACTGGAGCTTGCATATTTTCAAGCTTCGGTTCTGAAACAGAAGCCATCAGTGTTTCTGAGCAGTTACCGGCTGAATATGTGGTCTTTGTGGCCAGGGGAGTTAACCGCTCACCCGCACATAAGGTATTATTCAGACCGTCTTAAAAGATGCTGGGGTGTCGCCAAGTGGTAAGGCAACGGGTTTTGATCCCGTCATTCGCAGGTTCGAGTCCTGCCACCTCAGCCAATTCTTCTATTCTTCATCAATACTGAAAACTGCATCTAGAGGACAATCTCCGTGTCTAAGCTGATGGTATTTACCGGCAATGCTAATCCTGAACTGGCTAAATTAGTTGTTGAACGTCTCGACATCCCTCTGGGTGACGCGATGGTCGGTAAGTTCAGTGATGGAGAAATCACCATCGAACTGAATGAAAATGTTCGTGGTAAAGACGTTTTCATTATTCAGTCCACCTGCGCACCAACTAATGACAACCTGATGGAGCTGCTGCTCATGTCAGACTGTCTGCACCGCGCGTCTGCCGCCCGTATCACTGCTGTGGTTCCTTACTTCGGCTATGCCCGTCAGGACCGTCGTCCGCGTTCTGCCCGGGTACCGATCAGCGCCCGAGCGGTGGCCGACATGATGTCCACTGCCGGTATTGACCGCCTTCTGACCGTTGACCTGCACGCTGACCAGATTCAGGGCTTCTTCGATGTACCTGTGGATAACGTCTACGGCTCCCCGGTACTGATCGACGACCTGGAACGCCAGGCTTACGAAGACCTGATTGTGGTCTCCCCGGATATCGGTGGCGTGGTCCGCGCCCGTGCGATCGCCAAACAGCTGAACGTTGACCTGGCCATCATCGACAAACGTCGTCCGAAAGCCAACGTTTCAGAAGTGATGAACATTATTGGTGATGTATCCGGCCGTACCTGTGTCCTGGTCGACGATATGGTGGATACCGCCGGCACCCTGTGTCACGCAGCCAAGGCTCTGAAGGAGTTTGGTGCGAAAAAGGTTGTCGCTTACTGTACACATCCTGTACTATCCGGGCCCGCTGTTGAGCGCTTGGCCAATGCTGAGCTGGATGAACTGGTGGTTACCGACACCATTCCGCTGTCTGAAGCCGCCAAAGCCATTGGCCGCATCCGTCAGCTGACCATCGCCGGCCTGCTGGCTGAAGCGGTTCGTCGTGTAAACAACGAAGAATCCATCAGCGCGATGTTCCGCTAGGACCCGCAAGGGCTCCACTGACAACGGAAACAGCAGCACAGAATTATTATGGCCGCCTGAACTGGTCGCAAGTTCAGGCGGTTTTTACGTCAAAACCAAGAGGAAAAACCATGTCAGAATATACTCTGTCAGCAGAACTTCGCGAAGATGCGGGGAAAGGTGCGAGCCGCCGCCTGCGCCGCGAAAACGGCGTACCGGCTATCGTTTACGGTGGTAAAGCCGGTGGTAACGACCGCAAACCAACTGCTATCACCCTGAAAGCCAACGAGCTGAACAAACTGCTGGAAGACGAAGCCTTCTACAGCAGCATCATCACGCTGAACGTTGGCGGTAAAGATGAGCAGGTTATCCTGAAAGATCTGCAACGCCACCCGGCCAAAGCTCTGGTATGGCACGCCGACTTCCTGCGCGTTAACAAGTCCACCAAAATCAAAGCCACTGTACCGGTTCACTTCACTAACGAAGAAGCCTGTGTTGGCGTGAAACTGGGTGGCGGTAAAATCACTCACCAGCTGACCAGCCTGGACATCGTATGTTCTGCCGGCGACCTGCCTGAGTTCATCGAAGTCGACATGAGCAACGTTGAAGTCGGTACAGTTGTTCACCTGTCTGACCTGAAACTGCCTAAAGGCGTTGAAGCTCAGGCTCTGACTCACGGTGCTGAGCACGACACTGCCGTTGTTACCGTTGCCGCTGCTCCGAAAGCAGCTGCTGACGAAGAAGGCGAAGCAGAATCTGCTGAGTAATTCTTACTGAGCAGAACAAAAGAGCGGGGCTGGTCCCCGCTTTTTTATTGGTTATTCACACTGTGGTAAGCCGCTTATGAGTAACACGATCCAGTTGATTGTCGGCCTGGGCAACCCAGGTGCCGAATACGAAAATACCCGCCATAATGCCGGCGCCTGGCTGGTCGAACGACTCGCCCGCAGCGAAGGTATCCGCCTGAACCCTGATAAAAAATTCCACGGTTATGCCGGCAAAGGCCGCATTCATGGCAACGAGTGCTGGCTGCTGATTCCGACGACCTTTATGAATCTCAGCGGTCAGGCCGTGCAGGCGCTGGCAAATTTCTACAAACTGACGCCGGAACAGATTCTGGTGGTGCACGATGAGCTGGACCTGCCAGCGGGTCAGGCACGTTTCAAAACCGGCGGCGGTCACGGCGGCCAGAACGGGCTGCGCGATATCATTGCCAGGCTCGGTAACAACAAAAACTTCCATCGTCTGCGTATCGGTATCGGCCACCCCGGCGATAAAAGCCGGGTCACCGGACATGTGCTGGGCAAGCCGTCCCAGGCCGAACAGAAAACGATGGACGATGCCATTGACGAAGCGCTGCGCGTCCTGCCGGATGCCATTTCCGGCGACATGGCCAGAGCCATGAACCGCCTGCACTCCTTTAAAGGCTGAATTCGGGTAAACTACCCGCCAATTTGACGACCAGAACACGAACAGGACACATCCATGGGCTTTAAATGCGGTATCGTTGGCCTGCCCAACGTTGGCAAATCCACACTTTTCAACGCGCTCACCAAAAACGGCATTGCGGCAGAAAACTTTCCGTTCTGCACCATTGAGCCGAACTCCGGCACTGTTCCTATGCCGGATACCCGCCTGGATGCCCTGTCAGCCATCGTCAAACCGGAACGTGTGGTGCCCACCACCATGGAGTTCGTCGATATTGCCGGTCTGGTAGCCGGGGCCTCCAAAGGCGAAGGCCTGGGTAACCAGTTCCTCGCCAACATCCGTGAAACCGATGCCATTGCCCACGTGGTACGCTGCTTCGAGGATGACAACGTCATTCACGTCGCCAACCGCGTACATCCGGCCGAAGACATCGACATCATCAATACCGAACTGGTACTGGCGGATCTGGAGTCCTGTGAGAAACAGCTGCAGCGCGTGGTGCGTGTCGCCAAAGGCGGCGATAAAGACGCCATTGCCCAGAAAGCCCTGCTGGAACGCCTGATTCCTCACTTCGAGGAAGGCAAAACCGCCCGCATGCTGGATATGAGCGATGACGAAAAAGTGGTCGCCCGCCGCTTCCATCTGCTGACCACCAAACCCACCATGTACATCGCCAACGTCTCTGAAGACGGTTTCGAAGATAACCCGCATCTCGACAAAGTGCGTGAGATCGCCGCCTCTGAAGGTGCTTCGGTGGTGGCCGTCTGCAACAAAATCGAAGCCGAGATTGCCGAACTCGAAGATGACGAGAAAATGGAATTCCTGGAAATGATGGGCATGGAAGAGCCAGGCCTCGACCGCGTTATCCGTGCCGGTTACGAATTACTTGGCCTGCAGACCTACTTTACTGCCGGCGTGAAAGAAGTCCGTGCCTGGACGACGCAAGTGGGTGCAACCGCACCCCGTGCCGCAGCCGCCATTCATACTGATTTCGAGCGTGGCTTTATCCGCGCCGAAGTGATCAGCTACGACGACTTCATTCAGTACAAAGGGGAAGCCGGCGCCAAGGAAGCCGGCAAATGGCGTCTTGAAGGTAAGGAGTACATTGTCAAAGACGGCGACGTGATTCACTTCCGCTTCAACGTCTGATGTGCTGACCGGCAGCAGACCTTCTGTCTGCTGCCCCCTCTCCCTTTTCTGATGTTCCATAATTCACATCAATAACGCCTCTGAAAACAGACTGATCCATTACAGCAACAGTTTTGTCTTGATGAATCTGCCGCTCCGGAGCAGAATGAACGTTCAGTCCAGATTATGAAAGACAATGGATAAGCGCGAACAGATTCTTCAGGCAACTGCCGACCTGATTGCAGAGCATGGCCTGCAATCCAGCCCGATGTCGATGGTTGCCCGCCACGCGGGTTGTGGCGCCGGCACGATTTACCGTTATTTTGAAACCAAGGAAGAACTGGTTCAGGAGCTGTTCCACGAGCTGACCCACAGAATTTCGACAGCCTGTCTGCAGCAGTATGATGCCAGTGCCGGCATCAAGCAGCGCTTTTACGTTTACTGGGGCAATTTTTACCATTTTATGCACAACAGCCCGCGCAGCCGTGCCTTAATGGAGCAACTGGGGTCCTCACCGGCCATCTGTGAGAACCACCGTGAAAATTCGATGCAGTGTCTGCAGACAGAGCCCTACCGGATTCTGGAAGAAGGTAAGGAACAGGAACTGATCAAGAACCTGCCCAACGAGATTCTGGCCACCATGACATTCGGTGCCCTGATGACCGTATGCCGTAAACAGCACCTGATGCCGGGCAAATTTACCACCAAGGTGGATGCAAACGACCTGATTAACCTCTGCTGGGACGCTATTAAGGCCTGAGCAGGAACATAAAGAAAAAATTTTACGCAGAAAAGTGAATGAACATTCACTCTAATTTATCAGATAAGAGGCAGGAACACATGGCGACTTCAATGACCACAGCATCTGTTACTCAACCTGCAGCCGCACAGAAAGCCGCAGCACGCCCGGCGACGGACAATTCATTTGTCAGCGTACTGACACAACTGACCCTGAACCGCCGCCGCCAGCGCGCAACGGCCAAGCGCCCGATGTAAGACGGGCGCGTCTGCTGTCTTCAGTGGAAGACAGCATCTTCTCCCTGATCAGACGGTGCAAATGCCGCCGGCAGTACATAATGCCGGTTAATTACCAGCAGGCTGTGATCAGGCACGACCAGCTGTCCCTCTTCATTCATCAGCGAATCCAGCAGTACACAGGTCGCATCAATGGAATCCAGGCCAACGATAATGGCCAGCGCATAGCCGTGGCAGGTATTCAGTGCGACCAGATCCCCGACCTCAATCTCCTCGAGCTCGGTGATAATATCTTCCCCCACCAGCTCGTCCGTTGGCCACGGGGTTTTAAACCTGGCCAGTGCCACCAGCTGTACGATCCCCTGAATCACACCATCGCTGATATCAACTTCAATTTCCTGTTCGTCGTCCGCTTCCATCAGACGGTCAAGTAACTGCATAAACAGATCAGAATCCTCTTCTGACCAGCGCAGATCGACCGGGTGGGTGGTTGAACGGTTGGAGGGAAAACTGACTTCCGTCGGAAAGACCGCGGCATCTTCGCCCGCGGGGCCGGCCGGCATCAGCAGACTGACGGCTTCAAAACCGCTGCTGTCCTGATCACTGATACGCCAGAACAGTGGTTGCATCTCTGCATTCATAAGGATCACTCCGTATTGGCCAGGATTGATGGTGCCTAACAGACAAGTGTCTGAGATTCCTCCTTTCTGAGAGACCTTAACCGTTATATAGCAGGGCAATATGACGGAAACAAGCTCGCCGGCATCATAAACGGGTCACAGAGACGACAAATACCGGCGTACGGCACAGACTCACCTCTGTCTTCGTTAGATGGTAGTATCGGCCAAAGTTCTGATAATAAATGATGCCAAAACCGGGAAGTACCATGAATCTTTTACTCAGAAATACCCTGCTGGCGGGCTGCAGCCTGCTGCTTCTGGGCGGTTGCTCAGAAAAAATCGCCAATTACGACGCCATTGCAGCCGAAGCCCGGCGCGATGCCGCCCTGGCCGATGAATCCGCGGCCCGCACCATTCAGCAGGCCCAGTCGCGGGTGGAACTGGGACGCAGCGAAAATCTGGCCTATTACGCCCCGCGCCACCTGGCGCTGGCAGAGAAACAGTTGCTGAAAGCACAGGAAATGCTGACCGCCGGGGAAAAGGACAACGCCGTCAAGACCATGGCTATGACTTCACAGAAGACACTGGATGCCGGCCTGGCGATCAAAAAAGATATTCAGCGTCAGTTGAAACCGGCGTTTGACCACCGTGAGGTACTGAAGCACATTGGCGCGGATCAGTATTTTCCCGGCGCTTATGCGGAAACTGAAGCCTCACTGACCGCCGTGATGTCACTGCTGGAAGACCTGCAGACCGTCAAAGCCGACGCCGCGCAGAAACAACTGCTGGCGGATATGCATCAGGTTGAAGCCGCTACCATCGAATACATTCAGCTCAAGGCCGTGAAAGACCACCTGCAGCAGATTGAGGCCAAAGGCGCCCCATCCGTTGCGCCGCTGAGCTGGCAGACGGCACAGAAGGCTCTGTTACAGGCTCAGACCCTGATCAGTAAAACCCCGCGCGCCCGCGGTGCTATCGCCAAAGCCACCGTGGCCGCCACCCGGGCAGCCCAGCACGCGGAAGTTATTACCGACCTGACCAATCAGATTCTGGCAGCCGACAAAAGCGATGCTGAAGCCCTCGCCCTGAAAATGGAACGTTGGCTGTACAAAATCAGCGTGGCACTGAAACATGACGATATCCGCTACCTGCCCCCTGGCCAGCAGTCGTCGGAATATGCACAGGCGATTGAGGAACTGCTGCGTAACCGCTGAAGGCATACGCGGGAGGTGGCAGTACCTCCCGCCTCAGCCTCAGTCGTCCTGCCGCGGCGGCATAAAGGAACGCGGGAAATGACTGATGTTGGATTTCAGCTCCGGATCCGGCAGATCACTGACTTTCGGCGTCCCCGGGGCTTCCACTTCATCAATGCGGATCACCGCATGCATGGGAATAAAGGTGCGCTTCACACCGGTAAAGGTCGACTTCAGTTTCTCTTCGCCCGGATCCACCACCAGTGATGACTTCTCGCCGAAAAGCAGCTCTTCCAGCTCGACAAAGCCATACAGATCACTCTGATACAGATAGCGGGCATAAATCTCACAGACTTCGCCCTGCTGCTGATAAACAATACGGTAAATGGGTTCCTGCTTTTCTTTGCTCATAATGACCAGACGACCGGGTAATACTGACAGACCGCACAGACTGCGGCGGGAAGCGGATTATAGCACGCAGCGGCCGGCAGTACTGGCGATAAAGTAAGCAGAAGCAGTATAATGCTGCCCCTTTTATTTCCGGCACAAAGAACCCGATTCCTTATGACTGAACAGGTAAAAAAACTCTACATAAAAACCCACGGCTGCCAGATGAACGAATACGATTCATCGCGCATGGCGGATATGCTGGGCGAGAGTCATAAGATGGAACTGACCGATAACCCGGAAGAAGCCGACGTTATCCTGCTCAACACCTGCTCTATCCGTGAGAAAGCGCAGGAAAAAGTGTTCCATGAACTGGGCCGCTGGAAGCCGCTGAAAGCCAGGAATCCGGATCTGAAAATCGGCGTCGGTGGCTGTGTTGCCTCACAGGAAGGCGATGCCATCATCAAACGGGCGCCGTTTGTGGATATGGTCTTCGGTCCGCAGACCCTGCACCGCCTGCCGGATATGGTCAACAAGTCTGCCAACGCCATTCAGGTGGTGGATGTGACCTTCCCGGAAATCGAGAAATTTGACCACCTGCCCGCGCCGAAATCCGAGGGCTGCAGCGCCTTCGTCTCCATTATGGAAGGCTGCTCCAAATACTGTACCTTCTGTGTCGTACCTTACACCCGCGGTGAAGAAGTCAGCCGCCCGCTGGCCGACGTTCTGAAAGAAGTCCAGACGCTGGCCGATCAGGGGGTACGCGAAGTGAACCTGCTGGGACAGAACGTGAATGCCTACCGTGGCGCCACAGCCGACGGGGACATCGCCGATCTGGCCGAACTGATCACCCAGGTGGCCGATATTGACGGCATCGACCGCATCCGTTTCACCACCTCACATCCGCTGGAGTTCAGCGACAGCCTGATCAATGTCTATGCCGAAGTGCCGGAACTGGTGAGCCATCTGCATCTGCCGGTACAGAGTGGCTCCAACCGTATTCTGGCAGCCATGAAACGCGGCCACGAAATCGATATGTACATCGACAAAATCGAGCGCATCAAAAAACTGCGCCCGGATATTTCGATTTCTTCTGACTTTATTATCGGCTTCCCGGGCGAAACCGACGAAGATTTCGAAGATACCATGAACCTGATCAACCGCATCGGCTTTGATGTGTCGTTCAGCTTTATCTACAGCCCACGTCCCGGCACGCCGGCCTCGGCACTGGAAGATGACACCCCGGAAGCGGTGAAGAAACAGCGTCTGAAAATCCTGCAGGAGCGCATCACCCAGCAGGCACAGCAGATCAGCCGCCGCATGGTGGGCCGTGAAGAAACCATCCTGGTGACCGGCGTCTCGAAAAAAGACCCCGGTGAACTGCAGGGACGTACCGAAAACAACCGTGTGGTTAACTTCAAAGCCGACGATCACAGTCTGATCGGAAAATTTGTCCGCGTCCGGATTGAAGACGCTTACCCCAACAGTCTGCGGGGCCTGCTGCTCAATCCGGAACTGGCCTACTGACGGGGCGCTATCGCGTCCAACGGAGAGTCTTTTTTGACTGAACAGAACAACCCAGACGAAGCACAGACCAGCCAGCACAGCACCAGTTTTACTCTGGAGCCGGATGATGCCCGGCGCCTGGCCAACCTGTGCGGCCACTTCGACAGCCATATCGAACAGATCGCCGGCCACTACGGCCTGTCCATTTACAACCGTGGCAGCAAATTTACCGTCGAAGGCAACGTCAAACTGGGTCAGCGTGCCGCGCACCTGATTCAGCGCCTGTACCGTGAAACCGGTAATGGCACCCTGATCACCCCGGATCTGATCCACCTCCTGCTGCAGGAAGAAGGTTCAGAGGATGCCGCTGGGGGTAAAAAACACGATTACGATTCCCGCGCCATCAAAACCCCCGGCGGTACCTTCAAGCCCCGAGGCCCGCATCAGCTCGAATATCTGCAGCGCGTACGTGAATTTGATATCAACTTCGGCGTCGGTCCGGCCGGTACCGGTAAGACCTTCCTCGCCGTGGCGGCTGCCGTGGAAGCCTTGCAGCGTGACGAAATCAAACGCATCCTGCTGGTACGCCCGGCAGTTGAAGCCGGTGAGAAACTGGGCTTCCTGCCCGGCGATCTGGCACAGAAAATCGACCCCTACCTGCGCCCGTTGTACGACGCCCTGTATGAAATGCTCGGCTTTGAACAGGTCGGCCGCCTGATTGAACGCAATGTGATCGAAATTGCACCGCTGGCCTACATGCGTGGCCGGACCCTCAGTCATTCGTTTGTGATTCTGGATGAAAGCCAGAACACCACCAAGGAACAGATGAAGATGTTCCTGACCCGGGTCGGGTTCGGCTCCAAAGCCGTGATCACCGGCGATATCACTCAGGTCGACCTGCCCCGCGGCGTGTATTCCGGCCTCAAACACGGCCTGGAAGTGCTGGACGGTGTGCCGGGCATCGGCATCACCCGCTTCAATAACGCCGATGTGGTGCGTCATCCGCTGGTACAGCGCATTGTTGAAGCCTATGACCGCTTTGACGATAAAGAAAAGCAGGTGCAGCAAGAACGTAAGGCCGCCATCCGTGCCGCACAGGAACGCGATGCCGGCGATGAGGATGCCACATCATGAATCTGTTGCTGGATCTCCAGCTCGCCGACGAACTCGACGGCTGCAGTGATTTTCTGCCCTCAGAAGCCCAGCTCACACGCTGGGCCTCGGCGGCACTGCAGGGCCGCACCGCCTTTATTGAGCCGGAACTCACTGTTCGTCTGGTCGCGGAAGATGAAAGTCAGGCACTGAACAGCGATTACCGCGGTAAGGATTACCCCACCAACGTCCTGTCTTTTCCGTTCGAAGCGCCGCCCGAAGTGCCGCTGGAACTGCTGGGTGACCTGATCATCTGCGCTCAGGTGGTACAGCGTGAAGCGGTTGAACAGGGTAAAACCGCCGAGGCTCACTGGGCCCATATGGTTGTGCACGGCTGCTTGCATTTACTGGGTTACGACCATATAAAGGACGACGAAGCAGACGTTATGGAAAACCTGGAGCGGCAGATTCTGTCCAGCCTGGGGTATCCGGATCCTTACCTTGATGAGGCACCATGAGCGAAGACCGATCGGGCCAGCATAAAAGCTGGCTGGAAAGATTAACTGACCTGTTCTCTGACGACCCGCAGAGCCGGCAGGACATCAAAGTTATACTCCGTGAAGCTGCCGAACGCAGCATCGTTGATACGGACACCCTGAATATTCTCGAAGGTGCCCTGCAGGTTTCTGAAATGCAGGTACGGGATATTATGATCCCGCGCTCGCAGATGACCTCGATCCATATCGATGAGCCGCTCAAGGACTATCTGCCCAAGATCATTGATTCCGCCCACTCCCGTTTCCCGGTACTGGGCGAAGGCCAGGATGAAGTGCTCGGCATTATGCTGGCCAAAGACCTGCTGCCATTAATCCTTAATGAAAACCGTGAACAATTCTCACTGAAAGAGATACTGCGTCCGACCACCTTTGTGCCGGAAAGCAAACGTCTGAATGTGCTGCTGCGTGACTTCCGCGCGACCCGCAATCATATGGCCATTGTGGTGGATGAATTCGGTGGCGTGGCCGGACTGGTAACCATTGAAGACGTGCTGGAACAGATCGTCGGTGAAATCGAAGACGAACACGATTTCAGCGAAGAGGACAGCATGATCAAGGAAGTGGAACCCGGCATCAATATGGTGAAAGCCCTGACGCCGGTTGACGACTTCAATGAACATTTCGGTGAAGAACTGATCAGCGGTGAATTCGATACCATCGGCGGCATTGTCATTCACCATTTCGGCCGCGTGCCGGAGTGTAATGAAAGCATCCGCATCGGTAACTGGCACTTCAAAGTCGTGAATGGCACCAGCCGCCAGATCAACCTGCTGGAAGTTACCGCAGCTGACGGTTAATCCACGGGTGTCTCTGTTTTTCTGAATCCTGAGCGGAACCCACTATGACACCCCGGATGTTACCCCTTCTTCTCCTTATCGCCGGCGGGCTGTTCCCGCTGGCGCTGGCCCCCCTGTTCTGGTGGCCGCTGGGGATTCTCAGCCTGCTGATCTTTGTCCACAGCCAGGTCACTGCCGCGTCAGCGCGCAGCGCGTTTTTCCGTGCCTGGCTGTACAGCCTGACCCAGTTCGGCAGCGGCATTTCCTGGATTTACGTCAGCATGCACGATCATGGTGGCACCTCGGCCGCCCTGTCGGTGGTGATGGTGACCCTGTTCGCAGCCTTCCTGGCCACCTTTCCCGCCTTCTGGTTTGCCCTGCGCCTGCGCCTGTTCGGCCAACACCTGAGCTGGGCTACCATTCCGGTGTTCTGGTTTCTGCATGAATGGTTCCGCAGCTGGTTCCTGACCGGCTTCCCTTGGCTGTTTGCCGGCGATGCTCACCTTCACACCTGCTGGCCGGCTGGGCACCCTTGTTCGGCAGCTACGGTATTTCAGTCATTGTGTTACTCAGCGTATGTGGCCTGTATCAGCTGCTGCTCACGCGTCAGCCGCGCTGGCTGCTGCCGCTGTTGCTGTGGCCGGCCGGACTGGCACTGCAGGACATCGACTGGACGGAAAAAACCGGCGAACTGCGCGTTGCCGCCGTGCAGGGCAATATTCCGCAGAATGATAAATGGAAACGGGAAATGGTCAGCCCGACCATCAATGCCTACTATCAGCAGACCAGTGAGCACTGGGACAGCGATCTGATCGTATGGCCGGAAACCGCCATCACCCTGCTCTATGATCAGTTCCGCCCTTACGAAGAAGAACTGAGTGCCGAAGCACAACAGACTCACACCACCATCATTACCGGCATTCCCTACCGTTATCCGCGCGGCACCGAGCTGGCCGGGGAATTCCATAACAGCGTCATCGCCTTCGGCAACGGTGCCGGTATATACCATAAACAGCATCTGGTGCCGTTCGGGGAATATGTGCCACTGGCCAGTCTGATCCGCGGTCTGCTGCCATTCTTTAATCTTGATATGTCGAGTTTCCTCGCCGGCCCCGCCGGGCAGCCGCTGCTGCAGGTCGGCCGTCATACGCAACAGGGCGATGAGCTTTATCTGATCGCCCCTTATATCTGCTATGAAATTGCTTACCCGCAACTGGTCAGCCGCATGGCCGCCAATGCCGACTTCCTTATCACCGTCAGCAATGACGCCTGGTTCGGTGATTCCCTCGGCCCCAAACAGCATATGGCTCTGGCACAGATGCGGGCGCTGGAAACCGGGCGTTATCTGTTACGGGCAACCAATACCGGTATCACCGCACTGGTCGATAACAAAGGCAATATGCTGTCACGCCTGCCTTACGAACAGCGCGCCACCCTGACCGGCAGTGCTGACATGCGCCGCGGTCAGACCCCTTATATGCGCTGGGAACTGTGGCCACTGTATGGTCTTACCCTGCTGGTAATGGTCGCCGCCGGTCTGCGCCGCTACCGCTCGAGGAACAGAATTTATGGCTAAACTGCTTTTCCGTCTGAATCAGGTTGAAGAAGACGAAGCCAACGAGGTACGTGACTTACTGCAGCAGGCAGACATTGAGTTTTATGAAACCGATGCCGGTCGCTGGCGTATCTCCGTGGCGGCCATCTGGCTGCGCCACGATGAAGATTTTGAACGCGCCCGGGCACTGCTGGACGATTACCAGCAGCAACGCCGGGAACGACTGCAGCAGCAGGCAGAAAATATTCAGACGTTCTGGCAGCGGGCACAGGAACGGCCGGCCGATCTGCTGCTGGCCGTATTAGCGATCGCTGTTGTACTGGGGCTGATGATCTGGCCGTTTTTCTCGGTCGGGGAATAACCGCTACTGAGCCTCCTGCTCAGCGTCGGTAAACACCAGCCCCTGACCAAACACCACCCTGACCGGCAGACTAATGCCTTTATCCCGGGCTTTACGCCGCAGGCGGCTGAGAATAACATCCACACGATGCATATCCGCCTGTTCATGAAAGCCGAACAACTCATCATGCACCTGCTCTTTTTTACAGACAGCATTTTTATTTTTATACAGAGCATTCAGCAGGCCATATTCTTTAGGTGTCAGATCAAGCGCTATACCATCACTGCTGTGCAGTGTTTCTGCCGTTAGCCGCCAGCAGGATGTACCGGATTCGGCACTGGCTTGGGGGGATGCCGTTTCCGAACAGATACGACGGTATAAACGGGCAAGGGTGCCTGCCAGTTCGGAGAAGTTAACCGGCTTGATCAGATAAGCGTCCGCTCCCAGATCCAGGCCACGGAGTTTATCCTGCGCTGCCCCACGGGCCGATAGCACAATCACACCGAAACGGCCGATCGAATTCAGATATTCAATCACGGAAAATCCGTCTTCACCCGGCAGGCCGATATCCACCAGAACAATATCAACCGGATGCTGATGCAGCTGACGCCAGAATGCCTCTGCGCAGTCAGCCCCCCAGACAGCAAATCCTTTGGCATTGAGATAGAAAATAAGCTCTTCACGCAGGTCTTCGTTATCTTCGATAATCGCCAGGCGCGCGTTCATGGTGCTCTTTTCATGTAAATTCATGTGCGGATGGAATAATGACTTCAAAACAACAACCCTGACTATACTCTGTCATTAATCGGACTTCACCACCGTGCGCCCGGGCAATCTGGCGCGCAACGTACAATCCCAGCCCGGTTCCGCGCTGGGCGGCTTTATCTGCAACATCCCCACGACTGTAACGGTCAAAGATTTTCTCCGCCAAAGCTGCCGGAATACCCGGCCCCTCATCCGTTACGGTAATGCTGTATTCCCCAGGCCAGCAACTGACATCCACCCTGATTTTACCGCCAGCGGAATATTTCACGGCATTATCCAGAATATTGGACAGCGCAATGCGCAGCAGCCCGCCGTCTGCAACCGTGAGCAGCTGACGGCTGTCATCTTCGCTCAGCGGACGATGGTCCAGGGTCAGCACCCATGCATGCCGGTCGGAAATATCCACCACCATTGCCGCGCTGCGGATCAGCTCCAGCAGGTCAGTTGGCTGTAAATCAATATACAGGCTGTCGGCTGACAGACGTGCGTCCGCCAGACAGTTGTCCGTCAGTACCACCAGACGGTCAGTCGCACGCTGAATTTTCTGATAACGTTGCTGCCGCTGCTGTTCACTGCCGCCCAGATGCAGGTTTTCCAGTACAGCGGAAATAACCGCCAGCGGGGTGCGGAATTCGTGCGATACCATGCCTATAAACTGACGCTGATTGAAACTGGCTTCGCGCTCAATCCGCAGATCCCGCACCAGCTGTTCTTTTTCCTGCTGCGCCAGATGCTCTTCGCGGATACGCCGCAGAGCCAGCAGCATAACCAGCAGCATGTTCAGCAGCAGCATGTATTGCCAGATGCTGTAAATCCCGTCGTAATAAGGAATCATCCCATACAGTGACATCAGCGCCAGAATGCCTGCACCTACATAGAACAAGGGCGCCAGACCAAACAGCAGGTTCACCAAACTGAACCCCTGGCGCCACCACAAAAACACCGCCCCGGCAGCAAAAATAAACACCGCAGCCACCGCGGTTAATCCGGCCAAACCAATCGCTGTAGCATAAAAATCAAATGGGATACTGAACAGCTGCAGTGCAATCAATACAGAACTGCCCAGCACAATTTTGTGAACCAGAGGCAGGCTGTGACGCAGGTCCAGTACTCCGGCACAGACCCAGAGCAGAGCAGAATAAGTCAGCAGCGTACTGATGCCGGTCAGATAGTGCTGCAGGTGCCAGCGGTCATCACCCAACAACCAGGCCGGATAACCCTGCACACTCGCCACCAGCAGAAACGACAATGAAAAAACAAACACCGACCACAGCAGGCGGCGTTTCAGCAGCAATGCCAGTACCAGCGCTAACAGACTGGAAAAAACACCCAGCCCCAAGTAAAAACTCCAGAAACTGGTTTCTGAGGCCGCATGCTGCACAAATTCTTCCGCAGGCCAGAGTGCAGCATCCAGCAATACCGCACTGGTGCTTTCCACGCGGATAACGACGTCATAACCCGCCCGACCCGGCGGCGGCAGAATAAATACCGGAAAACGGTAACGGATATCACCGCGCTGACCTGTGTGCAGGTCGCCCGCTTCCCTTTCTGTCCACGGCCCTGCACTGCCGGAGTGGCGGAAAAACAGCGTCAGCTTATCCAGATAATTCGGCCCCAGCCTGAGCCAGCGTTCGCTGCCGTTGAATTCGGCAGGCGGCAAAGAAAATCTTACCCACAGCGCCGCGCGGGTATAGCCAATGGCACGCACACTGTCATGACCACTCAGTCCGGCATCCGGCAGGGCAAGAAAATCCTCCAGTGTCATCGCTGCACTCTGATCGACATACCAGCTGGCCGGAATATCGGTGCCGACCAGACGGCCGGCAGATACCTGAGAGGCAAAGCACAGGAAGATGATAATCAGCAGACGCTGAACAGACAGATGGTGAAGCCTCACCGCTTTCTCCCGCAGGGACTCAGCTGTCAGAGACGCCGCCCAGGCGGAGGTTGACGGCCTCTATGATGGAAACGTTGGCTGGCGGAAATTCAAATTCACCCAGGCGGGTATAGGGGACCCAGCGGACTTCCTGACCTTCTGCACCATGGGCCAGCAGGGCATCGTTGATATCCGCCTCAACCCAGTACACATCCAGCAGGACGCTTTTATCCGGATAAGAAAAGGGAATCTGCAGCAGTGGCGACATCTGTTCCTCGCGCACTGCCAGTGCCACTTCTTCATCCAGCTCGCGCCGGAGTGCTGCCGCTACCGTTTCCCCGGCTTCTACTTTGCCACCGGGAAATTCCCATTTACCACCCTGATGTTTGTCATCCGGGCGGCGGGCAATGAGGATGTCGTTGTCGTTGACGGCAACAACAGCAACCGCGACGTGTACCTGTTTCATCAGGAACGGTAATCGGCGTTGATGGTCACATATTCGTGAGACAGGTCCGTAGTCCACAGCTGCTCACGGACATCACCACGGCCGAGTTCAATCCTTACACTGAACTCGGACCGGGCAAACACCGCGGCACCGGCCGCTTCGGTGTAGCAGTCACAGCGGCCGCCGTTTTCCACAATCTGCACATCATCCACATAGATCTGCACCCGGTCGAGATCGAAATTCTGTACCCCGGAACGACCGACGGCAGCCAGAATACGACCCCAGTTGGCATCGGACGCGAACATCGCCGTCTTCACCAGCGGCGAATGCGCCACGGTGTAAGCAACATCCAGCGCTTCTTTCTGGCTGGCGGCGCCGCTGACGTCGATGGTCACGAATTTGGTCGCACCTTCACCATCGCGCACAATGGCCTGCGCCAGCAGCTGAAACGCTTCTTTCAGTTTACTGAATACCAGCTCGGCATCCGGCGATGCCACGTCACTGATCTGCACGCCGGAACGACCGGTAGCCATCAGCATGCAGGAATCATTGGTAGACGTATCACCATCAATGGTAATGCGGTTGAAGGAACAGTCAGCCAGTTCCTTGCACCAGGATTGCAGCAGTGCCGGAGAGATACCGGCATCCGTGGCAATGAAGCCGAGCATGGTCGCCATATTCGGCATGATCATGCCCGCGCCTTTGGAAATACCGGTAATGGTTACGGTCTGGCCATTCACATCAAACTGAGTACTGAAACCTTTCGGCAGGGTATCGGTGGTCATGATGCCTTTGGCAGCACGGGCCCAGTTATCAGCGCTCAGGTTCTCCAGTGCTGCCGGAATCCCGCGTTCAAAGGCCTGCATATTCAGCGGCTCGCCGATCACGCCGGTAGAAAACGGCAGGATCTGCGCTGCCGTCTGTGCGGTTTTTTCCGCCAGCAGCTCACAGCTTCTGACCGCGTTCGCATAACCCTGTTTGCCAGTGCCGGCATTGGCATTACCGGTGTTGATCAGCAGGTAACGCGGAGCAGCTTCCGCCAGATGCTGTTTACAGATCTGGACCGGTGCGGCGCAGAATGCATTGGTGGTAAAGACGCCGGCTACCGAGGTGCCTTCTGCCAACTCAACCACCACCATATCGTCACGGTTGGCATAACGTACATGGGACTGAGCCACGCCCAGCCGCACACCATCAACCGCTTTAAACTCTTCAAAAACCGTAAAGTTAACCGCCATCTGTTCTGACTCTCTGTGCCTTACGACAGTTTGCCGTGGCAATGTTTGTATTTTTTACCGGAACCACACGGACATGGCTCATTGCGGCCAACCTTTCGTTCATCACGGACGAAAGGCTGTGTGTCATCCTCTCCTTCCGGAATCTCTTCCTGAGCTTCACCGCCCATCGCCTGAGCAGCCTCATGCTGATACTGAGCCAGACGGGCCTGCGCTTCTGCCGCTTCACGGCGGCGCTCTTCCATCTCACGGACTTCTTCTTCGCTCTGCACTTTCACATGGGAAAGAATACGGATGGTTTCGCGCTTGATGTTATCCAGCAGTTCCTGGAACAGGCCAAAGGATTCACGCTTATATTCCTGTTTCGGATTCTTCTGACCATAGCCTCGCAGGTGAATCCCCTGACGCAGATGATCCATGGTTGCCAGATGTTCTTTCCACAGATTATCGACGATCTGCAGCATTACCTGCTTTTCAAACAGGCGCATACGCTGTGCCTGTTCGCCCAGCGCAGCTTCCTTGGCTTCGTAAGCTTGCTGGATTTCATTCAGAATCCGCTCACGCAGCGTTTCTTCATACAATTTTTCTTCGTGGTCGAGCCACTGCTGAACCGGTAGTTCAACATCGAACTCAGCCTGCAGATGTTTTTCCAGACCTTCAATATCCCACTGCTCGGCCAGACTCTGCGGCGCGATGTAGCCGTCGATGGCTTCCTGTACCACGTCTTTGCGGATATTGGTGATGACATCGGAAATATCATCGGCTTCCAGCAGCTCATTACGCTGGTTGTAGATCACGCGGCGCTGGTCATTGGCCACATCATCGTATTCCAGCAGCTGTTTACGGATATCGAAGTTACGGCCTTCCACCTTGCGCTGTGCTTTTTCCACAGCGTTGGTCACCATGCGGTGTTCAATGGATTCACCGTCTTTCATACCCAGTGCCTGCATCATGCCGCGCATACGCTCGGACATGAAAATACGCATCAGGTTATCTTCCAGCGACAGGAAGAAGCGCGTTGAACCCGCATCCCCCTGTCGGCCGGCACGGCCACGCAGCTGGTTATCGATACGGCGGGATTCATGGCGCTCAGTACCGATAATATGCAGACCACCGGCTTCCAGTACCGCATCATGACGCTTCTGCCATGCGGCTTTGATCGCCGCTACCTGCGCTTCATCCGGGTTTTCCAGGGCCGCCACTTCGGCTTCCCAGTTACCACCCAGCATAATATCCGTACCACGGCCGGCCATATTGGTGGCGATGGTCACCGCCCCCGGACTACCGGCCTCGGCAATAATCTGAGCTTCACGCGCATTTTCTTTGGCGTTCAGCACGTTGTGCGGAACCTTGGCTTTAGTCAGCAGCTGTGACAGATATTCAGAGGCTTCAATGGATGCTGTCCCCACCAGAACCGGGCGCTGCTGGGCAACGATCTCACGGACTTCTTCGATGACGGCATCGTATTTTTCTTTCTGTGTGGCGTAGATAACGTCGTTGTAATCGATCCGCCGCACCTGCTTGTTGGTCGGGATAACGACCACATCCAGACCATAAATCTGATGAAATTCGAACGCTTCAGTATCAGCGGTGCCCGTCATACCGGCCAGTTTTTCATACAGACGGAAGTAATTCTGGAAGGTCGTGGATGCCAGCGTCTGACTTTCGGCCTGAATCTGAACACCTTCCTTGGCTTCCACCGCCTGATGCAGGCCTTCGCTCCAGCGGCGGCCCGGCATGGTACGGCCGGTGTGCTCATCGACGATCACGATCTGTCCGTTCTGGACGATGTAATCGATGTTTTTCTGGTACACAGCATGAGCTTTCAGCGCCGCATGCACATGGTGCAGCAGGTTCAGATTGGCCGCCGCATACAGGCTTTCACCCTCTTTCAGAATGCCGGCTTCGGCCAGCAGCTGCTCCACAAATTCATGACCTTCTTCAGTCATTTCAATGCTGCGGTGCTTTTCGTCGACCACAAAATGGCCGGTCATTCCGCCCTGGCCGCCATCAATTTCTTCACCGCGTTCCAGTCGCGGAATCAGCTGATTAATGGCTTTATACAGTTCAGAACTGTCTTCCGCCGGTCCGGAAATAATCAGCGGAGTACGGGCTTCATCAATCAGGATTGAGTCCACTTCATCAACAATCGCGAAGTAAAGATCAGGCTGAACCTTATCTTCCAGCGAGAAAGCCATATTGTCGCGCAGATAATCAAAGCCAAACTCGTTGTTGGTACCGTAAACGATATCGGCTTTATATTGTTCGCGTTTTTCCAGTGAGTTCTGTCCGGGGACCACCACACCAACGCTCAGACCCAGAAATTCATACAGCGGACGCATCCACTCAGCATCACGGCGGGCCAGATAATCATTCACGGTAACCACATGAACGCTCTTACCGGTCAGGGCGTTCAGATACGTCGGCAGAGTACCCACCAGGGTTTTACCTTCACCGGTACGCATCTCTGCAATACGGCCTTCATGCAGGGTGATACCACCGATCAGCTGCACATCGAAGTGACGCATACCCATAACCCGCTGACTGGTCTCACGGCAGACAGCAAAGGCCTCCGGCAGCAGGCTGTCAAGGGTGGCACCCTGCTCCAGACGCTGGCGGAATTCAGCCGATTTCGCTTTCAGTTCGTCATCAGAAAGGGCACTGACTGTTTCTTCGAGGGCATTAATACGGGCAACCAGTTTGCCCATGCGTTTCAGTTCGCGGCTGTTTTTACTGCCGAAGATCTTGCGAAAGAGGTTACCAATCATGGTTTTATCATTATCCGGACACAAATAGAGGGCGCTGGGCCAAAGTGCTAAAGGCTACTTATAACCCAGAATGATGACAAGCATATTGACGGGAAAGATCAGCGCGGTTTGCGGTGAATATAAGCTGCCGGATCGACCGTACGGCCGTTTTTGTAGACTTCGAAGTGAACATGAGGCCCGGTCGAACGACCGGTGCTGCCCATCAGGGCGACAACGTCCCCTTTGCGGACCACGTCGCCAAGGGAAACTTTGATTTCTTTACAGTGGGCATAACGGGTTTTGTAGCCGTTACCATGATTGACCTCTACCAGATTACCGTAACCATAGCGCGGGCCGGACCAGGTAACGATACCGGAAGCCACCGCCACGATGTCGGCGCCCATCTTACCGGCAAAATCGACCCCGGCATGCCAGGCCAGACGGCCGGTAAAGGGGTCGGTACGCTTACCATAGCGGGATGACATCCAGCCTTTTTTGATCGGCCGACCGGCAACAAAGGTATCTGAGCTGAGTTTGTTGGCCGACATCAGGTCGTCCAGCACTTCCAGCTGCTGTTCGCGGCTGTCGATACGCTCTGCCAGCTCATCCAGTACTTCATTGATTTCCGGGGCCTGATAGGCATCGCCCAGCGTACCGCCCGGACCACCAACGGCAGGCTCGACACTGAAATCGAATTCTTCAGACTGGACATCGGAGACATCCACCAGACGCTCACCCAGAGCATCCAGACGGAGTAATTTGGCCTGTAATTCAGCCAGACGGAGGGTAAGGGCTTCGAGCTCCTGATCGGTCTGCTTGCGGATCTGCTGCAGTTCCTGCTTCTGCATGCTCAGATCACGCTCCCAGGCCTTGGCGGCATTGAGATCGAGAATACCTTCATCAGCCAGACGCTCTGCCAGCCAATAGCCAGCCGCTCCCATTGCAAAGGGGAGCACAAACAGGAATCCGAACATCATGGTGCGCGCCGAGGCACCTAATGTATAAGTCCGGGATTCACCATGTCGTCTGCCAACAATAATGATATTCATAATCTGTGGTTCACATCCTGAGCAGGCATCTGCCTTCCGGTCCGTACTTCGCCTTGCCCACAACGGACAAAACAAAGGCCATAATTCAATTATGGCCTTTGTATGAAGATACTCAAACGGATTCCTGTTTCAATAAGTTAACCGGCAGCCGCAGGGCGCATGTAAGAAATTGGCGCGCTTTCCTCAGCAAATTCGACAAATTCCCATGCATCTTCCTGCTGCAGCAGCTCGCGCAGCAACTTATTGTTCAGACCGTGACCGGACTTATAGCCGATAAACTCGCCGATCAGGCTGTGTCCGAGCAGGTACAGGTCACCGACAGCATCAAGGATCTTGTGCTTAACAAACTCGTCGTCATAGCGCAGGCCGTCTTCGTTCAGAACGCGGTAGTCGTCAACAACAATGGCGTTTTTGACGCTGCCGCCCAGAGCCAGATTCTTGGAACGCATGTATTCCAGATCCTTGGTGAAGCCAAAAGTACGTGCGCGGCTGACTTCTTTAACATAGGAAGTGGAAGAAAAGTCCAGACTGGCTTTCTGTACGCTCTGTTTGAACACAGGATGATCAAAGTCGATTTCAAAGCTGACTTTGAAACCATCATAAGGCAGGAAGGAAGCGATTTTATCGCCCTCTTTCACTTCAACCTTACGTTTAATGCGGATAAAGCGCTTGGGTACGCTCTGCTCAGCAATACCGGCAGACTGCACCAGGAACACGAACGGACCGGAGCTGCCATCCATAATAGGCACTTCCTGCGCGCTCAGTTCGACAATGGCGTTATCAATGCCAAGACCGGCCATAGCAGACAACAGATGTTCCACGGTATCAACGCGGGCGTGTTCTTTCACCAGCGTGGTCGACAGTGTGGTTTCGCCCACATTCAGGGCATTCGCCGGAATATCAACCACCGGATCCAGATCTGTACGACGGAATACAATACCCGTGTTCACCGGAGCAGGCTTCAGGGTGAGATATACCTTCTCACCGGAATGAAGGCCAACTCCCGTTGCCCGGATAGTATTTTTAAGCGTACGTTGTGGAATCATCTAAGCAAACCTGCCAATGTTGAGCATTTTTCATACAAATTTATCAGGCCGCATTATAACAACAATTAAGAAATGCGCCATAGCGCATTTCTTAATCAGCCTGGCGACGCAGGAAAGCAGGAATATCCAGATAATCCATATCCGGACGATCTGCGACATCCACCTTCTTCGCGGCGTTACCCGCCTGACGGGTAACCGTCGGGCGATCCAGCTGACTGTAGTCAGGGGTGCCATCTGCTTTGCGGACTGCTGTGTTATCGACCACTTTGGTTGGCTTTGGTTCCTCAACCGCTTCACGACGGCCAAGGCCGGTTGCCACAACCGTCACCCGCAGTTCATCTGACAGATCCGGATCAATCACCGTGCCGACAACCACCGTGGCGTTATCAGAAGCAAACTCTTCCACCACACTGCCGACTTCGCTGAATTCACCCAGAGAAAGATCGAAACCTGCGGTCACGTTGACCAGAATGCCGCGGGCACCCTGCAGATCAACATCTTCCAGCAGCGGACTGCCAATTGCCCGTTCCGCCGCTTCACGGGCACGGTTATCACCGGTAGCTGCACCGGTACCCATCATTGCCTGACCCATTTCGGACATCACGGTACGGACGTCGGCGAAGTCAACGTTGATCATACCCGGACGGGTAATCAGATCAGCAATACCCTGCACGGCACCCTGCAGAACGTTATTAGCCTCTTTAAAAGCATCCAGCAAAGAGGTGTTCTTGCCAAGTACAGAGAGTAATTTTTCGTTCGGAATTGTAATCAGGGAGTCCACATGCTCTGCCAGTTGCTTGAGCCCCTGTTCCGCAGCGGTCATCCGCTTACGTCCCTCAAACGGGAACGGACGGGTAACCACAGCCACCGTCAGAATACCGAGTTCTTTGGCAATCTCAGCCACAACCGGTGCCCCACCGGTTCCGGTACCACCACCCATGCCGGCAGTAATGAAAACCATATCCGCACCTTTCAGTGTTTCGGCGATGCGTTCACGGTCTTCCAGTGCCGCCTGACGGCCAACTTCCGGATTGGCACCGGCACCCAGACCTTTGGTCAGTCCGGAGCCCAACTGAATAATCGAACGTGAGCTGACGTTACGCAGTGCCTGTGAATCCGTATTGGCACAGATAAAATCAACACCTTCGATATTATTTTCAACCATATGCTGAACAGCGTTTCCGCCACCACCGCCAACACCCACAACCTTTATAATTGCAGATTGTTGCAGGTCGTCTGCGAGTTCAAACATATCCCCTTCTCTTTGCTGAGACATAGCGTATCTCCTTAGCCGCGCGCTGGTAATATTTAATCTTAAAAATTGCCTTTAATCCAATCTTTTATACGGGCATATATGCCATCATTTTCTTCGTCGACCGGATTATTTTTTGATTTGTTCGTATGTTGTCTGGCGGCATATAACAACAGGCCGACAGAGGTCGAGTAAATCGGGTTATTTATAACGTCAGTCAGGCCGGAAACCCCCTGTGGTTTTGCCAGCCGCACCGGCATATGGAATATTTCCTCTGCCAGCTCTGCCACGCCTTCCATTTTCGCCGTGCC
The DNA here is from genome assembly GCA_963682115.1 of Pseudomonadales bacterium. GTDB lineage: Bacteria > Pseudomonadota > Gammaproteobacteria > Pseudomonadales > Oceanobacteraceae > Venatoribacter. Next base: position 2,686,460 of record OY821639.1, on the reverse strand, counting down.
ACCGGTTAAAACGATACCGGCGGCGACGATATCCTCAAATCCACTGCGGCGTAATTCCGCCTGGATCAGGGTAAATAATTCGTCATAGCGGGGTTCCACCACTTCTGCCAGCGCCTGACGCGACAGATCCCGTGACGGGCGGTCACCGACACTCGGAACCTTAATGGTTTCATCAGCCCTGGCCAGCTGGGTCAGAGCACAGGCATACTTAATTTTGATTTTTTCCGCATGCTGGGTCGGGGTGCGCAGCGCCATGGCAATATCGTTGGTTACCTGGTCGCCGGCAATCGGTATAACGGCTGTATGTCGTATTGCACCCTCGGTAAATATGGCGATATCCGTAGTACCGCCACCAATATCCACCAGACAGACACCCAGTTCACGTTCATCATCCGTCAGTACGGCATAACTGGATGCCAGCTGCTCAAGAATAATGGCATCCGTTTCCAGCCCGCAGCGCTGAATACAACGCTCAATATTCTGCGCCGCATTCACCGCACCGGTAACCAGGTGCACCTTGGCTTCAAGACGCACACCGGACATTCCCACCGGCTCGCGGATGCCTTCCTGATTATCAACGACGTATTCCTGTGGCAGCACATGCAGGATACGCTGATCCTGAGGAATTGCGACGGCCTGTGCGGCATCTATAACGCGGTCGATATCCATCTGCGTCACTTCGCGGTCACGCACAGCCACGATACCGTGCGAATTCATGGAGTGAATATGGCTGCCGGCAATGCCGGCATAAACAGAGTGGATGGTACAGCCGGCCATCAGTTCTGCTTCTTCTACCGCGCGCTTGATCGACTGCACGGTCGATTCAATATTCACCACCACGCCCTTTTTCAGACCGCGGCTCGGATGCGAGCCCAGACCGACCACTTCAATATTTCCATCCTGATCCGCTTCGCCAACAATAGCGACGATCTTGGATGTGCCAATATCCAGGCCAACCAGCATATTTTTTTGTTGTACCTGACTCATCACCCCATCTCCTGCACTGGCCGCCAGCGTATGGCTGCACCCTTTCCGTAACGTAAATCCAGACTGTCCACCGCCTCCGGTGGCAGTTTTGCCAGCAGTATCCCCAATCGCTGAATACGCTCTTCGAAATACTGACGGCCAAAATGTATTTTCCAGCCATTCGACAGATCGACAGTAACCGCTCCGGTCGCGTTCACTGACAACTGATCTATTTTCAGTTCGCGGCCATTGAGGCTCTGCTGAATCCGGCGGAAATAACGGATGGCCGTTTCTGCCTGCGCTTCATCACCGTCAATATGTGCCAGCCCCTCTGTACTCAGACCGGCCGGAATATCACTGATCACACCCGACACGCTCAGCAGTTTATTGCCATTCATAACCGCCATCGGCAGATCTTCGGTCAGTTTCAGCGCCACCGTCCCCGGCCAGCGTTTTCTTACCACTACCTGTCTGATCAGCGGCATGGTGGCAACGTCCTGATATACCTGCTGCGGATCAAGCGAGAAAAAATTCTCGTCTTTCACCCAACTGATTTTTGCCGCCACATCTTCTGCCTTCCAGACCGTCAGGCGTCCGCTTATTTCCACGCCGGTAATCGGCCAGCTCTGGTAAGCCCAGCGCCCGCCGGCAATCACGCCCGCAACCAACAGCGGCAGCACAATCCACTGCCACGGCACTGACGGCAACGTCAGTTTCCATTGCCGTTTTTCTCTGGTTACCAGCGGCGTTGCACCACGCGGTATGTCTTTCTTTTTAGCCACGACTCCGTCCTTTGGCCTCTTCCAGTAATTTCACCACCAGCTGCGGGAATTCCATTCCCTCAGCACGGGCCGCCATCGGCACCAGACTGTGATCTGTCATACCCGGTGCAGTGTTGGCTTCCAGCAACCAGAAATTGCCCGTGCCGTCCTGCATCACATCAATCCGTCCCCACCCCTGACCACCAAGCACATCAAATGCTCGTATAGCCAGCGCTTTCAGCTCTGCATTTTTTTCCGCGTCCAGACCACAGGGCAACAGATACTGGGTATCGCTGGCCTGATATTTGGCGTCGTAATCGTAAAACTCATGCGTGGTCTTCAGCTGAATCGGCGGCAGAGCCTTACCATCAACAATCGCCACAGTAAATTCCGCGCCCTGAATCCAGCGTTCGGCCAGTACCAGCGCGTCATAACGTGAGGCGAAGTCATAGCTCTGCTGCAGTTCACCCGCATCGTGTACTTTACGCATGCCGATGCTGGAACCTTCGCGTGCCGGTTTCACAATTGCATCCTGATTCAGCTCCCGGATCAGCTCCGCCCAGTCACTGTTTTTGTCCAGCAGAAATGCTTTCGGCGTCGGTAAACCCGCTGCCTGCCAGATCAGTTTGGTGCGCCATTTATCCATCGCCAGTGCTGATGCCATCACACCACTGCCGGTGTAAGGCCGGGCTAACCATTCGAGTACACCCTGAATGGTGCCATCTTCACCACCACGGCCATGCAGGGCGATAAAGGCAATATCAAATTCTGCCCCGGTCAGCTGCTCAACGGCATTGGCACCGATATCAATGGTAAAAGCATCGGCGCCTGCAGACTGCAGCGCCGCCAGCACAGCCGCACCACTTTTCAGCGACACTTCACGCTCTGCGGATGTACCGCCCATCAGCACGGCAATTTTTCCCAACGATGCTGCACTCATGCATCCACCTCTTTCAGCCACTGAGGTAATTGATTGGTCAGGCTGATTGCCAGATTGCCGATATCACCAGCCCCCTGTGTCAGTAACAGATCACCCGGCTTGAGCACACTTTTCAGTGGCTGCTCCAGTGATTCATCGCGTTCAACAAAAATCGGGTCCACCGATCCGCGCTGACGGATGCTGCCGCACAGCGAACGGCCATCGGCACCGGCAACGGGTTTTTCACCGGCCGGGTAAACTTCCATCAACAGCAGCACATCCGCTGCCGATAAAACGCGGACAAAATCTTCGTACAGGTCATGGGTACGTGAATAACGGTGTGGCTGGAACAGCATCACCAGCCGGCGCTCAGGAAAACCACTGCGGATTGCCTCCAGCGTGACTTCCAGTTCGCGCGGGTGATGACCATAATCATCGACCAGCATCACATCACCATCGCCCAGTTCAAACTGCCCGCAGACGGTAAAACGGCGGCCAACACCGGCAAATTTTTCCAGAGCGCTGACAATGGCTGCATCCTGTACGCCTTCATCGTCGGCCACTGCGATGGTCGCCAGTGCATTCAGCACATTGTGTTTACCCGGCATGCGCAGACGGATATTCAGTGACGGCCGCCCCCCCGGACGGTGCACGGTAAATTCGGTAAACAGACCATTCTGGGTGAGGTTGTCCGCGCGGTAATCCGCATCCTCAGAAAAACCATACGTTACGGTCTGACGGCTGATTGACGGCAGAATTTCACGCACCGTGGCGTCATCAATACAGACCACCGCGAGGCCGTAAAACGGCAGATTGGACAGAAAATCCAGGAACGTGCTTTTCAGTTTTTCAAAGTCACCGCCGTAGGTGCTCATATGGTCAGCATCAATATTGGTGACGATGGAAACCATCGGCTGCAGATGCAGGAAAGATGCATCACTTTCATCCGCTTCGGCCACCAGATAGCGGCTGGCGCCCAGTCGTGCATTGGTGCCGGCACTGTTCAGTTTACCGCCAATCACAAAGGTCGGGTCCATCCCGGCTTCAGCCAGTACTGAGGTCACCATACTGGTGGTCGTGGTTTTGCCGTGCGTACCGGCCACCGCAATGCCGTGGCGGAAGCGCATCAGTTCCGCCAGCATTTCTGCGCGGCGTACCACCGGAATCCGCGCATCCAGCGCAGCTTTTACTTCCGGGTTGGTTTCGTCAATTGCGGACGACACCACCAGTACATCAGCCGCGGCAATATTATCTTCGGCATGGCCGATAAATACCGTGGCTCCCAGTGATGTCAGGCGCTCAGTGACCGCGGAATGTCTCAGGTCGGAGCCAGATATGCGGTAGCCCTGATTAAGCAGCACTTCAGCGATGCCACACATACCGGCACCACCGATGCCGACAAAGTGTATGCAGTGAATCCGGCGCATTTCCGGAATCGAGTGGCGATTATTCTGTTGACTCTGTTCAGTCACGGGCAAACCTCTTTACCTGCTCAGCTACCCTGTCGGCAGCATCTGCCATGGCGAGCGCACGCGCTCTGGTTGCCATGGCAGTTAATTGTTCTTTATCTGCGGCGTATGTCTGCCACAGCTCACTCAGCCATTGCGCTGTTAATTCTTTCTGTGCACAGACCATTGCCGCATCCTGATCGGCCAGATATCCGGCATTCGCCGTCTGATGATCATCCACTGCGGACGGCAGCGGGATAAACAGTGCCGCACAGCCGGCGGCCGCCACTTCCGATACGGTGGATGCCCCGGCACGGCAGATCAGCAGATCAGCCCAGCCATACGCCGCGGCCATATCATCAATAAAGGCATTAACATCCGCGTCGATGCCGGCTTCACGGTATTCAGCCTGCATTTTCTCAATATTATTTTTGCCCACCTGATGAATCAGCAGCGGACGTTGTTCAGCCGGCAACCGTGACATGGCGGCAAAGACCGCATTATTCAGTGCCACCGCGCCCTGGCTGCCACCGATAACCAGCACTTTCAGCGGGCCATCATTGTCTTTTTTACGCAGCGCCGGCTCCGGCAAATTAACCACTTCTTCCCGCACCGGGTTACCCGTAGTCAACGCCTGTTCCAGTGCGCCCGGAAACGCCTGCATCACACACTGTGCCACACGGCTGAGCAGACGATTGGTCATTCCGGCTCTGGCATTCTGCTCATGAATCAACAGCGGGATGCCGGCCAGCCTGGCAGCCACCCCACCCGGCCCGGTGGCATAACCACCGAATCCGACCACCGCCACCGGTGACAGTCGGCGGATAATTTTCAGCGCCTGCATAACCGCGCGGCTGACACGCAGCGGTGCCGTCAGCAGGCCCAGTTTTCCTTTGCCCCGCAGCCCGGCAATATCAATGGTATTAAGATGGATACCGTTGCCTGGGATCACATCTTTCTCAATTCCCCGTTCAGTGCCCAGCCATTCGATGTGATAACCCTGCTGCTGCAGCACACGGGAGACGGCCAGTGCCGGAAAAACATGCCCACCGGTACCACCAGCCATCATCAGAACGGTTTTATTCGCCGTCATCATGCTGACCCTCCGTATCTGCCAGTTCCGTTTCGTGGGCAATCCGCATCACCACTCCAATCATGGCGCTGCAGATCAGCAGGCTGCTGCCGCCGTAACTGAAAAACGGCAGCGTCAGACCTTTGGTCGGTAACAGGCCGATATTCACGCCCAGATTAATGACCGCCTGCAGACCAAACAGGGAGGCAATACCGATGGCGATATATGCGTTGTAAAGCAGACCTTTCTGTTGTGCCCGCCAGGCAACCTGCCAGATACGGCCAATCACAAAGGCCAGCAGTCCCAGCGCACAGATACCACCGATCAGCCCGGTTTCTTCGGCCCAGATCGCGAACACAAAATCGGTGTGTGCTTCCGGCAGGTAAAACAGTTTCTGTACACTTTCACCGAGGCCCACGCCAAACCAGTCACCGCGACCGAAAGCAATCAGTGACTGTGTCAGCTGATAACCGGTGCCGTATACATGCTCCGGCGCCCACGGATCGAGGTACGCCAGCAGACGTTCAACACGGTAACTTTCTGATGTCAGCACAAACACACTGAGAATCAGGGTGGCAATTAACAGCAGGAAAAACTGACCGGCTTTTACCCCACCCAGAAACAACTGAATCAGCACCGCCCCCATCAGCACCACCACAGCACCGAAGTCCGGCTCCAGCAGCAGCAGGAAAACCATAAAGGCCAGAATCCCCAGCGGTTTGATAAACCCGGACCACTGCTGCTGCACTTCTTCCTGACGTCTGACCAGATAACCGGAGACATAAAACACCGCCGCCAGCTTGGCCAGCTCTGATGCCTGCACTTTAATAATACCGAGGTTAAGCCAGCGCTGACTGCCGTTCACTTCATGGCCGATACCGGGCACAAACACCAGTACCAGCCCCACCAGTGACAACAGCAGGAAAACCACATCCACTTTGGCCCAGCGGCGCATCGGAATCTGCGTCACCGTGTAAGCCGCCACAATCCCGAGCACCACATAAATGGCATGGCGGATGGAAAAGTAAGCCGCATTATTGGTATAAAATTCTGCAATACCGGTCGACGCCGACGTCACCATCAGCCAGCCCAGACACATCAGTGCCAGCCAGGGCATAAAGACGGTCTGCCGGCTCTGCCAGTCGAGGTGCTCACGCCAGGCAATCATCACAGCACCTCCATGGTCAGGGCACGGAAAACATCACCGCGCTGGGCGTAACCGCTGAACTGATCAAAACTGGCACAGGCCGGTGATAACAGCACCACATCGCCTGCGCGCGCCATTGCAGCCGCTGCTGCAAAAGCGTCCTGCAGGGTTGACCAGCGTGATACCCGGCAGGCGTCGCCCAGTGCAGTGGCGATCTGTTCACCATCACGGCCGTAAGTCAGCACTTCCGCCACATAGTCACGGCAGGCCGGCGCCAGTGGCGAAAAGTTCTGGCCTTTGCCATCACCGCCGGCAAGCAGGTAAATTCTGCCGTTAATTTCCGGCCCCAGGCCATTAACCGCTGCCAGTGCCGATGCCACATTGGTGGCCTTGGAATCGTTGTAAAAAGCCACGCCGTCTTTTTCACCCAGCCACTGACAACGGTGTTCCAGACCAGCAAAATTCTTCAGCGCTGCCATCACCTGCGCCGGGCGGATATCCAACGTACGGATCAGCGCCAGTGCCGCCATCACATTGGCCAGATTATGCAGGCCTTTAATTTTCAGCTGCGCACTGCTGACCAATTTTTCCGCGCCGTAACAGATCCAGCGCTGGCCATCGCTTTCAAGCAGACCAAATTCTCCCGCGGCCGGGGCTGACAACCCGAAAGACACGAACTCACCGCCCTGTGGTGGACGGGTGGCCCCATCGTCACGGTTAACAATAATATTTGCTGCACCACAGAAAATGCGCTGCTTCGCCTGCAGGTAATCTGCCATCCCCTGATAGCGGTCCATATGATCTTCGCTGAGATTCAGAATAACGGCTGCGTGTGCAGCCAGGACCGCGGTGGTTTCCAGCTGGAAGCTTGAGACTTCCAGCACATAAACATCAGCATCGCCCAGATCCAGTGCCGGCACACCGATATTACCGCCCACCGCAACCGTTAATCCGGCCGCCTGCAGCAGCTCGCCGGTCAGGGTGGTGACGGTACTTTTGCCATTGGAGCCGGTAATGGCGATCACAGGCTTTTGGCAATGATCGGCAAATAACTGAATATCACCACTGACAGCCACCCCGGCACGTATCGCCTGCTGAATCGCCGCTTCGGCCAGCGCCACTCCCGGGCTGACAATCAGCTGTTCATAGGCTGACAGACGGTCGCCATCCAGCGGGCCGGTATAAATTTCCGCTGCCGGGAATTCCGCCCGCAGTTTATCCACTGCCGGCAGACTTGCGCGTGTATCGCACAGATCAAACGCCAGACCGCGGCGCTGACACCAGCGCGCAGCCGAAATACCGGTCATACCGAGACCGATAATCAGGCGTTTGTTGTGGATACGGACTTCAGTCATTACCTTTCCTCAGCGGATCTTCAGCGTTGCCAGACCAACCAGCACCAGAATAATGGTGATGATCCAGAAGCGGACAATAACCCGCGGCTCCGGCCAGCCTTTCAGTTCATAGTGATGGTGCAGCGGCGCCATACGGAAAATACGTTTGCCGGTCATTTTGAAAGACGCAACCTGCAGGATGACCGACAGGGTTTCGGCCACAAAAATACCGCCCATAATAAACAGCACGATTTCCTGACGGATGATCACCGCCACCACCCCCAGCGCAGCCCCCAGAGCGAGCGAGCCAACATCGCCCATAAAGACCTGGGCCGGATAGGTGTTGAACCACAGAAAACCGATACCGGCGCCAACAATCGCCGCACAGAACACCACCAGTTCACCGGCGCCGGCGATATAGGGAATATGCAGATACCCGGCAAAATTCACGTTACCCGCCAGATAGGCACAGACGCCCAGCGCTGCCCCGACCATCACGGTCGGCATAATGGCCAAGCCATCCAGACCGTCGGTCAGGTTCACCGCGTTACTGGAACCAACGATCACAAAATACGTCAGCAGAATAAAAAACAGTCCCAGCTGCGGCATCACATCCTTAATAAAAGGCACCACCAGCTGAGTTTCCTGCGGGCTCTGCGCGGTATAAAACAGATAAGCGCCGACAATCAGTGCAAACAGTGACTGCCAGAAATATTTCCAGCGTCCGGGCAGACCACGCGAATTTTTTTCCACCACTTTGCGGTAATCATCAACCCAGCCAATGGCACCGAAAAACAGCGTCACCAGCAGCACCACCCAGACAAAGCGGTTTTCCAGATTACCCCACAGCAGTGTGCTGACAGCGATAGACAGCAGAATCAGTACGCCGCCCATCGTCGGTGTACCGGCTTTGCTCAGGTGGGACTTCGGCCCCACTTCACGGATCGCCTGACCAATCTGATATTCACGCAGTTTGCGGATCACCAGTGGCCCCAGCATCAGAGATACCAGCAGCGCAGAAATCACCGACAGAATCGCCCGTAATGTCAGATAATTCACCACTCCGAATCCGGAGTGATACTGTGCCAACCAGTCTCCCAGCCATAGCAGCATGTTCAGTTTTCCTCTGTGTCCTGTTGCAGCAGCCGGATCACTTCATCCATTCCGGCACTGCGCGACCCTTTCACCAGGATGACATCCTGATCCTGAGTCTGTTGTTGTAAATACGTTGCCAACGTTTTGCGGTCAGCAAACCAGTGCGCTCCTGCACCAAAAGCCTCCGTCGTTTTTTTACTGCGTTCACCACAGGCAAGCAGGTGTCTGATGCCCTGCTCTCGGGCGTAACGGCCAACCCCGGCATGCAGGGCCAGCTCGTTTTCTCCCAATTCCGCCATATCCCCCAGTACCAGCCAGCTGTTATCTGCGGCTTTCAGTACATCCACCGCGGCACGCACGGATGCCGGGTTGGCGTTATAGGCATCGTTTAAAATCCGCTGCCCCTGTTTACCGCGCAGCCACTGCAACCGGCCACTCACCGCTTCTGCCGCTGCCAGTCCGGTAATCACATCCGTCAGACTCATATCCAGCGCCAGACCGGCAGCGACCACCGCCAGTGCATTACGCACGTTGTGCAGCCCCAGCAGTGGCAGAACCACCGCATGACGCTGACCACGGAAAACCAGCTCAAAACGGCTGCCGTCCAGACCGGTATGAATATTTTCCGCGCGCACATCAGCCTGTTCAGCAAGGCCGAAACTCAACTGCCGGATACCGGCTGCGCGCGCTGACCAGTCGCGGAAATAAACATCATCGGCGTTCAGCACTGCTGTGCCGCCAGGCTGAATAAAATCGAGCAGTTCACCTTTGGTCTGCACCACACCGTCGATACTGCCGAAGCCTTCGATATGCGCTTCGGCGGCATTGGTAATAATGCCCACGTGTGGTCTGATCCACTGTGCGGTGTAAGCAATCTCTCCGGCACCACTGGCACCCAGCTCAATCACTGCTGCTTCGTGTTCCGGCTTCAGTGCCAGCAGGGTCAGAGGGACACCGATATGATTATTCAGGTTCCCCTGCGTCAGCCAGGTATTGAATTTCTGTTGCAGAACGCTGGCCATCAGCTGTTTAACACTGGTTTTGCCGGCACTGCCGGTTACCGCCACCAGCGGGCCGGAAAACTGCTGCCGGTTAAAGGCCGCCAGCTGGCCCAGTGCCAGCAGACAATCCGGCACCAGGATGACGGGAATATCCGCGTCCACCGGCTGATCCGCCAGACAGGCAACCGCCCCTTTGGCCGCCGCATCAGCAATAAAATGATGGCCGTTAAAATGCTCACCGCTTAACGGCACATACAGGTCGCCCGGACGGATCGTGCGCGTGTCAGTACTGACACCGGTAATAACCACCGCTCCATCACCACCCTGCAGCGTGCCCTGCACTTTCTGTACAACCTGTGGCAGGCTCCAGTTACTGATCATGCCAGCCTCCTGCAGCCAGTCCGGCTTTGCAGTAGCCCAGCGCCGTCAGTTCTGCAGCATCACTGTAGGCATGCTTGACGCCCAGCACTTCCTGATAATCCTCATGACCTTTACCGGCAATCAGCACAATCCCATCCGCCGGCGTTGCCTGCACGGCCGCCTGAATGGCTGCGGCGCGGTCATGCTCAGCATGCACAGCAGCGGCACCGGCCAGGGCATCATTAAAAATCTGTTGTGGGTCTTCGCTGCGCGGATTGTCGTCCGTCAGCCATACCTGATCCGCATACCGCGCAGCCGTCGCTGCCATCAGCGGACGCTTGCTGCGGTCACGGTCACCACCGCAGCCGAACACACAGGTCAGGGGTTTATGCCAGGGTTTCAGAGCCTGCAGCACATTCAGCAACGCATCCGGCGTGTGGGCAAAATCAATTACCGCCAGCGGCGCCTGTGCTTTGACATACAGCTCCATGCGACCCGCCACCGGCTGCAGATTTTCAGTCGCAGAACACAGCTCAGCAAAACTGAACCCCTGCAACGTCAGCGCGGCAACCGCGGCGCAGACATTGGCCAGATTAAATTCACCGATTAACGGAATATGAATATCGGCTTCGCCCCATGGCGTCGTCAGATGCGCCTGCATTCCCTCAGCATCCAGCGCCAGTGCCTGATAACGCACCCGGGCATCCGCGGCTTTACCGAAGGTGATAATCTCAGCGCTGACAGCGTCATCGGCCGCCAGCCGGCGACCGTATTCATCATCAATATTAATCAGCGCATACGCCGGCGAATATTCGGTGAACAACCGGCGCTTGGCGGCATAGTAATCGTCCATACTGCCGTGATAATCCAGATGATCCTGGGAAATATTGGTCAGCACCGCGACCTTAAACGGGATACCGGCCACACGCTGCTGATCCAGCCCGTGCGAGGAAACTTCCAGCGCCGCGTAACGGACATCCTGCTGCTGCAATGCATCCAGCTCGCGCAGCACAACGGATAAATCCGGTGTGGTATTGCGGGTTGGCTTTAATTCCGGCCAGCGGCCGTTGCCCAGCGTGCCAAGTACACCACAGGCACGGCCACAGCCATTCGCCAGCTGAGCGATATACTGGCTGACCGAGCTTTTGCCATTGGTGCCGGTCACGGCGGTTAAGGTCACAGCGGACAGTTCATAACGGCGGTGGAGCCAGTTCTGCAGCTCAGTGCCGACCTGTGGCAGCACAAAAACAGGGACGCCATCGCCGTCGTCGTTCCATTCGCAGCGGAAACCCTGCTCACCTTCGGCCAGCACCGCCACAGCACCGCGGGCCACCGCGTCGCTGATGTGCTGCTCGCCATGGGCCTGCTGGCCACGGCGGGCAATAAACAGATCGCCGCGCTGAATATCACGGCTGTCGACCACGATATGATTGAATTCGCGGTCCCATTCCGGTGGCATAAACACATCACTGCCCAGCAGCTGACTCAGTTTCATTGCACACCTCCGGCTGCCATCTGCAGCGACGGCACACTGCCGTCATCCGGGGCGATCTGACGCAGACGCAGCGCCTGCTCCATAATGCGAGAGAACACCGGCGCCGCTACTTCACCGCCGTAATATTCCTTACCCTGCGGTTCGCTGACCACCACCACCAGCACCAGGTCCGGATCGGAAATAGGCGCCACCCCGGCAAATACCGCGGTGTATTCAGAATCTTCATAACCCTGCTGACCCACCACGTGCGCCGTACCGGTTTTACCCCCGACACGGTAACCGGCCACGCGGGCACGGCGGCCGGTACCGAAATCCGAGGTAACGGTTTCGAGCATATCCAGCACCTGACGGGCAACCTGAGCAGACATCACCGGATCACAGTGCTCGGTCGGCTGGTCTTCCATAATCAGACGCAAGGGGCGGATACAGCCACGCTGGGTAAACGCGGTATAGGCATGCGCCAGCTGTAACGGCGAAACCGCCAGACCATAGCCGTAAGACACGGTGGCCAGACGCAGGGCATCCATCTGTTCCGGATACGGCAGACTGCCGACCGCTTCGCCCGGGAAGCCCAGCGCGGTGGCCTGGCCAATACCGGCTTTGGTTAAGAAACTCCAGATGGCTTCCGCACCCATCTCGCGTGACAGATAGGTCACACCAACATTGCTGGACTTGGTGATGATGCCGGTCACGTCGAGCACGCCGTAATTGCGGTGATCACGGATGGTTTTGTTTTTCACCCGCACATAACCCGGCGACGTATCCACCTCGGTTTCCGGGCGGAAACGTCCGGACTGCAATGCCGTGGCCACAGTGAAGGGTTTCATGGTCGAGCCCGGCTCAATCAGATCGGCAATGGCACGGTTGCGCATATGCTCAGGTTTCAGTCCGGAACGGTTGTTGGGGTTGTAAGACGGCTGCCCCACCATCGCCAGCACATCGCCGGAATGGGCGTCCAGCAGCACCGCGGCGCCGGAGCGGGCATGATGCTGGGCCACGGCCGCTTTCAGTTCACGGTAAGCCAGATACTGCAGCCGCAGGTCCAGTGTCAGAGTCAGGTTATTGCCGGGCCGGGCTACTGAGCTGACTTTCAGCTGCTTCACCACATTGCCGTACAGGTCTTTCACCACCTGACGGGAGCCATCAGCCCCCTGCAGGTAACCGTCGTATGCCAGTTCCAGACCTTCCTGCCCTTTGCCATCAATATTAACGATGCCCACCGTATGCGCGGTCACTTCTGCCGCCGGGTAAAAGCGGCGGAAATCATCATCACCGTACACCCCGGCCACACGGCGGCCGAGCACCTGTTGCGCCAGCTCCGGTTGCACCTGACGCTGCAGATATACGAAAGAGCGACCCTGATTGGCCGCTCGCTCAGCTTTCTTTACCAGCTCCCCGGCGGAGAGCCCGAGATCCTGCGCAATAATGGGTAGCTGCTGTATGTTGACCTGTTGCGGGTTGAACCAGAGATTCACCACTGGCGTACTCACCGCCAACGGCTTACCGAAGCGGTCGGTGATCATGCCGCGCATCGCCGGCTGCACTTCCTCACGCACCATGCGTTTTTCACCCTGCTCAAACAGGAAAGGCTGCTCCACCGTATGCAGAATCACCAGCCTGACCAGAACCGCACCCAGCAGGCAGCCGAACACCGCCATCACCAGCGTAAAACGCCAGCGGGCAATGCCTGTTGCTGCTACCGGTTGTTCATTCGGACTGGCGTTCATTGTGAAAGCACCTGTACCTTATCGGGTTCTGTCATATTCAGTTTTTTACGGGCCAGCTGATCAATGCGGCCATGGGCCGTCAGCGTGCTGCGTTCCAGCAACAGGCGGCTGTTTTCTTCCTGTAACTGGGCACGGCGGCCATCTTCACGCTGCCACACCTGGATCAGATCGCGCTGCCAGTTCACCACGCCGATCTGCACCAGCGCCGAGACCACCACTGCCAGCCACAACAGTCCAGTCAGCAGCCACATCCCCATCACGCCAGCCGCTCGGCAATCCGCAGGACGGCGCTGCGCGCCCGGGCATTGCGTTCCACTTCTTCCTTACCCGGCATAATCGCTTTGCCGATTTTCTTCATCGTGCGTCCCAGCATGTCATCGGTAACCGGTATTCCCGGCGGCAGATCCCGGCCTTTTTCCTGCGCACGGATAAAGCGCTTCACCATCCGGTCTTCCAGAGAATGGAAACTGATTACCGCCAGACGCCCGCCCGGCAGCAGCAGATCGACGCTGTCAGCCAGCACTTTTTCCAGATCACCCAGCTCGTTATTCACGGCAATGCGGATGGCCTGAAAGGCACGGGTCGCCGGGTGCTTGTGTTTTTCCCACGCCGGATTGGCGGCTTTGATCAGCTCGGCCAGCTGCAGCGTACGGGTGATCGGCTCTTCCTTGCGGCGCTCAACGATGGCCCTGGCCATACGTCTGGCGAAACGCTCTTCACCGTATTCTTTCAGTACCCGGGCGATTTCCGCTTCCGGCATGGTCATACACCATTCCGAAGCACTGAGCCCGGCGTCCGGATTCATACGCATATCCAGCGGGCCGTCTTTCATGAAGCTGAAGCCGCGTTCGGCATCGTCCAGCTGCGGTGACGACACACCGAGGTCAAGCAGAATGCCGCTCACCTGTTCAATGCCCAGTTCCACCAGTGCTTCTTTCATGTCTGCAAAACTGCGCTGCACAATCTGAAAACGACTGTCTTCTGCCGCCAGCTGCTGACCACTGCCGATCGCCAGCGGGTCTTTATCAAAACCGATCAGCCGGCCATCGTCTGCCAGCTGACTCAGCAGCAGACGACTGTGACCACCACGGCCGAAGGTGCCGTCCACGTAAATACCGTGCGGATCATTGATACAACCGGCGACTGTGTCCTGCAGCAGCACCGTGGTGTGAGCAAAATCTGCCAGATTCATAACGACAGACTCAGCAGTTCTTCTGGCAACTGTTCAGGCTGGCTGACCATATCCAGATATTCATCCCGGCGGTCTTCCCACATACCTTTACTCCACAGTTCCAGCTTTTTGCCCTGACCAATCAGCACTGATTCTTTCTCCAGTCCGGCATATTCACGCAACGGTTGCGGCAGCAGGATGCGGCCGCTGCCATCCAGTTCGAGATCCGTGGCGTGACCGATCAGCAAACGCTGAATACGGCGCGCCGCCGGATTGAAGCTCGGCAGCGCCTCGATCTTGGCCTGAATCTCTTCCCACTCATTCACGGGGTAAATCAGGAGGCAGCGCTCTTCCGTGTCGATGGTTGCGACCAGACGGGCACCACAGAGCTCCGCCAGCGTCTCCCGATATTTGGTCGGGATCGCCAGACGCCCTTTGGCATCCAGATTGATCGTATGCAGCCCCCGGAACATGCGTCCTTCCTGTCAGTTCAGTGAGTGAAGGTGGGTATTCACTAACTTCCAAAAAACCCACTATTACCCACTATTTTCCACTTTACGACACTATAGGAAGCGCTAAGTTCTTTTGCAAGCACTCTCCGTATGTGGATATCTCGGTTTTTGCTTTATTTCACAAGCACTTAGGTCGTCATCAAGGAAAGGTGGGGGAAAGTGGGGGATAAATTCTGCACAGGACAATGCGAATGCGGGCGAAAGTTAAAGTAACTTGTTAAGTTAGTACCCACTCACATTTGTTTATATAAAATTTTGTCATAATAAGTAACCACTAACAAACCCCAGAAAAAGATCTTAATGCCCGTCAGCGGATATCTTTACGCGTCGTCTGCTCCCGGCCCGGTGGATAATGTATAAATGCGTCAGTGAATCTTGGCGAACCTGCAGGCCTGTGACAGACTTCGCGCACCTTCCGAACTGAATGTCTGAGCATGAACATCCAGCAATTCCGGGCCCGGGCCGAGGCCATCCGCGACCACAAAGCGTTCGAGCTGTTTGTGGTCACTATCATCATCTTTTCCGCCCTGCTGATCGGTGCCCGCAGCTACACCATCGGCGAGCCGTGGATGACGGTACTCAACGTACTCGATACTGGTATTACTGTGATCTTTCTGGTGGAAATTCTGATCCGCTTCCTGGCCTCACCACAGAAGATGCGCTTCTTCCATAATGGCTGGAACCTGTTTGATACCGCGGTGGTGGTCATCAGCCTGATCCCGGTGGAACACAGCGAAACCGCAGTCATCGGCCGCCTGGTGCGGATCTTCCGCGTGCTGCGGATGGTGTCGATCATTCCGGAACTGCGTACTTTGCTCAATTCTTTGCTGCGAGCCCTGCCGCAGCTGGGCTACGTGCTGCTGCTGATGTTTATTATCTATTACATATACGCTGCCATCGGCACCACCATGTTCGCCGCCATCAATGACACCCTGTGGGGGGACATCTCGGTGTCCATGCTGACCCTGTTCCGGGTGATGACTTTTGAGGACTGGACCGATGTGATGTACGAAACCATGGCGGTCTATCCGGTATCATGGCTGTACTATCTGACTTTTATCTTCCTCACCACGTTCGCTTTCCTGAACATGGTCATCGGAATCGTGGTCAATGTACTGGAAGATGAACATGCCCGGGTCCGGGCTGAGCAGGATGCCGCCGAAGGCAAAGCCACGCTGGACGACCTGGCGCAGGAAATCCGCGAACTGAAAGCTCTGCTGCACCAGCAGCAGAACAACAAGGAATAAGCATGAAGCGATTGCTGCTGCAACCCCTGATCAAGGGTTCCATGGTGGTGCTGCCACTGTTAATTACGGTCTGGCTGTTGTGGTCAGCCCTGCTGTGGCTTAACCAGCTGGGCGTCAACGCTCTGGCCCAGATCGGCGTCGACAGCCTGTTCCCGGGAATGGGCCTCATTATAATGCTGGCAGCCCTGCTGGTTGTCGGCCTGCTGTTTCAGTTCAACCCGGTCAGCTGGCTGTATCAATATGTGGAAGATGCCCTGCTGCGCTTCCCGCTGGTCAAAACCCTGTACGGTGCGGTGAAAGACTTCGCCGCCATGTTTGACCGGGAAAAACAGCATGGCCATCCGGTGGTGCTGGTCGATCTCCCTGGTCAGGGGCAGGTGGTGGGATTTATTACCGCCAGCAAAACCCCACCGGCGGTCAAAGCGGTGAGCACGGATGAGGATCTGGTCGCCGTGTATCTGCCGATGAGCTATATGGTCGGCGGTTATACCGTCTTCGTTCCGCGCCAGCGCCTGACCCTGCTCGACTGGTCGTTTGAGGATGCCATGCGCTTTGCCCTCACCGCCGGCGTCTCCCAGAGTCAGGCCAGACCGCGTCACGCTTCTGAGGCAGCAGACTCCGGCACCAGCCGCTGAGTCAGCGCCAGAAACCCGCCCAGCGCAATCAGCAGCAGGGCACAGCCGCCAAGGATGGCGACCGGATAATACAGATTACCGGCCAGTTCGAGCTGACTGTATTTGATGATCATAATCAGCGCCTCCAGCACCAGCGCAATACACACAGTGCCGACAAAGCGGGTGATGGTACGGCGGATATTCTGATAGATGTTCTCACCGGCCTCTTCCGAGGTGTACTCCTTCCCCACCCCCATGCCCAGCTCGTACATGGCCAGAGCAATCACCAGCGCATTAATCGACTTAATCACCAGCGTCGTCATATCCAGCGCCGGATCACTGAGCCCGCCCAGAAACGTGGTGACCGACATCCCCACCAGCACTAGCGCCAGAACATGAAATATGCCGGAAAAAAGCATCGCCAGGCCGATACGGTAGCGGGATACCAGTGTCGCTGACGCAGTATGAGCGGCCGGCTTACGGGTCAGGGTCGGAGTGTTCATCAATGCCTCCACAGCAATCGGATAACCTGTTTATCGGATTGCCCCGGGCGCATCAGGTTCCCGGACCCGCCACCGCGGTCACTCATCTTATCCGCAGCGTCTGCTATATTGTGCCAGACTGATATGATTCCTAATTAACCGACAAACGGGCTTTCATCACATGAAAGAGACCACCGGCATTCAGCTCACGCCGGAACAGATTCAGCGCTTTATTCCTTTTGACGAACTGTCAGCCGGGACAGTCCGTGAACTGCTGCCGCATTTCCGCCCTTACCGTATGGACGCCAGCAAAATTCTGTTTAAACGCGGCGCCGAAGACAGTGAATGCCATTTTCTGCTCAGTGGCGAAATTGATCTGGCAGATGAGCGCTTTAATGTCACCCGCATTCAGGGGGATGATGATGAAAATTTCCTCGCTCTGGACGCCAGCCACGCCATTCACCGCTGCGCTGCCGTCAGCCGGAGTCCCTGTCTGCTGTTTGCGATCCGCCGCCAGCATCTGGAGCTGATCACTACCTGGTCTGAACTGCGTCAGTCTTATGAGCTGGACGAAGATGAAGCCGACTGGCTGGAAACCCTGCTCACCTCCGATCTGTTCAACCGTGTGCCACCGGCCAACATCCAGAAACTGCTCAGCCGTTTCAGCGAACGGACAGTCAGCCTCGGTGAGGAAATCGTGCGCGAAGGCGAAGAAGGAAACGAGTGCTACGTTATCAAAAGCGGCAAAGCCGTGGTGACCCGTAAAGCCCATAACAAAGCCGAAATACTCGCCGCTCTGAGTCATGGTGCCCTGTTCGGCGAAGATGCCCTGATCAGTAATATGCCGCGCAATGCCAGCGTGACCATGAGCAGCGACGGTGTGCTGATGGTACTCACCAAAGAAGACTTCAATACCCTGCTGAAAGGCCCGGTGCTGGAATACGTCAATGCTCAGGATCTGCAGAATCTGATTGATGAAGGCGATACCGGCACCATCCTGCTGGATGTACGCCAGCCACGCGAAGCCAGCGTCAATCCGCTGCCGCGCGCGCGCTGCATTCCACTGGGACAACTGCGCAGCCGGCTGAATGAACTGTCGCAAACCTTTATTTATGTGGTTTGCGGTGAAGGCCGGGCAGAAGCGGCCGCTTATATTCTTACCGAAGCCGGTTATCAGGCGAAGGTGCTGACCGACGAATAACTCTCACTGCCGACGGAGGCTTTGCCTGCAGCCATGAGGCCGGATCTGACCGCTGCCCGCTACCTGCCCCTGCTGACCGCCGTGCTGCTGTCTGCCGGGTTGCATGCACTGCTCTTTATTTTATGGCCTGATCAGAAAACCCCGCCATTCACCCCGCCTGTAATCAATGCCGAACTGCGCCAGCCCCAACCACAGCAGGCGCAACTACAGACAGCCCCGCCGCCGGCAGCAGCCAGCCAGGCACAAGCGGCAACGTCAGCCCCTGCAGCTCAGCAATCAGCCATCCGGCCAGACAGGCAACCATCCTCCTCAACTGCGTCCGCCAGTGCCGTTCAGCATCAGCCGCCGTTGGCATCACAACCGCAGACCGCCGGTACCGCAGAGGGCCGGGCCGATCTGTCATCCGACCCGCTGGAGCGGGATTATCAGCAACGGCTTCTGGCCCACCTGCGCGAACACATGAGCGCGCCGGCAACCCTGAACGGCAGCGTCCGCCTGAGTCTGACCTTCCGTTACCGCCAGATCGTCACCGATGTGCAGGTGATCCGTTCCAGCGGCAATGCCGCGCTGGACGCCTGGGCGGTACGCGCTGCCATTGCTGCCAACCCTTATCCGCCAGTGCCGCCCTCACTGCCGGCGGATTACGTGTTCCGCCCGACCATCGTCACGGAACACAGCGCCCCCTGATTCAGCTTTCTGCCTCCGGCATCCGGCCAAGGAAACGGTACAGCACAGGCACCACGATCAGAGTCAGCAAGGTGGAAACCAGCAGGCCACCGATAATTGCCCAGCCCATCGGCGACCACATACTGGAACCCGACAGCGTCAGCGGTAACAGACCGCCAATGGTGGTAAAGGTGGTCAATACAATGGGTACAAAACGGGTGCGGGCAGCGGCGGCCACGGCTTCCAGCTTTTCCATGCCATCACGGCGCATCTGGTTGGCGTAATCCACCAGAATAATGGAGTTATTCACCACAATCCCGACCAGCGATGTAAGGCCGATAAAGGCGGTAAAACTGAAGGTATAACCGGTCAGGTACAGCGCCACCAGCGCCCCGGTGAGGGCGAACGGAATGGCGGCAAATACAATTAACGGCTGAATAAAGGAACGGAACTGCAGCACCAGCACGGCAAAAATACCAAACACTGCCAGCAACAGTGCTTTCGCCATACCGCCGAAGGCTTTTTTACGGTTCGCCTGCTCACCACCAACCGCAAAATGCACGTCGTCCGGCCAATCATAAGCCTGCAGCCGGCTGACCACGTCGTTAGTAACCGCTTCAGTGGTATAGCCGGGCAAGACATCAGAGGTGACGCGTGCCATACGTTCGGTATCAAAATGCTGGAAACGGGCGATACTGGTTTCCGCTTCAATACTGGCCAGCTGCAGCAGCGGTACCAGCTGACCGCTGGCCGCCGCCAGCTGAATATCATCGAAGGTTGCCAGTTCAGGACGGGGATATTCTGACAGTCTCAGCACCAGATCGTATTCTTCACCGTTATCATCACGGTAAACCCCCATCGGCATCCCCACCAGCGCAGTACGGATGGTGCGGTCGATGCGGTCGAGCGGAATGCCCAGCATGGCGGCTTTATCGCGGTTAATCTGCACATGCAGATCGACCTTATATTTGCCGACCGGATTATCGACTCCAACAACGCCCGGCGTCTGTTCCATAATGACTGCCACGTCATGCGATACACGCTGAATTTCATCCAGCTCTTCACCCATGATGCGGATTTCCACCGGCGCCTCCACTGGCGGCCCCTGCAGGAATTCCTTCACCGTAATCTGTGCGCCGGGAATCCTTGCCGCCTGCTCACGCAGTTCTGCCACCAGCGGTTCCACTTTATTTAATTCATGCGCACTGAGGGTGACAAACAGCTGGGCATAATTCACCGTCTGCCGCGCGGGAAACGTATTGTAATAAATCCGCGGATTACCGCGGCCGACATTACGCGCAATATCCACCACCAGAGGCTGCCGGCGCACCAGCTGCTCCACCCGCTCAGCCATAGCGCTGGTTTTGGCAAAACTGCTGCCTTCCGGCATATCAATATTCACCAGAATCATGGGTTTTTCCGCTTTCGGAAACAGGCTGACACCAATCAGCGGGAATAATGACAGAGCCCCCACCAGCATCAGCACAGACAACAGCATAACCCGCAACGGATACTGCAGCGCACGGTTAAGCCAGGTCAGATAAAAGCCGGCAGCAAAACCTTCCAGTGCGCTCTGCACGCGGGTGGTTTTTTTCGCCGCATTACCCAGCCGGCTGGCCAGCAGGGGAGTCAGCATCAGTGCAATCAGCAGCGACGCAAATAAGGTCAGCACCACGGTTACCGGCATGGCCCGCATAAAGGTACCGGAACCATTCTGCATCAGCAGCATCGGCAGAAATGACAGCACCGTCGTCAGCGTGCCGGACGTTACCGCCCAGGCAACCTGGGCACTGCCTTTAATCGCCGCCTGCGTCGGATTATCGCCATCACGCAGATGACGGGCCACGTTTTCCACCACCACAATGGCGTTATCCACCAGCAGCCCCAGAGCAATCACCAGCCCGACAATCGACATCTGCTGCAGACCGAAACCACTCAGGTCCACCCAGCCAATGGCGATAAAAATTGACAGCGGAATGGCCGCCACCACCACCAGTGCAGGACGCAGGCCGAGCACGATCAGCGACAGTACCGCAACCAGAATCAGGCCCTGATTTAAATTATCAAAAAAACCATCAATCTGACGTTCAACACTGAGTGACTGATCCATCACCACCTGCAGTTTAATATCGCCCGGCAAGCGCTTTTCCGTGTAATGATCCAGTACCTGCTGCACCGCTTCACGGACCTGAAAAATCTGGCTGCCCTGACGCTGCACCAGCGCCAGAAAAACTGCTTTTTCACCATTCAGATGAGCGCGGTAGCTGGGCAGACTTTCGGTCAGGGAAACATCAGCAATATCGTGCAGATAAATCAGCCGCTGCCCCTGCGCCCGGATCACGGTATCGGCAATGGCACTGAGCGATTCATAATCGCCACTGGTGCGCACAGTAAAACGCCGGTCCCCGGCATTGGCGTGACCACCGGGCAGGTTCTGCGCCGTACTCTGCACCGCGGCAAAAATCTCATCCAGGCTGATACCCATACCGTTCACTTTGCGCTGATCCACCTGAATCTGCACTTCCAGTTCCGGCAGGGCGGCAATATCGACGCGCTTCACACCGCTGACCCGTTCCAGTCTCTGCTCCAGCGTATCGGCGTGTTTTTTCAGCTCCTGATAACCGGCCTGATCAGACACCAGCGCCAGCTGCAGGGTACTGACATCCGATGGTGAAATTTTATCAATATCCAGCGCCACAATACTGTCGGGCAGTTGATCGCGTACCCGGGATACCGCACTGACCACATCGTCGTATTTATCGTCCGGATCGGTGCCGTATAAAAATTCCACCCGGATAACCGCCAGCCCATCTTCCACCGAAGTTTTTATTTCGCGCAGATCGTCCAGTTCATTAATGGCTTCTTCCAGTGGATCGACCACCAGTTTTTCCATATCCAGCGGCGTGGTACCCGGATTCACCACTTTAATCATGGCGGCAGAAAAATCGAACTGCGGGTCTTCAGAGCGCGGCATGGTAAAAAATGACACCACGCCCAGCAGTACCAGCAACAGAAACATCACCCAGGTAAACTGGTGATTACGTACTGCAATTTCCGGCAGTTGCATGACCTCGCCTCCTTATTCTGCGGTGATGGTCTGCGCCGGCAACAGCGCACGGTCATCACTGAGATAGGAAGCACCGGTGGTGACCACCCGTTCGCCTTCCTCCAGCCCGGAACGGACAATCAGTGCGTCATGATCCAGATGCCGCACCGAAACCCGCCGCCGCTGCGCCCGCTGCTGTTCACTGACGACGAAAATTTCCACCTCGCTGCTGCCATCGGCCAGCGGCCAGGCACGCACCATAGCCGACACCGGCAGACGTACCACCTGTTCAGCCGCCGCCGGCGTAATGACGGCATGACCGACAAAACCCGCCAGCAGCGGCGTCTTTTCCTGTGCCGCTATACGCAGCTCAATTTCAAAAGTCTGAGAGGCATCAGCCCGTCCGGCCAGCTCAGTAATTTCTGCGCTGAAGGTCCGCCCCGGCCAGGCATCAAAGGTTACGCTGGCAGGGTCGTTCATACTCAGGCGGACAATATCCCGGTCCGTGACGCCGGCACGCAGCACCCAGCCACTTTTGCGCGCCGCGAACAGAAAGGCCGGCCGGCCATTGGCGACCATTTCATTGCGCTCGACAAAACGCTTCAGCACCCGGCCATCGGCCGGAGCGCGGATTACGGCATGACGCTGGTTGAACCGTGCCACAGTGAGATCAGAACGGGCAACATCCACCTGCGTTTCTGCCTGCTGCAGCTGGTCGATGGATAAGGCATTGAGGTCCTGCAGCGAACGGAAACGTTGCAGGTTACGTTCAGCATTGGCCAGCACCGACTCAGCCTTGGCCACCTGCGCATCAATCTCTTCCAGGTCCAGAGCCGCCAGGAGCTGGCCTTCACTGACCCACTGCCCCTCATCCACTGCTACCCGGTGCACCAGACCGGCAATCTTAAACGCCAGATTCTGCTCCGATTTGTTTTCCAGTACACCGCTCAGACGTATCGGCCGGGCATAGTCCTGCCAGTGTGCGGCGGTGACTTCCACCGGCACTGGTGCCGGTTCCGCACGCAACGGCAGAGCCACCAGCAATGCTGCGCCAAGGCATAAAGCCCGGATGACAGGGAGGTAACGGAGATTCATGACAGGCCTCTTGTTATTGTAACGGGCAGTATATGTTTACACTGAAAACATACTATCCACCAGATGTTAGCAGTGTCAACTCACACAGAATAATGCCCAAGGGTTAATTAACGCCAAAATGAGGGAAAGTTTTGCCAGATAGCACATTGCCCCGGCCGCTCAGTCACGTACATTCCAATAAGGCCTGAAGGACAGGCCCTTATCTCACCACATAATAATGAATAAATACTTATGGATGCTTTACATTGCCCCGCAGAGTCCCTGCATATCCTGCTACGCCTGCTGGCCGGCAGAGGACTGAAAACACCGCAGCTGCCGCGCACTGATTTGCCGGCCGATGCTCTGTTCAACCGCCGTGCCCGGGTGCCACTGGCATCCCTGCTGAACCTGCTGCAATGGGCTCAGGAAGAACTGCAGTGTCACGATCTGGCACTGGACTTTGGCATGGCACTGGCCCTTGAAGAAGGCAGCCAGCCGTTTGAGCTGAACCGCCATCTGAATCCCGGCTTCGGTGACAAACCCACCGCCCTGTTGCCCTTCGACCTGCATCTGCGTCAGCGTGACAGTTCAACCCGTATGGTTGAGCTGCGCTGGCGCGAACTCAGCGGGCTGGAGCCGGTACTGCGTCCGCTGGCCACCTACATGGCGCTGGCCTGGCTGCATCAGCGCTGGCTGGCAGATATTTCCGGCCGCCACGGCCAGATGTATCTGGCGCTGCCGGCGGCCAGCGTGACCCATTCACTGGCGGCCTGGCTGCCGGTGGAAGTACGCACCTCCGAGCCCTTCACCGGCCTGTGTTTTCCCACCGACTGGCTGGAGAACCGCAATCAGCCACGACGTTTGCCCGGTATCGAAGGCAGCTGCGATCACCATCAGTGTCTGCTGATCACCCACAAAGCTGCCAACCTGCTGCGCGCGCAACTGAGCGATGCGCCACCACTGGATAAACTGGCGCGCCGGCTGAATCTGAGTGAACGCACCTGCAAGCGGCGCCTGCAGGACTGCGGCACCCATTATCAGAAACTGCTGGGCGAACTGCGCCTGATTCAGGCCAGCTACTGGCTGCAGAGCCGGCTGTATAACGTGACCGCCGTTGCCGGCATGCTGGGCTATTCCAGCGTTGCCAACTTCTCCAAAGCCTTTAAAAAATGGTGCGGTTACTCACCCAGTCAGGTGCGCCATGGCGTGCCGGCCATCCGCCAGCAGGAAAATATCCTGCAGCGCTATACCACACCAGCCTGACGTCACAGCCCGCGGGATTGGTTGACGCTGTCAACCAATCCCGGTTGAATAGCGCCGGATACCCCGGCCGGAACCCTCTGCATGCCCGACAGCGAAACCAACCACACTGGCAACTATCATCACGGCAACCTGCGTGAAGCCCTGCTGCACGCCGCGGTGCTGGCGATCCGTGAAAAAGGTCCGGAAAACCTCAGTCTGCGGGCAATTGCGCGCCGCGTCGGCGTCTCCCAGACCGCCCCTTACCGGCATTTCGCCGATAAAAATGATCTGCTGGCCGAACTGGCGCGGCAGACCTTTGATGAGCTGACCGCAGTCACCAGCGCTCATGTTTCTCCTGCCGCCAGTGCCGAAGACAACCTGCTCAGTACCGGTGAAGCCTATATCCGCTACGCCATCAGCAATCCGGAAAAATACCGGCTGGTGTTCGGCAATACCATCGCCAACCGCCAGAGCTACCCGCAGCTGTGTGAAAGCGGTAACCGCTCTTTCACTGTCCTGATGGAACTGATCGAAAGTGGCATCCGCAGTGGTGAATTCACCCGCGCCGAACCGCGTCTGCTGGCCAACCTGTGCTGGTCCTCCATTCACGGTTTTGCCTCGCTCTGCATTGACGGTATCTTTGACCGCATTGAGCATCCCCTGCCTCTGGATGACATGATCCGTTCACAGGTACGGCTCACCATCCGCGCCATCACCTCAGCCCCGGCTGACGGCCTCTGAACCGGGTTTTATAGCACTCAGGAGCCACGGCAGGCGCCTTCACTTAAATTGGTACGATGGTTTAGTTTTTAATCAGAAGAGGGATGCCTGTTACCGCTGTAAACGCTATACTCCGCTCTCTTCCGCTACCGGATTAACACCAGCAGGATGGACTATGGGAAAGCAAACCGCGCTGTATAACAAACATATCGAGGCCGGCGGCAAAATGGTCGATTTCGGCGGCTGGGATATGCCCATTCACTACGGTTCCCAGATTCAGGAACATCATGCCGTGCGCCAGCAGGCCGGGATGTTTGATGTGTCGCACATGACCATTGTCGATGTCCGTGGCGTGGATGCCACCGCCTATCTGCAGAAACTGCTGGCCAACGACGTCGCCCGCCTGCAGCAAACCGGTAAAGCCCTCTACACCGCCATGCTCAACCACAACGGCGGCGTCATTGATGATCTGATTGTTTACCGCATGGACGGCTGGTACCGCACCGTCGTGAACTGTGCCACCCGCGAAAAAGATCTGGAGTGGATGTCAGCCCAGAGTAAGGGCTTTGATATCAGCCTCACCGAACGCCCGGAACTGGCCATGATTGCCGTCCAGGGGCCGCAGGCCATTGCCAGCGTTCAGCAGGTAAAACCCGAAGCGGCAGAACTGATCGGGCAGCTCAAGGTCTTTCAGGGCCTGCCAAAAACCGACTGGTTCTTTGCCCGCACCGGTTATACCGGTGAAGACGGACTGGAAATCATGCTGCCGGAAGAAGAAGCCGCAGCCTTCTGGCAACAACTGCTGGATGCCGGGGTTACACCGGCCGGCCTCGGCGCCCGCGATACCCTGCGGCTGGAAGCCGGCATGAATCTGTACGGCAATGATATGGACGAAAACGTCTCACCACTGCAGGCCGGCATGGGCTGGACCATTGCCTGGGAACCGGAACAACGCCGCTTTATCGGCCGCGACGCGCTGGAAGAAGAAAAAGCCGCCCGCAGTGCCAGCCCGGATAACGCCATGAAGCAGGTCGGACTGGTACTGACAGGCCGCGGGGTAATGCGTGCCCACCAGACCGTACTGACCGCGGCCGGCGAGGGTGAAATCACCTCCGGAACCTTCTCGCCAACGCTGGAAAATTCCATTGCCATCGCCCGTGTACCACTCGCCACCGGCGACCAGTGCGACGTGGAAATACGCGGCAAACAGGTTGCGGCACAGGTGGTAAAACTGCCGTTTGTACGTCATGGTAAAAAGCAGTTCTGACAAATTCTGATTGTGTAAATTAAGACTGGAGAATAATTATGAGTAATATCCCGGCTGATCTGAAATACGTTGCCTCTCACGAATGGATCCGTACCGAAGCGGACGGTACCGTTACCATCGGTATTACCGACTTTGCTCAGGAACAACTGGGCGACGTGGTATTTGTTGAACTGCCCGAAGTCGGTGCTGAAGTCGAAGCCGAGCAGGACATCGCTGTGGTGGAATCAGTCAAAGCGGCTTCCGATATTTACGCCCCGCTGGCCGGTAAAATCATCGCCGTCAATGAAGCCCTGACCGATGCGCCGGAAAAAGTTAACGAAGACCCGTACGGCGACGCCTGGTTCTTTAAAATGGAACTGGCTGACAGCTCAGAGCTGGATGGCCTGATGGATGCCGACGCTTACGCTGCCACCTGCGCATAACCGCGTACCCTCTCTGCATCATACCGGTTGTGCCCGGCGTCCTGCCGGGCACATGGAAGACTGTTTTATACCTACAGGTCCCCGCCCATGACCACACTCACCCTGTCTGAACTGGAACAACGCGATAATTTTATTGGCCGTCATATTGCCTGCAATGGCGCCGGCCCGGATAACAACGAAGAAGCCGCGTTGCTGTCTGCCATTGGTGCCGACTCACTGGAAGCACTGACCGCAGAAATTGTTCCTGCCGATATCCTGCGCCAACCTTTCCTGGACATAGCCGACAGCAGAAGCGAACCGGAAGCACTGAATTATCTGCAGTCGCTGGCCGCGAAAAATAAAGTGTTTAAAAGTTATATCGGTCTTGGTTATCACGACACCATTATGCCGCCGGTTATTCTGCGCAATGTGCTGGAAAATCCGGGCTGGTACACAGCCTATACACCTTACCAGCCGGAAATTGCCCAGGGCCGTCTGGAAGCGCTGCTGAATTTCCAGCAGATGGTCATCGACTTTACCGGCATGGAACTGGCCAACGCCTCCCTGCTCGACGAAGGCACCGCCGCGGCAGAAGCCATGGCGATGGCCAAACGTTCGGTACGCAAAAATAAAGCGAACGCGTTTTATGTCGATGAGAACTGCCTGCCGCAGACCATCGACGTCGTAAAAACCCGGGCCGCGGCCTTTGGCTGGGACATTATTACCGGCCCGGCAGAACAGGCAGCCGATCACGACGTATTCGGCGCCCTGTTCCAGTACCCGGGTAAAAACGGTGACGTACAGGATTTCACGGATGTGATGACCGCCCTGCACGCCAAAGATGCTCTGGCAGCGGTAGCCTCCGACTTAATGGCGCTGGTCATGCTGAAATCCCCCGGCGAAATGGGGGCCGATATTGTGCTCGGCAACGCCCAGCATTTTGGTGTGCCGATGGGATTCGGCGGCCCTCACGCCGCATTTTTTGCCACCCGTGATGCCTTCAAGCGCTCCATTCCCGGCCGTATTATCGGCGTATCCATTGATGCGCAGGGCAAACCGGCCCTGCGTATGGCACTGCAGACCCGCGAGCAACATATCCGCCGCGAAAAAGCCAACTCCAATATCTGTACCGCACAGGTACTGCTGGCGAACCTGAGTTCTTTTTACGCGGTTTATCACGGGCCACTGGGATTAAAAACCATCGCCGCCCGCATCCACCGCTTAACGGATATTCTCGCCGCCGGTCTGAAAACAAACCGGGTTGAGCTGCTCAACAGCAGCTGGTTCGATACCCTGACCATCCGTGTCAGCGATAAAGCCACAGTGCTCGCACGGGCAGCCACAGCCGGCATTAATCTGCGCGATGATGCGGCGCTCGGTCTGGGCAGCGACACTCTGGGAATCAGCCTGAGTGAAAAAACATCCGCCGCCGATGTGCAGCAGCTGTTCGATGTGATTCTCGGTGACACTCACGGACTGGATGTTTATGCACTGGATGCGCAGATTGTTGCCAGCGGCTCCAACAGCATCGGTGATGCCCTGGTCCGCCACACCGCGTTCCTCAGCCACCCGACCTTTAACCGCTACCACACCGAGCATGAAATGCTGCGCTATATGAAAGGTCTGGAAGCAAAAGATCTGGCCATGAACCACAGCATGATTACGCTGGGTTCCTGCACCATGAAACTCAACGCCACCACTGAAATGATTCCGGTCACCTGGCCTGAGTTCGCCAATATTCACCCCTTTGCACCATCGTCACAGACAGCCGGTTATGAACAGATGATTGCCGAACTGGATGATTATCTGCGGGCCATCACCGGTTTTCCTGCCATCTGTATGCAGCCGAATTCCGGCGCACAGGGTGAATACGCCGGCCTGCTGGCCATCCGTAAATATCACGAAAGCCGCGGCGAAGGTCACCGCAACGTCTGTCTGATTCCGCGTTCGGCTCACGGTACCAACCCGGCCTCGGCACAGATGGCCGGTATGCGCGTGGTGGTCACCGCCTGTGACGAACAGGGCAACGTTGATTTTGCCGACCTGAAGGCCAGAGCCGAAGAACTGTCAGAGCAGCTGTCCTGCCTGATGCTGACCTACCCGTCGACCCACGGCGTGTATGAAAAAGGCGTGCGTGAAATCTGTGAATTAATTCATCAGCACGGCGGCCAGGTGTATATGGACGGTGCTAACCTCAACGCTCAGGTGGGTGTTACCCAGCCGGCCTTTATTGGTGCCGACGTTACCCACATGAACCTGCACAAAACTTTCGCCATTCCCCACGGTGGTGGTGGACCGGGCATGGGCCCGATTGGGGTGGCCGCACATCTGGCGCCGTTTGTCGCCAACCACAGTGTGCGGCCGCTGGATAACGAAGCCAAAGGTAACGGCGCAGTATCGGCGGCACCGTTCGGTTCGTCATCCATTCTGCCGATCAGCTGGATGTACATTACCCTGATGGGCGCTCAGGGCCTGCGCCGCGCGACTCAGAACGCGCTGTTAAAAGCCAATTATCTGGCCAAGCGTTTATCCACTCATTACCCGATTCTGTACTCCGGCCAGAACGGTCGCGTAGCGCACGAATGTATTCTTGACCTGCGTCCGCTGAAAGCCGAAAGCGGCATTACCGAAGTGGATATCGCCAAGCGCTTAATGGACTACGGTTTCCACGCGCCGACCATGTCGTTCCCCGTGCCCGGCACCTTTATGATTGAGCCGACCGAGTCGGAATCCAAAGCCGAAATCGACCGCTTCGCCGACGCCATGATCGCCATTAAAGGTGAAATCGACGCCGTGATCCGGGGCGAACTGGATGCGGAAAATAACCCGCTGAAAAACGCCCCGCACACCGCTGAAGTGATCGCCGGCGAATGGGATCGTCCATACAGCCGCGAACAGGCCGCTTACCCGGTGAGAAACCTCGGTGCGCATAAATTCTGGCCGACCGTTGGCCGCATTGATGATGTGTACGGTGACAGGAATCTGGTGTGCTCGTGTCCGGCGATTGAAAATTACGAGGATTGATTGCTTTTGTAATTTTACACCCCCCCCTGTAAATGTAGGAAACTATAAAAACCCTGCTTATTTTCATCAGCAGGGTTTTCATTTAATACAAAGAAAAAATAAAGTCACGAAGGAATTTCCTCGTTCCCACGCTCTGCGTGGGAATGGTACTGGGTCAGCAAAGGCTGCCAGGCAGAGCGTGGGAGCCAGATGCACGGTGGAAGCCAGTTAGCTGAAATTGCTATTCGGACCACCAAATCTTATCCACCGGCAGCAGTCCTTCAATGCCCGCGTAGTCTCTGGCACTGGAGTAACGCCAATGCTCGTCCTGATCAACGTAACCCCGCTTGACCGGATTCTGGTGAATGTATTCGATCTTTTGCCTCATCATCTCAGAGCTGCTGATCCATTCAGGATGAACACCTTCCTGCCAGAGCTGCCATTGGCGGTCGGTTTTATGGGCCAATTTCAGCTGCTGAAGTTGGTTTAGCAAGGTCGTGGCCTTTCTCTGCTGTAAGTAACCCAGAAGCTGACGGGCGGTGAAGGATTTGAACCGGGCGATGTCCTTATCAAGCTGCTGACTTTGGCCTATCAGGTGCAGGTGGTTTTCAAGAATAACCCAGGCGTGAATTCGCAGACCTTCATTCATCAAAAAGCGAAAAGATTGCAGCAGAATTTCAACAGACTTTGGTCGGGTAAAGACAGGCAACCAACCCTGTACCGTCAGGGTCATAAAATGCGGTTGACCGGGGTGAATAAATTGGTAACGACTGCGGCCCATGAAACATTCCTTGTTTCCGATTCAAGGCTACCACGCAGAGCGTGGGAGCCAGTTACGCTACAACTTCTTCTGATCCACTTCCTGACGGATTTCTCGTTCCCACGCTCAGCGTGGGAACGCAACTGTGCAAGCAAAGACTACCACGCAGAGCGTGGAGCCCAGTTACGCTACAACCTCTTCTGATTCACGGGCAATAGCCAAACTCTCCCGATACTCAGCCGCCTCGGCTTTCATCGTCCAGTGCACTTCTTTCATACCCATCTGATCCACTTTCTGGCGGATAACCGGCAGGGATACGCCAAAGAATTCCTTACGCGGATTCACTTTGTTAACGGAATCCTTATCGAAATGCCGATGCAGTTCCTTTTCCAGTGTCGGCGCGTCTTCACTGAAGATCATGGCGTGTACATCAAACTCGAATGGTACGGAGGCATCCCCCAGTTCTTTCACCCGATCCAGCGGTTCTAAACGCCGTGTCATACCAATCTTAAAGACGTTTTCACCAAAACTGCCGATATTGGAGATTACATAGACATGGCCGCGGCGGGTTTGCTCGGCCATTGAGATAGCACGCTGACCACGCTCTTCGGCGGCCATCAGCTGATCCTGCAATTCTGCCAGTTTGGCTTCGTACTCAGCTTTTTCGTCGTCGTGGGCAGAGGCAAGCTGGGCTTTGGCTTCTTTCAGCGCTTTTGCCAGCATGCGTTCTTCTTTTTCAGCTTCTTTAATGGCTTTTTCCATTTCACGGCGGGCGCGTTCTTCTTCGCGCATCTGCTCACGGATAGCGCGCTGTTCTTCCCGTTCCTGCAATTGCAGTTCTTTTACCGCCACGGCCCAACGCAGTTCTTCCAGCCGGGTTTTAAGGTATACAGGTTCGATGCGGGCATTACGGAAGGCGGCACCATTGTTATTCACCAGCGCAAAGGCATCTTTGATTTCCTGTTCTAACTTGCCATAGTTGTCGTGCTTAACTTTGGCCAGTGCGGAGTCGACTTTGCCGTTGAAGGCATCCAGCACAAAATGGATGGCTGTGGTACGCCGGTGCGCTTCTGCATAATCACAGGTCGCAGCCTGCTGCTCTTTCACCAGCATTTTGATTTTGGCGCGGGTGGCTTTCAGTTGTTCACCGGCTGCTTTATGACCAAAGTCTTCAGCCAGATCATCAATCGCGGCGTGGTTGGGTATGATGTAATCGTCGCGGTAACCTTCTATCTGGTTACGCATGGCGGTAATTGCAGCCTTGTAAGTATCGGCCTTTTCTTTGGCTTCCAATGCATCGCCGGCGATACGCTGCGCTTCTTCGCGGGCAGATGTCACCAGTGACAGCGCCTGATCTTTGGCCTGGGAGATAATGCCCTCGCGGGTTGATTCCAGCTTTTCAGCCTGGGCATCCACTCTGCGTTTCTTCTGCTTCGCCGCTTCAACAATGTCGGCAGCTTCCTGACTGGCCCGGGAGCGCGCCTCATCCAAAACCCCTTGTCTGGCAAGCTCTGTCTGACGCAGAAAGGTTTCCGCTTTATGCCTGGTGAGATTGGCCTGATTGAGAATATCCTGAGCCTGATTATCAGCATCGATGACGGGGCCATACTGTTCTTTGATCGCGTTCAGCTCATTGATGGCTTCATCTTTCTCCCTTTGCATTTTTATCCGCCGTAATCTGGATAACCATGCGAACACCAGTGGCAGTAAAAAAATAAGTAAGACGATTACGAGAGCAACAGTTTGATTGGAATCCAGTTCCATGAGGCATCCTTGTATTATTAACCTTATCATTATAGATCGGTATTGCCTGAAGACTAAGAATTCCGACAGACAAAGCGCCATCTTATAAAGCATAGCGGCATGACACATTGGCAATTCACGACAACAGTTTAACGCCTCTCCCCGTCCGGCTGCCGAAAGCACCGGCCAGCTTATACCTTAAAAGTATCAGGACAGCGCTTATTACATATTAGACCGCCCCCCTGTTCCGGTGACCATAACCTCATCGTAATCGCCGCACAGCGGTGTATTAGCAGCGGCTGGCGTGCTGTCAGCAAGCGGAACCCGCAGTCTGCCAGAACAATAAGAATGGAGAGACTGAAGATGAACAAATTCCACCTGGCGTGGTTATCCCTGAGTATCGCGGCACCCAGCATGCCGGCACTGGCAACCGAAGGCGGTGGTTCCAGTTACCCCGTTGGCGTTGAAAACTATACCTGCTGCGCTCTGCCGCCACCCGGCGTTTATCGCATGGTCTACGGTCAGACCTACCGCGCAGACTCCCGGCCTGATAACGACGGCAAGGATGCATCGCCATCCACTGATTTTGAAGTCAGCGTCAATGCCATCTTGCCGCGCGTGGTGTAGGTGACCAACGAAGAAACCGGCGGTGGTTCGCTGGCCTTCCATACCATTGTGCCGCTGGTCGATCCGGAAGTGGATATTGCACCGGGCGTCAGCGATACCGACAGCGGTAAAGGCTGGTTTATCAGCGCCAAATACAGCCACGAAATGGCCCTGCGTAACCGCGCCGAAGGCGATGCTTTGTGGATAAAAGCCGTCATGCCTTTCTGATATTACGGCAATAACGCAGCCTGCTGCGCGCTTATTCTTATCTTATGCTCATCCTGATGTACGTCCGTCTGTTCCTGCAGCCTCTCCCTTTCACGCAGCAATCATGCACCAGAATATCTCAGCAGCATCACATTGGTGCAGTCAGCGTTTTTTAATCCGGCTGACTATTGTCTGAGTTTCTCTCCGCACAGCGGTAACACCAGCAGCATGACGATTTTTTAATGCGCTGATTTTCTTCATTTTTTCTGCCGGCGGATAAAAAAACTCTGCTGTTTTTCCATGACTGGAACGCTCTTTGCCCTGAGTAAAAGACCAACCTTTTATCAGGCAGCAGCCCGATACTGTGGTCCGCCCGGTAATAACGGAGCGGATGAATACACACCAGGCAGGAGACGTTTATGTCGAACGACTGGCAGGACACAGTAGCGTATGCCCAGGCATTCCGCCGGAAATTACATGCCCGGCCGGAACTGAGCTGGCAGGAGCATGAAACCGCCAACGCCATACGCGCCGAGCTGGATGATATGCACATCCCGTGGCGCCCCTGCGCAACCACCGGTACCCTCGCCTGGATTAATCCTGACGGCAGCGAACCTGCGGTTGCCCTGCGCGGCGATATCGATGCCCTGCCGATTCATGAACAGAGCGGAAAAGACTGGCAGTCGACCCGCGACGGCTGCATGCACGCCTGTGGTCATGATGGCCACACCGCCACCCTGCTGGCCGCCGCACGCTGGCTGAAAAAACACGAAGCGTCACTGCCCCGTAAAATCGTACTGCTGTTTCAGCCGGCAGAAGAAGGCGGTCACGGTGCCCGGGAAATGATTGCCGACGGAGCGCTGGACGGCGTCAGCGAAATTTATGGCTGGCATAACTGGCCGGCGCTGCAATACGGCACCTTTGCCTGCCCGGATGATCTGGTAATGTGCGGCAATGGTACCTTTGATATTCATATTCACGGCCGTGGTGGTCACGCCAGTCAGCCGGAAGCCTGTGCCGATCCCCTGCTCGCCGCCAGTGCCATTCATCTGGCTCTGCAGCAGATTGCCAGCCGCCGGCTGGCGCCACAGAAAGCGGCGGTCATCAGTGTTGCCAGCATCCACGGCGGTGATGCACCGACCGTTATTCCACAGAATGTGCGTATGGCCGGCAGCATCCGTGTGCCG
The DNA here is from genome assembly GCA_963682115.1 of Pseudomonadales bacterium. Classification (GTDB taxonomy): domain Bacteria; phylum Pseudomonadota; class Gammaproteobacteria; order Pseudomonadales; family Oceanobacteraceae; genus Venatoribacter. Next base: position 2,651,986 of record OY821639.1, on the reverse strand, counting down.
GACGATGACACCCGCCACCACATTAACCAGCTGATCAGTGATATTGCGGCTCACACTGCCGCCGCTTATGGCGTCAGCTGTGAGGTGGAACATAAACCCAGATACAGTGCCACCATCAATCACCCGCATCAGGCTGCCAATGCGCGTGCGGCGTGGTCTGAACTCTATGGTGAAAAATCCTTAATGCATGGTCACAGCATGCCGATTATGGCGTCCGAGGATTTCAGTTATTACCTGAAAGCCCTGCCCGGCGCTTTTGCCCTGATCGGCTCCGATGACGGCTATGGTCACGATGCCCCCTGCCACAGTCCACACTATGACTTCAACGATCGCCTGATCGAAGATGTCTGCCGCTGGTTCTGCCGCCTCACCGGTATGAGAACACCACCGTAACCCCGGTCCTGCCTGAATCATTTTCTTTTTTCAGTTTAACAGGACATATCCTATGACTATTTTTGAGCAGCGCGAATCTGCGATCCGCGCGTACAGCCGCGTTTACCCGGTTGTTTTTAAATGTGCGCAAAATGCCCGACAGACCGACGAGAACGGTAAGGAATATATCGACTTTTTTGCCGGTGCCGGCGTCCTGAATTTCGGCCACAATAATCCGCGCATGACCGCCGCCATGATTGATTATCTGCAGAATAATGGTGTGCTGCACAGTCTGGATATGCAGACCACCGCCAAAGCAGAATTTATGCAGGCGTTTACCGATACCATTCTGGTGCCACGTGATATGCCGCACCGTATGCAGTTTATGGGACCGACCGGTACCAATGCGGTGGAAGCTGCGATGAAACTGGCCCGCCGCGCTACCGGCAGAAAACAGGTGGTGGCCTTCAGTCACGGTTTTCACGGTATGACGCTGGGCGCGCTGGCGGCCACCGCCAATGAATATTTCCGCGCTGCCGCCGGCGTTCCGCTGCTGCACGTCAGCCATGAAGCCTTTGATGCCGAATACGATGAAATGGACAGTCTGTCGGTGCTGGAAGCCTTACGTGCGCGCTACCGTGACCCGTCCTCCGGCCTGGAAAAACCGGCCGCCTTTATTCTGGAAACCGTTCAGGCTGAAGGCGGGGTGAATGTGGCGGGTAAGGAATGGCTCCGCTCGGTCGCGTCACTGGCCAGGGAACTGGGCGCAGTGCTGATTATTGACGACATTCAGGTCGGCTGCGGCCGTACCGGTTCGTACTTCAGCTTTGATGACCTGGATATCCAGCCGGATATTATCTGCCTGGCGAAAGGCATTGGTGGCATCGGCACACCGCTGGCGATGAATCTGGTGCATCCTGACCTTGATCAGCACTGGTCACCGGGTGAGCATACCGGCACCTTCCGCGGTCAGAATTTATCCTTCGTCGCCGGCAAAGTGGCACTGGAATATTTTACCGATTCCAGCCTGATGGACGAGGTCAGAAGCAAAACCGCCTTTATGCAACAGGCCCTGCAACCATTACTGAATTCTGATCCCTCACTGCAGCTGCGCGGCAAAGGCATGATTATGGGACTGGATACCGGGGACGGTGAACGCGCCGCCGCCATTGTGAAACAGTGCTTTGCAGACGGCCTGATCGTCGCCGGCTGTGGTACCGGTGGCCGGGTTATTAAATTAATTCCGCCACTCACCATTCCACAGGCCGACCTCGCTGCCGGTCTCGATATTCTGATTAACGCCACCCGCCGGGTAATGGAGGAAGCCGCATGATCAAACGTGATGATATGACCTTCCCGCCGGAAGAATACGAGCGCCGTATCAATGAACTGCGCCAGCGCATTGCAGAACGTCATCTGGATGCCGTGGTGATTTCCGATCCGGAAAATATTATGTATTTAACCGATTATCAGACCACCGGTTATTCCTTTTTTCAGGCATTGGTCGTCCCGCTGGAAAAAGAGCCGTTTATGATTACCCGCGCACTGGAAGAATCCAATGTGATTGCCCGCACCTGGGTTGACGTCACCCGTCCCTACCCGGATACCGGTGATGCCATGCAGATGCTGGTCGATGCGCTGCGTGAATTCGGCCTGGCCGATAAACGCATCGGTTATGAACGTAACAGTTATTTTTTTCCGGCTTACCATCAGGATGTGATTCACACCACACTGAAAGACGGCAAACTGCTCGACTGTTTCGGCATTGTCGAAGAGGGGCGCATCTGCAAATCTGCAGCCGAAATTGAGCTGATGAAAAAAGCGGCCATTGCCACCGAAGCCGGTATGCAGGCCGGCATCGACGCCTGCCGCGCCGGGGCGACGGAAAATGAAATCGGTGCTGCCATCAGTGCCGGCATGTTCCGTGCCGGTGGCGAAACACCGGCGGTCATGCCCTACGTCACCTCCGGCCCGAGAACCATGATCGGCCACGCCACCTGGGAAGGCCGGGTGGTCCAGCCGGGGGAGCACGTATTCCTCGAAGTCGGTGGCTGCTACCGTCGTTACCACACCGCCATGATGCGCACCGTGATTCTCGGCGAAATCAGTGACTCCATGTATAAAGCCCAGGAAATCATGAAACACGCGCTGGCCTCGGTGCATAAAATTGTCCAGCCCGGCATGACGGTTTCCGATGTCGATAATCTGGTGCGCAATATTATTTCTGAAAATGATGTTGGTGCCCGGCTGATCACCCGCTCCGGCTATTCGATCGGTATTGCGTTTCCGCCCAGCTGGGATGAAGGCTATATCGTCAGCCTGAAACAGGGGGAATCGACGGTACTGAAAGAAGGCATGACCTTCCATCTGATTCCGTGGATGTGGGGCATCGACGGCGATAAAACCTGTGGTATTTCCGATACCATTTATATTACCGATGAGGGTTGCCGCTCCTTTTTCTCCCTCGACCGGGACTTTACCGTCAAGCCGGAAGAAGGTGTCCGCACAGGCGCAGAAAACGAAGCCTGCGTCGATCTGCACAGCGCCCGTAAAAAACCGAAAAAATCCGCCACCACCGGCAGCACAGAAAAAGAGGAGGTAACCAATGTTAGCTCCTGTTAACCCAACCACTGGCCTGCCACTGCCACCGGTGCAGCCACTGACCGGTGCACAGGCCAGCAGCATGATTGAGCGGGCGGCGGCGGCCTTTCCTGCCTGGCGTGATACCCCGATAAGCGTCAGGGCAGAAAAACTGCGGGCGGTGGCCGCCTCGCTGCGCCGCCATAAAGAAACCCTTACACGCTTAATGGCAGAAGAAATGGGCAAGCCCTGGCGCGAAGGTCTGGGCGAGGTGGAAAAAGCCGCGCTGTGCGCTGAATATTATGCGGATCACGCGGCGGAATTTCTCGCCGCCGAAACCCTGGCCTCGGACGCCAGTCACAGTTATGTCTGCTACCAGCCGCTGGGTACCGTGCTGGGTATTCTGCCGTGGAATGCACCGGTCTGGCTGGCGCTGAGATTTCTGGCCCCGGCATTAATGGCCGGCAATACCTGCGTGATGAAAGCCGACCCCAATGTGCCGGCGACAGCCGCAGCGCTGAGCGCAGCCTTTGAGGCCGCCGGTCTGCCGGAGGGTGTCATGCTGAACCTGCCGCTGGCGACGCCGCAGGTGGGCGACGTTATTGACCACCCGGCGGTCAGAGCGGTGTCGTTCACCGGTTCCAGCAAGGCCGGCCGACTGGTGGCGGCGCGGGCCGCGGCCGGGCTGAAACCGGCGGTGCTGGAACTGGGTGGCTCCGATCCCTGCATTGTGCTGGCCAATGCCGATCTGGAAAAAGCCTGCGATGTGATTACCCTGTCGCGCATGATCAATGCCGGCCAGTCGTGCATCGCCGCCAAGCGCGTGATCGTTGAAGACGCCGCCTACGATCAGGTCTGCGACCAGCTGTATGAACGCTTCCGCGCCCTGACCACCGGCGACCCGCTGCAGGCAGACTCACAGGCGCTGGGGCCGATCGCACGCAAGGACCTGCAGCTTGGCCTGCACGATCAGGTCACCCGCACCATTCAGGCCGGTGCCCGCTGTCTGACGGGCGGCGACCTGCCCTCTGCTGCCGGCTTCTTTTATCCACCCACCCTGTTAGTGGACGTAACCCCAGGCATGGCTGCGTTCAGCGAAGAAACCTTCGGCCCGGTGCTGGCCGTCAGCCGCGCCGCGGACTTTGCTCAGGCGCTGCAGCTGGCCAACGATACCGAATACGGTCTGGGTGCCAGCATCTGGACGAGCGACCAGAGCCGGGCGGCCAGCGCGGCTGAACGCCTGCAGGCCGGCCAGGTCGCGGTCAACGGCATCGTTAAAACCGATCCGCGCCTGCCCAGCGGCGGCATTGGTTTATCCGGTTATGGCCGTGAACTCGGCCCCCACGGCATTAAGGAGTTTGTGAACATCAAACAGATCTGGATCGCCTGAGTTTTCTGCATCCGCACCCCGGGCTGCGCCAGCAGCCCTGTTCCCTTCCTGCCGCTCAAGCTGCTGACCGCAACCTGCTGACATAGTCGCCAGAAGCAAACACAATCAAAATTGATACAGATTCTCATTTGCAATATAATCAGACCAAATTCTGACCCGGTTTGACACAGGGCATCTGCCCGGAGGTAAGTCGTGGACCTGATATCATCGCTGATCAGTAACATCGGCGGCCCGGTTGTCGCCATTCTGGTGCTTTTTTCACTGGCCGCAACCAGCCTGATCCTGCTGAAAATCTGGCAATACTGGAGCCTGCGCCCGGCCGCCAATGTGCGCCCGGACGATCTGCTGCGCTACTTTGCCGAAGGCGAAAACTCACAGCTCAGGCTACTGGTCAAAGGCCAGCGTAATGGCCGTATTCAGCTGATCGAGCAGAGCCGCGAGCTGATGGATCAGAATGAACTGAAAGGTGACGAACTGCGTACTGAGCTGTTCCGCCGCGCCCGCCTGCTGATTGCCCCGCTGGAAAATTATCTGCGCCCGCTGGAAGTGATTGCCATGCTGGCGCCGCTGCTGGGCCTGTTCGGGACCGTACTGGGTATGATCGAAGCGTTCAAAGCCATGGAAGCTGCCGGCAGCCAGGTCGACCCGGCCGTTCTGTCCGGTGGTATCTGGCAGGCGCTGCTGACCACCGCCGTGGGTCTGGCCGTTGCCATTCCGGTGACCATGATTCACAGCGCCCTGGAACGCAAAGCGGAAACCGCAGCCTCGGCCATGCAGAACGACCTGGAATATATGCTCGGCCAGCACGCCCGCCGTCAGCGCCGTCTGCAACAGCCACAGGGCATCCGCCGCGCCTGACTGACTGCATGAACGCCCTCACCGCCAGCAGCAACGGACTGCTCCGCCCGCGCCGGAAACGCACCATCAGCCTCACCGCATTAATTGATGTGGTGTTTATTCTGCTGATGTTTTTTATGCTGACCTCAAGCTTTATCCACAGGAAAATGCTGGAAGTGAATATTCCGGCCGCCGCGGATGGCACTGGCTCAGCTCAGACGCCACGCCTGTTAGTTCTGACCAATGACGGCGGCTTCCGTTTTTCCGCCAGCACAACCTCAGCACTGATTCAGCCTGCCAGCGCTGACGAAGCGCTGCAACAGATTCAACAGGCCAGCGACAGCACACTGCCGCTGATTGTATTGCCGCAGGATCAGGTTCAGCTGCAGCGCATCCTCACCGTCCTGCAGCAGCTGCAGCAGGCCGGAATCCCGGCATCACTGGGTAAAACCCTGTCGGCGGAGGCACCATGAACCCGCTGTTAACCCCGCGGCGCAGACCGGCCTCCGATGACAATCTGATTCCGCTGATCAATATCGTTTTTCTGCTGCTGATTTTCTTTATGGTCGCCGGCCAGATGCAACGGCCGATGGCGGCGGATATCCGGCTGCCGGATATCGACAGCCAGCAGCCGGCCCAAGGTGATATCCAGCTGGAGCTGACCGCTGACGGCGGTCTGTGGCTGAACCAGCAGGCCACCACCAGTGCACAGCTCAGCAACCTGCTGGCCGCCTATTCCCCCGCCAGCCGCATTCTGCTGCACGCCGACCAGCACACCACCGCTGCCGTGCTCGACCCGGTCCTGACCGCCGTACGCCGCAGTGGTTTTGCACAGCTGCAGCTGGTCAGCGAACAAGCGGGGCACTGAGATGGAAACGCTGCCCACGCTCAGACCAACCGCTGTACAGTGGAGCGCTGTCATTGCCGCGGCACTGGCGCTGCATCTGGCGCTGGCAGCGGCGTTTTTTGACCGCTCTGACAGCGTACAGGGCAATGCCCTGCAGGCCGGAGCCGGCGGCCTGAACGTCGGTCTCGGGGCCGTGGCATTCGACGAGGCAACCCTGCAGCGGCTGGCCGAACCCCGCGCCGTCAGCAAGCCGGAACCGGTTACGGAAGCAGAAGCGGAAACCCAGCCGGCAACGCCGGCCATAAAAACAGAACCGCTACCGGAAACCACCTCCAGCAAAGACAGTCAGACGCTGAAAATCAGCGATGTCACCAGCCGCGACAGTCAGCTGCGCCAGCCGCAGGACAGCGCAGACCTGTCAGCCCCTGAGCCAACCGCTGCAGAGCCGGCAGCGGAAAGCGTGAACGACGCAGAGCAGGCAACGCCGCCAGCAGAACAACCAACGGAACAGCCAACAGAAGAACAGGCGGCGCAGGCGCACAACGAAGCGCACACAGACGCGGCAACGCCATCGCAGGCCCGGGAAAAATCCACCGGCGCGGCGGCCGATCAGAGCAGTGGCGGCCATCAGGGCGCCAGCGATGAGTATCTGCAACAGCTGCTGGGCTGGCTTAACCAGCACAAACGTTACCCGGCCAAATCCCGGCGCCGGCGCGAGGAAGGGACGGTTTACGTGGCGTTCACCATGCAGAGAGACGGCACAGTCACGGCGAAACAGATTCACCGCAGTTCCGGTCACGCGGCACTGGATAAGGCCGCACTGAAAGTGCTGACGCTGGCATCACCGCTGCCGCCGGTCCCGCAGGGGGTATATGCCGGCAAAACCCGTCTGTCACTGGTGATGCCGGTGGATTATTCCTTTATTGACCGCTGAGCTCAGACAGCGTCTGCAATCAGACAATTACGGCCGTTATTTTTGGCGCGGTAAAGCGCGTTGTCTGCACGCCTGAGATGCAGCTGATAATCGGGGTGACCATCAAACACCGTCAGGCCGACGCTGATGGTCAGATTCAGCGAGCGGTTATCCGGCAGCACAAAAGCTTCGGCGGCAATCAGACGGCGTATTTTTTCGGCCTTCTGCACCGCGCTGTTCCGGTCCACGTCGACCATTAACATCAGGAATTCTTCACCCCCCATGCGGAACAGATAATCGCCGGCCCGGCTGTTGGCAATCAATATCACTGCCAGCTGTTTCAGCACCGCATCACCGGCTTCGTGACCATAGCGGTCGTTAATCTGTTTGAAGTGGTCGATATCGATGGCCAGCAGCGCGAAGGTCTGCTGATGACGGTTGGCATAGGTAATCTGACGTGACAGCACCACCGGCAGGAATTTACGGTTGAGCAAACGGGTCAGTACATCGCGTCCGGCTTCCAGTTCGTTATTCTGCTCAAACAGCGCATCCAGATGAAAGGCAATGCTGCGCACCTGATCACGCAGTGCCCGCAGATGATCAATGTATTCCTGCTGCGATTTATCGCCGGCCGCCAGCTGTGGCAGCAGCTCGTTATCGATATGAATCATGGTGTCGAGAATCTGCTCGGATTCGCGTGTGCCTTCGAAGGCGTGTGCGCCTTTGTGGCGGAACCAGAGACCAAATTCCGAGTTACTGATGCCGGTCAGCAGCTGTTTATCCATGCCGACGGCATGCCCGAACATCAGCTGGTTTTCCCAGTCCAGCAGTGAGCCACGCTGACGTTCCCGTTCACTGGCCAGGTTCTGCGTCAGGGAAAACAGCCGGTAACCCTCTTCCGCACGTGAATTACGGTCGTGGGATGCCGAATAGGCGTAGCTCATGATTTCCATGGCACGGTCAATGATATCGATCACCAGGCGTCCCGCCTGGGCCTGCACACCGCTGTCCTGCGGGCCGTGTGCGGCGATGCAGAGAATAAATTCTTCTTTCAGCACCCGTGCGCCACGCAGCACCAGATGTACCGGAATGGAAATCCGCGCATGCACCCGGCCGATGGTGACCTGATGCGCAACCACGGCTTTTAATGCCTCCTGATCACTGACGCTGAACAGGTCGGTGATCCAGCGGGTCATGGAACCGTGCAGACGGTTACGGACATCATCATGCGACAGAAAGGCACCGGCTGACGGGTCATTCAGCATCTGCTGATAAAAGCACTGCGCCAGTGCGGCACTGTTACTGCCGGCCAGCGTACGCAGCAGGGAGTGGATGGTGTCATCGTAGCGTTGAAGGTGGGCGTACCATTCGGCTGTCATCTGAGCGACAGGCAACTGATCAGGCATTACAGCTCCGGAACATAGCGGGACGTGAACCGGAGTGGCTGAGCACCCCGGGTGTTAAAAGCCCCACCATTATAGCGGAATATGCCGGCCGTCCGTCACTCCCCGCGGACTGACGTCTCTGTCGCCTGCCCGGCGGTCAGTTCTGACCGTGGCGCCTGCAGAACGCTGAAAGGGGCAGGTGCCGTGCGGGGCGTGGCCGATACCGCTTCCAGGAAGGCGCCCAGTGCCAGCATTTCCTGATTGCTCAGACCCAGCGGCTGAATCAGATCGTCCACCACCGGAAAGAAGGGGTCGTATTTGTGCCGGTACTGCGGATAGTTGGCATTACGGCCTTTGGTCATGCCGGCGTTATACATAGGAATCACCCCGGCCACACCGCCATCGCTGCGTTCCCGTGCCAGCACCGGAAATACGCCGTTATGCATATACGGAGCCGAGAAAGTGATATCACGCAGTGACGGCACCCGGAAAGCACCCATATCTGAAATATTAAAGGTCTGATTAAAGCGCGCTTCATCTTCCAGTGACCGGCCGTACCAGGTCAGACCTGTGTTACGGAACGTGTAATCGGTCAGCGCCGGACCACTGTGGCAGTTCATGCAGCGGGCTTTGGTCCGGTACAGATGCATCCCCCAGATCTGCTGATCACTCATGGCTTGCGGCTCACCGGCCAGGAAACGATCCAGCGCCGCCGGGCGGCTGATTAAGGTACGTTCAAACGTCGCCACAGCCTGTTTATAACGCTGCAGTGTAATCTCAGCATCCCCGAATGCCGCGCGGAATAAATCCGGATACACCGGGTTGGCCTTAATTTTTTCCAGCAGTTCGTCCAGTGTCAGCGCCATTTCCAGACGGTCGAGGATCGGATGAATCGACTGCTCTTCCAGCGTTACCACGCGGCCGTCCCAGAACAATGACGTGTTGTACGCGGTGTTCTGAATCGGCATGGCATTCCGTACCCCTTCCTTGCCGAAACTGCCGACCGACACTTTACGCTGATCACTCCACTGCTGATCCGGCAGGTGACAGCTGGCGCAGGCGGTGTTGCCTTTGGCTGACAGACCGGTATCAAAAAACAGCGTCTGTCCCAGCGCGACTTTTTCTTCACTGTACGGATTCTCCGCCGGAAACGGCACCGCTGGCAGTGATCCCAGTTCCTGCCAGTGCACACCGGCATCAACCGCTGGTGCCGGCCATTGCGCTGACGGACGGCTGTAAATGGCACGCAACGCCTGCAGATCCACTGGCGTGGTATGGCGCTCTTTCACCGGTGGCGGTGCATCGGCCGTAAAAGAAAACGGCAGCAGCTGGGCTTCACCGGCACCGTCAACCATGGTGTTATTCTGCAGATCAAAGACCTGTGGCCCGCTCTGCTCTGTGCTTACCCAGAAGCGGCCGGCGCCTGAGAACGGCAATGAACGGGGGAAATCCCACTCGCCGCTTTTACGGTCCGTCAGGGTTTTCAGCTCCAGCCGGGTCGGCAGACGCCAGCCCTGATAACCGCAACGTGAGGCGGTGTTGTAAGCGCGGATGATTGCTTCCGCACGGGATTGCTGCAGCGCCCCCTGTAGCTCCTCTCCGACGGCCCACAGGCGCACGCCCAGCGGCCACTGACCGATAATGTCCGGGTGGCGTTTGCCTTTTTCAAAATAATCCACACATGCCCAGCGGCCGGCGGCAAAATCCAGATGCTGCCACCGCAGCGGCTGACCCGTATCATCCAGGCGCAGCATCAGTGTCTGTTCTGGATTCAGTGGATCTGCCGATGAGGCAAATTCCGGATCGTTATGCAGTAAAGCGTAACTGCGGGCCAGCTGATCATGGTATCGCAGGCGGAAAGCCGTCATATGTTGCGGACTGTGAGCCACTGCCCGGGCCAGCTTCCAGCTGTCGGCATAACGCTCAAGCAGCGGCGCATCACGGTTCAGATCCATGCCGGCGGCCAGTGGCGTGTACAGAACACTGTGCACAATCATGGTCATATCGGCCGTCGTTGCAGCCGGCATACTGCGGTAGCTGCCGGCTTCCGCCGCAGACACCACACCGTCGTTATTCGTATCCGCCAGCGCCAGCCGGGCAGTGGTCTCCGCCGATACCGTCAGTGGCTCCGCCTGTTCTAACGCACGCAGACGATAACGCCCCTGACTGACTTCCACGATAACAGCATCCGCATCATCCACCGGCGGCAGAGGCAGCTGAAAATGCCCGTCAGCGGCAACCGGGACTACTTCGCCCGGTACACCATCCACCACCCACTGTGCGCGGAAGCCGGACCAGTCCGCCTCCACCCCCGGCAGTGTCACCACGCCCACAACCGGATCCTGCTGACAACCGGACAGCAGACCCGCCAGCAGAACGGTCGCAGGAACATTCATCAGCGGGCCTGTTTTCAGACCCGACACAAGCACTTTTACACTTCTGAGCAGCATAAATGACAACGCCTATACAATTGATAATAATTATCATTAAGTATACCATTGTACAAAATTAAGCCCCTATTAAGAACAGGGAATGAGAAGAAAGCCGGAAGCTTTTCCTTTTCCATGGCAGCGGACAGCCAGCAACCAGTGATCATCTGGAACTTTAAACGAGGTTAACACTATGAATCACATGCTGAAGTCAGCATTGGGAGCAGGTCTGGCTGCTGCCGTTACGGCAGGCCTGACGGCCTGTGGAGGAAGTTCTTCATCATCCGGCGGCTCAGCCAGCACCGTATCCGTTACCGGCGTGGTCACTGACCCAGCCATCAGTGGCGCCCAGGTACGGATTGATAACAGTGCCGGTAACGCCCTGGCTTCAGTGGTTGTTACCGATGACAATGGTGCCTTCAGCTTCAGCGGCATCTCCGCTTCCGCCCTGGATGGCGCCGTTATTACCGCCTCCGGCGGTGAAGATGCCGAAACCGGCGTTGATTTCACCGGCCTGCAGCTCAAAGGCATCTATCAGGACGATGGCAATGCTGAGGTTGTTACCCCGCTCACCACCCTGATCGTGGAAGAAATGGAAGCCAGCGGCAGCGACTATGCAACCGCACGCGCCACCGTTGCCACTCTGCTCGGGCTGGAAGAAAACCAGCTGGAAGCTGACCCGGACACAGATTCTGCAGTACAGAAGCTCAGCCTGCAGCTGAGCTTACTCGGTGCGGCTCTGCGTGCCGCCGATGGTTTTGACCACGTTTATGAGCTGCTTGAAAACGAAAACGGCACCGACTGGACTGCGATCAGCAGCTATGTTCAGGCCAGTGACGATTATTCTGACACCATTAAAGAACGCGTGGCCGAGCTGGAAGAAGAACTGACGGCCATCGGCAGCATCAGCTCCTCTCTGTCAGCCGCTGAGCTGGTGACAGAAGCAAATCGTCTGTCTTTTATTGCCGGGGTCAGTGAGTTTCTTGAAGACTATCTGAGCTATACCGCTGCCGAAGGCAGTGATGGTGAAACAAATATTCAGACCCTGGCAGAAGCCCTCTGGTCGGCGAATGGCTACAACGGCCTGCCATCCGACAGCGCCCAGTTTGCCAATCTCATCCGCTATGTATTTAACACCTACAGCATCAGCACAACCGATCTCGACACCGAAAGCTGGACAATTCCCGCAGGTATTTCCACCGACAGCCAGATTGCTTCCATTGCCGAGTTGGATGTTATTGATCACACCATCTCCCTCACCGACGAAGATCTGCTTACAACATCCGCTGAAAAACTAGCCTATTTTTATGCTTCTGATCTGTCACCGGCGTACCTTGTGCAGAAATTATTCAGTGGTGTTCTCGACGACAATTATGTGGATTCTGCCTTTGCTTTAATTGCCCGTAACTACGCCCGGGCTTCCATGCAGGATGAAGTGGATGTCATTCTGAAAACCCAGATATCCATGCCCTATTATCAGGTTGAAGGTTATTACCAGGCTGCCGTCGGTTTTATTAATATCGGTAAAACCGATCTTGGTCTGACATACCTGGATACTGCAGCCAGTAAGCTGACCGCTTATATGGAAGAGAAAGGCAGCACCAATCTGGACTCTGACGATGCTGACATGTTCCGGACTCTGGCCACCCGTTACAACAAGCAGGGCCTGACTGAAAAGGCTGAAGCCATACTGGCACCTGTCTACGCTTTTATCGAAGCCAATGCCGGTACTTATTCCAAGGCATACGGCAGCATAGGTACAGCCGCCTCCAAAACCGCTGATGCCTTAATCGAAGAAGCCGAAGCCGCCAATTTCAGCAGCGCAACCCTTGCTGATGCCCTGAACGCCGTGGAATTTTACGCCACCATTCTGGATGGTTATGGCCTGCAAAGCAGCTCCAGTAGTTGCGGCGACCATTATAAGCTCAAGGCGTTTGGTTATACTGGCTTGGCCAGTTTCTACGCCCGTCTGCAGCAGGCGGATAAAACCCGTGAAGCCATCAACAACTTTATCGCTCTGCGTGCTGAGTATGCCTGTACATCCCAGAAGACCGATTTTTACGTCCGCTATCTGGTTGAAGAATACGCCTATCTGGATGATATTGATGGTTTCCTTACGATGGCCAAAGACACTATCCAGTCTGACACTTACCTAACCAAGGCTGAGAATGCTGCCGCTGTGTTTGTAGCCCTTGATCTCGCCAAAGAAGGTAATATCGACGAAGCCATTGCCAAGATTACGGAACTGTATCCGGATGATACCGATGCCAGTGATCTGGAAGACCGACTGGAATTACTGACTAATGCTGGTATCTCTGAAAGCAGCGTCAATTCCTATCTGGCCGCAAGACTCTTTGACCAAGGTTATACCGATGCTGGTGCCGAGGCATTAAGTGAGGCATGGAATATCGTTACATCTGATACTTATATTACCGCTCAGAGCGATGATGGTAGCCAACTGATGTATAAAGGGTGTTCTAAAATCGCCCGCATGACCTATGAAAATGTTGACACTATCCTTGGACAAAGCCGTATGGATACCTGTGCCGATGTAGCCACTGACTTTGAATCCCTCGGCTCATCGCTTGCTATCAGTAATGCTTATACTTACCTGACCACTGATGCCCTGAAAATCAATTATTCCACACTGGCAGCCAGCGCGTTCACTAAAGCCATCTCATATGCCAATTTACTCAGTGGAATTGATAAAATTGACGCACTTCAGGATGCTGTTTACTACACTATGGATCAGGGTTTGACCGATGCAGGCGTTGACTTTGATGATATTATTGCCCCCCTGATCAGTGCAGAGAGTGGATACAATACCTTAGCAGCCAGTGCCGCCAGTGAGGACGAATACGACGACGCCTCGGACATCGCCCGTAGCATAGTAGCAACGTATAACACCATGCTGTATGGCATGCGCTCAAGCGTAGTGAAATTTGGAACCTATACAGGATTTTCTGAAGACGTTGCGCAGGTACAATCCCGTGCAGCTGCACTGATCATGGATGCTGAAAATCTGGTCAGTCAAATCGTTTCCGAAGATTCACGCGATAGTTATTACTGCTATTTGTATGGTTATAGCACCTGTGGTTCAGCCACTGAATACCTTGGTATCTACGATACGATGGAAACTCTGTTAGATGAAATGGCCGAAACAGAATCTTCATCTTCTATTAACAACTACCGTCTGACTCTCGCGAAACATATTATTAATCAGGATGCCTTCCCCGGCTCTGATGTTGCCACAACAGACATTGATAATGACGGTATGGCAGATTTTTATGAAGCCTATGCTGATGACGATGAAATTTCTTCATCAGGAATCGTCAGTGATACCGACGTCGATGGTGACGGAACCGATGACAGCATGGATGCAACACCTTTCTATGCTGAAATCTAGGTAATCAATCCGTGAAAAAAAGTGCCCTGAAAATCAAAGGGACGCACAGCAGAGCATGGGCTCTGCTGTTTGCGTTTTGCTCTCCCGTCAGTCAGGTATTGGCTGACGACAGTGAAGAACCGGCCTCAGTCATCAGCGGGAGCAGCCCTGCGGACGAAGTTCTGCTGATGCCCTCACTGGAAGTCGTGACAACAGATTCCGGTTCTCAGAAAACGGACAATACCAGCAGTGAAGGCAGCTATTCCTTTAACCGCAGTGACATTGAGCACTATGGTGACAGCAGTGGTAGTCTGACCGATATTCTGGATACTGTACCCAATGTTCAGTTCAGTGATGAATCTGACAGTGCTGATTCAATGTCATCGCTGAAACCATCATCAGTCTCCATTTCCGGTGGCCGTTACTACAACAACAATTTTTCCATCAATGGCATATCCAACAACAGCCTGATTGATCCCGCCGGATCAGATAACAGCGACTCGTCCATTAACGACGTGCCCGGTCATGAACAGGCAATCTTCTTCGATCTGGATCAGCTTGAATCCATCAAAGTCTACGACAGCAATGTTCCGGCTGAATATGGCAGTTTTACCGGTGGGGTAGTTGATGCAGACATCCGCCGCCCGGGCTTTGACAACAAAACCCGCATGACCTACTACACCACCCGTTCAGAATGGGTGAATTACAATGTCATTATCAATGACTATGACGATGAAGACGCAACCTATGAACCTCCGCAAGAGCCGGAGTTTTCCCGTCACCGTTTTTCTCTGTCTCACGAACGTGGGCTGAATGATGAGCACAGTCTGCGTTTTGGTTTTAATGGCAGCCAATCCAGTACACCTGAACTGAATTACAACGAAACCGAACAGGTAACGGAACAGAACCTGAATATCACCGTCACTCATGGCTATGAGGGGGATGACATTTCAGCGACCAGTTTCATCAGCGTCTCACCGTATGAAAAAAGCACGTTTCTTGAAGATGTGAAAGATGGTGATTATACGCTCAGTGGCGGTGGTATCATGGCCAGCAGTGATATTGAATTTTACCGGGGAAGCAGTGAACACCAGCTTACCCTGGCGGCCAGCTACAGCGTTAATTCCCGTGCCGCAGAAAAAGATTTCTACAACTGGGCTAACAGTAACAGTCGCCAGTGGGGCCTGGAAGCCGGAGAAACCAGCAGTAAACAAGGAGGGTACGGTGACCTCGATAAATATCAGAGCAGCCTGTCAGCCAACTGGAAAATATCCACCCCCCTGCGTCACCAACTGTTTACTCAGCTCCGTTACGGTACCAGCCTGTCACAAAACTATGCTGGTTTTGAACGGCCAGAAGATACCTATATATACAAAAGCCCTGTATCCAATACCGCGGTTCAATGCGTTAACCAGACTGACGACTGCGTACAGAATGAACAGTATTTCCGCGAACGGCAGATATATCCGGAAGATTCTGTCAGTGTTGACCTGACTCAGGCCGCCCTGTTCAGTGAGTTATCCCTTGAATGGCAGAAACTGAAAGCAACTGCCGGGCTGCGCCTGGATTACGATAATTTTCTGCAGAATATCAATCTTGCCTGGCGCACCCGGACGTCCTACGACCTGTCCGGCGATGAGTCCATTATTCTGACCGGTGGTGTTAACCGTTATTACGATGGTCCACTGCTGACGTATAAATTACGTCAGGCAGCCAAACCTTATTATCAGGAATACCGCAGTACCACCCAGAATGTGGTGAATGAGTGGGAATATGATACTGAAACCGGTACCTACAAATACGACTTCAGCGGTGTAAAAACGCCATACAGCGATGAGGTGGTGATCGGCCTGAAAACCCTGCTGTTCGGGGGCACTGGTGAGATCAAGGCGTTAACGCGCGATAACGAAGATGAATTTTCCCGTGAATCCACAGGAACACAGCCTGATGGTTACAGGTATTACCGTATGACCAATGATGGTTACACCAATTATCAGAGCCTGTCACTCAGCTGGGACAGAAGCAATGAAATCTTTGGTTATGGCTTTCACGTCACCTATTCAGAAACGGAAAGCAGTAACGATACCTATGATGACGGTGTTGATGCGGCGACCAGTGATGAGGATGTCTGGTACAACGGCCAGCGGCGTACGCTGAGCGATATTAACCAGCTGCGTGAAAACTACGCCCGTCCGGTGGTGGCATCCGCTTATACCCATTTCCCTGTGGGTGATCATCTGAATGCAACATTGAAAGCGCGCTACAGAGGCAGCTACAAAACCGTGGTCGAAGGCAGTGGTACCACTTATACAGGCACCACCGAAATTGACGGAGCGACTTATGGTGAATATCTGGACAACTATGTCGATAAAAACCGTCCGGCGAGCCTGCTGTTCGATTCCATTGTGCGCTGGCAGCCACTACTGCAGTACGACCTCACGCTGATTGCGGAGATAAAAAATATGTTTGATGCCCGCACTTATACAGTGCAAGAAACCGACGACGATGGCATCGAAGTCGGCCGTTCAGTCTGGCTGGGAGTCGAGGCGGAATTCTGACCGCCCCGCTTCCCGGCCATGGTGTCAGCGCAGAAATCAGGCGATACGTACCACCGTATCGTCTTCTTCCGGCTGATACGCTGCATTAACCGAATCAAGGAAGCACTGCCCCCAGAAGCCGATATCGTAATGACGGACAATATCATAAGCTTCCCGCAAGCGGCTGCGGGCTTCATTTTCATGCATGGTTAAGGCGTGATGGCAGCTGCTCATCAGCTCAAAAGGATCATGTGGATTACACAGCACCGCGCCTTTCAGCTCAGCAGCGGCACCGGCAAACTCCGACAGCACCAGTACGCCGCGGCCATCGGTCAGCCCCTGAGTGGCGACATATTCCTTGGCCACCAGATTCAGTCCATCCCGTAACGGGGTAATCCACATCACATCGGCCATGGCGTAATACGCCACCAGATGTTCAAACGGTACCGCCCGGAAGAAGAACTGCACCGGCGTCCAGCCGATACTGGCGAAGCGGCCATTAATCCGCCCGACCGCCTGCTCAATCTGATTCTGCAGCTTGTTGTAAATGGTCATTTCTTTGGCCGCCGGTACACACACCGTCACCAGTGTGACCTTGCCGCGTAATTCCGGATATTCATCCAGCAGGCGTTCAAAGGCCTGCAGTTTTTCCAGAATGCCTTTGGTGTAATCCAGCCGTTCAACCGACAGCACCAGCTTGACCCCGGCCAGTTCCTGACGCAGACGCGTCATCAGCTGCTGAATATCATTGTCATCCAGTGCCGAAGTCACGCGGTTCATATCCAGTCCGACCGGGTGCGCACCGAGACGGATATGACGGCCATGCACTTCGATATCGGTCGTCATTTCTTCCAGCCCTACCGCACAGCCGTAACTGAGGAAACGCGGCGCGCAGTTTTCTTTTTTCAGCACCTTAATCGGTGCCACCCCACGGGCTACGTCGACAAAGTTTTCCGACTGACGCGGAATATGGAAACCAATGTAATCGCACTGCAGCAGACTGCCGACAATATCACGCCGCCATGGCAGCACATTAAATACATCCGCAGAAGGGAAATAGGTGTGATGGAAAAAAGCAATCTTCACATCCGGGCGGATTTCACGCAGATACGCCGGCACCATCCACAGGTTATAATCGTGCACCCAGACGGTTGCCCCTTCGGCCGCTTCTTCCGCCGCCCGCTCTGCAAACAGGCGGTTAACCTTGAGAAAAACTTCCCAGTGATCTTCGCGGAAACTGGCTCGCTCCCAGAAGGTGTGCAGCGTTGGCCAGAAGGCTTCCTTGGAGAATTTTTTGTAAAAAATATCCACATCGCGCTTGCTCAGCCCGACCCGGGCGGCAACCAGATTCGGATATTTTTCACGATCGACGGTGGTGTGGGTTTCAAACGCGCCCAGTTTGGGATCATGCACCGACCAGGCAACCCAGGAACCCTGTTTACCATCGGCAAAGAAACTCATTAAGGTCGGAATAATGCCATTTGGCGAGGTCGGCCGGCGGCGTTTCATTCTGCCGTTTTCGACGTACTCTTCATACGGCAGACGGTGGTAAACAATCACCAGATCGGATTTACCCGGCTCCGCCGCTTCTCCGATTTCGGCGTCAATACCGGCTTCACCCAGAAAGCCGAAATGACTGAAGGCTTCCAGAATACCGCCACAGCCCGGCTCACGGGCGTGCAGCACTTTGGCCTGACCTTCGGTGGCTTCGAGCAGACCTTTTTCTGAATAGCCGACACAGACGCCAACAAACTCCTGCTCATACATGGCCAGATCATTCAGCGTATCACCTGCCACCAGCACATCCTTGGCATCAATGCCCAGATGCGTCATCAGCGCGGTCAGGGTTGAGCCCTTGTTCACCCCGCGGGGCAGAAAATCCAGATACAGGCCGGCAGAATAAAGCACATCACAGCCGAGCTGCTCCGCCATGGCAAAGACTTCTCCGGTCACCGCGTCTTCGTCACAGAAGTAGGAACAGCGGCGTTCCTGCGGCACGTCCTGCCGGGTCAGGCCGGGAAAACCCTGCAGAGCTTCAACAATGGCATATTCGCCGGGCCATTTTTCTTCAATCGGTCCCTGCACTTCATGCACTGGCTGCAGCGTATCACCGTGGACCACGGTGCCGCCGACATCACTGATGATGTAATCGGGTCGGGGAATGGCAGGATCAGATAACAGAGGCATAACGGATTCGAGGCCGCGGCCAGTCACAAACACCAGCTGGATTTCAGGATGAGCAGCAATCAGCTGATACAGGTGGTGACGCTGCTCCGTTTCACCACCCAGAAACGTACCATCAAGATCTGTAGCCAAAAGCATAACAGTCTCCTCACAGGTTCTGACGCAGAGATACAGGGTATGGCACCCCTCTCTCTGGATGAATGACGCGACGGAGACAGGCCGCTGGGGACAGCGCCTGCTGCGGTTAAGAGCAGGCGGTTGGCCAGTCGGATTGCACGGGCAATCCTTTTCCGGTCGCTGTTAATCGCCTTGAGCGGTGGCAGGAGATTCTTCTTCTGCCTCTTCCGGCAACATTTCGAGAACGGTCGGGGTTGTGCGGACCATAGGAACGAACTGCGCCGGGCTTTCCGGTGATTCTGTGGTTTTCTCTTGCAAATTCTGCACCGTCATCATCATCAGGATGGCCTGAACGGCGACAAAGTAAGCCGGCAGGGCGTGTGGGCCGGTCACGGTCATCAGCCAGCCAACCAGCGCCGGGCCGACAGCTGCACCAAGACCGTGCAGCAGCAGCAGGGCACTGCCCCCGGCCAGAATGTCATCCCCTTCCAGGTGATCAACCAGATGCGCCACCGCCAGCGGATACACGGCAAAGGCCAGTCCACCGTAGAGCGCAATCGCTGCCATCAGCCACCAGCCGGCCTGCGACAGCGGTACCATCATTGCGGCAGCCAGTGCTGCCAACCCGGCGACCACGGCCACCACCCGCCGCCGGTCATGCGTGTCGGAATAGCGTCCGAGCGGAAACTGGAAGGCGGCACCACCAAGAATGGCGCAGGTGACAAAGGTGGCTACCCCATGATCATCCAGCCCCAGTCGCGCCGCATACACGGCGCCCATGCCCCAGAAAGCCCCCATGGCCAGACCGGACAGCAGCGCGCCATACAGGGCAACCGGGGCGATCTTAAACAACCGCCGGGTACTGAAGCGTTTCACATCCTGCACCTCCGGCTGACGTACGCGTGTCCAGGTCACCGGCAGCAGACTCATGCTGATCAGTATCGCCGCCACCGCAAACAGAGCGAAGCCGGACGCCTCGCCGAACAGCAGAAACTGTTGCGCCAGCGCCAGCGCCACCAGATTCACTACCATATAAATAGCAAACACCCGGCCGCGCTGTTCCGGTGGCGTCTGGGCGTTCAGCCAGCTTTCAATAATGGTATACAGAATCACCAGGGCCATGCCGGTCAGCACCCGGCTCAGCCCCCAGGCCAGCGGGTTAATAAACAGCACATGCAGCAGTGCCGAGCAGGACACCAGCGCCGCACAGAAGGCAAAGGCACGGATATGCCCGATGCGCTGAATCAGCCGCAGCGCCAGGAAAGTGCCAACGAAAAAGCCGACAAAATAGCCGGACATAATCATCCCCATACTGCTGTCCTGATAGCCTTCCAGTGGCCCGCGGATAGCCAGCAGCGTATTCAGCAGACCGGTGCCCAGCAGCAGCAGGGCAGCGCCGGTCAGTAACGCAGTAATCGGGAAAATCAGCGGTAACATAAAGGCGACCCCTCCGGTCCGGACAGCATTATGCAGCAAGGGAGAAAGAACTCACCTTAGCGGCTTGCAGAGGCTGGCGCAAATTCACCTCAGCGGTGGCGGATAGTGCTCACCGATGGATCAGACTGATCAGAAAACATAGGCATATTCCGGGGTGTTCCACCGCCAACAGCGTTTGACCGTTCTGCCCTTTTCCGGTATTTTTCGCGCCAGTAAAGAAGTAGTACTGAAGAAGTAGTATTGCTGAGTTTGTGGTAAATCCTCTTGTCCCGGACCTTCAGCCACTCAGGCGCAGATCCCTTACACCGTTGCACCGGGTTCTGCTCTCACCGGACACAGGCACCACTCAGCCGCCCGACATCAGTCCACCGTCCCTCCTCAGGTCTCCCGCGCGAGCCCGGCCACGGACTGACATAACAGACAGATTTTAATGTGATTTCATGCCCACAGCCGGCCAGGATGGTTCAGGTCCGGCATGGTGGCCTTGTGCTATCAGCATTCAGGGTCTGAAATATACGTTAGTAGTAAGCGTCGCTGACACAGTTGTAAGCCAGTTTCCGGCTGTGTATAAAGCGACGTTCCATTTCGCTGTGTCTGACTCCTTACCCGGGAGACACAGACCCTGGGCCACAAGCCCGCTGGCAGCGGAACATGCACCAGCAGATGTTTTTATTCTGATTTAAAGGCGAAATCCCGATGACTATACAAAAGGTCGATGTGCTCCTTGTCGGAGGCGGGGTCATGAGTGCCACTCTCGGCACACTGCTTACCAAGCTGGACCCGTCCCTCAAAATTACCATGGTTGAACGTCTCGACCATGTAGCTCACGAAAGTACCGATGGCTGGAATAATGCCGGTACCGGACACGCAGGCTACTGCGAACTGAACTACACTCCTCAGGACGAAAACGGCAACGTCACCATCGACCGCGCCCTGACCATCAACGCTAACTTCGAAATATCCCTGCAACTCTGGACCTACATGGTCGAACACGGCTCGCTGCCGGAACCTTCCCAGTTTATCAACAGTACACCGCATATGAGCTTTGTCTGGGGCGAGGCCAACGTTGCATTCCTGCGTCAGCGTTACGAAAAACTGAGTGCCCACCATCTGTTCAAAGAGATGGAATTCAGCGATGACCCGGAAGTTCTGCGTGAATGGATGCCTCTGGTAATGGAAGGGCGCGATCCGGCTGAAAAAGTAGCCGCGACCCGCGTGCAGCACGGTTCCGATGTCGACTTCGGTTCCCTGACCCGCAATCTGGTTGCCCGCCTGCAGCAGAAAGACAACTTCGAGCTGCTGCTGGAACATCAGGTTGAAGACTTTAAACACGAACAGGACGGCAGCTGGACAGTCACCGTCGAAGACCGCAAAAGCGGCAGCAACAAAACCCTCAATGCCGGTTTCGTCTTCCTCGGTGCCGGTGGCGGTGCCCTGCCACTGCTGCAGGCATCTGACATCGACGAAGCCAAAGGCTATGGCGGTTTCCCGGTATCCGGTCAGTGGCTGGTATGTAAAGATCCGGCCATCGTTAAGAAACACCACGCCAAGGTTTACGGCAAAGCAGCGATCGGTGCGCCGCCGATGTCGGTTCCTCACCTGGATACCCGCATCATCAATGGCGAACCTGCCCTGCTGTTCGGCCCGTATGCTGGCTTCACCACCAAGTTCCTGAAAGCCGGTTCAAAAATGGACCTGCTGAAATCCGTCAGCGTCAGCAACCTGATTCCGATGATGTCGGTTGGTATCCACAATATGGATCTGACCAAATACCTGATCAGCGAAGTGATGCAGTCGCATTCAGACCGTGTTGAAACCCTGCGTGGTTACTTCCCGGACTGTAAAGACAGCGACTGGACCCTGGCCGAAGCCGGTCAGCGCGTTCAGATCATCAAGAAAGACGCCGATGGTAAAGGCAAGCTGGAGTTCGGTACCGAACTGGTTGCCTCCAGAGACGGTACTCTGGCCGCCCTGCTGGGTGCTTCCCCGGGTGCTTCTGTTGCCGCCAAAGCCATGCTGGAAGTACTCGAACGCTGCTTCCCGGAAAAAATGAACAATGGCTGGGCTGCAACCCTGAAAGAAATCATCCCGTCTTACGGTGACGATCTGAAAACCAACGCTGAACTGCTGAACAGTATCCGTGAGAAAACACTCACCGTACTGAAGCTGAAATAACAGCGCTGAGCATAAAAAGCCCGGATGCGTTCCGGGCTTTTTTATGCCTGAGTAACAGAACAGAATTACAGCGCAACCGCCGCCAGCAGCAGCGCTTCCTGCACTTCAATCACCGCCCCCAATGTATCCCCGGTACAGCCACCGATGCGTTTCATCATCATCTGCCGCGCGGCCAGCAGAATGGTCAGCCACAGTGCCAGAATAAACAACGCCTGCGTCTGCAGAAAAACACCGGCCAGCAAGGCCAGCAGCAACCCGGTTACAGCGATTTTTAATGGCGTGGCACCACTGACCAGCGCACTGCCCAGACCACCGCTGCGCACATACGGTGTGATGGCCAGCAGGCCGGTTATGCTGGCACGCGACATCATCGGCAACAGCAGCAGCCCGGCCAGCAGCAGCCAGACATTCCAGCCATAAAAACTGCCGCCGGCCGCGGCTTTGCTCAGCAGCGCCGCCAGTGCCGCGACTTTCAGCAGCAGTATCATCACCACCGCGGTCACGCCCATCGGCCCACTCTGCGGATCTTTCATAATGGCGAGGGTTTTGTCGCGGTTACCCAGCCCGCCGACCCAGGCATCAGCACTGTCGGCCAGACCATCCAGATGCAGGGCACCACTGAAAGCGGTCCAGATCAGCGTCAGCAGCACCGCCAGTAACAGCGGGGAAGCCTGCGGACTGTAGCTCAGGCAGCCGGCCAGAAACGCCAGCAGTATCACGCCCAGCACGGCACCGACCAGTGGATAATATATCAGCGATGCAGCAGCGGTCTTATCGTCGGTGCGCTGTAAATACGGCACCGGCAGGCGGGTTAAAAAAGCCATCGCATACCAGAATGCCCACCATTGCTGGCGCATCATGCCTCCGTCTCCGCAGCGGGATGAATCAGTTCTGAACCGTCGAGACTTTCCAGCGTGACCCACTGCTTAGCCTCGCCCTGATAGTCACTGTGATCAATGCGGTAACGCATCAGTCCGGCGTAAGGAATGGCCAGCCGGTTCATGGCCTGCGGTTCCAGTGCCAGCAGGTGCTGCGCCAGCACCCGCATCACGCCACCATGACAGACCAGCAACAGGTGTTCGCCGGCATACTGCTCCAGCAGACTCTGCCAGGCCTGCAGCAGACGCTGCTGAAAATGGCTCACCGCTTCGCCGCCCGGGGCACAGAAATTCAGCGGATCCGCCCAGAGCTTCTGTGCTTCATCGGCATGCTCACGCAGCACTTCATCCACCGGCCGGTTTTCCCACTGGCCGTAATCAATTTCAATCCAGCGTTCATCCAGCTGCAGCGGAATGGCACACTGCTGTGCCAGCGTGGCCGCGGCTTCGGCACAGCGTTGCAACGGCGAACTGATCACCCGCTGCCACCGCGCCGGAAAACGCCGCAGCCGTTCGCCCACCTGCCAGCGGCCGTTAGCCGTCAACGGCGGATTGATGCGGCCGCGGAAGACATTGCCACCTTCCGGTTCGCCGTGGCGGATCAGATCAATGCGAGTGGTAGTCATGGTCAGTCCGCGGATGAAATGGCGGCTTCAGCGAAAGTGGCCATGCCGTT
The DNA here is from genome assembly GCA_963682115.1 of Pseudomonadales bacterium. Classification (GTDB taxonomy): domain Bacteria; phylum Pseudomonadota; class Gammaproteobacteria; order Pseudomonadales; family Oceanobacteraceae; genus Venatoribacter. The sequence continues at coordinate 2,627,844 of OY821639.1, read as the reverse complement.
ATGCAGAGCCAGTGCCTCACGGATAATCGCCAGTGCCACCCCGGCACCGGAGCCTTCGCCCAGACGCATACCCAGCTGAACCAGCGGACGTGCATTCAGTACTACCAGCAGCGCCCGGTGACCGGGTTCAGCAGACTGGTGGCCGAACAGCATCCAGTCCCGTACCGCCGGATTCAGACGCACTGCCAGCAGGGCCGCCGAGGTGGCAATAAAGCCATCCACCAACACCGGAATACCAAGCTGGGCTGCCCGCAGATAGGCTCCCGTCATCGCCGCCACTTCCAGTCCGCCGACCTGCTGCAGAGCAGCCAGCGGCGTTGTTACCAGCGGCCGGGCACGTTCCACACTGGCTGCCAGTACCTGTTGTTTGTGGCTCAGGGCCTGCCCGGCCATCCCGGTACCCGGGCCGGTCAGCGCATTCACATCCTGCGCCAGCAGTAGCGCGCTCAGGCAACTGGCGGCCGAGGTATTACCGATGCCCATTTCGCCGGCAATAAACAGATCACAGCCTTCACTGTGCAGCCGTTCCAGCTGCTCAGCCCCGACGCGCAGCGCCGCCAGCATCTCAGATTCATTCATGGCGGCCTGCTGTGAGAAGTCGCGGGTGCCCGGCATCACCGCCCGCTGGATCACGCCCTCAAGATCATCACAGTGGGTGGCGGTACCGCAGTTCACCACCGCCAGCTGCATATCATGGTGTCTGGCCAGCACCGAAATGGCCGCGCCGCCGGCGACAAAATTCTTCAGCATTTCCACCGTCACCGCCTGCGGGAAGGCTGATACACCCTGTGCCACCACCCCATGATCGCCGGCGAACACCACACACGCCGGATGGCGGATTTCCGCTTTCACCTGCCCCTGCCAGGCAGCGAAGGCCACCGCAATCTGCTCCAGCTCACCCAGCGAGCCCGGTGGCTTGGTCAGCTGCAACTGGCGTTCAAGGGCCTGCTGACGGATGGATTCTGAGATTTCAGCGGTGGGCGCCTGCCACCAGGTTTCGACAGTCATATCGTCTCTTCAATTACAAAGTTAACAATCATTTGAAGAATGGGCGGGGCGTTTCACCGCCAGTGGAATGCCGGCCACCACCAGCGTTACGTCGCTGGCCTGTGCGGCAATGGCCTGATGCAGCCAGCCGGCTTCATCGACAAAACGGCGGCTCAGCTCGCCCATCGGTACCACACCGCCACCGACTTCATTACTGACCAACAGCAGGCTGGCCGGGCAGGATGTCAGCAGAGTAAGCAGCTGCTTACGCTGCAGCGCCCACTGTCCGGGGTCTTTATCCAGCAGACAGTTGGTCAGCCAGAGGGTCAGGCAGTCCACCAGAATCAGGCTGTCCGGCCCGGCCTGCTGAATCGCCTGTGCCAGCGCCAGCGGCTCTTCCAGCGTCTGCCAGTCAGCCGGGCGGCGCTGCTGATGATGACGGATGCGCTGTGCCATTTCACCATCCTGTGCCGTCGCGGTGGCAATATATACCACCGGACGGCCGCTCTGCTGTGCCTGTTCCTCGGCGTAACGGCTTTTACCCGAGCGGGCGCCACCGAGAATTAGTTCAATACGGGCCATAGGTTTTCCTGAGCCTTGGGTCTAAACTGTTGAAAAACAGAAGAATACAGGGAGTTGCTTATGAGCAGCCAGACACCTGAACAACGTATGCATCCACGCTGGATCCTGAAAAGCAGCGTGAGTGTATTCGATGAGCACAGCAAGGAATACCTCGGATTACTGGTCGACTGTTCCGCACAGGGAGTCATGATTTCCACCTACGATGAGATCAGACCCGGTACCAGCCTGGTGTTATCGATGGTGGATATTCCACCCAATATCAACAGCCGCCGCACCGGTAACTGCCACGCTGAAGTCATCTGGTGTGACCGTATCACGCCCAGCCTGTATGGTACCGGCTGCCGTATCAGCAATGTTTCCGACATGCTGGATACCATGATGAAAAGTTACCAGCATCCTGCCGGCTGACCAGCCGCCGGCCTGTGGCTTTCCTGCCCGGCCGGCACTCTCCCTCAATGTTTCCATCTCCTGCTTATCCAGATCACAGACATGCTGCAATTCGGAATCGACCTCGGCGGAACCAAAACAGAAATCATCGTACTCGATGAACAGGGCCAGCCCCTGCTGCGCCAGCGCACCCCTACTCCGGCTCACAGCTATGACGCCATCGTCGCCAATATCGGCAGCATGACAGACGGCGCGGCAGCCACTCTGGGCGTCAGTGATTTTACCCTTGGCATCGGCATTCCCGGTGCTGTCAGTCCGGCCAGCGGTCTGGTCAAAAACGCCAACACCACCTGCCTGATCGGCCGGGATTTTCAGGGCGATCTGCAGCAGCGTCTGCAACGCCCGGTCTTACTGGCCAACGATGCCGACTGTCTGGCCCTGTCAGAAGCCAGTGATGGCGCCGGCGCCGGCTATGCCAGCGTGTTTGCGGTGATTATCGGTACCGGCTGTGGCGGCGGCTGGGTCATTAATGGCCGGCTGATCAGCGGTCCCAACGCCATTGCCGGTGAATGGGGACACAATCCACTGCCCTGGCGCAGCGAAGAAGACGGCGAGTTCGATTGTTACTGTGGTCAGCGTGGCTGTCTGGAAACCCTGCTGTCCGGCACCGGGCTGCGCCGTCAGGCGCTGCAGGAAAGCGGTCAGGATATACCCGCCCCGCACTGGCAGCAGCGCGCCGTCAGTGGTGATCCGCAGGCGCTGGCCGTGCTGAATGCCTACTACCGGCGGCTGGCCAAAGCGCTGGCCGCGGTGATCAACCTGATGGACCCGCATGTGATTGTGCTCGGCGGCGGTGTGTCCAATATGCCCGGGATTTATGACGCGGTGCCCCGCCTGTGGACTGACTATGTGTTTTCAGACACCGTACTTACCCCGCTGAAACAGGCCGTACACGGTGATTCCAGCGGCGTACGCGGTGCCGCCTGGCTGGGGGCATCAGCCCTGCGCCGCTGACACACTCAGCCGCTGGTGCCTCATCAGCACCAGCACCAGCACAATTGCCGGCACCCCCAGAATGGCCGCCAGCGTAAAAAATTCGCTGTAACCGAAACCATCCACCACCCAGCCGGAAAAACCACTGATAAATTTACCCGGCAGCGTCATCAGTGAGCTGAACAGAGCATACTGGGTCGCGGTGTAATGGCGGTTCGCCAGACTCGATAAGTAGGCGATAAAAGCTGTACTGGCAATACCACCGCTGAGGTTATCGGCGCTGATCACCAGTGCCAACCAGTTCAGCGACGGCGTGCCCGCACTGCCGGCCACGGCCAGTGCAGCAAACAACAGATTGGTGACGGCCACCATCACCGCCCCCAGCAGCAGTGGCCGCATGATACCGAAGCGCACCACCAGCACGCCGCACAACGCCGAGCCGAAAATGGTCATAAAGAAACCGAAAATCTTGGCCACGCTGGCGATTTCCGCCTTGCTGTAGCCCAGATCAAGATAAAACGGATTGGCCATGACGCCCATGGTGATATCACTGAGGCGGAACAGAGCGATAAAGGCGAGCATCAGCAGGGCAAAACGGCCATTACGCTGGAAGAATTCCAGCAGCGGGCAGATCACCGCACCCAGCAGCCAGCGCTGCCAGCGTGTCCGTTGTGCCAGATGCATCGGCCGCCCCATCACGGCATCCACCATGTCCGCTTCACTCGCATCACGCTCGGCCCGGGTCTGATGCTCCGGCTCATCGGCCCACAACACACTGAGCACGCCGATGCCCATCAGCATGGCCATACAGAAATAGGCCAGCGACCAGTTTCCCCATTCAGCAATGTAGAGCGCGCCGGCACCGGCCACCAGCAACGCCAGGCGGTAACCGAAAATATAAGCAGCCGACATCGCTCCCTGCAGGGTTTCTTCCGCCGATTCAATGCGGAAGGCGTCCAGCGCCACATCCTGCGTCGACGACGAGAAGGCCACCAACAGAGCTGCCATGGCAATCAGCCACAATGACTGCTGTGGGTCGAGGGTACTCATCAACAGCAGACCGGCAGCAATACCAAACTGCCCGAGCATAATCCAGCTGCGGCGCGGGCCCAGATAACGCCCCAGCAGCGGCAGCGACAGACGGTCGACCACCGGCGCCCAGAACACTTTCACGGAATAAGTAATGCCCACCCAGGCAAAGAAACCGATGGCCGTGCGTTCAACACCGACATCACGCAGCCAGGCAGTCAGGGTGGAAAACACCAGCAGAAACGGCAGGCCGGCGGCAAAGCCCAGTAAGGCGATCACAACCACAGGTTTGCGGCTGTAGATCTGCAGGGCTTCACGCCACCAGTTAAGAGAGGTCAAGACAAAGGCAGCCTGATATCAGTCTTTGAAGTTCTTGAATGCCAGCGGCATATCAATGCTTTCATCGGTACGGAACATGGCCATCACTTTCTGCAGATCATCACGGCTCTTTCCCTGTACACGCACGGTATCCCCCTGCAGCGACACCTGAACCTTGAGTTTGCTGTCTTTGACCATCTTCACCATTTTACGGCCCAGATCACTGTCGATACCCTGACGCATCGTGGCTTTGATCCTGATCTGTTTACCCGCCCCTTCCGGCTTGCTGTATTCGAGACAGGAAACCTTGATATCGCGCTTCACCATGGCACCGGTGAGCATCGGCTTCATCTGCTCCAGCTGGAACTCCTGCTCAGCCGCCAGGGTGACAACAAAGTCCTTCAGCTCAAAACCAGCCTGTACGCCACGGAAATCAAACCGGGTGCTCAGCTCACGGTTAGCCTGATCCACGGCATTCTGTGCTTCGTGCTTATCCACTTCTGAAACAACGTCAAACGACGGCATAACTCACTTCTCCGGCTGATTGGCAAAGGCGCTATTCTAACCCGCTCCCCGGCCTGAAGGCCAAGACCTGCCACCACTGGAAGTTACAGAAAACTCAGCTAAATTATCTGTATGCAAACAAAAATGACCCTGCACGGGGCCGGAGTTTATTACTTCTCGGTCACCGGAGCGAAAGATCAGCCGGTTTTCAATTCTGTGTTCGAATATGAATACGGCCGGCAGCTGCTTGCCTCGGTTCCACGGACCCGTCTGCTGGCCTACGTGCTGGAAGAACAGCGCATGCAGTTTGTGCTGCGCTGTGAACGGGACTGGACGGAAGTGATGGATGACATCCAGAGCGCTTTCGACAGTATGCACGAACGTTGCTGGAATAAGCGCCGTCAGCTGCTGTCTGACCAGGGCGTGATCCTGCTGGTCGACGAACAGGCCTATCTCTGCGACCTGATCCTGCAACTGCACGACTGGCCGCGCCGCAACGGTCTGGTTGCCGATGCCGACCTCTGGCCGTGGAGTTCCGATCACTGCTACCGTATGCCTCAACCACCGCAGTGGATTGATACCGAATCCATGCTTAATCTGCTGTCACACAGCCGCCGTAACCGTTCACAGCACTACATTAATGTGATGTCACAACGGGTCAGCAGCAACCTTGATCTGGAACACGGCAGCCATCCGCTGTATCAGGCGCTGGCCCGCGATCACTGGGTCGATCAGCACATGAAACGCGAAGCCCTGGTGCAGTCAGCCTACAGCCGCGCCGATATCAGCCGCCTGTTTGACGACGCCTGCGGCCTGGTCGCCCGCTATTTTGAACTGAGCAGTGAAGAACTGACCGACAAACTGCAGCGCCGCCGTTTTCATCACCTGATGCCTCTGGTGGTCTGGCTGCTGACCGAACGTGGCATTCCTCTGGACGCCATGACCGGTCTGGTCGATGAAGACGAAGAACGCCTGCGTCTGTGGCTGCGCAACCTGCCCGCCGATCACACCAGCAATGTGCGCCACAAGCTGCATCAGCTGTGGCTTCCCGTGCCGGGCAGCATGACCCCCGCGGCCAGCGGACCCCGTGAAGAAAACAGCGCCGGCGATGCTGAAGCTGAAGCCGGAGAAACTTCCGCAACGACGGAAGCAGCTACTGAGGAAGACAGCCAAGCAACTGCCAGCCCGATCTGATCCCTACGAGGCAGGCTGTTAACTTCCGCCTGCCTCCCCCTATAATCAACGCATGACAGCAAACTCCCCTTCACTCCGTGTCGGCCTGCTCGGGCTCGGTGCGGTCGGTACCCTGATGGCCGGCCACTGGCACCGCCTGCAACCCGTCTGCCTGCCCCGCGCCGGCTGCCACGCGGCAGCGCAACAACGGCGTCTGCAATGGCTCAACGGTCAGCAACAGATGCTGCAGCTGCCGGTCTGGCAGGGCACCGGGCTCGACTGGCTGGTCGTGACCACCAAGGCGGCCGATACACTACCGGCGCTGCAACAGTGGGCTGCACAACTGCCGGCGGTCGACAGAATCCTGCTGTTACAGAATGGTATGGGTCAGCAGCAGGCCTGTGCCGACTGGCTGCAGCAGCAGGGTCTGCCGTGCCGTCTGTGGGCCGGTATTTCCACCGAAGGTGCGTATCTGGATGCCGCTGCCGGCCAACCGCCGCTGGTTGTTCACGCCGGCGCCGGCAATACCCTGGCCGGCCCCTGGCAGGAAGACGCCAGCGGGGTACCCCTGCCACCGGCAGTCACCGCGGTGGCCGATATCCGCCAGCCGATGCAGGAAAAACTGGCCATCAATGCCGTGATTAACCCGCTCACGGCACTGTTCCGCTGCCGCAATGGTGAACTGGTCAGTAACCGCCGTTATCACACACAACTGCTGGCACTGGCACAGGAAACTGCCACACTGTCTGAACAGCTGGGCTGGTCACTGAGCGAACCACTGCTACAGCGTGCCGAAGCCGTCGCCCGCGCCACGGCCGCCAACCGTTCCTCAACGCTGCAGGATATTCTTGCCGGACGGCCGACCGAACTGCCCTGGATCACAGGTTATCTGCTTCACTGTGCCCACAAGGCCGGTATTCCTGCACCACTGAACAGCGGCATTTACCAGCAGCTGCAGGAACACCACGACCGCTCATCCTGAAGGAGCCTTTATGTTACTGGCCCGGCAGAAAACCATGCTTGCGACCATTATGGTCTGTGTGCTGATCACCCTGCTCAGCGCCAGTGCCTATTTTCTTGCCGCCAACCGGGTTAGCCGTGAACATCTGACGCCGGCCACTCAGGACGCGTTTGCCGGGCTGATCCGTATTCAGCTGGCGCAGCCGTCCACCGATCCGGCGACACTGCAGTCGGTACTGAACCTGATCACCAGCCATTATCAGATTGATGAAGCGGCGCTTTACAACGCCGGAGGTCAGCGGCTGGTGCACAGTTACCGCCATACTCCCCGGTTCAGCAGCAGCCTGCAAAGCAGCCGGACCCTGCCCGCCGTTCAGGCCTATGAGCTGGCCGGCCATCAGGGGGAGATGACTCTGCTGCTGCGCAGCGATCTGTCATTACCCGGCTTCTTCCTGCTCGACACCCTGACCACGACCCTGTTTGTGGTCACCGCGTCGGCACTGCTGATTTTTATTCTGTATGCCGGCAACCGCTACTGGCAGAAGCGCCCCTACCAGAAACTGCTGCAGGATATCGAACAGGCCACCCTCGCCAGCAGCGACGATCAGCACGCCACACTCTCGACCCCGGACCCGGATATGCAGCGGCTGGTACAGGCGCTGAATGATCTGCTGTGGCAGCACAATCAGCGCACCCTCAACCTGCGTAATGCTCACCAGCAGGCAGAGAGTGCGCGCCTGCGGGCCATCCGCCTGTCCACCGAAACCCGGCAGATCAATGAACATCTGGCGCAGGAAGTGTCAGTGCGGCGTGGCATTGAAACCCAGCTGACCAACACCCAGCAGCTGCTCGACGCCATTATCAACGCCATGCCCTCCGCCCTGTTCACGCTGGATGACGATCTGCATATTGTGCAGTGCAACCAGCAGGCCGGCGAATGGTTGGGTCACCAGCACCAGCAGCTGGCCGGCCGCGATCTGCTGCAGCTGCTGCCGGAGCTCGGCATCTGCTGCGGCACCCTGTTCCATCCCGGCGCCAGCGCGGTCAGAAAACAGGAGCGGGTGGATATCAGCAGCTTTATCCGTCCGCTTAAAGCCGATCTGATTGTGTACCCGCTGCATGGTCAGCAACAGGCACGGCAGGTATTACGCATTGACGATATTTCCCAGCGACAGCGCATGGAAGAAATCATGGTCCAGGGCGAAAAGATGGCCACCGTCGCCGGTCTGGCCACCGGTATCGCCCATGAAATCAATAATCCACTGGGGGCAATTCTGCAGAACCTGCAGAATATCCGTCGCCGTCTGCAGCCGGGACTGGATGCCAACCAGCAGGCCGCCGACCACAGCGGCATCAGTATGGCAGCACTGCAGCAGTATCTGACGCAGCGCGAGATTCTGCAGTTTATGGATAATATTCAGAGCGCTGGTGAGCGCGCGGCGGGTATTGTCGGCAATATGCTGCAGTTTTCCCGTCCCGATAAGCATCATAAACAGCGCCGCGATCTGAACCGTCTGATTGCCGACAGTCTGGTCATAGCCCAGGGTGATTCCGGGCTGCGCGATATCCGCCTGCAGTTCGAACCGCAGGCAGAACCTCTGTGGGCCGATGTTCTGGCCAGTGAAATTGAACAGGTACTGCTGAATATTCTGCAGAACGCCCAACAGGCACTGCTGGAATGTGCCGATCAGATGCGCGGGGCTGACCCCGGCTGGCAGGCGGAAATCCGTATCCGCACTCACCGGAAAAATCAGGCACCCTGCATTGTGATTGAAGACAATGGCTGTGGTATCCGCCCGGAACTGGCGGCCCATATATTTGAACCTTTCTACACCACCAAAGACGTCGGCAAAGGCACCGGGCTGGGGCTGTTCGTGTCTTATTTTATTATCACCAGCCATCATCAGGGCCAGCTCAGCTGCCGCCAGTCATCCTTCCGTCACGGTGCTGCATTTGAAATCGTTCTGCCGGCTTCGCCGGCCGCTGCCGCCGACGCTATGATTTCCTGACATCTGCCTTGACCCCTCTGCCGGCAGCGGATACTCTCGCCGCCAACAGGTGCCCTGATGCTTTCTGCTGACGGGTTAAACGGGAAGTCTGGTGATGCTCATGCCAATCCAGCGCTGCCCCCGCAACGGTGATCGACCATACTGACAGCAACATGCCACTGTGCCCCGCACGGGAAGGCGTTGTCAGTGGATCAGCTCAGCTGAAACAGGTCGTCAGCCCGGATACCGGCCTGATACACGAATGTGTCTGATACTGACGTTGCGGTGGGCGGCGGAGGGCAAAACCTGCAGCCGGAACCGCTTCCGTTTTTGTTCTCTTTGTCTGCCGTATAAAACCTGAGAGTTTTATGCGCTATTTTTTATTATCCGGATTATGTCTGTTGTCTGCCGGCGTTTATGCCAGCGGAACCGAACTGGATGATGTGACCATCACCGCTCAGGGCGACCCATCCGTGTCCGGCAGCCTGTACTTCTCCCGCGCTGACATTGAAGGGCGTTTTTTTACGCTCAGTGACTTTCTCGCCCGCGTTAACGGTATTCAGGTACAACAGCTGAGCGGTATCGGCAATCCGGCCCTGCTATCCATCCGCGGAGCATCCGGCCAGCACACCCGGGTTGTTATTAACGGCGTCGAAGAAAGCAGCGCTCAGTACGGCAGTTACGATATTAACCGCATTCCGCTCAGCCAGATTGAAAGCATTGAAATCGTGCGTGATGGCGTCAGCCGTGACCATATCGATGACGCCATCGGCGGAACCGTTTATATCACTACCCGTCAGCAGTCCGCAGACAGCAGTATCAATCTGCAGGCCGGTTCCTATGGCACCTGGTCTGCCGCCGCCACCACACAGCTCACTGACGCGGTTTCGGTACAGGCAGAACACCTGCAGAGCGACAACAATTATCTGTACGAAGTACCGGCACCGTCGGATGACAGCCTCGTCAGGGATCAGGATGAAAAGCTCAATAATGCCGGTTTTTACCGTAATTCAGTACAGTTGAATGCGGTATTCAGTAACCTGCACGGGCGTATACGCCTGAACCGGCAGAAAAAAGAAATTCCCGACTATTTCCGTAACAACCCGGAAAATGATGCCAGCCTCGAAAGCCGCACTAATGAATATGAACTGGGCGGTCGGCATAACAATGCTTCCGGTATCAGCCACTGGCAACTGAACAGCCGTATTACTCACGAAGCCTACACCGATACTGCCGGGTTAATCGGCCTCGGTGAAGACGATGACCGCTACCGCTACGACCATAATCAGCTGACCCTGAGCCAGGAAAAAACATTCTCTGCCTGGGTGGTGAAAGCCCAACTTGACGGATCGGAACAGAACTACACCAGCCGCTACCGCAATGATGCCGACAGCAGCAGCTGCAGTACACCGGAAGGTAATTGCGATACCTATTCCTATCAGCGGGAAATACACTACGCTCTGCAGGCCGGCTGGCATAATGCCAGCCACAGTCTGAGCAGTGATATGTCTCTCAGCCGGCGCAGCATCGGCGCCTTCAGCCGGCCACAGTCGACACAGGAAAAAGACACCTACAGCGATGCTTTTAATGGCCTTTCCGCGGCTATTCATTACAAACAGGATCAGTTCACCTGGTCTGCTGCGTTCAAACGTGCAGGCCGGGTTCCTTCCCTGTATGAACGCTATGGTGACCACGGATTATTTCTCAGCAACGAAGACATCGAAACCGAAATCAGCAATACCTACAGTGCCGGGCTGCAAGTGCAACTGCTGCAGAATACACAGCTGCAGGCAACCCTGTTCCAGCGTCAGCTGAGCAACGCTCTGGTGCCGGTTTACGATTCGCGTGGCATTGGCCGCTATGAAAATGTCAGTGATGCGGTATTAACCGGACTGGAATGGCAGTTTTCCTGGTGCGGTGATTATATTTTTACCGATCTGTCAGGCAGCCATTACGACAGTGAAGTGAACAGTGATGTCGCCTCGTTTGATGGCAATAAAATTGCCGGTACCTATCACACCAGTCTGCAGTGGACGGCCGGTATCAGCTATCAGGCCCAGCAACTGCAGATATCAGCAGAATACGACGACGATCTGTATACCGACCGCAGCAATCTGATTGCCGGTGATACACGGGCTCTGCTCAGCGCTTCATACCGTTACACCTTTGCCAGCGCCGATGCCGGCATCCGTATCAGCAATCTGACCAATAACCGTTTTCTTGATTACACCAACCGTCCGGTCACCGGGCGTGAATGGCTGATTTATTTAACCAAGAATTTCTGATTACAGAGACATAAAAATGGAGAGACCAATGAAAAAAATATTATTTCTGCTGCCTTTTTCTGCAGCTCTGACCGGCTGTTTCGACGATGACAGCAGCGATACAGCGGCAGCAAAAATCACTGAAGCATCATATGCCGTACAGATGGTATCTGCCGATTATACCAGCAGTCAGGTTGCGACCGGCAATATTACCGGTGACCGCAGCGTACAGAACACGGTACTTACCAGTGACCAGTCTGACTACACCGTCAACAGCTGGAAAAATTACCTTTACCATATCGGTAAATACAATATCGACCTGGTCAGCCGTTATGATGCGTCCGTCAGCCTGAATAGCGCAGAATGGGAATACAGTACGCTGGAAGACGGCGCAACAACCTCCAACCCATACAAAATCGTTCACAGCAGTGATGACACAGCTTACGTTATCCGCTATGGCAGCAGTGAAGTATGGCAGGTTAACCCTCAGGCAACGTCAGCCGCAGACTTTTATGTGGACAGTATTGATCTGTCGGCTTACACCGTCGATGGTGCATCCTATCCACGCATGAGCGATGCCGTTGTGTATAACAACTACCTGTATGTCGTAATGCAGCGCCTTGATGCCAGCTGGGCACCACAGACCGCTTACATTGCGGTGATCGATCTTACCGATAACAGTGAAGTGGATACTGATACCGCCAGCGACGGCCTGCCGGGCATTGCCCTGAATGTCACCAACCCGGTAAGCATGGCTGAAGAAAACGGTACTATTTATGTGGCCGGCCGTGGCAACTACAGTACTGACACCGGTGGTCTGGATAAAATTAATGCCACTACCTACGCGGTCACCAACCTGATTGACAGCGATACATTGTCTGACCTGAACGACGCTGCCAACAGCACCTATTTCCATGTTTATGACGTCGCTGTGGTCAGTGATACCCAGGGTTATGTCAGCATTAATCTGGAACAGGGTTACTCAACACTGTCGAGCATGATTTATACCTTCAATCCGTCAACTGACAGCATTGGTGCTGCGCTGAATATTGATGCGCTGACAGATGCCGTTATTTCTGATATCAATAATGACGCGAATGACCGGCTGTGGGTTGCTGACAGTACAGATTCCGAACTGATTGTGATCGATACTGATATTAATGCTCAGAATGGCGATGCCATCGCATTGCCGCTGTCGCCGAAAAAAGTCACCTTCCTCAGCGTGGAATAAAGTATTCAGGAGCAGACCATGGGAAACCGTTTATCAAAAATTGCCACCCGTACCGGAGATGGCGGTGAAACCGGCCTCGGTGATGGCTCTCGGGTCAGTAAAGGCAGTGAGCGTATCCATACCATTGGTGACGTTGATGAACTGAATTCCTGGATTGGCCTGCTGCGCGCTGAACTGAGCAACAGTGACGAGCTGCAGCCGCTGCTCAATCAGATACAGCATGATCTGTTTGATCTGGGTGGCGAACTGTCAGTACCGGGTTTTAAGGCCCTCAGCGAAGAACTGCTGCAGGACCTGGAAGACAACCTGGAAGCACTGAACGAAACCCTTCCCCCCCTGAAGGATTTTATCCTGCCCGGTGGCAACCGTGCGGCAGCACACGCCCATATGGCGCGTACTGTCTGCCGCCGTGCGGAACGTTCCATGGTGGAGCTGGGTTTATGTGAAGCCGTCAATAATCTTGGCCTGCGTTATCTTAACCGGCTGTCAGACCTGATGTTTGTCATGGCGCGGGCACTGGCACGCCGCGATAACGGTCAGGAAATTTTATGGCAGAGCCGTCATATCCGTGAACAGGATTAACGGCCAGAAAAAAATCCGCTGACGCGCACTGCTGTCCCACAAATTTTTATTTAAATGTTTGTGAAAAATCCCAGTCCCCTTGTCCTCATAGAGGGGACTTACCCCTCTCGCCAGACCGGCTACCTCCCCGCTTCGCGCTGTCTGGCTCGTTTATCCTTGAAACCTTGATATTTCCTGACCGCGTGACCCATCGGCCATCCATGGTCTGGGTCACTTGCCCGGGTCCCTGCGGGCAGGTCGGAAATATCGTCGCTTTCTGCGGCGAGCCCAGAGGCGCTGTTTTACCGCAACCTCACCGCCTGTTTATACGATTCACAACCAGGTTGCATGTCATGAAAAGCGGCGTCAAGGCTGCCACTCCTTCGCCTCTGGGAGCGCCGAAATGAATGATGATTTTTCCGTCCCGCCGGGCATGGATGCCCGGCGAGCGCGCAGCGACAGGGATGTCGCAGGGGCGCGTGGCCAGGAAAAATCGAGAGAATGAGGGTCACGCTCCAGAAAGCGAAAAGCTGGGGTCCGCCCGCCGGCAAGGGGATAAGTTCCCCTGCGAGGCATTGGGCGTTGCGGATGTAAACGTCGTCTACAGAAAACAGATTTCGTTAAACTGTGGGACAGCAGTGGCTGACGCCAGCTTTTTTATACCTTAAACTGTTCCACCCTCTGAGCCAGCGCGTCGGTCAGTTGCTGCGTACCGCGCACCGCATCCACCGTTCCTTCTGCATTGCGTGATGTCTGCTGGCCGCTGTCACGGATGGCTTCCAGATTTTTATCCAGATCGGCGGCATTGCGCCGCTGCTCATCGGCGGTTACCACAATATCTGTGGTTTTCTTCTGAATATCGCCCATGCTGGTCTGAATTTCGCTCAGCGTGGTACCGACCTGGCCGGAGTTTTCCACCGTTTTTTCCACCATCGAACGGTTCACTTCCATGGTTTCCACGGCGCTGACGATATTTTTCTGCACGTCACTGATCAACCCTTCAATTTCCTGGGCTGACCCCTGAGTACGGCTCGCCAATGTACGCACCTCATCCGCCACCACGGCAAAACCCCGCCCCTGCTCTCCGGCACGGGCGGCTTCAATTGCTGCATTCAGAGCCAACAGATTGGTCTGCTCAGCAATGCCTTTAATGGTTTCAAGAATATTACTGATGCTGGAAGAGTTTTCCGCCAGGCGGTTAACCGCCTGTACCGAGTTCGACATTTCATCCGCCAGACTGCGGATTTCATGCATAACCTGCGTGACCACCTTACCGGCAGTGTCCGATTTATTCTGTCCTGCCTGAGCTGCTTCTTCCGCTTCTTCCGCCAGCCGCGTTACCTGACCGGCACGCTCCGCCATATCACTGATAATGCGTGAGACCTGATTGGTCTGCTCCAGCTGAATATCAACGGCTTCACGGCTGCGGTTAGCGATGGTTTCCACTTCATTCACGTTCTGACTGACCGAACCGGCAGTGTCTTTTACCGCGGTCAGTGTGGATCGGATATTACGGATCATGTCGTTAAACGCATCCCGCAGCTGCCCCATTTCATCGCGTCCGGCAAAGCGGATTTCATGCGTCAGGTCGCCGTTGGCAATGCTTCTGGCGGCGGAAGAAAAGCGCTTGATGGTGTAACGGATCGACATAAAGAAAGCCAGGTACAGATAAACAATAATACCCAGCACCAGCAGCAGCACTGACGTCAGTACGATAATACGGCTGCGCTGGCTGTCATGGCGTTCGTTCAGTCTGTATTCGATCAGCGGAAAAGCTTTTTCTGAAATGCTGTACAGCGGTTTGATCTGCTGTGCATAAAAGGCATCGTAATCCAGCCATGAGGATTCAATCGCCGCGGCAGCAATAATTTCTTCGTCAATTTTAAAACGGATATTTTCCATGGCCTTCGAAGCCGCCTCGGCCGCATTCAGCAGATCGGCATTGCCGACGGCTTTTGCATTCAGAACCACCAGCTGCAGATCCGGTTCAGTAGCCAGTAACTGATCATAGGTGACATTCATCAGATCGTAGGTGGCTGACTGCAGGTACTGTTCAACAAAGGCGTAAATACCGGAGGCGTGCCCCATACCGGCCGCGGCACGGATTTCCGGCAGACTATCGAGAATACCGGTCAGGCGCTGGATATCGCTGTCCGGGTCGAGGGTAATGCCTTTCAGCTGCATATACTGACGCACAATCAGATAATATTCGTCGATCGCCATCTGATAATATTTGAACTGGTCACGGAATGTCGGCTGCCGGTGTTCACCACTCATCTGCAGATGGGATGCGTACTCGCGGCTCCAGTCAGTCAGCCAGGTTTTCAGCTGCGGATTGATGGCACTTGCAATCAGTTGCTGAATATCAGCCGGTAAGGCTTCCATCTGCTGCGTGGCCCGGCCGGTTAATTCCGCATCGTTTTTAAATGTGGCTGCCGCCGCCATATCACGGAAAGATTCCAGCCCGTAACCGAACTGCATCAGACGGTGGGCATGTCTGAGGCCATTCACTTCTTCGGCTGTTTTTTCCAGCGAGTCAAAGGCCGCCAGAAAAACCTGGCCGCTGAGAACCACCAGAGGCACCATGAACAGAAAACTGATAATGCCGAATTTGGCGGCATAACTCAGCTGTCCCATCAGTTTGATTGCCGGCCACATCAGAGCTTTCAGCATAGACTCCTCATACTCCTGCTTATGCTTATAGTTATTTCCCACTGCGGGGTAACAGGTTACAGAAGCCACTGTCTGCTGCGGACATTCCCTGCCGATCATGACTTCCTGCGGACAATCTGTCCGCCTTTGCGCTAATGATAGTCTACCCACTGATGCCCATGTTTGTTTCTCAGTGCTCTATTGTGTAATTTCTGTAACAGAGCTGACTGAGGCACTTCCCCGCCCCCACGGAAATCATACTTTTGCGGTACAATTCTGCCTGCCGTCGGCGCTTAACCACCCGCTTGGCTCATATTGATACATTCCGGCGTTATCCATGCCGGAAGAACGGATGATCACGGATACAGACAACCTATGACTTCAGCAAGCGGCGTTGACCGTCACCAGCAGAAAATGCAGAAACACAAAGAAAAAGTGGATGCAGCCATCAGTAAAGCGCAGGAAGAACGTGGCGTGATTATCGTGCTCACCGGGGCCGGCAAAGGCAAAAGCAGCTCCGGTTTCGGCACCCTGATCCGCACGCTGGGGCACGGCTATAAAGCCGGCCTGGTGCAGTTTATCAAAGGCACCTGGGACTGCGGTGAAAGCAGGATTCTCAGTCAGCTGGATGGCCTGCAGACGGAGATCATGGGCTCCGGATTTACCTGGGAAACCCAGAGCCGGGAAAAAGATCAGGCCGCTTTCGATGCCGTGTGGCCGAAAGCCGCGGCAATGCTGGCAGACCCGCAGTTGCGCACCGTTATGCTGGATGAAATCACCTATATGCTGGCCTATGACCTGCTCGATTTCGACACGCTGAAACAGGCGCTGATCAACCGTCCGCGCGAGCAGAACGTTATTCTCACCGGCCGTGGTGCCCCCTCAGCCCTGCGCGAACTGGCCGATACGGTGACAGAAATGAAAATGGAAAAGCATGCGTTCCGTGCCGGCGTTAAGGCTCAGCCCGGTATTGAATGGTAAGGCGGCTCTCCCGCTGATGCTCAGCGGGAAGCCTCGAACAGACGCTTCAGACCCGTCTCATCCGTCACGCCATCCATCATGCGCCAGGACGGATCCTCCAGCACATCCCCCACCCATTGTGAGCACAGGCGCTGATATTCGTCTTTGCCGCGGAAATCACGGATAAATTCGTTGATCACTTTCAGCAGGGTATAACTGTCAGCATCGGCTTTGACGCCGACGGTGTAATGCCACAGGCTGTCAGCCAGATTCTGCGGCAGCAGTTCCAGCTGACCATACCAGGGGCTCTGCGGATCGTGGGCAGCCCAGTAATAAATCGGCAGGTCCACTGCAAAGGCATCGACCACACCTTTGGCCAACGCATCATGAATCCAGCTCTGATCGGTGTAGGCCAGCAGATTCCCCAGCTCCACTTTACCGCCGGACTTACCTTTATTGGCCCGCCAGCGCAGACCGGCATCTTCCAGCGTGGCAAACGCAGCCGGGTCATTGATACAGCCCAGCACCCGCCCCTGCAGGCTGTGGATACCCTGAATGCGTTCATCGCCCTTACGCCGGGCCAGCACATACGGCAGATACAGATAAGGTACTGAGAAAGCCACGTCGTCATACACCGGGTCTGGTGGAAGTGCACTCCAGACCAGATCAGCCGGCGGCTCACCACGGGCAGCACCGCAATCGAGCAGCTGGGTACAGAGATCCCAGGGGTGCTCGATAAAAGTACATTTCACACCGAGATAAGCAGCAAACGCACGCGCCATATCGGCATCGAAACCGGCCAGCGCATCCCCCGGATGCGGATGGAAAGAGACGCCGACAAACTTGGGCTCAATCGCCACCCGGATTTCACCACGCTGGCGGATACGCGCCAGCCGGTCTTCCCGGCTGGCCGGCAGGTATTCCACTTTACGCAAGCGTTCATAATCCGCCGTCGCCCGCCGCTGCTGCAGATTATTGGCACTGATCAGCTGTGCCAGATCGCCGCTCAGACTGCGCGTCCAGTCACTGCGGTTATGGATACGTTCGCGGGTGGTGTCGCTCAGTTCCACCGTTGCCTGAATCACGCGGTTGTTGGCTTCAATCTCTTCCAGATACTGATGCATGCTGGCCAGCAGTGTGGTCAGCGAGGTCATGGTGCCCCCCACCCGTTCATTCAGGGTACCCAGCTCCTGGTCTGACTGTTGCAACAGGTCTTCCAGCTGCTGCTCAATGTAACTGAGGTCAATCTGCTGAAAGGCTTCACGCGCACTTTCACGGGTCTTCATCGCCAGGTTGCGCACCTCATTGGCCACCACCACAAAGCCGCGGCCGGCATCCCCGGCATGGGCAGCCTCAATGGTGGCATTCAGTGACAGCAGATGCACGGTCTGGCCGATGTCATCAATGGTGTCGATGACTTTGCGGGAATTGCTCGCCTTTTCCTGCAGCTGGCGTTTCAGTTCTTCAAAACGGCCGGAGAAAAACTCCTGCACTTCCGACAGTTTCTGTTCCATCTCGCTGCGCAGCAGCTGGCTCTGGTGATCGCCTTCGGCCAGGTGTTTCTGCGTTTCATCCACAAAACGGTGCTGGTCGGAGGTACGGTCGTTAATTTCACCCAGACTGCCACCCAGTGCTTCCAGCCCGGACTGCAGATGCCCCTGCAGCTGAGCGATACGTTTCATCATCGCCGGCAAACCCTGTGCCACAGCTTCGAGCTGCTGATACTCCTCACGCTCCTGCAACAGCCGGCACAGTTCTGCCGGGCAGCCTTCGCTGTTCTTCAGCCCGTCCCAGTCACCTTCCTGCAGTCTCTGCTGCCATTCAGGTAGCTGTGGCTCAGGCGAGCGGCGGAATAAGTTCATCTGCTCCTCTCCGGCTCCCCGATCTGAGCCTGCTTAAATTGATATTTTTATCTAAAGCTAGATGATCAGTGAGCATCTTCCAGCCACTCTGCCCAGTTTGTCAGCCGCTCCGGATAGCTCAGCTGACGGTGGCAGAGTAGAATAGAAGTCCGCTCGGCAATGGTTGTGGTTATGGCAAACAAGAAACAGGGCAACGACACTCCCGGTCTGCAGGGCAGTCTGTGGCTGAACAGCGACAGTCAGACCGCCTTTGCTGCGGATCAGGTCGGCCTGTTACAGGCCATTGATGAGACCGGCTCCATTTCCAAAGCCGCCCGCAAAGTCGGCATCAGTTACAAAACGGCCTGGGACCGGGTGGATGCGATCAACAATATGGCTCCTCAGCCTCTGGTGGTGCGTGCCGCCGGCGGCGCTCAGGGTGGCGGTACCTCGCTGACCGATTACGGCCAGGAGATCGTGAAGGGCTTTCTTGCCATACAGAACGAACATGCCGCCTTTCTGCACCAGCTCAGCCGCAAAGTTCATTCCATTACCGATGTGGCCGGATTTATGACCGGAGGCACTCTGAAAACCAGCGCCCGTAATCAGTTCCGCGGTATTATCAGCCAGGTCATTCCCGGCACGGTTAATAACGAAATCCGCATCCGTATTTCCCCCAGCCGCGAACTTGTTGCCATCGTCAGCGATGAAAGTTGTCAGACACTGAGGCTGGAAACCGATTCCCGGGTGGTTGCTCTGGTGGAAGCCAACGCGGTGATGCTCAGTCAGGAGCGCAACATCCGCGTCAGCGCCCGCAATAAACTGCCCGGAGTGGTCAAACGCATCACCACCGGCGCGGTGAACAGTGACATTGTGCTGGATATCGGCGACAGCAAATCCCTCAGCCTGCTGATGACCAACACCAGCGTCGATGACCTTGAACTGCATGAAGGGGATGAAGTCTGCGCCTTTTTCAAATCGTCCAGCGTCATCCTGCTGGTTGAATAACGGCGGGCTCAGTAAACCAGCGCTACCGATTTGATCTGTGCCCACAGACGCAGCCCCGGCACCAGACATAACTGCTTCACCGACAGCCGTGTCAGCCGCGCCAGTAGCGGCGCCCCGTCCGTACCTCCCAGCCGGACGCGCACCAGCATCTGGCCTTCGCACTTATCATCACGGATTTCTTCGACGATACAGGGGACGATATTGAGAATACTGGTGTCTTTATGCTGTTGCAGCGACAGACTGACATCCCTTGCCAGCACCCGCAGACGCAGGGTATCGCCGACCTGAAAATCACGATCGCGGACCCACAGCGGCACCCCGGCATTGACCCGGGCCAGCGTCCACTGCGGTGCCAGTTCACTGACTTCTCCCTGAATCACCACCCCGGTCTCTTCACCCAGCAGCAACGGTGCTCCGAGGTCCGCCAGCGCTTTGTCCAGCGGTGCAGCATGCAGCACGCGGCCATTTTCCAGTGCTACCAGATGATCCGCCAGCCGGGCGACTTCATCGGTGGAATGACTGACATAAATCAGCGGGCCGTTGAATTCCGCTTTCAGCCGCTCCAGATACGGCAGGATTTCCTGCTTGCGGGCCTGATCGAGAGACGCCAGTGGCTCGTCCATCAGCAGCATGCGTGGATTAGCCAGCAGCGCCCGGGCGATGGCCACCCGCTGCCGTTCTCCGCCGGACAGTCCCTGCGGCCGCCGCGCCAGCAGATGGCCAATGCCTAACATCTCAATAATGCGTTGTACCGCGCCATCATCCAGTGCGTCACACTGGCGTCGTCGGGTCCGGCGGCGGCCGTAATCCAGATTGCCCTGCACCGACAGATGCGGCAGCAGACTGGCTTCCTGAAACACACAGGCCAGTGGCCGCCGGTCCGGTGGTACGAAGGTGTCCACGCTCTGCCAGACTTCATTATTGACCCGCAACTCACCGCTGCCGGCCCGCTCCAGCCCGGCAATACAGCGCAGCAGGGTTGTTTTACCGGAACCGGACGGGCCGAATAAAGCAGTCACGCCACTGGCCGGCAGAGTCAGATCGACATCCAGATTGAAGCGCGCACGGGCGAGAAAAAAGCGCAGGTACATCTCACTACGGCTGACTGGAGCTGTGCTGCTCATGACAGTCCTCCGACACTGAGACCGGCATTGCGGCGACGGCCATTAAAAGTATACAGGGCGAACAACACCGCAAACGAAAACAGCAGCATGATGCCCGACAGCGTATGCGCATGACCGTATTCCAGCGCCTCGACATGATCGTAAATCTGCACCGAAATCACCCGCGTTGTACCGGGAATATTGCCGCCGATCATCAACACCACGCCGAATTCCCCCACGGTATGGGCAAAGCCCAGAATCGCCGCCGTCAGAATGCCGGGGGAAGACAACGGCAGCACTACGGTAAAAAAGCGGTCAAAAGCGCCGGCCCCCAGTGACGCCGCCACTTCCAGCGGCCGGGTGCCCATTGCCTGCATCGCATTCTGTACCGGCTGTACCACAAACGGCAGTGAATAAATCACCGATGCCACCACCAGACCAGCAAAACTGAACGGCAGTAATTCCAGCCCCAGTGCCGTCATCACCCGGCCCAGCGGCCCATCCGGCCCCATCGCCACCAGCAGATAAAAACCCAGCACGGTGGGCGGCAGCACCAGCGGTAGGGCAATCACTGCCGACACCGTACTTTTCCAGCGCGACTGTGTACACGTCAGCCACCAGGCCAGCGGTATCCCCAGTAACAGCAGCAACAGCGTTACCACAGTGGCCAGTTTCAGGGTCAGCCAGATGGCGGTTAAATCGGCCGCTGACAACATAGGCAACCTCCGTTAACCGCGGCTGTAGCCATAGCGGGTAATCACAGCGTTCACATCGTCGGACTGCAGATACTCCAGCAATGCTGCTGCAGCGGCATTGCCTTCACCTTTTTTCAGCAGCACCGCATCCTGACGGATCGGCTGGTAGTAACCGGACGGAATCAGCCAGGCACTGCCGGAGGTCACGGCACCGTTTTTCATAATCTGCGACAGTGCCACAAAACCGATTCTGGCATTGCCGGTGGACGCAAACTGCCAGGTCTGACTGATGTTTTCACCCATTACCCAATGGCTGCGGGTTTTCTCCGCCAGTCCCAGTTTTTCCAGCGTCTGCACCGCCGCTAAGCCATAGGGCGCCAGTTTCGGATTGGCCAGCGCTACCTTGTTGAAATCACCGCTCTGCAGTAACGCCTGCGGGTCCAGGCCAGCGGTTGCTGACCAGAGTGCCAGCGTTCCCTGGGCGTAAGTAAAACGGCTGCCGGCCACCGCCGTACCGGCCTGCTCCAGCTTTACCGGCTTTGCCTGATCGGCGGACAGAAAGACTTCAAACGGCGCGCCGTTCCGGATCTGCGCCAGGAATTTACCGGAAGATCCGAAAGACAGAGTCACCTTGTGGCCGGTCTTTTGCGCAAATGCCGCCGCAATTTCCTGCATCGGCGCCGTAAAGTTGGAGGCCACGGCCACCATGACTTCATCCGCATACAGCGGCAGCGCCATCAGCGTGGCGCTGATGGCAATAAGGGTTTGCTTCAGTCGTGTCAGTAACACCTTTGTCACCTCTGCTCGTGTTTGTGATTCACCACCGGATTGACAAAACCCCGGTGAATGTCATTCGCTATATAGGTCGATACATAACGAAGTATATAACCAATTTTTTACGACCGGGAGAACCCTCCGATGAATTTATCCACTTTGGCGGGCAGCACTCTGATCAGTGCTGCCCTGCTGTTGCCGGCCACAGGCCAGGCATTTGAGCTGCACGGTAAAGAACTTGAGCTGTACGGTACTTTTCATCCGTCACTGGACTACATGGACTCTGACATCAGCGAAGACGAAGCCGACCCTGACAACGGCCTGACCTCAGGCAGCACCGGTGTGTCTTTTAACTCATCCAATATCGGTTTCCGTGGCGTGGTGCCCACCGATGTGGACGACCTGAGTGTCATGTACCAGCTGGAACAGGGCATCAATATGGATGGCAGCAGCTCCGATACTTTCACCACCCGCAACAGCTTCGTCGGCCTGAAGACCAGCCACTGGCAGCTGTTTGCCGGCCGCCATGACACCCTGTTCAAGGATCTGGCCCTGCGCCATTCACTGATCAAACACTCGGTGGCTGACCGTGGTGTGATACTCGGGGCCAGCGCCCTGCACGGTAACCAGATGGACAGACGGGCGGAGAATATGATTCTCGGCCGCTATTTCCTGCCACTGGGCAGCGGCCGCCTGGAACTGCAGGCGCAGTATTCACCGGATGCCACCAAGTCCGCCGGCACAGTGGATAACAACAAAGAAGACCTGCTGGCCTTCGGCGTGGAATGGAAAAGTCCGGCGCGCACCTTCGCCGTGGCTTATGACCACTGGTCAAACAAGATCATCAGCTCCACGGTTGGTGAGGTAAATGCCTGGCGGGCAATGTGGAAAGAAACCGGTGAGCATCTGACCACTAACCTGATTCTGGAAAGCATCAGCCATGAACTGACCGACGGCACAGATGGTGAAATGGAGCGCGATGCAGTGGCGCTGCAGGCGGCCTGGAAACAGGGCAGACTGCATTACGTCGGTCAGATTATGAGGGCGGACAGTTATGCGGATACCGATGATACCGGCGCGACCGTATTCTCGGCCGGCGTGGAAAAAAGCCTGTCAAAATCGACTAAGATCTACACCCTGTATACCCGTACCGATAACGAAGATAACGCCGCGTTTCAGGGCGTTGACGGTACCCATGGCGATGAACTGAAAACCCTCCCCGGCGGTTCGCCGCAGGCGCTGTCCGTGGGGATGATTTTCAAATTCTGAGTCAGCCGCCGCACAGTGCCGGCACTCAGTCTTCGCTGAACTGAATTTCACTGCCGGGATGAAACTGATCACTGCCATACAGCTCCGACAGCAGTTTTGCTTCCCCGTTAGGCTGCACCATGCGGGCATGATGACGGGTCAGTTTGCGCGGCTCATCGACACCGCAGGAATGCGCCATCATGCCAACTTCCTGCACCAGAGTGCCGACAAAATGTGCAACCCGCTGCGCTTTATCCGCCGGCACCAGGCCACGCTGCAGCCGCGGATTGTGGGTGGTAATCCCGGTCGGACAGGTGTTTTTATTACACTGAAACGACTGGATACAACCCAGCGCAAACATAAAACCGCGGGCGCTGACGACAAAATCCGCGCCCACGCATAACGCCCAGGCTACCCGGTCCGGGGTAATCAGCTTGCCGGAACAGATCACTCTGACGCGCGGCCGCAGGTGATATTCATCCAGCACATCCACCAGCATCGGCAACGCCTGTGCCAGTGGCAGCCCCATATAATCCATCAATGACTGCGGCGCTGCGCCGGTACCGCCTTCGGCACCGTCCAGGGTGATAAAATCCGGAGCGCTTTCCGGCCCGCGCTGCTGTACCGCACGGCACAGATCGCGTATCCAGCTGAGGTCGCCGAGCACGGTTTTAAAGCCCACCGGCTTACCGGTAACAGCCCGCACATGACCGATCATATCCAGCAGGTCATCCACCGAGCGGATTTCCGGATGACCATTCGGGCTGATCGACGCCTCACCCTGCGGAATATGACGGATGGCAGCAATTTCGGCGGTGACTTTTTCCGCCGGCAGAATGCCGCCCTTGCCCGGTTTAGCGCCCTGACTCAGTTTAATTTCAAACATGCGCACCTGCTCAATGGCAGCGATGTCATGCAGTTTGTCATCGTCCAGCCCACCGGTACTGTCGCGCACACCGTATTTGGCGGTGCCGATCTGAAAAACGATATCGCAGCCGCCCTCCAGATGATAAGACGACAGTCCGCCTTCGCCGGTATTCATCCAGCAACCAGCCAGTTTCGCCCCGCGCGACAGAGCCTGTACTGCCGGTTTCGACAGCGCGCCGTAACTCATACCGGAAATATTCACCAGCGATGAGGTGGTGTAAGGCGTACGGCAGTAGTCACCGATAGTCAGCGGCTGCAGTTCGGCAAAATCCTGTTTCAGCGCCGGAAAGGGACTGTTAACAAAAATAACCGTGCCGGGAATTTCCAGATGCCGGGTCGAGCCGAACGAAATGGTGGTATTCACCTTTTTCGCCGCGCGGTAAACCCAGCTGCGCTCAGCACGGTTAAAAGGCATTTCCTCGCGGTCCATAGCGAAGAAATACTGGCGGAAAAATTCGCCCAGATGTTCAAAGAAATAACGGAAACGGCCGATGACCGGGAAATTGCGCCGCACGGTATGCCGGGTCTGACGCACATCCACGATATAGGCTGCCAGTGCCCAGAAAAATACGCCCAGTGTCACCAGCGCCAGCACACTGAGAAGAATAATCATGCCGTACGCGGCAATGATAAAAATCTGATCCGTCATTCAATACTCCAGCCAATGTCAGCATCCCGCAGACCAGTCTGCAGGCTGCCAAGCTTAATGGCTTAACGTACTGATGTCATGACAGAAAAAGGGAAAACGGCGGATAAAAAGAGAGCAGCTGACGCTGCTCTGAAACGGGAAGAACGGAAATGTGCCGGAGACCGGAATCACGCCGTCGGCGTGATATTTTTGACGTTTTTGGCTGAAAAGTAAGAAAAACCACCTTCGATATCGCCCACTTCCACCCGGTTGGGCGCCAGCGGCGAGCTTTTGATCGCAGCAATATACAGTCCGTGACTGGCAATCAGATTCTTATCCACATCGGAAAAATGAGGCTGGGCAAAGGCAAAAGTTTTGCGCTCACAACCCCGTTCCAGGGTCAGCACCAGCTGGGAGTCGGTCAGCTCATTGGCCCGGGAATAATTCACATAGGTGACCTGATAACCCTGATCGAATTCGTACAGGTACTGGTCAACGGTCTGGCGGCTGATACTCATCTTTTTAATAAACCTGTTAATGTTCCGGCGGCTTTACATTAGGTTTAGTCGCTGGAATCCCTCCCCGCAATGTCGGATAACAGAAATCTACAGACTTTCCTGTCGCCCCCTGCGGCAACAATAAAACCGTCATTTTTTCCTGAGAAAACAATGAATTGCCAGTTATGACAGGTGTCAACTTTCTGTTTGCTTACACTAACGCCACATAAACTTACAATTATGCTGGCAGGATGGTCCGGTATGAGTGTCGGCACCCTGCCGCTGCAGAATATTGACCGTCAGACCAGATCTGCCAACGCACCGGCAAGGTCCGGAAAGTGAAAATGGAAAGAGGATCTGTCGAGAATGACAGGTTCAGCATACTGGCCTTTAAGCAATAGCTCACTCATCTCACCCAGCAACAGGCGCGCGGCCCATGCCGGCAGTGGCGCCAGTGCCGGACGCTGCAGCGCGGCCGCCAGTGTCTGTGTGAACTCGCGGTTACTGACCGGCTGTGGCGCCGTCATATTTACCGCCCCGGACAGCTCGGACTGCAGCAGGTAATCCACCGCGCGCAGATAATCCTGCAGATGAATCCAGGACAGGATCTGCCGGCCATCACCAATGACTCCGCCAAGGCCCAGACTGAACGGCAGACGCAGCTTCTTCAGCATACCGCCATCCGCGCCCAGTACCACGCCGGTACGCAGCCATAACAGGCGTTCCGACAAGGCGGCCAGCGGTGCCGCAGCGTCTTCCCAGTCATGACACAGGCGGGCGGCAAAATCCTCACCGGCCGCTGCCAGCTCATCCAGCGGCAGTGATTGCGCACCGCTGAAAGCGCCGTAGTAACCCACCGCCGAACCACTGAGCACGGCACGGAAGCGCTGTCCACTGTTGCGCGCCCAAGCGGCCAGCTCATGGGTCAGGGTAACCCGGCTGTTATATAACTGCCGGCGCCGGGTTGCGCTCCAGCGCCGGTCAGCAATCCCTTCTCCTGCCAGATTAACCAGCAGCGTAAAACGACCGCTGAGCTGTTCCAGTGTGGAAACCGCCTGCACCCGCCCGCCCCATTGCGCCTGCACCCATTGCGGGCGGCGGCTGAGTACCGTGACGTCCATGCCCTGCTGCAGCCAGCGGTTGACCAGATGATGACCGATAAAACCCGTGCCACCGGTAATTAGAACAGAGTCGGTTGTCATACCATCCTCCACAGCAATCCATTCAGAACTGCTCTGCGTTAAGGGTCATCAGACTCTCTTTACCGGCTTCAATTTCAGCCAGCAGAGCTGTTGTCTGTGGCAGTATGCGCTCAGCAAAGAAGCGCCCGGTAGCGATTTTGCCCAGATAGAAATCCGTTTCACTGCTGCCGCCATCCAGCTGCTGCTGCGCTACCCCAGCCATACGGCTCCAGAAGAAGGCCACCGCTGTCAGTGCAAACAAGCGCAGATACGGGCTGGCGGCGGCACCGGCCTGCTCGCGGTCCGCCATCCCCTGTTGCATCAGCCACAGGGTAGCCTGCTGCAACTCAGCCAGAGCCTGCTTCAGCTGCACAGCATAATGGGCTGACGGGTTGTCCTGCAGATACTGATTCACCATGGCAAAGAAACGCTTCACCGCACGGCCACCGTTCATGGCCAGCTTACGCCCGACCAGATCCAGTGCCTGGATACCATTGGTACCTTCATAAATGCGCGTAATACGGACATCGCGCACATACTGTTCCAACGGCCAGTCCTGAGTGAAGCCAGCCCCGCCCATCAGTTGCAGACCGTCATTGGCACAGAAAAAGCCTTCATCCGTGAGGAATGCCTTAACCACAGGAGTCAGCAGTTGCACCATATCGTCGGTCGCCTCGCGTTCTGCCTTATCCGTGCTGTGCAGGGAAGTATCAAGCTGCAGAACGGCGTAATAAGCCAGTGCCCGGCAGCCCTCAATGGTTGCTTTCTGACGCAGCAGCATACGCCGCACATCCGGATGCACAATAATCGGGTCTGCCGGCTTATCCGCCGCCTGAGGTCCGGCCAGTGAACGGCTCTGCAGACGCTCACGGGCAAATCCACGCGCAACCTGATACGCCGCTTCGGCAATGCCCAGCCCCTGCATCCCCACCATCAGCCGGGCGCTGTTCATCATCACAAACATCGCCTGCAGACCTTTATGCGCGTCACCAATCAGCCAGCCAGTTGCCTGCTCAAAGTTCATCACACAGGTGGCGGAACCACGGATCCCCATCTTATGCTCAAGGCCGCCACAGAAAGCGGTATTACGGTGGCCATCCGGCAGGAATTTAGGCACCAGAAACAGAGAGATACCTTTCGTGCCCGCTGGCGCATCGGGTAACCGGGCCAGAACCAGATGAACAATGTTATCGACCAGATCGTGCTCTCCACCGGTAATCCAGATCTTGGTGCCGGAAATGGCGTGTGAGCCATCCGCCTGTGGCTCTGCCCGGGTTCTGATCAGGCCAAGATCAGTACCACACTGGGGCTCGGTCAGACACATAGTGCCGGTCCATTCACCACTGATCAGGCGTGGCAGGTAGGTATTCTTCAGTTCATCGCTGCCATAACTGAGCAGGGCATTCACGGCACCATGAGTCAGCCCCGGGTACATCCCCAACGACAGGTTGGCCGAGCACATCATTTCTTCAGCGACGGTGTTGAGCGTATGTGGCATCCCCTGACCGCCATACTCCAGCGGAGCTGACAGCGAAGTCCAGCCAGCTTCAGCAAACTGGCGGTAGGCTTCCTTAAAGCCCTTCGGGGTCGTAACTGAATGATCCTGCGGATGGTACTGACAGCCTTCGCGGTCACCCGGTACGTTGGTCGGTGCAATAACATTCTGCGCCAGTCTGGCGCCTTCATTGAGCATGGCGTCCATAATATCGCGGGTCGCATCGGCGAAGCCGGGCAATGCAGGTAAGTGTTTGTCAGCAGCCAGTAACTCATAAAGTACAAACTGCATATCGCGCAGCGGTGCCTGATAACTCATACGTACCTTCCTCTTCAAACAGCATGATGGACAGTAAGCCGGAAGCTGCCAGCAGCTCCGCTGACAATATATATACAATAGTTATACATCGAAGACAGGTAATGTACAATAAAACATTTACACACAATCCATCAGACGGAGACCCGCCAATGGCCGACATAGCCATCATCGGTGCCGGCATGGCCGGACTCAGCGCCCTGCAGGAACTGGCCGCCGCCGGACATCAGGTTCAGGTGTATGACAAAAGCCGGGGGTCCGGTGGGCGCATGGCGAGTAAATCCCTGGCCGGCAGTAGCTGGGATATGGGTGCCCAGTTCCTGCGCGCTCATTCCTCAGATTTTGCTCATCAGCTCAGCCAGTGGCAGCAGGCCGGCTGGATTGCTCCCTGGACGCCCGCCATCTGCTGCTATGAGAACGATCGTCTGATGCCCTCACCTGATTCCGTCATCCGCTACGTCGGGGTACCACGGATGACCGCCCTGAGCCGCCGCCTGCTGCAGTCTGCGGCCGGCTTTCACCCGGCCACACGTATCAGTCATATCCGTTTTGCTGACCAACGCTGGCAGCTGCAGAGCGATGACGGAACCCAGCTGGCCAGCGCCGATGCGCTGGTGATCAGCGCCCCGCCGGCTCAGAGTGCCGGACTACTGCAAAGCACCGCACCAGAGTTGGCAGCACACTGCCGGCAACAACCGCTGCTGCCCTGCTGGACACTGCTGATCAGCGTGCAGCAGCCATTAGCAGTCACCGCAGATGCGGTGTTTGTGCATCAGGGGCCACTCGGCTGGATCGCCCGCAACAGCAGTAAACCCGGCCGCAGCGGTGCTGAAAGCTGGGTGATTCAGGCATGCCATGAATGGAGTACCAGGCACCGCGACAGCCCGCGTGAAACCGTGCAACAGATGCTGCTTGAGGCTTTCTGTGAGGTCTTTAAACTGGGCACCATCAGCATCGCCGACCGTTGGCTGCAGCGCTGGCTGTACGCACTGCCGGCCAGCAGCGGCAGTGCTGAATTTCTGGCCGCCGGCGGGCTGCCGCTGGCAGTCTGTGGCGACTGGTGCCATCACCCCAGTATCGAAGGCGCCTGGCACAGTGGCCGCCGCGCCGGCCAGTACCTGAATCATTATCTGGCCACCTCATCAGGCCATCTGCAGGAGCGGATATGACAGAAATCAAGCGGGCGTCTGTGCTGCTGGCTCACGGCAGCAGTGATCCACACTGGATTACCCCTTTTACACAACTGCTGGCCCAGATCCGTGAGCAGATGCCGGCAGAAGGTATACGCACCGAACTGGCCTTTATGGAGCTGGCCAGCCCATCCCTGAGCGACAGGATTCACCAGCTGACGGCCGAGGGCTGCAACCATATCGATGTTCTGCCACTGTTTTTTGCCGCCGGCCGCCATCTGCGCCGCGATGTGCCGGCCATGCTCGACAGACTGCAGGCTGAACTGCAGCAACAGGGCCTGCAGGTGGTGATTCACCTGCACAGTCCGGTCGGCCTGGAACCCGAAGTTGCCCGCGCCATCAGCCAGGTGGTTGTCCGTCAGCTGAGCTGAGCCCCCTGCCCACCAGATAGCCTTATACAATGTCGCCTTTAAGTTATACAAAAAGGTTGACTTGTATAAGATTTTGCCGTTTAAATGATCTTGTACAACAAATGGTGCAAAGGTTATACAAATGGCCACTCAGACAATTTCCCCCAGTATCAGTGAACGTATCCCTGTCGGTATCAGTGCCTGCCTGATGGGCCAGCCAGTGCGCTTTAATGGTTCCCATAAACGCTCACGCTTCTGCACCGATACTCTCAGCCGCTACTTCGACTTCGTTTCCCTGTGCCCCGAGACTGCCATTGGCCTTGGTACCCCGCGCGAAGCCATCCGGCTGGTCAGTGCAACTCCGGAGGCAGACGTCCGTGCGCTCGGCAGCAACAACCCGGCACTCGACGTTACAGCCCCACTCGCAGACTATGGCCGGCAGCAGGCCGCTTCCCAGACGCACCTGTGCGGCTACATTTTTATGCAGAAAAGTCCCAGCTGCGGCCTGTTCAGTGTTAAGCGTTATCTGGCCAATGGTCATCCGGAAGGTACCGCCAGCGGCGTATTTGCCGATGCCTTCTGCAAGGCCAACCCGTTACTGCCGGTGGAAGAAGCCGGCCGGCTGAATGACGCTGCGCTGCGGGAAAACTTTATGACCCGGGTGTTTACCTACCACGACTGGCAGGAATTCAGCCGTCAGGGCATCACCGCCCATGGTCTGATCGAATTTCACTCGCGCTATAAATATCTGGTCATGGCCCACAGCCCGACTCATTACCGCACACTGGGCAGAATTCTGGCCGACATCGGTAATCAGAACCCACAGATTGTCGCCAACGAATACTTCAGCCAGCTGATGGAGGCACTGGCCCGCCCTGCCAGCCGAGCCATGCACACCAATACCCTGATGCACCTGCAGGGCTATCTGAAAAATCTGCTCAGCAGCGCCGATAAGGCCGAGCTCAGTGAGGTGATCCGCCAGTATCATCAGGGCATTGTGCCGTTAATCGTGCCGCTGACGTTGCTGAAACATCACCTCAACCATCATCCGGCAGCCAGCGCCTATGCCCGCCGCCAGGTGTACCTGAACCCGCATCCGTATGAACTCGGCCTGCGGAATGCGTTATGAACCGGCTGGATGACAGCAACAGCTATCCGATCCGCGAGTTTGCCCGCCTCACCGGGGTTAACCCGGTAACCCTGCGCGCCTGGGAGCGGCGTTACGGCATTATCTGCCCGCAGCGCACGGCCAAAGGGCACAGGTTTTATACCGACGAGCATATCCGCCATGTAAAACACATCCTTTACTGGCTGGATCAGGGTTACCCCATCCGCCAGGTACGGCTGCTGCTGAAAAATGGCAGCGGGCAGAGTGCACCGCAGGAACAGGAATGGCAGAGTCAGCAACAGCTGCTGCTGCAGGCCGCGCGGCAACTGAACAGCCGCACACTGGACGAGTTATGGAATACCGGCTTTGCCTCTTATCCGCTGGCGTTTTATTACCAGCACTGTCTGCAGCCGGTCATCACCCACCTGCGCAGTGAACAGCCGGCCAGCGTGGCCGTTAAAATTTTTATCCGCTTACTGCAACGCAAACTGAACAGCCTGCTGCTGCAGCATCAACGTCATAACAAGGGTCCTGTCGTGCTGTTTTTCTGTCATGACGAACAGGCAGAAACCGAACTGCTGATCTGTGCCTGCGCACTCGCTGCTGCGGATTACCGCTGTGAATATTACGGCGCCGGCTTAACCCCGGAGGATATCCGCGCCACCGCCTCAATAACCGGTGCTGCGTATTTATGGGGCCATTTTTATCCGCTGACGAAAAGCCGCCAGCAAAGCTGGCAGTCTTTTTGCCACAACCTTGCCCTGCCGCTGGCGATATCCGGCACACCGCCCTCATCCTCTGACCCGGTTTCTGAAAACCGTACCGCCATTACCCATCTGCAGGGTAACTGCGCACGGCAGATCCGCGACTTTATTGCAGCAGTAGCGGACTCGTCCGCGGCAGGAGAAACCCAGTGACGCACTTAGTATGGTTCCGCACCGATCTGCGCTGCGCAGATAATCCGGCCTTAAGCCATGCCTGCCGGCAGGCTGACGCGGTGGTAGCCGTTTTTTTTCTGACACTGGCGCAATGGCAGCAGCATGGCCTTGGCCCACGTAAAATTCAGTTGTTAAACAACCGCGCGCTGACCCTGCAGCAGGAACTGGCGGATCGTGGTATTCCGTTACTGATTCTGCACGGCGATACGTTCAGCCAGAGTCTGCAACAGCTGCAGACGCTCTGTACGGATCTGGCGGTAAAATCCGTGTCGTTCAACAGTGAATATGAAGTGAATGAACGGCACCGTGATATTCAGTTTGTGCACTGGTGCCGTGAACAGGGCACGGAATGCAACCGCTTTCATGATCAGTGCCTGCTGCCACCCGGTGCCGTTGAAACCCGTCAGCAGCTGCCGTTCAAAGTTTTTACCCCGTTTAAAAAAGCCTGGCTGCCACTCGCTGAGCGTCAGTTATCGGCGCCACTGGCAGCGCCGGCGCTACGCCCATCATTAGCGCCAGAACTGCAGCAGAAAATCAGCCACTGGCAACAGGCACATCCGTTACCGGCGATGAAACCTGACCCGCTGTGGCCGGTAACGGAAGACGCTGCCCACGACAAACTGGAAGCCTTTATTGCCGACAAAATAACGGACTATAAAAGCCAGCGCGATATTCCCTCAGCGCCAGCCACCAGCCAGCTGTCGTTTGAACTGTCATTGGGCATCCTGTCCCCACGGCAGTGTCTGTACAGCGCGGTGCAGACCAATCATGGTCAGCTCAGTGGTGGTAATGCCGGTGCCGACGGCTGGATCAGTGAACTGATCTGGCGCGAATTTTACCGCCACCTGTTGGTCGCTTTTCCGCAGCTGTGCAAACACCGTGTATTCAAAGAAGACACAGAATCCGTACGCTGGCGCAGCAGTGAGGAAGACTTCCGCCGCTGGAGTGAAGGCCGCACCGGCTACCCCATCGTCGATGCCGCCATCATCCAGTTACGTCAGAGCGGCTGGATGCACAACCGGCTGCGCATGATCAGTGCCATGTTTCTCAGCAAACACCTGCTGATTGACTGGCGCCGCGGTGAGGCATTTTTTAATTACTGGCTGGTTGATGCCGATTTTGCCTCCAATAACGGCGGCTGGCAGTGGAGTGCCTCCACGGGTGCCGATGGCGTGCCGTATTTCCGTATTTTTAATCCGGTCACCCAGTCAGAAAGATTCGATGCGGCGGGAGAATTTATTGCCACTATGCTGCCTCAGCTGGCATCCCTGCCTGCAGCATCCAGACACTGGCCATCACCAGTGGAACGCCAGCTGTGTGATTATCCGCAACCTGTGGTGGAGCATAAACTTGCCCGCCAGCGGGCGCTGGATGCCTTTAAAAACAGTCGTGCAGAAAACATCCGGGAGGAGACCCGGTGAACAGCATCAGCAAGCGCTCCCGCTGGCGCAATATTATCCGCTGGGCCGATTCGTGGGCGGCGCCGGAAGAAGAACTTATCAGCACACGCTTTAATCTTCTGCGTCTGCTGCCCTTTATTCTGCTGCACCTGGGCTGCCTGCTGGTGCTGCTGACCGGTATCAGCAGCACCGCTCTGATCACCTGTCTGGCACTTTACTGGTTACGGCTGTTTGCCATCACCGCCTTTTATCACCGTTATTTTTCCCACCGTGCCTATAAAACGTCCCGTGGCTGGCAGTTTATTTTTGCCCTGCTGGGTAACACGGCCGCCCAACGTGGTCCGCTCTGGTGGGCTGCCCATCACCGCAGCCATCATCTGCATGCCGATACCGATCAGGACCTGCATTCACCGGTCATACGCGGCTTCTGGTGGAGTCACGCCGGCTGGTTTACCTGTGATGCCTCCTTCCGCACACAGTTTCAGCGTATCAAAGATTTTGCCCGTTACCCGGAACTGCGCTGGCTTGACCGCTACGATACGGCTGCGCCGTTACTGCTGCTGATTATGCTGTATATCAGTGGTGCGCTGCTGGAGCGGTATCAGCCACAGCTGCACACCAATGGCCTGCAACTGGTTGTCTGGGGATTTTTTATTTCCACCGTGCTGCTGTTTCATTCCACCGTCACCATTAATTCACTCGGCCATATCTGGGGCAGTAAACGTTTTGCCACCCGCGACGAAAGCCGCAACAACGCTTTGCTGGCATTACTGACCCTGGGAGAAGGCTGGCACAACAATCACCACCGTTTTCCGGTATCGGCACGCCAGGGATTTTACTGGTGGGAGCTGGACATCACCTGGCTGCTGCTGAAGCTGATGAGCTTTGCCGGCATTATCCACGACCTGAATCCGGTACCGGAAAAGATACTGCAGGAAGGGCGTAATAACGCTTTAAGTACGGAAAAAAAGAATGAACAGTGAGCGTTTCCGGCACCTGTATCAGACACTGAACCAGAGCAATGTATCGCGTCAGCTGCTGGCTGAATGCTATGCCGGAAATATCCATTTCCGTGACCCTTTCCATGAAGTTCACGGGCTGACTGAGCTGACGGATTATTTCACTGCCCTGTACAGCAATGTGAACAGCATACGTTTTGACTTCCGCCCGGCCATAGCGGCGGCGGAGTGCAGTATTGAACGCTGGACCCTGTATTACTCACATCCACGTATCAACCGCGGTCGGGAAATCTGCCTTGAGGGTTGCTCCGAACTGCAGTGGCACAACCAGCGTATCGTCCGTCATCAGGATTATTTCGATGGCGGCGCCATACTCTATGAACACCTTCCCCTGCTCGGCTGGGCCATACGCCGTATTAAGGAGAACATGCTGTGAAAAAAGAACGCATTGCCATTATCGGCTCAGGTATCTCCGGCCTGACCTGTGCATGGCTGCTGAAAGATAAATATGACATCACCCTGTATGAAGCGGAGGATTACATCGGTGGCCATACGCAGACAACCGATGTCACGCTGGGCGACAAGATATGGCCGGTCAATACCGGGTTTATTGTATTCAACGACTGGACCTATCCGAACTTTATCCGTCTGCTGAATAGGCTTGGCGTTGCCAGTGAAAATTCCGATATGAGTTTCAGTGTACGCTGTGAACAATCAGGGCTGGAATACAACGGACATACGCTGAATACTCTGTTTGCCCAGCGCCGCAATCTGGTCAACCCTGCATTCCTGCGCATGATCCGCGAAATACTGCGCTTTAACCGCGAAACCCGCGAAGAGCTGGTACTCGGTACGGTCGAGCAACAGGAAACGCTGGGCAACTATCTGCAGCGCAAAAAATACAGCCATTATTTCAGCCGCTATTACATTATTCCCATGGGCGCCGCGATATGGTCTGCCAGCGAAGCTGCTATGATGGAATTCCCGTTATTCTTCTTCCTGCGTTTTTTTAATAACCACGGCATGCTCAGTGTCGATGAGCGGCCACAATGGCGGGTTGTCAGTCATGGTTCCCGCAGCTATGTGGAAAAAATGGTCAGCGACCTGCCACAAGAGAGCCTTTACACCAATACCGCTGTTACCCGCGTCATCCGCCACCGTGATGGCGTCAGTGTGTTCTCTTCTGCCGGTGCTGAGAATTTTGATCAGATTATTTTTGCCTGCCACAGTGATCAGGCGCTGGCGATGCTGGCCGATCCGTCAGCTGCTGAGCGCGATATTCTCGGTGCGATTCCTTATCAGGAAAATGACGTGGTGCTGCATACCGACAGCAGTCTGCTGCCAACACGTCCGCTGGCCAGAGCGGCATGGAATTATCACACAGCAGCCCATCCGCAGGATACCGTGGGTGTCACCTATTACATGAACCGCCTGCAGAACTTTTCCGCCTGTCCGGTGGACTTCTGCGTCACCCTGAATAAAACCGGATGTATTGACCCGGATAAGATCATCCGCCGTTTTACCTACCACCATCCGGTTTTCAGTCTGCGTGCCTTTGCGGCACAGCAGCGCCACCATGAAATCAGCAACCATAACCGCAGTCATTTCTGTGGTGCTTACTGGTTTAATGGTTTTCATGAAGACGGCGTTATCAGTGCCCTGCGCGTGACCGAAACGTTCGGTGTCACCCTCTGATGGGTAACAGCAACGGCAGCGAGAACAGCGCTGTTTATGAAGGCTGGGTCAGACACCGCCGCTATACGCCGCTGTCACATCAGCTGCAGTACCGGGTATTTATGGTACTGCTTGATCTTGATGAAACCGATGCACTGATGCAACAGCATCCGTTGTGGCGCTGCAGACCGGGAGGCTTTGCCCTCGCCCGCTTCTGCCGCAGCGATTTTTACGCCGCCGCACAGGCAGCAGAAAACACCGCCGCCGATCTGAAAGTCCGGGTTATCCAGGCGTTTGATCAGCAACTCGATGAACAAATCAGCTCCGTGCGCCTGCTGACCAACCTGCGCTATTTTGGTTTTATTATGAACCCGGTCAGTTTTTATTTTGGTTACCGCCAGGACGGCTCACTGGCCGGTATTCTGGCAGAAATTACCAACACACCGTGGCGTGAACGTTTTCACTATCTGCTGTCAACCCGTCAGCAGAGTAAAGGCATTGCTGCCACGGCTGTGTATCCGCGCCGCCATACCACCCGCTACCGTTACCGCTTTGCCAAACGCTTTCACGTTTCCCCGTTTAACCCAATGAATATGGAATACCACTGGCTTCTCAACGAGCCGGGTGACCAGCTTCTTATTCATATGGAAACCCTGAACAACAGCAACGGCGGTCACCGCGATTTTGATGCCACCCTGAGCCTCAGCCGCCGGCCGTTCAGCCGCAGCGTTATGTCGTCGGTACTCCGCCAATACCCCTTTATGACGATGAAAGTATTGTGGGGAATTTACTGGAATGCTCTCAGACTGTGGCTGCGACGCTGCCGTTTTTATGATCACCCGCACAACCGCCAACAAGACACTCATTCATCTGCCCGGCCGGGCAAGGAGCGCAACCATGAAAAGCCTGACACTGACGCCTGACGCCATGCCCTGGCTGGACCGTATCTGCCGCCGGGGCCTGTTTCATACGCTCAGCCAGCTGCACAGCGGCTGCATCCGTGTATGTGAAGGCAGCAACACCCTGACCTTCGGTAACCCGCAGGAAAAAGAATTAACGGCGGCCATTATTATCCGTGACAGCGAGGCCTACCGCAGCATTGCCCTGAACGGCAGTGTCGGTGCCGGCGAGTCCTACATGACCGGCGACTGGGACAGTGACGACCTGCCACGGCTGATACGTATTCTGGCACGCAATAAAGATATTGTTAACCGTATTGATGGTGGTCTGGCCAGCGCCGGCAAGGCCTTACTGAAAATGTTCCATGCCCTGAACCGGAATACCGAAAAAGGCTCGCGGCGCAATATCGCCGCCCATTACGACCTTGGCAATGACATGTTCAGTCTCTTCCTTGATCCGACCATGATGTATTCCAGTGCCATTTTCCCCTCGGCTGACGCCACACTGGAACAGGCATCGCTGCACAAAATGGAGCGTATCTGCCGCAAGCTGGCACTGAGTGAAAGCGACCACCTGCTGGAAATCGGCAGCGGCTGGGGCAGCATGGCCATTTATGCCGCCAGCCATTATGGCTGCCGGGTAACCACGACCACCATTTCTGCGCAGCAATATGAGTGGGCAGCGCAGAAGATCCGTGCCGCCGGGCTGCAGGATAAAATCACCCTGCTGAAAAAAGACTACCGTGAACTTGATGGACAATACGACAAACTGGTGTCCATCGAAATGATTGAGGCCGTCGGTTATCAGTATCTGGATACCTATATTGCCGTCTGCAATAAACTGCTGAAAGACGATGGTCTGGCTCTGATTCAGGCCATCACCATTGATGACCAGCGCTATCAGCAGGCGAAAAAAGAAGTCGATTTTATTAAACGCTATATTTTCCCCGGCAGTTTTATTCCCTGCATCAGCGCCATCTGTCAGTCCGTGGCTGTCCGCAGTGATATGAAACTGGTGAACCTGGAAGACATTACCCCGCACTACGCCAGAACACTGGCCCTCTGGCGTCAGCGCTTTCTTGAACAGCGCCAGCAGATCCGTACGCTGGGATACGATGAAACCTTTATCCGCTTGTGGGACTTTTATTTCAGCTACTGTGAAGGCGGTTTTGCTGAACGGGTTATCGGTGATGTACAGCTGTTGTTCGCCAAGCCACTGAACCGGCGCCCGCCGCTGGCGGCAGCCGTGTGAACGGCACCCGCTGCGCTGCGCACAGCTGAAACAGGAAAAAGTTCATATTCTGTTCAGTTTAAGCTGCTAATATCCGCCCGGTACCATCAAGGGGAGCGCTATGAAAACACACCTGAAAGGATCTCTGCCGGCGTTGCTGATCGGCTGCCTGCCACTGACTGCGGTTGCTGAAAACGACACCACTGCCGTGCAGCTGGATAAGGTCGAAATCAGCGGCAGGGAAGAACCCCTGACCCGTATCAGCACCGAAAAACTGCTGAAAGTACCGGGCAGCGGCAATGATCCACTGGCCGCCATTAACACCCTGCCCGGTGTGACCTTCGCTTCCGGACGGGCATCTGAACCCGCGGTGCGTGGTTCATCACCCGATGATAATCAGTACGTTATCGACTTTATGCCGGTCGGCTATATTTTTCATTCCGACAGCAGCAGTATTCTCAGCGATAACGTGATTGAAAATTTCCGCCTCGAAACCGCTGCCTTTGAGCCGCAGTATAACAACGCCACCGGGGCGGTGATTGAAGCCGATTCACGCTCGCCTTATTACGACCGTCGTCAGCTGATTATTGATGCCAGCTTCCTTAAGGCCGGTATTTTTTACGAACAGCCGGTGAATGATAACCAGAGCTTTTATATCGCCGCCAGACAGAGCTTATTTCAGTATTACATTGAGAATTTTCTCGACGATGAAGACTTTGAACTGACCACGCTGCCGGAGTACTACGACTATCAGGGCAAGTATGAAATCCGCCTGAGCGACAACGAAAAAATCTGGTTCCAGGCGATTGGTTCGCGGGAT
This sequence comes from Pseudomonadales bacterium, assembly GCA_963682115.1. GTDB lineage: Bacteria > Pseudomonadota > Gammaproteobacteria > Pseudomonadales > Oceanobacteraceae > Venatoribacter. Next base: position 2,588,974 of record OY821639.1, on the reverse strand, counting down.
AAAGCCGGCATTCAGTTCGATGATGATTCCGATCAGGTGCTGCAGGACCCCGGGCTGAGTGGCGATATTAATTTCGAAGCCTTTTTCAACAGCCAGGGGCTGGTGTGGGAAAAACTCTATAACAGCGGCCTCAGCCATAAAATCGGCCTGTCACATATGGAGCAGAAATTCAGCTTCAATATTGGCAGCAGCAACCGGCTTGACGTCAAAGTCGATGACTATAACCTGCGCAGCCAGTTCGCCTATCCGCTGACCTATGAACATGAACTGCGCTGGGGAGCAGAAATCACCGAAAGCCATATCGCTTATCAAGGTGTGTTCTCCGGCCCACCCTGTGATGAATTTGACCCTGACTGCCGCATCGTCGATGGCACAGAAACCATCACAGGTTCCGGCAAACCTGTGGTGTATAACTACGACGCCCATCTGGCCGATGCCTGGGCGGTAACGCCTGACTGGACGCTGACGCCGGGGGTTGCCCTGTCGTGGGATGATTACACCGGCCAGCATTTCGCCGAACCCAGAGTGCACAGCCGCTGGCAGTTCAGCGATACCTGGTGGTTTACTCAGGCCTATGGTGAGCACCATATTATGCCGCAGAATTTCGGCCTGTTCGTTGAGCCGTTCGGCAATGAGGAGCTGCAGCAGCCAGAGGCCACCCACTATGAACTGGGCATTGAGCATCAGGTCAGCCCCGACCTGTTCTGGAAAGCCGAGGTTTACTACAAAGACCTGAACAACATTATTGTTGCGCGCGAAGATAAAGACCCGCTGTACAGCAGTCTGAGCGATGCCGAGTACGAAGCCCTGCCGCGTTACACCAACGACGCCGAAGGGCGTGCCTGGGGTGCCGAATTCTTTATCAACCGCAATCTGAGTGAACGCTGGTACGGCTGGATGTCGCTCGCCTATGCCCGCACCTTGCGTAAGAATACCCTCAGCGGTGACAGCTTCAGCTACAACTATGACCAGCCGGTGATCATCAACACGGTTGCCAATTATCAGCTCAGTGAGGGTCTGCAGCTGGGCATCAAATGGCGTTATCAGAGCGGCCAGCTGATCACTCCGCTGGAGGGCGCCGTGCAGGATACTGACGACCCGGCGCTGTACAATCCGGTCTATGGCAGCGTGAACTCAAAGCGCCTGCCGGCTTACCACCGGCTGGATGTACGCCTCGACCGCGAGGTACCGGAAATCCACGGCTGGAAAATCGACCTCTACGCCGAGATCCTGAACCTCTACAACCGCAGCAATGTCACCGGCTATCAGTATGAAAATGCCGATTACAGCGGGCGCGAGGAAGCCACCGACCTGCCGCTGATCGTATCCTTCGGTATCAAGGCACAGATCTGATCCACAGGGGCCGTGCGTGGCCCCTGCCGTCCCTTTAATCCTGCGAATCATACAGATAAATCGGACAATCAGAACCATAGACACCTTATTGTTCCATTTTACTTCCAAATTTTTGCAAAACGCGCCATACTGACCAGCGTCTGAAATGAATGTAATGGTGGTTCCCAATGCAGATAGGTAAACGGGAAGAATTTGATCTGAACGAAATGGCTATCTTCGTTCATGTTGTCGAAGCCGGCAGTTTCACCGGTGCAGCCAAAAACCTCGGCCTGCCGAAGTCCACAGTCAGCCGTAAGATTACCCAGCTGGAAGAGCGTCTCGGCGTACGTCTGATTCAGCGCACGACCCGCAGCCTGCGTCTGACCGACACCGGCAATGCGTATTACAACCAGTGCGCCCGCATCCTGGGTGAAATCGAAGAAGCCAATATTGCTGTGACCCAGATGCAGAGTACGCCGACCGGCACCCTGCGAATCACTGCTCCGGTGCTGTTTGGCTCCACTGTGCTGTCCGGTCTGGTGGCTGAATATATGGAACTGCATCCGCAGGTGGTGGTGGATATGGTACTGTCCGACCAGCGTCTGGATCTGGTGCAGGAAGGGATCGACGTGGCATTCCGTATCGGCCAACTGGAAGATTCCTCTCTGATCGGCCGTTATCTGGGCGATGTCCGCGGCATTCTCTGCGCCAGCCCGGACTATCTGGATAAGTCCGGTATTCCGGCCAATCCTGATCAGCTCAATGACCATCAGCTGATCACATCGTCTTCCTGGCTGCAGTGGAATATGAAAGGTCCGGAAGATCAGGAAGCCAATATTCAGGTGAAACCCCGTCTGCAGGTTAACGACTTCGCCAGCTTATACGCCATGACCCTGTCTGGTGCCGGCATTGCGCCGCTGCCACTGCTGATTGCTTCACCGGCCATCCGCTCCGGTGACCTGGTGCCGCTGCTGTGTGACTGGCCGTTTGAAGCCAGTCCGATTCACGCGCTGTATCCGAGCAACCGTCACCTGTCAGCCAAAGTACGCAGCTTCGTCGATTTCGTCATCGACAGCATCCGCCCGAACCCACCGTGGGAAGTGGAAGTGGCGGAAGGTACCTGTGCCACGGCAGAAAAACCGGCGGTTCACTGAACTCCGCCCGGCGGATGGCCGGCCGGCATTTTTTCCAGCAGTTCGCCAATCTTCTGCGGGTCAATCTGACCCGCAGAAAAAATATCATCCAGTTGCTGCAGTAATGAACGCAGCCCTTCATCCAGCCGGATACCTTCGTTAAAGACGCGGTTGGTGTCGCTGATCCCGCGTTCCATAATCCCCTGTAACGCCGCTTCCTGGGTTTCGTCCATGCCCAGATACTGCAGGCTGTTTTCCACCCCTTCGGCCATATTTTCCACCACATCCGCGATGCCGCGCATCACCTCCTGATAGCCCTCTTCAACCTGCCCGACCAGCGACCGCAGCTGGCCGGTCAGCCGCTTTACCAGCAGACTTTCCAGAGTCAGTGACTGCTGGTTATCAAGGGATTCGATGCGCGCATCACAGCCCTGCAGCAGGGAAAAAACATTGTCTTTGATGGCGCCGTATTTTTTCTCATCATCGAGCGGCATATTTTTTACCAGCAGCGAGACGCGGCCGTAATTCATGATCGAACGGCGGCCGAAATCGACATAACGGCCCTGCTCTGCACAGGCACTGAGCAGAGCAGATTCCATTTCCTTGGCCATGCCATTGGCTTCCATATTCTTAACGCCGTACCGGCTGCGCATCTGCAGGCTGCAGTTAATGCCGTAACGGCGCAATGACTGGAACAGACGCATACCCAGCTCATCAATATTGCTGCAGTGATTAACCTCCAGCAGAAACTGAACATTGACCCCCAGATCAGAGGTATCGGACATGGCGATAAACGCCATTTCATGGGCCTGTTTCAGCTGCATCCTGAGCTGATCATTGGCAATCTGATTGAACAGGACGCGGTCGAGACGGGCCTTGAGTTCATACATATCACTGCGCGTCAGATAATCATCGCAGCCTGCCTCATACGCCTGCATTTTGTAATCCAGGGTATCGCGGTCAGCCAGCAGCACCACCGGCAGTTCAGAGACTTCCTTTAACGCCTGGCAACCTTCCAGCGTCCGTTCCGCACCCAGCGAGGTGACATCAATCAGAATCAGTTTGATATCGGTAGCCGCCACTGCTTCCGCCACCACAGAGACTGTGTCGGTGAACAGGAGGTCATACTTTTCACCCAGTAATGCCTCCAGCTGCTGGTCTTTGCTGCGGCCCAGCACCACCGCTTTGTATCCCTGTGTCATAGCCCGTCCAGTCTGTGTGCCTGTACCCATATTTAGTTCAGAACTCGTACAGATGCCAGTCTGAAAGCCACTTATCCGACCTGGACCACATTCGCTAATCTATTGTTAATAAAAGTATTATTGATCAGAGCAGGTTCAGTTCCTGCGCCCGGTGAATGGCCTGGGTGCGGCTCCTGGCCCCCAGTTTGACGTTAATCTTACGGGCATGGGTTTTGACTGTATGCAGCGAGATAAACAGCTGATCGGCGATTTCCTGATTGGACAAGCCCTGGGCAATCTTGCTCAGCACTTCCAGTTCCCGCTCGCTCAGACTGACCCGGATATCGTCGGCCTCGGCGTCCTGACGGGCATTATCACCATCAGCGCCAGCCATAAACGGCACCCAGGCGAGGAAATGGATGCCAATGCCGGCGGCACGCAACATCTGCATGGTCTGATTCATCAGTTTCTGGCTGTCGCTGCCGCCCTGCTGACGGCGCATGGCTTCCGCGCGCAGCAGCTGCATCAGCAGAGTGGCAAAGTTACCGCCATGGCTGTGCATATTTTCGTCCACCAGCACCAGACACTCTGCCACCTGATTGGCCAGCAGCCACAGCCGTCCCTGAGTGAGAATGACAAACGACGGCAGCATGGGGAACAGCTCCGGCCGCGGCAGCTGGCCGTAGCTGCGCCCGTTCAGTAACTGGTCAATACAGCTCTGCGCCCGCCGCAGCTTACCCTGGGTGATCCAGACATTGGCTTTGATCATATTCAGCCACTGGTAACTGTCAGCTTCCACCTGCCAGCGCTGCATCAGGCGTTCGGCAATGCCGATGGTTTCCAGTGCTGCCTCATGCTCACCGCGGGCAGACAGGCGGATGGCCGCTACGGCATAGCCATAACAGACCGATACATCGTGCACACTGATGGCAGCGCTGATGCCCTGCTGCAGGGTTTCTTCCAGCCGCGGCAGATCATCACTGCTCAGCCACATCTGCATCGCGCGGTACAGCAGCAGCCGGCCTCGCGGTAAACGCTCCGCCTGTCCTTCCTCAGTCTGCAGCAGCGCCAGCCCGTGATCCACCAGCGTGGCACTGTGCTGCAGATGGCCGCGGTTCAGTTCAATGCGGGCATAATCAAACAGCGCCAGCGCTTCCATCGCCGGTACCTGATGCTGGCGCGACAGATCCTGCGCCAGCCGGTTCCAGATGCGGGCGCCTTCCGGGTCCTGCTCCGCCAGACACAGATGGGCCAGCGTTGAACTCATCAGAATACGCAGGGTAAAACGTTCGCCCGGCATCTGTTCCATAGCCCGGCGGCAGTGCTGACCGGCTTCATCCAGCTGGCCTTTAAGGCGCGCCATATAGCCCAACAGGGCATCTTCTTCGTAATCCGTCAGCGCCCGCTCCGTCTGCAGACGGCGGATCAGCAGCCCGGCTTTCTCAGTCTGATGAGTCAGCAGCCAGACCCAGGCCGCAATCGCCATCAGCCGCGCAGAGCGGTACAGCAGTTCATCGCCGAGAATATCAAACCAGTCGAGCAGGCCGGCGATATCCAGATTGGCCAGAATCAGTTCCGCTTCATGTTCCACCCAGCTGAGAATTTCCCCGCCCAGTCCGGCCTGACGGGCGTGGTACAGAGCAGCCACCGGCTGCTGATGATTACTGAGCCAGGTGTAGGCCCTTTCATGCAACTCACGCCGCTGCCCGCCCGGCAGCTGATGCGCCAGCAGGGCGCCCATCACCGGATGCATGCGGAACCAGCCGGAACGGTGCTCCAGCGGTTCGATAAACAGATTCAGCCGCAGAGCCTGCAGCAGAGGGGGGTGATAATCGGCGCTGCCGGTGCAGTGCTGCAGCAGCTGTTCGCTGAAGGTACCGAGTACGGCAGCCTGCTGCACAAACTGCTGCAGATCCGCCTCCACCCGGTGCAGGGTTTCGCCGAGCAGATAATCACTCAGTTCCTGCTGTGCCAGTCCGGGCGGCGGCTCCGGCGGGCGGCCGGCGGCCCGGTAACAGGCCAGCCAGATGGCCAGCCCCGCCGGCCAGCCCTGCAGACGCTGCATCAGCGGCGGCACCTGACGCGCCGGTTCAGGCACATCGTGCTGCAGCAGCAGCTTCTGCGTCTCATCGTCGGTAAACGCCAGATCCTGACTGCCAAGCCAGCTCAGACGCGGGTTGAGACGCAGACGACCCAGATGGGCCGGGGTATAGCGTGAGGCCAGCAGCATGCCGACGCCGGCCGGCAACTGTTCAATAATCAGATTCAGTACCTGGAAGCTGTCGCTCTCATGCAGGTTATGCACATCATCGAAACACAGCAGCAGTGCACGCCCGAAGCCCGCCAGTTCCTGCAGCCACAGCAGCAGCACCTGTTCGGTATCCACCCGCCCGCGGCGGCGGGTCTCGTGCCAGTGGGCCAGGGCATCCGTGGCAACGCCGGGTAACTGATGTTCAGCCGCTTCAAGGAAATGCAGCAGAAAATATTCCGCCGGGGTATCACGGTTATCCAGCGTCAGCCAGATCACCGACATGCCGTTCTGCTCGGCATAGCGTACATAATCCCCCATCAGCACCGTCTTGCCGTACCCGGCCGGGGCATTGAGCCACACCACCTGATTATCCCGCAGCCGTTTATCCAGCAGCCGGTGACGGTCGAGCCCCCACACGGGTGCCTCCGGATGGCGGCCTTTGCGCGCCACCCAGGCGGCCACGGCACGCTGATCCAGCGATTCCAGCCAGGGGGATTGGGGATTGTCGGTTCTGCTTTTAACGACCATGTTCTGTACGGATATCCTGCGGATTGCACCATCTGAGGTGAGCCACATAGTACCACCATACCGCAGCGGGTCACCTGCGCGGTGCGCCATACTGCGGGCATAAAAAAACCAGCCCGGAGGCTGGTTTTTTATCGGTGACGGAAATTACTCCTGCGGAGCCGCTTCTTCCAGCAAAGCTTTCAGTTCACCTTTTTCATGCATTTCGGTCACGATATCGCAGCCACCGACCAGCTCACCGTTAACCCACAGCTGCGGGAACGTCGGCCAGTTGGCATATTTGGGCAGGTTGGTACGGATTTCCGGATTGGACAGCACATCAACGTAGGCAAATTTCTGTCCGCATTCCATCACTGCCTGCACCGTGCGGGCAGAGAAACCGCACATCGGCTGGTTGGGCGACCCTTTCATATACAGCAGAATCGGGTTGCCGGTAACCTGGTCTTTGATGACCTCCATAATATCCATAGCACTTCTCTCTCAGAATGGTTCAGTCTGCCGCCATTCTATCACAAGGATATACCCCACCGCAGCGCCCGGATTTATCAGCGGAAGCGCACCATCAGTTCATGCAGCTCACGGGCAATATCCTGAATTTCCTGCACACTCTCGGCCGAGCGGTTACCGGAACTCATGCTCTGCTGTGACAGCTCATTGATCCGGGTGACCTGACTGCTGATTTCAGACGATACCTGAACCTGCTCTTCCACCGCGGCGGCCATCTGGATCGACATATCGGCAATCTGGCCGACCGATGAGGCAATATCACCCAGTGACTGCTCGGCTTCACGCATACGCACCAGCCCCTGCTCAGCGGCTCCGACACCGCGTTCCGCCACATGTACTGCCTGCCCGGTACGGTTCACCAGATCACCGACCACGGTGTGGATTTCGGCGGTGGACTCCCGTGTGCGCATCGCCAGACTGCGTACTTCATCGGCGACCACGGCAAAACCACGGCCCTGCTCCCCGGCCCGCGCCGCTTCAATGGCCGCATTCAGTGCCAGCAGATTGGTCTGCTCGGCGATCTGTTCAATGATTTCCGCCGAGCCGGCAATCTTCTGCGTCTGTTGCGAGACTTCGGTCACCGCGGTACGGATTTCATCCACGGTATTTTTCAGTTCCTCAATCGCCTCCCGGGTCAGCAGCACGACTTCACGGCCTTCCTGACTCTGATTACGGGCACTTTCCGCATGCTGGGCGGTGTTCTGAATATTGCCCGAGACCTCGTTAATGGTGGCTGACATTTCCTGTACCGCCGTCGCGGCACTGGCCGTTTCATCCTGCTGCATCTGCAGGTCACGGCAGGTGTCCTGCACCAGTACCAGGCCTTCAGCCGAACGCTGGCTGACGATATCGGCCGAGTGCTCAAGACGGGTCAGCACGGTGTCCAGATGGCGGCGCTGACTGATAATGGCGACCTTGATCATCCCCAGGGTCAGCGAATCATCGGTATAAGCCCTGGCCGCCAGCGGATCAGTAAAAGCGCGGTCCATGTGCGACAGCAGTGACTCCAGGGTTTTTACCCGTGCCCGCAGGCCGGTCCACACAGCACCGGCTGAACCGGCCAGCATCGCCGCCCAGGCCAGTAACGGATAACCATTCAGATACAGACCACCGGATATCAGTGCCGCCGCCAGCACCACCCACAGTTGTCCCGGAACAGCGGACAACAGTGGCAGGCCCTTATGGCCATCACGCAGGCGGCGGTAGAGAGTATCTGCCCGTTTAACGTCCTGACGGTCGGGGCAGATACGCACGGATTCATAACCCGTGATCTTACCGTTTTCCATCAGCGGGGTGATGTAAGCGCTGACCCAGTAATAGTCACCGTTTTTACAACGGTTTTTTACCATACCCAGCCAGGGCCGTCCGGCTTTCAGGTGCTGCCACATATTATCGAAGGCGGCTGCCGGCATATCCGGATGACGGACCAGATTGTGTGGTTTGCCGATCAGCTCTTCACGGCTGTAGCCACTGATATCGATAAAAGCCTGATTGCAGTCCCGGATAATACCTTTCAGGTCGGTAGACGAAATCAGTTTCTGACCTGACGGAAAAGTCACCTCATTCTGGGTAACAGGCTGATTGTTTCTCATAAGTCTGATCTGTACATAACTCGTTTGTTATAAGCATAGACTTCATCGGCCGCTTTTCCCGGAACATCAGATTTCCGAACAAAAAAAAACATAAAAGCGATAACAGAGCTGCACAATCTGATTATTAAAAAAACAATTCCCTTATTTATTGTAATGCTTAACGATCAACACCAGTGCCTTTCAGGCACTGATGTTGATTCTTTTCATTTTATTTATGCGTTAATTTTTATTTTTTGTATTTAGGGAACCTCTGAATAACCCGGTGCCCTGCGGAATATTTCCTGCAGCCGTTAATATTATCAATAGTCATTATCGTCTGCCGGCGGTCCAAACCCTCCGCCGCCCGGCGTATGAATACAGAAAGTATCACCGGCTTCCATCGCAATATCGGCACAGCTTGCCAGCCACTCCAGGCGACCATTATGACGCAACACAAAATTACAGCCGGTCCGGCCGGCACCACCACCGGCCAGCCCCGCCGGTGCAACCTGACGGTGACCACTGATCATGTTCGCCCGCATGGCCGTTAAAAAGCGGATGTGGCGCTCCGCTCCGTTGCCGCCGCGGTATTTTCCGGCGCCTCCGGATTGCGCACGGATATGGAAATGGTCCAGCACCACAGGATAACGTTGCTCCAGAATTTCCGGGTCGGTAAGACGGGAATTGGTCATATGGCAGTGCACCGCACTGGCGCCATCACCGGCCGCCGAAGCACCACTGCCACCGCACAGGGTTTCGTAATACTGATGCTGTTCATTACCGAAAGTGAAATTATTATTGGTGCCCTGACAGCCGGCCATCAGCCCCAATGCTCCCATGACCACATCGACCAGATACTGGGCGGTTTCCACATTACCGGATACCACCGCCGCCGGATAAACCGGAGCAATAATTGAGGCTTCAGGCACAATCACTTTAACCGCACGGAAAAAACCGCCATTGAGTGGCATGGGTTTATCCACCAGCACGCGGAAACAGTACAGCACCGCCGCCATCACCACCGAAGTCGGGGCGTTGAAATTGCCCGGATGCTGTTTCTGTTGCGGACGGTAACCGGTACCGGAAAAATCCACCGTAGCGCTCTGTGTCTGCTGATCAACTCTGATACTTACCTTAAAGTAAGTACCATCATCCATGACGGCGTCATAATCACTGTCGGGCAGTTCAACGAGGCAACGGCGCAGGGTTTCTTCGGCATTGTCCATCACATACTGCATATAGTCGTGCACCTGATCGCGGCCATACTCGGCACACAGGCGCTCCAGCTCCGCCGCCCCTTTGGCACAGGCCGCCAGCTGCGCTTTCAGATCGGCGATATTCTGATCGGGGTTGCGCGCCGGATAACGGGCGTCTGCCAGCACCGCGCGGATGGCCTGCTCCTGCAGTTCACCGGCACGCATCAGCACCAGACTGTCGAGCAGCACGCCTTCTTCTTCGATATGGGTACTGCCGGCCGGCATGGAGCCCGGCGTAATCCCGCCGATGTCCGCATGGTGCCCGCGGGCGGCGACATAAAAATCGGCCTGTGCCCCACCGCCAATAAAGACCGGGCGGATGACAGTCACATCCGGCAGGTGGGTGCCGCCGTTATAAGGCGTGTTCAGCACAAAGGCGTCGCCCGCCGCCATCTGCGGATGATCTCGCATGACAACTTTGATGCTTTCGCTCATCGAGCCCAGATGCACGGGAATATGCGGGGCATTGGCCACCAGCTCGCCGTGACGGTCGAACAGCGCACAGGAAAAATCCAGCCGCTCTTTGATGTTCACACTGCTGGCGGTTTTTTCCAGCACAAAACCCATCTGCTCAGCAACCGACATAAACAGGTTATTGAATATCTCGAGTCTGACCGGGTCTCGCCTGACCGGGTCAGGTACAGCACTCAGCAGCTGAGCTTCTGCCGCGGGCTGCGTGGCAGCGGCCACCTTTTCCAGCAACAGAGCACCACTGCCAAGCACCTCAAGCTGCCAGCCCGGCTCCACCACGATGGTGCTGTTGGCATCGGTTACCAGCAATGGGCCGGGGGCACTGAAACCAGCCGCCAGATCAGCGCGGGCGATCACCGTCACCGGCTGCCAGCGGCCCGCCAGATACATGTCCACCTGCTGCTGTACCGTGCCGCTGTGTGACGGCAGTGGCAAACGCGGGGGCTGCTGGCCGCCATGAATCAGTTCCAGCTGTACGGCATCAAGGTGAACCGCCTTATCACTGGCAATAAAACCAAACAGCTGGCGGTGTTGCTGTTCAAACGCCTGCTGCATTGCCGCCGCCGGGCCATAATCCACCAGCAGCTGGGTATCAGAACCGGCATAGCGCAGATAAGCACGGCGGATAACCTGATCCGCGCTCAGCTGCGCCTGCTGTTGCAGAGCCGCAAACGCCGACGCCGCCTGCGTCAGCGCCGAGCCGTCATCCAGCGGTACTTCAACTGCCTGCTCGCCCAGCCAGCGCTGCTCCGCCAGACCGATACCGAAGGCTGACAGTACCCCGGCAAACGGATGCAGATAGACGCGGGAGATATTCAGTGCCGCGGCGACCAGGCAGGCATGCTGGGCACCGGCGCCACCGAAGGCATTGAGCACATAACCGCGGATGTCATAGCCGCGCTGCACGGAGATTTTTTTCACCGCCGCCGCCATGCTGTCGACCGCCACCGCCAGAAAGCCTTCGGCAATGGCCTCCGGGGTAAATGCCTGACCACTGTCTTCTTTTATCTGCTGCGCCAGGGCAGCAAACTGCGCACGTACGGTCTCCCGGTCCAGTGGCTGATCCTGCTGCGGACCAAATACCTGCGGGAAATAAACCGGCTGAATTTTGCCCAGCAGCAGATTGCAGTCGGTAATGGTCAGCGGTCCGCCGTTGCGGTAACAGGCCGGGCCGGGAAAGGCGCCAGCCGATTGCGGACCGACCTGAAAACGGCCATCGGCATAACGCACGACCGAGCCGCCACCAGCAGCGACGGTGTGGATATTCATCATCGGCACGCGCAGCTTAACCCCGCTGACTTCGGTCAGGGTTTCGCGCTCCAGTTCACCGGCATAGTGACTGACATCGGTGGACGTACCGCCCATATCAAAACCGACAATGTGGTGAAAACCATCCGCGACGGCGGTGCGCACCATGCCCACCACACCACCGGCCGGGCCGGACAGCACGGCGTCTTTGCCATGAAAAGCGGCGGCATCGGCCAGACCGCCGTTGGACTGCATGAACTGCAGCGACTCCGCGCTCAGTGCTGTACTGACCTGCTTCACATAATGGCCGAGTACCGGCGACAGATAGGCGTCAGCCACCGTGGTATCGCCACGCGGCACCAGTTTGATCAGCGGGCTGACCTGATGGCTGAGGGAAATCTGCTGAAAACCGAGCTGCTGCGCCAGCTCACCGATCCGCTGTTCGTGGACGGGATAACGGTAAGCATGCATCAGCACCACCGCGATACTGGTATAACCCTGCTGACGCACTTCCAGCAGCTGCACCAGCAGGGCGTCTTCGTCCAGCGGGTAGTCCACGGTACCGTCAGCCAGCACCCGCTCCGGCACTTCACAGACCCGCTCATACAGAGGCTCTGGCTGGTCGATGCGTATGGCAAAAATATCCGGCCGGGTCTGATAACCGATGCGCAGCTGATCTTTCAGCCCTTTACTGATGAAAAGTGCCGTGCGCGCGCCTTTGCGTTCCAGCAACGCATTGGTCGCCACCGTCGTGCCCATTTTCACCGCGGCGGTTAACGCCGGCTGGCTGGCATAACGCTGCTGCAGCTGACGGATACCTTCCACCGCCGCATCGGCGTAGTGCGCAGGATTTTCTGACAGCAGTTTGTGAGTAACCAGTTCCCCGGCCGGGGTCAGGGCGACGATATCGGTAAACGTGCCCCCGCGGTCAATCCAGAACTGCCAGCGGGAAGAAGGGGTGTTGTCCGGCATAACAGAATTCAGCAGCTATTGATCGGAGCGTCATCTTAACCGATTAACCGGAACGTCGCTGCCGGTCCGGTTCAGAGTTCGGATTCGAGCGGCAGCACCCCCAGCACCCAGGACTGCAGGCGCCGCCATATGCCGGCTTCCGGATCGTGGTTATAGGTCACCGTTCTGCCATCATCGTTTTCACCGTGCCAACGCAGCGTCGTACCTTCCAGCGACAGCCGGTAAGCTTCGTGCGCCAGGTGTCCGGTCAGAACCCGCTCCGCTTCGGCACCGACCTCCGGCTGCTCAAACAGCATGCCCATTTCGGTATTCTGCCGGGCGGAGCGCGGGTCAAAATTCATTGATCCGACATAAAAATAACGGCTGTCGATCATCACAAACTTGGCATGCAGACTGGACGATGACGAGCCCAGCCAGCTGCTGCCGCGGCGTTCGGTACCGGAATCCGGCCGTAATTCCCACAGCTCCACGCCGGCACGCAGCAGTTCCTCACGGTAGTGCTTATAAGCCGAGTGCACCGCCGGAACATCGGTGCTGGCCAGCGAATTGGTCAGCACCGTCACGCGGATCCCCCGCTTCACCAGCGACTTCAGATATTTCACCCCGTCCGGGCCGGGAACAAAATACGGTGAGACCAGCAGCACCTCGTTGCCGGCATTTTCCATCAGGCGCAGGGTATTCTGCAGCACCGGGGACACATACGGGCCGCTGGCAGAGATTTTCTCCGGGTGGTCCGACACCACGTAGGCACGCCCCCACTGCAGGCGCTGTTCATAATTGCTCAGCAGCTGCGGGATGCGTTCACGCAGAATGCCGGCATAAGGATGATCACGGCGGTTTTCTGCCCAGATCTGCAGGTCCCGGCGCAACTCCGCCAGCGCCTGCGGATCTTTTGCCGGTTTGTCTTTCAGCACGTATTCCACCGGCAGTGCCAGTTCACTGTTCCAGTAGTGGTCGAACTCAGTGGAAACATCTTCCACCACCGGCCCCACCGTCAGTACATCCAGATCACCGAATACCACAGCATTGCGGGCGGCATCAAAATATTCATCACCGATATTGCGCCCGCCGACGATGGTCACGGTATTGTCGGCCGTCATCGATTTGTTGTGCATACGCCGGGTGGAAACACCATAGCGGGTCAGAAACTGCATCTCCCGCGGATATTCCCGCTGAAACGGATTGAACAGCCGGATCTGAATATGCGGATGGCGGTTAATGATGCGCAGATAATCATCGGCACCGCGGCTGGCCATATCGTCCAGCAGCACCCGCACCCGCACGCCGCGGTCAGCGGCCTGCAGCAGCATCCACACCAGCAGCTGGCCGGTCAGGTCTTTATGAAAGAGGTAATACTGCAGATCAAGACTCTGCTGCGCCGTCGCCGCCAGCAACATGCGCGCGGCAAACGCATCGGTCCCCGTCGCCAGCAGCGCCAGACCACTGGCCTGCGGGTCCTGATTCTGCAACAGTGATGCCCAGCTGCCACCATTCTGCACCACCGGGGCCGGCAGATGTTCGTCATAAGCCGGGTGATGGTAGTCAGGCAGACTGGCGCAGCCCGCCAGCAGAACGGCGGCCGCCAGCAGAGCGTTACGGCATATTCGCAACATAGGCAGCAACATCATCCAGCTGCTGTTCATTCATATTACGGATCACCCCCATCATCGGGGAGTTCTGGCGTGCCGGATCGTTATTGAGGAATTTCATCAGCGTATTCTGCAGAAATTCATACGGCTGACCGGCAATGCGCGGATACTGTTCGCTGCCATGACCTTCCTGACCATGACAGACAAAACAGACTGATTTATAGATGGCTTCACCCTGCTTACCGGCAGTGACCGGCTGCGGCCGGGGCTTAACTTCCAGACGGGAGAAAAACAGCGCGATATCAATGCGGTCGTTGGTGCTCAGCCCGGTGGCCAGCTTACTCATCACGTAGTCTTTACGCACACCATTGGCAAAATGTTCAAACTGAGTAAACAGGTAAGCGGCATTCTGGCTGGCCAGATTGGGAATGTAATCACGCTTGCTGTTGCCATCATCACCATGACAGCGCACACACAGCACAGCCCGCTCCTGACCATCCTCAATGGCAGTCTGCAGCAGCGCGGTGTTGTTCTCGATGATGATCATTTCCTGCAACATGGCATCCACACTCTCCGCCGCTGCCACCACAGGTGCCAGTGACATGAGGACGAACAACACTTTCCGGAGCATAACTGCATATCCCTCTGTTTATATACTGCACAAAAGCAAATGAAGAGCGTAAACATACTCACCCGGACCGGACCCGCCAACCCCGGAGCAGGCCGTTGTGCGTGGATTACTGAACAAAGGATGACCTGAATCAAGCGCCTCTCCAGCGGGGTCCTCCACAACGCTCAATACCAATATTTTTTATAAGGCTATAACCTCAACACCATGATCGCCCTAGGCTGGTCAGGCGCATTCAGGTAAACTGCTGCGCTTTCTAACCTGCACTCAGAACCGAACATTACGCCATGATGCAAGAGACCTACAGTCCCCGCGACATTGAACCTTCCGTACAGCAATACTGGGAAGAAAATCAGGTATTCAAAGCCGTTGCCGACAGCAACAGAGAGAAATTTTACTGCCTGTCGATGTTTCCCTACCCGAGCGGCCGGCTACACATGGGTCATGTGCGTAACTACACCATCGGCGACGTAATTTCCCGCTACCAGCGTATGCAGGGCAAAAACGTCATGCAGCCAATGGGTTGGGATGCCTTCGGTATGCCCGCTGAGAACGCCGCCATCAAAAACAACACGGCGCCGGCAAAGTGGACCAAAGAAAACATCGCGTACATGAAGAACCAGCTGAAATCACTGGGCTTCGGTTATGACTGGGATCGTGAAATCGCCACCTGCGACCCGGAATATTACCGCTGGGAACAGTGGTTTTTCACCAAACTGATCGACAAGGGCCTGGCCTACAAAAAAACCGCCGTAGTGAACTGGGACCCGGTTGACCAGACGGTACTGGCGAATGAACAGGTGATTGACGGCTGCGGCTGGCGCTCCGGCGCGCCGGTGGTGCGTAAGCATATTCCGCAATGGTTTATCCGCATCACCGACTACGCCGAAGAACTGCTCAACGATCTGGATCAGCTGGATGGCTGGCCGGATCAGGTGAAAGCCATGCAGCGCAACTGGATCGGAAAATCCCGCGGCATCCAGATGAGCTTCGGCCTCAAAGACCGCAGCGATGAGCTGGAAATTTATACGACCCGCCCGGATACCGTCATGGGCGTGAGCTATGTTGCGGTCGCCGCCGGTCACCCGCTGGCGCAGGAAGCCGCAGCAGGCAATGCTGAACTGGCGGCCTTTATTGAAGAATGCAATCAGTCCGGTACTGCCGAAGCCGACCTCGCCACCGCCGAGAAAAAAGGCATGCAGACCGGCTTTACCGCCATTCACCCACTGAGCGGCAAAGAAGTACCGGTCTGGGTGGCTAACTTCGTACTGATGGAATTCGGTACCGGTGCGGTGATGGCTGTGCCGGCCCACGACCAGCGCGACTTTGAATTTGCGCAGAAGTACGGCATTGAAATCCAGCAGGTCATTCAACCGGCCGAAGGCGACGAATACGATCTGAGCAAAGCCGCTTACACCGAAAAAGGCACCCTGATTAATTCCGGCGAATTCGACGGTCTTGAATTTGAAGCCGCCTTCGATGCAATTGCCGCGAAGCTGGCTGCAGCAGGCAAAGGCGAAGTGAAAACCAACTACCGCCTGCGTGACTGGGGCGTGAGCCGTCAGCGTTACTGGGGGGCACCGATTCCGGTGATCCGCACCCAGGAAGGCGAGGCCCTTGCCGCACCGGCAGAACTGCAGCCGGTCATTCTGCCAACGGACGTTGTTATGGACGGTGTGAACTCACCGATCAAAAACAACCCGGAATTCGAAAACATCGAATTCAACGGCCAGCCTGCCTTCCGTGAAACCGATACCTTCGACACCTTTATGGAGTCGTCCTGGTATTACGCCCGTTACTGTTCACCGCGTGACGACAGTCAGATGCTGAACCCGGAAGAAGCCAACTACTGGCTGCCGGTCGACCAGTACATCGGTGGTATTGAGCACGCCATTCTGCACCTGTTGTACGCCCGCTTCTTCCATAAGCTGCTGCGTGATGCCGGTCTGGTGAACAGCGATGAACCGTTCAAAAACCTGCTGACGCAGGGCATGGTACTGGCCGAAGCCTTCTTCTATACCGAAGAAAACGGCGGTAAAGAATGGGTCAACCCGACCGAAGTGGAAGTTGAAACCGACGATAAAGGCCGTGTGGTATCTGCCAAACGTAAGAGTGATGGCAAAGAACTGCAGGCAGCGGGCATGAGTAAAATGTCCAAGTCGAAAAATAACGGCGTTGATCCGCAGGAAGCCATCGAACAATACGGCGCCGATACCGTACGTCTGTACACCATGTTTGCCGCGCCGCCGGAACAGACGCTGGAATGGTCGGACTCCGGCGTACAGGGAGCCCAGCGCTTCCTCAACCGCGTATGGCGTCTGAGCTATGACCTGCTGCAACAGGAAAACATGGGCGACCTTTCTTCTCTTAATAAAGAAGAAAAAGACGCACGCCGCAAAACCCACGAAACCATCCAGAAAGTCAGTGATGACGTGGGCCGCCGTTACAGTTTCAACACCGGCATCGCTGCGGTGATGGAACTGATGAACACACTGCAGAAAGTCGATCTGTCTTCCGCCGGTGGCCGCGCCGTGGTGGCTGAAGGCCTGGATGCCAGCATCCGTATGCTGTCACCGATCGCCCCGCACATGACTCAGGCGCTGTGGGATGCGTTCGGCAACGAGGGTCTGGTGGTCGATGCTGCCTGGCCGGAAGTGGATGAAAAGGCGCTGGAAAAAGACAGCATCCTGCTGGTTGTGCAGGTGAACGGTAAAGTGCGCGCCAAACTGGAAGCACCGGCCTCAGCCTCCAAAGACGAACTGGAAGCACTGGCAAAAGAAGCCGTCGCTTCTCATATTGATGGTCTGACCATCCGTAAGGTCATCGTGGTGCCGGGCAAACTGGTGAACATCGTTGCAAATTAATCAGAGCTGACGCTCCGGGCTTTAAAGGGCTGCAGATAGAATGGCTATACGTACTGTTGTCGGTTTTCTTCTGATCACTCTGCTCAGCGCCTGTGGCTGGCACCTGCGCGGCGTGACACCGCTGCCGGCTGAGTATCAGGTGCTGTATCTGAACAGCAAGGCCAGCAACAGTATCAACCAGCAGCTGACACTGCAGCTGGAATTCAACGGTGTGCTGCTGACCGAACGCGCCGCCGACGCACCGGCCAGTCTGAGCGTGTCAGCGGCGAAGATTGAACGCCGGACCCTGTCAGTCAGCAGCAGTGGTGAAGTGGCGGAATACGAACTCAACGGTCAGCTGCAGGCTACCCTGACCCGCAGCGGCGAAGACAGCAGCATTCCGCTGGAAGTCAGCGCCCGCCGCATCCTCACCAATGACATCAACAACGCCACCGGCACGGCCACCGCCTCGGCCCAGCTGCATAAGGAAATCGAACGCGAGCTGGTGCGCAAACTGCTGCTGCGCCTGCAGGCACTGGGCAATGCAGGAGAGGCGCAGTGAAGATCCGCCAGGATCAGCTGCAGTCCACCCTCAGTAAAGGACTGGCCACCTGCTATCTGGTGGCCGGCGACGAACCGCTGCTGGTGATGGAAGCCTGTGATGAAATCCGTGCGGCGGCACGTGCCCAGGGTATCGAAGACCGCGAGCTGTTCCACGCAGAAGCCGGCTTCGACTGGCGCCAGCTGCAGGAAGAAGCCAATGCCATGTCACTGTTTGCCAGCCGCCGGATTCTGGAAGTCCGCATTCCCAACGGCAAACCGTCCGATAAAGGCAATGCCCTGAAAGAAATTCTGGATCATCCCAACCCCGACAACCTGCTGCTGATTGTCTGCCCGCGCTTTGATGCCACGGCCCAGCGCAGCGCCTGGTTCAAGGCGGTGGAAAAAGCCGGCGTATTCTTACCGATATGGCCGGTGGAGCGCAGCCAGTATCCGGGCTGGCTGAAGCGCCGGGTGCAGATGGCCGGCCTGCAGATCGATCCGGCGGCACTGGCCGCGCTCGCGCATCAGACCGAAGGCAACCTGCTGGCAGCGGTTCAGGAAATCGAGAAACTGCGCCTGACCGGCACCCAGACCATCAGCGAAGAACAGATCACCGAGGCCATCGGTGACAGTTCCCGTTATGACGCCTTCGGGCTGGCTGACAGCTGCCTGCTGGGCAATCTGGCGGAAGCCAGCCGGATTCTGTCCCACCTGCGTTCCGAAGGGGTGGAACCTTTACTGATCCTCGGCGCTCTGACCCGTAAGATACGTCAGCTGATCGCCATGCAGAGCCTGACCGGCCAGCAACTGAGTGAAGCCTTCAAAAAGCAGAACATCTGGCCCAAGCAACAACCCCCGTACAAAAAAGCCCTGCAGCGGCTGTCTGCAGCGCAGCTGCACCAGGCACTGCAAAAAGCCGGTCTGACTGATGCCGCCGTCAAAGGCAGCGGAGATAATCCCTGGCTTTTGTTAAGTGAGTTGACTGTCGTGTTAACAGGTGTAAAGCTGCCAACGGGTTAACACTTCTGGCGCAACACACCGCACAGAACCTTCCGTACCTCATTGCCATACTGAGCATGCAGATTGCTCATCCATACCAGACCGGACCAGTCTGACGTACTGCTGCGGCAGTGGGTGACAAAATTTGTCACTTATTGCCAAAATGTGCGCGATTTCATAGTTAATCTGACGGGATCGCCTATTATGGGATCATGAAACGCAGGTGCGCGAATCACGAGGTTTGAGTTATGAATGCTCTTAACAGTCAACAGAACGCCGATTTAGTCTGGGATCTTGAGAAGATTCATCAGCACCGCCGTGCCATGACGTTTGTGAAGCAGTTTGAGAACCGTTTCTGCGTCTTTTCATCGTCCGTGCGCCAGCTGTACACCAACTACAGTATCTTCTTTCCCGAAGAAGCGGATCGTCAGATGGTGATTCTGCCCGACCCGTACGCTTTCCACGACACCTTCAGCCATCTGGCAGCCGAAGCCGTACAGTCCACCGGACTGCACGTGATTCCCGGCAACCTGATCGGTAAAAAGGGTCTGTATCTGGTGATTTCACACAAAGACAAGAACGTGCGTTCGGTGCCGATTCCGTTCCAGGAAGGTATCCGTCAGATTCTGCGCCGCTCCAACAGTGAAGATCCGTTTCTGCCGGTGCTGATGAAAGGTGACCTGCGTGAATTCAACGATGAGCTGCCATGCCTGCACCTGCACCGCCTGCGTCTGAAAGAACTGTCATCCCTGTCCGGACTGGAGCGTGAAAGTATCCGCACCACCATCACGGATAAGCTGATGAAGCTGTATCAGGAATCGGCGGCGCTTAATATCGCCTGATCCGCTGCTGCGTCCTGCAGCAGCGCTGTTATTCCCGTCCCTTACACTCCCTCATCACCGGCGCGGTAGTAACGCCGGACCAGACGGCTGAGCCCCTTACGCCAGGCCTTGGGTTTGATACCGAAAGTATAGAACAGGTGGGTATTGTCGCCCGGTGGCACCCAGATGGCCGGACCGGCTGCACCTTCCTGGGACTTCAGCTCCACACTGGCCAGATTTTCATACTGGCCGGCTTCGGCCAGCAGTGCCTCGGCAAAGGCATAAGCTGACACGGCTTCCACCCCATTGAAGTGATAGGTGCCCCACAACTCATCCCAGCAGGCGGCCTGTTTCAGCATGGCAATCAGTACATCCGCCACATCATCCGCTGGCGTCGGACAGAAACGGCGCTGCATATCCAGCGTCAGAGTCTGTTCATCACGGATACTGCTGAGCATGCGGGTGGCAAAATCATCCGACATCAGCGAGAAGCCCTGACCGATGCGCAGGATAATATGACGCCGGTGACTGCGCACCATCTCCTCAAGGCTCAGCAGGTCATGCGCCAGATCGCTGTCGGCATAGTCGTCATCACTTTCCTTCCACAGAACATCCGTACGGTCACGGAACACTGCCAGCGACGACAGCAGCACCACCGGAATATCCTGCTCTCTGGCCTGTTCCAGCCAGAATGGCACATGCGCATAATCGTCACGGTGAAAAAGGGAAGGCACCAGCACAAAAAAAGGCCTGCCTGTTGAAAGAACATTGACCCGTTCCCGTTGTTCCAGTCCGAACCCTTTATAGGTCAGGTCCTGATCGGTCAGGCTGCGGGTCAGAAACTGTCCGACCGGTCGGTTGGCACCGACAACCAGCGCGTGAAAACTGCTGACTGACAAAATTCGCTATCTCCGGATTCAGCTGCCACCGGCCGTCATTACCGACCAGCGGGCCTGTTTACAATAATTTCAGCCCCTCATCATACCCGCTCCGTCGCGAATCCCGAAGCCGTGTCTATACTGACATAACAGATCTTTATTATGGGCTTATAACCGGTTTGCGCATTCCGTTATCTTACCTGTCCATTATGCTGATTCTGCTGTTCGCCGGCAGCTTTACCGCCTTTCAGCAGAGCCACGATACAGGGCCCCGTCAGAATGCTTCCGGCCTGATGGTTGACCGTCTGATATCATCACAGCCACTGACTCTGCCGGACGCCCGCGACAGTGAACACTGGCAACGGATTCCGGCTGACCGTCTGAACGGCGGCTTTGATACCCGCGAATACTGGCTGCGCATCTCCCTGCGGCAACCGCTGGCCGGAGATCCGTCAGACCGCCGCGTGCTGAGTCTGGATTATCCGTTGCTGGACTATGTGACATTTTATCTTACCGCTGACGGGCACGTACTGCAGACCACCGGGACCGGAAATAACCTGCCCTATCAGCAGCGCCCGCTGCCGCTGCCGGTCTTTGCCCTGCCCATTGCCCCCCACACAGCAGCCGATACCCTGTATGTCCGCGTGCATACCTCATCCTCCGTCAACCTGTCCCTCAGCCTGCTGCCGGAAGCCGCTTTCTGGCAGGCGCGGATCCGGCCGGTCACCGCCGATGCCGCCTTCCATGCGGTGCTGCTGTGTATGGTCGCCTATAACCTGCTGATTTTTGCACTCACCCGTGACTGGCTGTTTCTGATGTACTCCGCCAGCATCGCCTCCATTTCACTGATGATGGCCGGCCTGCATGGCTGGACCTATGCTTTTTTATGGCCACAGCAACCAGCACTGAACGATGTCATGGTGCTGCTGAGCCTGTCCTTGTCGGAGGTTTTTACCGCTCTGTTCGCGCTCTGGTTTCTGCGCCTGCAGAAACTGCGTCCCGGCATGTACCGGGTGTTTATGCTGTTCATCATCGTTGCCGCCATACTCGGTGTACTGTCTCTGGCCGCGCCGTATTCCATTATGATCCGCCTGCTGACCGGGCTGTCGGTGGTGATGACCATCGGCGCGCTGATGATGGGAGCCATACTGCTGCGCCAGACCCCCTCACGCGATGTGTTTCTGTTTCTGCTCGCCATTTCCCTGCTGATACTGGGTCTGCTGCTGTATGCCCTGCAGTCCTTCGGTGTGCTGCCGCCCAACCTGATCACCCTGCATGGTGCCGAAATCGGCCACGTCTCTCAGGTTATTCTGCTGGCACTCGGTCTGGCCGAGCGCCATAACCGCGAACGTCAGGCCCGTATTGCAGCACAGGATGTAATCATTTCCATGCAGCGCGAAACCAATGCCATGCTCGATCAGAAAGTACGGGAACGCACCGCCGATCTGGAAAGAGCCAACCGCCGCCTGCAGGAAGAGTCCACCACCGACGCCCTGACCCAGACCCGCAACCGGCGCTACTTCGATCAACGCTTCTATACCCTCTATCAGGAAGCCTACCGCCGGCGTCAGCCACTGGCTCTGCTGCTGGTTGATATTGACCATTTCAAACAGTTCAACGATTCCTGGGGACATCAACTGGGGGATCAGGTACTGCAACAGGTGGCCCGCTCCCTGCAGCAGGTGATCCGCCGTCCTGCCGATGCCGTTTACCGCTATGGTGGTGAAGAATTCGCCGTGCTGCTGCCGGATACCGGCGAAGAAGGCGCCCTGCAGGTAGCAGAGCAACTGCGCCGCCGGGTCGCCGGTCTGCGTATCTGGCATGAAGAGCGCGAACTGAAACTCACTGTCAGTATCGGGGTCTGCGCCCTGATCCCGCAACAGCGCGAAGCCCAGCAGGAGCTGTATGAAGCCACCGACCGCGCGCTCTATCAGGCCAAAGAACAGGGCCGCAACCGCGTCTGTGCTGCTGCGACAGACTGCGGCGACTGAACACTTTTTGTTCATACAGGACAATCTGAGTCTTTTCTCCACAGGCCTGCCCGGACCATTGGCTTTGCCGACCCTTTTAGGTACTTTAGTTCCGATACATCCGTACCAATAACTATAAAGTACAGGGAGAAAGGCGATGAAATTCTCACCACGGATCCGCGCCGGCGGCGGCGGTCTGCTACTGCTGCTCAGCAGCGCTCAGGTCATGGCGCAGGGCTACTATGTAGACGAGCAGTCGGCACTGCGTCTGGGCGATGCCTTCTCCGGCGGCGCAGCCTCCGCCAGCGATGCCTCCACCGCCTTCTATGGCCCCGCTGCCATGCTGAAGCTGGGCGATGAAATAGCCGTTAACCTGGCCGTGATATCGGTCCGTTCCGAACTCGACGGCAGTGCCGGAACCCTCGCCGGAACACCGGTCAGCGGCAAAGACGCTGAAGCGGATAACCTGGATCTGCTGCCGTCAGTTTATCTGGTGCGCCAGCTGAGCGAAGGCTTTGCCATGGGCGCCTTTATCAATGCCCCTTACGCCACCGGCACCGACTTCGGTGACGGTTCCATCGCCCGCTACCAGACCACCGAAAGTGAGATTACCGGTATTGATGCCGGCTTCTCACTCGCCTTTCAGATCCATGAGAACATCAGTCTGGGCGGCAATATCATCGCCCAGTATGTGAATGCCCGCACCGCGGTTGCTATCAATACCAGTGCCGTCTGTCTGGCTGCTGAAAATGCCGGCGATCTCGGTCCGTACAGCTGTGATGCGCTGGGCATCGACAGCAGCGAGTTGGGCAGCGATACCTACGACGGTCAGTTTGAAATGGAAGGCCACAATACGGCCTTTGGTTTCAGTGCCGGCGCCCTGATTGACCTGACCCCATCAAGCCGCATCGGCCTGAATTACCGCACCCGCATCGCTCATCAGCTGTCGGGGTCTGCGGAGGTAACATTCCCGGCTGCCGCCAGCGGCTTCACCTCCCTTGCCGGACTGGATAACACCAACGCCAGCGGCCGGGTCCAGCTGGTCACCCCGGAAAACGCCAGCCTCAGTTACTATCAGGCGTTCGGCGCGGTTGCCCTGCAGGCCGATTACTCCTGGACCCGCTGGTCACGCTACGATCAGATCCAGGTGGAGTCAGATAACGCCGTGGTGGCTGCCCTCGCCGCCCAGCCCCAGACCTACAACTGGACCGAATCCCATCGTTTTGCGGTAGGGGCCAGTTGGCAGTTCAGCCCGCAACTGACCCTGCGCAGCGGCATCGCGCTGGATAAAACACCGATCCGCGATAAAGACACCAAAGTTGATTTCGCCTTTGACGATTATCAGGCGATTTCCGTCGGTATGAGTTACCGGCTGCAGCCGCAGCTGACGCTGGATATGGGTCTGCAACACACCCTGACCCAGCAGCGCGATATTGATCAGAATGATCTGGCCAGTGCCGGCGCCCATCTGCAGGGCGAAGTCACTACCCGGGTGAACTCTTTCGCCGCCGGTCTGCGCTGGGCCTTATAAGCACCGGCAGAACGGGGCTGCCCGTTCTGCTTTTTCCTGCCCTCTCCTTTGGCTATCCTGCTGCTCCTGTCTTACAGGAGTCATCATGTCTGCCAACCGTATCCTGGCTGCCTTGCCTCATAGCCATCTGACTGCGGATAACGGCCTGATTCTGCCGTTCCGCAGCCGCCAGGCACAGAACCTGCGCCGCGTTCCTTTCAGCGAAACCTGTCTGATGCTGATTCTCAGTGGTGAAAAGCAACTGCATCAGGGCAGTACCCTGGCGTTTCCGGCCGGACAGATGCTGCTGGTACCGGCCGGCAGTGAACTGACCTTTACCAACCAGCCGGCCGCCAATCAGGATTATCTGGCGTGGATTATCGCCCTGCCGGGCCATGACCTGCCCGATCCGGGTAAAGGGCCGGTCAGCCGTGAGATACAGCATGCGCAGGCCGATTCCCTGCTGCTGATTCTGATCCGCCAGTGGCTGGAACTGGGGCCGGAGCTGCAGCACAGCGGAGGCATGCTCAGCCGCCGCCGTACGGAGATGGCCAGCCGTCTGCTGCAGCTGGGCTATGCGCCGACCCTGCGTGCCGGACTGCAGCAACAGTGGAGTAACCGCCTGCAGAAGCTGCTCAGCCGTGACCTCAGCTACGACTGGCAACTCAGCGATGTCTGTCCACAGCTTGCCGTCAGCGAATCCACCCTGCGGCGCAAGCTGGACGAAGAACAGACCAGCTTCCGCGAACAGCTCAGCACCCTGCGCCTGTCGCAGGGGCTGAATCTGCTGCAGACCACCGGACTCACCATACTGCAGGTGGCAGAAGCCTGTGGTTACCGTTCAGCCTCACGTTTCAGTGAACGATTCCGCGAACGCTTTGGTGTGACACCCAGTGAACTGAGAAACCAGCGAGGCTGAAAGGCACTGATGGTTTCAGGCGCACATCCGGCGGTTTCAGGCGCAACGCCAGTTTCCGGCCGGTGTACTCTGAAATCCGGTTACAGCACAAGGAGCTGATTATGAAATCTGTATCGTTACTACTCACCGCCAGCCTGTTCCCGCTTCAGGCGATGGCTGACTTCCGCCTCACCAGTACGGATATCGAAGCCGGCCAACACATGAGCAAACAGGAGGAATTTCAGGGATTCGGGTGTGATGGTGCCAACCGCTCACCACAGCTCAGCTGGAGCGGTGCGCCGGCAGGAACCCGCAGCTTTGCCATTACCGTTTATGATCCGGATGCACCAACCGGCAGCGGATGGTGGCACTGGCTGGCATTCAACATCCCGGCATCCGTCAGCAGTCTGGCGGGCGGTGCCAGTGGCACGGACGCCATGCCGGCCGGGGCAACGGAAAGCCGCACCGATTATGGTGTGCCCGGTTTTGGCGGTGCCTGCCCACCGCAAGGTGACAAAGCGCACCGTTATCAGTTCACGGTCTTTGCGCTGGATACCGAACAACTGCCACTGGACAGCGGCAGCTCCGGGGCTCTGGTCGGCTATATGCTGAATGCACACACTCTGGGCAGTGCCCGGCTGGAAGCCCTGTACCAGCGCTGAACCACGCTGCGCCGCCGCTCATTCGCCGAGCGGCAGGCGCACCAGTTCGCCGCGGTTGTGCAATGCATCCTCCCGGCTGCGGAACATCTGCACATCATTGAGGGTGATCAGCAGCACCAGGCCACCGCACAGACCGACATAACCGGCGCGGTGTTCGAGCAGAAAACGTCCGTTTTCCGCTACCAGCGGCAGTGGCAGACCGACACTGCGGATCAGTCCGTTCCCCAGCGCATCACCAACCTGCGCCCGGCTGCGGTACAGGGCCAGGGCATCTTCCGCAATTAGCAGCACCGAGCCATTGATCAGCTGCGCCACATCCGCACCACGACCATTGGCCAGTGTGATCGGCTCAACGGCAGCAATCAGGTCAGACGAATTTTCAATCAGCATGGTCAGTTCCTCGCAAACGGCTGGGCCGGCATTATAGTCATCTGTCCGGGCTGTAAAAACCGCTCTGTGCTCAGGCATACTGAGCACAGTGCTGTAAGGTGTTGTAAAAGGAAATTCTATGTCCCGTTCCCCAGAGTCTGCCGCCAGTGAACTGGAAGGCCGCCGGGTACCGTCCGTCAGCTGGCCGGTGCACAGCTCAGGCGCATGGCAGACCATACACAGTGATGATATTTTCGCCGGCCGCCGGGTCATTGTTTTTGCCCTGCCAGGGGCGTTCACACCGACCTGCTCCAACAATCATCTGCCACGCTACGATGAACTGGCCGGGCTGTTCCGGGCTGCCGGCATTGATGACATCGTCTGTATCAGCGTTAATGACCCCCATGTAATGGCGGCCTGGACCGCTGAACAGGGCATTCAGCAGGTGCGCATGATCCCGGATGGTAACGGTGAATTCACCGCCCGGCTGGGCATGCTGACTGACCGGCATAATCTCGGCATGGGTCAGCGCAGCTGGCGCTACAGCATGCTGGTCAACGATGGCGTAATTGAAAAGATGTTCGCCGAGGCTGACAAGCCCGGCGATCCGTTTGAGGTGTCTGATGCCGAAACCATGCTGCGTTTTATCAGCCCACAGACGGTTATTCCGCCGGCCATCGCCCTGTTTACCCGCCCTGGCTGCCCCTGGTGTGCGCGGGCCAAAGGCTTACTGCAACAGGCGGATCTGGCCTACAGTGAAATCGACGCCGGGCGCGATGTCAGCAACAGTGCCCTGCGCGCTGTCTGTGGCGCCGACCAGGTGCCACAAATTTATATCGATGGCCGCCTGATCGGTGGCAGCGATGAGCTGGCGCAGTATCTGGGTATCGACGACAGCGACTTCGACTGACTACCACTCAGGGCGTGAGCGTCAGCGTCGTGCGGTTACCGGCCTTATGCCCTTATTAACAGAAACCGCCTTCCGATCCACTGTGCGGATAGTTCATTAGCCAGTCATTGCTTTATGAGTTTCGACACAGAAATTGCAACAATTTCCAGCGATTAATTGCCGCCAATTCTCTATTTCAGACAATGACACTCATTAATCCGCTGGGCATTCAACCAGTTCAGAATAAAACGGCCGCAAAAGCGACCGTTCGATTACAACACTGATAACTCAGACTTCATTCTATAACTTCACTGCCATACGAATAATCAACACAATTTTCTATCATTGTATCGCTCACTTTTGTCAGCGCATGGTAAGCATAAGTATAATCATTATCTTCCCAATCATTCAGGAAGGCGTCACTCACCATTAAATGGCCATCTACTTTGAAGCCAGTCGGGAAAAAGTCAATTGCGACCTCTCTTTCGTTATAACATTCATCCGAACTATCCAGCATATAAAAGCTGATCAAACCCGCTTCAACTTCCAGAAATCCCTGGACAGATGATTCTTCAGGTAACTGCCATACCCCCACATATTGAGATAGTGGAACCGGAGTCTGAAGTTTGACATTCAGAGATGAATCGACAGTAATCGTATGAAGGATGTCCGTACCATACTCATCAGAAATGTCACCACTATTCGAAGAGTCAGCAGCAAAAGTTCCGTTGTAAATCTTAGGGCTATTACCAGCAACAGTAACTGTCAACGTATAATCAGTTTTAACAGATCCAGAAAAGTAATTAACTGCAACTTTATACTCGCCCTCTGGCATACGGTAATTAAAAGTAATATTTTCCGGGCCATACGCTTCTGTATTATCACGGTCCAGCCAACCTAAAGATGTCGGCGAAATGGCATTAAAGTAAGCAATAACCTGGCCTTCCTCTTCATCACCCAAATAACTGTATCCGGGCTCCAGTACATAAAGGTCCAGATCTGTTTCCGTATTCCAGGTCAATGATATTTGAACAGCACTGGTCGCCACGGCTTCAACTGCCAGCGCTAATTCCTGTACCATCGTCATTTCAAAGCCATCTGCAGCCTGAATCTGCTCAAAAGTGAGATCAGCAATATTCCCTACAGTATCGTTCACCAGTAGCGGTAAAATCCGTATGGTGAGGTCCGGAAGGCTGGTATCCAGTGCATAGTCTTCACTGCTCCAGCCTGAAATAACAACCGTCGTCCCTCCTTCAACCGGAGCCTCTGCAGTAATCTGATAAGACGTTGCCATTGTTTTGTTCACTTTGGCTTCGGTTCTGCTCTTCTCATAATACTTTTCAGCATTAGCAGAAAGACTCCGGACGGAAGCAATAGAACTGCTTTCGGCATCAACGTGAACAAACTGCTGGGATCCATCCGGAAATTCAATCAGATAGCCGGCTACAGATTTACCTGCAATTTCAGGGACTGAAAGATCCAGACTGAATGAAGAGTTAGCAGTAACTACAACCTGAGATACACTGGAGATATCATCACTGGACTGTAACGATAGATTGGATGTGTCATAACTTACTGGCGTTGCCCCCTGAATATTAACAACCTGTGACAAATTATCGGAGGTCACGGCTTCGGTTGTACCAACTTCAGGGTCAGGGCTGTTGCTGCTACTGCCTGATCCACCACAAGCAACCAGTGAAGAAGCAACCGCAATAGTCAATAATGATTTTTTTATCTGCATATAGGCATTCCTTTGATTATGTATTTATCTCAATACCGGACCCTGAAAGACCAGCAAAAGCCTTACTCACCCTACTGACATAATTATAGTTCAAGATAAGACCAATAACGTCAATTGGATATCTGATAACTATATCGATTCCCCGCCGCATCCTCAGCAATCACCTCCCAGTAAGGAACACTGAAGCGATCAGGACAAGGAATAAGAAAATGGCCGGTGTAAACCAGGTCACCATGGCAGATTTCACCTGCCGGACTCTGCAGCCAGACCGCCGCCACGCCCATACCGTCGTCGTACACCATGCCCTGCAACGCCGGACCATCGACCCACTTAACGTAATCCATAACCGGTGCGTCATGATCGGGAAAACTGGCAGCCGACCAGGGATCCGTGCCTTCCGCACTTTCATTCTGATTGCTGAAACCATCCCCGTCGCGGTCCGGGTCGCGGTTATCACCCACACCATCGTTGTCGAGATCCGCCCATTCACTGGCATCATCGGCAAAGCGGTCCTGCGGATTCCGGTAGCCGTCACCATCCCGGTCATCATCCAGCGCATCGGGGATACCATCACCATCCAGGTCCGGCGGTACCGAGGCTGCGTTACGCGGGTCCGTATTCAGCCGTTGTTCATACTGATTACTGATGCCGTCACCGTCGATATCCCGGTCGGCGTTATCGCCCACGCCGTCGGCATCCAGGTCTGCCCATTCAGCCGCATCACGCGGGAACACATCCCCGCAGTTCAGATAGCCATCGCCATCCATGTCGTCGTCGGCGGCAT
Organism: Pseudomonadales bacterium; assembly: GCA_963682115.1. GTDB lineage: Bacteria > Pseudomonadota > Gammaproteobacteria > Pseudomonadales > Oceanobacteraceae > Venatoribacter. The sequence goes on along the minus strand of OY821639.1, from coordinate 2,559,403 downwards.
CGGGAATGGTGTCGTTATCCAGATCCGCCGGCGTGCTGGCCGGGTCATACGGATCAAAGCCCAGCTCCAGTTCCCACAGGTTGCTGATACGGTCGCCATCCACATCCTCATCACTGTTATCACCGGTGCCGTCGCCGTCCAGGTCCGCCCATTCCGCGCGCAGGCGGGGAAAGGCATCAGCGCGGTTCAGATAACCATCACCGTCCATGTCATCATCGAGCAGGTCCGGGATACCATCAGCGTCCAGATCCGGCGGCACAGATAAGGCGTCCGCCGGGTTGGTGCCGCTCAGCAGCTCATGCTGGTTACTGATGCCGTCACCATCCCGGTCAGGATCGCTGTTATCACCACGCTGATCACCATCGAGATCCGCCCATTCGGTCGGATCGAGCGGGAAACGATCAATGGCATTACCGAAGCCATCACCGTCGATATCCGTATCCAGTGAGTCCGGGATGCCATCGCTGTCGAGATCGGCCGGAACACTGGCCGCATCGAACGGGTTGAAACTCAGCTGCAGCTCATAGCGGTTGATGATGCCATCGTTATCACCGTCCGGATCGGCGTTGTCACCCATACCGTCGCGGTCAACGTCAGACCATTCCAGCGGATCATGGCTGAAGGCGTCTTTGCCGTTCAGCACGCCATCGCCGTCGATATCCGCATCAACCACATCGGCCAGCCCGTCCTGATCCAGATCGGCCGGCACATCCAGCGGGTCCAGGTCATTACTGCCGGCCTTCAGTTCGGTGTCATTATCAAAGCCGTCGTTGTCACGGTCCGGGTCGGCATTATCGCCGATTCCATCGCCATCGGTGTCGGCCCATTCCGCCGGATCTGCGGGAAAAACGTCCTGTTTATTGGCTGTGCCGTCACCATCCCGGTCGGTATCAAACGCATCCGGCATACCGTCACCGTCGTGATCCGGCGGTGTGCTGGCCGGGTCCAGCGGGTCGGTGCCGAGGTGCATTTCGAAGACATTGGCAATGCCATCGTTATCGGCGTCGATGTCCTGATTATCCGGCAGGCCATCACCATCGGTGTCCGCCGATTCACGCGGGTTCTGTGGATACTGATCGGCCTTATTGGCCACGCCGTCACCATCAATATCCTCATCCACAGCATCGGGAATACCGTCACCGTCCTGGTCCGGCGGAACCGACGCGGCGTTGCGCGGATCCGTGCCGGCCTGTTGTTCCTGCGCATTGCTGATGCCGTCGTTATCGAGATCCGGGTCACTGCGGTCACCGATGCCATCGTTATCCAGATCCGACCACTCTTCGGCATTCAGAGGAAAGACGTCACGGCGGTTATCCACACCGTCGTTATCCATGTCCTCATCCAGTGCATCCGGCCAGCCATCAGCGTCGCTATCAGCCGGTACTGAGGCATTATCCAGCGGATCGTAATTCAGCTGCTGCTCAAGGTCGTTGCGGATACCGTCGTTGTCACGGTCCAGGTCGGTATTGTCGCCGATGCCATCACGATCAGTATCGAGCCATTCCTGCGGGTCTGCCGGGAAGCGGTCGCGGCGGTTAACCACACCATCGTTGTCGATATCATCGTCGATGGCATCAGGAATACCGTCGTTATCGGTATCATGCTGATCGGCCACATCAGGATCGGTGCCGGCAGCCGTTTCCAGTATATTCGACAGGCCATCTCCATCACGGTCGGTGTCGAGCTGATCGGCAATACCATCGCGGTCAATATCGTTTAATGCAGCCTGGGTCAGGGGGCTGAGTTGCAGACACAGAATGGCAGCCAGCAGCAGACCAAGCCGGTGAGAATGTGGGGTATTTTTTATTATTATCATTGGCTGGTATTACTTGGTATCGGTATCGCGGGAAGGCAGCATATTCACTTCACAGTGAATTCCGCGGTTCTTTTTATCCACCAGAATACCGGCCACATTGTTGCCGTTCTGTGGCCGCACCAGCAGATAGCCGTTCACACAGAAGGCTTCCCGGCCTGAACTTTTGGGCGATATTTTCAGATCCTGTTCCGTTTTCAGCGTCAGCAGCCGGTACTCTTCCACCACCAGCGCATCCTGTTCAGTCGGATGTTTTATATAACCGTAATATTCCAGCGCCAGTACCGCCACAATCAGCCCGGCCATAAATCCCAACCCGATATATTTCACCAGATCCGGCTTGTTGTTGCTGTTGTTATCTTCCGTCATGTATTTCCCCAATCAATTACATTAAAACCCGGTCCCGCAGCCATTCCCCGGTTGCCGTATGGCTCAGTTATCTTTTCCCCACGCCGGCATCAGACTCTGATCAATCCCCAGCTGATTCAGAATGCGCGCGACAATAAAATCAATCAGTTCCTGCACACTCTGCGGCTGATGATAAAACCCCGGACTGGCCGGCAGAATCACCGCCCCCATGCGCGTCAGTGTGAGCATGTTCTGCAGATGAATTTCCGAATAGGGCGTTTCCCGCGGCACCAGAATCAGCCGGCGGCGCTCTTTCAGTGCCACATCGGCGGCACGTTCAATCAGGTTATTACTGGCCCCGGTGGCGATGGCCGACAGGGTACCGGTACTGCACGGACAGATCACCAGCGGCCCCGGCTGACCGGAACCCGAAGCCCAGGGCGCCATCCAGTCTTCACGGCCAAACACGCGCAGGCGGGGTTCGCCGACGTTAAAATACTGCTGCAGGAATTCAGCCTGCGCACGGCTGTTACCCGGCAGGCTGACATCTGTCTCCGTGGCAATCACCAGCTGGGCGGCTTTGGAGACGATCACATCAATGTCCCTGCCCGCTGCCAGCAGTACTTCTGCCAGCCGCAGAGCATACTGACTGCCGGAAGCACCGGTAACCGCAATACAGATACGTTCTGTCATTTTAATTCTCCAGTGTCTGCTGCAGAGCGGCCAGCAGACGCCGTGGCATACCGGCAAAACTTCCGTTCGACATGACGATGACCTGATCCCCCGGCTGCAGCGCTGCCACCACGGCCGCAATCAACTGCTCATGATCGGTAAAACTGGCTGCCGGGACTGAACCGGCCGCCGCCACCTCTGCCAGCGACCAGTCAATATTCTCCGGCTGAAACCAGAACGCCTGATCCGCCACACTCACCGACTGCGCCAGTTCAGCCTTGTGCACACCCAGTTTCATGGTATTGGAACGCGGCTCCAGTACCGCCAGAATACGGCCCTGTCCGCTGCCCTGCAGCAGTCGTGCACGGGCCCCTTCCAGCGTGGTGGCAATGGCCGTCGGGTGATGGGCAAAATCATCGTAAATACGGATGCCGCCGGCTTCACCGACCAGCTCCATACGCCGCTTCACCGAGGCAAATTCACTCAGTGCCGCCGCGGCCACCTCAGGAGCCACCCCGACATGACGTGCCGCCAGCATAGCCGCCACCGCATTGCGGATATTATGCAGGCCACTCAATTGCCAGTTTACCGTGACAGCAAAATCCTGTTCACGGCTGCGGATGGTAAAGACGGACATATCGTCATTGCCGGTCTGCCACTGCCAGTCACAGTCCGGCTGCTGCCCGAAGCGTACCACCGGCGTCCAGCAGCCCATCGTCAGCACCCGTTCCAGTGCTTCATCTCCCTGCGGCAGAATAATCTGCCCGGAAGCCGGCACGGTACGCACCAGATGATGGAACTGACGCTCAATGGCGGCCAGGTCAGGGAAAATATCGGCGTGATCAAATTCGAGGTTATTCATGATCAGCGTACGCGGGCGGTAATGTACAAACTTGGAACGCTTATCGAAAAAAGCGGTGTCGTATTCATCCGCTTCAATGACAAAAAACGGCGACTCCCCCAGGCGCGCTGACACGGCAAAATTCTGCGGTACCCCGCCGATCAGGAAACCGGGCTTCATCCCTGCGCACTCCAGAATCCACGCCAGCATACTGCTGGTTGTGGTTTTGCCATGGGTGCCGGCCACCGCCAGCACCCAGCGGCCGTTGAGGACCTCCTGCCCCAGCCATTGCGGTCCGGACAAATAGGGAATACCGCGGTCGAGCACATACTCCACCGACGGATTACCGCGCGACATGGCATTGCCGATAATGACCAGTTCCGTATCCGCCGGAATACCAGCCGGATCGAAGCCTTCGGTCAGGGCAATACCGGCGGCCTGCAGCTGATCACTCATCGGCGGATAAACACCGGCATCACTGCCGGAAACCTGATGGCCAAGCTGTTTCGCCAGCTGAGCCAGGGAGCCCATAAAAGTACCGCAGATACCGAGAATATGCAGACGCATGCTGTTTACCGCTGAATAATAACAACTGTGTAGTGTACTGGTTAGGGACATCCCGCCCAAGTCAACAATCGCTGAAATCGGCGCCGGATTGCGGTAGTATGCCGGCAGATTTCAATTTGACTTACCTGGACAGCAATATGCAGCGTTTACGGACCTTTCTGGATAACCATTGCGACAACCCGGATCTGGTGGCCGTCATCGACGGCCTGATGGTCGCCTGTAAGGACATCGCCTACAAAGTTCAGCTCGGCGGGCTTGCCGGTGTGCTGGGCAGTGCCGAACAGATCAACGTACAGGGTGAGTCACAGAAAAAGCTGGATGTGATTGCCAACGACCTGATCAAACAGGCGCTGCGCATCATGCCACAGGTGAAAGGTCTGGCCAGCGAAGAAGAGTCGGATGCTGTTGCCTGTAATCCGGAAGGTGAATTCCTGGTGCTGTTCGACCCGCTGGATGGTTCCTCCAACATTGATGTGAACGTGACCGTGGGTACGATTTTCTCCGTGCTGCAGTCTGAACCGGGGGCCGATCCGACCTACGAATCCACCTATCTGCAATGTGGCCGTGAACAGGTTGCTGCCGGTTACGTTCTGTATGGCCCGTCCACCATTCTGGTTCTGACCGTTGGCAAAGGTGTGTATACCTTTACCCTCGATCCGCGCGTTGGTGAATTTTACCTGCAACGCGAAAAAGTCCGCGTCCCGGCCAGCACCAAAGAATTCGCCATCAATATGTCCAATCAGCGTTTCTGGCTGCCGGAGATGAAAAACTACGTCAACGATCTGCTGCTGGGTGAACAGGGCCCGCTGGGCAAGCGTTACAACATGCGCTGGATTGCTTCCATGGTTGCCGAAATTCACCGTATCCTGACCCGCGGTGGTCTTTTCATGTATCCGTACGACAGCCGTGAGCCACAGAAGCCGGGCAAACTGCGTCTGATGTATGAAGGCAACCCGATGAGCATGCTGATCGAACAGGCCGGCGGCAAAGCCTCAACGGCTTACGAAAATATCCAGCAAGTAGAACCGACCAGTATTCACCAGCGCGTGTCTGTGGTGATGGGGTCTGCGGAAGAAGTTGATAACGTTATCCGTTATCACAAGAAGTAAAACGCCGGACAATCAGGCCTGCAGCGTCGGGCCTGATTTTTCTTTACCCACCAGCCATTTCTGCAGCACCTGTCTGATCAGCGGCACGTTTAACGGCTTGGCCAGATAATCATTCATTCCCGCCTGCTGACAACGTTCCCGGATACCATCGGCCGTATTGGCCGTACAGGCAACAACCGGACTGTCGACTCCCTTCTGCCTCAGTCTGCGTGTGGTTTCAAAACCATCCAGCCCCGGCATCTGACAATCCATAAAGATCAGATCGAAATGTGTCTGCTCCGTGACGCCCAGGCAGGCCTCCCCGGATGTCACCGACGTGACTTCAATACCCTGCCAGACCCTGGCCAGCATTTTTTCCAGCACTTTCAGATTGACCGGGTTGTCTTCCACAATCAGGACCCGCTGATGACCATTATCCTGCTGCCCGGTGGCGGTTATAGCAGCATGACTGAACGCCGGGATCAGAGCCGTCGCACAGGTGCCTCCCCCCTGAGCATCGGTCAGTTCAAAATGCCCGCCCAGCACACGGCAGATATGACTGGTAATCGTCAGCCCCAGACCGATGCCACTGTAACGACGGTTAAAGGAGGAATTGGCCTGCGAAAAAGCTTCCAGCACCAGCTGTTTCTTTTCCGCTTCAATGCCGATACCGGTGTCGGTAACGCGGATACTCAGACAGCTCTGAGTATCCGGGTTAAGCAGACTGATCTGCAGGACCACCATGCCTTCCTCAGTAAATTTCAGCGCATTATCCACCAGGTGGCGGACAATCTGACGCACCAGTGACGGGTCCGAGCGGATCAGCCCGGCGCTGACGCTGTCATCATAATCCACCACCAGTGACAGGTTTTCATCCAGTGCGCGGACGCGGAACGACTGAATCAGATTGTCCAGAACCTGTGGCAGGCTGACGTCTGACAGCGATACCGACATGCGGTTTTTTTCAGTGTCCACCACCACCAGCACGTCTTCCAGCAACTGCGTCAGATGGGTCAGTGACTGGTCAGCGGTACGTTTATAATCTTCAAATTCTTCGCGGCTGTTATCTTTATCAAGCAGCTGCAGCATGCCGATGGCACCATTCAGCGGCGTTCTCAGTTCGTGGCTCATCATCGCCAGAAAATCACTTTTTGCCCGGCTGGCCTGCTGGGTCTTCTGCTGCTCGGCAACCAGCTGTGCGGTGTACTGCTGCTGATCATGATCCGCTTTCTCCAGCGACTCGGCCAGCTTGTTGGCGTTAACCTGCAAATGCCCGATTTCCGCACCGTCATCCACCTGCAGACGCTCCTGTATGCGGCCACCGGCCAGACGGGCAATAAAGGCGGCCAGTTTTTCCAGCGGTGACAGGATACTGGCGGAGGCGGCGTAACCGATTAATACCGCCAGCGCGACCACCACCAGGCCGGTCAGCAGCGACTGCTGCATAATGTCCAGCTCCCGGTCACGGGTAAAAAAATCCGACATGCCAAGACGGATACTGCCAATTCTGCGGTCGACCAGGCGCTCATCACCGAATTCAGAAAACTCATCCAGCGCGGCAACCTGACGGTGGATGTCCGCCGACAGCCAGCGGACATCGCTGTCCGTCAGTTCGTCATAATGGCGGGTTCTGCCCTGCAGCACTTCATGCCCGCCGGCGTCATAGATATCCACCGCCACAATCGCCGGCTGGGCCAGCGCGGCCTCCATCAATGGCCGCAGCAGGTCATAATTGCCGGAAATAATCGGGTATTCAGCGGATGCGCCGATGTGCTCAAGAATGACATGAGCAATGCTCTGATTTTCCTTGCGCAGATCCGACCAGCGGTTGAGCATGTGATAAGCCGTCATCACCAGCACCACCAGCAACGCAGGCACAGCCCCGACCAGCAACATCCGGCGCCGTATCGGCAGCTGTCTGAGCCCTTTCACTGCGCTTTCTCCTGCGCCAGAAGCCGCTCAGCCAGCTGACCGGCATCCGGTAACAACAGGTTCAGCGAGCGGGCCACCTGCTGGTTATATTTAACTTTGAAATAGGGATTGTAATCCGCCGCCGGCCAATGACCTGTGCTGAGTCCGGCACTGACGATATCACTGAGCCGGGCAGCAATATCACTGATATCACTGTAAGTGGTCGCCATGGCACCGGCTTTGATATAGGCACTGGACGGGCCGATCAGTGGCTTATTGTGACGATAAGCCGTGATAAGAATATTTTTGATATTAGCTGAGCTGTACAGCTGTGGATCATAAATACCGATCAGCGCCGGGCTGGTCTTTAACAGATCCTGCAGAGCATAATTCAGGGAGGGATAATCAGCGGTAAAGTATGGCACTAACAGATGCTGATTTTTAATGCCCAGCGACTGCCACTGTTCGTTATCCGCAACCAGCACACCAAACGGATAATCCGTGCCGATAATATTTTTTGCCAGCTCCAGCTGCCGCAGCAGCGGTGGTTCCAGATACACGGCCGACGTCAGCCCGGCGTTACTCTGACGAACCACTTCACGGCTGACAAACACCGCGATGGCAGGAATATTTTCCGCTCCCTGCCACTGCACCAGCGCCTGCGGCCCGACCAGAATCACAGCATCGGTTTTTGCAGCATTCAGCGGCTCATCCGCTAACGCGACCCGGACGTCTTTGCCACTGCGCTCTGCCGTCTGCTGTGCCAGCTCCCTGACCGATGGCAACAGTGCGTGAGTGACAAAAACCAGTTCCCCGCTCCACGCCAGCGGAACAAAAAATACCAGCGCCATCCAGCATAATGACGTCCGGATTTTTCTGCCTGCATCCATGCATGGAAGATTCATCAGAAATCCAGTCCTCCCTGAAGATAATAAATATTATCTTCAGAATATACCTGGTTTGAATAGTTCAACCGGCCATCATCTATCAGATGCTGCCAGAAAGCGCCCAGCCAGACTGTCTTTCCATGAATCAGCCACTGTTTTCTGCCATTAATTTCCAGCCGCCGGTAGGCGTTCTTGCCATTGTTGTAGGCGTCGTACCAGAAATGGGAAACGCTGGTATTCCAGCTGTTACCGTGATGTGACCAGCTGACGACAAAACTGTTTTCGGCACTGAGCCGGGTTTCCACTTCATACAGGGATTCAATCGCGCTGTCCGATAAATCGGAGGTGTCCCCCAGGGTGACATCGGTATCCACATAAGACGCGGTCATCCACAGGCTGTCACGCACTCCCGGGCGCCACTGCAGCTGCATTTCCGCGCCGTTGATATCCATCCGCGTGTCCGAACGTACCGTCGTGGTCGCCAGATTAATCGGGCTCGAAATCAGCTGAGTCAGACGGTCCTGATATACTTTAACGTCGAGCGACAGGCGGTAAGCCGGGAAACTGCCGTAATAACCCAGCTCGGTACTGGCAATCCGCTCCGGATCCAGACCGCGGTGACTGATGCTCTGGTGCATATAGAATTTGGCACGGTCAGCATTGAGGTAGTTATCCGTCAGGCCGGTCAGGGTCAGGCTGTAATCCGGCTCCTGCTCCAGCAGGTCCGGTGAACGGATCGCTTCTGCATACACCAGACGGAAACTCTGCTGTGGCATAAACATCCAGTTAAACGCCACCCGCGGCGAAACTTCCGCGTTGTTGGCGTCCTCATCTTCATACATGGCACCAAGGTTGGTGGTCAGGGATTCCAGCAGGCGCCATTCGGCATTAAAAAACAACCGGTAGGTATTATTGGTGGCCACACCTCCGAAATAGGTTTCGGAGTCCACCCGGTCCTGACGCAGGCTGAAACCGGAAACCGTGCGCAGGCTGTCACTCCAGACGATAGTATCCTGCCACTCCAGATCAGCACGCTGCTCCGTCACATTGGTGTCCACCTGGCCACAGGCTTCTTCCACGGCTGCAGCACCATTCACCGTCAACGTCTGCTGCAGACTGACCAGCAGCGTCTGTTCTTCGGCCGTCAGGCTGCTGAGATAAGGGGTCAGATCGTCCTGGTTGACCAGCGCATTAGTCAGCAACGGATTCAGCCCGTACAGCGCGTACAGATCCGGGTCGAGTGTAATCGCCGGTACACAGCCGTAACCGTCCTGCGTGCGTTTATCGGTCTGCCAGTAAATCTGCAGATGCGACTGATGGGTGGCCGAAAATTCGTGGTTGATCTTGCTCCACAGGTAGCCCGCCTCGTTATCCCGGTATGGACGGCTGCGGTACCGCTCATCATCCGAGCCGATATCTGTGTGTCCTTCCTTATAGCCCGCCTGCAGATTCATAACGGTTGACGACCCCAGCGGCCGGCTGAGATACCCGGTCAGATAGCCATGACGTTTACTGTCGTTGAAATCATCCTCACCTTCATCCATGTCAGCACCGTCAAAGCCATCATCGGCCTGCAGGTTAAAGGTCAGGCGGTAGCTGTTCAGGCCACTCTGCCCGGAATAGCTGACAAAAGAATCATCAACACCCTGGGAACCGTTGCGGTAGCGGACCCGGGTACCGAGCGTATCTCCCGGGTGCTTGGTTACAATATTGATCACACCAAGAAAGGAGTTGGCACCGTAGGTTGAGGCATTGGGGCCACGGGTGACTTCAACCCGCAGGATATCTTCCATCGCCACCGGAATATCATCCCAAACCACCGAAGCGATACCGGCACGGAACACGGAACGGCCATCGACCAGTACCTGCAGGCGGCGCATCAGGCTAGGGTTGGACGAGTGGTAAGCAACGGAGGCATTATTTTCATCATCGGCATGACCGACAAACATACCGGGAACAAAACGCATCAGATCCGGCAGGGTACGCACCCCCCAGTCACGGATCTGTTCCGCTTCAATCACGGTCACACTGGCAGGCACTTCGGTTCTGGGCTGTTTCAGGCGGGACGCCGTCAGCACCACCGGGATATCTTCCTCCAGTGCAAAGGGTTCTCCCAGCTCAAAATCAGCAAATTCCTCTGCCTGGCTGGTGGCCGGCCCCAGCAGGGCCATTCCTGTAAGTAAAATTCTGATATTCATGATACTGACCGCTGAATCCACAGAAGAGAGTCTAGGCGGCACTGGCAACCAGGTAAACCACGGATGGGCTTTATACTTATGGCAGACTGACAGAGCAAGTGCTGACGGCTATAATCCCGGCCAATCCAATACCATTAACCCTTGTGATCTCAGGAAATTCCCATGAGCTACAACTCCATTCCGGCCGGTAAAGACCTGCCAAACGACTTCTACGTTGTCATTGAAATCCCGGCCAACCACGCACCGATCAAGTACGAGATCGACAAAGATATGGACTGCCTGCTGGTCGACCGTTTTATGGCCACGCCTATGTTCTATCCGGCCAACTACGGTTACATCCCGAACACGCTGGCTGACGACGGCGATCCGCTGGATGTACTGGTTGTTACCCCTTACCCGGTTCAGCCAGGTTCGGTTATCCGTGCCCGTGCGGTCGGCGTACTGAACATGGAAGACGAAGCCGGTGGCGACGCCAAACTGGTTGCGGTACCGCACCAGAAGCTGACCCAGGTATACAACGATGTGAACGACATTGACGACGTTCCGCAGCTGCTGCGCGACCAGATTGCTCACTTCTTCGAGAACTACAAAGATCTGGAAAAAGGCAAATGGGTTAAGGTTCAGGGCTGGGGCGATGCCGAAGAAGCCCGGGGCATGATCGTTAAAGCCGCAGAAGCTTACAAATAAGCTTCCCCCTGCAGCAACAAAAAAGGAGCCATCAGGCTCCTTTTTTGTTGTATTCCCCTGCCGCTCAGCGCATCGCCGCCAGCTGTTTTTCCGCCTCTGCCAAACGCTGCTCCAGCTCCACCTGAACCGTGACGTCTTTCTGGATACCAATGTAATAAGTCAGCTGATCGGCCTCATTGTACACCGGCGAAATACTCAGTTCATTCCAGAACAGGCTGCCGTCCTTACGGTAATTGCGCAGGGTGACGCGTGATGAATTTCCGTCACGGATCGCCTGACGGATACTGCTGAGCCCGGCCTGATCACGGTCTCCGGCCTGCAGGAAACGGCAGTCCTGATACAGAATTTCATCGGCCCGGTAACCGGTCAGGCGTTCAAACGCCTTATTCACATAAATCAGAATATTGTCATCGCCTTCCTGTTCGGCAATGACGATACCGTCATTCGAGGCATCCACGGCCTTTTTCAGCAGCTCCAGGCTGATCGGACCCTGTTCATCATTCACATCTGAGAGCATCAGCTATCCCCTGAAAGTTGCTGTGCGCGTCCCCGTCCTGCAGACACGGCCTGACGCCACGTTAATTCCCTGATAGCACCCGGTCAAGACACGCAGCTAACGGATTTTTACTTTGTGTATAACTACTTATAGAATCTGGATAACTTTGCATAATGATAACGGGCTGCCGGTCAATGCCGAACTCCGCACATGAAACCCAGATGGCGTACTACCCCATCCGCATTGTCGCCAGTGAAACCGGCGTCAATGCCATTACCCTGCGGGCATGGGAGCGGCGCTATGGCCTGATCACCCCAAAACGCACCGCCAAGGGTCACCGCCTCTACACCGAGCAGGATATTCAGCTAATCCGCAAGGTCGTTGCCCTGCTCAACCGTGGCATCCCCATTTCACAGGCCCAGGCCATGATTGCCAATGGTGAGGCAATGGACGATGTGCCACTGCGCACGCCGGACAGGCCATCACAGTGGCAGCACTACCGTGAAGATCTGAACCGGGCGGTACAGGAATTCAACGATCAGGCAATGGCCGCCCTGTTCAACGAAGTCAGCCAGTTCTTTCCCATCGATGTTGCCCTGCGCTTCCTGTTTATCCCGCTTTACCGTCATCTGCAGGATTCCCTCACCCAGCCACAGGGCATGGGCCGGCTGCGCTTTTATGCCGCCTTTCTGCAGGCCCGGCTGGCGTGGCGTCTGAGTGAACAGGAAAGCGGTAACGGTCCATCCGTTATCATTGCCAACTGCACCCATGACGACGATATCGACCAGTTACTGCTGGCTATCCTGCTGCGCCAGCACGGGCTCAATCCGGTCTGGTTCAGCGGTACCCTGACACCGCTGCAGATCAGCGAACTACTGCCACTGCCACGCTGGAAAGCACTGGTGCTGCACATCAGCTCCGACCCCGGCGATATGCAGCACAACCAGCTGGAAGCTCTGGCCCGGGATGGCGGTTTACCGGTTTTTGTTAACGGCCACAGCCCGGCGGCGCAGAACACCCTGCTGGCCCGGGGACTGATCTGTCTGCAGGACGATCTCCACCAGGCGGCCCTCAATATACGCGATATGCTGACAGGATTTGATCAATGAGCGGCGAAGTCTGCGAACTGTTAATGCGTCACCCCGATCTGTTCGATGAACACACCCTGCTGATCGGTGCCGAAGCTGGCCAGCCTGCAGGCTGGTCTGACCTGATTACTCAGAGCGGCACCCGCATTCTGACCTGGGACTGGCTGACCGCCCAGGCCTGGCAGACACTGGCAGAGCGCTGCACATTCGGTGTGCCTCAGGCCGCCCAGCTGCAGGATGTCCGGCGGGTGATTCTGCTGTGGTCGAAATCCAAACCGCTGTCGCTGGCGCTGCTTGAACTGATTGCCGGCTGCCAGCCCGAATGCTGGGTCGCCGGGGCCAACGATGCCGGCGGCAAAAGTATCGGCAAAGCCTGCGCAGCACTCACCGCCAACGCCGAAAAAACCGACAGTGCCCGGCACTGCAGCCTCTGGCATCTGGACCTCAAACCCGGCAGCGATTTCAACTGGCTGAAGCAGGCGCGCTCCTTTCAGTTTTCCGGGCAGGCTTACCTCACCCTGCCCGGCGTGTTCAACCACGGTACCCTTGATGCCGGTACAGCCCTGTTACTGGAACACCTGCCTGCGCCGGCCCACGGACGCCTGCTGGACCTCGGCTGCGGCTCCGGCGTCATCGGCCTGAGTATGAAAGCCCGCGAACCGGCGCTGCAGGTAACCCTGGCCGATGTTGATGCCTTTGCTATCCGCAGCAGCCAGCTCAACAGCATGCGTCTGAATCTGACGGCCGATATCCGCCCCAGTGACTGTCTGCAGAATATTGACGGCCGCTTTGATTACATCATCAGCAACCCGCCTTTCCATCAGGGTAAGGAAACCAACTACCGTTTTGCCCGTCAGTTGTTTCTGCAGGGGCGCCAGCATCTGACCACCGACGGCCAGATCTGGATCGTGGCCAACCGCCACCTGCCCTATGAAGAGTGGGCACGGGAAGCCTTCCGCGAGGCCGATGTCATGGCCCAGGAAAAGGGTTTCAAACTGATCTGTATACGCAACTGAGGCCGGCTTCCGGGAGAGAATGTGAGAATCCACCGCCCGCTGACCGCTCTCGTTCTGGCCGCCCTGCCGGCGCTGGCGGCCGCCCTGCCACAAAGTGTGGAAAACGTCGCCTATCCGCAGGAAGTCTATTACAGCCGCGACTACCGCTATTACGCACCGGAAACCCTGTTTGATCTGCTGAAACACCTGCCCGGGGTCACGCTCGGCTGGCAGTCGGATGGTCAGCAGGAAATCCAGTTACACGGTCTCGACAGCCGCTACCTGAGTATCCTGATCAACGGCAAGCCACTGCTCGGCGCCAGTGGCAGTAATCTGCTCGCCACCCACCAGATTCCGGCCATTATGGTTGATCATATTGAGATCGACCGTAACAGCCGGGCCGATCTGAGCATGGGCGGCGGTGCTGCCGGCACCATCAACGTGGTCCTCAATGACAGCTATGCCAGCGACGGCCTGGTGCTCAGTGCAGGCGGTGAAACCCTCAGTAACCGCGTCGCACTGGCCACCCACCTGAGTGATGATGAACAGCCACTGCGGCTGACCGCCGAACAGCGCCTGCAGCGCTACGAAACCAGTGGTGATACGGAGTCCGGCAGTGTTCAGGGGGAATGGCAGGCTGCCAGCCGTGAGCTGAGCCGCAATATCCACCTCAACTACAACACCCTGGTAAACGACCGTCATCCGCTGCAGCTGTATGCCCTGTGGCTGCATGCTGACCGTAAGGATCACAGCCAGGGCCTGTACCCGCTGAACCGGCCCAGCACCGGCCTGGCTGCAGATCTGAGCGACAGTAACGGCGAACGCCGTGAGGAACGGCTGAGCCAGCGGCTGGGCGGCAACCTGCAGCTGAACTGGAGTCACCTGGCACTGGAGACGTTCTTTGTCGCCGAACAGTTCGATCTGGATTCATCCCTCAGCCAGACTCTGCCGGACAGCGCCTCCCAGTCCGGGCGTATTGACGACAGCCGCTATATTCTGGGCTGGCAGCTGAACGAAACCCGCAACGAGCACCGCTGGAGCATGGGCCTCAGTATGCAACAGATGAAACGGGTCAACGGCAGCCTTGAAGACACCATACTGATCAGCAACAGCGACCGTTCAGGCCTGCCCTACAACTACGACTTCAAGGAAAACCGCGTCAGCGCCTTTCTGCTCGACCGCTGGCAGCTGACCCCCTCCACCCGCTTCGAAGCCGGCATGCACATCGACAGTTATGAAATGAGCCTGGATTCAGGCTCGGGGAATGATTCCGGTGTGGCCACCGACACCTTCTGGCTGCCGTCTTTCCACCTGGTGCACAGTCTCAACAGTCTGCGGCGTGTCCGCATCAGTATGAGCCAGAGCAGCCGCGAGCCCGGCATCGCCGACCGCATTCCTTATGAATTCCGCCAGGGCACAACCATCTGGCGTGGCAACGAAACCCTCGACTCCGAACTGATCAGCAATGTTGATATCGGTTATGAACAGAATTTCCGCCGCGCAGCCTCCGCCCTCAGCGACCGTCACAGCGGCTTCTACCTGCGCCTGTTCCAGCGCATTATCAACGACCCGGTGTACCAGAGCGTCAGCACGGAAAGCGACCCGCTGCTCGGTGATATGACCGTACTGATGCCGGTCAACAGTGATGGCAATGCTATTCTGCGGGGACTGGAAAGTGACATTGAATTTTATCCCGGTACCAGGGATATCCGTATCGAACTGGGGGCCGCTCTCTACCGCTCACAGATGCAGGCCACCGAAAACCTGCCCAAGCGCTATCAACTGACCAACCAGCCGGAATACATGGCGCGGCTGGGCTTTCAGCATCATCCGTTTCCCGGTTTCCGTTATGGCGGACAATGGCACCTGCAGGGGCCCAGTGAACAGCTGCTGCCAACCGACGGCGGCTATATTGCCCAGCGTACCAGTGAGATGCAGAGCCTCAGCCTGTTTGCCGAATACGTCTGGCAGCGTGGCTGGTACACACTGGCCAGCATCAATCTGACACCCGGTAATACCCCGTGGCAGGAACAACAGGATATCCGCCAGTACCGCGACACCGACCCCGTCTGGCAACTGGTGCTGGCCAAACCTTTCTGAGCGGCGGTTACAAAACTCTTTTATCCGGCAGAACAGTCAGCTGCAGGCTCTGCGCTGGCGCAGCTCAGGGGATGACGGTTATCCGCCGGCCGCTGCTGCAGCGTCCTGCTAGTCTGTCAGCAGATGCCTGCAGGGAGAAAGACCATGATGACCTACAGCCTGTTTGCCGCCCTGTTGCTGGGCGGAGCCCTTCTGCTCACACTGCGCCGCAGCGGCCAGCGTCAGCTGCCCCAGGAAATTCTGCTGAAAAAAGTGGATGAACGGATACGCCGCCAGCGCTGATATCAGAGTCCGGCACGCGGCGTACGCAGCAGTATAATCAGCAGCAGCACCAGTGCCGGCAGCGTCGTCAGCAGCAGGCCCTGCCAGCCCAGCAACAGGACCACCGCACCGGATGCCAGCGCGCCAAATGCCTGTGCAGTAAAAACCAGCATATCATTCATGCCCTGCACTCTGCCGGCTTCTTCCGGCCGGTAACAGCCGGCCAGCATGGAAGTACCGGCAACAAACAGCAGGTTCCAGCCCAGCCCCAGCAGAACCAGACCGCCCCAGTAATGAATCAGCTGCTGATCCCACCACGCGACCAGCAGACACAACAGCATCACCAGCAGCCCGGCAAAGACCATTTTCCAGTGCCCGGCAAAGCGGATCAGGTGTCCGGAAATCAGCGACGGCAGATACATGGCGGCAATATGGCTCTGAATCACCCACTTGGCATCCTCCAGCTCATACCCCATCCCCTGCGTCATACTCAGCGGCGTGGCAGTCATCACATACGCCATCACACCATACCCACAGGCTGCGGATGCCATCGCCAGTGGCAAAGCCGGTTGCCGCAGCAGCTCAGCCCAGGAGCGGCCGCAGCCATACCCGGCTGACGTTTCTGCGCTCTGCACCGGCATAACGCGGAACAAGACGGCCCCAGCCAGCAGATACAACACCAGCAGCCCACTGTACGCCGCCGCAAAGCCAGCCTGCGGATACCAGTCAATCAGGCGTACCAGTTCCGGCCCCAGAAATGCCGACAGCAGACCAGCCAGCAACAGACGCGCTGCCACCACCGCACTCTGATCAGCGGGGACACTGGCAATGGCAACAAAACGGAACTGTTGCACAATCGCATTTACGGCGCCGAAGCCCAGCGCAAACAGAGTAAACAACCAGAAAGAGCCGGCATAAATGGCATAGCCGGCGCCGGCAGAAAATACAGCACCCGCCAGCATCGCCAGCAGGAACAGGGAACGGCGGCCGATCAGCACCGCCAGCCGGGCCACCGGCCAGGCGGCCAGAGCCGTTCCGGAAATCATGGCAGCAACCGGCAGGGTTGCCAGACGGGGGTCGGGATTAAGCTGACTGCCGACAATACCACCGGAAAAAACCAGCAGTGGCGCGGCACTGAGAGCCAGTGCCTGGGCCAGCATTAATCCCCGGATAAGACCGGACAAGGAAGCTCCTCAGGGCATGTTGCGGGAGTAAAAGATTTCCAGCATTTCCTTACGCAGTTTGGATTCCACCTCTTCACGCTCGGATTTTTCCATGGTTTTGACACCCTCACCGAACAGATAATGGTCCAGTTCAAAATCCTTCAGCAGCATTTTGGTGTGGAAAGTATTTTCCTGATACACATTCACATCAATCATCTGATAAGCATTCTGCGTGTCTTCCGTCAGATAATTCTGAATGGAATTGATATCGTGATCGATGTAGTGCTTAACGCCATCCACATCACGGGTAAAACCACGCACGCGGTAATCGACCGTCACAATATCGGAATCAAAGCTGTGAATCAGGTAGTTCAGCGCTTTCAGCGGCGAAATCAGTCCGCAGGTGGACACATCAATATCCGCCCGGAACGTGGAAATACCACCGTGTGGGTGACTTTCCGGATAGGTGTGTACCGTCACGTGGCTCTTATCCAGGTGGGCAACCACGGTATCACGCAATGGGCCGGGCTTCTCTTCCATCAGCTCTTCGCTGGGCGGTACTTCATGCTCAGCAATCAGCATGGTGACACTGGCCCCTTCCGGCTCATAATCCTGACGGGCGATATTCAGGATATTGGCTCCAATAATATCGACCACATCGGTCAGGATTTTGGTCAGCCGGTCGGCATTATAGAGCTCATCGATATACTGAATATATTCCTGACGCTCTTTGTCTGTCTTGGTATAACAGATATCGTAAATATTGAAGCTCAGGGACTTGGTCAGATTGTTAAAGCCATGCAGCCGCAATTTGTTATTCAATAGTTCACCCTCGGAAACCGGCCACAGGCCGGATTAATCAAATTCACTCACGGAGTAACTGTGAGTAATTTCAACCCCGCCCTGTTCCAGCATAATGGACGCAGAGCAGTACTTTTCTGCTGACAGCTTAACTGCACGTTCAACGGCAGTTTCCTTCAGAGCCCTGCCGGTTACTTTGAAGTGCACATGAATTCTGGTGAAAACACTGGGCACCGCATCGGCGCGCTCAGCTTCAATTTCAGCCACACAGTCAATGACATCGAGGCGCTGTTTACGCAGGATGCTCATGACATCAAAACTGGTGCAGCCACCAAGACCCAGCATCAGCATTTCCATTGGCCGGATGCCCATATTGCGGCCGCCGTGATCCGCCGGTCCGTCCATTACCACGGTGTGACCACTGCCGGACTCACCGAGGAACATAGCATCATCCACCCACTTCACTGTCGCTTTCATTGCTGCCCCTGACGTCAGTACTGAAAAGTGGCGGAGATTAGCACAGAGAGGACAGCCGGATAAATCACCTGACGGCAAAAATCCGGATTATTGATAAGTTTGATAGTTTCTGCCAGTGGTTCACCTTAAGCGCCTAATGAGTGATAATCAGGTCAGAAATCAGGACCGGATGCCAATTTATGAGCCTTCCAAGAGTGCCGTCAAAGCACCAGCACCTTGACGATTTTTTATCACATTGTCACAAGCGCCGTTATCCGGCGCGTTCGACGCTGATTTATGCCGGCGAAGAGAGTGATACGCTTTTTTATCTGATAAAAGGGTCAGTCAGCGTCATTATTGAAGATGATGACGGCCGTGAAATGGTCATGGCCTACCTCAATGAGGGAGACTTCTTCGGCGAAATGGGTCTGTTTGACGAAGAACAGAAACCCCGTACTGCCTGGGTCAAAGCCAAGACAGAATGCGAAGTCGCTGAGATCAGTTACGCCAAATTCCGCGAACTGGTCGAACAGGACTCTAAGCTGATGTTTTATATTTTCCGCCAGATGGCCAACCGTCTCAGCCGCACAACACGCAAAGCCGGTGATCTGGCGTTCCTTGACGTAACCGGCCGCGTGGCCCGTACACTGCTCGACCTGAGCAGGGAGCCGGATGCCATGACCCATCCTGACGGTATGCAGATCAAGATTACCCGGCAGGAAATCGGCCGTATTGTCGGCTGCTCACGGGAAATGGTCGGCCGCGTACTGAAAGATCTGGAGGAAAAAGGCCTGGTATCCGTCAAAGGCAAAACCATGGTGGTATTCGGTGCCCGCAGACCAGCACCGGTGCTGCGTAAATAACCCCCTCAAACCCGGCACAGCAAACAGTCCTGATCTATAATCAGATAGTTATATTCTTAGGGAGCCGGTTATGGCTGAAGATTCTCTGTTTGCCGACGATGATCTGTTTGCTGACGACAAGGATAGTGCCACCCCTGAATACACCTGGCGGGTGCTGATCGCTGACGATGAACCCGACGTTCACCGCATTACCCGTATGGTTCTCTCCGGCTTTCAGTTTGATGGCCGCCGTCTGGAGCTGCTGAGCGCCTACAATGGCGATGAAGCCTGCCAGATCATGGCCCAGAACGATGATATCGCCATGATTCTGCTGGATGTGGTGATGGAAGACGACCACGCCGGCCTGGATGTTGCCCGCTACATCCGCGAAGAACTGCGTAACCGTTACACCCGTATCGTCCTGCGTACCGGCCAGCCCGGCCAGGCGCCGGAACACGAAGTCATCCGTACCTACGATATCAATGACTATAAAGATAAAACGGAACTGACCACCACCAAACTCAACACCCTGATGTATGCCACCCTGCGCAGCTACCGCGATATCTGCACCCTGAACGAACACCGGCACGGGCTGGAGCGGGTAATCAAAGCCTCCACGGAAGTATTCAGTACCGGCGCCATCAGCCAGTTTGCCTCGGCGGTTCTGTCACAGGTCACCAATCTGCTGGGGCTGGAGAACAGCGCGCTGTACTGCTCGACCACCTACCAGAACGACACCCTGTTCGGCAGCCGCCGCTTCCGCGTTCTGGCCGCCACCGGTGAGATGCAGCAGCTGACCGATGATGACTCGCTGGACAGCATCCCCGCAGCGGTCCGGGAAGGGTTTGAACGGGCCATGGAGCAGCGCAGGAGCCAGTACTACGATAATCATTACATCGGCTATTTCTCTTCCGAACGGGGCAGCGAAAGCCTGCTCTATGTGACCTATCATCACGAGCCTTCCGGCCTCGATAAGCAGCTGCTTGAACTCTATGCCACCAATGTGGCCATTACCTATGAAAGCCTGCTGATGCGGGAAGAGATTATCGAAACCCAGCGTGAGCTGGTTTACATGCTGGGTGAAGCCGTCGAAAAACGTTCCAAGGAAACCGGCGGCCATGTTAAACGGGTGGCCCAGATCAGCCGCCTGCTGGCCAACGCCGCCGGCATGAGTGAAGAAGAAGCAGAACTGATCAAACTCGCAGCACCGCTGCACGATGTCGGCAAAATTGCGATTCCGGACAGCATCCTCAACAAACCCGGCAAGCACGACGCCGACGAATGGGATGTGATGAAAAATCACTCCCAGATCGGCTCAGATATTCTCAACAAATCTGACCGCAGAATCCTGCAGCTGGCGGCCATCATTGCCGCTCAGCACCACGAACGCTGGGATGGCAACGGCTATCCGCGTGGCCTGAAAGGTGAAGAAATCCATATTGCCGGACGCATTACCGCCATTGCCGATGTATTCGATGCTCTCGGCAGCAAGCGCTGCTACAAAGACGCCTGGGCCGATGACGACATCGTTGCCCTGATCAGAGAAGAATCCGGCAAGCAGTTTGACCCGCAACTGGTACAGCTGCTGCTGGACAATCTGGATGAAGTGATCGCCATCCGCGAGCGCTACCCCGATACCAATGACTGAGCATAAAAAAGCCGGCCCGAAAGGCCGGCTTTTTTATGCTGCAACAACGCTCAGAAAAACAGTTTCTGCAATTCTTCGCCCGGCTCCGCGACACGCATAAAGGCCTCTCCGACCAGAAAAGCATTAACGTTGCGTTCCCTCATCGCCGCCACATCATCCGGTGTCAGGATGCCGCTTTCCGTCACCAGCAGTTTATTGTCCGGTACCTGTGGCAACAGACCGAAGGTGGTTTCCAGCGTCAGCTCAAAGGTATGCAGGTTACGGTTATTGATGCCCAGCAGCGGGGTATTCAGTGTCAGAGCGGTGTGCAGCTCGTCTTCATCATGCACTTCCACCAGCACATCCATACCCAGTTCATGGGCAATCCCTTCCAGATCCTGCAGCTGCATTCTGCTCAGCGCCGCTACGATCAGCAGTACACAGTCAGCATTAATGCTGCGGGCTTCGTAAATCTGATACGGATCAACCAGAAAATCCTTACGGATCACTGGCAGCGCACAGGCAGCACGTGCTGCTTTCAGATAGTCCTCATGACCCATAAAATAATCATGATCCGTCAGTACTGACAGACAGGCAGCACCGCCTTTTTCATAAGAAACCGCGATTTCTTCCGGCACAAAATGTTCACGGATAACGCCTTTGGATGGCGACGCTTTTTTAATTTCAGAAATAACCGCCGGCAGACCCGCTTCCACCTTGGTTTTCATTGCCCGGTAAAAGCCCCGCAGTGCATCAGGGTCCATATCCAGTGCCTGCGCTTTTATTTCTGTCAGCGGCAACACCTTACTGCGCGCTGCCACTTCACCGGCTTTGGTGGCGAGGATTTTTTTAAGGACAGTCGGAGTATTCATTATTTCACTTCATCTTCTGCCAGGTAGCGGGAAAAGCTTACCAGTTCATTCAGTTTTTCCAGCGCCAGACCGGAGTAAATAGCATCCTGAGCCATCGCCACCCCCTCTTTCATGGTGTTGGCGAGCCCGGCAACATAAATGGCGGCACCGGCATTAAGCGCCAGCATATCCGCCGCTTTTTCTGCATGTTCGCCTTCACGTTTTCCCAATGCGTCCTTGATCAGCGCCAGGCTTTCCTGCGCATCAGCAACCACCAGGCCGGATAACACCTGAGGCTCTACACCCAGGTCTTCCGGGCGGATCATAAATTCTTTCAGTTCACCGTCTTTCAGTTCGCAGGCGCAGGTTTCGGTCGCAATGCTGATTTCATCCAGCCCGTCTTTTGAGTGAACCACCAGTACATGACCGGCATGCATACGCTGCAGCACTTCCGCTACCGGGCGCACCAGCGCCTGACTGAAAACACCGATGACCTGATTGGCAACACCCGCCGGATTGGTCATCGGGCCCAGAATATTAAAAATAGTGCGCATACCCAGTGAACGACGTGGGCCAACTGCGTATTTCATGGCACTGTGGTGAGATGGGGCGAACATAAAACCCACCCCCAACTCATCGATACAGCGTGCCACCTGCTCCGCACTGAGGTTCAGGTTCACACCGGCTGCTTCCAACAGATCAGCACTGCCGGATTTACTGGAAACACCGCGGTTACCGTGCTTGGCAACCGTACCGCCGGCAGCCGCCACAATAAATGACGATGCACTGGAAACATTAAACAGGTTAGCGCCGTCGCCCCCCGTACCAACGATATCCACAGCATGTTCGGCTTTGATGTTTACGCCGCTGGCCAGCTCACGCATCACAGTAACCGCACCGACAATTTCGTCGATACTTTCACTTTTCATACGCAGGCCAACCAGAAAACCGCCGATCTGAGCTTCATCACACTGGCCGGTCATAATCTGACGCATCACATCAATCATTTCTTCGGTGGATAAATCCTGACGTTCCACAA
Organism: Pseudomonadales bacterium; assembly: GCA_963682115.1. Lineage (GTDB taxonomy): Bacteria > Pseudomonadota > Gammaproteobacteria > Pseudomonadales > Oceanobacteraceae > Venatoribacter. The sequence continues at coordinate 2,536,672 of OY821639.1, read as the reverse complement.
CACGCGTCAGTGCCGTTTTAATATCCATTATTTATCCTCCAGTGTTTGCCCGAGAAAATTCTTCAGCAGGTCATGACCATGCTCAGTCAGAATGGATTCCGGGTGAAACTGCACACCTTCAATCGGCAGCTCACGGTGACGGACGCCCATAATTTCTTCCATACTGCCATCCGGGTTTTCCGTCCAGGCGGTAATTTCCAGACATTCAGGCAAGGTTTTTTTATCAATCACCAACGAATGATAACGGGTTGCCTTATAAGGATTGGACAGCCCTCTGAACACCCCCGTATCGGCATGATGAATATCCGACAGCTTGCCGTGCATCACCTGTCCGGCACGGATAATGTCACCGCCGAATACCTGACCGATACTCTGATGGCCAAGACAAATACCAAGAATCGGCAGCTTGCCGGCAAAATAACGGATCGCGTCCATGGAAATACCGGCTTCATTCGGTGTGCATGGTCCGGGGGAAATCACCAGATGATCCGGTTTTAATGCTTCAATGTATTCCAGCGTCACTTCGTCGTTACGGAAGACGCGGACATCGGCGCCCAGTTCAGCAAAATACTGCACGACGTTGTAGGTAAATGAATCGTAGTTATCAATCATGACTAACATAGCTGACTCCTGCGGCGTGTGGCCGTGTGAATTCTGTGATTACTGGTCAAGTCCGGCTTCCGCCATGGCAACGGCACGGAACATAGCCCGGCCCTTATTCATGGTTTCTTTCCACTCCAGCCGCGGCACAGAATCTGCAACCACCCCGGCACCGGCCTGAATATTCAGCCTGCCGTCTTTGATCACCGCTGTACGGATGGCAATGGCCATATCCATATTGCCATTCCAGCTCAGATAACCCACCGCACCGCCATAAACGCCGCGCTTGGTGGACTCCACTTCGTCGATAATTTCCATCGCCCGGATTTTCGGTGCCCCGCTCAGGGTACCGGCCGGATGGGCAGCCCGCAGCACATCCATCGCACTGATGCCTTCTTTCACTTTACCGGTAACATTGGAAACGATGTGCATCACATGGCTGTAACGTTCGACCACCATCTGATCGGTGAGACGCACCGAGCCGGTCTGCGCTACCCGGCCAACGTCATTACGGCCGAGGTCAATCAGCATCAGATGTTCGGCAATTTCTTTCGGATCGGACAGCAGCTCCTGCTCCAGCGCCAGATCTTCTTCTTCGGTAGCCCCGCGGGTGCGGGTACCGGCTATCGGACGTACGGTCACCTCACCGTCTTCCAGACGGGCGAGAATTTCCGGTGATGACCCCACCACGTGGAAATCCCCCAGATTCATACAGTACATATAGGGCGATGGATTCAGGGTCCGCAGCGCACGGTAAATATTGACCGGGTCACCGCTGAAGGGCACGGTCAGACGCTGGGATGGCACACACTGCATGATGTCACCGGCAAAGATGTACTCACGGATTTTTTCAACCGCATCCATGAATTCCTGTTCGCCAAAAGACGAACGGAAATCGTCTTCGGTGACTTCTGCCGGAACAGCCAGTGGCTTACCCACCGGACCGGTATAAGGCTGACGCAGACGTTCACGCAGTTCATCCAGACGGGCTTCTGCCTGCTGCAGCGCATTATCCTGTGCCGGATCGGCCATCACAATCAGATGCAGTTTGCCGCTCAGGTTATCAAACACCACCACTTCTTCGGATACCATCAGCAGGATATCCGGCGTAGCGAGCTCATCCGGCGGGCAGCTGTTACGCAGGCGGGGTTCGATATAACGCACAGTGTCGTAACCGAAGTAACCGACCAGACCACCATCAAACTTCGGCAGTCCTGCAATTTCCGGTACCCGGAAACGCTGCTGAAAGTCGCTGACATAGGCCAGCGGGTCAGTGACCTCGGATTCTTCAATCACCTGGCCGTCGCGCAGCAGCTGCACCTGATAACCGCGGATGCTGAGCACATCACGGCAGGGCAGACCAATCATCGAATAGCGGCCCCATTTCTCACCGCCCTGTACTGATTCCAGCAGGTAGCTGTAGGGTTCCGCCGCCAGTTTCAGATAAGTGGACAAGGGAGTATCAAGATCGGCCAGCACCTGACGTGCGACCGGAATACGGTTATAGCCCTGCTCTGCCAGGGCAGCAAATTGTTGCGGAGTCATAGATACCTTCATTTGTTAAGCGCGTAAAAACATGACCTTGCGGCCGGACAGGAAGTAGCTGCGCTTAACACCATCGGCGGGTCAGGTGCTGACCCTGTTGCAGGGGGCGGTTATATTGGAAAAACACCGCTGGGCTCCGTAGACATAAACTGTTGTTGATAAAATCAGACTATAACGGCATGGCCGGCAGGCGGCAAGCAGAAGGTAAGCATTCACTCTGCCCGCCAGTCCAGACAGGGCCAGTGTCTGGCAGAGGCAATTGAGCGCAGTTCGGCACTGGGATTCAGCACCACCGGCTGGCGCACCATCTCCAGCAGCGGCACGTCGGCATGACTGTCGGTATAGAAAGCAGCGTCACTGAATGACAGTCCGCGTTCGCCGAGGAATTTGCGCGCCAGCTCCACTTTCCCCGGTCCGTAACACATCGGCCGTTCCAGCCCGGCAATACGCTTGCCTTCGGTGCGCAGACGGTTACTGATCACATGACGGATGCCCAGCGCATCGCCATAAGCCCGGGCAACCACATCATCCGCACCGGTAATAATCACCAGCTCAGCACCGCGGCGCTGATAGGCAAACAGCAGCGACGCCGCCTGGGGATAAATATGCAGCTGTCCCCGTTCACAGAAAAAGCGTTCAACCTGACGCCGGTAATCCTCCAGCGTCATACCCCGGGTACGGGTACGGTAATAATTGGAAAGCCGGCGGTAGGTGACCCGCCCTTTTTTGTAGGCCCGGTACAGCGAGGCCAGCGCCTGAATGGCTTCGATGACAGCCCAGCGCTCGCGCCGCACGCGCCAGCGGATCCACAGACTGTTAGCGTCTTTGTTGATCAGGGAATCATCCAGGTCAAAAAACACCACCGGTACATCATAGACCTGCATTCTGTCTCCGGACTGTCCGCCAGCTGTTAAGAGAACGCAAGACTATCATAATGGGGATTCATGCCCCAAAGCCGCCAGGCGCCAGTGCGTTACAGTTGTGGAACTGATCTTGTCAGGATAAGCCAGCGCCAGCTTCTGCAGCCCCTGCCACAGTGCTGCCACATGGGCATCCAGGCCAAACACCTTCATCGACGCCAGCATGCGGCAGATACGGCGGTGATTATGGTTATCCGGGGTCATCCAGTGCAGGTTGTCGATCTCGGCCGGCAACAGCAGATCAAACCCCTGCGGTGTTTCACGCAGGACTATGCCGTAAAATTGCAGCATCCGCAGGCAGGCCTGATGCATCTTTTCCTGCATGGCATGCGAGTCACGGAAGGCCGCGGTGACTTCATCAGTCACCACCGGCGCTTCCGGGTTGTAAGGGCTCGGTTCGCGCAGTGGAAACAACCACTGAATATAGTCATGGCAGCTTTCCAGCTCCGTATTGGAAAACGCCAGAATACCACTCAGGGTGCGCCCTCTGTGGTCAGTACCGGTTCCTGAGTAAAAAGCGATCAAAGGGTGCATAAAACCGTCCATCCTGAAAAACATATCCCGGGGCGGTTCTCAAGACTTCTGACACGCCCTGAAACTCATTATAGTCACAGGTCAATGAAGCGCTGTCTTTCCCGCAGATTTCGTAAATCCGGTTGACCCGGCAACAGGCTGAGGTAGTCTGAAAGTACAAACCCGGAGGTTCCGGAGCACCGGGGCCGGAGTCAATCAGACACGAGGAAAGACTATGAAAGGTTTGGAAATCAGCTTCCGCGACATCAGTCATTCTGACGCGATTGAACAGCATATCCGCGACAAAGCCAGCAAGTTAACCCAGACATTTGATGAGATTACCGGCATCCGCGCGGTCGTCGGCCTGCCCCACAATCACAGTTATAAGGGCAAGCTGGCCCATGTATCACTGGAGGTCGGGCTGCCCGGACAGACCGTCGCCATTACCCGTGACAAACACGATGCTGCCGAACACGAAGATATGTATCTGGCAGTCTCTGACGCCTTTGATAAAGCTCTGCGTAAAGTGCGTCAGATTCATAACAAACGTATCGATAAGAACCGCCGGCCAGCGGAACTCTGACTCAACACGAAAGAGCCCTGCGGGGCTCTTTTTTTATATTGCCGGCGGTTACAGACGACCACCGAGCAGCAGCTGCAGCAGGCCCGGTCGCACCAGTGTGGCGTACAGTTGCCCCATCTCCGCCGCACTGGCCGGAAACCCCTCACGGATCCAGCGCATTATCACCATAAAGGATGCCCCGGCGATAAAATCCACCACATAGTCCAGACGGCCACTGTCACTGACCGGCAGATTATGAGCAGAAACATAACGGTGCATGATACGCGCCACATAGCCTCTGAATTCACTCAGCATCAGCGCCTCAACATCGGCGCTCACCAGCAGCCGGGCAAAACCGGCATTATCGGACCACTGACGGAACATAATCTCGGCAATTACCGGGTCAGCGCTGGTTGAACGGGTCAGGTAATCATCCACCTGCTCGTAGAACTGCATGAACATGCTTTCGATGTAGCCGCGCAGCAGATCATCCTTGGAGCGGTAATGCAGATAGAAGGTCGGCCGCGCCACACCGGAACGTTCGCACACCGCAGCCACCGAAATCCGCTTATAAGGCTGCTCTGCCATCAGCGCCAGCAGCGTATTCATCAACTGCCGGCGGGTGCGCTCAACACGCTTATCGGGTTCTTTATTCATGGCGATAACGGGCATGCCCGCTCAGTTTTTTGTTGTTATTGTTTCAGAATCATGACCAATCATATTACAGACACCGGTCAGCCAGAAGACGTGTCGTCAGAGTTCCTCCAGCACCGCCAGAAAGCCCGGCCGGGTCAGACGCGAAAACAACGCTGCCAGAACCTGTTCATCGTAAGCAAAACCGCCCGCTACCCAGCGTTTCAGCACCATCCAGAAGGCACCGGCCAGATAATCCGCCATAAACCCCAGCTTCTCACTGTCCGTAACAGCAATCGCATGACTGCGGACATACAGTCCCAGCACCCGGGTAACATAGGCGCGGAAACGCCCGGTCAGCAGAGGTTCCAGCTCATTGGCGCAGATCAGACGGGCAAACTCTCTCTGCCCGCTCCACTGGGCAAACAGGTAGCGGCTGATGTCATCCCCCGGATCCGGAGAGGCCGTCAGCGGGCTGGCGATGGCCTGATAGAAGGCATCGAACATTTGATCGACAAAATCCAGCAACAGTGCATCACGCCCGGGAAAATGTTGATAGAAGGTCTGCCGGGCGATACCGGCTTCCGCACTGAGGCGGCACACAGTAATTTTCTGGTAAGGCGTATCGGCCATACAGTGCAGCAGGGCATGATGAAGACGGGCCGTGATATCCATTGCGTATCCATGTCTGTCGGTTCCTGCCTGAGCCTGCCAGAACAGCAGGCATAAAAAAACCGCCCGCAGGCGGTTTTTTCAGAGGAGAGACCTCAGGCTGTTTCGAACATCTCGTCGTCCAGCTCATACAGAGGCTCAGAACCGCCTTTAACCGCAGCACTCAGGCCAATGTAACGAGGCAGCAGACGCTTCATGTAGAAACGTGCAGTACCCACTTTAGCTTTGTAGAAACCGGAGGTGTCATCACTGTTCGCCAGGGCAACAACAGCCATTTTCGCCCACATATAAGCCAGTGCGGTGTAGCCGAATACCATCAGGTATTCAACCGAAGCAGCACCGATTTCATTCGGGTTGGACGCAGCCTGATCCATCACCCACTGCGTCAGGTCGTTCAGGTTTTCCACCGCAGCCTTCAGCGGTTCGATGAACTCAGCTGCCGCCTCATTACCTTCCTGCTCAGCAATGAAAGCGTTGATATCGGCTTCGAACAACTTGTATAAGGCACCATTGTTGGCAACCACTTTACGGCCAATCAGATCCAGCGCCTGAATACCGTTGGTACCTTCGTAGATCTGGGTGATACGGATATCACGCACATACTGTTCCTGACCCCATTCACGGATAAAGCCGTGACCACCGAACACCTGCTGACAGGCAATGGCAGATTCCAGTGCGTTGTCAGTCAGGAAGGCTTTGGCAACCGGCGTCAGCAGGGCCAGCATGGCATCCGCGTGTTTTTTGTCGTCGGCATCGTCAGAGAACTTGGCAATATCCAGCCATTTTGCCACGTAGGTGGAGAATGCACGGCCACCTTCAGTCAGCGCACGGGAAGTCATCAGCATACGACGGACATCCGGGTGCACGATGATCGGGTCAGCGGCTTTGTCTTTCGCCACCGCACCGGTTGGCGCACGGCTCTGGATACGGTCACGGGCATACTCAACCGCGTTCTGATAAGAGGCTTCAGCCGCACCAATACCCTGGATACCCACACCCAGACGCTCGTAGTTCATCATGGTGAACATACAGGCCAGACCTTTATTCTCTTCACCGACCAGCCAACCTTTGGCGCCGTCGAAGTTCATCACACAGGTGGCAGAGCCTTTGATACCCATTTTGTGCTCAATAGAGCCACAGCCCATGGCGTTACGTTCGCCCAGTGAGCCATCTTCGTTCACCAGGAACTTAGGCACCAGGAACAGGGAGATACCTTTCGGGCCAGCCGGCGCATCCGGCAGTTTGGCCAGCACCAGATGGATAATGTTTTCCGCCATGTCGTGCTCACCCCAGGTAATGAAGATCTTGGTACCTGTGATGTTGTAAGAACCGTCAGCCTGAGGTTCTGCCTTGGTACGGATAATACCCAGGTCGGTACCGGCGTGAGGCTCAGTCAGATCCATGGCACCGGCCCACTGGCCGCTGTACATGTTCGGCAGATATTTTTCTTTCAGCTCCTGAGAACCATGAGCGTTCAGGGACAGACAGGCACCGGCGGTCAGCATCGGCGCCAGACCGAACGACATGTTCGCGCCCTGCACCATTTCTTCAATCTGGCCAACCAGGGTCTTCGGCATACCCATGCCACCGAAATCCGGATGACCGCCAAGGCCGTTAAGGCCGGCGTCACAGTAAGTCTGATATGCGTCTTTAAAACCAGGCGCGGCAGTCACTTCACCGTCTTTCCAGGTAGAACCGACTTCATCGCCTTCGCGGTTGATCGGTGCCAGCACCTGACTGGCGATCTTGCCACATTCTTCCAGAATGGCTTCAGCAGTTTCAGTGTCCACTGCACCCTGCAGTCCGGCCAGGGATGACCAGAGTTTATCTGCTTCAAATACTTCGTTCAGCACAAAGCGCATATCGCGCAGTGGGGCTTTATATTCTGCCATGTTTCACCTCATGTTTATTCAGGTTTTCTGCCTTCCGGGCCTGTCACACAACCACCGGATAACAAAAACGCCGCTATTTTACTCACTCTGGCGGGCATTCCCAGTCACAGATACGAAAAAACCGCGCCGGGGCGCGGTTTTTACTGGTATGCCCTAAGCATAAAAGACAGTTCAGGCTCAGAACGCGAAGTGTTCTGCGTCCAGATCCATCACAGTGTCGGCACCGGCAAGCATAGACTCAGCATGGCCTTTGGCGCGTGGCAGAACACGGGCAAAGTAGAACTTCGCCGTCACCAGCTTGGCTTTGTAGAAGTCTTCTTCGGTAGTGCCGTTGGCCAGTGCTTCCTGAGCAACCTTGGCCATACGGGCCCACAGGTACGCCAGTGTGACATAGCCTGAGTACATCAGGTAATCAACAGAGGCAGAACCGACTTCTTCGCGGTCTTTCATGGCGGCCATACCAATCTTCATGGTCAGGTCGCCCCACTCTTTGTTATAACCCGACAGAGCGCTGACCAGCGGTGCCAGTGTGTCGTTACCTTCTTCAGCCTGACAGAACTTATGTACCATCTTAGTGAAGTTACGCAGGGAAGCACCCTGGGTCATCAGCACCTTACGGCCCAGCAGGTCGAGTGCCTGAATACCGGTGGTACCTTCATAGATACAGGCAATCTTGGTATCACGTACCAGCTGCTCCATACCCCACTCAGCGATGAAACCGTGACCACCGAAGACCTGAACACCCAGGTTAGTGGCTTCGTAGCCAACTTCCGTCAGGAAGGCTTTGGCGATTGGCGTCAGGAAACCCAGCAGCTCATCAGCCGCTTTGCGTGCTTCTTCGTCTTCCGCTTTCTTAACGATATCGTTCTGCTGTGCCGCCAGGTAAACCAGTGCACGACCACCTTCAGCAAAGGCTTTCTGAGTCAGCAGCATACGACGTACGTCCGGGTGAACGATGATCGGGTCAGCCGCTTTTTCAGGGGCTTTAGGGCCAGTCAGGGAGCGCATCGCCAGACGGTCTTTGGCATAAGCCAGTGCACCCTGGAAAGACGCTTCAGCAGCAGTCGCACCCTGCAGAGCAGTACCGATACGGGCAGTGTTCATGAAGGTGAACATGCAGTTCAGACCTTTGTTTTCCGGTCCGATCAGCCAGCCTTTGGCGCCATCGAAGTTCATCACACAGGTAGCGTTACCGTGGATACCCATTTTGTGTTCAATGGAACCACAGGTTACCGCGTTGCGCTCACCCACGCTGCCGTCTTCGTTTGGCAGGAATTTAGGAACAATAAACAGGGAGATACCTTTGGTACCTTCCGGCGCACCCGGCAGACGCGCCAGTACGATGTGCACAATGTTCTCAGCCATGTCGTGCTCACCGGCTGAGATAAAGATCTTGGTACCGGAGATGGCGTAAGAACCATCAGCATTAGCTTCAGCCTTGGATTTCAGGATACCCAGGTCAGAACCACAGTGCGGCTCAGTCAGACACATAGTACCGGTCCACTCACCGGAAACCAGTTTGGTCAGGTAAGTATGCTTCTGTTCATCCGTACCATGCTGCTCAATGGTGTTCATCGCACCGTGAGACAGACCCGGGTACATGCCCCATGACCAGTTGGAAGAACCAACCATTTCAGACATCACAGTGCCCAGTGATTCAGGCAGACCCTGACCACCATGAGCTTCGTCGTGTGCCAGTGAAGGCCAGCCGCCCTCCACAAATTTTGCGTAAGCTTCTTTGAAGCCGGTCGGTGTGGTAACAGAACCGTCTTCGTGACGGGTACAGCCTTCGGTATCACCAACGCGCTGCAGCGGAGCCAGTTCCTGTTCACAGAACTTGGCGCCTTCCGCCAGGATCGCATCGACCATGTCTGGAGTTGCAACTTCAGCATAAGCCGGAATGCTGGCGTAATGGCCTGGCATATCCAGCAGTTCATCCATTACGAACTTAATTTCACGCAGGGGAGCCTTGTAATCTGGCATAGGAACAACCTCGTTGCCTGTTATGTTCTTGCAGCCTCAGCTGCCGTTGATATTGGGCAGCATAGCCAGCCACCGATTCAAACAAGTGTTTGAAACATACGTTCGCCACACTGTCTTGTCAACCCTGTGTCGGGACATCAGTCATTCAGCAAAGCGAAATATTCTGTCCCGCTGTCTTCCTTCTGCCATTCGGATATATCACAGGCACAAAAAAACCGGCCTGGGCCGGTTTGTTTATCAAGATAATGTCACACCACATCGTCGAATATCTGACCTGCAGACACTGACTGAGGAAGACTGATCTCCAACAGAAACTCGTTGATACGGCGTAAGCGGGCATTGGCCTCAGCAAAACGCTCATCAGCGGAAATCCGCTCCTCGGTGTTTTCTTTTTCCTCTGCCTGTTTCTGTTCTTCTTTGGCAGCCTGCAACTCCTGACGGACGGTATCCTGCTCCGTCTGCAGCCGGCTGATTTCGGCTTCGCGCACACTGCGCTGTTCTTCTGCCAGTTCCGTCAGCGCCTGAGCCGCCATCTGCCCGGCCTGAGATGCCACCCGGCGATCCTGTGGCGAAGGTTCCGCCGGAGCCAGTGCTGCCCGCTGTAGCTGCTCCATTTTATCGATGGTGGCCTGCGGATCACCCGCCACACGACTGACATCAACCGAAACTTCACCAGCTACGGCGTAACGGACACCATCCGGTCCGGTTGCATAGGTGAAGCTGGAGGCTCCGGCATGCACACCGCCCACACTGGCATGAGCCTGTTCGTGTGCGCGGACTTCCTGATCCCGCTGCTGCAGTTGACGGATTTCAAGCAATTCCTGTTCGTCTGCCGCTGCACTCTGGCCGTCTGCAGCATCTTCCGCCAGCGCAGACCCGGATGGCGCATAGGTATCATCCTGTTTCGGCCGGCGCATATCCGGGTTCCGGGCTTCTTCACTGACCGTTACTTCTTCGACCGGCATGAATGAGCCTGATGATGCAAGTTCACTGTCACTGACCAGCAGCTGTGCAGCAGCCCCGGCGGAAACCGGTACATTGCTGGAACTGACAGTCATGGCTGGCGTGACCTGCATAAAATTTCACTCAGGCTGTGGTATCAATCAAAGTACCCATTTGTTTATCCGCCGCTTCCAGCACCTTGGCGCCGGCAGCGACGGTTTCCTGCCCCTGCTTCAGCGCCACCATTGCATCCGCAGTTTCTCCCGCTCCTTCGACCGGTCGTTCGGTCGTGGCATCAGCCACATCCTGAGCGGCACGACGGACCTGTGTGGTTCCCTGATCAACGGCATAAGCACCGGAGGAGAACGCTGACCCTGTAGTTGAACCGATATTCATAAGCACCTCATCTGGATTTAGGGCTATTGCTCAATATTTAACCAACACAAAGCTCCTTTGACCAGCAGATCCGCGCGCATTATTAGACAGATTCGTTATATTCAAAAGTCCGCTGCATTATAAAATAACGCTTGTTCATTTTTATGACCTGAAGATTGCCCTTCCGTGCCATCATTTTGACTGTTCATGCCCAGTTTCTGCAGCAGTCGACGGTCTTTATCTGCCGCCGGGTTTGCGGTCGTCAGCAGACACTCACCATAAAAAATCGAATTTGCCCCGGCCAGGAAGCACAGAGTCTGCATCTCCTCGCTCATTTTCTCCCGCCCGGCACTGAGGCGGATCTGTGTCTCCGGCAGCATTATCCGGGCGACAGCGACAACCCGTACAAAGTCAGTCCAGTCAATGTCATCCCCCCTTTCCAGCGGGGTTCCCGGTACCCGGACCAACTGATTCAGCGGCACCGATTCCGGGTGTCGGGGCAGGTTGGCCAACTGCACCAGCAGACCCGCCCTGTCGCGGGGCGTTTCCCCCATCCCCAGAATACCGCCGCTGCAGACATGAATACCGGCATTCCTGACATGCTGCAGCGTTTGTAGCCGCTCAGCATAGCTGCGCGTGGTAATGATGCCGGCGTAATATTCCGGCGACGTATCCAGATTGTGGTTGTAGTAATCAAGCCCGGCTGCCGCCAGCTGACGACTCTGATCAGCGTCCAGCATGCCCAGCGTCATACAGGTTTCCAGCCCTAATGCTTTAACCCCCCGCACCATTGCCAGAACATGAGGCATATCGCGCTCATGCGGTGAACGCCAGGCAGCTCCCATACAGAAACGCTCAGCCCCCGCCGCCTTCGCCGCACGGGCTTTTTCCAGTACAGCATCCACAGCCATCAGCTTCTGTTTTTCCACCCCCGTGTCATAGCGGGCACTCTGTGGGCAGTAATGGCAGTCCTCCGGACAGGCCCCGGTTTTGACCGACAACAGGGTGCTGATCTGTACCCGGCCCGGATCAGAATATTGCCGGTGCACTGTCTGTGCAGAAAACAGCAGCCCGGGCAGTGGCTGCTGCAGCAATCTCATGACTTCCTCAACCGTCCAGTCGTGCCGTACAACAATATTCAAATCAGCAGTTATCCCCATAGCCGCCTCCCCGGAGACAATTAGAATCAAAGCTATGGATGTTATGGACAAAGGATATGCCGTCAACTTTGGTGAGATTTTTAGTTAACAGATGGACAGAAAGAAAACAGGCATTCCGCATTCCGGGCAGCTGTGAACTGTGTCTGGAGCCTGCCGGCAGCGCGGGCTTCCTGTGCGATGCCTGTCTGCAGGCACTGCCTTACAGTACCTGCGCCTGTTCCCAATGTGCAGAACCGTTAACACATCCCGGCCGCTGTGCTCGCTGCCAGTCCTCGCCACCGGCCTACGACTATGGCTTCAGCACCTTTCTCTATCAGCCTCCGCTGTCACTGTGGGTTCAGGCAGCCAAAGACCATGAACAGCTGGCCTGGCTGAACCGTCTGGCCTGGCTGATGTCCCGCTGTCCGCCATCCACGCTGGCGGCGGCAGATGCCCTGGTTTATATCCCCTCGTCACGCCGCCGTATGCTGCAGCGGGGTTATAACCCGGGTGAAATACTGGCCCGCAGAACAGCAGGCCACCTTGGCCTGCCACTTTATTCCGATGCCCTGGTGCGCACAGGAGGCCGCGATCAGAGAGGACTGACAGCCAGCGAACGCCAGCGTAACCTGAAACAATCACTGGCTCATGGTCAACGACAGTTCCGTGGTGAACATCTGCTCATCGTGGATGATGTAATGACCACCGGAGCGACTGCCAACGCGGCGGCACGCCTGCTGAAACGTCAGGGCGCCGGACTCGTCGGTATCTGGTCACTGTGCCGCACACCGGCCAGCAGCGATAAGCATTAGCAGCCCTTCCGCACAACAGGCATAATGCGCGGACTTGTCCGGAGTACTGTCTATGCCGTCATCACACCCTTATTCTCAGCTCACCCCGGAACGGGTTATGGATGCCACCGAGGCCCAGGGCTTTATCTGCGATGCCAGGGTCTTTCCACTGAACAGCTATGAAAACCGTGTGTACCAGATTGGCGTTGAAGACGATCAGCCACTGATCGGCAAATTTTACCGCCCCGGCCGCTGGAGCCGCGAAGCCATTCAGGAAGAGCATGATTTTTTACTTGAACTGGCAGCAGATGATCTGCCGGTTGTCGCACCACTGGTCATTAATGATCAGACTCTGTTTTACGACGAGCCCTTTTACTTTGCTCTGTTTCCCCGCCGCGGCGGTCAGGCACCGGAATTATCCAATGACGACGATCTGGAGCTGATCGGCCGCTGGCTGGCCCGTCTGCACCAGACCGGCAGCAACCATCCTTTCCGTCACCGGCAGAGCATACGCGGGGCTGACGATCTGGCGATCGCCGCGGAGCAGGTGTTAGCCTGTGATCTGATGCCGGACGATTACCGCCATAATTACCGTGCGCTGTCCGATTCTCTGATCAAGCTGACACAACAGTGCTATCAACCAGAGGATAGCCTGTCCCTGCGCCTGCACGGCGACCTGCACCCCGGCAACCTGCTGGTACGGGATGACGTTCTTTTTATGGTCGATTTTGACGACTGTATTCAGGGGCCCGCCATGCAGGACATCTGGATGCTGCTCAGCGGTACCGCGCAGGAACAACGGCAGCAATTACTGGTCATCAAAGAAGGTTACGAAATGTTCAGGCCTTTCCCCGTCAGCGAGCTGCCACTGATCGAAGTACTGCGTACCATCCGGATTATGAAATACGCCGCCTGGCTGTGCAGCCGCTGGGAAGACCCGGCGTTTCCGGTTGCCTTTCCCTGGCTTAACAGCCACCGCTTCTGGTCGGAACATATTCTTTCTCTCAGGGAGCAGATTGCCGCTCTTCAGGAACCTCCGCTGGAGCTGCCGGTCTTCTGACCTGATATCTCTGTAAAAGGAACTCAGTATGAAATATACCTTACCTGTCATATTTACCCTCGCCCTGACACCGGTTGCCGCTCAGGCCGAAGAGAACAACAGTGCTTTCCGTGCCGACCACCTGCAACTGGGGGGCAGCATCTCCGAAAATGTCGTCGATTCACCGTTTGGCGGTGGCAGTGAAGACGCGCTCGGTTTTTCTGTTTTTGCCGGTTATGAATTTGCTAATGATATGCGTGGTGTAAAAACCACGGCCGAGCTGGGTTATTCAGACACAGACGATTTTTACCGCGGCGGCGACAACGATATTAACGGCCTGTGGGTCGCTGGCGTCGTGGAAAAAAACCTGCCGGAGATCAATCCTAATCTGTTTGCCCTGGCCCGTATCGGCCTCGACTTCGGCGACGACGATGGCATCCTGCTCGGTGCCGGTGGTGGTTTTCATCTGAGCAAAGAAGTGGACGTCCGCGCAGAGTTTATTAACAAAGACGCATCATCCGTGTATCAGGCCAGTCTGGTGTTTAATTTCTGATCAGAAGAATGACATAAAAAAGGGGCCTGATGGCCCCTTTTTTTATTCTGTATCCGTATGAATATTAACGGACACCACTGCGGCGCAGAGCAGCCGGAGTGTAATCAGACGAGCGGCGTTCGAAACCAAATTCGTAGCTGCTGTCTTCTTCATTATCCAGACCCAGAGCCAGATAACGGCCGGAGTTCAGATCGTACAGGGTTTCGATGGCATACCATGGCACTTTCTGCTCGTAGTACATGACGTTATGAGCTTCTGCCACACGCCACAGTTCACCACGGCCATCGTAATGATCAATTTCTGACGCCTGCCAGGTATCCTCATCAATATAGAACACACGCTTGGCATAGATATGACGTTTGCCTTCTTTCAGGGTTGCCGTCACTTTCCACACTCGGTGCAGCTCATAACGGGTCAGATCCTGATTGATATGGCCAGGCTTCACAATCTCCGAATATTCCAGCTCAGGATTTTTCAGCTTGTAAGAGTTATACGGAATGTAAATTTCCTGTTTGCCTTCCAGTTTCCAGTCGTAACGGTCCGGAGCACCGTTGTACATATCGAAGTTATCGGATGTACGCAGGCCATCAGACGCTGTTCCCGGGCCGTCATAGGAAACCTGTGGTGCGCGGCGTACACGACGCTGACCGGCATTATAAACCCATGCTTTACGTGGCTCTTTTACCTGATCCAGTGTTTCGTGTACCAGCAGTACGTTACCCGCCAGACGCGCCGGAGACAGTACGTCCTGTTTGAAGTAGAACAGGACGTTTTTGTCTTTGTTCGGATCGTAGTCCGCCAGTTTATTACGGAAAGTAAACTCATCCTGGAAACGTACCAGAGTAAAGTCACCATTTTCCTGCGGTGTTACCTGACCCACAATCCTGCGGACACTGCCACCGCGGTAACGGACGATATGATTCCAGATCGCTTCCAGGCCATTCTGCGGCAGCGGGAATGGCACACCTTCTTCATAGTTGGCCAGACCGTTACCACCTTCCAGCAGTTTGGTCTGAGTTGCATTGCCGGCAGATTCATCATAGATAAACTGAGGATATCCGGATGAACGACGGGTCTGATAAACCGGCATACGATAAGTATCCGGATATTTTTCAAACATGGCTTTCTGACCATCGGTCAGATTCGCTGCATACTCTTTATAGTTTTTTGCCGTAATCACAAACTCAGGCTTGTCTTCCGGGAACGGATTCACCGGCTTACCGCCAGCAACATACCCCGCCGGAGCCTTCATGATACCGCCATCCCAGGCAGGAATTGCACCGCCATTACCGGCCATCTGAGCGCCGACCGGCGTCAGTGATTTACCCAGCTTGGCAGCTTCATCAGCAGACACGGCTGCATTGGCGGAGCTAACCATCAGGGACAGCGCAATGGCGCTGCCCAGAACTTTATAACGTTTTTTCAACATGGTTCATTAACCTCTGTAATTCTTATCTCTGAGTCGGTTAAATCAGAACGAGTATTTCGCTGACAGCGCGATATTGTCACGGTCAATCATCTGGTTGTAATCGCCACCGGAGAAATTGGTGTAAGACAGATTGACGGACGTTTGATTCAGGTAAACAAAGGTAACCCCCAGACCCGTCGTCAGGCGGTCATCAATGAACTGAGCGCCCGGCTCAGGACCATAGCCTTTGTCATATGCAACGGACAGCAGTGGTGTTACGTTCACGCCGGCAAAGGCGTTGTTGAAGTCCATGGTCGCACGCAGACGGATACCACCGGACAGTTCAGTCACATAGCCATCATTGGTACAGTAATCGCTGTTTACGTTGGCGGTAGAATCACCCACTGTTGAACAGTGGTTTACGGAGTCGTATACGCCATCATTATTACCGATACCGTAAGCACCGGAACGACCGAAGCGGGCTTCATCCGTATCCGGCAGACCGTCAACATAAGTCATGCCGATTTCGCCCACCAGCGCCAGACGGTCAGCGCCGAGTACACGGTCGAAGAACTTAATGTAGGTCATCTGAGCCTGCCAGATATCGAAATAATCGTAGCCCTCAGAGATTTCACCGTACAGATCGGTAATATCATCCACTTCAGCAGCACGGTCCTGATACAGGCGGCTCCACGGTACACCGTTACCCGCCAGAATCAGCTCATAGGCGTTCCACTGCATCGGCGCATCCGGCTTGTAACTGATTTCACCTGAAATTGAAGCGCCACCTTCGGTACTGGTCGCGAAACTGATACCGGCAATCTCAATATCTTCCGGATAGGCAATCTGATACATAGGACGGTATGTGTCATAGCTTGCATCAGTATTCACCTGAGCACCGACCGTACCCGTGACACTGCCAATCGTATCGTAGTTGGTTACCGCACCATTAATGAATGGCAGGCGGCTATGGATATTCATGTAGTAGAACCCAAACTCTGTATCACCCAGAGCTTCTGAATACCAGCGCAGTGCCAGACCGTACTGGCCGGAGTCCTTAGGCTGGTCATCAGGCAGACGCTCGGTCACTGGTGCTGCACGATCAGCCAGCTCAACGCCGTCAGCAATTTCCTTATCGCGTAATTCAAGGATGGTTAACTCATCTGAATCACCGCCAAGGATAACCGGACCACAGCCATCAGCTACGAAATCAACGGTTGAGAAGAAGGTACCGCATGGATCGGTACGGGTTTTTTCCCATTCCAGCTGATAAAAGGCTTCCAGTGTCAGATCAGCGGTCAGACCAATGGAGGTATACAACATGTTAACCGGCAGCAGACCTTCTTTGATCTCAGCACCTGGCTTACGGAACGCGGCAGCATCAACCGGGTTAATACTGTTAATACCGCCCTGAATAAAGGTGCTTTCACCCCAGCTCACTACCTGACGGCCAAGGCGGATATTCACCGGTGTATAACCAATATCGTAGTCAGCCCAGACATAAGCATCCAGTAACTCGGCACCTTTACCAGCGGCATCTTTGGTCGCATCATTGAGTGGTTTGAAGTCTGTGCCTTCATCCATGATTGCAGTATCGTAATACGCACGCGCACGGAAGAAGCCGCCATAATTCTGATAATTCAGCTCCAGGTCACCAGTCCACTTAACCACATTAGTGTAAATATCACCCTTGCTGTAGTTCAGTGTGCCGTCGTCATAGTTATAAGACGAACCGTACGTTTCCTCGCCGATATAATCACCGTTACCCGGCATGATCTGACCTTTATCGCGGTCAGAGAGACGCCAGGCCACACCGTAACTGACGGTATTATCGAACTGAACCCCCAGGTCGCCGAAATTAAATTCGACTGCCTGAACTGAAGCAACCGTACAGGCAGATACAGCCAGAGCCAAAGGTAATTTTTTCATTGAGCGCAAACCCTTGTTTGTTATTTTCATATTTAACTCCGCTCTCATCATTATTCCGCAGGAACGCTTTCAACAATGCCTGCACCGCCATCATCCAGTACAGGAGCTCCGGCAAAACGACTCAGTGCATGCTCAACCAGCATACCGAAAGTTACTTCAGTTTCAGGCGTTAACGGATCTGTATCCGGAGCTGCAAAAGATGAATGACTGCTGTAATCGTCAGCCAGTTTGACAGCAACCTGATCAGCAGCACCAATCACAGAGCTTGTATCTACCTGAGCGGCATTGAATGCAGTAATAAGAGGGTCTGTGCCTGCCAGAGGCGCCCCATCAACACTGTTCGGAATGACAGTGTCACCCACGGATTCAATCAGGGTATAAGGGGTCTGTGACAGCTGCATCAGCCCGCCGAAGTTCATCGGATCCGCAGAATCAACGGTTGCCTGGTATACATACATCAGGGATTCATAGTCACCGCCACCCTGTGTCAGGTTGAAAGTATCAGGGTTGGTCAGACCACCAACAATGGTTGAACCGAACGTTGCTGAACTTTCCAGCATTTTCGGCAGACCACCACCTGGAACCGAGAATACGGCAGACTGAACGCGGTTAAGTGCAGGGTTACCGACTGAATTGACATCCGTTGTACTGATGTTATTCAGAGCCACGAACTGCGTACCTACAATTGACCCCAGAGAAATACCGGCGAAGTAAATTTTCGAAGCATCAAAGTCTGGTTCGGAATTGAACGTGCCATTGCCATCATTATCGATATCCATATACGGCAGTGAAGCACTCAGGTTCAGCAGATCCATTACTGCCTGACGGTTATTATCCCGTGTAGTCTGGAAGTGCAGGAAGTCGATATACAGCGAACCTGACTTAGCATTGGCAGCAGTTACCGCTGTAGGAGTAGCCCCATCACTGGCAGCAGTGAGTGCAAAGTGACGCTGTTTAAGCGTTTCACCACTCAGAATCAACGCCTGTGTCGCAGCATCCAGGTCATCAAAACTATCCGGGTCAGAATCACCATCAATAGCTGGATAACCACCCGCACTTTCAGCCACCAGAGCCATCAGAGGGAAACCCGCACCAGCAGCCGGACCGCTTGCAATGGTCACGTAATCGTTCGGCATCAGACCATGCATCGGCAGGTCGATAGCCACCGTTGCGTAACAGGCCTGTGCAAACTGTTCAGCCAGAACAACGGCTTGCATACGGTTACCCATAATGCCGTGCTGGAAGACAACCACTGGCCAGCCTGACGCAGGCTTACCAACAGTAGAACCATTATCACAGTCACTCGCTGGCTCAACAACCAGTACCGGGGCGGAAACTTTGCCATTTTCCTGCGCGAACGGGAACAGGTTGGTTACGTTTTCAGAGGGTGCAGCATAAGCCGCGGCAGTTGCTGCATCAGCACCCAGCGCCAGCTGCAGATTTTCAATAACATCTTCATCTGATTGCCACTGACCGATGACAACATTTGCCGCAGAGGCTTTCGCCTGCAGGCAGGCCGCCTCAGTAGAGCTGCAGATGTAATTATCGTCCGACGCAGTATCCAGGGCGATACCGTCGTCAGAATAAGCGCCCAGCGGTGCTTGTGAATAATAAGGCAGTTCAATGTTACCGGTACGGAACGTTGAATCAGCACCCTGCTGAAGAAGGCTCATATGCACTGCAACAGACTCACTGAAATCAGTGACCCGCGGTGCTGGCGCCGGCAGGGCAGAAAGCAGTGTATGAGCTCCGATTACTTCAGCAGCCGTCGCTGACGAGCCGGCCGCGGTCAGCATTGCCTGCACAGTTGCAGCCTGTGTCGCTTCATCATCTGTGGTTGTATTCAGGTAATTCTGAATAGCACCCGGTACCGGTGAAGCCAGAGCCGCATCGGCATTACCCGGAGCAGTCATTGCTCCCAGTACTTCAGTAGTCCCGCCCGTGGTCAGGGTGTAGGCCAGAGTCACAGCAGTTGGATCCTGTCCAAGAGCAGCCATATAGCCCTGCGCCAGCTGATACCAGCCCTGCATGGTTTCACGGGCTTTCTGCAGGGAATCAGAAGCAGACAGCAGCTCTTCATCACCGATCAGATATTCATATTCCGCCGGCATTTTGGTCGCATCGCCGTCTTCATCCAGAATATTGTTGGTGAGAATAACCAGGTAACGGGTGTCGTTGTTGAGTGGTGAAGTCGGGCTGATTCTCAGCACATTATCTGTGTCATTACCGTCCGCATACGACACGACGTCCGCTTTAATAGCAGCAGCAGAGCCGAATGGCGCACTGGTATCCAGAGTACCCAGCTTAGGTCCACCATCATAGTTCAGAGGCACCAGGTAAGCAGATCCTGCAGCCAGTTCGCCGGCCTCCAGTGAAGCACTGAAAGGAATATACAGCTGACCCACTGTGGAAAAACCATCCATATCACTCAGGGCATCATATACCGGGTTATAGGATGGATTGCGGCTGCCATCAGCCAGGAAAATATCGACTTCACCGGCTGGATATTCCAGAGTTCCGTCTTCAGAGCCTGAGAACAGGAAATCGGTAGCCAGAGGCAGATTGGATCTGATCGGACTGAAAACCGGAGAGGCCGGCGCTGCTTCATTTTCTGCAGTACCTTCTATCCCGGAGTTAATTGGCGTCTGATCGACATCGTCGTTGTATTTTTCAACGCTACTGATATTACAGCCGGCAAGGCCCGCTGCGGTGGCTGCGATGGCCAGACTGAGAAGGGTCTTCTTCACCATATTGCTACCTGTCTGTGTTTTTATGGTTATTAGTGCACCCCGGAGAATCATGAGAGTCGCCCCTCCCCAGAGTGAAGCCATGACTATAATCTGGCCGAAGGGCACCCTCATCACTCAAAAGTATGATTCCTGCCTTATCCTTCGCCCATTTTGTATCTGCATGTAACCAATACGTTAGTCGCAGAATCCGGCACACCAGCCATTTTCAGTCCACAGAGCTGTGATTGTGATTCACAAGCACATTCCTCTAGAATAGCCACCCTTTTGTTATCTGATTCAGGAGACAGAACATGTCTGACCAGAACTCTGTAGTCATCGTTGCCGGCGCCCGTACCCCCATGGGAGGTTTTGGCGGCAGCCTGGCCCCTGTTGGCGCAACGGAACTGGGCTCCCTCGCCATTGCTGAGGCAGTCAAGCGTGCCGGCATTGAAGCCGCCGATGTCGAAGAAGTGATCATGGGCAATGTTCTGCCTGCCGGTCTGAAACAGGGCCCTGCCCGCCAGGCCATGCGTAAAGCCGGCCTGGCAGATGCCACCGGCGCAACCACAGTGAACAAACTGTGTGGCTCCGGCATGAAAGCCACCATGATGGCGTTCGATGCCATTAAAGCGGGCTCCGTGAACATTGCCGTCGCCGGCGGCATGGAATCCATGTCCAATGCGCCTTACATCCTGGAAAGTGCCCGTGGCGGTTACCGCATGGGCCACGGCGACCGGGCCAAAGACCATATGTTCCTGGACGGTCTGGAAGATGCCGAAACCGGCAAGCTGATGGGGGCGTTCGCGCAGGAAATGGCGGACAAGAAAGGCTATACCCGTGAACAGATGGACGACTATGCCATCATGTCACTGACCCGTGCCAAAGATGCGATCGAAAAAGGTCTGAACGCTGCTGAAATTGTTCCGGTTACGGTCAAAACCCGCAAGGGCGAAACCGTTGTTGATCAGGATGAACAGCCCTTCAATGCCAATATTGAGAAAATTCCGTCACTGCGCCCGGCTTTCAGCAAAGACGGCACCATCACCGCAGCCAACGCCTCTTCCATTTCTGATGGCGCATCCGCACTGGTACTGATGAGCGAAGCCGCTGCCAGCGAAAAAGGCCTCAAGCCGATGGCCCGTATCGTTGCGCACGCCACTCAGTCTCAGCATCCGTCAGAGTTCACCATCGCCCCGGTCGGTGCTATCGAGAAAGTTCTGGCCAAAGCCGGCTGGAGCAAGGATGACGTTGATCTGTATGAAATCAACGAAGCCTTCGCCATGGTGGCTATGATGCCGGTTGATGAACTGAAACTGGATATGAACAAGGTGAATATTTACGGCGGCGCCTGTGCTCAGGGCCACCCGGTGGGGTCTACCGGTTCCCGTCTGATCGTGACCCTGATGAACGCCCTGAAAAACACCGGCGGCAAGAAAGGTGTTGCTGCACTGTGTATCGGTGGTGGTGAAGCGACTGCCGTGGCGATTGAGCTGATCTGAATATCAGATAAATTCTGAGCCATAAAAAACGGGAGCCGCTGCAAAGCGACTCCCGTTTTTTATTATGCTGTTCCTGAAGCGTCATAGAGGAAGGCAGAGCGAGGCAAACAGCTTCAGAAAACAATGGTCTTGTTACCGTGCAGCAATACCCGGTCTTCCAGATGGCTGCGCACGCCGCGGGAAAGCACCATTTTCTCCACATCCTTACCCAGCCGAACCATATCATCCACGCTGTCGTTATGACTGATACGGATAACGTCCTGATCGATAATCGGCCCGGCATCCAGTTCCTGAGTCACATAGTGACAGGTGGCACCAATCAGTTTCACTCCCCGCTCTGCCGCCTGATGGTAAGGCCGTGCTCCGACGAAGGAAGGCAGAAAACTGTGGTGAATGTTAATGACCTGACCGTGGTACTGCAGACACAGCTCCGGCGGGATGATCTGCATATAACGGGCCAGCACTATGGTATCGGCATTGTGTTCCTCCACAATGGCGTTCACACGGCTGAAGTGCTCTGCTTTATTATCCCGGTCGGCCGGTACATGAAAAAAAGGAATGCCGTGCCACTCGACCAGGGATCTCAGGGTATCGTGATTGGAAATCACACAGGGAATGTCGCACTCCAGCTCCTTACTGTGCCAGCGGTGCAGCAGATCCACCAGACAGTGGCTGTCTTTACTGGCCATCAGCACCACTTTTTTCGCCTGACCGGAATCGCTGACCTGCCAGTCCATATCAAACTCGGCCGCAATGGGCGCAAACTCTTCTTTCAGCCCATCCAGGTCGAATGGCAATGACGAGGCACGGATGCAGTGACGCATAAAGAAACGGCCGCTTTCCGGATCGGAATAATGATTGGCCTCGACGATCCAGCCGCCATGCCCGGCAAAAAAATCGCCGACGCGGGCAACGATGCCGACCCGGTCAGGGCAGGAAATGATTAAACGGTATACACGTTCCATAACTACTCACAGGGTTTACATAAGATCCAAAGTGGACAATATGGTACCCGCAAGTGGGCTGTATCTCACCTGTTTAATCCGTTCGTCATGGCCTGCTCAGCAACAGCCGCGGCTCTGGTGCACTGACGTTCTGTGCTGCCAGCGCATCAGCCGCGTCCGTCACCGCAGTACTGAGAATACGGTCTGCTGCAACCGGCCCCAGCGACTCACACACGCCGATATAAATAACATTCAGCAGGCGACGCAGATCCTGTAATGGCACGCCGCTGACGCCGAGCAGCTGATCGCCCTCCCAGAGGGTAAATTCATACGCCAGGGATTTGGCCAGATGGTCCCGGCTTGCCTGCTCTGTGGCGTATTGCTTCACCATTCTGGCGGTATCAGACCGCAGTTGCGCAAAGATGCCCTGCAGCACCAGAGTGAAAGTTTCTGACCAGTCTTCTGCTGCCGACGCTCCGCTGTCCATGGCGGTTTGTTCACGGAACTGCAGCATATCCTGAATCGGATCAGGCTTCATATCCGCACTGTTATTCATCAGAATACCAATCAGCCGTCGGTAAAGCGTGGGCCGGTTAACGGCAATACCTTCAATATCACGGCAATCTGATAAAAACGCATTCAGCTCAAACTGGGATTTATCAGAATAATTATTCTGCCAACGCCACATCGCCTGCCACAGCTCACGGCCATCCACAAATTCAGACAGCACAGTAAAGACAGCGCGGCGCTTGCCTTCCGTTGTCATATTCATTTACTTACGATTCCCTGTGGTAAGTAACATGCTGGTGAAATTCCGGATAGCCCACCTCATCATGTTCAGTAAAATCGAGTCCCAGCTGCTCGTTCTGGGTCGTGGAACGTAAGCCCAGTGTGCGGTCGATCAGAAAGAAAATAATCAGGGATAATGGGAAAGCCCAGAAAAATGCCGAAGCAATGCCGATGATCTGTACTGCGACCTGCGTCAGATCAAACATATTACCATCAAGAAATAATCCCGCAGCGAGCGTGCCCCAGGCACCGGCAAAACCATGCACCGGAATGGCTCCGACCACATCATCCAGCCGGCGGCGTTCCATCCAGCCTGCACCATACACGGAAATAACACCGGCAATCAGACCAGTAAATGCCGCAAACGCCGGTGTCATCGACGCACAGCCGGCAGTAATACCAACCAGGCCGGCAATACTGCCATTCACCGTTGCCGTTAACAGCACAGGTTTGCGCGTCAGACGGCTGAACAGCAGCGCCCCGACAGCACCCGCCGCCGCTGCCAGTTGTGTGTTAAGCACAATCAGTCCGACATGTTCATTGGCTTCCAGCGTACTGCCGCCATTGAAACCAAACCAGCCCAGCCAGAGAATAAAACCACCGAGTGCCACCAATGAAAGGTTGTGCCCCGGTACCGGACGCGGCGCACCGCTCTGACGGTCAAAGCGGCCGGTTCTGGCCCCCAGCACAATAATTCCGGCCAACGCGCACCAGGCGCCGACCGAGTGCACCACCGTCGAGCCGGCAAAATCAATAAAGCCCAGTCTCGCCAGCCAGCCTGAGCCACCATAAAGGCCACCCCAGACCCAGCTGCCGAACACCGGATAAATAAACGCGGTAATCAGACAGGCCGCTATCAGGTAGGCATCATATTTTGTGCGTTCTGCCATCGCACCACTGCAGATGGTCACAGCCGTGGCAGCAAACATAGTCTGAAAAAGCAGCACGGTATAATCCCATGGCTCAGCATGCGACACGGCAAACATAGTACTGCCAAAAAAACCGGAAAAATTTTCGCCGAACATCAGGCCATAACCAACCAGCCAGAAAATAAGACTACCGAGACACACATCCATGTAATTTTTCATCATCACGTTAACGGCATTTTTGGCGCGCGACATACCGCTTTCCAGCAGCGCGAATCCAGCCTGCATAAAGAACACCAGTGCGGCGGCCACAACCACCCACAGTGTATTCCGTCCCTGTGTCGCCGCAGCATCGTCAGCCAGCACCTGCCCGGCTGACGATATCAGGCAGATCAGAATCAATGCTTGTGCAATCTTAATCATGTCCACCCCACCCATCCTTATTGGTAATTCATTGAATAGCAGGAGCAAAGGATGTGCCATGGAGATAAACATGCTGAGTAACGCTTTTATTTCTGCCGTTTACATTATTCGCCAGAGGGAACAGCACCAGTGCTGTGCAGGACGGACCCACCACGCACCAGCTTATTACTGACAAGTCTGATTCAGCGCTGCTATAGTCCCTGTCAGATAGATGGAATCACTTTCTTTACGGATTCAGAGATGTCACTGATTGTTTTCGATATGGGCAGACGGGTTGAAACACCGGTTCAACCGGAACGTTTCCGTGTCCGCGCAACCGAAGCAACCGCACGCATACAACCGGTTCAGAAAGACAGAACCTACGGTGATGGCAGCAGCACCCTACCCGAAGCCTACCGGCAGCATGAAAAAAAACCTGACCGAATCGCTTTCGCTGAAGACATTATGCGTACCACCGTGCACACACTGTCATCTGACGACACGATTCAGCGCGCCTGGAACCTGCTATCATCCAGCGGTTATCACCATCTCCCGGTGATTGATGAAAACCGTCATATTCTCGCGATTGTGTCTGACCGCGACCTCATGCAGGCACTGGTCAAACAGGGTGATATCTGGCAGAACGGGATTCTCGCCTACGCCAGCCGGCCGGTTATCTGTATCCGTAAAACAACCGACATCCGCCAGACCAGTAATATTCTTTACGAATACAACATCGGCGCACTGCCGGTTATTAATGAAGAGAATGAACTGTGCGGAATTATTACCCGCAGCGATATTCTCAAATTGCTTAGCCATTACGGACCGATGGAACTCTGGGCCTGATATCCGGAGCCGGTCTGAGGAGTAGTTTGTGGCAACAACCCATTACGAACTGATTCACCCGAAAACCCATCTGCGTGTTCTGTCACGCTATGAAATTCAGATGCTGAAAGATGTCAGCAGCGAATCACATGAACTGGTCAGACGCTGCTGCTACGCAGTCCTCAGCGCCGGCAGTCAGTCTGATAATTACCTTGACCTGGAAACTGAGTTCCGCGATTTCAATATCCGCGTTGAGCAGGAAGATCGTGGTATCATTCTTAACCTGATCAATCCGCCTCAGAGCGCTTTTGTCGATGGCGAAATTATCCGCGGTGTACGCGAGCAGCTGTTTTCTGTTCTGCGTGATGTACTGTATGCACAGGAATCCATATTAAAAGCGCACCGCTTTGATCTTAACCGCAGTGAAGATATCACCAACGCTGTTTTTCACCTGCTGCGCAACGCCAACCTGCTGAAACCGGACAGACGACCCGACCTGGTGATCTGCTGGGGTGGGCACTCCATTCCCAGACACGAATACCAGTACACCAAAGATGTTGGCTACCAACTGGGCTTACGCGGCCTGAATGTTGGTACCGGCTGTGGTCCGGGTGCGATGAAAGGGCCGATGAAAGGCTGCACCATCGCTCACGCCAAACAACATAACCGCGAAGGACGTTATATCGGCATTACCGAACCGGGCATTATCGCCAGCGAAGCCCCCAACCCGATTGTTAACGAACTGGTTATTCTGCCGGACATTGAAAAACGTCTGGAAGCCTTTATGCGTATGGCGCATGGTATTGTGATTTTCCCCGGCGGCCCGGGCACTGCCGAAGAGCTCCTGTATCTGTTAGGGGTTCTTTCCCACCCGGATAACCAGGCCATCCCTTTCCCTGTGGTCGTAACCGGCCCGGCTGAGTCAGAAGCCTATCTGCGTGATCTGGATAATTTTATTGCCACCACTCTCGGGGATGAGGCCCGCCAGCGTTATGAGCTGATTATTGATGACGCAGCAGCGGTAGCCCGTTATATGAAAACCGGTATGACAGCCGTTGAAGAATACCGTTGCTCCAACAACGATGCCTTCTTCTTTAACTGGGCACTGACGATCGCCGAAGATTTCCAGCTGCCGTTTGATCCGACTCATGAAGCCATGGCCAGTCTGAACCTGAGCAAAGCCCTGCCCCATCACCAGCTGGCGGCAAACCTGCGGCGCGCATTTTCCGGCATCGTCGCCGGTAACGTCAAAGCCAGTGGCGTATTACGGGTGCAGGAGCACGGCCCCTATCAGCTGCAAGGCGATGAGGAGATCATGACAGGTATGGACACCCTGTTATCAGCCATGGTCGATCATGGCAGGATGAAAATCAGCGGAGGGTACGAACCCTGTTATGAAATTGTAAAATAAAAAAGCGGCCGACAGGCCGCTTTTTTATTGCTTCAGAGAAAATCAGTAATAGCTGAGCACCTCTTTGATGCCGGTAGGTCCATTCAGCTGAACCTCTTTCTGCACAACATCCATTGGTTTGACAACCGCATCCCGTCCTTCGGTAAAGCTCTGTTCATCAACAATAACCCTGTAGGCCTTATTCAGCATCAGAGCCCGTTCTTTTGTCGGCAGCAGAAGATAACTGATATCCGACTCCAGTTTTGCAAATGCCTCTGCTTTTTTACTGCCATCGGCATGAAAGAATTTCGCTTTCACTTCATCATTAGTACGGAATTCATTACCGGTCGGGTTATGTTCCAGATAGTAAGCATACTCACCGTGACCATCTTCGCGGACAGAATCCGGGATATTATCGAACCCTTGCTCCATCCAGTGATACCAGCCATCCTTATAAGTCCCTTCTGCTTTAAACTTGCGGGGAAAGGCAAAGGTTGTATCCGTGGTCACGCCGATACCGGTATGACATCCGACACAAAAGTAGTTTTCCTCGTAAGTCTGAGGCCGGAGTTCACCTTCTTTATCTTCAATAAAGCCCTGATAGACCCAGCCCTGAGCAACAATCAGTCCTTCTTCCATATTGCCGATAACCTGCTTGGTCCGCTCCGGAAAGTCATGACGCTCTTTCTCTTCTTTTTCAACGTAACGCTGCAGATTAAAGTAATTACGCCAGCTGGCTTTACGGCCATAGCGGAGTTCTTTCATCCGGGGGGAAATACCGGCCTTGCCTGAGTCATCCACATCGACATAGCGCACGGTGTGAACAAACTCGGTACCTTCCGGATACAGGCGTGCCGCCAGGTGCACCTTACCCTGCTCAAGCAGGGAGCGGGCCTGACCAACATAACTCATATAAATGTTTTTCAGCGGCGCCCAGTCATAGCGGATAACAGAAGCCGTTGTTAATTCACCGTCTTTGTTCAGGTCAACGCCATAGCGGGTTTCATCAACCTGCGGAATACGGACATCCTGCTCCTTTACCATGCTCTCGACAATGGCCAGGTTGATCAGGTAGGTTTCCTGATCGTAGACACCCGCTTCCAGTTCACGGAACGCTTCCGGTAAACGGATCAGCACATCATCGGTGGAGCCATTGGTTGGCATAAAGGTACCTGGGAAGGGGTAATAGGCAAATACCCGCCAGCCTGTTGGTTTTCCTGCAGGTGACAGATCAAAACCCGCCTCATTAAAATTGAAATACACATCCGGGATATAACCATCCCACTGGCCATTCTTATTCCGGTCCCATTCAGCCGGAACCTCATTCAGTTTATCTGCCAGCGTAATCCGGCCATCTTCACCTAAATAATTATCCTGCCGGACATACGTCAGAATCTCTTCATCACTGATATTGCTGATCGCCTGGGTACGGTCCTTATACACATTCATCCAGGAATGCTTAACACCGGGTTCCGGCATGTTGTAAGCCAGCTGAACATCAATGTCGCTGAAATAATTCGGCTCTTTGCTTTCCGTGTGACAGGCGTAGCAAGGGTTGTATGTTCCCGAGTCATCCACCGGATCGGTATAACACTGAGGTAAAAGATAAGGGGTTTTATTAAGCAGACGATCGGCCGTCAGATGGTCACTGACCGGCTCGGATGATGCCGTGCAGCCGGATACTGCAACAGCGGCTACAAACATCAGGGAAATAATTCTCACAACAACCTCTCACACATAAAAAAGGGCGGGATAATCCCGCCCTCTGAGGTTACTGCCGGAATGTTACTCTTCAGTGACACCCGGGAAAGGTCCGATATAACCGGTATATGCCATATTTTCACCCGCACCGGTATTTTCGCCCCAGTCGGATTCACCATATGGATGCTGTACCACAGACATCAGGTACGCCCAGCCATTGATATTCGGGTACCAGTATGGCGATGTGGTTTCAGAACCATAAGGAGTCGTCTGAATACGGGTCAGGGACTTATCGTCAAACTCATAAGCCCAGATCACATCATTCTGGTGACCACCACCGGTATCTTCACCGATAATCAGCTTATCGTAACCGGACATATAGGTAACATTATCCGGGTTAGCGATACCGTCAATGTGACAGCTGTTGTTAACTTCATAACCGACAGCCTGCGGATCCTCAGCAGAAACCGGGCGACCCAGCACCATGGCGCTCATGTTATTAGCAACATAGCCGGAACCAATATTGGTGTCAGCAGCCACATCCAGTTCATAGACGATGCCACAGGAATTGCCTTCAGCCAGCTGAATATCACCACTGGTATCGCTCATACCACTACCGACACTGGACATACCAACGTACAGTTTGCTGCGTACCGGATCGAAGGTCACACCTTCTTCTTTCTTGAATTCAGTGGTAGCCCCCAGAGTTGCCGCATAACGGCGGGTTTCCATACGGGAAGCAATGGCTTCCATACCGGTCTTAACTTTCAGACACTCAGCACCGCCACTGGCAGTCTTCACATAGCTGAAACCTGCTGTCGGGCAAGCGCCACTTACGTCATCTTCTGCGTCAAACAGATCGGTAAAAGTCAGCTGCGGCTGAGTATCAGTACCCACCACATATTGTTTGATCTCATCATCAGATGCGTGACCCAGGTTGATCCAGCTGATGTCAGCTGCACCGCCATTGTCAGCAGAGGTCTGATTCCATTTGGCCGCGTACAGGGTACCTGCACTCAGGTCACCAGCCGTGTCAGCAATGAACATGAAGAAACCAACGTTAGTGCCGTCGTCAGTCATATAAGCTGTTTTGGAATCAGGCATGACGTATGCCAGCTCGAACGCCAGACGCCCCATGGCATAGTGCTTGGTCAGCTCAGTGGAAGCATCTTCTGATACTTTAATTTCAATATTCCAGCCGTAGAAGTAGGGATTCCAGTCAGCTGGATCTTCATAGTAAGACAACATGCCACGCTGACCACTATCCGGTTTACGGGCATTCGGCTCATATTCTTCTGAAGCCAGGTGTGTGGTCCATGGCGTTACTGAAGCGGCACAGTGTACCCAGCCACCGTTAACGCCGGACTGATCAATCTGCTTCATATTTTTAACCGACAGAGCACCGGTTTCATCATCCTGATTCAGTTCCATCAGGAACATCGCCCCCGGAGTGGATTCCATCTGTGATACTGAGAACAGTTTGTCACCGATCGGCAGCAGGGATGTATGTTCGTTGGAGTTGGTGACATTGAGGCTGCCATCAGTGCTCTGCAGCACAGTACCGGACTCGTTTACCAGCTGACCGAAAGTCACACCATTGTAGTCAGTACCGGAACGGGCCAGAGTATTGAACGCACCACCAAAAACCGTGTCATTAATAACGGCATCAGATGCCGTGATCATACGTTTTTCAGCATCCGTAGCCGGAGCACTTACACCGGAGAAAACCAGATCTGTACCGTAAGTTGCCGTGGTGTGATCCGCAGCAGTCAGGTCTTCTCCATCTTCACCGTTGCACACTTCCTGAGTGTTATCGACCTCACCTGCATCCAGAATGCCGTTTCCGTTTTCATCGATACCGCTTTCAACCGTGATACCACCATTCGGGCAGGCAGTGCTGGCCGTAAAAGCAGTCGTTGAAGTGACTGTTGAGTTATCACCAGTTGGGCTGTCATTACTGCTGCTACTGCTGCCACCACAGGCTGCCAGCATCGCTGTCAGCGTGGAAACCGCAACCGCCTGAGCCAGACGATTCTTTTCCAGGAATTTCATAGCCATCTCTCTCATAGGTTATAAAAAGGATTTATTTCCCCGAGCGCGTAGGCTAGAGCAATAAAATGACAATCCGCGTGCAGTTTTGTGACAAAAACAAGACAATAAAATTACAGTTATCAATAAGAAAAGCTCCTCCATCTCATCTACACTGAGCGCCTGATAACCGGACCACTAAACGTTTCAGGAATGCACACGTTATGATTGCCAGCAAGCTGAAAAACACCGCGTATATTTTTTCATCACTCGCACTCAGCGCAGGAGGCAGTACCGGGGTATACGCCGGTGATTATGTCAGCCTGCAGGTTATTGCGGTTTACCAGACAGAAGACGAAAGAAGTGCGCCGTTTGAGTTCTTCAGTTCAGAAAAGCTGCACCGCTGCGGTGGCACAGCATCCAACCGCTTCCGCTCATACAGCCGTTACCGTGAGGTTGCGGAAAGGAAATTCAGGCTGGTCCGGGATGCATTTGAGCAACAGGCAACACTGAAGGTCAGCACGGCCGGCTGCGAAGGCACGGCAATGCTGGTCGAAGGAATTGGCATCCGCCGCTGAGTGGTATCAGGCGGCGTGTATACGGCGTTTCAGTTCCAGTAACGCCCGGTCAGTCATTACCGCCAGATTGAGATCGCGGCGTGAGATTCCCTTCACATCATGACTCCACCACAGCACGTCGAGCCAGCCCCACGCCAGCTGCAGCTGTGGGTGGTGATCCTGCTGCTCAGCCAGTACGGCAATCTGATTGGCCAGATGCATGGCACAGCTGAAATCCGTTAACAGAATATGCCGGTACAGTGCAGGAACACCGCCGCTGTCCTTAACCTGCCAGTCCTTGTGCTCAGCCAGCCACGCTGCCAGTTCCTGTTCGTTGATCAGATCATTATTCATTACTTTCTCCGCCCATCCACCGGAAAGAACACTATGCGCGTTCAGCTGGATATTAGAACAGGCAGATCGGGCCAGAATACTGACCTGAATGGCCTTTCAGGCACAAAAAAAGGCGCCGCAGCGCCTTTTTATCAACCTGAGATATCACACCTCAGTGGCGTTGATTTTCGCATACCATTGCTGCGGACCCGTGCGGTGAACGGATTCACCTTTGGTATCCACGGCCACGGTAACCGGCATATCCTGAACTTCAAATTCATAGATAGCCTCCATGCCCAGATCGTCAAAGCCAACCACTTTCGACGCTTTGATCGCCTGTGACACCAGATAAGCAGCACCACCAACGGCCATCAGGTAAACCGCTTCGTTGTCTTTAATGGCATCAATCGCTATCTGACCCCGTTCGGATTTACCGATCATGCCCAGCAGACCGGTTTTTTCCAGTACGGTACGGGTGAACTTATCCATACGGGTGGCGGTCGTCGGGCCGGCCGGGCCAACCACTTCTTCACGTACCGGATCTACCGGGCCCACGTAATAGATAAAGCGGCCTTTCAGATCCACCGGCAGTTCTTCGCCTTTGGCAATCATATCGACCATACGCTTGTGCGCCGCATCACGGCCGGTCAGCATTTTACCGGACAGCAGGATAGTCTCACCGGTTTTCCAGTCTTTCACGTCTTCCGGTGTAACAGTATCCAGATTCACGCGGCGCACGGAATCTCCCACTTCCCAGGTAATTTCCGGCCAGTCTTCCAGTTTAGGCGCTTCCAGTTTCGCCGGGCCACTGCCATCCAGCGTGAAATGTGTGTGACGGGTTGCAGCACAGTTCGGGATAATCGCCACCGGCTTGTTCGCCGCATGGGTCGGATAATCCATCACTTTCACATCCAGTACTGTGGTCAGACCGCCCAGGCCCTGAGCACCGATACCCAGCTTGTTTACTTTATCAAACAGTTCCAGACGCAGTTCTTCGGCACGGTTCTGTGCACCACGGGCCTGCAGTTCGTGAATATCAATCGGCTCCAGCAGGGATTCTTTGGCCAGCATCATGGCTTTTTCAGCGGTACCGCCGATACCGATCCCCAGCATACCCGGCGGGCACCAGCCGGCACCCATGGTTGGGATCTGCTTCAGTACCCACTCCACCACGTCGTCAGACGGGTTCAGCATGGCAAACTTGGATTTGGCTTCAGACCCACCGCCTTTGGCCGCCACATGCACTTCAACGGTATTACCTGGTACCAGTTTCATATGGATGATGGCCGGCGTGTTGTCTTTGGTGTTCTTACGGGCACCGTCAGGATCTGCCAGCACGGAGGCACGCAGCACGTTATCAGGGTGGTTGTAAGCACGGCGTACGCCTTCATTACACATATCTTCCACGCTCATATCGCCTTCAAACTTCACGTCCATACCAATGGTCAGGAACACGGTCACGATACCGGTATCCTGACAGATCGGGCGGTGGCCCATGGCACACATGCGGGAGTTGATCAGAATCTGAGCCATGGCATCTTTGGCGGCCTTGGACTCTTCACGCTCGTACGCTTCGTTAACAGCGTCGATAAAATCTTTCGGATGGTAGTAGGAGATGTACTGCAGAGCATCAGCTACGCTCTGGATCAGATCTTCTTGCTTGATCACAGTCATGGTGAATTCTCTCTCAGGATTAAGCCGGCGGCCGGCATCCGCCCGGCTCTGGCAGCTGGCGGGCGTGACAACGCCCACTCAGTGGGCGCAAAAAGCGGGGCGTATTGTACCTCACCCGGGGCAGCTCTAAAACGGCCACCAGTCCCCGCCTTTAGTCCCACCTCCGGAATTCACCGTATCCGCTTCATCAGCCGTGTCCGCTTCCTGCTCCGGACTCACAGCAGCCTGCTGTTGCGGCGCCTGCTCCGGCGTCAGCATGCCCCGGCCGTGGTGAATCATATGCGTCAGCGGCAGCTCCGTCATCGCCAGCGCCGGTGATACCAGCTGCAGTGGGCCATCGCCCAGCGGTACGGTCTCTGCCTCAGGATCAATCTGCGGCGGATCCACCTCGGAATAACGCAGGTAATAGACCTTACCCACCTGCACGTCGAGTACCAGCCTGGCAATGACCTTGAGGTCAAAACCGCCGATACCTTCCAGACCCAGCAGCCCGCGCCGCATCACAATGTCATAGCTACCGGGCTGCATTTCATACCAGGTGTAACCACCGCCCTTCACATTGAACAGGCGCTCATCAGCGACGTTAAAACTGGGGCTTTCCAGCTCATCCATCGACCATCCGGTCGCCGGACGGTAGACGTAAAGCAGGGCGGTATGTTCATAGTCCCAGCGCTGGCCGACCGGGCGGAAACTCTGGCCGTCGGGTTCCGCTACATAGGAGCCGAAACTGTCGCCGATTGACTGGTGAACTGTACATCCGCTCAGCAGCAGAACGGCCGCTGCGGACAAAAGTGAGAGTATTTTTATCATTATTATTTTCCGGCCTTTACAGGCTGTGTACACATTCCGGGACGGCTGCTATGATGACACAATTACAAAAAATAACAAAAACAAAAGGGTTCAGAATATGAAAACATCCTGGTCCCGGCTGACCAGTGTTCTCACCACACTGACAGCCATCGCCTGCTGCCCTGCCCTGCAGGCCGACACTTCCGCCACCGCCTACTATTCACAGGATATTGATGACGCGGTTTCTGCGGCCAAAAACAATCCTGTGGACACAGAGTACGTCGGTGCATCCTGGTACAACCGCTCGACCTCGCGCAGTTTTGCCCTGCCCAGAATGCTGAATTCTGAAATGGATAACGAAGTGATCGAAGGCGCCATGGGCCCCACCGCGGCCGGTGAAGCGGCAGCTGTGGAAGCTCAGCAGCCACTGCGGGATGCCTCGCTCGGCCGTCAGACCCGGCGCACGCTGAACGATGAAAACAATCAGGAAGAGCCGGACAGCGAAGACGAGTTTGAAAGTAAAGGCTCGGATATTTATATCCGCGAAGCGCGCTCAAAAGACAGCCGTGTAAGCAACGTCCGCGCTTCTGTTTCCATCAAAGCTTCGGCCCGTCCGTGAGGAGGTATGATGCTCAGAGCCTGCCTGCTGCTGTTACTGTTGCCGCTGCCGTCCGCCGCGTCCCCAAGGGATAATTACTACTCAACAGATATTTTCACCGCAGTGGAAGAAGCCCGTCAGCGCACACACCATTATGATTACAGCCATGCCCTGCGTTATAACCGCTCAACCTCACAGAGCATTCCCATTCCGCGGCTGCTGAATCAGGAAATGGCCGAGACCCTGATCGAAACACCCGGTCAGTCTGCCGGCCGGAAAGCCACCGACCCGGTCCGTTACAGCACCGGCTACGGTACAGCAGTGGAGACTGAACAACAGGAAGCAGAGCAACCGCTGCCTTCCTTTACACCACCAGCGGCGGCATCGGTCAGGGTGACGGTGCGCTGAGAGCGGCCCGGATACGCTGCCGCAACGGCTGCCCCAGAACCAACAGCATACGGTCACGCTGCCAGCGCTTATTATCCGCGACCGGCAGCGTCGCTGCCGCATGATCCAGAACCCGCAGCAGAGACTCCAGCAGGCCCAGGCTCTGCAGACTGTAACCACCGGGCTGTGACACATAAGCCGCCGCCAGATCAACGGCAGCAGCAACCAGTGCAGGAGCTTCTGTCCGGATACTCATCCAGCCGGCCATGGCCAGCGCAACATGCACATCCTCCCAGTAACGGAAAGGCCGGTTCAATTGCCGGTGGGCATCGCTGGAGATCAGCGCGGTCACCACAACATCATCAAATATCACCGGGAAATGCGGTACTTCCGGCAGAAACGGCTGCGCTTTCCCGGGGGCTTCTGCACGCAGTCCACTGGCTGCGGCATCCACCTGCACACAGACCAGCCGCTGCTGTTCATCCAGCGCCACCACATACAGGCGGTCCAGCCCCTGACCGGCCAGCATCACATGGGATTTGCTGCCATGCAGATGCCCGTCACGGTAATGGGTCTGCATCGCCGACAGGGAGCGCAGTCCGCGCTCGGAAATACAGAAAGCCGCCCAGAGATCAGCGGGCAGGGAGGGCTCCAGACAACGCATGGCCGCCTGATAACCACAGAAAAATGCTGTCCCCGGCGTATCCGCCCGCTGCCCGGCAAGGCGGGCAGCTTCGTGGGAGGAATGCAGCGTCAGCAGCTCAGCCAGAGCACTGCGCAGAACATCCGGGGCAGCACTCAGGCTGACTGCGCCGCTATCCATCAGGGCGTAGTACCACCCAGCGCATTCTGGATGCGGTCGAGACGGATCTGGATATCTTCAATCTCCAGTTTCATATCACCGAC
The DNA here is from genome assembly GCA_963682115.1 of Pseudomonadales bacterium. Taxonomy (GTDB): domain Bacteria; phylum Pseudomonadota; class Gammaproteobacteria; order Pseudomonadales; family Oceanobacteraceae; genus Venatoribacter. The sequence continues at coordinate 2,500,759 of OY821639.1, read as the reverse complement.
ATCGCCACCGTTACGCAGTTTCTGCACCGATGCTTCCAGCAACTGCAGGTTTTCTGTGTTCTGCGAGATACGGATCTGATTCTCAGCCGGAATACTTGCTGCATCCTTTTCTACCCGGGCAAGCCGGCCCGCCAGCAGCTGATCTTTTTCACTGAGTTTTTTCTCCGCCGCGGCCACACTTTTCTGCTGTGCTGCCAGTCCGGATTTCAGTTCTTTCTGCAGGCTGCTGAGCTGGCCTTTCACCGTTGTGATGGCTTTCCCGTTACTGGCAATGTTCGCTTTGTTACGTTTATTGGAAACGTCCCACAGCTTACGGATTTCGCCAGCGTTATCTTTCACAATGGCTTTCAGCGCATCCACCGACAGGTTGGCGTTTTCGCCGGTCACCGACAGTTTTTCGTTCAGGACTTTCAGGTTCTCAGCCTGATCGCGGATGATGGCTTCAGCATTACCGAGTTTCTGCTGCACCTGCTGCAGCTGCATAAAACTGAACGCTGCCAGCCCCCCCATTGCCAGCGCGATCAGCAACGCACTGATGGCCAGTGTCTGCTTCTGCGGCTGAGCCACCACGGCTGCCTGAGCCGCGCGGGGCTTTGTGGTTGCAGCCCGTTGGGCCGCAGCACGGCGGGCTGCCAGCTGCTTCTGGCGCTGTGCAATATCTTCCTGTGACGGCTTCATGCCTGGCACAATCGGTTCTTTTTCTTTATCCATTGTTGCCCCTGTTAATGGCTGGCGTTCTTTATTATCCGGTCAGTATAACGGCAACCACCGTCAGGAGAAATTATGAAAGCGATCGTTGAACTGGCGGCACGGACCGTTTCATCGTAATTCCTTATAATCTTCATGAATAGCGCGACTTTTCCCGGAGTGCTATGATCCTCTGACTGATAACGACGACTGGCCTGAACTCACCGCAGTACAGCCGGCCGCAGATTTATGCAACTGTACGCAACCCGACTCAGCATTGAATGGAGATGACCGATGGCATTTGAATTACCTGCTCTGCCGTACGCAAAAGACGCTCTGCAACCGCACATTTCTTCCGAAACTCTGGAATTCCACCACGGCAAACACCACAACACCTACGTCACCAAACTGAATGGTCTGATCGAAGGTACTGAGTTTGAAGGCAAATCCCTGGAAGACATCATCAAGTCTTCTTCCGGTGGTGTTTTCAACAACGCTGCTCAGGTGTGGAACCACACGTTCTACTGGAACAGCCTGAGCCCTAACGGCGGTGGCGAACCAACCGGTGCAATCGCAGAAGCGATCAATGCTTCTTTCGGTTCTTTCGCTGACTTCCAGGCTAAACTGAACGACATGGCTGTGAACAACTTCGGTTCCGGCTGGACCTGGCTGGTGAAAAAAGCCGACGGTTCCCTGGATATCGTTAACACCTCCAATGCCGGTACTCCGATCACTGAAGGTCTGACTCCGGTGCTGACCGTTGATGTGTGGGAACACGCTTACTACATCGATTACCGCAATGTCCGTCCTGACTACCTGAAAGCTTTCTGGGCTCTGGTTAACTGGGACTTCGCGAACGAAAACTTCGCCGCCTGATCCTGTCAGGTGTGGTAAAAAGAAACCGGGCTCTGCCCGGTTTTTTTATGACTGTTTTTTTGAGTAACTATGAAACTGCTACTTGCCTCTGGCTCCCCTTACCGCCGTGAACTGCTGCAACGGCTGCACATTCCCTTTGCATTCTGTTCACCGGATATTGATGAAACGCCCCACCCTGACGAAACAGCACAGGACTACGTTGTGCGTCTGGCCGCTGAAAAAGCTTCGGCACTGCGGCCTGAATACCCGGATTACTGGATTATCGGCAGTGATCAGACCTGCGTACTCAACGGCCGTATCTGTGGCAAACCCGGCAGTGCCGAAAATGCCGTCAATCAGCTGCTGGCGGCCAGTGGCCAGGCTGTCAGCTTCCTGACCGGCCTGTGTCTGCAGGCACCGGACGGACAACAATGGACGCTGTGTGAGCCCTTCAGTGTGTATTTCCGTGAACTGACGGCTGCTCAGGTCAGCCGCTACGTGGAACTGGAACAGCCACTGGACTGTGCCGGCAGTTTTAAGGTGGAAGGCCTGGGCATTACCCTGTTTGAACGCCTGGAAGGCCGCGATATCAACAGTCTGGTTGGCCTGCCGCTGATCGGTTTGACGGACCTGATGATGGCCGCCGGCATCCCACCCCTGCAGTACGCACAATAAAAAATCCCCGGCCGGGGATTTTTTATCAGTCTGTTAGCGCGCTGTTCTTTCAGTCTTCACTGCGTTTCACCGGCAAGCCGTCAAACAGCAGATTCAGACGGTTATCAATATCGTCAACGCCCAGCTGATCAGAGACGCTGAACTCCCAGATACCGTTGAATTTATCCCGTGTCAGATTGGTTGCCACCTCAGGGGAATCAACAATGGTCGGGCGCAGAAACACCATCATATTGTTTTTGGTATGACTGGTGGATTTGGATTTGAACAACCAACCCAGCAGCGGAATATCACCCAACAGCGGCACCTTACTTTCGGTTTCTGTCACGTCATCGCGGATCAGGCCCCCCAACACTATGGTTTCCTGGTCATCAGACAGAATCATGGTTTTGATGGAGCGTTTATTGGTAATCAGGTCTGCGCTGCCATCCACCGTGGTTGACGCGACCGACTCTGCGGTAGCTTCCACCTCCAGACGGATGGCTTCACCATCATGAATATGGGGTTTCACTTTCAGGGTGATACCGACATCTTCCCGGGTAATGGTGGTAAAAGGGTTGCTGTTACTGCTGGATGCGGTTGAGCCGGTACGGAAAGGTACATTCTGACCAACGATAATCTCGGCCTCCTGGTTATCCAGCGTCATAATGCTCGGCGTCGACAGCAGGTTGGTATGAGAGTTACTTTTCAGTGCCTGCAGAATAACACCGAAGTCCACTTCTCCATTCACTTCACTGTAGGCACCCATCGTAAGGCCACTGCCGATTGCACCGGTATAATCCTGCGTGGCAATTGAGGTGGCGATACCAGCCAGCGATTTGCCGGCATCAGAAAAGTTGGTGGCCGCAACCGGGTTGTCCAGATCCCCCAGTAACCACTGCAGTCCCAGTGCCTGATTGATGTCACCACTGACCTCCACGATTGCGGATTCGATCAGCACCTGAGCCCGTCGCACGTCCAGCGAGTTCACCAGCTCTTCCACTTCTTTCATCACCGACGGCTCGGCCCGCACGACCAGCGCATTCAGATCTTCATCGGCATAAATACCGACCGACCCTTTGACCTGCTGCTCTTCTTTCTGCGCGCTGTTAGTACCTTCTGACAACAGGTTTTTCAGCATCTCAGCCAGTTTACTGGCATCCGCGTACTGCAGACGGATGACCTTGGCGGCACCGGAGAAATAGGACGGCTGATCGAGCTCTTCTATCAGTTTGCGGATACGTTCGCGCGCACTTTTCTCACCTTTGATAATCAGGCGGTTGCTGCGCTCATCAGCCACCACACGGATGGAACCCGCGGTATTTTCAGAGGCATTGGCAGAGGCGCCCTGCGCCACTCTGGACGGGTCGAGATTCTGCAGCATGGTCACCACATTACCGACCCAGGCTTCCTTCAGCTGAATCACTTCCAATTCTTCACTGCCGGATTTATCCAGCCGGTCAATAATCTGTTCGATGCGGCTGATGTTGGCCGCATGATCGGAAATAATCAGCGCATTGGCCGATTTTACCCCGGCCAGGTGACCATATTTGGCCACCAGCGGACGCAGGATAGGCACCAGGTCCAGCGCCGGGGTGTTTTTAATCATAATGACTTTGGTGAGCAGCTCCTGACTGCCTTCCGGGAAGGTGTCATTCAGGTCACGTCCGGCCTGTTTGACGTCATTCTGCTGCACGATCAGGGTGACATTGCCTGCCGGCACGGCGGCATACCCCTGCACCTGCAGCACGGACAGGAAGAGTTCATACACCCCCTCCTGATCCATGGGTTCGCTCGACAGCACATTGATCTTGCCTTTGACCCTGGGGTCAACGACAAAACTGCGACCGGTAATGTCCGCCACCTGGCTGATAAAGGCGCCAATATCAGCGTCCTTCATATTGATCTGCCAGTTATCCTTGGCCGCAGCCTGAACACCGGCGCTGATAAACATTAAGAACAGAAATGCCCACTGCTTAAACACACTTATTTCCTTTTAATTCAGACTGTGATTGACGACAAAACGACTGTTACCCCGCTGCACTTCAATGCGGGCATTACCTTCGTCGGTCACCTGTTGCAGGATCTGCTGATCCGACTGCGGATCCCCCAGCGGCTGACCATTCACTGACAGTACGATATCGCCCGGCTGCAGCTGCAGGGCCATCAGCATTGAGCCCTTCTGGACTGCATAGCCCTGCCCCGGCCCAACCGCTTTCAGCCCCATTTCACGCAACGCCCCTTCCGGGTCGGATGCAGCTTCTTCATTCACCAGATTCATAAAATCGGTCGGGTTACGGATCTCTTTGAAGCGGTCACGTATGGACGAACCACGTTGCGGCGCTGATACCGCACGGGCTTCCAGCCCCCGTTTTGATTCTTCATCAAACTTCAGGGTTTCCAGCTTACCGTTGGTGTCCAGAATCACCTTGTCGTCATAAACCGCTGCCAGCCGGGTACGGCCCTGCACCACATCACCGATACGGTAAAAATCACCGGCGCCGCCTTTCGGTGCAATAATCGCAGAGGATGATTCCTTACGTGAGGCGCGGGTAACCCCCAGCAGTTCAAGGCGCAGACGGGTGTCCGGCGCTTCAACTTCCTGTGGTACTTCCTCTACCGGCGCCGCGGTGTAATCGCCGAACAGGTGGTACTGGCCGGTCGCCGCCGTGCCGGCACTTTCCTCCACCACCTGTCCCTTGGCCGGCGCACGCAGCACCAGTGGTTCCGGGGCAATAAGCAGCCAGGTCAGCCAGGCCAGCTGAGTGGCAATCAGCAAGGTAAGTACCGTCTTACCCAGCACCAGCGACAAGCGCTGCCAGCCTGTTAACTCTGCTAACTGTTCAGCCAAAGGTCATACTCCGTTTACAAGGCGCTCAAGGTTACAGAACCTTATGAGACACTTCAAAAATAACCGTGTCTTCCTCTGCCTGGTTCGGCCACTGCTGGCCCAGCACATCGAGGAAGCGCCGCCGGATGGACACCCCGCCCCAGCCATCGGCCTGCATATAGCCCTGCATCAGCGGCTGATTGTCCGTGGTGGTGGCATCAATAACGGCTTTATCACCATCCATCCCCAGCACACTCACCACCACCGGCATAGTCGCTGAGACCGGTTTGTTATTGACCGGGAAGCCAACCTGGCCGCCGCTGTAAACCAGCCGGCCACTGAGTGCCTGAATGCTCTGTGTACTGCTGTCCAGGGTGGCATTCAGCTGGTTGAGTTCAAAACTGCCGGCAATATTCACGCGGTTACGTTTCAATAACGGGGCAATCACGGCAGCATCCAGATAACCACTGGCATCGCTCAGTGTCAGCACCTGATTCAGACCCACCGACGCGGCGGAATCGAGCCGTATGCCATTGCCGCTGATGTGCAGATCCAGATCCGCCTGACCGGTCAGCAGGCCCAGAGGGCTCAGCTGCCAGCGGACATCCAGTGGACCCAGACTGTTCAGCCGGGGTACCCGCAGGCGCACAGAACCGTCCCAGACGGTGCCGGTGACCTGATCAACCCGGACAGGCAGTCGTCCCGGCTGCGGTTTAACGTAGCCCCAGACGAAATGCAGAGGAGTATTAACGGCGAGAACGATAACGAATGTGAAGAAGCCCAGTAACACATACCAACGGGCCGCCCAAATGGCTTTAATCATGATGATGCTTGTAGTCCCTGAACTGATCAGCGGGTCATTCTACTTAACAGGGGCGCCAAAATTAAAGGAAGAATATGACAATCCTGTAACAAAGCAGGCATCTGTCGGCCAGAGCCTGCTCTGCCGGACGGTCAGTCCGCCGGTATCAGACTGACCATGCCGCCGCCGGCACCGTCCTGCCAGCGGAACAGCGGTGAAATCAACGCCGCCTGCCCACCCCGTGGCGCGATGACCATACGGTAATTGCCGCCGGCCACCGGGTTGTACCAGCGCGCTTCATACTCTGCCATGCCGTCACTGGCGTCCTGCAGATAACGGACCTCGATATCGTAGCCATCATCATGGATGGGTTCACCATCCACCCGCAGCAGCTGCCACTGACCGTCATTGACGCTTTCCACCCGCACCAGCGGCTGATGCAGCTGAATAGAAACCGGCGCCACATCCACCCAGCGCAGGGCGATGTAGTCTTCTTCCGATGCATTTTCCGCCCGGTAACTGAGCGGCTGCCCCAGCCAGTGGCGGTGACCTTCGCTGAGGACGGAGGATGGCAGGAAATCATTCACCTTCAGCTCATAGCGCCATTCCTGCTGCAGCTCCTGCAGCGCTCCCTGCTGCAGATAGTCGCCGGCCAGCAGGCCCAGCTGCTCGGTCAGGTAGGGGGTGGAATAGCGGCCGTACAAGGTATGACCGCCTTCATAATTCTGCCGGGCGTATTCTTCCGGAGTGGTGGTGTAACCGAAGTAGCCGTTGGCATTACTGGCCACCCAGACGTATTGCAGTGGTTCACCGGCAGCGCGGAATGTCTGCGCAACCCGTTCACTGATACGGCGGCCGGATTCAGTGGTTACCTCAAACGGCAGCGGCAGAACGGCCATATCATTGATTTTCAGCAGCTGGAACAACACGGTATCGGGAAAGCTGTCTTTCGGCTCCAGCAGCGGCTGCAGGAATGAAAACCCCAGGTGACGTTTATTGCCCTGACAACCGGAGGTAAAGAACCACCAGCGCCGCGCCATCAGATTACCGCCATGAAAGAAGGGCAGCGCGGTCAGCCAGGGGGTGCGCCGCTCATAAGCACCGGCCGCCACCGGATTACCAACCGCCGCATCGTGGCAGATCTCCACCTCACCGGCACGGTTATGTTCGCGGATATTCACCTCACGCGCCGCGGCCGCCAGCCGCATATCCGCCGTCAGTTCAGGCTGCAGCGCTTCAAACAGACTGATGGCTTCGGCACCGATGCCCTGTCCCAGCTTTTTCGCTGCTTTCCAGTTCACCTGAAAATGACTGAACCAGTTATCCCCCTGATCGGGCAGCGCCGGTGCCATATCGCCCTGAGTGCCGGTACTCAGGGCATGCACCACCGGCCACGGCGTCTGGTACTTATCGTGGATTTTCCATTCCAGATCTTTCTGCGCATAGGCAAACAGATCAGCGTTATAGACCTCCACTGGTGCGGTCAGCGCCGTGGCATGCACGGAAAAGCTGGAGAAGGCCGCCAGCGGCCGGTATTCGCCCTCGTCGTCACGCACATCCACCCGCACCATATAAAGTGCCGGGTTCACCGCACGGAATTTTGCCTGTGGATCATCGGCGCGGATACCGTGAGGATTGTGGTTAAGCAGATAGGAATCCAGCGAGCGGTTGCGGTTGTAGCCATAGATATCTTTCCTGCCGGTGGCAATCATGGCCGGACGACGCTGCTCATACGCCTGCACAATGCCAGCAGCAATCTGCTCGGCCGCGAAGGTCAGGAAACGTGGCTCCAGCCACTGACCACTGGAGGTATGCTTGTTATAAAAATCGTTATCGAAGAAATTCACCGGCGCCGAATGACTGTGTGACGCGGTAATGGCGATGTCTGCGGGACGCAGACCCGTGGTTGCTGCCACCCGCGCCGCCACCTCGTGATGCAGCAGCAGCGAGGCGGCCGTCAGGTCCGTCTGTACCAGCGCCAGTGACTGGCCACGGCCATCATTCAGATACACCACCCGCGCCTTGATACGGGTGCGGAACCCCTTACCACGGTTGGCCATCACCGAATAGCCGCCCATTGGCATACCCGGCGGTGGCGTGATATCCACCGTCACTGCCCAGGCAGTAGCGCTACCGGACGCCGCCAGCGCCGCAGCCTCAGGCTGATCAACCACAATTTCCTGCGTCGCAGCGCAGGCAGATAACAACAGAAGCGACACAGCCGGCAACAGCCGCTGCAGCAACGGAAAAAGACGCATGAGAACGGATACCTTTTTTTATTATTTATCCGGCAGCCAGACAGGCGCAGGCTGACACATCATATTTGTACCATAGTTTCAGAATAGCGTCACCGCACGTCACTGGCCTGAAAGGAGAGGATGATTATTTCCATAACAGAATAACTGCAGTGCTAAATATCCAGCAGAGGCAGACTGGCATCGCCCCTGATCAGGGCTTCTTTGGCCGCTTTAGTCAGTTGTTTAACGCGGTATTCAAGTTTCAGCGCCCGGCTGTGACTGCCCGCCCGGCAGCTGAACACCAGTTGTAACGGACCTCGTCCGCGCAGGGCCCGCGCACACTTTGCCCCGCCGGCAGTATGCTCACGGAAACGCCGCGCTACATCTTTGCTGATACCGCAATACAGACTGCCCTGACGGGTTCTGATCAGATACAGATTCCAGCTATCATCCTCAGCCTGTGCGGCCGGTGCCGCGATGGCGGACATAATTCTACCTTGTTGAAAATACAGAAAACCGTATCGTACCGTCCTGTTGATAGAGAGGTTAAGCCATATATGCACAAAGTTTTCCGCGATCCGATCAGTGGTCTGACTCATCTTGCCGGAGCCGTTTTTGCCATTGTGGCACTGTGCATTCTGGCCGCTCAGGCCGCCATTCATGGCGGGGTCTGGCATATGGTGTCCTTTATGATCTTCGGCGCCACCCTGCTGGTGATGTTTACCAGCAGCACGGTATACCACCTGATTCACGCCTCTGATGCAGTGATTCAATGGCTGAAGCGGGTCGACCATATGGCCATCTTCCTGCTGATTGCCGGCACCTATACGCCCATTTGCCTGATACCGCTGAATGGTCCCACCGGTTGGTGGCTGTTTGGTGTGGTATGGGGACTGGCGGTCACCGGTGTGATTCTGAAGGTCGTCTGGATCAGCGCGCCACGCTGGTTCTCAACCGTGATTTATGTGCTGATGGGCTGGCTGGTCGTCTTCGTCTGGCCGGTGGTGGATCAGATCCCGGCCGACGCCCTGCGCTGGATCGCCTATGGCGGCATCAGCTATACCGTCGGGGCCGTGGTTTACGCCACCAAATGGCCGGACCCCTGGCCGAAATGGTTTGGTTTCCATGAAATCTGGCATCTGTTTGTAATCGGCGGTGGCTTCTGTCATTTCTGGGGCATTGCCTTTTATCTGGCCGACGTCCCGGTGCACTAGGGTCCTCTGCAGCCGTACTTTGAAATAGCGCCGGACAAGGGGTAGCCTTGGCCGGCCATCCATAACCACCAGTTGCCATGAACGACATCACGGACCCGCTGTTTATCAGCAACAGCGTACAGATTCCCTTCAGCGACATCGACATGAGCGCCATCCGTTCACAGGGTGCCGGAGGCCAGAACGTCAATAAAGTCTCGTCAGCCATCCATCTGCGCTTTGATGTCAGAGCCTCCTCCCTGCCCGATTTTTATAAGGAAAAGCTGCTTGCCCTGCGCGATCAGCGCCTGACCCGCGACGGTGTCATCGTGATCAAGGCCCAGCAGTACCGTACTCAGGATCAGAACCGTCAGGATGCCCTGCTGCGCCTGCAACAGCTGATCCAGGGTGTGAATAAAGTGCAGACGAAACGCATCGCCACCCGGCCGACCCGCTCATCACAGAAGAAACGCATGGACAGGAAAACCCAGCGCAGTAATGTCAAAAATATGCGCGGCAAAGTGCGCGACTACTGAGCCGTCACCAGCCCCGGTTTGCTTTCCCGGCCAGGTAACGCTGGCGGAATAAGACAAAATACTCCGCCAATGCAGCCGCCGTGGCGTCTTCCCCGGCCAGCTTCAGCACTTCGATCCCCACCTCAGCGGTACACAGCTGATGTTCATGGAAAGCTTCCCGCAGCTGATAAGCCGACGCCTGCTGCGGCTGAATACCCAGCACAGGCAAATCCTTTAAATACGGCGAACGGAACATTTTCCGCGCCTCACGCCAGGTGCCGTCGAGCATTACAAACAAAGGTTTTTTCCTCCCGCCGGACACCGACGCTAACTGCTGCGGCGCATGAATGCACAGCGCATCCGTGGCGTATTCGTGCGGGAAAACCACCACCGGCTGATACGCCGGATTATTCAGCAGCGCCAGCAGCGCGGGATCGTGCTCGGTACGCTGCCACTGGAAGGCATGGTTATCTGCCACCACATCGGCAATCAGACGCCCGGTATTGCTCGGCTTATACACTTCGCCCTGATACATCAGAAATAAGAACGCCACCTGTTGCTCAGCCGCCGGTTGCGGACGCTGGCCGCAGATACACCGGGCTTCGCCCAACAGGCAATGTTCACAACGTTTAAGACGGCCGCCGCGGGCCAGAAAAGCGCGGGTGGATTGCGCCAGTTGTGCGCGGCGCAGACGGCTGACAGAGGTTTCTTTCATGAGCTTCTGAACACGGGATTTCCGGGATTGGACGGTCTGCGGGAAAACAGGCGCGGCAGTGTAACCCCGCCCCCGGTCAGGCTCCAGTGCTTTCATTCACGACGAATTCAGGCGCGCCCACAGTGCGGGCAGGTCTGCCACCGAGTCGAGCAGATATTCCGCTTGCCGGCCCTGCTCATCGGCCGCTTCATCCCCGGCGCGGTATTTACCGGTGCGCACCAGGCAACCGTGAATGCCACAGGACTGGGCGCCAAGCACATCCCCCATGCGGTCATCCCCCAGCATCAGGGTGTGCTCCGCGGCGGTCTGCAGTCCATCCAGTGCCAGCTGAAAAAAATCCACCGCCGGTTTGCCCATCACCAAGGCGGTTCTGCCGCTGGCGTATTCCAGTGCTTTGACAAAAGGCCCCACATCCAGCTGCAGACCATCCTTCGCCTGAAAATAGCGCGTCATGCCCAGCGCCACGAGGCGGATATTCCCGCCTGCCATCAGGGTACAGAAAGCATGATTCAGCGCCGCGAAGGTAAAGCCGGCACCCATATCACCGACAATCACAGCCTCTGCTGCACCGTTTTCCAGGCCGGCAAATTCACGCCGGATGCCATCCGGCACCAGCAGCTCCACGCACTCAATCTGCGCCTGTTGCAACCACTGCCGGGCCGCCACCGGCGGCGTGATAATCAGTTCTTCGGTAACCGCTATGCCGCCGTCATTCAGGTCAGAACAGATACGGGCGCGGGATTTTGACGTGGTATTGGTCAGCAAACGGAAAGGAATCTGTTGCTGCCGCGCCCAGCGCAGGGTGTCAGCCGCACCGGCAATGGCTTGGCCCTGCTGAAAAAGCACACCGTCAATATCGAACAGTAAAGCCTGCATAAAATCACCTCTGGTTACAGAGAGTCGCTTCCTGACACAACAGAAGTTTCCCGATCCGACGCTTATTTCTGACGCCGAATCTGAACTGAGTCAACTTTATGTATAGAAGATGCAAAGAAATGTCAGTACAATATGATAATCATTACTATTTAGATTTGTATCATTATGAACAGAACTCTTATCACCGCGGTCTCTCTCTTAACATTGTCATGGGAAGTGTCAGCCGCAGACAGGAATGTTGAAAAGCAGCTTGAATATCAACAAAGCCAGCTGAATGAACTGCGGGCTGAAATCCGCCGGCTTCAGTCAGGCTCTTCTGCCACCGTCCCCGGTACAGCGAAGAGCTGGCGTTTCGTCTCTTATGGCAGCATGCTTTATAAGCAGTATGAGCGATTTGACAATGTTCAGGATACAGACCCCAGCTCACGCGCCAAAGCGGACATTGAGCGTATCGTTACCGAATTCAGCTATCAGCCATCAGAAGAATGGACCATTGAAGTTGAAATCGAATACGAGCACGGTGGCACCGGCTCGACCATGGAATACGATGGCTTTGAAGAATTCGGCGAATTTGAAACCGAAACCGAAGCCGGTGGCGAAGTCATTATCGAAAAAGCCCAGGTGGAATATGAACCATCCGCTGCCTTCGGTATTAAATTCGGCCGTATTCATCTGCCGGTTGGCCTGGGTACGGTAAAACACGCACCGTTCAGTTATTTCACTGCCGAACGCCACTGGTCTGAAGCCAGCATGATTCCTCAGGTCTGGCACGAGACCGGCATCAATCTGAACGGATCATTCAATAACTTCCACTATCAGGCTTTATTAACCACCGGTCTGAACTCCGAATACTTCCGCACCACCTCCTGGGTGGCAGGCGGACACCAGACGCGTTTCGAATACGTCAATGCTGACGCACTGGCCACGACACTGGAACTGAGCTACGGAGACCTGCGCCATGATCAGGGCATCGCTGTCGCCTGGTATCAGGGGGATACATCCGATAACCGTCATAAAGAAGACAAAATTCGTGAAGCCGGTACGGTTTCCATCTGGTCGGTCAAAGGGGCCGCCACCCTTGGAGAGCTGATAATCCGCGGCCAGTATATGGCCGGGACACTGGACGACAGCGCAGCCATTGCGAACGCCAATAAAAACACCGCCGGACTGGATGCCGGGTCCTTTACTCAGGTTGGCAGCGAAGCCGAATCTTATTTTCTGGAAGCCGGTTATAACCTGTCGCCGTTACTGAGTCTTGATCAGAAGCTGCAGGTATTTGCGGCGCTGGAACATGCCAACCCATTGCAGGATGTTGAATCCGGTTCCGCCAGCAAACGCTATGACCAGACTGAATCCAGCATTGGCTTCAACTTTTATCCGGTCCGTGAGCTGGTATTGAAAACCCAGTTCAGTACCACAACCACAGCTCAATCCGATATTCCTGACACCTCATCGTTCAGTCTTTCCGCCGGTTATTTATTTGCCCTGTAACTATTAATTCATAAAGGTAAACAACATGAGACTCTCATTTAAAACCGTTCCTCTGGCTGCACTTAGTCTGGCTCTGACCGCCTGTGGTGGCAGCAGCAGCGGTGGCAGTGATGACTCGTTCACATACGATGCCACCAGCCTGATCAGTAACCTGACAGACAATATTATTGTTGCCGGTTATGAAGACCTCGACAGCAAAGCCGGTGATCTGATTAATGCCCTGTCGGTTCTGCAGACCAACCAGAACGAGACCAGTCTGCAGACTGCTCAGAATGCGTGGAAAGCAGCCCGTCAGCCCTGGGAACAGGGTGAGGCCCATATTTTTGGACCGGTGGATTCACTGGAAATTGATCCGCATCTGGACAGCTGGCCACTGAATACCAATGACATGGCCACGCTGGTGAATGAAGCAAACCCGGATTTTTCTTCCCTTAACGACGATATCCAGGGCTTCCACGCCATGGAATATCTGCTGTTCGGTAATGGTGCAACAACCAATACCCGTGCCGCCGACCTGAATACCAACGAACTGGCTTATCTTGCTGCCCTGAGCCAGGCATTTGAGGGCTATACCGATGATCTGTATCAGGCCTGGCAAACCAGCTTTGAAAACAGCTCAGCCTATAAATCCTATCTGTTGACTCCCGGCAACGCATACTACGCTTCAGACCTGGCGGTTATGGATGAACTGATCAACGGTATGATTGGTATCGTCGATGAAGTCGCCAATGGCAAAATTGCCGATCCGTTTGGCAGCAGTGCCGGCGAGGCCAATACCTCGCTGGTTGAATCCCAGTACAGCTGGAATTCTTTGACCGATTTTGCCAACAATATCCGTGGTGTACAGAATGTTTACCAGGGTGAGTTTTCCGGCAACAGCGATCAGCCCGGCATTGTTGATTTTGTTGCCGCCGCCGATTCTGAACTGGCCACACGCATTGAAGGCGAAATCTCAGCATCCATTGCCGCGATTGAAAATATCGGAAATGACGGCAGTTCTGAAACCATGCCTTTCCGCGTAGCGATTGCAGATGCCAGTGGCCGTGTACGTATCCAGGCGGCTATTGACGCCCTGCATACCCTGCTGGAATCCCTTAACAATGACGTTCTGCCTCTGCTTGACCGCTGGGAAAATACAGCAGATTAAGCACCGCATAACAGTGCGGCCGGTCTCAGACCGGCCGCCTCCGGCTACCTAACGTGATCAGCAACCATGAAAAAAATATTATTTCTGTTACCGGCAATGCTGCTCTCTGCCTGTGGCGGAGGAAACAGCAGCAATAACAATAATGACCCGGACTTCCTTGATGTGATCAACCTCGCCGGTGAAGCCACCAGCAGTCAGTCATCGTCGAGCACAGCCTTTTCCTATCCAATGCCCAACCTCAGCAGTGAAGAAACGGAATTTCACCTTAACGGCGATAAAAATTTTGAGCAGTCATTTATTACGGCTGTCAGTGAAGAACATCCGGACAAAGATGGGCTCGGCCCGGTCTTCAACAATACCGACTGTAATTCCTGTCACCGTAAAGACGGTCGTTCCAGTACCCTGCTGCCGGATACAGCAGATGGTGAACTGAAGCTGGCTTCCAGCGCGGGAATTTTTCTGCGTATCAGTCTGCTCGACGCTGAACGGGATCAGACCTGTACAGCACCAGATGTGATGTTGACGGCAGACAATGATTACTGTGCCGTTATTCCGGTGCCGGATTTCGGCGATCAGCTGTTCCACCGTGGCGTACTAAAAGCCCGTGCCGACTGGAATGATGTCAATAATCCACAGCCTTCCGCAGGCCTGGCCAATGTCTACCTGAGTTATGAATACCACAGTGTCAGCTATGCAGATGGCACCACGGTGACGTTGAAAAAACCCGTCTTTCATATCCGTCATCCCTACGATGCAGCAGACGAGGATGAAACAACGGACAACCCGACCAGTGCCCTGCTACAGGCCGATGTTGTCACCAGCCCACGTAATGGTATGCCGATGATCGGCCTGGGTTTGCTGGAAGCGATAGCAGAAGCCGATATTCTCGCCCTGGCAGATCCGGATGATGCAGATGGCGATGGCATCTCCGGCCGCCCCAACTACGTTTTTGATCAGGTCAAATATCTGCGCGGTGACAGTTACCCTGTCAGCATCGGCCGCTTTGGCTGGAAAGCCAATACCCCGACGGTACGTCATCAGAGTCTGGGGGCATTACGCGGCGATATCGGTATCACCAACCGTATGTTCCCGGATGAAAGTATTGAAGGAACAGCCTTTCAGCGTCAGTACCTGGCCCGTCACCCGGATGACTCAGGTACCGATACAGCCGGCAATCCGGAAGCCAGCGACGACTTCAGCGACTCTGTTGTTTTTTATGCGGAAACACTGGCCGTACCTGCCCGCCGTCATGTCGATAACAGCGACGTCCGGGCAGGAGGTCGTCTGTTTTCTGCCATCGGCTGCAGTGGCTGCCATCAGCCGTCATTTACGACGGCCGATGATCCGCTGCTGGAAATCGGTGGTGTTACCGCACCCTCGGCACTGAAAGGGCAGAAAATCTGGCCGTTCACCGATATGCTGTTACACGATATGGGCCCCGGTCTGGCGGATGGCCGGCGCGACTTCCTGGCATCAGGCCAGGAATGGAAAACCCGGCCTTTATGGGGAATCGGCCTGACCAAAAGTATCAATCCGTCCGCCGGCTACCTGCACGATGGCCGGGCAGCCACACTGGCAGAAGCCATCCTCTGGCACGGGGGAGAAGCGGAAACAGCAAAAGAAAACTTCCGTACCCTGAGCCAAACAGAGCGTGACCAGCTGATCAGCTTTCTGTCGTCATTATAAACCGTCAGTAACATCAGTCAGAGGCTGGCATCAGTATGTCTCTGACTGAACAACACCAGACAACAGGCTGCCCCGGGCAGCCTTTTTTATCTCCCGGCTTCCGCCGGCGCTGAAATTTACGTACCCTTCCTGCAGCTGTGTCACAGGAAGTCTCCCCATGCTTATCATCGAAGTCATCGCGCCCACCTCCAATGAAGATGAAATTATCCGTCTGGCCAAACGCAACGAAGTCAGTGACGTCTGGATCAGTGGTCAGCGTGATAATCAGACCGCAGTAAAAATACTGCTGAGCAACGAAAAGTCGCAGAAAGTGCTGGATCAGCTGCAGGGCATGATGGAAGGCCGCAATAATTTCCGCGTGCTGGTACATCCGCTGGAACTGGCGCTGCCGAATGAAAGCCTGAAAAAATCCGCCCTGACACGGGAATCCTTATCCAGCCAGCTGAATGCTGACAGCCAGCTTGATCTGCAGTTTGTGATGCTGGTATTCCTGTCGACCATTGTGGCCGCCATCGGCCTGATTGAAAATAACGTGGCCGTCATTATCGGCGCCATGGTGATTGCGCCGCTGCTCGGCCCCAATCTGGCGCTGTCGCTGGCCACCACCCTCGGCCACCTGAAAGAAGTCCGCCGCGCGCTGGGCACCTTGCTGTCAGGCATTGTGATTGCGCTGATGATTGCGTACGGCATCGGCCTGCTGTATCCCGATCTGACCATGACCGATGAACTGATGAGCCGCACCCATGTCGGCATGAGCAGCATGGCGCTGGCACTGGCTTCCGGCGCGGCGGCGGCCCTGTCAATCACCACCGGAGTATCGTCGGTGCTGGTCGGGGTTATGGTGGCGGTGGCATTACTGCCGCCAACGGTGACGCTGGGCATTATGCTCGCCACCCAGCACTGGGATGCCGCCTATGGCGCACTGGCGCTGCTGCTGGTCAACATTGCCTCGGTAAACTTCACTACCCAGCTGACCATGCGCCTGAAAGGCATTCAGCCGCGGGAAGATAAATTCCGTAATATTTCCCGCATTGTTTTTGCCATCGGCATTATTTTCTGGCTCAGTCTGCTGGTGATTCTGGTCGACCGTATGCCGGTTCTTAACTGAACCGGCCACCCGCCTCAGAGCCAGCGCATACGGCGGAACAGATACAACAGCCCCACTGCCAGTGTGCCCATCACGCCCAGCAGAATGAAATATCCGCCCTGCACCTTAAGCTCGGGAATATAATCGAAGTTCATCCCGTACAGACCGGCGAGAAAGCCGAGCGGAACAAAAATCGCGGTAATCACCGTCAGGATGCGCATGGTACTGTTCAGCTGATGGGAAGTAATGGATATATAACCGTCCACCAGATCACCGCACAGATCGTAGAACATCTGGGCCAGACTGTGCAGCCGTTCAAAACGGTCGTGCAGGTCGGTCAGTACATGGCTGATGCTGTCCTCATCCGGGAAGCGTTCATACTCGCCGCTCTTCAGTTCATCGGTAATATTTTTATGGTAATTGAACGTGCGCCGCAGCTTGACCAGCCGTGAGCGGTAATGCACCAGTTCACGCATCAGCTGATCGTCACCATGATCAATCAGAATGTCTTCCAGGTCGCTGAGCCGCTCTTCAAACGCGAGCAGGTTTTCCAGATAAATACCGGCCGAATTATGCATAATGCGCAACGCCAGATGCGCCGGACTTTTCTGCAGTTGTACCACCGCCCCGTCTTCCATCAGTTTATCAATGCTCATGGCTGCCTGCGGGTGACGGCTGACCAGGCAGCGCGGCGAAACAAAAAAGGCAATCGACTGCCCGGCATGGTTCAGCTCGTTATCAAAACTGGCAATGCCGCGGTAGAGAATAAACGTATGGTCACTGAACTCTTCCAGCTTCGGCGGATGGCGTTCCCGCAGCGCATCCTTGATGGCCAGCGGATGACAGTTCATGTTCAGCAGCAGCTGCTCTTCAACACGGCTGTCCTCCGCATAAATATCCAGCCATAAACGGCTGTCCGGCTGCCGGCGCCAGTCGTCGATCAGCGCCTCGTCTCCCTGGCGGATACTGCCGTCACCGAGCACTAATAATGTTCTTATCATAAATGCCTCTGAGTCATCCATGCCGTTAAAATAATGACAACTGTAGCCCGGAAAGCGCGGCAAAATCATCACCGGTAAACTGAAAAATGGATTCCGCCGGCGGCTGAATCTGTTTTTCCAGATAATGATGGTAGTCCGCGGCACTGCCGGCGGAGCCGTCGGGCCACACGGGTTCCGGCCCGGCCACCGTCATGCGGTAACGGATCCAGCCGCCACGGTCGGCAAAGCGTGACGGCAGACCTTTGACCGCCAGCCACTGCTCCAGCCGGGCAGCAGCCTGGGCATGTGGCGGAATATTCCGCTGATAGGCACTCAGTGGCCGGCGCAGACGTTTGCGGTACACCAGTTCCGCATCCAGCTGACCCGCCAGTAATGCCTGTACCTGCTGCCGCAGCCACAGGTCATAAGGTTCCTGCATAAAAATGCGACGGTACAGTTCACGCTGGAAACGGCGGGCCAGCGGTGTCCAGTCACTGCGTACCGCTTCCAGCCCTTTGAATACCATGTCTTCGCCGCCGCCGGCGTTGCGTACCAGACCGGCATAACGTTTTTTACTGCCGGTTTCTTCACCGCGGATAGACGGCATAAAAAAGCGCCGGTAATGGGTTTCGTATTCCATTTCCAGAAAGCTGTCGATGGCGAATTCCTGCTGCAGACGTTGCCTCCACCACTGATTCAGTCCGCCGGCCAGCTGCTGACCGATGGCGTCGGCTTCATCATCACTGACACTGCGCTTCAGCCAGACAAACACCGAGTCGGTATCGCCGTAAATCACGTCATAACCCTGCTCTTCAATCCAGCCGGAACTCTGCTGGATAATCTGATGGCCGCGCTTGGTAATGGAACTGGATAAACGGGTATCGTAAAAACGGCAGCCTTCCGATCCCAGCACGCCGTAACAGGATGCCATAATGACTTTAATCGCCTGACTGAGCGCTTTATTACCGGCTTTTTTCGCCTGCTCACGCTTCTCACCCAGCATGCGGATCAGGTCGGGAAGAATATGTTGCTGCTGATGAAAACGGCCACCAAAAAAACCCGGAACGGCGCTTTTATCGGCCACGCAATCTTCCGCCAGCTGCAGTCCTTCCGTCAGCCCCATCGGGTCAATTTTGAAGGTCCGGATAATGGACGGGTACAGACTTTTAAAATCCAGCACCAGCACATGTTCAAATAAACCCGGCCGCGAATCCATAACGTAACCGCCCGGGCTTTTCTGTTCATGCCAGCCTTCACCGATGTTCGGTGCCACATAGCCGGCGCGGTGTAATCTGGGCAAGTACAGATTTTCAAACGCGGCCACAGAACCGCCCATACGGTCCATCAGCAGGCCGGTCATATGCGCCCGTTCCATGGCAAAATCCAGCAGCCCGGCGTGTTCAAAAATACGCCACACCAGCTCACAGTCTTTTAAATTGTATGCGGCCAGAGCGGGCTTATCGTCGTGAAACAGACGCTCAATATCATCGCCACGCTGCTCGCCGTGCAGCAGTTTACCGTCACCAAGAAAATGCGCAGCCACATCATTGAGGGCAAAACTCTCGAACTGCCAGGTCGCATTGCGCAGCAGGTCGATGCCATCCAGCACCACCCGGCCGGCAATGTGCAGAAAAATACGTTCCGGATTGGTACTGCTCTGACGCCACTGCAGCGCACTGCCATCGCGGCCGATGCTGAATTTCCGCCCGTGCTCCTGACATTTACGGCGCAGGAAATCAAAGTCGAACTGCACCACGTTCCAGCCGATGATCACATCCGGATCAATCTCATTGATCAGTGCCAGCGAGGCGTCCAGCAGTTGCGCTTCGCCAGCAAAAAAACGCAGGCTGTCTGTGCTCTGCGCCGGATCGCCGATCATCAGCACACAGGCCATACCAGCGCTGTAAAAACCGACCGAAAACAGCCGGTCAGGCTGACCGCGGCGCGGGAAAGAGGTTTCGATATCCAGCGACAGCAGGGTTAACGGCGGCAGACCGGTGGCCCGTGGCACAGTCCGGATATGGCCATCCGTCAACTGCAGAAAAGGATAATCCGGGTGCGGCTGTAATCCGCCGCTGAGCCGGGCCGAACCATAAATAAAGCGCTCCATCAGATAACGGTCGGTGGGACGGATATCCACTTCCCGGCAGATAATCCCCTGCCCCGCCAGTACATCGCGCCAGCGGTAAACGTAGGCAGATGGTAAATAGCAGGCACTGGCCGGCTGAGCGGCAAAACTCTGCAGTGGCACATCGGCGATATGGACCGGCCAGTTCAGGGCGCTGGCGCAGGCACGTGCCTTTTCTGCGGCACTGGCATCAATAAAGCAGACCGACGGCTGCCGCACACACTGGCGAACCGGGCCATGCTCTGTATGCCACCAGAACGTCAGCTGCGTCCCCTGATCATCATCATGCCAGCTGCTGGTCAGCAGAAAAGCCTTCATGGTGAAGCGTCTATACTCTGTGTATATGCGGAAGCAGAATTATAAAGGAAGCTGAATATGCCAACACCTGTCATCAGCCAGGACCCACTGTATCAGATGCTGCGCCACGATAACGTGCAGGGTTTTAATGACGCCAGAGAACTGGGCCAGAGCTGCGACCTGCGCGGCTGTGATCTGCGCGGGCTGGATCTGCGCAACATCAACCTGCAGGGGCTTGATCTGACCGATGCTTATTTCCGTGGCACCGATCTGCGCGGTATTGATTTCCGTGGCTGCAATATGGACGGCGTCAGTCTGGCCGATGCCAAAATAAGTGGCTGCTATTTCCCGGCGGAAATCCCGGCACAGGAAATTCTGCTGTCGGTGACCCATGGTATCCGCCTGCGCCAGCCGCCGGCGCGTTGACCTTATCCCCTCAGGTCACCGGCTCAGGGAATCCCGCCACCACTCAGTACCGGGTTATTCAGCTGCGCCCTGACCTGAACAGCTGTAAATCATCAGGTTGGCGGGACAAAGCGGAAAATACCCTGCGCTGCTTATTCAAGGAACGGGCGTTTTACGGTACATTCTTGGGCTTTGACCTATTGCCCGCAGAGGCAACCATTGGGGGAAAAGCATGTATCTGAACAGCAGATCATCCGAAACCGTTGATCAGCTTGCCAGCCGGATTCCGCAGCTGGTGCGGGTTCTGCTCGAAGATTTCGAGATCGAAGCCGCACCGGTGCAGCTGGAAGGGGTCGATGACCTGTACGAAGTATTCGACCGGGATCAGATCTTCCTGATTCAGGACGGTATGATCCACATGAGCAAAAACGGTCAGAATATGGTCAGCTTTGACGAAGGTGACCTGATCGGCATCCACCATGCGTTCGATATGCCTACCCCCATTCTGCGTACCGACGAATACGTCGAACTGATTCCCATCGACCGCGACCGCTTCCTGCGCCATATCTACAGCGACAAACGCCGCCAGCATTACTGGAGCCATCTGCTGGTCTGCCAGAATGCCATGATGATGAATTACCTGGCCGACCTGTTTAAGGATCAGGTCCGCCCCACCGCCGGCTTCCAGAATGTGCAACCCGGCGAGGTCATTATCCAGCAGGGCGAACCGGCGGACCACGTTTACACCATCATCAGCGGCGAAGCAGATGTCTTTGTCGATGGCGTCAAAGTCGGTGATATCGGAGAGGAAGAAGTGTTCGGAGCCATGGCCGTATTCACCGGTGAACCCCGTTCTGCCACGGTGATTGCCCGCACGCCGTGCAGCGTGATGGCCGTTCCGCAGAAAGATTTCGTGCTGCTGATCGAAGCCCAGCCCAAGGCAGCCGTGAACCTGATTGAGAACTTTGCCCGCCGCATCACCATTCTTAATCAGCAGCTGATCGATAAAGAAGAAGAAAAAGAAGGCTCTGAGCAGCCGTAACCGCTCCTGGGAACGCCGCTTTATGCGGCGTTTTTTGTGGCCGTACGGGCCATCCGCAGACTTTTTAAAAATAAATGAGAATTATTCTTGACTGAGTTATCGAGAATCATTATTGTTTGCTTATCGACGTTAGCGATAGCGCCGGTGTTCAGCATCCAGGCTCTCTCTGTCGGGATGATGATCTCTCTCATCAAGCTAATCACGGTTGCTTTGCCCCTCTTTATGAGGGGCGTTTTTTTGTCCGCGCTTCAGTCCCAGCTCAGCACATTGCCTTCCAGCCGCACATCCAGCATAAACGTCTGGCTGACCTGCTCTGCCGTCAGCACCGCCGCCGCCGTTCCCGCCGCCACCAGCCGCCCGCAGCTGAGCATCAGCACCCGGTCCGCAAAGCGTCGCGCCAGATTCAGATCATGCACCACCATCACCACCGTTTTGCCCGAAGCCGTCAACTGCTGCGCCCGCTGCATACACTGCTGCTGATGGCGCAGATCCAGCGCGCTGAGTGGTTCATCCAGCAGCCACAGGCGGCTGTCCGGCTGCTGCACCTGAATCCAGCTGCGGGCCAGCTGACAACGCTGCTGTTCACCACCGGATAACAGGCGCACGTCCCGGCTGGCCAGGTAAGTAATCTCCCAGTCTGCCAGCGCCGCCCGTACCTGACGGCGCAGTGCCGTCAGCGATGTGCTGTGTGCCAGTCCACCCAGTTCCACCACTTCCGCCGCCGACAGCGGAAAACCCATACTGCTCAGCTGTGGCACCAGCGTCACCGCCCGTGCCCAATCCGCGCGGCTGAACTGCGCGCAGTCCTGTTCCTGCAACAGTAACCGGCCGGCCGACATCGGCGTCTGTCCGGCCAGAATATGCAGCAGTGTGGATTTGCCGGCACCATTCGGACCGACCAGCATCACCAGCTCGCCCGGTGGCAACCCGAAGGATACATCCTGCAGAATATCCGCCCCGTTCCGGCGGTGGCCGAGCCCTTCCGCCCGTATCACAGCTACCATGACAGACGCCTTTTCTCACGGATCATCAGCGTAATAAACAGGGGTGCCCCCACCAGTGTGGTGACAATCCCGATCGGCAGTTCTGCCGGGGCAATCAGGGTACGCGCCAGGGTATCCGCTGCCACCAGTAACGTGCCGCCCAGCACCACTGCC
This sequence comes from Pseudomonadales bacterium, assembly GCA_963682115.1. Lineage (GTDB taxonomy): Bacteria > Pseudomonadota > Gammaproteobacteria > Pseudomonadales > Oceanobacteraceae > Venatoribacter. The sequence goes on along the minus strand of OY821639.1, from coordinate 2,477,981 downwards.
AGCGGCAGTACCCGCTGGTGTGAAGCGCCGGTCAGCAGGCGCGCCAGATGCGGACTGATCAGCCCGATAAAGCCGATCATGCCACTGGCCGACACCGCCAGCGCCACCAGCAGAGCAACCCAGAGCACCACCAGCCACTGCATGCGGCTGACCGACACGCCCATCGAGCGCGCCTCCACCTCGCCCAGCAACAGGGCATCCAGTGCCCGCAGACGACGGGGCCAGAACAGCACAGCGGCGACCAGCAGAACCGTCATCGCGCTCACCCAGTACCAGTCGGCACCGGACAGGCTGCCCAATGACCAGAAAGTAATCTGGCGTAAGGCATCGTCGGTGGCGAGATAAGACAGCAGACCGATCAGCGCGCTGGCCAGCACATTCACGGCAATGCCGGCCAGAATCAGAAAACTCATGGCCTGCAACGACTGACCACTGAGGCCAAGTTTCATCACCACCAGCAGAGCAATAAAACCGCCGGCGAAGGCCATCAGTGACTGCCCCCACAGCGGCAGCAGCAGGCCGCTGCTGATCAGCACGGTAAACAGGGCAGCGCCGACGGCAGCGCCACCGGAGACACCGATCAGACCAGGGTCTGCCAGCGGATTGCGCACCACCCCCTGAATCAGGACACCAGCCCAGGCCAGCAGTGCACCGACCAGAAACGCCATCAACACCCGGGGCAGCCGGATCTGCCACAGCACGGTCTGCCCTATATCGGTCTGCAGCAGCCATTCAACCGGCTGACTGCCGGCCGCCAGTGCCAGCAGTATCACCAGCGGTGGTAGCAGCACAGACAGCAGCAGGATATGCTTGCGCCGCAGCAGATGGGTCATGACGAAGGCCTGTTCAGATGGATAAGAGGTGAATGAATGCGGGCATTGTGCCATACCAGCGAAATTGAGGAAGGCCACAGTAAGGGTTTTACCGTGGATGGTCAGGCGCTGTTTGCCGTGCACAAACACGGCCGTTTTATGGTGTACCGCAATGCCTGCCCGCATCTGGGCATCAATCTGGAGTGGTTACCGGACCAGTTTCTCGACAGTGAAGGCAGCCTGATTCAGTGCGCCATGCACGGCGCGCTGTTCCTGATCGACTCCGGCGAGTGTATTTCCGGCCCCTGCAGCGGCCAGTCACTGACCGCCGTGCCGGCGGAAGTCCGTGACGGCCAGCTGTGGGCTGACCTCTGAGGGCGTCAGTTTTTCAGTTTATCGATGGCATTCTTACCACTGTCGAGCAGACCAGAGCCGGTATCCTTCAGCCGGTCGAGCACCGTATCTGAGGCAAAGGGGTTGGCAAACAGCGGCCGGTCCCGGACCCAGTTAGAGCCCACCCAGGCGCCCAGCAACAGACCAACGATCAGAATCAGCACATTCAGTTTCAGGCTTTTCATACACTTCCTTCTTTATTATCACAGCAGCTTACAGCAGCACCGGAATGCGCTCACTTAACTGCATGCCCCATTGTTCAAAGCGCACCCGGTAAGCGAGTACTTCCACGCCGGCGGCGGCCACCTCCGTCAGAGCCTGTGCATAAGCCGGATCAATATCCGCCGCGGCCTGCACCCGCTCAATGCCTTCATGCGGCACACAGAACAGCAGCACGGCACGGAAACCTTCTTCTTTCAGTGCCTGCAGGCGGCGCAGGTGTTTCAGTCCGCGTTCGGTCACGGCATCCGGAAAGCTGCCCAGACCCGCTTCCCCTTCGTTCAGCAGGGTAACGCTTTTGACCTCAATATAAACATCAGGCTCTACGGCGGACGCCGCATGGAGGAGGAAGTCGAGGCGGCCGTCGGCCACTTTCGGCTCCCGCTGTAACTGATAAGCGCCCGCCAGTTCCGTGATCACACCGTTTTCCAGCGCTTCCGCCACCAGCTGATTGGCGCGTGCGGTATTCACACAGGCGCGGTAACGGCCGTCCACTTCCACCCATTCCCAGGTGAAGGAATATTTACGTTTGGGGTTGGCACTGTCCCACAGCCAGACCCGGCTGTCAGGGTCAGCGCAGTGTTTCATCGAACCGGTATTGGGGCAGTGCACGGTGATTTCACGGCCATCCGCTAAACGGACATCGGCGAGAAAGCGTTTGTAGCGGCGCAGTAAGCGGCCACTGACCAGCGGGGCATCGTAATGCATTTATTTCCCCAGCCATTGCTGCAGACGCTCAACCGCTTCCTGCAGACGCTCCAGCCGGGTGGTGAAAGCAAAACGCACATGCGTGCCGGCCTGATAGTCACCGAAGTCCACGCCGGGGGTAATGGCTACACCGGTTTCCTGCAGCGCGCGGGAACAGAAGGCCAGACTGTCATCGGTAAAACGGCTGGCATCGGCGTAGATATAAAAGGCGCCATCCGGTGCCACCGGAATATCGAACCCCAGCGCCGGCAGCGCCTGCAGCAGATAATCACGACGTTCCGCCAGTTCCTGCCGGCGCTGTTCGAGAATCGCCATGGTCTCAGGTTCAAATGCGGCCAGTGCCGCATACTGCGCCGGGGTCGGCGGTGCCAGAAACAGGTTCTGCGCCAGCGTATCCAGAGCCGGCACCCAGGCCTCCGGCACCACTGCCCAGCCCAGACGCCAGCCGGTCATACCGAAGAACTTGGAAAAGCTGTTCAGTACCACAGCATCATCGGCCACCGCCAGCACCGTCTGCGCCGTGCCGGTGTAATTCAGGCCCTGATAAATCTCATCGACCCACAGCTCACCTTCCTGCCCACGTACCGCAGCAGCCAGTGCGGCCAGTTCCGGCAGACTGAGCACAGTGCCGGTCGGATTGGCTGGCGAAGCCACCAGCGCGGCTTTGGTCGACTCTGTCCAGTGTGTCTGAATATCTGCCGGGGTCAGCTGATAGCGTTTGTCCGCGCCGCAGGGCACCAGCTGACCATGGCCTTCAAACACACGGGCGAAGTTACGGTTACAGGGATAGCCGGGATCGGCCAGCAGCAGTTTCTGGCCCACCTCCAGACGCGCCGCACTCAGCAGCAGCAGCGCGCCGGAGGCACCCGGCGCCAGCACAAAGCGCTGCGGACTGATCTCGACCGCAAAACGCTGATGGTAATAATCGGCCAGCTTCTGGCGCAGCTGCGGCAGGCCCAGAGCCGGCGTATAGCCTGTCTTACCGGCACGCATGGCCGCCACCGCCGCATCAATCAGCGGTTCCGGCGTCGGGAAGTCCGGCTCTCCGACTTCCAGATGAATAATGTCGCGCCCGGCGGCCTGCAGGGCCTGCGCTTCGGCCAGAATAGCCATAACCTGAAACGGCCGTACCTGACTGGCACGGCTGGAATTACCACGGGAAACAGAAGGATCAGCAGACATCATAATGACCAGATCGACAGAAAAACGGCCGCCTATTGTGCCAGATGCCTCATAAGCATCAATAAAACGTCTTATTAACGGTTGGCACCTGACAGGTTCTCTGATAGTTTCCCCGCCTTAATTCATTTGGGGCCCAGGGTCCGGACACACTGCCGGCAGGCAGCCTGCCCGGGGCGCATGGACCAGACCGCCGGTTTATCCGGTATACCAGGTGAGGCAGTAAGCTATGCCGCAAGAAAATAAAGAGTTTGCACTGTCCAATTTCACCCCATATCAGGTGAGCAAGGACGAAGAGTACATGAACGATGCTCAGCTGGAGCACTTCGCCAACATCCTGCGCAACTGGAAGCAGGAACTGATGGAGGAAGTGGACCGCACCAAAGAGCATATGCAGACTGAACTCAACAACTACGCGGACCCTAACGACCGTGCCAGCCAGGAAGAAGAATTCAGCCTGGAACTGCGTACCCGTGACCGTGAGCGTAAGCTGATCAAGAAGATCGATAAAACCATCGACCTGATTGAGAAAGGCGATTACGGCTACTGCACCGCCTGCGGTGTGGAAATCGGTATCCGCCGCCTGGAAGCACGTCCGACTGCTGAGTTGTGCATCGACTGTAAAACCCTGGCTGAAATCAAAGAAAAGCAGCTCGGCGTATAACACCGGTCAGGATGCAGCTGCGGCTGCATCCTGCTGCTGACTATGACTGATTCAGCATCTTCATCCCCTCTGTTGCAGGCTGGGTACACAGGCCGCTTTGCGCCTTCTCCCACCGGCCCTCTCCACTTTGGTTCCCTGCTGGCCGCACTCGCCAGTTATCTTGATGCGCGCGCTCATCACGGCCGCTGGCTGGTCAGAATTGAAAACCTTGATCCGCCACGTGAAGATCCCACTGCCGCTGCCAGCATTCTGCACACCCTGGAAGCCTATGGCCTGCACTGGGATGGCAGCGTCCGCTATCAGAGTGATCGTCATGCGGCTTATCAGCAGCAGCTTGACCGGCTGATCAGCCGCGGCATGGCGTTTCCCTGCCAGTGTTCGCGTAAACAGCTGGCCGGTAAACCACACCATGGCAATTGTCACTGCCGCGCTACGGAAGATATTGCCTGGCGTTTTCTCTGCCCCGCGCAGGGTGAATACTGTTTTGACGACCGCATACAGGGACGCTGGTGTGAAGACCTGAGCCGCCTCGGTGACTTTGTCCTGCAGCGCCGCGATGGCCCCTGGTCCTATCAGCTGGCGGTGGTGTGCGACGACATTGATCAGGGCATGACCCATATCGTGCGCGGTATCGACCTGATTGATTCCACCGCCCGTCAGGCGCTGCTGTATCAGGCGCTGGGGCAGCCCCTGCCACAGTACGCCCATATTCCGGTGGCGCTGGAAAGCAATGGTCAGAAACTGAGCAAACAGAATCTGGCGCGCCCGCTGCGCACCGACAACATCAGCGCTACCCTGACCGCCGCCCTGCAGTGGCTGCAGCAGCCGTTACCAGCCGGGCTGCAACAGGCACCGGCCGAGGAACTGCTGCAGTGGGCCGTCAGCCACTGGGATATCCGCCGCCTGAGCGGACAGCAGGCCCTGCCGGCACCGGTCATTTTCCGCCACGACTGAAGACCCGCTGCGCTCGCCTCTGGCGCACCACTTTATGCTAATCTTGGCCCTTTCAACGGCACAGCTGACAGCAAGCATATGTACGATTACCGCCTCGGCCTGGCGTTTCTGGTGGGCATTTATCTGTTTTCCCCCATCATGATGGACTGGTGGCTGGATGCCAGAGGCGCCTGGTACCGCCCGTTTGCCATCTGGTTTCTGTTGCTGGGGTTCTATATCTGGCTGAACCGCCGCCGGGGGGATGATGAGCTTTAGTCTCGGTACGCTTGGCCTGATTGTTCTGGGCTACCTGTTCCTGCTGTTTTTCACCGCCTACGCGGTTGAACAGAACTGGCTGCCACGGCGCTGGGTCCGCCATCCGCTGGTGTATATCTTTTCCCTCGGCGTCTACGCCAGCGCCTGGGCCTTTTACGGTTCGGTCGGAATGGCGAGCGAATACGGCTATGGTTTCCTGGCCTACTATCTGGGGATATCCGGCGCCTTTGTGATGTCGCCTATCCTGCTGCGGCCTATCCTGCATATCACCCGCATCTATCAGCTCAGCTCCCTCGCCGACCTGCTGGCCTTCCGCTACCGCAGCCGCCTCGCCGGCATGCTGGTATCGGTGTTCAATCTGGCGGTGGTCATCCCCATGCTGACGCTGCAGATCCGCGCCATTGCCGATACCCTGCACCTGCTCAACAGCGACTGGCCGGCCACCACCCTGGCGTTCGGCTTCTGCCTGATCATGATTGTGTTTGCCGTGCTGTTCGGTGCCCGTCATGTCTCACCGCGGGAAAAACACGAAGGGCTGGTGTTTGCGCTGGCCTTTGAGTCGCTGCTGAAGCTGGCGGCCATCCTGTTGCTGGCCGGTGTTGCTCTGTTCGGTATTTTCCCCGAGGCCGGCGGCCTGGAGCAGTGGCTGATTGATAACCATCAGACGCTGGCCGATCAGCAGATCACCCTGCAGGAAGGGCCATGGCGTACCCTGCTGCTGGTGTTTTTTGCCGCCGCCATTGTGATGCCGCACATGTTTCATGTGACCTTCACCGAGAATACCAACAGCGATGCCATCAAACCGGCCAGCTGGGGTTTTCCGCTGTTTCTGCTGGCGATGAGTATGGCCGTGCCGCCGATCTTCTGGGCCGGTGTCTATCTGCAGGCAGACGTACCGCCGGAATACTATGCACTGGGCATCGGTTTCAGTCTGCAATCCCCGGTACTGGTCACCGTGGCCTTCCTCGGCGGCCTGGCCGCAGCCTCCGGCGTGATGATTGTTATAACCCTGGCCAGTGCCGCCATGTTCCTCAATCATCTGGTGCTGCCGTTTTACAAACCCAGCCCGAAACAGGACTTCTACCGCTGGCTGCTGTGGATGCGGCGCAGCCTGATCGCCGGCATTCTGCTGCTGGCCTATGTGTTCTACCGCATGATCGGCACCGATCTGGATCTCAACCGCCTCGGCGTACTGGCCTTCGTCGCTGCGCTGCAGTTCCTGCCTGGCGTACTGGGCCTGCTGTACTGGCCCAGATCCAACCGCAAAGGTTTCCTCGCCGGCCTGATCAGCGGAGTCCTGATCTGGGCCTGGGGTATGCTGCTGCCGTTTTCGGAACTGGCCCTGGGCTGGAATGTCCCGCTGCCGCTGCCGGCGGTCGACGAAAGTAACTGGCACCTGGCGGCCCTCAGTGCTTTTGCCATCAACGTGGTGCTGTTTACGCTGGTCAGCCTGACCACCAGCCAGAAAGCATCCGAACTGTCGGCGGCCGAAGCCTGTTCCATTGATACCGTGTCGCGTCCCAGCCGGCGGCCACTGATCGCCACCCATTCCAACGATGTCATCACCGCGCTGAGCAAACCACTGGGCCGCTATGTGGCGGAACGCGAGGTGTATCAGGCGCTGAAAGATCTGCAGTTGCCATCCTATGAAGACCGCCCCTATGCCCTGCGCCGCCTGCGCGCGCGGCTGGAGGCCAACCTGTCCGGCCTGATGGGGCCAACCGTGGCGCACGATATTGTCACCCGCTATCTGCCGTTCCAGGAAAACGCCGAGCTGAGTGAAGACATCTATCAGATTGAACAGCGGCTGGAAGGCTTCCATGACCGCCTCAGCGGTCTGGCCGGTGAGCTGGATAATCTGCGCCGCTACCACCGGCAGACACTGGAACGCCTGCCAATGGGGGTCTGTTCACTGGCGGACGACGGCGAAATCCTGATGTGGAATCAGGCCATGACCGATCTGACCCAGGTGCCGGCCGGCGAAGTGACCGGCTCGCATCTGACCCGTCTGCCCCAGCCGTGGAGTGCACTGCTGCAGAACTTCGTCCACAGTCAATCCATGCACGAACACAAGAAACGGGTCGATATCGGTGCCCGGCCGCGCTGGTTCAGCCTGCACAAGTCCGTGATCAAGCCTGGCGGCGGCCAGCCCGGCGGCATTGTTGTGCTGATGGAAGACCAGACCGATACCCAGATGCTGGAAGAAGAGCTGATGCACAGCGAGCGGCTGGCCTCCATCGGCCGGCTGGCTGCCGGCGTGGCGCATGAAATCGGCAACCCGATTACCGGCATCGACTGTCTGGCGCAGAACATGCGCTACGAAACCGACAACCCGGAACTGCTGGAAATCGCCCAGCAGATTCAGGAACAGACCAGCCGCGTGTCGCGCATCGTGCAGTCACTGATGAATTTTGCCCATGCCGGCAACCACTCCACCGAACATGAGCCGCTGCATATTGCTCAGGTGATCGACGAAGCCATGCAGTTGCTGCGTCTGAGTAAACGCAGCCAGGACATCACCTTCGTCAATGAGTGTGATGAAGAACTGCAGATTCTCGGCGATCCGCAGCGGCTGGTGCAGGTCTTCGTCAATCTGCTCAGCAATGCGCGCGATGCCAGCCAGCCCGGCCAACAGGTCCGGGTGGCATCAGAAGCGGATGAACATCAGGTCACGCTGCGGGTAACCGACCTCGGGCACGGAATTCCGGCCGATAAGCTGGACCGGATTTTCGAGCCCTTCTTCACCACCAAAGAAGTGGGCAAAGGCACCGGACTGGGACTGTCGCTGGTTTACAGCATTGTCGAAGAGCACTACGGCCATATCAGCATTGAAAGCCCGTTAACCGAAGACCGTGGTACTTGTGTTAAAGTCAGCCTGCCACGCTACCACCCTGTTGAACCATCGGAACCCTTAGCATGAGTCATATTCTGGTCGTTGAAGACGAAGCCATTATCCGTCAGTCAGTGCGCCGCCTGCTGCAGCGCCACAACTACGAAGTAACGGAAGTGGATTCGCTGGATGCCGCCAAAGCCCAGAACCTCGCCGGCTTCGACCTGATCATCAGTGATCTGCGTCTGCCCGGTGGCCAGGGCACCGAACTGGTGGAACTGGCCAGCGATACCCCGGTACTGATCATGACCAGCTACGCCAGCCTGCGCTCCGCCGTGGATGCCATGAAAATGGGGGCTGTGGATTACATCGCCAAACCCTTCAATCACGACGAAATGGTGCAGGCGGTTGCACGTATTCTGAAAGAATCCAGCCTCAGCCATAAACCCTCTGCCGCTGTCAGCCTGAAACAGGAAGTCAGCCGCGAATATCCGGCCACCGGCATTATCGGCAGCTGTGAACCCATGCTGCTGCTGTTCAAAAAAATCAGCAAAGTAGCGCCGACCGATGCCACCGTGCTGATTCTGGGCGAATCCGGAACCGGCAAGGAACTGGTCGCCCGCGCCCTGCACGACCAGAGCCGGCGCCACTCAGCGCCACTGATCTCGGTAAACTGCGCTGCCATTCCGGAAACCCTGATCGAATCCGAGTTATTCGGCCACGAAAAGGGCGCCTTTACCGGCGCCAACGCGACCCGTCAGGGGTTGGTGGAAGCCGCCGACGGCGGCACCCTGTTCCTCGATGAAATCGGCGAACTGCCACTGGAAGCCCAGGCCCGCCTGCTGCGCGTACTGCAGGAAGGCGAAATCCGCCGTGTCGGCTCGGTGCAAAGCAAACAGGTTGATGTGCGCCTGATTGCCGCGACTCACCGTAACCTGAAAGACCTGGCCAGCCGCGGCGAATTCCGTGAAGACCTCTATTACCGCCTGAACGTAGTGGAACTGCACCTGCCGCCGCTGCGCGAACGTGGCGATGACGTAGTCGAAATCGCCAACGCCATGCTGTCACGCGCCTGTGAAAAGATGCAGCAGACAGCGATGCACTTCACCGACGACGCCCTGCAGGCCATCCGTCAGTATCAGTGGCCCGGTAACGTGCGCGAACTGGAGAATGCCGTGGAACGGGCGGTGATTCTCGCCGACGAAGATGCAATCCCGGCCAGTATTCTCGGTATCGATCTGTCCCCGGACCGCTACATCAGCTCCAGCATGCGCGAACATCTGGAGCAGGATGAGCAGTACAAAGCAGCCGACAGTCAGACACAGCAGGGGGATCTGTCACTGGACGATTACTTCATGCACTTCGTGCTGGAAAACGAACAGAACATGACCGAAACCGATCTGGCGCGCAAACTGGGGATTTCCCGCAAGAGCCTGTGGGAACGCCGTCAGCGGCTGGGCATTCCGCGCAGAAAAGGCGGCAAGTAAAACTACGGACATCCGTTACGGGTAACACAAAGTGTAACCGCGGGGTTACACTCACCCAAAAACCCGTCATATCACGCCACTCAAAGTAACACTCCAGTCGTTACCCACTCCTCCCTTCTCTCACCATAAATCAAACAAGTCTTTGATTTTTAACGATATTTATAAAAATCAAAGAGATTGGCACGGCAATCGCTTTAAGAAAACAAAGCAATAAAAAATGCGCCCCATAGAATAAAAATAAAATCCGGGTGCGTCGGCCATAAAATAAAAATAAAAACACGGCCTCCGAGTTCGTAATAAAAATAATAAGCCCCGACTCACTGACAGATGATTGCTTTGCCGGCTTTGCTGGCGGCAAAGCAATCATCTTTCTTCTCCCCCGATGACTCACTCCCGCAACACAACATCCGATACATAAGCCTCTGACGACCAGAGCAACCCGCACAGCGCTGTGCAGAGTTATCCACAGATTTCCTGATTTCTGCGGCTGCGCTCATGGTCCGGCTGCGCGCGTAAATCCCTGCGGTCATGGTAGTGTTACAAACTGTTACCAGGAAACCATCACTGTTACCTCAGACCCCGCATGACGTAACACTCTGGCCTTACACAAGGTTACTTCAACCACCTGAAATCCATAACCTACTGATTTATAAAGATATTTAAAAACTGGCACGGCGTCTGCTTTATACAGATCAGAGGGAACACAGCGATCAATAAAAATAAAAAATGCCTGTGTCCCACACCGGCCGACAATAAAAATAACAATGGCCGGTTACTGCTCTGCAATAACAATAACAACAGCAGAGCGGTACCATGAACGCACTGTTTCGAATGCACAGCCCGGAGCTGTGACAATAAGAAAAATAAAGGGCCACGGCCTGTATATTCAAAACAGCTGCTTCGTATCAGGAAAACAAGGAATGGACTGATAACAACAGGGACTATCACAAAGCCGCTTGATGCGGCTTTTTGTTTTTCTGCCTCTCCCGCCAGCGCCAATATTCCTGCTGAGATTTATTTGTCCCCACTTAACCGGTAAACTCGCCTGCTGCTTAATCCGTGAAACGGCGACATAATTTGATCAAATCACTGACAAATACTGAAAAACTGGCGAATACCGTCAGAAAACTCGGTGCCGGTCTGAAACGTCTGTCCGGACGGGAAAAAGACCAGCATCAGGCACCTCTGACCGTCATTCCCCGCGATCAGCATTCCATCAGCCGCCGCAATATCAGCGACAATGCACTGAAGGTACTGTATCGCCTGAATAACGCCGGCTACCAGGCTCTGCTGGTCGGTGGCGGCGTGCGCGATACTCTGCTGGGGCTGCAACCGAAAGATTTTGATGTCGCCACCGATGCGACGCCGGAGCAGGTCAACAACCTGTTCCGTAACTCACGCCTGATCGGCCGCCGTTTCAAACTGGTTCATGTGGTCTTCGGCCGGGAGATCATTGAAGTTGCCACCTTCCGGGCGCCGCCGACCAGTGATGACTCACCGAAAGAAGCCGCCACCGGCGACCAGGGCATGATCCTGCGCGACAATGTGTATGGCAACAAAGACGAAGATGCCATGCGCCGCGATTTCAGCATCAATGCGCTGTATTACGATATCGCCGACTTCAGTGTGCACGCCTATGCCGGTGGCTGGGATGACCTGCAGAACCGCCGCCTGCGCCTGATCGGTGACCCGGAAACCCGCTACCGTGAAGACCCGGTGCGCATGCTGCGCGCCATCCGCTTCGCCGCCAAGCTGAATTTCGATATCGAAGCCCGCACCGCTGAGCCAATTCCGGTAATGGCTCCGCTGCTGGAACAGATTCCCTCCGCGCGCCTGTTTGAGGAAGTGCTGAAGCTGTTTCTGCACGGCCAGGCATTGGATACCCTGCGCCTGTTACGTGAATACGGTCTGTTCGCTTATCTGTTTCCGGCCACCGAACAATGCCTGAAGGAAGATCCGCAAGCACTGGCGATGGCCGAGAACACCATGCGTAACACCGATGTGCGCATCCGTGCGGGTAAATCGGTAACACCCTATTTCTTCCTCGCTTCCCTGATGTGGGCTCCCCTGGTGCGTACCGCGCAGGAATTCGAAGCCCGCGGCATGGCACCACACCCGGCATTACAGAAAGCCGCCGACCGCGTACTGTCCCAACAGACCAAATCGACCGCCATTCCCAAGCGCTTCTCCATTCCAATGCGTGAAATCTGGGAAATGCAGCTGCGTCTGAGCCGGGTGCGCAGCCGCAAAACCCGCGAGCTGCTGACGCACCCACGCTTCCGTGCGGCCTACGATTTCGTGCTGCTGCGTGAACAGTCCGGTGAACAACTGGACGGTATCGGCGCCTTCTGGACCCGCCTGCAGGAAGAAAACCCGGATCTGGTGCAGAGCCGCCCGTTACACGAAGACGGTGACAGCGACGGTCCGAAACGCCGGCGCCCCGCACGTAACCGCAGCCGCCGGCCGCGCTCGCGCTGATTGCCGATGAAGCGTTGTTTTATTGGCCTGGGGGCGAATCTTGATGATCCCGCCCACCAGATTGCTGTTGCCCTGCATGCCCTCAGTGGTCTGCCGCAGAGCCATCTGCTGCGCTGGTCATCCCTGTATGGCTCGCGTCCGATGGGGCCACAGGATCAGCCTGACTACGTCAATGCCGTGGCCGAAATTGAAACCAGCCTCACACCGCTGGCCCTGCTGGATGCGCTGAAAGCGCAGGAACAGCAACAGGGACGTACCAAGCTGCGTCACTGGGGCGAACGCTGTATCGACCTCGATATTCTGCTGTATGCCGATCTGACCATGACATCAGAACGTCTGACCATTCCCCATGCCGGATTGCAGGAGCGTGCCTTTGTAGTGAAGCCGCTGCTGGAACTGGAACCACAACTGCGTCTGCCCGATGGCACCGACCTCAGCAGCCTGACACCGCTTTACGGCGAACCTCTGCATCGTCTTTACCATCCGTCGCCTGAGGACAGTCCGTCATGAGCAGGCCGCTGTTTCCTGCCCAGCTGCCGGCGGTTTCTGCATCTCAGTGTTGCACATCCGTGAACAGCCCGCCGGGCCCCGCCAACACTGTGCCCTGAGCTGGTCAGGAGCAGAGAATCTGCGGCTTGTCTATATACCTTAAGGTTGACTTATACCGGCCAATCCGCACTATACGCCCCCAGAATAACGCGTCATCTGACGCTGATAACGGAGATCACCCATGAATCCGATCAGTATCCGCACCCTGCAGACCATGAAAGACCGCGGGGAGAAGTTCACCTCTCTTACTGCCTACGATGCAACATATGCCCAACTGGCAGCGGAAGCCGGCGTTGAAGTCCTGCTGGTTGGCGATTCTCTGGGCAACGTGGTTCAGGGGCATGACAGCACCCTGCCGGTCAGCACGGATGATATGGCTTACCACACTGCCGCCGTTGCCCGTGGCAACCGCCGCGCAGAACGCCCGGCGCTGGTAATGACCGACCTGCCGTTTATGGCCTATGGCACACTGGAACAGGGGCTGGAAAACGCCCGCAAAGTGATGCAGGCCGGCGCTCACATGGTGAAAGTGGAAGGTGATGACTGGCTGATCCCGCTGGTTGAATCCCTCGGTCGCCAGGGTGTACCCGTGTGTGTTCACCTCGGCCTGACGCCGCAATCGGTTAATAAACTCGGTGGTTACCGGGTGCAGGGCAAAGAACAGGACAAAGCAGACGCCATGGTGGCCCACTGTCAGGCGCTGGAAGCCGCCGGGGCCGATGTGCTGCTGCTGGAATGTGTACCGTCATCACTGGCGGCACGCATTACCGCCACGGTTGGCATTCCGGTTATCGGCATCGGTGCCGGTGCAGATACCGACGGGCAGGTTCTGGTGATGCATGATATGCTCGGACTCAATACCGGCCACACCCCGAAATTTGTCAAAAATTTCCTGACCGATGGCCGTAACGTCCAGCAGGCATTCGCCGCCTACACAGAAGAAGTTAAAAACGGCCAATTCCCGGCCGCCGAGCATGGATTCAGTGCATGATTACTGTTCACACTATCCGCGAACTGCGTGAGCATGTCCGCAAGGCACGCTCTGCGCAGCGTGTTATCGGTTTTGTTCCCACCATGGGCAACCTTCACGAAGGTCATATCAGCCTGATCCAGCGTTCGCTGGGCGACGACTGTTTTACCGTTGCCAGTATTTTCGTCAATCCGCTGCAGTTTGATGATGCCGATGACCTGGCGCGCTATCCGCGTACGCTGGAGCGTGATCAGCAGATGCTGGCGGAAGCCGGCTGTAATCTGCTGTTTGCCCCGGATGTGGATGAAATGTATCCGGAAGGACAGGACCGCCAGACCACCATTCATGTGCCGGAAGTCTCCGAAGGCCTGTGTGGCGGCAGCCGTCCGGGTCACTTCGATGGCGTCGCCACCGTGGTCAACAAACTGCTCAACATGGTGCAGCCGGACAAAGCCTTCTTCGGCGAAAAAGATTTCCAGCAGGTGGCCGTGATCCGCAAAATGGTCGACGACCTGTGTCTGCCGGTGGCAATCTGCCCGGTTCCTACCGCCCGCGATGTCGATGGCCTGGCCCTCAGCTCGCGTAACGGCTATCTGACCGGGGAAGAGCGTCAGCAGGCGACCGGCCTGTACCGCACGCTGCAGGAAATCGCCGATGATTTCCGTGAGCATAAAGACATCAGCCGCTCGCTGGCCCAGGCCCGCGAGCGTCTCGACCAGCGCGGTTTCCGCACCGATTATCTGGAAATCCGCCGCACCTCCGACCTGGCACCGGCCAGCCCTGAAGATGACTCAGTGATCATCCTCGGCGCCGCCTATATCGGCAAGGCCCGCCTCATCGACAACCTGCTGATCGACAACCTGACCGTCACATTGAACGCGTCAGACGATTAAGGCATACTTCGCGCCCGCAGTCCGCTGCGGGCAAAGTGAACAATTCCGATCCGGTGTGTCACAGCCATTCCGAGCCGGACCGGCGTCTGTCCTGAATGAAAGGGGTTCCTATGCAATCTACAATGCTTAAAGCCAAGCTCCACCAGGCGCGGGTAACTCACGCAGTGCTGAACTACGAAGGTTCCTGTGCCATCGACGGCCAGCTGCTCGACCTGGCCGGCATGCGCGAATTTGAACAGATCCAGATTTACAACATTGATAACGGCAAGCGTTTCACCACCTACATCATCCGTGGTGAAGACGGCTCCGGTATCATTTCCCTGAACGGTGCCGCCGCTCACCAGGCCGATCTGGGTGACCGTATTATTATCTGTACCTACGGTGCTTTCTCCGAAGAAGAACTGGCCGGCTTCAAACCGAAAATGGTGTACCTGAACGCCGATAACAGCGTCAGCCACACCAGTTTCGATATTCCGGTACAGGTTGCCTGACCCGGAACTGTCATGGAAACGCCGCTCAGGCTCCGGCCCGGGCGGCTTTTTTATACCCCCACCACCTTCCAATGCTGCCGTTTTTTGCCCACCCCCGCGGCCTTCCGTATACTCAGTTGAAAAATTCGGACACAAGGAATGCCAATGGCGACCACAGGAAGCCTGACCCAATCTGAAATCTGGAAGTCATTACAGAGCCATTACGATGACATCCGCCACCAGCACATGCGCAGCTGGTTTGCCGAAGACCCCAACCGCTTTGAACGCTTCCATGCCGAAGCGGCCGGCCTGAGCCTTGATTACTCCAAAAACCGGATCAACGAAGACACCATGCACCTGCTGATTCAGCTTGCCCATGAGCGCAACCTGCCACAGCAGATCGACAGCATGTTCACCGGCGAAGCCATTAACCGCAGTGAAAACCGCCCGGCCCTGCACACCGCCCTGCGCAATTTCAGTGACCGTCCGATTCTGGTCGATGGCCAGGACATCATGCCGGAAGTGCGTGATACCGTGCACCGCATGGAAGAATTCTGCTGGAAAGTCCGCCGTAACCAATGGCGTGGCTACAGCAACAAACCCTTCACCGATGTGGTATCCATCGGCATCGGCGGCTCCTTCCTCGGCCCCAAACTGGCTTCCGGCGCACTCAAACCTTACTGGGACAGCCGCCTGAACATTCACTATCTGGCTAATATTGACGGCTCGCACATTACCGAGATTCTCAAGCGTCTCGACCCGGCGACCACCTTATTTATTATCCAGTCCAAATCGTTCGGCACCCAGGAAACCCTGAAAAATGCCACCGCCTGCCGCCAGTGGTTCCTCGATAACGGCGGTACCGAAGACGACCTGCCCAAGCATTTCACCGCGGTGTCATCCAATGTGGAAAAAGCCAAAGCCTTCGGCATTGATGAAGAAAATATCTTCCCTATGTGGGACTGGGTCGGCGGCCGTTATTCACTCTGGTCCGCCATTGGTCTGCCGCTGGCACTGGCCATCGGTATCGATAACTTCCGCGACCTGCTGCACGGTGCCTATCAAATGGATGAGCATTTCCGCACCGCGCCGCTGGAGCAGAATATGCCGGTGATCATGGCCCTGCTGGGCGTGTGGTACGTGAATTTCTTCGGCGTGAACTCACATGCCATTCTGCCCTATGACCATTACCTGCGCTCGCTGCCGGCACACCTGCAGCAGCTGGATATGGAGAGTAACGGTAAATCCGTTACCATCGACGGCTATCACACCGATTACAACACCGGCCCGATTATCTGGGGCGGTGTCGGCACCAACGGCCAGCACGCCTTCCACCAGCTGCTGCATCAGGGCACGCACTTCTCGCCCTGTGACTTTATTATGCCGATGAGCAGCCACAACCCGATTGATAACTTCCACGCCATGCTGGTTTCCAACTGCCTCAGCCAGAGCCAGGCCCTGCTGCAGGGGAAATCGGAAGATGAAGCCGTGGCCGAACTGATCGCCGCCGGCATGAGCAAAGCCGAAGCCATCGTACTGGCACCGCAGAAAGTTATTCCCGGCAACCGGCCGAGTAATACCCTGTATTTTCCCAAAGCCAAACCGCAGACCGTGGGCGCACTGATTGCCCTGTACGAACACAAGGTCGCCGCACAGGGCTTTATCTGGGGCATCAACTCCTTCGACCAGTGGGGGGTGGAACTGGGTAAACAACTGGGCAGCAAAGTGCTGGGCGCACTGGAGTCGGATAAAATCCCGCAGGATTTTGATGGCTCAACCAATGGTCTGGTCCGCGCCTTCCATCAGATGCAGAATCTGCTGTAACAGCGACCCGGACGGTTCAGAAAAATAAAAAAGCCGGATTGTATTGATCCGGCTTTTTTTATTGCTCAGGAAGAGGCTTTTTTCGTTAACGGGCTGACCTGCCCGGACTCCGGTAACTCCTTACCGGTTACCAGCCAGTCTTGATAATAAAATCAGACTCCGGGTTTTACAGAACTGCCTGTGCGGCAGCGAGCGCATGGCCACCGCCGGCAAACTGGCCGCTACCTTTCTGAGCTGCCTGTGCGGCAGCGAGCTTCAAGAACAGCATCTAAGAATGCGTCCATTTTTTCTGAGCTGCCTGTGCGACAGCGAGCTGTCAAGGGCACCGACAAAGCTGGCGAATACTTTTCTGAGCTGCCTGTGCGGCAGCGAGCCTCAGCTCGACAGCATCACCCAGCACCTGGAATTTCTGAGCTGCCTGTGCGGCAGCGAGCCGCCACGTATTCATGTCAGCGCAATCCGGGCGTTTCTGAGCTGCCTGTGCGGCAGCGAGCCCTTCCTGGAAGACTTCCAGCAGGCTGGTGAATTTCTGAGCTGCCTGTGCGGCAGCGAGCAGAAGAGTGATAAAACCGGAGTCCGAGTCGCCTTTCTGAGCTGCCTGTGCGGCAGCGAGCATGTTTTCCATCGACGGCGACGCGTACCGCGTGTTTCTGAGCTGCCTGTGCGGCAGCGAGCATCGTGTCATACCCACTGCTGAACAGCCCGCGTTTCTGAGCTGCCTGTGCGGCAGCGAGCACCCTATTCGCGGGCGGAACGTCCCGCGCAATTTTCTGAGCTGCCTGTGCGGCAGCGAGCATAGCGTTCAGTCTGAATGGCAAGCGCTACCGTTTCTGAGCTGCCTGTGCGGCAGCGAGCTACCGGATGCTGAAAGCTGGGGACTTCCGTGGTTTCTGAGCTGCCTGTGCGGCAGCGAGCGTTCAGCGCGTGCTGATCTTACATATCAACAGTTTCTGAGCTGCCTGTGCGGCAGCGAGCAGACGCCACGGGCCGTACACGCGGTCCGCTTCTTTCTGAGCTGCCTGTGCGGCAGCGAGCCACGGGCCAGCCGGATTACACCGTCAACGTCGTTTCTGAGCTGCCTGTGCGGCAGCGAGCGCAAGCCAGGCATGGCAGCCCGGATGGCATTTTTTCTGAGCTGCCTGTGCGGCAGCGAGCTCACAACAATTACGCTGCGCCGCCCCAGCTCTTTTCTGAGCTGCCTGTGCGGCAGCGAGCCACCATCCGCGTACCATCCACCGCCATCGTCGTTTCTGAGCTGCCTGTGCGGCAGCGAGCAGGCGGCGCTGTTCTTCGGTGGCTTTGCGGATTTTCTGAGCTGCCTGTGCGGCAGCGAGCTGAGTTGCTTGTCTGCCATGTGTCACCGCTGATTTCTGAGCTGCCTGTGCGGCAGCGAGCGCGTACCGACGTTCTGTCTGCTTTGCGCGTGCTTTCTGAGCTGCCTGTGCGGCAGCGAGCCGTTTCAGCAGCTGATTGCCTTTGTTGTGACTTTTCTGAGCTGCCTGTGCGGCAGTGAGCGAAACAAAAATCAGCCCCTTTATTGGGGCTTTTTTCTGAGCTGCCTGTGCGGCAGCGAGCAGCAAAAAATGACTATTCTGCCAAAACGCGATTTTCTGAGCTGCCTGTGCGGCAGCGAGCACTGGGTTGGCGACTGATTCGGAAGATTACAATTTCTGAGCTGCCTGTGCGGCAGCGAGCTCGATAGTTGCTGGTGGTTTGCCGGTGCGGGATTTCTGAGCTGCCTGTGCGGCAGCGAGCAATATAATGCTATGTCTCGTCGCCCCGGTATCTTTCTGAGCTGCCTGTGCGGCAGCGAGCATGCGACCATGGCTTATGAGCAGGGAACGTCATTTCTGAGCTGCCTGTGCGGCAGCGAGCATATGATCAACAAGATCGTTGTCCGTGACATCTTTCTGAGCTGCCTGTGCGGCAGCGAGCT
Source organism: Pseudomonadales bacterium (assembly GCA_963682115.1). Taxonomy (GTDB): domain Bacteria; phylum Pseudomonadota; class Gammaproteobacteria; order Pseudomonadales; family Oceanobacteraceae; genus Venatoribacter. The sequence continues at coordinate 2,459,360 of OY821639.1, read as the reverse complement.
TGCTGCAGTGCTGCTCCGGTTTTATCGCCGATTTCTGAGCTGCCTGTGCGGCAGCGAGCAGGACAACCCTTTACTGCAAGACGTGAACATCTTTCTGAGCTGCCTGTGCGGCAGCGAGCACTGGGTTGGCGACTGATTCGGAAGATTACAATTTCTGAGCTGCCTGTGCGGCAGCGAGCAAACCGATTTTGAAATAACCGGCAAAGTTATTTTTCTGAGCTGCCTGTGCGGCAGCGAGCAAACCGATTTTGAAATAACCGGCAAAGTTATTTTTCTGAGCTGCCTGTGCGGCAGCGAGCTATCGCACAGTTCAGGATCAGTACCCTGCATGTTTCTGAGCTGCCTGTGCGGCAGCGAGCCTGCCGCGGGGTTTTTGCCTTCCGGACTCCGATTTCTGAGCTGCCTGTGCGGCAGCGAGCGGGCGATAGCAGCTTGCCGAAACGTATCCAGGTTTCTGAGCTGCCTGTGCGGCAGCGAGCGCTGATCGCAGCTCCCACCCCGAATAGACGCCTTTCTGAGCTGCCTGTGCGGCAGCGAGCGCACCGCGCACCCGGAAATCAAAAGCAGACTCTTTCTGAGCTGCCTGTGCGGCAGCGAGCCGCCGGTGCGTCCGCGTACGCATACAACGTGTTTTCTGAGCTGCCTGTGCGGCAGCGAGCCCGGTGGTGCCGTCCGCTTTGGGAGATCAGACTTTCTGAGCTGCCTGTGCGGCAGCGAGCCCGTGCTTTCCGCCCGCCGTTGGCATCGTACATTTCTGAGCTGCCTGTGCGGCAGCGAGCGCCGGTCAGGCTTATGACGTCGCTCGCTTCAGTTTCTGAGCTGCCTGTGCGGCAGCGAGCGCGAAGACGGCTTCAATGCGTGCACGCATAAGTTTCTGAGCTGCCTGTGCGGCAGCGAGCCGCTATCCGGTAATTGACCAAATTACCGCTAATTTCTGAGCTGCCTGTGCGGCAGCGAGCCCCTCGGTGTAGCACGGCTCGGCGATCAGCCGTTTCTGAGCTGCCTGTGCGGCAGCGAGCTACTGCAGCGCGGAGGCGCACGTCCTGACGTGTTTCTGAGCTGCCTGTGCGGCAGCGAGCCGGCTCGCCGGAATCGGCCGCTATGGCGTGCTTTTCTGAGCTGCCTGTGCGGCAGCGAGCGTCGAGCTGACCCAAGAAGCCGTCGATAAAATTTTCTGAGCTGCCTGTGCGGCAGCGAGCCACGCGAACTGCAAAGCCAACGGCGGGACCCTTTTCTGAGCTGCCTGTGCGGCAGCGAGCGTGTCCAAGGAAGACCATACGCTCGGACGTGCGTTTCTGAGCTGCCTGTGCGGCAGCGAGCGACGCCATCGGTAAAACCGTACCTGAGTTGCATTTCTGAGCTGCCTGTGCGGCAGCGAGCCGCGTGCTGCTCATTCGCATCCGCCGCGGCCTTTTCTGAGCTGCCTGTGCGGCAGCGAGCGATATCGAGTTGTTTTTCGATGTGCCCGTTTGTTTCTGAGCTGCCTGTGCGGCAGCGAGCGGATGGAGCGGCGACGCAAGTCAGCGTGCACTTTTCTGAGCTGCCTGTGCGGCAGCGAGCGTTGCGGCGCCGCGAAGTTGAGCTGGCAGAAATTTCTGAGCTGCCTGTGCGGCAGCGAGCGTGCTGCCGGCTGATGCATTGTTTTCTATCGTTTTCTGAGCTGCCTGTGCGGCAGCGAGCGTGCGCGCTCGGCCTCCGGCAGTGGCTGCAGATTTCTGAGCTGCCTGTGCGGCAGCGAGCCACGGCCGACATGGCGTATCGCACTGCGGGCGTTTCTGAGCTGCCTGTGCGGCAGCGAGCTTCCGCGGGCGTGTGAGTGGCCCTGACAGCAGTTTCTGAGCTGCCTGTGCGGCAGCGAGCCTTAGAGTCGAGCAGAGCGCGCTGAGCCAGTTGTTTCTGAGCTGCCTGTGCGGCAGCGAGCCCTCGGTGCTCGATCTGTTCAACAAATATGAGTTTCTGAGCTGCCTGTGCGGCAGCGAGCCGTATGAACAGGCAGGTACTGACGGCCATGGCTTTCTGAGCTGCCTGTGCGGCAGCGAGCCCCGGTAGCTGAGCAGGGCTCTGAATAGCACGTTTCTGAGCTGCCTGTGCGGCAGCGAGCTAGACCCAGCGCAAGCGGACTCCTGCCAGCTGTTTCTGAGCTGCCTGTGCGGCAGCGAGCAAACAGGAGCGCTCAGCATGAACTGGCTCAAAGTTTCTGAGCTGCCTGTGCGGCAGCGAGCTGGCGCTGTACCAGCAAATGCCGATCGAGGAATTTCTGAGCTGCCTGTGCGGCAGCGAGCGAGTTGCATAGCCTGCGGGCCGGACAGATTGCTTTCTGAGCTGCCTGTGCGGCAGCGAGCAGACAGCTTACTCGGTATTTATCCTCGTTATTTTTCTGAGCTGCCTGTGCGGCAGCGAGCTTATCAGACAGACAGCCGAGACGGACCCCGAATTTCTGAGCTGCCTGTGCGGCAGCGAGCGCGACTCGGACACTGGGTTTATTACGCTTTTGTTTCTGAGCTGCCTGTGCGGCAGCGAGCGGTGAAGTTGTACAAGACATCCGTGGCGCTGCTTTCTGAGCTGCCTGTGCGGCAGCGAGCATCACTCATATCATTTAACCTTTTAATAAAAATTTCTGAGCTGCCTGTGCGGCAGCGAGCTCGACGAGCGTGCCCACTTACAGGGTGCCTTTTTTCTGAGCTGCCTGTGCGGCAGCGAGCGTCGGGTCGATCACGTCGAAGTTAACGACAACTTTCTGAGCTGCCTGTGCGGCAGCGAGCCAGAAAAGATTGCACGGCGCCTCGGTGCCGAGTTTCTGAGCTGCCTGTGCGGCAGCGAGCCGGATGCGTCTGACATCGCGTCCTCATTTGCCTTTCTGAGCTGCCTGTGCGGCAGCGAGCAGCCAAAATCCGCGCCTCCCGTACGCGTGTGCTTTCTGAGCTGCCTGTGCGGCAGCGAGCTGTGTAGTGATGCCCCTCGTCAAGCACTCCGATTTCTGAGCTGCCTGTGCGGCAGCGAGCTCCTGAGTTTCTTCAATCCGCACAGCGGTCAGTTTCTGAGCTGCCTGTGCGGCAGCGAGCGTGCTGCTCAGGCGGTGGCGGAGATAGCTGGCTTTCTGAGCTGCCTGTGCGGCAGCGAGCATCACGGAAGGACTGGGTGCTCTTGTGTCTGGTTTTCTGAGCTGCCTGTGCGGCAGCGAGCCGGATATTTTTTTGCCATACCCCGCACCCAGTTTTCTGAGCTGCCTGTGCGGCAGCGAGCACCGAATGAGCGGGCCACTATTGAACAGATCATTTCTGAGCTGCCTGTGCGGCAGCGAGCTTCGGTTTTGCCGGAGGGTTACCCGCTTCACGGTTTCTGAGCTGCCTGTGCGGCAGCGAGCTGTTTAACATAACGGTTAAGTGTCTGTTTGTTAAAGAACTTTATGCGTTTTCGCATAACAACCCTTTTTCCGGCACCGGACTGTAAGCCTTGATAAATCAATAACTTACAATCCGGTCCGTTTTTAGGGTCAAAACCAGGGAATGGTCGCAGTCGCGCTCAGTCCGTAGCTGTTGAAGGTTCCATCTGACGGCTGGTTTTGCAGCTCGCCGTGTTCGATATACACCCTCATGCGGTTGAGGTTAGAAAGGCTTTTCATTTCAATATACGGCAATGAAATCGGCTTTTGCTGGCTATCCGGTATGCTTTCCAGCGCCTGCTCCGGTGTCAGCCAACCTTTGGCGATGGAGCGTTTACGTTTGTTGTGCACACTTTTGATCTGTACCCGCCGCACGGTGCGGTATTGAATCTGTTCCGGTATTGGTGCAATCGGGCTGATCTGGCAGTAGTCTTTCATGCCTTTGAGCCAGTTATCTCCCATCAGCAGAGTTAATGCCGCTTCGCTGCCGTGTAACCTGAGCACCGCCCCCAGACGTTTTTCAACTTCCGGAAAACTGACACCGATCTGCCCGGCAACCGTTTGATTCATTGCCCGGTGGAATTTGGCAAACAGGGCATTGAGCAGGTCCTGCGTTTCAAATTCCGGGTCAGGCAGCAGCCGGATATCGAGGTAGTGGCTGAGTTGATTCATGCCCTGCTCCTTAACCGGCTTCGCCGAACACACCGCCGCGAATCAGAATGCCCATCACGTAGTGCTGGTTGCCAATCTCCGGGGCTTCTCCTTTCAGAACCCATTTGTCGAGCAGGTTGTAGAAGTCCTGTTTGGCTTTGGGCTGACGGTAGGCGGAACCGCGACTGGTCACTGAGCCGTAGGGTTCAATGGCGATGGGGCCAAAGGTGTCGGCTTGCGGATACCAGGTGTCGATGGTGCGGATGGCATTGCCGATTTTTTGTGAGTGCATGGCGGCCTGGCCGTCTACCTGATAAAGGAATTTGCTTTTTTTGCTGTTGCCGGAGCCGTCCAGTACCAGTTCCTGTGATGGGAAGACTTCCTGTCCTTCGCCCAGGCGAACAAAGGCTTCAACGCGCAGCAGTACAAAACCTTTGCCGGCCAATCCCTGCTGAATCAGTTCGGCCAGTGGTTTGATGGCATCCGCCTGTCTGCCGAACTGGCGCAGGTCGAAGCTGTGGGCATCGAAGGTCCAGCTGTTGAGGATGTCGGTGCCGGACAGTTGCGAGACCGTTACTTCAACCTGTTCAGCCCCCACGCGGTTGCGCCACAGGAAACGGCCATTGGCAAGGTTTTCGGCATAACGGGCGGCCAGTTCGGTGAATTGTTCCCGCTCAATGTAGCCGTTAATGACATCGGTCAGCGCTTGCTGGTAGTCGCCGTCGTTGCAGGCGGAAGGTGTTGCCAGGTCGCCCAGTACACGCAGACTGAAACTGACTTTCAGGGTGTCGCAATCCTGTGGCAGCGCGGCGGTATCCACGGTCTGCAGATTGGGTTTGTCAATTTCGGCATCGACTTTCAGTGGGTCATTGGCAATCGCTGCTTTCAGGCGGTTGGAAATGGTGCCGCGTACCGACTTTGGCTGAATTTCTATGGCCTTCCAGCTGTCATTCTGGCTGCGCTCATCCCAACGGCCAGCAAACATCATGGCATCGGAGTTGGCGTGTTTGCGTTCAAAAGCCAATACGGAAGCGGTTTTCAGTTTGGTTGTTGTCATGTGGTCTCTCCTTGATTAAAACCAATTGTTGAAGTCGTTATCGGGAATGTCGGTTTCTGACTCGTCGTCGTTTGCTGTTGCCAGCGCAGAATGTCCGGCGATTTCGCACAGGTAAGCGTCGTCGGTAACGCGGTAGCGCCAGAGCATTTCTTCCGCTGATGTCAGCCGGTGCGGGCTGCGCCATTCACCGATGCCGTAGGCACTTTCGACAAAGCGGAAGGGCACACTGTTATCGCGGGCGCGATTAACACTGCCGGGTTCGTACACGTCGGATATGGCCTGATAACCGGTTGCTAACGGCACCAGATAGCCGGCAGCGGGTTTGGCTTTTATGTTCCATCCGGCTTTGCTTTCACCGGCGACAGGCTCTTCATCGTCGTCCAGCCCAACCGCTTCGGGCTGATAACAGAGGGCAACAAAATCCAGCCAGCTGTCGAGTAATTCAGCATTGGGATCGTTCTGCAATTGAGCCTGATGATGCTCCGCCAGCAGTGATGAACGGTCGAGCAGAACAAAGCCCGGAATCAGTTTCAGCATCTGGCGGCGGAAGGCTCTTTGGCCATCGGCAGTATCCGTATCAACCGGCCAGTAACGTACCCGGCCAATAGCGGTGATGATGCCACCGGCCAGACGCTGGGTGGCCAGCATGTCCCGCAGTTGCTGTTCAAACCGACGTATACGCTGCTCCGGAAGTTCATCCCCCAGGTCCAACTCCAGCGGGTCAAACTCACATTCCACCAGCAGGCTGACGGTCATATGCATACGGCCTTCTTCATTAAAAGGCGCGGTATTCCCGTCTTTGGTTAATGGATTACGGCTGAGGGCAAAGACATGCTCAAAACCAGCAGGCTGTTGCGTGTGTACCTGATGAGAGTGGCAGATAATACCGACACCGCCCAGGCTGGCCTGTTCACCCCATTGGCTCTGGCATTTGCGTGACAGCGCATGAACGAACCCAAGAAAGTTGCTGGGCGCAGGAAAGCCCCAGGTCATACCAGAAATGGCGTTGGCGTTTTCGACCCGCAGGTTATTGAGTAACAACAGGTGTTTCATACCAGCTCCTCCAGATCTTTCATCAGCCGATAAGCTTCGCGCTTAATCTGTTGTTTGAAGTAAGCGATTTCCACATCACTCATGCTGAGCTTTTTACTTTCCATTGCCTTTGACAGAACGCGACCGAACGTGAGCGCCAGCGGTTTGCACCAGCCTTTGCCATCGCGCTCGTACTGGAAGTCTTTGTCTTGCCTGCCCGGGTCGAGCCAGCAGGCTTCGGGCTTCATGCCGAAAGATTCCGCGCTCCAGCCGGGGGGCAATTGCTGAATATGGGCCGCGTAGCGGTACAGCTCATCCACCAGAAGCGCAACCAACTCCGCCCGCTTACCGCGAACGTGACGATTGTTCAGTGACTGTTCGTCGGCCCATTCCAGAAAGCCTTTTAATTCATGCAGCGGTTTGCGAATCCACCAACGGTATCCAGCCCACAGAGCACTGACCGATTTGGGTGGTTTCGATTGCGTTTTCCAGACCGGAGGTTGGCTGTTAAACAGGTAAGCACGCCCACCCCGCTGGCTGTTCAGCAGAGAAATATTCTGCGGTTTAGTGCCACCAAAGGTCTGAATAGCCAGATCCAGGTAATCGCGGGTTCCTTCCTGCCAATACAAGCCTTTGCGCCGGGCGTCGCGGGCGGCTTTGGCTTCATCACTGAAGCGGCTGTGCTGCACACGCTGAAATACGGCGTGGTTGAGCGAAGACGCCGACAAGGGCGCCAGCAGATGATAACCAGCGCCATCCCCGGGCAGCGGAAAATACAGCTGCTTGGCCAATGAATGACTGGAGGGCTCCTTAACTTTGAGGGCTTCCTTAAACCCCTTTAGCCAACCGGCCTGCTGCTCAGCTGTACCAAAAGGCTGCAACGCCGAGGTATCGTCGCCAGCCAGCCGGTCGAGCAGGCGCATGCCGTTATGCTCAAGCAGCAACAGATTCGCAACGTCCAGAGCTGCCGCATTACCCACCACATCGGCTTTCAGCACAGGTACATCCGCCGACGACAGATACGTGCCGGCATTCGCTTTTGACGACGCCAGCAACAAGCTGGTGCCCTTGGCATCGCTGTGGGTGTATTTCAGCGCATGACTGACCAGACTGATCTGCTTCGCCCGGGCCGCAGCATCCGTCAGCCACACATCTGGTCTGAACTTATCCAGCACATCCTGCCTGCGCTGCTGCCAGTCGGGGCGGAATGCGGCCAGTTCATCGGCACTTTTTTCCTTTTCAGCCTTTGCCAGCTCTTTGTCCAGCGGTTCCAGTTTGGCCGCACACCGCTCTTCGATGTATTGCCGGATGTTATCGGTCAGTTCCATTGCTCCTCCTGCAACAAGATAATTAGCGACGAAAGCATTGTAATTTGTCGACACACAAACTTCACCTAGTCTTTTCTAGTTTCTTATAGTTGACATCATGGTATATCTCGATAGAAACTAATCAGGTTCCACAACAGAACGCCAAACGACCAAGGAGAAATACAACTGCCCATGAAAAGTCAAAACGTTAAAATTATTCGTTTTGCGATTATTAAGTTGTTCTTTGCAATCCTTTTCCTGACCGGCACTTCAACCCTGCCGGTGAACTCCCCTGCCTTAACCATTAGGCACCACCCTATTGAGATACTTAAAGAAGACCCTTTTACTCAAGTCCGGCATGTTCTTGATAGCAGGGTACCAACTGCTTTTACCATCGATGGAATGGATTCTGTGGTAATGGTTCCTGCTGATGAATACTTCCAACTGGTTAACCGAACGACTAAAATTGGCGCTCTACCGTACCGGTAGCTCAGAAATAGTCATTACTTGTTTCGTATTCTCTGCCGTACAGGCAGCATTCTTTATTCTTCACGGAAAACCCCCAGCCACGGATGGTATTGCCACACCTGTGAACCGCTGTCGTTATACCGGCTCAGGCGGATCTCACTGAAGTGTTTGCTGATATCCGCCACCTCCCGCTGCAGTTGCTCAGAAAGTTCGGCAATCAGTGCGGTCACGTCGCCTTCCAGCCATGGAGAACATTGCTGGCTGGCCGTTAATTGCGGGTAATCAAAGGCCAGTTCACTGGCTAACAGATAGCCGTCGCTTTCACGGATACGGTGAAAAGCCGGTTCTTCGCTTTCGTCTTCCTGATACAACACAAAGGCATCGTCAGGGCTGGATTGACGAAATGGTGTGTGCCGCTGCATTTCGGCATGCCAGTCGGGGGATGGCTGTAATTGCCACCAGCGGTCAGCCGGTATCCGGCCCTTTATTTTTACCGCTGCTTGTTCAAATAAAGCAGCGATCAGATGAATATGCTCGATCTGTACCAGGCTGGTTCCGTGTTCGCTTTGGGGTGGTAACTGAATACGGGGAACAGACGAAATTGCTGTCAGGTATTGCGGGTCAATGCAACGCCGGATTGGCCAGAATTCCGGTTTCAGACGCAACATGGCTTTGTCTGCGTTCGCGGATGGGATTTCTTCTGCCTCAAAGCCAGGCCGGATATATACCAGCCCAGTCTCTTTTTTACCGCTGGCCAGTTCTTTAAGTGCCCGATAGTTGTAATTCAGCACCAGCATATTGGTTTCTTCAGCGGCCTGTTGTCGGTGGCGCTGAACACGTCCCGCCAGCTGAATCAGCGAACGCATGGAGCTGGGTTCGGCTATGGCCCAGTCGTAATCGTGATCACGGCCCACTTCTGTGACCGGCGAGCCCAGCACGACGAATAAATGATTTTTTTCGGGGTAAGTATCCAGTGCGGTGCGGATTTCTGCTTGCTGCCACAGCGCTTCCGCAGTTTTGCGATTTAAGGTGCTGTCGAGCCGGGCTTCGATATGAGAGCGCACCAACAACGGATGCTGGCTGTGATAAACGCACAGGTGCAAGCGGGTGTCAGCCGGTATATCTCCTTCAATCAACTTTCTGGCTATGGCGACGAGCAGATTGATATTGGCCATGCGGATCAGCCCCAGCGAGACTTTTTTGCCGCTTATTGGGTCTTCTGAGGCGTGTATGGTGTGCAAACGTGTCATCCCTTGCCAAAGACTTTCCTGTATTGCACTAATGGCTTCTTCTTTATTTCTGATAGTTGTGTCGACATCCAATACGTCGGCCATACGCAGCGCTTTGCCGGGTACAAGGTCCGCCTGCAGATGTTTTATCCGGGCGCTAACAAACTGGTTATTGGCTGCTTTAAATGCCTGCTGATCAATACAGGCAGCGGCTACTGCACCAAATTCATCAAACCAGGCGCAGCTGATTTCATGACGTTGTCCGGGGGTTCCGCAGGCATTATTAAATTGTTTTCGCCCCGCCTGATAAGCACTGAACAAGGCGGCCAGCATGGCAGACGGCATACTGGCCGACGATAGCAATACGCGACTGCCCAGCAGCCCGGCCCAGTTCACTAAGCGGCACAGGGCTGGCAGATCGGCGGAGTCAAAATCATCCGGTTCGTCCAATACCAGATCAGAGGTCAGCAGCCGCAGCATGGGGGCAATCTGTTTGCCGCCACGCACGCCTTCGGTGGCGGGCATCAGATGATCGATGGTGCAGACCAGCACTGGCGCACTCAGCAATTGCAGTGATTTAGAGGGCTGGCCGTTATGTGTTTGTCCGAGCCAACGCCGTAATGGCCCGTCACTGAGGGTGCCGTCGTAACTGATATGCTGGGAATCATCCAGTAACTCAGCGGATGATTCGCTGCCGCTTTGTTCGGCCTCCGGCGGCTGTTCATGGTCAGCGCGGCGGCGATGCAGTTCCTGCACGGCCTGCGAGCCAATCAATACGGCAAATTCATCAGAATCCAGCCGCAACCGCTCCTGTAAGGCATCACCGGTCTGCAATGTGAGGGTTCTTAATCCCAGGGCAACACTGAAGCGACAACCCGGCTGTGCCGCTGCTAATCCATACATAATACGGGCATTGGCAAAGGTTTTTCCTTTGCCGGTGGATGCCATATTCACGCCGAAAAAGCCCTGTTTTACCGACGTTTCCGATAACCCTGTGGCCATATCATATGCTTTATCCTGCCAGCGGTAGGCCGCGTGAGTGGTCCGGGCTTTGAGCGTTTTATGTGAAACTAATACCGGTAAGTTAGCGCGCAGATTGGGCAGCTGCCGTGCCAGCAACAAAGCATTCTGACCGACGCCAATATTGTGTTCATCCAGTCGTTGTTTCAGCGGCCGCTTTCCCTCTGCGTTTTTCTTGTCGGTATTGGCATAAACCGGATAATTTTCATCCCACCATTTGCTTTGCTTCGCGGAGGCTGAGTAACTGTGGTCAGCCAGCATTAAGGCCAGCCGGGACAGATGGCTGCTGAAATGATCCTGTTGCAGCCAGCGGGTCTGGCCGTTGATAACAGCAGGATGCTTCAGCGCCCGCCGTGCTATCTGCCGGGCTTTGCTGCACCACTGCTGGCTGGAAACAGGTGTGCCATTGACGAAAGTAAACAGTTGCTGCCAGTCTGTGCTGCTCCATTCTTTATAACTGCACTGTGGTGAGTTCCAGAAGGCACCCCAGTTATTGTTTTCGAGCACAACTTTTTCGAGCGACAGATTATCCCGCCTGTTTTCCGCCGCCCATGTTGCGTAAACCGGCAGCCGGTGATGACTCAGAATCAACCAGCCAATTGTCTGTGCCAGTGGCATCCCCTGCAGCCGGATAAAAGGATTTTTCAGCGCATTATCCTGATTTTTCAGATAGTCATTCAGCTGCTGCTGACAGAGCAGATCATCTTCCGGTTTAACGTCAGCCAGTGCCTGCAACCAGTCACGATCTGTTTTTTCGTTCGCCGTTTTTCCGCAGACAAAGGCGGTAAACAGTAACAACGATAGCCATTCGTGGCGCAGCGGCTCCTGCATACCACGCTTGCCCAATAATTTTTGCTGGAACAGGGCATTGGCTTTGCCGAAATCATGAAACAAACCAGCAATACCCGCCATCAGCGCAATCGCTTCCGCTGTGTGCCACTGGTTTTCGGATTCCGCTTTCAGTACATCCCGCGTCGTGAAGTTGGTTGGCACTCTGCCTTGTTGGTTAAATTTACGGATATTGCCGACGATCCATTCCAGCTCAAGCTGTTGTGTACCGCGCACCCGGTGACAGGCAACAGCGGTATTGCGGCGGGCACTTTTACGCAATAACTTACGGACGGTTTTTAATCCTTCCAGGGTGACCGGGCCTTCCCAGCTGCGCTCACCTGCGCGTTCAAAAAACTGATCGAGAATACGGCGGGTTTCGATCAGCGCTTTTTTGCCACACTGGGATTTAATGGTGACTATCATGCGGAAGAATTCCCGGTTTGTTGCGCAACAGCCTTGATGGCATCGATCATACGATCGAGCACATCGTACTTCTGAAACTGGCTGATCAGTTGCTGGCGGAACTCGGTTTCGTCATGGCCGGACATGGCGGACATAAAGGCAGTCGGCATAACGATGGCGTCTTTGATCAGGTCTGCCACATCAAAAACCAGGCCACCACGGCGGGTCTTGCCGTGCAGCACCGCTAACCCATGCGGCAGCCCTAACACCCAGCAGGCGGTAGCCGCTAACCCATAAGCCAGATAATTGCCGTGGTCCAGATAGCGGTTGGCAATATCAAGGCCACCGCCCTGTTTGGCACGGGTAAATTCACCATAACCAGTGGTTTGCCCCACCAGCCTGTAAAGCGCTTTGGTCATAACGGCTTCGGTGGCCAATACATCACTACTGTTGCTGGCGCCGGTCAGACGCTGTTCAAAAGAACGGATGACGGCATCCAGTTGGGTAAGTGAAACAGGAAAATCCAGCTCGCGGCTTTTTGCCAGCCTGCCCCAGATTTCCCGCAGATTTTCCAGACGGAACTGCTGAAAGCGGATGGCGGCATCAAGACGTTGGTCATCGCTGAACCAGAACTGACACCACAACTGCAGGTATTCGGTGGGACGGTATTCGCTTTGCGAAGTCAGCCATTCAACGTCGGCCTGAACCTCATTGCCGGCAAACAAGGGGGTACCGCCACCGCCACAGAAACCAAGCAGAACCCCGGCTTTGGCAAATTCCCTGACCGCGGCCTGAGTAATGGATGTCCCCGTACCCAACAGGATGACCGTGGTATTGGCGATGGGGATATTCCAGTAGAGCGACTGCCGGCCTGCATCGGTCACGTATTCAACACGGCCACCATTCACCAGTACCCGGCAATGCTGCAGGTAATAGAGATTGGCACGTTTAGAGTGAAGTATGGTCTTCAGATCAGAAGGGGATAAGTCGTCCATGAGCAATACCTGCGTTCCTTCAGCGGTGTAATGACGACTGTAGCAAGACTTCAGGCTGGTTAGAAATATCTTTATTAACAACAACCCGCCCCCTACATCCCGGCCCCCTCCTGCGCTAGAATACGCCCCTCGAACCGCCCCGGGGTTAACCCCGCGTTTCAGGAAGATCACTATGACGGCACTCTCAACCGGTCACCCCGCTTCTTTCCATGCCATCGAATGGCGCCATCAGAGCCTGCATCTGCTGGATCAGCGTGCCCTGCCACATGAGCACCACATGCTGGAGTACACCACTGCCGCTGAAGTGGCCGCTGCCATCCGCGATATGGTGGTGCGTGGCGCTCCGGCGATCGGCATTGCCGCGGCTTATGGTTATGCGCTGGATGCACTGGCCGGACGTGATCTGCAGGAGGCCTATCAGGTGCTGGCTGAATCCCGCCCCACCGCCGTGAATCTGTTCTGGGCGCTGGAACGCATGGCGGCACTGAACACCGCCGACGCGCACACTCTGGTGGCGGAAGCGCGCAGAATTCATGAAGAGGATATCACCGCCAATCTGACCATGGGTCAGTTCGGCGCCTCGCTGATCAACGATAACTCCGTGATTTATACCCACTGCAATACCGGTGCACTGGCGACCGGGGGGCACGGTACTGCACTGGGCGTGATCCGTTCGGCCTGGGGCGATAATAAAGTGCAGCAGGTCTATGCCGGTGAAACCCGCCCCTGGCTGCAGGGCGCACGCCTGACCGCCTGGGAGCTGATGCAGGATAATATTCCGGTATCACTGGTGTGCGACGGTGCCGCCGCGCAGCTGTTCCGCCGTGAGAAAGTCGACTGGGTGATTGTCGGCGCCGACCGCATCACGGCCAATGGCGATGTGGCCAATAAAATCGGTACCTACAGTCTGGCCGTGCTGGCCAAGCATCATGGTATTAACGTCATGGTAGTGGCGCCGACCACGACCTTCGATCTCAGCCTGCCGTCCGGCGACGATATTCCCATTGAGCAGCGCCCACAGGAAGAAGTCACCAGCCTTGCCGGCAAGCCGATTGCGCCGGCCGGCTGCCAGGCCATTAACCCGTCGTTTGATGTCACCCCCGCCGGGCTGATTGATGTGATCGCCACCGAAAAAGGGCTGATCATGCAACCTGACAGCGACAGTATTGCGCTGCTGTTTTCCCGCTGACAGCGCCCAGAGGTTTAACCGAATGTTCAATCCGCAGGAGTTTAACCGCGCGGCCAGTGCGCTTTGTGATTATGGCCGCATCCTGTACAGCCGTGGCTGGTCACCGGCCACCAGCTCCAATTATTCCGTCCGTCTGAATGACCACTGCTGTGCCCTGACCAGTTCCGGCAAACATAAAGGCGAGCTGACCCCGAAAGATATTCTGGTGGTCGACTGGCAGGGCAAGGCGCTGAGCGCTGGCAAACCGTCGGCAGAAACCCTGCTGCACACTCAGCTTTATCAGCGTGACGAACAGATTGGCGCTGTATTACATACCCATTCCCCCGTCGCTGTGGTTCTTTCCCAGGTCTGGAAAGACGACAGCCTGTCACTCACCGGCTGGGAGCTGCAGAAAGCTTTTGCCGGCGAAACCACTCACGAAGACACGGTGACCTTTCCGCTGTTTGCCAACGATCAGGACATTCACCGCCTGGCGTCCCGGGTTGAACAGCAGATGCAGCAGCAGGGTCAGGGGCATGCGTACCTGATCCGGGGTCACGGAGTGTATACCTGGGGTAAAGACCTGGCCGGATGTTTCCGTCATCTGGAAGCACTCGAAAACCTATTGGGTTATCAGCTTGAACTGCTGAAAATCCTCAACCTGTGAGGCCCGCATGAGCACGATCCGTATCTATAAAGACAGCAATCTGAGTCATACCACAGATCTGCTGTTTACCACTGAAAACCCCGGAAAAATCCGCGACCGGCTGGCGGATATCGGTGTCCGTTTTGAGCAGTGGCGAACGGATAAAGCCATCACCCCCGGCGCATCACAGGAAGAAGTCATCGCTGCCTACCGCAAGGATATTGACCGTCTGATTGCCGAAGACGGTTATCAGACCGTTGATGTGGTCAGCCTCAGTGCCGACCATCCGCAGAAAGCGGATATGCGCAAAAAATTCCTCAGCGAACATACGCACAGCGAAGATGAAGTGCGCTTTTTCGTTGCCGGTGAAGGGCTGTTTACCATGCACGTCGGCCACGAAGTGTATGAAGTCATCTGCCAAAAAGGCGATCTGATCAGCGTGCCGGCCAATACCCCGCACTGGTTTGATATGGGGCCGAACCCCAATTTTGTTGCCATCCGTCTGTTCAATAACCCGGAAGGTTGGGTTGCCAATTTTACCGGCAGTGACATTGCCACACATTTTAATCGTCTGGATAACTGATGACTGCCAGAATCATCCTTACCGATATTGAAGGCACCACCTCGTCCATTGCTTTTGTGAAAGAGGTGCTGTTTCCCTATGCTGCAAAAAAATTGCCGGAATTTATCCGCGCCAATGCCGATAAAATAGAAATAAAAAAAATCTTGCAGGACACAGTGCAACTGGCCGCGGAGGAAGGTCTGCAGGTAAGCGCTGACGATATTGAGGCCATCAGCAATATTCTGCTGCAATGGATCGCCACTGATAAAAAAGCCACTCCACTGAAAGCTCTGCAGGGCATGATCTGGCAGCAGGGCTACCACAACGGCGATTACCAGGCGCATATGTACGCGGATGCCGTACAGTACCTGCGGCAGTGGCACCGGCAGAATATTCCGCTGTATGTTTATTCATCGGGCTCTGTCGCCGCGCAGAAACTCTTTTTCGGCTACAGCGAAGCCGGCGACCTGCAGCCGCTGTTCAGCGGTTATTTTGATACCAATAGCGGCGCTAAGCGGGATGTGGATTCCTACCGTAATATTGTTGCGGAACTGCAGAAGCAGCACACTATCTGCGCCGCTGATGTGCTGTTTTTATCCGATATCAAAGAAGAGCTGGACGCCGCCCGGGAAGCCGGGCTGCAGACCTGCTGGCTGATCCGCGACGGTGATATTCCTGCCAGTGCTGATCACCCTGTAGTCACAACCTTTGCGGATATTATCCTCTGACACCCGGAACACAGCGGCGGGCTTTGTCCGCTGCTGTCGTTAAGACGAAAACACTCTGCCTTACCGGTTTCCACCCGGCAGATAGCAAAGCACCGGCGATGTCACTATTCTGAAATAAAAACGTCAGTATCCGGACTTATTTCCGTTACCTCCCGTTCATCCCTTTGTCATTAAACACCTTTAGTTTCCTGCTCTCTATTATCTGAGAACAGGATGTTTTAATGAAACCGCACCGACGTTCCCTCATTCAACTGGCGCTGTATTCTTCCATAACCCTCGGGCTTACCGCCTGCGGCGGCAGTGATAATAATGACGGAGAAACGGCCTCAGCAGCGCCAACCACAACTTCTGATACTGTTGTACTGCGAGTGATGGAAACCACCGACCTGCACGCCAACATCATGAACTACAACTACTATCAGAACGCACAGGATGATTCAGTTGGCCTGGTCAAAACAGCCTCACTGATTCAGGCCGCCCGCAGTGAAATCAGTAACAGTGTGCTGGTAGACAACGGCGACCTGCTGCAGGGCAGCCCGCTGGGTGACTATGTGGCCAAAATCAAAGGCCTGCAGCCCAATGACGTACACCCGGTGTACAAAGCCATGAATCTGCTGGATTACGATGTTGCCAACATTGGTAACCACGAATTCAACTACGGCCTGCCCTTCCTGAAAGAAGCATTAAATGACGCAGACTTCCCGTATATTTCTGCCAACGTGTTCTTTGATGATGCCGACAATGACCCGACCAATGATATCCCTTACTTCACGCCTTACATTTTAAAAGACAAACAGGTGCTCGACAGTGAAGGTGATGCTCATACACTGACCATTGGTTATATTGGCTTCCTGCCCCCGCAGATTCTGCAGTGGGATAAAAACAATCTGGAAACCCGCGTTATCGCCAAAGATATTGTCGATATGGCAGAGCATTATGTTCCGCAGATGAAAGCCGCCGGCGCAGACATTATTATCGCCATCGCCCACTCAGGCCTGACCACCGACACCCGTGCCGGCGGTGATGAAAATGCCAGCTTTTACCTGTCACAGGTAGATGGTATTGACGCTATCCTGTTCGGTCATGCCCACCGTACCTTCCCCGGAGATGCCGGTTATAACGGTATCCAGAGCATTGATAATATCAAAGGCACCCTGAATGGTGTGCCGGCCGTTATGCCTGGTTACTGGGGAAAATACCTTGGCTATATCGACCTGACCCTCAGCGTTGACGGCAATGAGCAATGGCAGATTAAAGACAGTCAGTCGGTGCTGAAACCTATCTATCAGGACAACACCCCGATGGTTGCTAATAATCAGGCCATTGAAGAGGCGGTTGCCACTGACCATGCCGATGTCAGCCACTGGGTGAGTGAGCCGTTCGCTAAAATTTCGGCCCCGATCAACAGCTTCTTTGCCCTGGTACAGGACGACCCGTCCATTCAGGTGGTCACGGATGCACAGAGCTGGTATGTCGCTTCCATTGTTGCCGGCACTGAATATGCCGGTCTGCCGATTCTGTCGGTTGGTGCGCCCTTCCGTGCCGGACGCGGCGGCTCCGATGACTTTACCGACCTCAGTGCCGGTAACGTGTCTTACGGTAATGTGTCCGATCTGTATATTTACCCAAACACGCTGAAAGTGCTGAAACTGACCGGTGCCGAAGTGAAAGAATGGCTGGAGATGTCAGCCGGCCAGTTCAACACCATCGTGCCGGGCAGCAGCGGCAGTGAGCTGATCAACAGCGATTTCCCGAGCTATAACTACGATGTGATTGACGGTATTACTTATCAGATTGATGTCAGCCAGGCTGCAAAATACGATAAATCCGGCAATCTGATTAATGCTGCCAGCAGCCGTATCCGCAACGTGCAGTACAACGGCAGTGCCATTAATGATGCACAGGATTTTCTGGTGGTATCCAACAACTACCGTGCCGGTGGCGGCGGTAATTTCCCCGGTGTCACCAGCGATAAAATCGTGATTGATGCGCCGAATGAAAACCGTCAGGTGGTGGCGGATTATCTGATCCATATGACGGAAGAAAATCCGGCAACAGGCTTTGATCCATCGGCGGATGACAACTGGTCTTTTGTTTCACTGAGCAGCACCAGCGTGACCTTCCGCAGTTCGGCCAAAGATTCTGCACAGACCTTTGCCGGCAGCAAACCAGCCATTACTTATAGCAGCACGGATGCTGAAGGCTTCGGGGTTTATACCCTTAACCTGCAGTAAACGCTGTTACAGCACAATACGGAGCGGATTCCGCTCCGTATTTCTTCGCCCATTAATCCGGGCACCATTTACAAACGACAGGGAAGATTTATGAAAGCACTGACTTATCTCGGCTATCCCTTACTGGCACTGGGACTGCTGGCATCAGCACCGGCGGCTCTGGCCACTGATTATGAATGGAACGCCACTGTCCCGGTAAAACAGCCGGCAACGGCTGATGCCAATGGTAAGACCGTTCTGTTTGATGTGTCGCATGGTGGTACAGAAGGCAATGCCGACTGGGTAATTGATGGCGGCTTCTCCGATTTTGCCGATGCGCTGGTCGCGGATGGTTACCGGGTTGAGGAGTACCGTGGTGTCGACCTGAATAATGACGGCATTATCCGTTACTACGATGATCTGAATACCCCAGCCAACAGCAGCCTGAACGAAGCCATTATTACTTATGCTGCCATTCAGCATGCCGACGTGTTTGTGCTCGCAGAATCCAACCGTCCATTTAAAACCAGTGAATATCAGGCGCTGGAGCAGTTTATTGCGGCCGGTAAAGGGATTTATTTTATCGCCGATCATTACAACGCCGACCGCAACCTGAACACCTGGGATGCAACGGAAGTATTTAACGGTTACAACCGCTCCACGCTGGCCAAATACAATATTGGCGGCGAATACGGTGACCTGCGTAATCCCGGCAATGCACAGGGCTGGTTAGCACAACAGTTTGGTGTCCGTTTCCGCTTCAATGCCGTCGATTGCAAAAGCGGTATCAGTGACATTACCGCGGCCGTTCATGCCGAAGGTATTACGCAGAATGTTGATCCGGTGTTAATGGCCGGTGGGGCCACGCTGGCCATTACCGATCCATCCAGAGCCAAAGGTCTGGTCTATCTGTCAGCCCAGGACAACACCAGCCGCTGGTCTAACGCCGTGGATGCCGGCCTGTATTTTGGCGGCCGGGATGAAGGCCCGTATGTGGCGATTGCCAAAGCCGGTGCCGGTAAGGCGGCTTTTATCGGTGACTCTTCACCGGTGGAAGATGCCAGCCCGAAATACCGTCGTCAGGATACCGGCAACAGCAAAAAAACGTATCCGGGCTGGACCGATCCGGGTCATGCTGCAACCCTGAGCCTCAATATTGTCAACTGGCTGGCCACGCCGGAAAGCTACACCCACTTTGATAACAATAACGGTCACACTGCCGGTGAGGCAACGCCAACCGCCAAAGCCACCACCGAAATGAATGATCCGGATAACGGTAATCCATGGAATACCCCGTCCGGTGGTTACAACCCGTGGGACAGTGCGACCTTTGCCAATGGCGCTTACGGTGCGCCCCTGTCGGCCGGCGGCAGCACCACTCCGCCATCGGGCAGTACCCTGAGTGTCTCGCAGGCACTGGCTCAGCCCAGCGGCACAGCGGTCGTACTGCAGGGCGTTGTTACGTCATCCCTGAACGGTATTTATGCCCTGCTGCTGAGCGACAGTTCAGACCCGTCAGTGACGATTAACATCAAACTGGAAAGCAGTCAGCGTAACCAGTTCAGCCCGGAACTGAACCCGGATATTCTCAATCACACTCTGACCATTACCGGTACCCGTAACAATTATATGTCGGCCCCAGGAGTTACCGGCGTCAACAGTATTGTTGATAACGGCGTCGCAACCAATCCTGATCAGGGTCAGAATAACGGCAGCTACCTATCGGTCGCCGCTGCGCTGAATTCCCCGACCGGCACAGCCATGACAGTGACCGGTTATGTGATTCAGGAAGTGAATGGTATTTATGGCCTGCAGTTACAGGATCTGAATGACAGCAGCAAAAATATTAATGTGAAACTCGAGAGTCAGTTCCGGAGTGATTTTAACCCTCAACTGAATCCGTCCATTGTTGGCCAGCAGATTTACGTCAGTGGCCAGCGTGATTCATATATGGGCGCAGCCGGTATCCGTAATGTCGAGGATATGGGCAGCGTGAATTAAGAAACCTCTGAATAACCCGGTGCCCGCTCTGGCTAGCAGGCAAACTCTGAATCACGAAGCCGGTTTGCAGCCCGGAAAGATTCGCGCAGCGCTGTGAGTTATTCAGAGGTTAAGCCTGCGGCCCCGCGATCACACGGAATAGGGCGGATCAGAACGGTGCTGATGGCGCCGTTCTAATCCTGCCTCTTCAGCCCCTGCGTCAGCCAGGCGCGCATGCTCATACCGGTCCAGCGTTTAAAGGCTTTGGCAAAAGCACTGCCATCGGAATAGCCCAGATAACTGGCCATGCTTTCCTGCGTCGCCCCGCGCTCTTTCAGCAGCTCCAGCGCACACTCCATGCGCACCTTATCCGCCAGCTGGCGGAAACTCAGCTGCTGCTCTGCCAGTTTACGGTTCATGTGACGTTCACTGACGGCCAGCAGGGTGGCGGTCTGCTGACGATTCATCCACGGCCGCTGGCGCAGCTGGGCACTGACCTTATCCACCATGGTGCGCGGATGCATACGCTGCATCTGCTGCTGCGCCAGCCGCAGCATCTGTTCACGGACTTCATGACTGCCGCTGTGCAGCGGCCGCTGCCAGTCTGCAGCCTGGAATTCCAGCCAGGTATCCGGCTGCTCAAACAACAGATGTGCGCGGCCAAATAACTGCTGTCGTTCTGTGCACTGGTCATCTGCTCCTTCAAAACCGGCAGCCAGTGGGGTCAGATCCTGACCCACCAGCCAGCGGGCGCCAAACAGAATGCTGGCCACAATCGCATCCAGACGGAGCAGCCGGCCGCAGCGGAATTCCGCCCGGTAGCTGAGCTTCCAGCCCTGTTCCGTGGACAGAATGGTAAAGCTGCCGCCTTCGCCGATCAGGGTTGAATAAGACACCAGAGCGTCGGCGGCCTCAGCCAGTGTCGGACTGCTGAGCAGCAGGAAGCCGACCATATCAAAGTTGGCCAGCTGCAGGGCACGGCCGATCCGCAGCCCGGTACAGCTGTCGTGGCTCTGTTCTGCCACCGCCTGCCACAGTTCATCCTGCAGGCTCATGGGCAGGCGTTCGTCCGCCGGCACGGCCTGCAACCGCTGCTGCAGTGCCGCTGGCAGGGCAATATTCAGTTGCGGCAGTACGGTCAGAATTGCCCGGGTAAAGCCCGGCGTTACGCTGGATGTCATGCTGTCAGGTCCGGCTTGTTATTATCATTTGTCCCATATTAACCAGTTCTGGTCTCAATGGGCCAGAGCCGGCCGGCATTTTCTTGCGTAAGCTGAGCTTAACAATAACGAAGAGTGTCTCCACGCGGGTGCACTCACAGGCTCCGGCCTGATAATCAAGCAAGGTACAGGACGATGAAACCCTACGCAGTCATTGGCGCCGGCCCTATGGGTCTGTGCACCGTACGCCGTCTGGCGGAACAGAACATTCCGGTGATCGGCTTTGAAATCCATTCCGACGTTGGCGGGCTGTGGGATATCAACAGCCAGACCAGCACCATGTATGAATCCGCGCACCTGATTTCATCCAGGCGCATGACGGAATTCAATGATTTTCCCATGGACGACGATGTCGCCACTTACCCACGTCACGACGAAATGGCGCAGTACCTGCGGAATTATGCCCGGGAATTTGGTCTGTATGACCACTACCGTTTCAATACCCGGGTCGACAATATTGAACCGCACGGCGATGACTGGCAGGTGACGGTCACCTGCGGGGATAAAACAGAAGTCATCGACTGCGCCGGTGTACTGCTGGCCAACGGTACCCTGCATGAACCACGGCACGGCCAGTTCAAAGGGCATTTTAACGGCCAGATGCTGCACAGCAGTGAATACAAAAGTGCCGATGTCTTTGCCGGTAAACGCGTGCTGATCATCGGTTGCGGTAACAGTGCCTGTGATATTGCCGTGGATGCTGTACACCGTGCACGCAGCGTCGATATGGTGGTACGCCGCGGCTATTATTTTCTGCCCAAATTTGTCGCCGGTATCCCGACCGATACCCTGGGTGGAAAAATCCGCCTGCCGAACCGCCTGAAACAGATCGTTGACGGCACTCTGGTACGGCTGATTTCCGGTAAGCCCAGCAGCTTCGGCCTGCCGGACCCGGACTATAAAATGTACGAATCGCATCCGGTGGTGAACTCCCTGTTCCTGCATCATATCGGGCATGGTGACATCAAAGTCCGCCCGGCCATTGAACAGCTGACCGCGGAAGGTGCGGAATTCAGCGACGGGAAGACAGCTGAATACGACCTGATTCTGGAAGCCACCGGTTACTCCCTGCACTATCCGTTTATTGATGAGAAATACCTGAACTGGCAGGGGGATGCTCCGGCACTGTATCTGAACGTATTTACCCCGCATTTCGACAACCTGTTTGTTATGGGTATGGTCGAAGCATCGGGCCTTGGCTGGCAGGGTCGTGACGATCAGGCACAGCTGGTCGCCGATTTTATCCGTGCCAGGGAAGACGGTTCGCCGGCGGCAGAAAAACTGATGCAGAAAGTCCGTGCCGAAGCCGGCCAGCGCGTTGATGGTGGACTGAATTATCTGAAACTGGCGCGCATGGCTTACTACGTTCACAAGGCCGATTATCTCGACGCCATGGCCAGTGAACGTAAACGGTTAACGCAGAAACCACTGCTGAATGGTGCCTGATATGTCAGGTACCAGTTTAATTCTGCTGAATCTGATTCTGGCATTTATGATGTACGGAATCGCACTCAGCCTGACTGTTGATGATTTCCGCCGCATTCTGGTCCGCCCCAAAGGACCACTGACCGGTATTTTTGCCCAGTTTATTCTGCTCCCGGCTGCCAGCTGGGGGCTGACCATGCTGGTTGATATGCCGGCAGAAATTGCACTGGGTATCATTCTGGTGGGCTCCTGCCCCGGCGGCAGCTTTTCCAACATCATGACGCATCTGGCACGGGGAAATACTGCCCTGTCAGTCAGCATGACCGGTATTTCCAGTATCGGTGCCGCGCTGATGACACCCGCCAGCTTTGTCTTTTACAGTGGCCTGAATCCGGATACCGCTGCCCTGCTGAAAGAGATTTCGGTGCCAGCGCAAAACATTCTGCTGCTGGTCGGTCTGGTGTTGATTGTGCCGTTAATTCTGGGGCTGATAACAGCCCGCCTGTCACCGGGTTTTGCTGCCCGCAGTGACGGTATTTTCCGTATGGTATCGCTGGCCGTACTGTTTGTTTTTGTCGGTGTTACTCTGGGAAAACACTGGCAGGTATTTGTCTCCGGTATCGGCAGCTTCTTCTTTATCGTCATTCTGCATAACGCCCTGGCCCTCAGCGTCGGACGTCTGTCGGCGCGGCTGATGAAACTGAATACCGCTGACAGCCGTGCTGTCACACTGGAAGTCGGCATTCAGAATTCCGGCCTCGGCCTCGGTATTATTTTCACCTTTTTTGATCAGCTTTCCGGCATGGCGATTATCGCCGCCGCCTGGGGTATCTGGCACCTGGTCAGCGGCTTAAGTCTGACCGCCTTCTGGAACCTGCAGGACCGTAAGTACTCAGCAGGTAATAACAAAAAGAACGGATCCGTAACATGTCAATGAATATTCTGATTACCGGCAGCGAGGGCTATATCGGCTCACGCCTGGCGGCCGTCCTCTGCCAACAGCATAACGTCTACGGTATCGATATCCGCGATGCCAGCCCGGCCCATTACCAGTACCGGAAAATGGATATCCGTTCACCGGACCTGGCCGGCTTTATTGAAAAAAACGGGATCACCCATGTGATCCATCTGGCCAGTATTGTGCAGCCCGGTCCTGACCGGGAACGCGACTATGATATTGACGTCAACGGCACGCGTAATCTGCTGCAGGCCTGTGTCAGACATGGCGTGCGCCATATTACGGTAACCAGCAGCGGAGCCGCTTATGGTTACTATGCTGATAACCCGGGCTGGCTGAAAGAAAGTGACAGTATCCGCGGCAATTACAGTTTTCCTTACAGCTACCATAAACGTCTGGTTGAAGAAATGCTGGCGGAGTTCGCCGTGGAAGCACCGCAGCTGAAACAACTGATTCTGCGCCCCGGTACTGTGCTGGGAAAAAACACCGATAACCTGATCACCAATCTGTTCCGTAAAAACCGTCTGCTGGCGATTTCCGGTTCACGTTCACCTTTTGTCTTTATCTGGGATGAGGATGTGGTGGAAATTATCCGCCGCGGTGTTGAGCAGGAGCTGAGCGGCCGTTTCAATCTTGCCGGTGATGGTGCCATGAGTATTCAGGAAATTGCCGCAACTCTGGGCAAGAAAAATCTGACCATTCCGGCATTGGCGCTGAAAAGTATGCTGGCTGTTGGCAAACTGCTGAAGCTGACCCGCTACGGTCCGGAGCAACTGGATTTTCTGCGTTACCGTCCGGTGCTGGATAACAGCGCGCTGAAAAATGACTTTGGTTATATTCCGCAGAAGTCTTCACGTGAGGTGTTTGAATTTTACGCCCGTCATCAGGGGCTGATCTGAGATGCCAACATCATCCTCACAAGTGGCTGTGATTACCGGCGCGGCTTCCGGCCTGGGTCTGGAAATGGCCCGGCAGCTGAATGGCCGTTACCGCCTGTTTCTGATTGATGTGAACGCGGAGCAACTACAGGGTGTCTGCCAGTCTCTGACAGAGGCAACCCCCTTTGTCTGCGACCTGTCTGACGCCGGTGCCATCAGCCAGCTGACCGCTGACATCAGCCACCGCCAGCCGGATATTGCCCTGCTGGTGAATAACGCCGGTATTACCCACCGTTCACTGAGTGAAATCACCCGCCCGGAAATCATAGAAAAAGTGATGGCGGTGGATTTTTTCGCTCCCGTGCGGCTGACACAGGCATTATTACCACTGCTGAAAAATTCCGGCAGCAAAGTGATTAATGTCGGTTCCATGGCCGGCTGGATGCCGGTTATGGCGCGTGCCGGATACTGTGCCGCAAAAGCCGCCCTGCACCAGTACTTTGAAGTATTCCGCTGCGAAATGCGTCACTATGGTGTCTCGGTACTGATGGTTTACCCCAGTTTTCTCGACACGCCAATTGAGCAGAATGCTCTCAGTGGCAGTGGTGGGAAAACCCGTCATGCGCGCTCAACCGTCGGCAGAGTTCATTCCGCCCAATGGATGATCAGCAAAGTGTTGCAGGCCGCAGCGCAGGATAAAGAACGCCTGTTTCCGGATACCTTCACCAATCTGTCGAGCATTCTCTACCGCCTTTGGCCGCGGCTGTTCCTGCGACTGATGAGCCGGAAGTTTGCCCACGAACTGGAGGTGAAATAATGGCCTGGCTGTGGGTCGGCTTCGCGGTAACCATGGCGTATGGCATTGAAGCCATGACCGGTTTCGGCAGCATCGTTCTCGCATTATCGCTGAGTGCACTGGTGTTTGATCTGCAATCGCTGGTGCCGGTTATGGTTTCGCTCAATATTCTGATGACAGGCCCGCTGGTGATCCGCCACCGTGCTCATATCCAGTGGCCGCTGCTGCTGACGCGGGTATTACCGCTGATGCTGGCCGGTACCGCGGCCGGTATTATGATCACACCTTATGTACCCGCTGGCTGGGCAAAATTCCTGTTTGCCCTGCTGATTATCTGGTTTGCTCTGCGGGCGGTATTGCAGCAACAGCCACCGGCCATGCCGCCACTGCGCCGCGACATCACCATTGGCGGTGCCGGTATCACGCATGGTCTGTTTGCCTCCGGCGGCCCTCTGCTGGTATACGCCATTGCCCGGCTGGGATTAAACAAGTCGCAGTTCCGGGCCACGTTATTAACCGTCTGGCTGACACTGAATGCCTCAATGACGCTGTGGTTCTTTGTCAGTGGCCGCCTGCAGCAACATTACCAGCATATTCTGTGGCTGATTCCCTGTGTGGTCGTGGGCGCTCTGGCCGGCAATGCTCTGCACCATAAAATCAACGAGGCCGTGTTTCTGCGCGTCGTCTTTATGCTGCTGCTTGTGGTGGGCGGTATTCTGGCGGCATTGTCCCTGCCGGCGCTGTTATAAGCACCCGGCAGGAAACCGGGGAACACAGATCAGAAATGACCGTGATGGAAACGCAGGTGATCCTCAATAAATGAGGCAATAAAATAATAGCTGTGATCATAGCCTTCATGGCGACGCAGTTGCAGCGGGTAATCACTGCGCTTAGCCGCGGCTTCCAGCATTTCCGGCTTCAGCTGTTCCTGCAGGAAGTTGTCGGCTTCGCCCTGATCGACCAGTGCCGGCAGTTTATCTTTCGCCTGACTCATCAGCTCAGACGCATCATAAGTACGCCACAGCTCGCGGTCATTGCCCAGATACTGAGCGAAGGCTTTCTGCCCCCAGGGACAGTTGACCGGATTGGTAATCGGGCTGAACGCCGACACCGAGGAATAACGCGCACTGTTGCGCAGGGCAATCACCAGCGCACCATGTCCGCCCATTGAGTGACCGGCAATGGCACGCTGTGCTGTCACCGGAAACGTCGCCTCAATCAGTGCCGGCAGTTCTTCCACCACATAATCGTACATGTGGTAATGCTGACGCCAGGGTTCCTGCGTGGCATTCAGATAAAAGCCGGCGCCCTTGCCCATGTCGTACTGATCCGCTTCATCCGCCACATCATCGCCACGCGGACTGGTATCCGGCGCCACAATGGCCATACCCAGTTGCGCCGCCACACGGTGTGCACCGGCTTTCTGCATAAAGTTTTCATCGCTACAGGTCAGACCGGACAACCAGTACAGTACAGGCACCGGATTTTCTGCGCTGGCCTGAGGTGGCAGGTACACGGCAAAACGCATGCTGCAGTTCAGTACTTCTGAAGTATGCGAGTATTGTTTATGCCAGCCACCGAAGCTTTTGTTCTGACTTAAAATTTCCAGACTCATCAGGTTCTCCTGAAATAAAAAAACGCACTCCCCGTAGGCAGTGCGCTCTTTATTTAACTCAGTAGTGAATTACGCTGCGGATACTTTTACCTTCGTGCATCAGATCAAAGGCTTCGTTGATTTTATCCAGCGACATGGTGTGCGTAATAAAATCGTTGAGCGCGAATTTACCCGCCAGGTAATCCTCAACAATACCCGGCAGTTCAGAACGGCCCTTCACACCACCAAAGGCAGAACCACGCCATACACGACCGGTAACCAGCTGGAACGGACGGGTGGAGATTTCCTGGCCGGCACCGGCCACACCGATAATCACAGATTCGCCCCAGCCTTTGTGACAGCATTCCAGTGCGGAGCGCATCACGTTCACATTACCGATACACTCGAAGGAGTAATCAACACCGCCATCGGTCAGATCAACGATCACTTCCTGAATCGGTTTGTCGTAATCCTTCGGATTAATACAGTCGGTGGCGCCCAGCTTTTTCGCCAGTTCAAATTTGCTCTCGTTAAGATCAATACCGATGATACGACTGGCACCCGCCATCGTCGCTCCGATAATGGCTGACAGACCAATACCACCCAGGCCAAAAATCGCTACGGTCGCACCTTTTTCAACCTTGGCCGTTTTCAGCACTGCGCCCATACCCGTGGTTACACCACAACCCAGCAGGCAGACTTCTTCCAGCGGTGCTTCCGGATTCACCTTGGCCACGGAAATCTCCGGCAGCACGGTGTATTCAGAGAAGGTGGAACAGCCCATGTAATGGAAAATCGGCTTGCCGTCGATGGAGAAGCGGCTGGTACCATCCGGCATCAGGCCCTGACCCTGAGTCGCACGGACGGCGCTGCAGAGGTTGGTTTTGCCGGATTTACAGAATTTGCACTCACCACATTCTGCGGTGTACAGCGGGATCACATGATCACCGACTTTAACGCTGGTGACGCCTTCGCCCACCGATTCAACAATACCACCGCCTTCGTGGCCCAGAATGGACGGGAAGACGCCTTCCGGGTCATCGCCGGACAGAGTAAAGGCATCAGTGTGGCAGACACCAGTGGCAACGATCTTCACACGCACTTCACCGGCTTTCGGCGGGGCGACCTGAACTTCTTCGATTTTCAGCGCTTCACCCGGCCCCCAGGCAACGGCAGCACGGCAGGTAATGGTATCAGTCATCGAGGGTATCTCCTGTTAAGTATGACAGGCATTGTAATTACATACAGACCAGAGATAATCTGGCTTTCCATAAAATCACTATTACATATTGGTAATAATCAATGAACGAATGGCAGGGAGTCAGCGAGTTTGTCGCCGTGGCTGAAACCGAAAGCTTCACCCGTGCTGCCAACCGGCTGGAAATATCCACCGCCCAGGTCAGCCGGCAGATTCAGGCACTGGAACAGCGCCTGGGGGTGAAACTGTTTTACCGTACCACCCGCCGGGTCAGCCTGACCGAGGCCGGCCAGCTCTACTATCAGTCCTGCCGCCCGCTGCTGGATGCCCTGAACGACGCTGAACGCACCCTGAGCCAGCTGCAGAGCGTCCCTCAGGGCACACTCAGAGTGACCGCACCGGTAACCTATGGCGAACGCCAGCTGATGCCGCTGCTTAACCGCTTTCTGCAGGACAACCCACGTCTGAGCCTGCAGTGCGACCTGACCAACAAGAAGATGGATATGGTGGAAGGTAATTACGATCTGGCCATCCGCCTCGGACGGCTGGAAAACGAGGATCTGATCGCCCGCCGGCTCGGCACCCGGCGCCTGTATACCTGTGCCTCACGTGACTATCTCGATCACTACGGCACGCCGGATACCCTGTCGGAACTCAGCCGTCACAGCTGCCTGGTGGGAACGCTGGATTACTGGCGCTTCCGTGACAGCCGCGGTGAGCGCATGGTGCGTATTCATGGCCGCCTGCGCTGCAACAGTGGTGAAGCTTTAATGGACGCCGCCCGACGTGGACTGGGCATCGTACAGCTGCCGGACTACTACGCCCTGCCTTATCTGGAAAACGGCTCGGTACGGGAAATTCTGACCAACTACGCCCCGGATGACGAAGGCATCTGGGCGCTGTGCCTGCCCGGACGACAGCTGTCGCCGAAGGTGAGAATTCTGCTGGATTATCTGACCCATGTACTGGCAGCCGGGGCAGATGACCAGAAGCCATAAAAAAACCCGCCGCAGCGGGTTTTTCATCTCGCAGAAAACCTGAATCAGGCAGCCCAGTTCTGGTTGCCGTTGCCGAAGGTGGAGGATGCCACCCCACCCAGATTCCGGCCATAACCGTAAAGGCTTGCACCTTTATCTGCCAGAACGACAATACCTGCGGCAACAGCAACGCCCGTTGCCAATCCCAGTGGACTGTCTACCAGATCTTTAATTTTCATGACGGTATCAACGCCAATCAAATCGTTTGCCATCGTGGAGTTAAGCCCTGCACTTCCACCCAACACCGCCAGACTGATACCGGATAATTTCTTCAGACTTCCCCATACAGCATCTTTGCGCGCATCAGAGTTCCTGAATACATCGTGTTTATTGATATGGGTATCTTCGTAGGTAAAACCGACATCCTTACAGATTTTTTCCAGATCAGATTTACTGGTTCGCCGACCGCGGGGGTTGGAAAAGTAAAAACTCTGCAATGCAAAGCCTTTCTGCGCTTCATGGCGATTATCTGAGACCGGATTTTTCTTCAGATACTCTGCCGCTCTGACAAAGGTTCCACAGGCTTCCCCATGCACCAGCCACTGAAGTTCAGCACTCTGTTTACGGGCCATCTGCATCATAGAGACCAGACTTTTCACATGGACATCACTGGTAAATTCATTATTCAGCCAGAACATGGAAAAGTGATTATTATTTTTATGAATCGCATTTTTTTGGCGGGTCTGCGGGAAATAGGCATTTTCTAAATGCCTAGCCATCATGAGGCCGGCCTCTTCTTTACTTTCAAACTTCCCAGGAATCACTGCTGAATGAGTACCCCCCCACTGATGAGAAAGGTCCATGCTGATACACGTTTCATCTTTGACTCGCCATTGTCCTTGAGCCGCATCACCTTCCCATCGGGTTCTGTATAAACCTGGCGTTTGGGGACCTCGGGATTCAGAGTCACTCGATAATGCTACCAGATTCAAATAAATATCTTTGGAAGCCGGAGATACCTGATAAGACATATCAAAATCGCCATAACGTCCTTTCTGGGACACAGGCATCCGGGCTCCGGGCGTTTTTGCCATATCGGTTACAGAGCGAAAAAGACTGGTCATATAGTAATTGCCGTCTTTTCCGCTTTTAACCCGCTGCCATTCATTAAACTGGTCTGCAGGCACCCAGACACTGCGGGTCAGATTTCGGTCATCTTCTGGTCCGAGGATTTTTTTATAACCATGACTTCCGGTCATTGTCTGTCTCCTTGTATATCAAAATAAATCAAAACTTAAATTCAGGGGGAGGTGTGTTACGTTTTAAAATCACAATATACGGTTCACCTTTTTGTTTATCGCCATCGCGCCACTCCGGGTACACCCAGTCTTCCGGCTCGCGGTGGTGAGAAAGTTTGGCATCCGGCCATTGAGCCTGAACTTCTTGCAAACGCTTATGAGCAGCGTCACTCAGCTGCCATTTGATACTGTTAATAATCCGGTCTTTGAATGCATTCATATTGGCAATCGATATTTCTGAGGGCGTATAGCCAAAATTATCAAAATCCAATAGCAGAAAATAACGGTCATCAATTGCAGTCGCGGCAAAGGCACGAAACTGAGATATAGTAATATCACGATCTGGCAAACCTTCTTTGACCCATACCCGCTGTTCAAACAGTATCCAGGGTTGGTTACCGATCTGTTTTATCTGCCAGTTCACTGGTGCTATCTTTTTTATCAGATCCGGAGTATCAGGCCCTTTATCAAAAAGAAAACGTAAAATCACCTGCTCAAAATGAGCAGGATTCAGGCAGCTCATTCCTTCAGGCAGACAATTGACCCGCTCGACCACTACAGAGAACACTGTACGGCCGAGATAGCGGCCACGCCAGATAGGACCAAAGTACTCCCAGTCTCGTCTGAGCGGCAGGAGGCCATTAAAGAGAAAATCACCGTTGGGGTCGTAAAGCGTTTCGTCGTATATGTTGGGGATATCCGCCGGTTCCTTATCGGCATCAAACCCATGAGAGTTGTAATGCGGCGGGATATCCATATCTAACCGGCAGCCGCCGATATTCAGACTGATATGCTCAGGATTATCGAGGCCGGGGATGTAAGGGTTTTTGCGGGAGGCAAACAGACGCTTGAACATGATCCCTTCTGTTCTCTGTTTTGAAAGGGTCACTTTATCAAGCATCGTCCTCCCTGTTAAGCAGGCCGTTTTACGGCCCATTCTGATTCAGCGGATATTATGCGGCTGATTACGCCATTCAGCGTACAGCAGGCTGCTATTACCTTAAGAACATTTAATCAGCAAATACCCCATCTGCTGTTTGTTTCATTCGCTTTACAACAGGCATAAAAAAACCCGCCGCAGCGGGTTTTTTACTTCAGTGCCTGCGATTACAGCTCAAAGCTGTGACGCAGCACGATGGTTTCCAGACGGTCAGGACCGGTGGAAATAATATCAATCGGTGCACCAATGGCGTCTTCCACAAAACGGATATAAGCGCGGGCATTGTCCGGCAGGTCTGCCATGCTCTTCGCACCGTATGTGGATTCTTTCCAACCCGGCAGCTCTTTATACACAGGTTTGATTTTCTCAAACTGGTCTGCAGAAGCCGGCACATTAATGGCGTTGCCCTGCTGATCTTCGTAGCCCACACACACCTTGATGGTATCGAGGCCATCGAGTACGTCGAGCTTGGTCAGGCAGATGGTGCTGATGGAGTTCACCCGGATGGAGTGTTTCACCAGCATGGCATCAAACCAGCCACAACGACGTGAACGGCCGGTAGTCGTGCCTTTTTCGTTGCCTTTGGTCTGCAGGTGTTCACCGATGTCATCGAACAGTTCGGTCGGGAACGGACCGGAACCGACACGGGTGGTATAGGCTTTGGTGATACCCAGAATTTCATCCAGGTACAGCGGGCCAACGCCGGAACCTGTCGCCGCACCGCCAGCGGTGGTGTTGGAGGAAGTGACGAACGGATAAGTACCGTGGTCGATGTCCAGCAGCGTGCCCTGGGCACCTTCGAACATGATATCGCCACCGGATTCACGTACGCCGTGAATCAGGTCAACCGCGTCCACCACGATGTCTTTCAGCTGTGCAGCCCAGTCCTGACAGGCTGCCAGGGTTTCTTCGTAACCGACCGCTTCACAGCCGTAGTACTGAGTCAGGGAGAAGTTATGAAATTCCATCACTTCTTTCAGTTTGTCAGCGAATTCCGGCTGATACAGATCACCAACACGCAGACCGCGGCGGGCAACCTTATCTTCATAAGCCGGCCCGATACCACGACCGGTAGTACCGATTTTGGCGTTACCGCGTTTAACTTCACGGGCCTGATCCAGAGCCGTGTGATACGGCATGATCAGCGGACAGGCATGGGATAAACGCAGACGCTCCATGACCGGTACGCCACGCTCTTCCAGCGCACGGATTTCTTTCAGCAGAGCATCCGGAGCCACGACCACACCGTTGGCAATCACACAGTTCACGCCGTCACGCAGGATGCCGGACGGGATCAGGTGCAGGGCGGTTTTGACACCGTCGATTACCAGCGTATGACCGGCATTATGCCCGCCCTGAAAACGTACCACTGCCGCTGCTTTTTCAGTCAGCAGATCGACAATTTTACCTTTACCTTCGTCACCCCACTGGGTGCCCAGAACAACAACGCTTTTGCCCATGGCAGATCTATCTCTTACAAAATTTTATGCTTCGACCAGTTGCCACTGGCCATCCTGTTTCTTCAGATACAGATCACCCCGGACTGCATCCTGTTCACTCGCTGTCAGCACCCGTTTGCCGGCGGCACGCAGCGCATTGATCTCGTTCCAGAGCTCAGTGTCGTCACTGTCAGGGGCGATGATGGTCTGCTTTTCTCCGGTCACGAAAGTACCGAAGCGGGATAATACTTTCAGGTCGGCTGAGAAGCCGGTTGCCGGACGTGCGCGGCCGAAGGCTGCACCGGTTTCGTCGTAGCGGCCGCCCTGCACAATGGCATCGCCATAACCCGGAATATAGGCTGCGAACAGCAGACCCGTATGATAGTTATAGCCACGCAGTTCGGTCAGATCAAAATACAGTGGCGTCTGCGGGAAGCGGGCAGCAACCCGGGCGGCGACATCACGGATGTGAGCGATCTCAGCGTTCACTTCCGGCACCAGCTCCAGCAGACGCTGCAGACGTTCAGCCAGTTTCTCCGGTGCCCCCTGCAAACGCGGCAGCAGGCTAAAAGCTTCCCGCAGCGCGGCATCACGGATTTCACGCCCGGCCCAGGCAACCACATCGGATTCACATTTCAGCTTCAGCAGATCGAACAGTTCGCTCTGCTGTGTATCGCTGAGCCCGGCTTTACCGGACAGTACCCGGAACACGCCGACATTGCCCAGATCAAGATGCACGTCCTGCATGCCAGCTGCTTCCAGCATCGACAGCATCAGGCTGATGATTTCCACATCGGCGCCAACTCCGGCTTCGCCATACAGCTCAGCACCGATCTGAGTCGGGGTGCGGCTGGCCAGCAGTGAAGCGGCCTTGGCGTGAAATACGGTGCGGCAATAGCTCAGCCGGCTGGTGCCTTCCGGCGCCAGGCTGTGCGCATCAATACGGGCAACCTGCGGCGTGGTGTCAGCACTCAGGCCCATCAGGCGCCCGGAAAGCTGATCAATTACCTTGAAGGTACGCAGATCCAGTTCCTTGCCGACACCGGTCAGCAAAGAGTCGAGGTATTCGAGAGCCGGCGGAACAACCAGGTCGTAGCCCCAGTTGTCCAGCAGG
Source organism: Pseudomonadales bacterium (assembly GCA_963682115.1). Taxonomy (GTDB): domain Bacteria; phylum Pseudomonadota; class Gammaproteobacteria; order Pseudomonadales; family Oceanobacteraceae; genus Venatoribacter. The sequence continues at coordinate 2,425,852 of OY821639.1, read as the reverse complement.
TCGAGTAAACGGCGGCGCAGCTGCTCAGTCCGGCGCGCCTGTGGCGGCAGTACCTCTTCGATACCATCCGGCAACAGCCAACGGTCAGCGCTTGTCATCGTCCAACCTTAAATCAGTTGATTATGTAGAGAAGACCGAGCCCAATCAGCATGCTGATCAGCCCTGTCATACGCATTGTACGATCATCCACTGTTGCCAGCCGGGCAACCAGCCGGCGCCAGCGGGCCGGATACAGGAAAGGCATTACGCCTTCAATAATAAACACCAGACACACTGCGATCGCGAGTTCGCGCCAAAGATCGGCCTGCACCAGGTGCCCCCGTCCGGGTAAAAAATACTGAATTCAGAGAAAATCGCACAAAAAAACCGGGCACCAGGCCCGGTTAACGGATTCTAGCAAAGTGGCTGCGCCTTGAACATGGTTAAGGTGCTCCGCTTTATATCCGATTATTTACCTTTAGCATCCTTCATATAACGGAAGAAGTCGCTGTCAGGCTTGAGCAGCAGCACATCGCTCTGGCTGAAGGTCTCAGTGTAGGCTTTCAGGCTGCGGGTAAAGGCATAGAATTCAGGGTCTTTATTGTAAGCCGCGGCGTAAATCCGTGAGGCTTCCGCATCCCCTTCACCCTTGGTGCGCTCGGCGTCACGGTAGGCTTCTGCTTCAATAACAGTCTTCTGACGGTCAGCATCAGCACGGATACCTTCCGCCAGCTCTTTACCCTGAGAGCGGAATTCACGGGCTTCCCGCTCACGTTCTGCCGCCATACGGTCATACACGGAATTACTCAGGTCATCCGGCAGATCCACCGCCTTCACACGCAGATCGAGAATCTCAATGCCCAGGTCATCCTGGGTCTGAGTGTTCAGACTGGCGGTCAGCTGGGTCATGAGTTCATCACGCTCACCGGATACCACTTCATGCAGGGTACGGGCAGCGATTTCATCACGCAGGCCTTTGTTGACCTGGTTAGCCAGCAGATTAGACGCTTCCAGACGGTTACCGGACGTAGCTTTGTAGTACGCACGGACATTCTTAATGCGCCACTTGGCATAGGAATCCACAATCACATATTTCTTACCAGAGGTCAGGAAGCGTGACGGATTGGTGTCCAGCGTCAGCACCCGGGCGTCAAAACGTTTGATTTCATCCACCAGCGGCGTTTTGAAATGTATACCCGGCTGAATATCCGCACCCACCACTTCACCGAACTTCAGGCGGATGGCGCGTTCTTTCTCGTTAATCACGTACAGAGACTGACTGCCCACCAGCAGAACCAGACCGGCAACGATGATGGCGATCATAGCTTTAGGTGACATTAGCGACCCTCCCGGCGTGTAGTGGTACCTGAATTACTCTGACGTGAACGGGCTTCGTTCAGCACCTGATCGGTCAGCCGGGAGATATCACTGTTGCTCAGCTGCGCACTGCCCGGCGCGGCCGGCAGGCTCTTCATCAGTTTATCCAGTGGCAGGTACATCATGTTGTTGCCACCATCGATATCGACCAGCACCTTGCTGCTCTTGCTGTAGACTTCAGACACGGCATCGATGTACAGACGCTCACGGGTAACCTCTGGTGCCTTTTTGTACTCAGTGTAGAGCTGATCGAAGCGGGATGCTTCACCCTGTGCACGGGCAATCACACGTTCTTTATAAGCGGATGCTTCTTCCAGTTGACGCTGTGCCTTACCACGCGATTCCGGCACGATGGAATTGGCGTATGACTCGGCCTGGTTGGTCATGGTTTCTTTATCATTTTTCGCTTTCTGCACATCGTCGAACGCATCTTTCACCTGAGCCGGCGGACGCGCGTCCTTGATGTTGACGTTGCTCAGCACCATACCGGTTTCGTAACGGTCAAGGTAATCCTGCAGACGGGTCTGAACCTTATCGGCCAGTTCCGCACGGCCGGTGGTCAGAATCGGGTCCATGGCTGCTGAGCCCACTTCGTGACGCAGGGCACTTTCGGCAGCCGACAGCAGCGTACGCTCCGGCTGCTCAATCCGCAGGGCAAAGGCCACCGGATCGGTCACCCGATACTGTACGTTGAGCTCGACTTCAACGATATTCTCGTCTTCGGTCAGCATACGCTCTTTGATTTCCGATTCACGGACCTTGGTAGTCGCCACAGGAATGACCTGATCCACCAGCGGGATTTTGAAGCGCAGACCCGGATTTTCGGTTTTCAGGTATTTACCAAGGCGCAGTACCACCCCGCGTTCCTGTTCATCCAGGGTATAGACAGAATTGAACACCAGCAGAACCACAATAATGGCCGCACCAATGCCGAACAGGCCACCGGCACCGCCACCTTTGCGGTTATTGTTATTACGTTTGCCACCACCGAACAAACCATTCAGCTTATCCATCAGCTGCTTGAGGGCTTCATCCAGATCCGGTGGCTGATTACCACCGCCGCGGTTCTTATCACCGCCGCGGTTGTTATTCCCCCAGGGGTCATTAGGATTGCCCTTTCCGCCGGGCTCATTCCAGGCCATATATCACTCCAGTTAGGAAGACAGTTTTTATCTTATCTGTGAATCAATCATAACGGATTTAGGCGGCGACTGAATCCTGTTCCGGCCTTCAGTCGCGCCTGAACCTCAGTGCCAGGCTTCTTTTTCCGGTTCCAGAAAACGACTTTGGTCGATATTGGCCCGGGCCAGTGCCCGCCGGAAATCCTGACGTTGTAAACGAACTGTCAGTACCATATCACCGTTTTCTGCATAGTGTTCTTTCTCAATAGCACCAATTTCGTAAAGAATTGCCCGCAACTTGGCATCCTGCGGCTGCAGGGTAATGTTGGCCGTGAACATCTCGGTGACCAACAGCTCGCCCAGTGCCTGATTCAGCAGCTCCAGCCCCTGCTGTTGCTGAGCCGATAACCAGACCGCAACCGGCCGGCCGCTGTCGTCGCGATCAATGCGTGCTTCGGCATGCTCCAGCAGATCAATCTTGTTGTACACACGCAGCTGCAGCACCTTATCGGCATCAATTTCTTTCAGCACCAGCTCGACCTGCTCAATATTGGCATCGCGCTCTTCAGCAGCGCAGTCGATCACGTGCATCAGCAGATCGGCGTCGGCCGCTTCCTGCAGCGTGGCTTTGAAGGCTTCCACCAGCTTATGCGGCAGATGGCGGATAAAGCCCACGGTATCAGCCAGCACCACCTCGCCGACATTCTCCACCGGATAACGGCGCAAGGTCGGATCGAGCGTGGCAAATAACTGATTGGCGGCGTACACCTCGGAGCTGGTCAGGGTATTGAACAGGGTCGATTTGCCGGCGTTGGTGTAGCCGACAATCGCAACCGACGGAATTTCTGACCGTTTGCGCGCCCGCCGTACCTGGTCACGCTGGGCGTGCACCTTTTCCAGCCGGGCGTTAATGGTTTTCACCCGCTCACGCAGCAAACGGCGGTCGGTTTCCAGCTGGGTTTCACCCGGGCCACGCAGACCGATACCGCCTTTCTGCCGTTCAAGGTGAGTCCAGCCCCGTACCAGACGGGTCGACTGATACTGTAGCTGCGCCAGTTCAACCTGAAGCTTACCTTCATGGGTACGGGCACGCTGGGCAAAAATATCGAGGATCAGGCCGGTGCGGTCGAGCACGCGGCATTGCAGGGCACGTTCGAGGTTACGTTCCTGGCTGGGGGAAAGGCCATGATTGAAAATCACCAGCTCTGCGCCATGCAGACGCAGAACCTCAGCGATTTCTTCTACTTTGCCTTTACCGATAAAGGTTTTGGCATCCGGCACGGTCCGCTTGGCGGTAATCAGCTCAACCGGATCGGCCCCGGCAGAAATGACCAGATCGCGGAATTCATAAAGATCCTCGCGATTTGGCCCCTCAGGAAAGTCGATATGAACCAGGACTGCGGTTTCGCCGCCGTTATCAGGGCGTTCAAAGAACAAGGTAAGCGGCTCCCGCGATTAGTCTTCTGACTGACCGTCTTCACTGTCGACTGGTGCCATCCGCACATTGCGTGACGGAACAACCGTCGAAATCGCGTGCTTGTACACCATCTGACTTACCGTGTTTTTTAACAGAATAACAAACTGATCGAAGGATTCGATCTGGCCCTGCAGCTTGATACCATTAACCAGAAAAATGGATACAGGGATACGCTCTTTGCGCAGCTGGTTGAGATAAGGGTCTTGTAGCGAGTGCCCTTTTGACATAACAGTCTCCTTAAATAAGGTGTGCCGTCCAGTGTGGGGACAGCCAAAAAAGAAATAAGCCCCAGTTTCGTCCGGAGCGACGCCAGGCGGTAAAGCTGCGAATTCAGGACGATGCGTCAAATATGGCGTTGGCATGCAGGATTTTCAAGGCGCTTTGCAGAAGATTACTGTCATCAGTATCCAGCCAGTGGAGATCCGGCCAGCTCCGCAACCAGGTAATCTGACGCTTTGCCAGTTGGCGCGTGGCTATGATGCCACGTTCAATCATTTCCTCATACTCATATTTACCGTCCAGATAGTCCCACACCTGGCGGTAACCAACGCAGCGTACTGACGGCATATTCACGTCCAGATCGCCGCGGGCGTAAAGGCTACGCACTTCATCAACAAATCCCTGCGTCACCATCTGGCGGAAGCGCAGCGCTATGCGCTCATGCAGAACACTGCGTTGCGCCGGACAGACCGCCAGATTGACGACATGGTAGGGCAAGGGTTCGGTTTTCTGTTCTGCCCACAGCTGCGACAGGGTTTTGCCGGATATTTCCCACACCTCCAGCGCGCGCTGGATACGCTGCGAATCCATGGGTTTCAGCCGCGCTGCGGATTCAGGATCAATCCCTGCCAGCCGTGCATGCATGGCCGGCCAGCCATGTTGCAGCCCTTCCGCCAGCAGACGCTCACGCACTTCCGGCACCGATTGCGGTAACTGCGCAGCCCCATCGCGCAGAAATTTAAAATACATCATGGTGCCACCGACCAGCAGCGGCACTTTGCCACAGGCGGTGATATCCGCCATTTCCCGCAGGGCGTCCTCACGGAAGGTGGCGGCGGAATAACTGTCAGCCGGATCAATCAGGTCAATCAGCCGGTGCGGGGCACGTTGCAGCATGTCAGCATCCGGTTTGGCTGTGCCGATATCCATGCCTTTGTACACCAGCGCTGAATCCACACTGATAATTTCGCACGGGTATTTATCCACCAGCTCCAGTGCCAGTGCCGTTTTGCCGGAGGCGGTCGGACCCATCAGAAAAATGGCCGGCGGCAGTTCGCGGATCATAGTCATTAGCGGCCCCGCAAAAACAGTTTGTCCAGTTCACTCATGCTCAGCTGAGTCCAGGTCGGACGACCATGATTGCACTGGCCGCTGCGTTCAGTGGCTTCCATGTCCCGCAGCAGGGCATTCATTTCCGGCAGTGTCAGTCTGCGGTTGGCGCGCACCGAACCATGGCAGGCCATGGTCGACAACAGCTCATTGCGGTGCGACAGCAGCCGGTCGGAGGTACCATGCTCCATCAGATCGCCGAGCATGTCGGTGACCAGACGCGGAACTTCGGCCTGCTGCAGCAGCACCGGAATCTGCCGCACGACGATACTCTCCGGTGCCACCCGCGCCAGTTCCACCCCCAGCTGGCGGAATTCATCGGCAAACTGCTCGGCGGCATCGGCTTCCCGTTCACTGACGGCCAGCGTCACCGGCACCAGCAGCGGCTGCGTCTGCACGCCCTGCTGATCGACGGCGGTTTTCAGCCGTTCATAGGTAATGCGTTCGTGCGCCGCATGCATGTCCACCACCACCATGCCGATGGCGTTCTGGGCGAGAATATAAATGCCGTGCAGCTGGGCAATGGCAAAGCCCAGCGGCGGCATATCGGCATCCGTCTGGGGCAGTTCCTGCGCTGCCGACGCCAGCGGTTGCGCTTCGCTCATCTGCTGGTAAGCATGCAGCTGTTCGGCGACCGCGGAGCGGGTGACCGGTTCACGGGAATAAGACGGCGACAATCCTGCTGCGGCCGGCCGCTGCGCCTGCCAGTCGAGACGGGTCTGTTCCTGAAATTCACCGGCCTGCACCCCGGTCGCCGGCGCCGGCTGACTGCTCAGCGGCGCACTGGTCAGACTGCCTGGCGTAGTGCCCATGGCATTCCCGCTCAGACGGTCTTCCGGGCGCACATCGCCCAAAGCGCGGTGCAGCGTGCGGAAGAGAAAGTCATGCACCAGACGCCCGTCACGGAAACGCACTTCGTGCTTGGTCGGGTGCACATTCACATCCACCAGTTTCGGCTCCAGCCACAGATACAGCACAAACGCCGGCTGACGGCCGTGATACAACACATCGCGGTAGGCTTGCTTGATCGCATGCACCACCAGTTTGTCACGCACCACGCGGCCGTTGACAAAGAAATACTGCATATCCGCCTGTGAGCGGGAGAAGGTCGGCAGCCCGACCCAGCCTTCCAGCGTCAGACCGGCGGCTTCGGCATCAATCCGCACCGCGTTGTCGATAAAATCCGCACTGAGCAGACTGGCCACCCGTTTTTCTTTTTCCAGCTCGCGTTCAGCGGCGCGCAGCTGATGAATCACACGGCCATTATGGCGCAGCGAAAAAGCCACATCGTAACGGCTTAACGCCAAGCGCTTAACGTACTCTTCCAGATGGGAAAATTCGGTTTTTTCGGTGCGCAGAAATTTACGCCGCGCCGGGGTATTAAAAAACAGATCCCGCACTTCCACCGTGGTGCCGGTGGGGTGCGCGGCCGGACTGACACTGGCCGCCATATCCCGGCCTTCGACATTCACGCTCCAGGCTTCCGCAGCTTCTGAGGTTTTTGAGGTCAGCGTCAGGCGCGTGACGGAGCTGATACTGGCCAGCGCTTCCCCACGGAAGCCAAGGCTGCCGACGGCTTCCAGATCGTCCAGCGTGGTAATTTTACTGGTGGCATGACGGCTCAGCGCCAGCGGCAGATCGTCTTTATCAATGCCATGCCCGTCATCACGGATACGCAGCAGCTTTACCCCGCCCTGCTCGGTATCGATTTCGATACGGCCGGCACCGGCATCAAGGGCATTTTCCACCAGCTCTTTGACGATGTTGGCCGGCCGCTCCACGACTTCGCCGGCAGCAATCTGGTTCGCCAGCCGTGGTGACAGTAAATGAATTCTGTTCATAAAAAACTTCCGGCCCGGGTCAGATACTTTCAGGTGTTCGGGATTTTGATGCGCTGACCAATACGCAGCTGATCATTTTTCAGGTCATTAAGACGGCGCAGATCACTCACCGCAATACCGCGGCGGACGGCAATTTCCGACAGTGTATCACCACTGCGGATCACATAAGTGCTGAATACCGGTGCCGTTTCTTTTTCTGCCGCCAGCAGCGTGCCGCGTGGCGGATGAGTACGGAAATAACCGGTCACGCCGGTAAAAATCGCCCGCGCCAGTTTCTGCTGATAACGTTTGTCCGCCAGCTTGCGCGCTTCCTGCGGATTGGAAATAAACCCGGTCTCCACCAGCAACGCCGGAATATCCGGGGCTTTAAGCACCACAAATGCCGCTTCCTCCACCTGTTTTTTATGCAGCGTGGAAATCTGCCCCATCTGACCGAGAATGGAATTGCCCAGCTGTACACTGGCATTGCGCTTGTGCGTCATGGACAGGTCGAGCAGCGTCATGGCCAGATGATCTTCTTTATCCTCCAGACTGACACCACCGACCAGATCGGATTCATTTTCTTTGTCCGCCAGCCAGCGCGCTGCTTCACTGGTCGCACCACGTTCCGACAGCATATACACCGAGCTGCCACGGGCGCTGGCATATTTGAAAGCATCGGCGTGAATGGAAACAAAGAAGTCAGCATTGGCTTTCCGCGCGCGGTTGGTGCGCTCACGCAGGCCGATATAGTAATCGCCGGTACGCACCATAAACGGCGCAAAACCGCGTTCAGCTTTCAGCAGCCGCTCCAGCTCTTTGGCCACTGCCAGCACCACATTTTTTTCTTTGGTACGGCCGTAACCAATGGCGCCCGGGTCTTCCCCGCCATGACCGGCATCAATGGCAATAATAATGTCGCGCTTGTTATCGTCGTAACCGTCATCCGCTTTTTTAACCGGTACCACCGCCCTGGCCTTGTTGCTCTGTTCAAGGTCGACCACCAGCCGGTAATTCGGGTAAACATCGTTTGGTGCCAGCGGGAAACTGCTGGCACTCACCGGCTCGGCCACATCAATCACGATGCGCAGATCTTTCTGATTGCGGGTACCGCTGCGCAGTTTACGGATGGAGGTGGAACGTGTATCCAGCCCGCCAAGATCAGCGTTCAGCCGCGCGTTGTCCAGATCAATCACCACCCGGTCGGGATTATTGAGGGTGAAAATTTTGTGTTCCGACGGTGCCGACAGATCAAATACCAGCCGGGTTTTATCCGGCGACTGCCACACCCGCACTTCCTGTACATCAGCCAGCGCCGGCGCGATGCCGCCCAGCAGCAGTGTGAGACACAACAACAGTCTCATGTATTATCCCCGGTGTTGCTCCGGGCAGCGGCCAGCTGATCCAGCGTCTGACACCAGTGGCGGCCTTTATCGGTCGCCGCTTCCCAGCTCAGTTCGCGGCTGTCGCCCAGATCGTCGATATGCAGAATCAGATCCGCCGGCGGCAGAATGCCCTGCCCCTTTTCCGCCCACTCAATCAGGCACAGCGCCTGCTGGTCGAGATAGTCACGGATGCCCATAAATTCGAGTTCTTCCGGGTCACCCAGACGGTAGAGGTCAAAATGACAGACATGCGCTGAGTTCAGTTCATAATCTTCCACCAGCGTATAGGTCGGGCTTTTTACTGCCCCCTGATGACCCAGCGCCTGAATCAGACCACGGCTGAAGGTGGTTTTACCGGCCCCCAACGTACCTTCAAGGAAAACCAGCCCGCCCACCGCCAGCAGCGGAGCGCAGGCAGCAGCAAATTCCAGCATTTTCTGTTCACCGGTGAGGCGAATGGACATCAGTTTATTAACTCCCGTAAAACCATCATCAGGTCGGTGGCCAGCAGTCCACGCTGACCCCGCTGTGCAGCCAGATCGGCCGCGGCACTGTGCAGACAGACACCGTAACGCGCGGCGGCGGCAGCACCCATGCCCTGCGCCAGCAGCGCCGCCAGCACACCGCTGAGCACGTCGCCCATACCGCCGCTGCTCATACCCGGATTACCGTCGGTGCACAGGGATACCCCGCCCTGCGGAGCTGCAATCAGGGTACCTTGTCCTTTAAGAACCACAACCGCCTGATATCGTTCCGCCAGCGTCCGCACGGCGGCGAAGCGGTCTGCCTGCACCTGCGCCGTGCTGCAGCCCAACAGACGGGCCGCCTCCCCCGGATGAGGCGTCAGTATGACGTCACGGCCGCTGAAATCACACTGCCAGCCCGGTGACGCCAGCATATTCAGCGCATCGGCATCCAGTACCAGCGGCAACGACGCCCCCAGCACCTGCTGAAACAGCAGTTCTGACCAGCTGCTCTGGCCCAGTCCCGGGCCGGCGGCCAGCACGCTGGCCCGTGTCAGCAGTGGCTGCAGCTCAAGGCCGGATTCCACCCCCCGCACCATCACTTCCGGCCGCCGTACCAGCAGCGGCAGCACATGCTCTGTGCGCGTGGCACAGCTGACCAGACCCGCACCACAGCGGCCCGCCGCTTCTGCAGCCATGGCGGCCGCACCGCCCAGACCGGTATCGCCACCGATCACCAGTACATGACCGAAATCCCCTTTATGCGCATTGCCGTAACGGGCCGGCAGACGCTGCCCCAGACGGTCAAGACGATCCCAGCTGATGCGCTCCGCCGCGGGCGGCAGGCGCGTGTACAGCAGCGGGTCAACCGCCAGTGACGCAAAGGCAATTTCGCCACACACATCGGGACCGGAGGCGGTCAGCAGCCCCTGTTTCATACCGATAAAGGTCACCGTCATCGCTGCCTGCAGCGCACAGCCCATCACCACGCCGCTATCGGCATTAAGGCCGGAGGGCAGGTCCAGCGCCAGCACGTCGGCGCGGTGCTGATTCATGGCGGCAATTGCCGTGGCAAAATCACCGCGCACCTCAGCATTGAGGCCGGTGCCCAGCAGTCCGTCGACAATAATATGGCCGTCGTAATCCAGTTCACCACGGAAAGCCTGCGCCTGTACCCCGGCCTGCTCCGCCATACGGCGCGCCTGCACGGCGGTGTCTGACTGGCAGCTCATATCGCCGACGGTATAAAACTGCACCTGCATGCCGTGATAACAGGCCAGCGCCGCCAGCACCCAGGCATCGCCGCCGTTATTACCCGGCCCGGCAAAGACGCACACCTGTTCTTCTTCCGGCCAGCGCTCCAGCAGACAGGCAAACGCTGCTTCACCGGCACGGGACATCAGCTCAAAACCATCAATCCCGGCATCGTCGATCGCCAGCTGGTCGAGTTCCCGGACCTGTGCTGCCGTGTAGAGTTCTCCGGGCAGGTGATCCCTGGCACTGTAAGGTCGATTCATCCGTTGGACGTCCAATGTGTTAAATTTCTCAAAATTATATAGAAGCTGCCGCTGAACACGAAATGTCCGATAACAATCCTCCACTGTCTGCCGCCGAACTGGCCACCTTACGTGCCAGTATCACCGACTGGGCCGCTGAAGCCGGCTTCCGTCAGGTGGGCGTGACCGGTGTTGATCTCGGCGAGCACGAACAGCGCCTGCAGGACTGGCTGGCAGCCGGTTATCACGGCGATATGCATTATATGGCCGAGCACGGCACCATGCGCTCGCGGCCACAGGAACTGCTGCCCGGTACTTTGCGCGTGATCAGCCTGCGCATGGATTATCTGCCGCCGGATATCAGCCTGACCGCCCAGCTCAGCGATAAAAACCAGGCCTACATTTCACGCTATGCACTGGGACGTGACTACCACAAACTGCTGCGTAAACGTCTGACCCAGCTGGGCAAGCGCATACAGCAGGCCGCCGGCAGTATGGGCTTCCGTGCCTTTGTTGACAGTGCCCCGGTGCTGGAGCGCGCGCTGGCGCAGCGGGCCGGTCTGGGCTGGATCGGCAAAAACACCATGCTGATCAACCGCAAAGCCGGCTCCTATTTTTTCCTCGGCGAAATCCTCACCGATCTGCCGTTGCCGGTGGACGACGCCTATGAGCAGGATCACTGTGGCCGCTGCACCAGCTGCCTGGATATCTGCCCGACCCAGGCCTTCGTTGGCCCGCACATACTCGACGCCCGGCGCTGCATTTCCTACCTCACCATTGAACTGGATGGTCCGATTCCTGAAGAACTCAGGCCGGGAATTGGCAACCGTATCTTTGGCTGCGATGACTGTCAGATTGGTTGTCCGTGGAACCGTTTTTCCAGACACACCGCAGAAGCGGATTTTTCCCCGCGCGCCAATCTGGATAAAGCCAGCCTGCTGGAATTATTCGCCTGGGATGAAGCTACCTTTCTGAAAAACACCGAAGGCATGCCGATCCGCCGCACCGGCTATGAAAACTGGCTGCGCAATATCGCCGTGGCACTGGGCAATGCGCCGCACAGCATCGAAGTGGCAGAAGCGTTAAAAAATAAAAGGCCGCAGGTCAGCGGCTTAGTGCAGGAGCATATTGACTGGGCGTTGCAGCAACAGGCCAGGAAATAAGCAGACTGACGGATAAAAAACTAAAAAGCCGGAAGACGACCCTCAGCGTCTTCCGGCTCTGCTCTGAACTGACGGTCTGGTATGTCAGCTCAAAACCCCGGGAGCGCGGAAATCCACCGCCATCGCCACACTTAATGCGGTGATGGTAATAATGGAAAATCCGAACACCTGCCTTGCCCAGCCATAGTCATCGACATCCACCCGCCAGCCACGCAGCGCCATGCCCAGCCACCACAGACTGGTGGCACAGGCAACACTGAGAAAACCATAACCGGCATAGCCAGTGGCGGTCAGCAAGACAGTGACCAGAGCAAACGCCAGGATATACAGCACGATATGCAGTTTGGCTTTGGAGATGCCCTGCGCCACCGGCAGCACGGGGATACCGGCCGCTTCATAATCCGCATAACGGAAAATACCGATGGCATAGGAGTGCGGCATCTGCCACAGACAGAACATCAGCAGCAGAATGGCAGCACCGGTATCAAAGGTACCGCTGACGGCACAGTAGCCCACCACCGGGGGAACCGCGCCGGACAAGCTGCCGATTAAGGTGCCGTAGACCGAACTGCGTTTCATCCACAGGCTGTAGACACCCACATAAACCACAAAGCCCGCCGCTGCAAAAAACAGCGCCACCGGATTCGTCTGCCAGGCCAGCAGCGCAAAACCGGCAACGCCCAGCACCAGCGCATGCATCAGTGCTGCCGCCGGGGAAATTTCCCCGGTGACCGTCACCCGGTTACGGGTGCGCTGCATACGGCTGTCGATATCACGGTCAATGCAGTTATTGATGGCACAACCGGAAGCCACCACCAGTGACAGACCTATGACCGTCGCCAGCAACAACGTGACATCCACATGCCCCTGAGCGGCGAGAAAAAATCCCCCCGCCGTGGCAATCAGGTTGCCCATGATAATGCCGGGTTTGGTCACCATCAGATAGCGTCTCAGTTTCATAGACACCACCTTTTATCCCATCATCATGGCGTTGGAGGCGTAGATAATCCATACCGACAAGCCGACCACCAGCACAATAATCAGCGCGGAGAACAGGAAGGTAAAGGAATTCAGCCGGCCATCTTCCGTGGTAAAGGACAGGTGCAGAAAATATTTCAGATGCACTGCAATCTGCACCACCGCCATGATGACGATGACCCACAGGGTGACGCTTTTACTCAGCACACCGTCCATCACCAGCCAGAATGGGATGACCGTCAGGATAACCGCCAGAATAAAGCCGATGACATAGGGTTTTACGCCATGATCATGGCCGTGATTTGCCTGCTCATGCTGACTCATGACACCGCCCCCATCAGATAAACCACAGTGAAGACACAAATCCACACCACATCGAGGAAGTGCCAGAACAGGCTCAGACAGCCAACACGGGTAACCGTGCGTGGTTTCAGCCCGCGGTTTTTAACTTCCAGCATCAGTACCGCCATCCAGATCAGGCCAGCGGTGACGTGCAGACCATGCATTCCGACTAAAGAGAAAAATGCAGTTAAAAAGGCACTGCGCTGAGGACCAAAGCCTTCGTGAATCAGATGTGAAAATTCATTCACTTCCATTCCGATAAAGACAGCTCCGAGTACAAAGGTAACGGCCAGCCACATCAGCGTAGCCTGCTGCTTGCCACGCTGGGCACCGATCATGGCAAAGCCATAGGTGATACTGGAAAACAGCAGGGCAAAGGTTTCGACCAGAACATAATCCAGCTCGAAAATATCATGCCCTGACGGACCACCAGCAGTGTTCATAAAGAGCACGGCGTAGGTTGCAAAGACAGATGCAAACAACAGGCAGTCTGTCATCAGATACAGCCAGAAACCAAACAGTGTTGTGCTTCCGCTGTCGTGATGCTCATGACCATGAGCATCGTGATTCATCACACTTGTCGACATAATCAGGCCTTTAATGTTGACTGAACCGCAGCCAGATGTGCGTTTTCAATGTTTTCGATTTCATCCGGCTGGACGTAGTAATCCACATCGGTGTCATAACAGCGTTTGATAAAGGTGGCGATGGTCCCCACCAGAGTAATCACCACCAGCCACCAGATGTGCCAGACAAAAGAGAAACCGAATACCGTCAGCAACATGCCCATAATGAAACCGGCACCGGTATTACGTGGCATATGGATCGGTTCGTATTTCTCCGGACGCTGATAGGCTGTGCCTTTTTCTTTCATATCCGTAAAGGCATCGATATCACTGACCAGCGGATCTTTGGCGAAGTTATAAAACTGCGGCGGTGACATGGTGGACCATTCCAGTGTATGACCATTCCACGGGTCGCCGGTGACATCGCGGTTTTTCTCGCGGTCACGGTAGCTGACGTACAGCTGAATCAGTTGCGATACGATACCCAGACCAATAATGAAGGCACCGGCACAGGCGATGTACAGCCACAGATTCCAGTCCGGATTATCGGTATGATTCATACGGCGGGTCATACCCAGGAAGCCCAGTACATACAGCGGCATAAAGGCGACGTAGAAACCAATCTGCCAGAACCAGAAAGCGCGTTTACCCCACTTCTCGTCCAGTTTGTAACCCATGGCTTTCGGAAACCAGTAAGCAAAACCGGCCATATAACCGAACACAGCACCACCCAGAATGGTGTTATGGAAGTGCGCAATCAGGAACAGGCTGTTATGCAACACATAGTCGGCACCCGGTACCGACAACAGCACACCGGTCATACCACCAATCGTGAAGGTCACCATAAAACCCAGCGTCCACAATACCGGCGGCTTAAACTGCACCCGGCCTTTGTACATGGTGAACAGCCAGTTAAATAATTTCACCCCGGTCGGCACTGCAATAATCATGGTGGTGACACCGAAAAACGCATTCACATCGGCACTGGAGCCCATGGTAAAGAAATGGTGCAGCCAGACAATAAAGCCCAGAATGGAAATCGCTCCACTGGCCACCACCATCGAGGTGTAACCAAACAGACGCTTGCCGGAAAACGTGGAAATAACTTCCGAGAAAATACCGAACGCCGGCAGCACCAGAATATAAACTTCCGGATGGCCCCAGGCCCAGAACAGGTTAATGTACATCATGGCGTTACCGCCAAGGTCATTGGTAAAGAAATGGAACCCGAGGTAACGGTCCAGCGTCAGCATCGCCAGTGCGCCGGTCAGGATCGGGAACGACGCAACAATCAGAATGTTCGCCCAGGTACAGGCCCAGGTAAAAATCGGCATCTGCATCAGTTTCATGCCCGGTGCACGCATTTTCAGCACAGTGGCAATAAAGTTAACACCGGTCAGCGTGGTACCGATCCCGGATATCTGCAGTGCCCAGATGTAATAATCCACCCCGGAGCCCGGACTGTAATGGATGCCGGATAAAGGCGGATAAGCCACCCAGCCGGTTTTGGCAAATTCGCCGACCGCCAGAGAAATATTCACCAGCAGAGCACCGGCGACGGCCAGCCAGAAGCTGAGGTTATTGAGGAAAGGAAAGGCTACGTCACGCGCACCGATCTGCAGTGGCAGCACGATGTTCATCAGACCGATCATAAATGGCATCGCCATAAAGATAATCATGATCACACCGTGGGCGGTAAAGATCTGATCGTAGTGTTCCGGC
This sequence comes from Pseudomonadales bacterium, assembly GCA_963682115.1. Classification (GTDB taxonomy): domain Bacteria; phylum Pseudomonadota; class Gammaproteobacteria; order Pseudomonadales; family Oceanobacteraceae; genus Venatoribacter. Next base: position 2,410,633 of record OY821639.1, on the reverse strand, counting down.
GGCAGATAACCTTCCGCGCCGTTCGTGGCTACCGCCAGCTGGGTGCGCATCATAATGGCATCGGCAAAACCACGCAGCATCATGACCTGAGCCAGAATAATATACATAATTCCCAGGCGTTTATGATCAACTGAGGTGATCCACTCCCGCCACAGATAGCCCCACTTGCCGTATTTTGTAATCGCAATAACCAGTGCCAGACCGAGTACAGCAACCACAGCCAGAGTGCCCATCACAATCGGCACATGCAGCGGCAGGGCATCCAGTGTTAATTTACCAAACATAATTTTTACTCCTCCGCCTCATGCATAAATTCAGCATCATCATGGGCAGGCATTTCGTGCATATGCTCTGCAGGCATGGCCGGCATAGGTTGCATATCACCCTGATCGGTCAGCGGTGTATGACCGTGATGACGCATGTACTTCATAACGATGTCATCAAACAGACCGGGTTTGACTGACGAATAATAAGCAACCGGGTCCGCTTCACTGGGTTCGGTCAGCTGCTGATAGACGCTGCCGGTCAATTCGGCATCAGCCTCTTTCACTTGTGCGACCCAATCGTCAAATGACTGCTCATCGGCCATAGCGATGGTTTTGAATTTCATTTCACTGAACCCCTCACCGCTGTAATTGGCCGAGAAACCATCGTAGGTACCTGGCTCATCCGCAATCAGGTGCAGTCGGGTGGCCATGGCGGCCATGGTGTAAATCTGGCTGCCCAGCTGAGGAATAAAGAAAGAATTCATCACCGACTCAGACGTCAGCTTAAACGCCACCTGACGGTGGGCCGGAATCACCAGTTCATTAACCGTAGCGATATTCTGCTCAGGATAAATAAACAGCCATTTCCAGTTGAGGGAGACCACTTCCACCTGCAGCGGCTCACTGTCATAATCCAGAGGCTGATAAGGGTCGAGAGAATGCGTGGTGGCCCAGGTAATGGTGCCCAGAATGACCACGATAATGATGGGAATCGTCCACACCACCAGTTCAATTTTTCCGGAATGTGACCACTTCGGATCATATTCTGCCTCTTTATTCGAAGCCCGGTATTTCCAGGCGAATACCAGCGTCATCACAATGACCGGTATTACCACCAGCAGCATCAGTCCGGTAGCAATCAGAATCAGATTTTTCTCATCCACGCCCACCTGTCCTTTCGGATCAAGCACACCGCCGGAACACCCCGACAGCAGAGCAGCGCCACTGATGAGAAGCCCCGTGGTCACACGGGAAACCTTCTTATCTGTCATTTCTCAGCCTTTTAAAACGTAATACATACCAGCACACCTGAATTCAGGCGCACAGACGGTGCGGACATGTGCCGCAGGGAAGACACGGTATTCAGCAGCAGGTGGCCGAATAACGACGTGCCACAGGGGAAACCAACGCAGAATGCAGACGCAGAAATACAGATACCCAGTCAGCACGCTGACCAGAAACGGGAATTAATTCTGCAGGAGATCCGGCGTTGAGTTACAGGGGAGGCGCACGGCTGCCGTGCGCAGAAACCAGAATTTCAGAAATGAAAATATTCCGCCGGCGGGAAGCGCGGTAAACACGTCCGGCGGCGGAGTAATTTTTACAGTGGAAAAAACAGAACCAGAAAATAATGCCGTAAAGCAGTGCGCCGGCAACCGCCACGCCACACAGCTCTAACAGAGTACGGAACTCAGCATAAGGCAGGTCGGCAAGACTGACCATATCAGCAAAGCATACGCAGACCGCTGCCACCAGAGACAGAGCCAGTGCCGATTTACTGAGGAGATCACCGACAGCGGTGTTGCTGCCGGCGTGTTTTGTATTCGTCAAAACCTTGCCTGTTGTAGCGGTTTGTACCCATAAACACCGCGACAAAAAAATTGCTGTCAGCCGGTGTTTTTCTGCGCCATAATTACTGCATAAGAATATAAATATGCAGTAATTTTATTATTCTCTGCTTATGGAAATAGATAATTTGCAGAGTGCGCGGATTCTAACCTATTTTTATGACGCAGAAAAAGACAACAATCTGTCCCGCGATGCAAAACCACCTCCCTTTTTAATAAAACCGCAGACAAATCAGGCAATTAAAAGCATCGGTAAATAACCGGAAATTAAACCCGGTTATATAACCTTTCTTTTTGTGCAACAAAAAAGCCCTGTTAAAAAACAGGGCTTTATATCTGCTGACTGATAATGATTGAACGTCAGCTCACAGAGAGAGAAAGTACTGACGGTAATGCAGCATTTCATCAATGGATTCACGGATATCATCCAGTGCCTGATGACTGCCTTTTTTATGGAACGATGACACCACTTCCGGCTTCCAGCGTTTGGCCAGTTCCTTGAGGGTCGAGACATCAATATTACGGTAATGCATATAAGCTTCCAGCTCAGGCATGTATTTCACCAGAAAACGACGGTCCTGATGAATACTGTTACCACACAGTGGCGAGGCTCCTTCCTTCACATACTGGCGCAGGAACTCCAGCGTCTGCAGTTCGGCCGCGCGGCTGTTGACCGTGCTGTTGCGCACCCGCTCAGTCAGGCCTGAGTTGCCATGGGTTTTGGTGTTCCACTCGTCCATGGCATCCAGCAGAACATCCGGCTGACTGACAGCGATCACCGGGCCTTCCGCGATCACATTCAGCTCGCTGTCGGTCACGATGGTGGCGATTTCGATGATAACGTCGTGTTCGGGATCCAGACCTGTCATTTCCAGGTCCATCCACACCAGATTGTCACTCTGACTCATAACTACTCACTCTCAGATGGATGACGGCAGTCTACCAACTTGCACCCCGGCCGGCCAACACGGAGAATAGCGCTATCTGTAAGCAGCGAAACCGGTATGAGCAAACGCAAACTGAACCGCCGTCAGGCCTGGCGGGTAGAAAAAATCCAGCAGGAAAAAGCCCAGCGTGCCCGTAAGAAGGAAACCGGGATTTCCGGCCAGCTGGCTGCCGGTGAACTGGGAAAGGAAACCGAAGGCCGGGTGATTGCGCATTTCGGCACCCAGGTGGAGGTGGAAGCCCTGCACGACAGCGGCCATGGCCAGCGCTATCGTTGCTATCTGCGCGCCAATCTGGGCTCGCTGGTGACCGGTGATGAGGTGGTGTTCCGCCCCGGACCGGAAACCAATGGCGTGCACAGCGGTGTGGTGGAAACCGTATTACCACGCAGTTCCGAACTGTCACGCCCCAATCCCTACAACGAGATCAAGCCGGTCGCGGCCAATATCGACTTTATCGTGCTGGTGATAGCGCCGGAACCGGAAGCACACGCCAACCTGATTGACCGTTATCTGGTGGCAGCAGAAAACTGCCATATCGAACCCATTATCCTGCTCAACAAAACCGACCTGCTGAATGAAGACAGCCGGCCGCGTTTTGCCAGCCTGCTGGCCGGCTACGAGGCGCTGGGTTACCGCACGCTGCGGGTATGCAGTAAGGATGAGTCCAGCCTGGATGAACTGAAGGAATTCCTCAACGGCCGCATCAGCGTGTTCGTCGGCCAGTCCGGCGTAGGTAAGTCCTCACTGATCAGCACGCTGCTGCCGGATGAAGAACTGAAGGTCGGCGCGCTGTCGGAGAATACGCGCAAAGGCAAACACACCACCACCACCGCCCGCCTCTATCACTTCCCTGCTGGCGGCGATCTGATCGATTCACCGGGAATCCGGGAGTTCGGACTGTGGCATATGTCAGAAGATGACGTGCTGTACGGTTTCCGCGAACTGCGCCCACTGGCCGGCTACTGCCGCTTCCGCGACTGCCGCCACGATCAGGAACCCGGTTGCGCGATCCGCGCCGCCCTGAAAAAAGGGGAAATCCGGCCGGAGCGCTTCGCCAGTTATCAGCGCATTCTGCAGACTCTGACCGACCTCTGAAGCGACTTACCAGAAAACCTCTTCGCGGTTTGGCGGGTTATCGTAGCTGTTATCCCGCGCTTCACGTTCCTTGCGCAGTTTTTCCAGCAGCGAGCCGGCCTGATTAATCACCGGCTTACGCTCATCCGCAGCGGCTTCACCGTCGTTGATAAACTCGACCTGAGGGTCACCACCGGAGCGGTCGCGCACGCTTTCTTCGGATTTTTTGTTCAGCAGAGTGATGGAAATACGGCGGTTCACCTCTGCGTAAGGATCGTCCGGTTTCAGCGGCGCGGTATCGCCCATACCGATCACTTCTGCTACCTGAGCTTTATCCACCCCGGCTTCCATCAGTGCCCGGCGGGCTGCATCAGCGCGCATGGCCGACAGACTCCAGTTGGCGTCATCCTCATCGCGGACACCGCCCACACGCGACGCATCGGTATGGCCGACGATCGACAGGCGGCGATCCATGGTGGCCAGCAGAGGCGCCAGCTCCCAGAGAATATCTTCAGAATAATATTTCAGATGAGCACTGCCGGCATCGAACATCGGCCGCTTGGTCTGATCGACAATCTGCAGCCGCAGACCTTCGGTGGTGATATCCAGCAGCAGCTGATTCTTGAACGGACTCAGGGTCGGGCTGGCGTCAATCCGCTGCTCAATCTGCTGTTTCATTTTTTCCATGCGGTGGCGCTCGATGGCTTCCGCCATGCTTTCGATTTCTTCCGCCTGCAGAATTTTTTCCGGATCCAGCACTTCCGATTCCGCAATATTGTCCGCTTCTGACGGAGAGCCACCGAGATCAATCACATATCTTGACGGTACTTTATTGCCGTCTTCGAAGGCTTTGGGGTCCTGGAAATAACCGGAAATAGCCGCGCGCTGCTGTTCATTGGATGAATTGATTACCCACAGCACCAGAAACAGCGCCATCATTGCCAGGGCAAAATCCGCCATGGCGACTTTCCAGGCGCCACCATGCTCCTCATGCCGGCTCTTTTTCGAGCGACGGATAATAATATTCTGGTGCGGGCCTAAGTTTTCCATCAGCGGCTGCGGACCTTGCTTTCCACTTCGGTAAAGCTGGGTCGTCCATGGGTGAACAGGGATTTACGCCCGAACTCAACCGCCAGCTGCGGTGGCAGGCCATTCAGCGACGCTATAATGCAGGATTTGGACGCCTCGTACAGTTTGATTTCTTCTTCCGCCAGATGGCGCATGACCGCGCTCACCGGTGCCACCACACCATAAGCCAGGAACACCCCACTGAAGGTACCGACCAGCGCGGCCGCGACGTGGGCGCCGATCTCGGCAATTTCGCCGTCAATCGCCCCCATGGTGATTACAATACCCAGTACCGCCGCCACAATACCGAAACCAGGCAAAGCATCGGCCACCTTACTGACCGCATTGGCCGGCAACTCCAGCTCGTGCAAACGGGCATCAATTTCCTGATCCATCAGCGCCTCCAGCTCATACGAGGTCAGGTTGCCGGCGGCGATGATACGGAAATAATCGGCAATAAAATGGGCCAGCTCTTCATTCGCCTGAATCGCCGGATAACGGGAAAACAGCGCACTGGAAGCCGGACTCTCAACATCGGCTTCAATCGCCATAATACCTTCCCGGCGCGCCTTGTTAAGGATGTCATAGATCAGCCCCAGCACATCCATATACATGGCTTTGTTGACCTTACTGCCCATAATAATCTGCGGCGTCATCCGGAAGCAGTGCACAACCACATGCCATGGATTTCCGAGTAAAAACGCACCGAATGCAGCTCCGCAGATAATCAGAATTTCAAACGGCTGCCATAAGGCCAGCAGATTGCCGTGCGACATCACATAGCCGAACAGCACACTGCCAAAGACAATAATAAGTCCGATAAAGAACAGCATTCGCTAAAGGTCCCTGGCGCAACTTCTCCCGAAGGAATGATTAAAGACTATAGTTAAGTAAAGGCTACAAACGACGGTTACACAAACCAGCACATGACCTATTTATCGATAAAGCCGCCGGCGGATCTGTGGAAAACCGTACGGGCAACCACTGTTTTCCCCATTCTGGAAGAAACCAGACAGCGCATCCGCAGCAAAATGCAGAGCCAGCGTGTCAGCTTTGATGAGCTGGCACCCTCCATTGAACGGGACCCGGCCATGTGCCTGAACCTGCTGCTGCTTGCCGCCCGCCAGCGGCCGGAGTCGGTGGCGCAGATCTCCGGGGCCGCCAGCTGCCTGTCCCTGCTGGGGATGCAGGATCTGGTTAAACTGGTGAAACAGCTGCCGGTGGTGGAAAGCACAACCGACGACCCACAGCAGATCGCCTACCGGCGGGCACTGCTCACCGCTCAGTTTGCCGGTAATCTGGCGGCCAGCTGGGCGCAGATCAAAGGCCGTCCTTCAGTCAGCTATGCGCGCTGGAGCACCATGCTCAGCCAGGCGCCACTGTGGCCGTGGCTGCTGAACTGGCCGGCGGCCGTCAACTGGATGCACCTGCTGACCCGGCATGTGGATCTGAAAACCGCCGCAGACCGGGTGTTCGGTCAGGCCGGTAAACAATGGGCGCTGCTGTTCCGCGCACTGCAGCTGCCGGTCATGGCGCAGGACATGTATGCCGTCAGCCATCTGCCCGACTCCGCCCAGTGGCAGACCCTGCGCCGCCATGATCCCCGCGATCTGGATAATCAGCGGCCATTGCTGCACCTCTGCCAGGACCCGGCCATGATCTGCCTGATGGCCGGCCAGATGGCGTGGCATCTGCACATTGCGCCACAGCATCACCGCTGCGGCCGCTGGCTGATGCTGGTCAGCCACTGGCTTGGCCGGCCGGTGTTTCAGACCGGAGCCCAGATCCGCCAGATTCAGGTTCAGACCAGCCACCAGCAGCACAGCAGCCAGGGCACCGGCCTGCATCTGCTGCTCAGCCCATATCCGGCGTATGAACCGTATCCGTGGATTGCCCCCGATCACGCCGCCACTGACGATCCGCGCAGCCAGCCCACCGGGCAGCCGGAGGTGGCCAACCCGCGACGCCACAGCGACGAGCGCTATATGAAGAACCTGCTTGCCCAGCTACGTGAGCGGCCGGACAGCTTCGGTGACTGGCATTATCTGATGCGCGGCATGCTGCGCGGTATGACCGAAGGCATCGGTATGCCATCCGCCTGTGTGGCGCTGCTGAATAAAGACAAAACCCTGCTTAAAATTGTGTATGCCGAAGGCATGAGCGAACAGTCCCCGATGCGCCGCTTCAGCATCGACCTGCGTCAGACCAGCCTGTTTACCCGACTGCTGGAAAAACAGGCCAGTGTGCTGCTGACGCCGGACAACCGCGAACGCTTTCTGTCACAGCTGCCGGCGGACGTGGCCACCCGCCTGCCACAGCAGACGATGATGATGTCGATTGATGCTGGCGCCAGCCCCATCGGTATTGCCATGGCTTTTGCCGGTGAGCAGCAGGACGCGCTCTCCAATGCCGAATACATCACCTTCAAAAATCTGTGTATGGTCAGCAGCCAGAGCCTTGCAACACTGCGTACCAGAACCGTGAAAGCCAGCGGTAACTGACATTGGCGTCTGCCTTGGATAAACTGCCGCTTCTGTACTGAATTATTGCGAGAGTTTGTCATGGCAGATCTTCCCCTGTTACTTGAACCGGCCGCGCTGGCGGCGCAGCTCCCTTTCGCCGCGGCAGACAGGATTCTGATCGTTGAGCAGGCCAAAGCTGAAGCCTTCCTGGAAAACCATATCCCCGGCTCGGTCTGGCTCGACTTTAAAAAACTGCAGTGTGTGGGCCAGCCGGCACCGGGCAAACTGCCGCCACTGGAGCAGTTATCCGCAGCGTTCAGTGACATCGGTCTTACCCCCGACACCCATGTGATCTGCTCCGATGACGAAGGCGGCGGCTGGGCCGGGCGCATGATCTGGGTACTCGACTGCCTCGGCCACAATAAGTATTCCTATCTCAATGGCGGGCTGGTTGCCTGGCTGCAGGAAGGTCTGCCAACTGAAAGTGGTGCCGTACAGCCGCTGCCCAGCCAGTATCAGGCCCGGCTGGTCAACAGCGACTGCACTCTGACCAAAGAACAGATTCTGCAGCGCCTCGGCCAGCCGGACTTCGCCGTGTGGGATGCACGCTCACCTGCGGAATACACCGGCGAAAAAGCCGTTTCCCAACGGGGTGGTCATATTCCCGGCGCCGTGAACTACGAATGGACGCTGGGCATGGATAAAGCCCGTGGGCTGAAAATCAATGAGCTGGAAGGCTTCCGCACCCTGCTCAGCGGGCTGGGCATTGATGACAGCAAGGAAATTGCCACCCACTGTCAGACGCATCACCGCTCCGGCTTTACCTATCTGGTCGGCAAAATTCTCGGCCTCAATATCAAGGGCTACGCCGGCTCCTGGTCCGAATGGGGTAATGACCCGGCAACACCGGTCAACACCGGCGAACAACCATAACAACAGGCAGCACCCTATATTATGACTTTCAAAGATAAAGCCTTTATCGTCAGCCAGTACCTGATTCCGCAGCACCTGCTGTCGCGTCTGGTCGGCTGGATTGCTGCCAGCGAAATCCGCTGGCTGAAGAACACCTTCATCAATGCCTTCATCAAACGCTATGACGTCAATATGGAAGAAGCCGGACGCAAAAGCGCGGATGAATTCCGCTGTTTCAACGACTTCTTCACCCGCGAACTGGAAGACGGCGTACGGCCGCTGGCAGACGGCGACAACCAACTGGTGTCCCCGGCAGACGGTGCGGTGTCACAGCTGGGGAAAATTGAAAACGGCCGTATTTTTCAGGCCAAAGGGCAGGACTACTCACTGATTGAACTGCTCGGCGGCAGCACAGAACGGGCAGAAGAATTCATGGGCGGTGAGTTCGCCACCATTTATCTGTCACCGAAAGATTATCACCGCGTGCACATGCCGCTGCGCGGCACCCTGCGCGAGATGGTGTACGTCCCCGGCGATCTGTTCTCGGTGAACAAAACCACCGCGGAAAACGTGCCGCGGCTGTTCGCCCGTAACGAACGCGTGGTGGCCATTTTTGATACCGAGCAGGGGCCGATGGCCATGGTGCTGGTTGGTGCCATGATCGTGGCGGCGGTGGAAACCGTCTGGGCCGGTCTGATTACCCCGCCCAAACGGGAACTGAAAGTGGTGGATTACACCAATCCGCAGCCGGTCACCCTGGAGAAAGGTGAAGAAATGGGCCGCTTCCTGCTGGGCTCCACCGTGGTCCTCTGTTTTGCCAAAGACAAAATCCACTGGCAGGAAGACCTCAGCGCCGACAGCCCGCTGCGCATGGGTGAAGCCATCGGCATGAGTGTGGAATAAGCCGTTGAAGCGGCAGTCTCAGCGCGACCTGCCAACCCTGAACCTGCTGCGCACCTTTGAAGCAGCAGGTCAGCAGCTGAGCTTCAAACTCGCCGCCGAACAACTCTGCATTACCCCATCCGCCGTCAGTCAGCAGATCCAGTTACTCGAATCCCAGCTGGGAATCGACCTGTTCCGGCGCCATAACCGCTCGCTGACGTTGACTGCTGCCGGTGAGGAGTACTGGCAGAAAGTCTGCCGTCAGCTGGCCGGACTGCGCGCGGCCACCACCGAACTGTACCAGCAGCATGGCCGTCAGCGTCTGCGGGTCAGCGTCATGCCACCGGTTGCCAACCGGGTCATCTTTCCGCACCTGGCCGAATTCCGTCAGCAGCAGCCGGATCTGGAACTGCACATCGAAACGGCACTGGGCTATACCGATCTGCAGCAGGGCAAAGCCGATATCGCCATCCGTTTCGGCTCCCCGCCGTGGCCGGGGCTGATGCATGAAAAACTGCTGGATGTCAGCGTCCAGCTGGTCTGCCCGCCAGGCTTCAGTCAGCAGTACCGGCTACAGGAAAATCCGGCCAACATCCGTCATGTACCACGCATCGCCATGAATGACCGCCCGGGCAGCTGGCAGCAATGGTTTGTACAGACCGGTATCTGTCAGGGGCAGGCGGCTGACGGGCCGGTCTTTCATGTTGATGACTACCCGGCGGCCATTCAGGCGGCCGAAAACCTGGGCGCCGCCCTGGCCCTGTATCCGGTCGAGAACCCGCTGATTCAGAGCGGCCGGCTGGAATCCCCCTTCCCGCCCGCCGGCCCGATGAGTGACGCTATCTATGCGGTCTATCCGGCCGTATGGCAGCAACATCCGGCCGTGCGCACCTTCACCGGCTGGCTCAGAGACCTGCTGCAGGCCCTGTAATCAGTTAAGCAGAGCTAATCCGAACAGCGCTTTTTTATCGTTTGTCGCCGCTAGCCGCTGACCTCTAAAGTGCCACGCAAAGGAGGCACTTTATGCATCAGCAATCACACCCGGACTTCCCCGCCAGCAGCCCGCCGGCCGGCTTCAGCGCACGCTATTTTTTCCGCCACCGGCCGGCGGAGATGGACGAACTGTTCGACACCCTGAGCTGCCCTGCGGACGTCAGCCCGGATGGCGTCTACCGTGGCCGGCTGTTTGCCATCAGCGCGGTCAGCCGTCTGCCGCGGCCGTTGACCGGACTGATCTGCCGTCTGCTGGACAGTTTCCTTAACCCCTGGAAAGGCAAAAGCTTCGGCGCCCAGGAAGGGGCCAATATCTGGCTGTCAGCGCGCGGCAGCCTGAGCTTCGGCTATTACCACATCCGCCGCGGTGAAGATGACAACGGCCGCGCGCTGATCCGGCTGAATTATGCACACCCGCGCACCCCACGCCTGCTGCAGCCTATACGCGGTGAAGCCCGCTTACTGACGGACGGGGTGTGGCTGGCCCGTATGCGCTGGCAGGGCCGCCATGGCCTGCAAACCCTGCTTTATTTCACGCTGGAAGCCCGCCCATGAGTGCGCCTTACGACGTCATCGTTATCGGCAGTGGTTTTGGCGGCGCGGTCGCGGCCGCCACCCTGACCCGGGCAGGCCAGCGGGTTCTGCTGCTGGAACGTGGCCCCTGGCGGGATACCCGGCCGGTACGCATGGCCGGTATTGATGAACGCAGCCCGCTGCCGTACGGGCGTCATTTTTACACCCACCTGCTGCACCGCTTTGCAGCACCATGGACCCCCGCCCGGGGCCTGTGCCTCAACCACCGGGGTCTGTTCGATATTCACCAGAGCAGTGATATGACCCTGGTATGTGCCAACGGGGTCGGCGGTGGCAGCCATGTCTACAGCGCCATGAATACCCGCCCGGCCCAAGGCCATTACTGGGACGGTCACGTGCGCGGTATCACCTCCGGTGCCATGGAAGAACATTATCAGTGGATGCTGCGCACCATGGGAGCCCGGGCGCCGCAGGACAGTGACGCCATTCCCAATTTCACCGGCAGCCGCTATGCCAGCTCAGAACACTTTATTGCTGACCAGCAGCCGGCGATGTCGGTGCGCATGAACAGGGATGCCGCCGATTTCTGCAACAACAGTTTCTTCGGCAGTGAAAACGGCGCCAAAGCCACGCTCGACCGGATTCTGCTGCTGCCGGCCATGGAACAGGGGCTGGAGATACGTGCCCGGCATGAGTGCCTGAGTCTGTGGCAACAGCCGCAGGGCTACCGGCTGGAAGTGCTGGATCAGCGTGACAACACCATCCGTCAACTCAGCGCCGCCCGGGTGATTCTGGCAGCCGGCACCCTCAACACCCTGCGTCTGCTGTTCCGCAGCCGAGCGCTTGGTGGTCTGCCGGGGATGCCGGCACTGGGGTTGGGCTTCAGTGGTAACGGCGATGTACCGGCTTACTGGGCGCTCAATGAGGATGACGCTGATTTCAGCACCGGCACGCCCTGTCACGGCCGCTTTGCCCTGCGGGATCCACACACTGGTGGCCCCGCCACGTTACCCGGCTGTCTGCCGGCCGACCTGACGACTTATGGTCTGAACGGTATCGCACGCATTCCCATGCCCGCGTTTTTACGCCGGCGCCTGCAACGTGACCTGATTCTGGTGGGCATGGGCGCAGATAATGCCGATGGCGTAGCCGAATGGCACAAAGGCCGTCTGACGTTCCGCTACCTGCAGGGCAACAACCCGGTACTGGCCAGTGTTTACGCCCATCTGGATGAAGTGGCACGGCGCAGTCAGCGACCGGTTCATTTCCGCCGCCGCAGTCCCCTCACCGTACACCCGCTCGGTGGCGCCCGGCTGGCGCCATCCCCGGCACAGGGCGTGGTGGATGCCCGCGGCGAGGTCTATGGCCACCGCGGGCTGTTTATTGCCGATGCCAGTGCCCTGCCCGCTGCGCCGGGGACACCGCCGTCGATGACCATCGCCGCCTGGTCCCGCCATGTGGCCCTTGGAATCAGCCAGGCGGGCGCAACACCGGCCCGCCAGCGCAGCCGGCGCCAGCAAACACAACAACAAAAATAACGCTTTCAGGAGAACACGATGAACACAGCCTTCCGCAAACGGGTCTTCACCCTGACCAGCCTGCTGAGCATCAGCGCCGCCGCCCTGCTGCGCCTGCCCCTGCTGGGCAAAGCACTGCTGTTGCCAGCCACCTCACGCCGGCTGCGCGAGCAGATCATGCTGGCCTGCACCCAGGTCAACGACTGCCGCTACTGTGCCTGGGCACATACGCATCTGGCGCTGAAAAACGGGGTTGATCTTGAAGCTCTGAATCAGCTGCTGACGACCCCGGAGCAACCGCTGGGCAATGAGCAGGAAGGTATTGCCATTCTCTATGCCCAGCACTTTGCCGAACAGCAGGGGCACCCCGCCACCGACGCCCGGCAACGGCTCAGCAGCGCCTTCAGCAAAGCTCAGGTACGGGAAATCCATGCTTATTTATACGCCATTTACTTTGCCAATCTGAGCGGCAATACCTTTGACGCCCTGCTTGCACGCCTGCGTGGCCGGGCAGCAGACAACAGCCAACTGCTGACGGAATTGCTGGCATCCCTGCTGGCGGCACCGGTACTGATCGCCATCCGTATAGCGGCACGGCATGACCGTGCCGTGCATTTCGACCGTCCGTAACAACCGTCAGGCATAAGAGGAGACAGCATGAAACGTCTGTTACGCTGGTTACCGCTGGGACATGTCAGCGAAGTTGCTGCCACTGAGCTGTGGCAGCGGCGCCATCAGGTGCAGCTTGTCGACGTCCGCAGTCAGCGCGAATACCGCCACAGCCATATCCCGCAGGCACTGCACCTGCCCATCACCCGTTTCAGTCATGAGCGTATCCACGCCCTGCAACTGGACCCGCAGCGGCCGGTGGTCACCATCTGCCTGTCCGCCCACCGCAGTATTCCGGCGACGCGGCAACTGCAGGCGATGGGATTTCAGGCTGCTCAGCTGCAGGGCGGTATACTGGCCTGGTGGAAGGCCAGCCTGCCATGTACGGAAGCGCCGTAAAAGTTATGCCCGGTTCCAGTCAAACGCCAGTACGGCGGCAATGTCTGAGTGATTGAGTGCCATCATTAGCAGGCGGTCGAGGCCCATGGCTACCCCGGCACAATCCGGCAGCCCGTGCGCCAGTGCTGCCAGCAGATTTTCATCCACAGGCCGGTTGCCGGCCTCGGCCACAAACCGGCGCCGCTGTTCAGCGGCATCGGTCAGTTCGTGATAGCCGTTGGCCAGTTCCGCGCCGTTCAGATACAGCTCAAAGCGGCGGGCAACCGCGACCCCGTCAACATTGTTTTCCACCCGTGCCAGTGCTGCCTGCGAAGCCGGAAAATCATCAATAAACACCAGCGTGTCCGGCGGCAGCGCCGGCTCCACCGCATGACTCATGATCACGTCCAGCCAGCCATCACGGCTCAATTGCAGATCCTGCCCCGCCAACTGCATGCCACGGCAGGCAATGTCATCGTCAGTGGCCACAAAGACATCGATACCCGCGTACTGCTGTACAGCCTCACGGTAATGCAGGGTCATCACCGGTAACTGTGGATAACCTGCCGCCAGCAGAGTCCGGGTCAGTTCTGCCACTTCCTGCATCAGCTGCTGTGGCCCCCAGCCGACCCGGTACCATTCCAGCATGGAGAATTCGGGATTGTGCCGGCGGCCGGCCTCACCGCGGCGGAATACCCGCGCAATCTGGAAAATATCGCCACTGCCGGCACACAGCAGACGCTTCATGGCGTATTCCGGCGAGGTATGCAGATAGCGCTGATCACTGGTCTGCATGGGTTCAATATTCGGATCACAGACCGCCGCCTGCGACAGCACCGGGGTTTCCACTTCCAGCACGCCACGCTCAGCGAAGAAGCGGCGGATGGTCTGATTCAGGTTCTGGCGGGCCAGCAGGGCGTCACGCCCGGCAGAAGGTTGCCACATAACAGGTCCTCGGACAGCAAGCAGCCGGCACATCACCGGCGTCAGGAACGGCATTAAAAAAGGGAGCCGCAGCTCCCTTTCGTTGGCAGTGTGCAGCCCTTATGCACGGCTCACGTATTCACCGGTACGGGTGTCGACACGCAGTTTGTCACCGATGTTGATGAACAGCGGTACTTTCACCACGGCACCGGTACTCAGAGTGGCCGGCTTGTTTCCGCCCTGGGCAGTATCACCTTTCACACCCGGGTCGGTTTCAGTGACTTCCAGCTCAACAAAGTTCGGTGGTGCAACCGTCAGTACCGCACCGTTAAACAGGGTGACCACATAAACATCCTGCTCTTTCAGCCATTTAACGGTATCACCCAGCGCTTCGGCCGAGGCACCGTGCTGTTCGAAGGAACCGTCGGTCGCCATGAAGTGCCAGAACTCACCATCGGTGTACAGGTACTCCATGTCCACTTCCATCACATCGGCGCCTTCCAGCGAGTCCCCGGACTTGAAGGTTTTTTCCACAACCCGGCCGTTACGCAGGTTACGCAGCTTCACCCGGTTGAATGCCTGACCTTTACCCGGTTTTACGTACTCGTTTTCGATGATGGAACATGGCTCGTTTTCGAGCATGACCTTGAGACCTGATTTGAATTCGTTGGTAGAATAGTTCGCCATTTCACAGCCCAATCAATGTAGGATATTTTCAAAAGGTGCCTATCATAACCCGATCTGCCGTTTCTGTTGAGCGTGATGACTGGCGGCAGATACTGGCCCAGGCTTTCCGTTCTGCCGGTGAGCTGCTGGATTATCTTGGTCTTGCCGCTGACAGGCTGCCGCAGGTGCTGACAGAATTCCGCGATTTTCCGCTGCTGGTGCCTCAGCCTTATGCCAGCCTGATGGAACCCGGCAATCCGGCTGACCCGCTGCTGCTGCAGGTATTGCCACTGCGCGACGAACTGCTGCCGGTGCCCGGTTTCAGCTCTGATCCACTGGAAGAAGCGGGTGCCAACCCGGACCGCGGCATTATCCACAAGTACCGTGGACGGGTGTTGTTACTGGCCGCCTCCGGCTGTGCCGTTAACTGCCGCTACTGTTTCCGCCGCCATTTTCCTTATGCTGACAACCGTGTCAGTCGTGCTCAGTGGCAGCAGGCGCTGGACTATATCCGCAACGACACCAGCATCACGGAAGTAATACTGAGCGGGGGCGACCCACTGCTGCTGCAGGACGACGCCCTGCAGGAGCTGGTCAGCCTGTGCGATGCGATTCCGCAACTGCGACGCCTGCGCATTCATACCCGCCTGCCGGTGGTGATCCCGCAACGGGTGACCCCCCAGCTGACGCAGATTCTGCAGCGCAGCCGTCTGACCACCAGCATAGTGTTGCATATCAATCACGCCCGCGAACTCAGTCCGGCACTGCGCAGTGCTCTCATTACGCTCAGGGAGGCTGGCGTCACACTGCTGAACCAGTCGGTATTGCTGAAAAATGTGAACAATGACTTCAGAGTTCTGTCTGAGTTAAGCGAAAGTCTGTTTGAATTTGGCATCCTGCCTTATTACCTTCACCTGTTGGATCGGGTCAGTGGTGCGCACCACTTTGAAATCAGTGAAGCAGAAGCGGTAAATCTGCACAGGGAGTTGCTGGCCGGCCTGCCCGGTTATCTGGTTCCGCGACTGGTCCGGGAAATAGCAGGATTGCCCAACAAGGCACCAATCAACCTCGACAGGCAATAATTTCTCACCTATAAAACGGTGGATTTCAATTGCATACACAGACACTTACATTAAACCCGCTATACTGAATTTGAAGCCTGATGACATTGACAGGTAATCAGGTCGTTTATTAACTATTTTCACAGCAGGATTGCATGGATAGCCCAGTAACGCCGATCAAGCTGAACATACCAACGACACCACTCAGCCAGCCGTCTTTCTGTCCTGGCAACGTGGAAGGTGTGACTCAATGGGCGAAGGCTTTGCCGATGGCAAATACCGGCGAAGCTGCCCGTCAGCTGTATAAAGCCATCCGCGAACTGAATCAGTGGAATACTGATCCGCTGCTGCGCTTCAAAACACTGGAAGTGGTGCGTCCTTATATCTATTCGATCTGCACCCTGCTGAATAAACATTTCCTGCAGTCATCCATTACCCTGAACGAGAAGCAGCTCAAGATTGCCAACCTCAGTCAGGCTCTGCAGGGACATCTGGCCACCGGCTATAAAATGGTGGTGGCACACAGCATCAGTCGTCTGGGTTCAGCCGAGCGTCCGTCCAAAGTGGTGACGCTGGCAATCCACCGTGCTATTTCAGACATCAATCAGACCATCCTGCGCGCCTTCCAGCTGTACTGTCAGCCACCGGAACACGCCTGGCTGGAAGTCAACCAGCTGTATCTGCTGGCGGAAATGCACAAGCTGCTGACCTTTGCCGTCAGTGACCGCCAGACCCGCTTTATGTCCACCTCCACCATCCGTGACGTATACATCCGTGCACATCTGCTGGGTACAGCCAAACCGAATAACCTGCGTCAGCAGGATCTTTCCCAGCTCTATGATGCCAGCGAACTGTGGGCAGAATTTGCCTCCCTGGCACAGGCCGATGATGAAGAGGCTCTGTTTATTATCAATCTGCACCGCGACCGTCCGGCGCAGTACCGTCAGCACCTGCGCGACGCGCAGAAGCCACTGTTCCGCAGCCTGAATACCGCCGGCCTGGTGCAGGCCCTGAAACAGTGGGCCGCCAACCCGAACGGTTCCCATCAGATTACGGTGCCGGGTAAACTGAGTGACAACCTGCTTTCCCACGCGATTCAGTCGTGGGGGATTCACTGGCAGCGTTCTTTCCGCCGCGCCAGCAGCGAAGGTCAGCTGCGCCTGTGTATCGGTCTGTCGGCTACGCACTATTACAGTGGCGACATGACAGAATTTGAAGCTCAGGTTGCATCCATCCGCCCGAAAACACTGGAAGGCCAGGCGACTGACCGCAACGTGGATGTCGGCCGGCCTGCAGCAGACGACGATGTCTGGGCCAATGCCTTTGATGCCGGCGGTGCCCGTCTGGCAGAAAACAGCAGTATGAATATTGATGCCATCGAATTCATCAACCGCTACAAAAGCAAGGATGAGGACGAAGGCGAATTTACCGCAAAATATCCGACCCATGACGTCACCCTGATCAATACCAGTCCAGGTGGTTATTGTGTGCACTGGCTGGGGGATATTCCGTCCAGCATCCAGGCCGGAGAGTTACTGGGCATTCAGGAAAAAGGCGTGAAACACTGGTCCATCGGTGTCATCCGCTGGATCCGCCACCTGCGGGATCAGGGGACTCAGCTGGGGATTGAACTGCTGGCACCACGGGCCGAAGTCGGCGCCGCCCGGTTATTGCAGAAAACCGGCAGCAACGGTCCCTTTATGCGCGCACTGTTACTGCCGGCTATCAAGGCCATTGCCCAGCCAGCCACCCTGTTGCTGCCACGGATGCCGTTCCGCACCGGCAATAAAACAGAACTGCTGTTCACTGATATGCAGGGCCGGCATCAGCTGACCAAACGCCTGACATCAACCAGCAGTTTCAGCCAGTTCCAGTTCAGAACGGCCGGAGCAGCCACCACTTCAGCCAGTAATAATGTGCAGCCTTCCGCCAGTATTGCCGAAGACGATTTCGACTCTATCTGGAACAAACTCTGAGCGGGCTTTGCGTCAACAAAGCCCGAAGCTGTCACATTTGTCATACCCGGTCATTTTTTTTCCGTTAATGCCCTTTATAATCGGCCTGTGTCATGGTCCGTGGCTGTTCTGTAATCCGGACCCGCGTTAAGCTGTATATCTCTGCACATTGCTGCATGTACCTTTCAGACAGTGTTCCATCTGTTTCACCAGACTCTGTGCAGATTGTTTCAACCAAATGATAAGCCCACCAACAAATACGGGCTGAAGTGACCTGAGGTTTACATGTCGTCAAGTCGGGATACCCTGCATCTGTTGTTACTCACAGAGACCCAGAATGAAGCTGAAAGTCTGGTCAGTCTGATGAGAAACTCCGGCAATGCCACGCGCGCCCACCAGATCCGGTCACTGAGTGATCTGAACGAACAGCTGCAGGAAAAGTCCTGGGATCTGCTGATCGCTCACCCGAGAGTTGGCGACGTCGGTTATGAAGATCTGCTGAAACTGATCCGGCGGCTGAACAAAGACCTGCCGGTCATTCTGATTGCTGAAGACGTTGACCTCATGATGATGGAGAGTGCCATCAGGCGCGGTGCCTGCACCGTGGTACCGGCCGACGAGACCAATCTGCTGTTGCTGGTCATCCAGCGTGAACTGCGCCATCTGCGCACCCGCCGCGACCTGCGCACTCTGGAAGTCCGTATCCGCGACGCCGAAAAGCGCAGCCATAATCTGCTCGAAAGTTCCAGGGATGCCATCGCCTATATTCATGATGGCATGCACGTATTTGCCAACCACGCCTATCTGAAACTGTTCGGTTACGAATCCGTGGAAGAGCTGGAAGGCATGCCAATCATGGACATGATAGATGCCTCTGCCCAGCAGGGCTTTAAAGCCTTCCTGCGCAATTACCACACCGAAGGCAATACGCAGGAACTGCGGACCACCGGTCTGAATGGTGAAGGTAAGACTTTCCCCATGCGTATGACCTTTTCTCAGGCGACATACGCTGAAGAGCGCTGCACCCAGGTGGTGATCAGTGCCAACACCGACAATGCCGAACTGGAAGCCAAACTGAAAGAAATCAGCAGCCGCGACCTGATGACCGGCCTGTACAACAAACCCACCTTTATCGGTCGTCTGGAAGAAGCCGTTGATAAAGCTGTGCTGCAGGGCGCCCGGGGTGCAGTCCTGTATGTGAATATCGATCATTTCGGCAAACTGAAAAGCGAAGTCGGCATCAGCCATACCGATACCGTGGTCAGTGAAGTCGCCAATATGCTGAAAGGTCAGACTACCGACGGTGATGTCCTGGCACGCATCGGTGAAGATATTTTCTGCTGCCTGCGCATGGGTATTGATGCTGAAACCGCGCTGGATTTTGCTGAGCAGATCCGCGAGCGGGTTGATCATATGCTGATTGATCTCGGCAAACGTACGGTGACCATCACCGTCTCCATCGGCCTAGCCCTGGTTACCGAAACCAGCTCACGGCCGGATGACATCCTGCAGCAATCACATCAGGCCGCCGATGATGTGCGCACTCTGGAAGGCAAGGAGCGTGGTAACGGCGTTCATCTGTTCCAGCCGAAAGAAAGCGACGAACAGGGCCGCTCAGCAGAAAGTCTGGAAGCCCGTCTGGCCGACTCCATCCGCGCCAACACCCTGCGCCTGTTGTTCCAGCCGATGATCAGCCTGCGTGGTGATGAAACGGAACATTACGAAACCCTGCTGCGCCTGCCACTGCCGGATGGTGAAGAACTGTCCGCCGGTGATTTTCTTAACAGCCCGGACATCAGCGATGAACTGAAAAAGAAAATCGACCGCTGGGTCATTCTGCACACCACAAAACTACTGGGTGAGCACCGTGCCAAGGGCCACAATACCCGCATGTTTATCAACCTGTCAGGACCATCCCTGTGCGATGACACCCTGCCGGGCTGGATCGGTGTGGCCATTAACGCTGCCAGGCTACCGAAGGGCTCGGTGATATTCCAGTTCAACGAAGAAGATGCCGGCCGCATGCTGAAACAGGCACAGATGTTTACTCAGGCGCTGACGGATAAGGCCATTCCGTCATCCATCAGTCGTTTCGGCTGTGCCCTTAATCCGCTGCAGATGCTGGAACACCTGACCGTGGACTACGTCAAAATCGACGGCTCATTTACCCAGGAACTGGGCAGCAATCCCGATACCCAGAAGCACCTGAAAGAACTGTTGGCGGATCTGCATGAAGAAGAGAAACAGACCATCGTTCCTCTGGTGGAAAGCGCCACCTCCGTTGCCTCGCTGTGGCAGATGGGTGTGCATTTTATTCAGGGCTATTATGTGCAGCCGCCGCAATCGGCGATGACATTCGATTTCGCCGAAGACAACGAAATCTAAGGAAAGCTGAAGCACAAAAAGCCCGCATTGAGCGGGCTTTTTTATTTACTCCATAATATCCCGGTCGCGGTAACCGAGCAGATACAGAATGCCGTCCAGCCCCAGTGTGGTGATGGAGTTTTTGGCATTTTTACGCACCAGTGGCTTGGCCCGGAACGCAATACCCAGTCCGGCAATACTCAGCATCGGCAGATCGTTGGCACCATCACCGACAGCAATAGTCTGCTCCAGACTGATGCCTTCCTGCAGGGCGAGTTCTTTCAGCAGCTCAGCTTTACGCTGACCATCGACCACCCTCCCGGTTACCCGCCCGGTAACCACACCGTCTTCCATCTCCAGCTCATTGGCATAAACATAATCAATGCCCAGCTTCTGCTGCAGATAATGGCCGAAATAATTGAAACCACCGGACAGAATCGCCGTCTTGTAACCCAGCGCTTTCAGGTTGCGGATCAGGCGCTCAGCACCTTCTGTCACCGGCAGCCGCTCAGCAATGCCCTGCAGCACGTCGCCGCTCAGCCCTTGCAGCAGCGCTACCCGTTGCTCAAAGCTCTGAATAAAGTCCAGTTCGCCCTGCATCGCCCGTTCGGTAATGGCAGCCACCTGATCCCCGACGCCGGCGGCGGCTGCCAGCTCGTCGATGACTTCGGCTTCAATCAGGGTTGAGTCCATATCGAAGCATACCAGCCGGCGGGTACGGCGGTAGACGTTATCTTCCTGGAAGGCGATATCCACGCCCAGGTCGCTGGCCACTTCCAGGAAGTGTGCGCGCATGGCAGTCTGATCGGCTTCACCACGCACAGAAAACTCCACACAGGCACGGGTAGCCTGCTCTGTCTGTTGCAGCGGTACCCGCCCGGACAGACGGTTAATCTGGTCAATGTTCAATCCATGTTCAGCAACAATCGCTGTCACCCGGGCGATGGCTTCCGCCTCAATGGTGCGCGCCAGCAGGGTAATAATGTGGCGGGACTTGCCCTGCCCCTGCACCCAGTGGTCATAGCTGTCCGGGGTTACTGGTGTAAAACGCACAGACAGGCCCAGTTCATGGGCTTTGAACAGCACATCTTTCAGAACCGGGGCAGACTCTGCCCGGGAAGGGATAGCGGCCAGGATACCGAGCGACAGAGTGTCGTGAATTTCGGCCTGGCCAATATCGAGAATGGTGACATCGTACTGTGCCAGAATGGCACTGATGCTTGAGGTTAACCCGGGCTTATCGGCCCCAGTCACGCGGATTAGAACCAATTCAGTCACGGATATATCCTGCTCGCAATACCGTCAGCACGTTACAGTTTTTCAGCGTCTGCCTTTGCAGCAGCCACAACCGCACGCAGTTCTTCGATCAGATCTACGGTCTCATGGACAGACAGTGCACGGACACGGTCCACACTCATCAGGAACAGGCCTTTTTCCAGTTGTTGCAGTTTGTCCTGCAGAGACTGTTTCACGTCGCTCATGGTGAATCCCCATCAAATTATTCAGTTCTGGTCGGAGTGTGAGGGTCCGACACCGGATAAAGCTGCGCCGCCGGGAATATCCTGGCGTTACCGCAGGCGGCGCATATAATACCATCTTAATTACGGAAATCTTCGATTGTTTGAGTAAGCAGATGCAGAGAGTCAGACTGATTGGGCAAAAGCTGAATATAAGTCAAATTTGTGGGCTGGTTGCCGGGCTGATGATCCTGCTGTCGGGAATACTGATCAGCACCCTGACCTATTCCCACCTGCACGGCCAGCTGCAGAGCCGTTTGCAGCAGGATGCCGCCCGCCAGCTGCAGCGGCTGGCGCTGGCCACCGCCCCCAGTCTGCTGGAGGAAGACCGTATCACGCTCAGCCTGACCCTGTCTGAGTGGAAACTGGGTCCGGAACTGACCGGGATTCAGGTACTGAACAATGATCAGCAGGTGATTGCTGAAACCGGCAGCTACCGCAGTGGCAGTACGGAAATCACTCAGCCGGTTACTCAGGACAATGTCTCCGCCGGCGTGCTGCGCGCCAGTGTCAGCCTGGACAGTGCCAGCCAGACAGCGCGGCATTATCTGTCACTCGGCCTGATCGCCAGCGGCCTGCTGGCACTGATTGCCGCACTGGCGGCGTATCAGCTGGCCGAACGTGGACTGCGTTACATCCGCCAGCTGCAGCAGAGCCTCAGCCAGTGGCAGCAGGATGACCGCCCGCTGACGCTGCCGGCAGCACCGGCCATCAGTGAAATGCAGGGCATCCATCAGGCGCTGAATAACATTGCCCAGCGTGAGCTGCATCAGAAAGCCATGGAAGAAGCGCTCGGACGCTTTGTTTCTGCTGCGGACAACAAAACTCAGCCACTGCTGCGCTATCACGAATGTGCCCTGCTGTTTATTGAAATTCAGGAGCTGGAAGTGCTGCAGCAGCGCCTGTCCGCCGACGAACTGAGTCAGGTACTGAATCAGTATCACCGTCTGCTGTCACAGGCCGCCAAACTCTATAACGGTAAAATTGACCGTTACCTCGGCGATGGTGTGGTGATGATGTTCGGGTTGGCCAACCCCACAGCCGATCATGGCAACGCCGCCCTGCACTGCCTGTATGCCGCACAGCTGTTTCTCGGTCTGGTGGCTCATCTGCAGGACGCCGGCCAACAGACCCTGCCGGTCGAATTCCGCATTGCCGCGCACTGGGGCAATATCCTGCTCGCGCCGATTACCCACGATGACCGCACGGAATGCAACCTGATTGGTGATACCGTGCACTGGGCTTACAACCTCGCGACCAGCAGCGAAGAGCATCGCTTACTGGTCAGCCAGCAACTGGTTGAGCATCTTGGCAATAATAATGAAATCCGTTGGGAAGAAGGTCCGTTAGTATCTGACCTGCACGGGCGCGAGCAGTCCAGTTACTGGCTGGCGGATTTACCGGAAAAAACCAGCCAGCTGATTCAGCGGCAGATAAAACATATTACCGCCATGACGGAAAATGCCTGATAAATACAGGGTAAAAATGCCATAAAAGCGGCAAAAATAATTTATTGTATTCATTCAACCTGATTTTTTTATCAGTGAATTTGAACTTCCGCCGGCCTCGGCTAAGGTTATTGTGAAACCAACAGTGGAGGTTCTGATTCATGGTTTTCCGCAAATCCGCGCTGGCTGCAGCCGTTCTTTTCAGTTGCAGCCCCGCAGCATTTTCCAGCGACCTGCAGATCAACGGCTTTATGAATATCACAGCCGGTGTTCTTTCTACCGACGAAATATCCCTGGACGGCTACGACGACGAAGTGTCTTTTGACAACGGCACCCTGGTCGGCCTGCAGATGACTCAGCAGGTGAACGACAGCACGTCGGCGACCCTGCAACTGATTTCCCGTGGCTCACAGAATTACGAAACGGAAGCATCCTGGGCTTACATTACTTATTCCCCGTCCACGGATACCGACATCCGTGTCGGCCGTCTGCGCACACCCATGTTCTATTATTCTGACTTCCTTGAAGTCGGTTATGCCTATAACTGGGTACGTCCGCCGTCACTGGTCTACCGTATGGATATGCTGTCTTCCATCAGCGGTGTTGATATTACCCAGCGTTTTTCTGCCGGTTCGGTTGACGGTTCTGTGCAGCTTTATACCGGCCGTTTTGCCGATGACATCGACCTGTACGGTGACACCTACAATATCGAAATGCGCCGCGTGGCCGGTCTGGTCGTGAGCATGAACTACGGCAATTTCGGTGCCCGTGTCAGCTACCATCAGGCGGCGATCAGTATGGACATTAACCCTGCCGGTACCCGCCCGCTGGACCAGCTGGCTGGCTTTGCAGCCCTGAATGATGTTGGTGAAGATTTCGTACCGGATGAAGATAAGTCGAAGTTCTATCAGGCCTCATTAACTTACGATAATGGCAGTCAGTCCATGGTCGCCGAATGGACATCACTGGAACACGAGACGGCCATTCTCAATGATGACAGCGCTTACCTGATCAGTGCGGCCCAGCGTCTTGGTGACGTCACTCTGCACCTGACCTATACCGCCACAGAAGACGATCTTGAATCCGGCGCCATTGGTGTTATTCAGAAACAGGCTGAACTGAAAGAATCCAGTATTATTCTGGGCACCCGTTACGACTATGACAGTGGCACGGCGTTCAAATTCGATATCCAGTACAACGATGAAGAGACCGTGAATGGTGCCGATGGTGAGTCGGGTGTTCTGTATAACGTTGGCATGAGCCTGGTATTCTGAGGAGGTCAGTATGAAATCAACAACATGGTTCTCCCGTATCGCCATCGCTCTGTCCGTTGTTTTCTCTGCCGCAGCCTATGCTGAAACGGCAGTGATCGTCAGCGCCAGCAACGGCAATGGCACTCTGGATCAGGATACGATTGCGCGTATCTTTCTCGGTAAAACGTCCAGATTTCCGGATGGCAGTCAGGCGATTCCGGTCGATCAGAACGAAGGCAGCGCTGTGCGCGATGGGTTCAATGATGCCGTACTGGGCAAAAGCTCCAGCCAGCTGAAAGCTTACTGGTCGCGCCTGATTTTTACCGGTAAAGGTACACCACCGAAAGAGTCCGGCAGCGATGCCGATATCACAGCTCTGGTGGCAAAAAACCCTAATCTGATCGGTTATGTCGATTCCGCCGCTGTCGATGCCAGCGTGAAAGTGGTCTACAAATTCTGATCTGAACACGCAATAAAAAACCGGGGTCAGTTCATCTGCCCCGGTTTTTTTATGCCTTATGCCCGAATACTTTCTGAATCCTGACCATCTCATCGAGCACGGTTAATATCGCAGAATAGTCATGGCCGTTATCCAGCAGGGACAGTGCCTGCGCGGCAGCTTCAATGGTGGACAGACCATCATCACGCGGTGATGTTCTTATTTCATAACGGCTGCCATGCTGAACATCCAGTGCCAGATGGTTCAGATCCTTCAGCCAGGGGTTGGCCAGCAGTAATTTCCTGACTTTACGCCAGGTGCCATCCAGAATCAGCAGGTGCGTAATATCCGCATACCGGCCAGCCGTTAATGCAGCCTTATGTTCAAAGGGAAACACCACCGTGCAGTGATGCTTTGCAGTCTCCGCAAAAATTTCCTGACGCGAAAAAACGTCACCACTGATCAGGCGTGATCCGGCAATACTTTTATGCAGCAGTGGAGCGGTCGACAACGGGTGTCTGGCCTCCGCCGGATCCTGCCAGATAATCAGCTGCAGCGGTGGACAGAGGGTGTTGAGTGCGTGACAGAGGCAGACCTTCTGCGGTCTGCCACAGTCATCACACATGGCGCGCTGCGCCACGGTTATTTTCCTTTTTTCAGCATCGGCTGGAGGAAACGGCCGGTATGGGATGCCTTGTTTCCTGCCACCTTTTCCGGCGTTCCTTCTGCGATAATATAGCCACCTTTGGAGCCACCCTCCGGACCAAGATCAACAATCCAGTCGGCGGTTTTAATCACATCCAGGTTATGCTCAATCACCACAATAGTATTACCGGCATCACGCAGGCGGTGCAGAACAGCCAGCAGTTGTTCAATATCATGGAAGTGCAGCCCCGTGGTCGGCTCATCCAGAATATACAATGTCTGGCCGGTATCGCGTTTGGACAATTCTTTCGCCAGTTTCACCCGCTGGGCTTCACCACCGGACAGCGTTGTCGCCGCCTGGCCGAGTTTGATATAGCTCAGCCCCACATCCATCAACGTCTGTAATTTACGGGCAACGGCAGGAATAGCGTCGAAAAATGCACGTGCATCTTCCACCGTCATCTCCAGCACTTCGTGGATATTTTTACCCTTGTAGCGGATATCCAGTGTTTCACGGTTATAACGCTTACCGTGGCAGATATCACAGGGCACATAAATGTCGGCCAAAAAGTGCATTTCCACTTTGATCACACCATCACCCTGACAGGCTTCACAGCGCCCACCTTTGACGTTAAAGGAAAAACGTCCGGCTTTATAGCCGCGCGAGCGGGCTTCCTGAGTTCCGGCAAACAATTCCCGTACCGGAGTAAAAATACCGGTATAGGTTGCCGGATTGGAACGTGGTGTACGGCCAATCGGGCTCTGGTCGATATCCACCACTTTATCCAGCTGCTTCAGCCCGGAAATACTGTCATATTCTGCCGCCTTCAATGTGGTGGCACCATTCAGTGCGGTCGATGCCAGCGGAAACAGAGTACGGTTAATCAGGGTCGATTTGCCGGAGCCGGAAACCCCGGTCACGCAGGTCATCAGCCCCAGCGGAATGGTCAGGTCAACATTATTAAGATTATTGCCGCGGGCGCCGTTTAACGTCAGCACTTTATCTTTGTTATAAGGCACCCGTTTTTCCGGCACATGAATCGCACGCTCTCCCGACATATACTGCCCGGTGACCGATGCCGGATTCGCAAATACTTCCTGCGGTGTCCCCTGCGCAATAACCTGACCACCATGCACACCGGCTCCCGGGCCAATATCAATCAGATGATCCGCACTGCGGATGGCATCTTCATCATGCTCCACTACCAGTACGGTATTGCCGAGATCACGCAGACGGAACAGGGTTTTCAGCAGACGGTCGTTATCTCGCTGATGCAGACCAATGGACGGTTCATCCAGAATATACATAACCCCCACCAGGCCGGCACCGATCTGGGAAGCCAGACGGATACGCTGGGCCTCACCACCGGACAGAGTATCGGAACTGCGGCTCAGGGTCAGATATTCGAGGCCCACATTGACCAGAAAACTTAACCGCTCGCGGATTTCCTTGAGAATTTTTTCGGCAATTTCACCACGGTGGCCATCCAGCTTCAGCTCGCTGAAATAATTAAAGGCGTCTTCCACCGGCATCGACGTGCAACTGTGGATATTATTATCGCCGACAAACACATGGCGGGCTTCGGTGCGCAGACGCGAGCCTTCACAACTCGGACAGGGCTGTACGCTGAGATATTTGGCCAGCTCTTCACGCACCATCTGCGAATCAGTTTCATGATAACGGCGGTCCAGATTAGGCAACACGCCTTCAAACGGATGTGCCTTATAAATCTGATCACCGCGCGAATTCACATAGCTGAAATTGACTTCGTCATCGCCACTGCCATACAGCAGCAGATCGCGTTGTTTTTTGGTCAGCTTATTAAACGGCTTATCAATGCTGAAACCATAATGCTCGGCAACGGAAGTCAGCATCTGATAGTAATAAATGCTGCGCCGGTCCCAGCCACGGATTGCCCCTTCAGCAATGGTCAGGCTCGGATCCTGCACCACCAGGTCCGGATCAAAATACTGCTTCACGCCCAGACCATCACAGGCCGGACAGGCACCGGCCGGATTATTGAAAGAAAACAGCCGGGGTTCCAGTTCTGTCAGGCTGTAACCACAGTGCGGACAGGAGAACTGGGAAGAGAACAGCATAGGCTCTGCTTTGTCGTCTTCCATCGATGTCACCTGCGCCAGACCACCGCTCAGCTCCAGACAGGTTTCCAGCGATTCGGACAGGCGCTGTTCAATCCCCTCCTTAACCCTGAAGCGGTCAACTACCACTTCAATCGTGTGTTTACGGCGTTTATCCATATCCGGCGTGTCATCCAGATCGCACACCAGACCATCGACCCGCACACGGATAAACCCCTGTGCACGCAGGCTTTCAAAGACATGCAGATGCTCGCCTTTTCGCTCACGGATCACCGGCGCCAGAATCATATGCTTACTGTCCTGTGGCAGATCCATGATGGCGTCCACCATCTGCGAGACCGTCTGCGCCTCCAGCGCCACATCATGGTCCGGACAGCGCGGTATCCCTACCCGGGCAAACAGCAGACGCAGATAATCGTAAATTTCAGTGACAGTACCAACCGTGGAACGGGGATTATGCGAGGTCGACTTCTGCTCAATGGAGATTGCCGGCGACAGACCTTCAATCAGGTCCACGTCCGGTTTTTCCATCATCGACAGAAACTGTCTGGCGTAGGTCGACAGCGACTCGACATAGCGGCGCTGACCTTCGGCATACAGGGTGTCGAATGCGAGGGAGGATTTTCCCGAACCGCTCAGGCCGGTAATCACCACCAGCCTGTCGCGGGGAATATCGAGATCAATGTTTTTGAGATTGTGGGTACGTGCCCCGCGTACCTGAATCTTATCCATAGGTGGTTTCACTGCCGAAGAAAACCACCATTGTAGTGGATACGGAAAGCAGGTTCAGCCGCTTATTCAACCGGCTCGTGCAACAGCTCTTCCATATACTCTTTAGCCCAGTTCACCGCCTGAATGCGGTTAGCAGCGCCGATCTTCTTGAACAGGTTGTAGATATGGGTTTTCACCGTGTGCATGCTGACATTCAGCTTGTCGGCAATCTCAACATTAGTGGCGCCAGTCGCGGTCAGACGCAGAATCTGCTTTTCACGGCGGGTCAGCACAGTGTTGGTGGACTGCATCTTACGCGGCTTATGCCGGATCTTATCCAGATATTGTCCGACCAGCTGGCGCGGCAGCCAGTATTCACCGTCAAACAGGCCGACAATGCCTTTGCTCAGCTGCTGTTGAGAACTTTCACGATAAAACAGACCGTTGACCTTCGGCCAGGCAATCAGGCGTTCAACCGGGTGGTCATGAGGGGTATTGAAGAAGGCGGCTTTGATTTCCCCGGGCTGCTCATGAATCTGATCGAGCAGATCGTACAGCTTCTCCGGGCGCGCGCATTCGGCATCGATCAGGGCGAGGGTTTTACACGGATACTGATTCCATTCACTGCGCCACTCCGGGCTGTTAGCGAGCTGACAATCAACATTGGTGCGCTGATGAATATAGCCTATCAGGATGGAATTCTGCAGATTCTGCTGTCCGAACAGAACGACCCGGCGACCAGGCAGAGTGGTTTGACGCTCCATAACATAACTCCTTTATGCATACTGGTTTATCCATAGCCGGTCTTCCCCTCCCGGCGAGTTGATGAGTGTACGCATTCCGGACGAAATTACCAATTCCGTCGTAGTTTTTTTCAGGTCAGGCCTGCCATCAGCCGCTTTTCTGGACCATGGTTGCGGAATTTTTCAGACAAAACTTTACTGCCACTGAATCCTGTCCATGAAAACTGGTAAACTTGCGCTCTTTTTTCAGCCAGACACAGTCGCCCCGCATGCCGAGTACCTCCAGCGCCCATTCCGGGCCAGCCAATCTGTCCACCACCGAACAGCGGGCCGTCGCGTCTCTGGCCTCCCTGTATGCCCTGCGGATGCTGGGGCTGTTTATGGTACTGCCGGTGATGATGATTGAAGGTCAGAAGCTGGATGGCGCCACCCCGTCACTGCTCGGCCTGGCCATGGGCGTTTATGGGCTGACCCAGGCCTTACTGCAGATTCCGGCCGGCACCCTGTCGGACCGGATTGGCCGTAAACCCATTATTATCGGTGGCCTGCTGATCTTCGCCCTCGGCAGCTTTGTCGCCGCCAGTGCCGATAATGTCTGGTGGGTGATCATCGGCCGCGCCATGCAGGGCGGCGGTGCCATCGCCAGTGCCATTATGGCGCTGGTGACCGACCTGACCCGCGAAGATAACCGCATGAAAGCCATGGCTGCCATCGGCGCCAGTATTGGCCTGTCATTTTCCGTGGCCCTGGTACTGGGTCCCTGGCTGGCCGGAGTGGGCGGTCTGTCGCTGATTTTTGCCACCACCGGCTTACTGGCGCTGGGGGGGATTCTGGTGACCCTGTTTCTGATTCCCAATCCTCCGCCACGTCCACACCGGGACTCCGGCGCCGTGTGGAGTGAAATCTCAGTACAGCTGCGCAATACCCGGCTGTGGCCATTGAATATCGGCATTTTTCTGCTGCATGCCCTGATGGTGGCCATTTTTGTCGCCATTCCCGCCCGCCTGCTGGCCGCCCACCTGCCGGCGGAACAGCACAGCTGGCTCTATCTGCCGGTGCTGATCGTGGCCTTTCTGCTGATGGTGCCCTTTATTATCGTCGCCGAGAAAAAGCAGCGGATGAAAAGCGTGGTACTGACCGGTGCCGGCGGCATTGCCATCGCCCTGTTCGGTATGGCGGTAGCATCTGAACTCTGGCACTGGGGCGCCCTGCTGCTGATCTACTTCTGGGGTTTCAACCTGATGGAAGCCAGCCTGCCATCCTGGCTGAGCAAAATTGCCCCGGCCGGTGCCAAAGGCAGTGCTATGGGCATCTACTCCAGCATGCAGTTTCTCGGCGCCTTTACCGGCGGCAGTGCCGGCGGCTTTCTGCTCAGCCATTACGGCAGCAGTGCACTATTTGTCGTACTGGGGGCATTAGTGATACTTTGGGCGCTTATTCTGTCGCAGTCATCCGCCCCTCTGCACCTGACCAGTGTGCGGCTGGATATCAGGGGTAACTGCAGCGAGCAGCAGTTTGCACAACTGATGGCGCTGGCCGGGGTTTCGGAAGCCAGTCTGCAGGCCAGTGAAGGCGCAATTTATTTAAAAGTCAGTGCTGATGTTTTTGACCAGCAACAGGCACTGGCGATTGTTCATCCCACAGGAGAAGAGCATGGGTCGCAGCGTTAATAAAGTGACACTCATTGGTACTCTGGGTCGTGACCCTGAAGTTCGTTATCTGCCGAACGGCAATGCCGTTGCCAACCTGACCATGGCAACCGATGAAAGCTACAACGATAAACAGACCGGCCAGAAAGTCGAGCAGACTGAATGGCACCGGATTACAGCCTACGGCAAACTGGCGGAAATCATTCAGCAGTACCTGAAAAAAGGCAGCAAAGCGTATTTTGAAGGCAAACTGCGCACCCGCGAATGGGAAAAAGACGGCGTCAAACGCTACACCACCGAGATCATCGCCAATGACATGATGATGCTCGACAGCCGTAACAGCAATGATGGCATGAACTACTCTGCGCCAGCATCACCGTCACAGATGATGAATCCACAGGGTGGCATGAACCAGCCGCAGGGCTACAGTCAGGCACCGCAACAACCACCACAACCGGCGCCGCAACAACCACCGCAACAACCACCGCAACAACCACCGCAACCCGCGCCGCAACAACAGCGTCCGGCACCGGCACCACAACAGCCGGCCGGTGGTTACCAGCAGGCGCCGCAGCAACCGGCACACAACCCGGGCGGTTATCAGGGGGGTTATCAGCAGCCTCCGCAACAGGCGCCGGCACCGCAGCCAAACAACAGCTTCGACGACTTCGACGACGACATCCCGTTCTGAGTCAGCGTCAGCATCGGAATAAAGCCACCCCTGAGGTGGCTTTATTCATTCTGATACATACAGTTACTGATTTATAAACCAACGCCCGCAGCTTTAACTACACTTGGTCACCGATTGTCTTTCACTCTTATAAACAATCCGGAGACCTCCCCCCGATGTTACGACAACTGTCGATCAGAAGCCGTCTGAGTATTCTGGTGATAACCCCCCTGCTGGCACTGGTTGCCGTGCTGTTTATTACCTTTGGCCAGATGGCCACCATTGAACAGGGCGTTAATTCTCTCTACCAGGATCGCATCGTACCGCTGAAACAGATCAAGGCCACCTCAGACCAGTACGGTATTGCCATCGTTGATCTGTTCCATAAATACCGCGGCGGACAGCAATCCCGACAACAGTTGACCGATGCCATTGGCGGGGCCAGACAGAAAGCCGAACAGGAATGGCAGAGCTACAAACAGACACAGCTGACGCCGGAAGAAGAGCGTCTGATCGCCGATGCCGACCATCACTTCAGTACCGCATCCGCCCTGACGGACCGTTACCTGCAGATGAGCCGCGACGGCCGTTTCAGACAGCTGGACAATTCAGTCTTTATCGACCAGTTGTATGCCGCCTTCGACCCGCTCACTGCCGCGCTGGATAAACTGATCCAGCTGCAGCTGTCGGTATCCGCCGACTTTGTCGTTGAGTCCGATAAGAATTTTGCTCAGCTGATGACCCGTATGATGGTAATGGCCATCATCCTGCTGGCAGCACTGTCGCTGATGGGCTTTATGATGTACCGCTCCATCGAACGGCCGCTTACCGAACTGAATAACAGCTTCACCGAGATCGCCGACCAGTCCGATCTGACCCGCCGGGTAAGTGAAGACGGCCGGGATGAAATCACCAGCCTCAGCCGCTCATTCAACCATATGCTGGGCCGTTTCCAGACCGTCATCGTCAATCTGCGCGATGCCGTGCATCAATCCAGTGCCGCAGCCGAAGAAATGAGCGCCATCAGCCAGCAGGTCAGTACCACCGTCAGTGGCCAGGAAGAACAGGTCAGCATGGTGGCAGCCGCCATCACAGAAATGTCAGGTGCGGTACAGGAAGTGGCCAACAGCGCCAGCGATACCTCAGCCCAGGCAACATCGGCTGATCAGCAGGCCCGGGCCGGACTGGGAAAAGTGCAGGATAACGTGCACGCCATCAATACCCTGTCCACTTCGGTGCAGCAGGCGTCCGCGGTAATTAACCGCCTGCATGAACAGTCCGGTGAAATCACGGAAGTGCTGACCGTCATCCGCAATATTGCCGAACAGACCAACCTGCTGGCACTGAATGCGGCGATTGAATCCGCCCGTGCCGGGGAAGCCGGACGCGGCTTTGCCGTGGTCGCCGATGAGGTGCGCAAACTGGCACAGAATACCCAGCAGGCCACCACCTCCATCAGCGATATGATTGATCAGCTGCAGGGCTCAGCCCGGGAAGCGGTAACCACCATGGATCAGGCCCGTCAGGAAGCCAGTGACAGCGTTGGTTACGCCACCGCCG
Organism: Pseudomonadales bacterium; assembly: GCA_963682115.1. Lineage (GTDB taxonomy): Bacteria > Pseudomonadota > Gammaproteobacteria > Pseudomonadales > Oceanobacteraceae > Venatoribacter. The sequence goes on along the minus strand of OY821639.1, from coordinate 2,377,718 downwards.
CCGGTGAGCTGCTGGAAAACATTGTCACCGCCGTCAGCCGCATTGCCGAAATGAATTTCCAGGTTTCCACCGCCACCGAAGAACAGGCCCAGGTCGCCAACGAAATTCACAACAACGTCAGCCAGTTCAGCATCGGCCTCAGCGAAGTATCCGAAAGTGCCGCCCAGAGTGCGCTGGCCAGTGAGGAAATCGCCCGTCTGTCGGGTGGTCTGCAGGATCAGGTCAGCACCTTCCGCGCCTGATCATCACACCGTCCGCTGCCGCAACCAGCGGCGGCATCCCCGCCGGAGCAGAAAACGCCAGCACATGGATGGCGGTCATCAGACTGCCCGGCAGGGCAATGCCGGACGCCGCCCCCAGTTCACCACTGACGTTCTCCAGCGAAGCTGGCCATACCGGCTTTTTCCGCCGCTGCAGTAAACATCATACCGGTGGAGGCAACCGTCATCGCGTAGCCATTCCCCCAGTCCCAGCAGCGCGGTGGCGATCGGCGCAATCAGAAAACCGTTACTGAAGCGCATATGTCGGTACAGGGTAAAGTCCAGTATGGGTTGCGCCTGCTGTCCCTGGCGGCACACAAACAGCGTCAGCGCTGGGGAAAGTTGCCGGCCCGGTCAAAACCACCCGTCAGGCCGACGATAGTGCCAATGCCCGCGCCGCAGGGTTCAGAGTAACAGGCTGTCAAAGGGCTCGATGGTAACGCTTTCGCCGGCCTGCACGTCACCACGCATCTGCTCCAGCACGATGTAGCAGTTGGCCTGACTGAGCGAGCTCAGTACCCCGGAACTCTGGCCGCCGGTGGGCCGTACCACGACCCGGCCGTCCTCCGCCAGCGACCAGATACCACGCTGGAAATCGGTCCGCCCCGGACGTTTACGCAGCGCTTCCGTCACCACCGCCGGCAGACGTTGTGGTGGCTGCAGCGCTTCACCATCCAGCCGGCGCAGCATCGGCAGTGCCAGCTGATGCAGCGTCACCAGCGCCGACACCGGGTTGCCCGGCAGGCCAAGAAACAGGCTGGACGCCAGCCGGCCACAGGCAAACGGTTTACCCGGTTTGATCGCCAGCCGCCAGAAGTCGATCCGGCCGAGGGATTCCAGCACATCACGGGTGTAATCCGCTTCCCCCACTGACACACCACCGGTGGTCATGACCACATCGGCCTCACGGTCAGCCTGTGCAAAGGCGCTGCGCAGCGCCGCCGCGGTATCTGCGACAATGCCAAGATTCACCACCTCGCAGCCGAAACGCGCCAGCACCGGTGCCACGGTGTAGCTGTTACTCTGATAGATCTGCCCGGGCGCCAGTGCTGCGCCCGGCTCCACCAGTTCATCACCGGTGGCCAGCAGTGCCACGCGGATACGCGGCTTCACCATCACCTGCGCAATGCCGATACTCGCCAGCAGGCCCACATCGGCCGCACGCAGACGGCGGCCGGCACTGAACAGCCGGCTGCCAGCGGCAATATCCTCACCCAGGCGGCGGACGTTGTCACCGGCGCTGACCGCGGGCGGAAAACGGATCAGGGTGTCAGCCACCACGTCAACATTTTCCTGCATCACCACGGTATCGGCGCCGGCCGGCAGCAGTGCACCAGTCATAATGCGGATGCACTCACCGGGCTGCAGCTGTCCACTGAACGGATGGCCGGCCATACTGCGCCCGGCCAGTTTCAACGTGTCGCTGTGCTGCAGATCGGCGGCGCGGATCGCGTAGCCATCCATCGCCGAATTATCCGCCGGCGGCACGTCCATGCTGCTCAGCACATCCTGACTGAGCACGCGGCCGCAGGCCTGTGCCAGCGCGACCACTTCTTCACCGGCCAGCGGCTGTACCATGTCCAGCAAGGTTTCCAGTGCCTGATCCAGTGGTGCCAGGCCGGGGCTGTCGCAGGTAATCATAAAATCATTCCACCCGGGTATGGCTGCTCAGCTGCGCACCGGCAGTCAGAGTCAGCTGCAGTGACAGTTCATCGCCGGACTGCAGCGGACCCACGCCGGCCGGGGTGCCGGTCATGATCACATCCCCCGGGTTGAGGGTAAAAATACGGCTCATATGGGCAATCAGCGGCAGCAGCGGAAACAGCATATCGCCACTGTTACCCTGCTGCTGCCGTTCACCGTTACGCGTCAGCTGCAGACCGATAGCCTGCCAGTCCGCGACTTTGTCAGCGCGCAGAAATTCAGTCAGCGGGCAGGCGCCATCAAAGGCTTTGGCGACTTCCCACGGATGGCCTTTTTCTTTCAGCTTTGCCTGCACATCACGCAGCGTCAGATCCAGTCCCAGCCCCACGCCGGCAATGGCCGCAGCGACCTCAGTTTCATCAGCCGCTTTGAGTTGGCTGCCGATCAGCACGGCAATCTCCAGCTCGTGATGCACGGACCCCTGATCAGCCGGAATGGCAAAAGATGGCGCTGCCGCCACGGTGGCGTCGGCCGGTTTGATAAACAGAATCGGTGACGACGGCAGCGGATTATTCAGCTCTCTGGCATGCTCGGCGTAGTTGCGTCCGACACAGACAATTTTGCCGACGGGGTGGGAAAAGGCTTCGCCTTCAATAACGGGAACAAACATGAAACGGCCCTGGATGAATAGGAATCAGGGCCGCTAATTTACCTTAAAAACAGGGTGGCTGTCTGTGCCGCCGGCTTATCCGGCGTCATTGGTACGGATTAACTCACCCAGCTCACGGTTAATGGCTTCAGGGTTGGCCAGATTCAGTTCCAGCAGGCGGCGCAGCGATGTCATGCTATCGAGATCCATGGAGTCACAGGCACAGCCGACCACATCCTCATCAATATGCACCAGTGAGCACTGCATGCTGATCTGTTCCGTTTCGGACAGCTGCAGCAGAACATTAAGCTGCTGCTCCAGCCTCCAGTTCACATCCAGCGGGCGTACCAGCAGAATGCCCCGCAGACTGATATCCAGACAATGGGTTTCCAGCACTTCACCGCCGGTTTCCACCTGCACCCGTTGCAGAAAATGCACCCGTTTAAACTGTCGCTGATCCATGACTTACCTCGCAGAATCCTGAGGAGCCCATGATCCCCAGACTTTATAAGGTTTAGTAGGAATTACTGATAACGCAAACGGTAACTGCTGACGTTTGTGACAGATGGGGATACCGGACGGTATCCCCGTGCAGAAAGCACCGGCTGCTCAGGCCAGACGCTTGTACTTCATACGCTTCGGCGCCGCGTCGGCACCCAGGCGTTTCTTACGGTCTTCTTCATATTCAGTGTAATTGCCTTCGAAGAAGGTCACTTTCGAGTCGCCTTCGTAGGCCAGAATATGCGTGGCAATCCGGTCGAGGAACCAGCGGTCGTGGGACACCACCATCACCGCACCCGGGAAGGCGTCGATGGCTTCTTCCAGTGCGCGCAGGGTTTCCACGTCGAGGTCGTTGGACGGTTCGTCCAGCAGCAGTACGTTAGCACCCTGCTTCAGGGTATAGGCCAGCTGCAGACGGCCGCGCTCACCACCGGACAGTTCCCCCACGCGCTTCTGCTGATCGCCGCCTTTGAAGTTAAAGCGGCCGATATAGGCCCGGCTGGGGTAATCCTTGCCGTTGATGTTAATCATATCCAGCCCGTCGGACACGGCTTCCCAGACGGTTTTCTTGTCATCCAGCTCATCACGCAGCTGTTCCACAAACGCCAGCTTCACGGTGTCACCGACCACCACGTCACCGGCATCCGGTTTTTCCTGACCGGCGATCATACGGAACAGGGTGGATTTACCGGCGCCGTTACCACCGATGATGCCGACGATGGCACCCGGCGGCATGGTGAAGCTGAGGTCATCAATCAGCACGCGGTCACCAAAGGATTTGCTGACGTTGTGGAACTCAATCACCTTGTCGCCCAGACGCGGGCCGGGCGGAATGTAGATTTCGTTGGTTTCGTTACGGGTCTGGAATTCACGCGAGTTCATTTCTTCAAAGCGCGCTAAACGGGCCTTGCTTTTCGACTGACGACCCTTGGCACCTTTACGCACCCACTCAAGCTCATGCTTGATGGCTTTGGCGTGGGCGTCTTCTTCTTTCTGTTCCTGCTCCAGGCGTTTTTCTTTCGCTTCCAGCCAGGTGGTGTAGTTGCCCTGATACGGAATACCGTGGCCACGGTCCAGTTCCAGAATCCACTCGGCACAGTTATCGAGGAAGTAACGGTCGTGGGTAATGGCCACCACAGTGCCCGGATATTCTTCGAGGAATTTTTCCAGCCAGCCAACCGATTCCGCATCCAGGTGGTTGGTCGGTTCGTCGAGCAGCAGCATATCCGGCTTGGACATCAGCAAACGGCACAGCGCCACCCGGCGGCGTTCCCCACCGGACAGTTTGGTGACATCCGCATCCCACGTCGGCAGACGCAGGGCGTCGGCGGCAATTTCCATCTGCCGTTCCATATCGTGGCCACCGGCGGTTTCGATCAGCGCTTCCAGCTGGCCCTGTTTTTTCGCCAACGCGTCGAAGTCGGCATCCGGCTCTGCATAAGCGGCATACACAGCATCCAGTGCCGCTTTGGCTTCGACAATGTCAGACAGACCGTCTTCGACATTGCCTTTAACATCTTTGGCCGGGTCCAGCTCCGGCTCCTGTGGCAGATAGCCGATTTTCAGGTCCGGCTGCGGACGCGCTTCACCAATAATGTCGTTATCCAGGCCCGCCATAATTTTCAGCAGGGTGGATTTACCGGAACCGTTCAGGCCCAGCACGCCGATTTTGGCGCCGGGAAAGAAAGACAGTGAAATATCGCGCAGAATCTGGCGTTTGGGCGGAACAATCTTGCCCAGTCGATTCATCGTGTAAACGTATTGTGCCATGTTAAAAAACCCTCGTAACAATTGCCGGCAACGCTACTGAAAACATGGCCGGATGGCAACTCAATACCCGGTGATTTGCCGTCATACGCGCCGCTTTGCCCGATAAGCAGTTCCCCTGGCAGACTGGGCAGCTATACTGCAGCGGTAGTGTTAATTCTGGGAGTGGTTATCCGGACATGCTGTTTCGCCTGTTCTCACAGGATCAACAGGACAAAGCTCTGCGCACTGGCCTGCTGAACATTCCGTTATTTGTCCTCAGTTTCCTCTTTCTGGCGCTGGTGCTCGGTTATAACACCTGGAACCAGTACCGGCAGGATCAGCAACTGTTGATGAATGAGGTGCGGCTGACACTGGATAACTACGCCCAGCAGTCCGGCCTGCTGGCTCAGGCGGCGTTCAGTGCCAACCGCATGTTTACCAGCGGCCACCGCGATCTGCTGCAAGCCGCCGCCAACGGCACAGAAGCCGACCATAACCGTCTGTGGCAAACGCTGAAACTGTCTGTCTTCAATATTACCGGCAGCGCGCTGCTCAACAGCGACGGCAACATCATACTGCAGCTCGGTCCGGCCCTGCACAGCCGTGAAGCCAGCGATATCGGTGACAATATTCTGCAACAGGGCGGCGCGCAGGGCACCTTTACCCTGCGCTACGGTGGCAAGGGCGGTTTCTATTTCTACAACCGTTTCACCGCCGCCAGCGGGCAGGAATACATATTTGTTACCCGCCGCTCCTACAGCAAGCTGTCGCAGATCATCTACAACGGCCGCTTTCCCGGCTTTGAAATGCTGCTGCTTGATACCCGCGACAACAGCATCAGTATGCGCGAATTCTACTATGCCGACTCTGCCAGCCAGCCACTGCTCAGTGCTGCTGAGGCCGGCCAGGTGCTGTACCGTACCAATATTCCGCTGACCCACTGGGACGTGATTGCCCTGCCGGTGGACAACAGCCCGCGCCCGGGCCTGCTGCAGCGGCTGCAGAATCCCCTCATCGTCCTCATTACCTTTGCCCTGCTGTCGACGATTCTGCTGCTGTTCCTGCGCCGGCAGGAGGTGCATGCCCGGCAGCTGGAAAATATCCGTCGTCAGACCGAACAGCGCGCTGACCGGGTACTGATGTCCATTGACGATGCGCTGATTTCCACCGACCCGCTGGGCGTGATCGATTACGTCAACCCGAAAGGTGCCGCCCTGCTGATTGAGCACGGCGCCCGGCGCTTTATCGGTGCCCGTCTGAGTGAACTGTGGCCGGACGATCAGGCATTATGGAACCGCGGCCTGAGCGCTGACGAACTGGATATGCTGCAGGACAGCGGACGCCGGCTGGATATCTGTATCGGTGATGAGAAAAGAGTGCTGGAACAGATTTATAACCCGCTGTACGAAGGCCGGCGCATCACCGGCATCGTCTGGCTGCTGCGCGATATCACCGACTCGGTATACGCCGGCCAGGCAGTGGAAGAAAGCCGTGAACGCTATAAAGCCCTGTTTGAGGAAGCCGGTGTGGCCCACTGCCTGCTGGATATCTCCCGTTACAAGGATACCAATGGCGAGGTGCGGCTGATCAATGTCAATGACGCCGCGGTGCGCATGGCCCGCGCCAGCGACCGCCAGCAGCTGTTGCAGGATTATCAGCAGCTGCTCGGTCCCGGCCGCGAAGAAATCCGTAAGGCACTGTACCGTGCCATCAGCATGGATCTGTCCACCACCGAATTTGAACTGCCGCTGCACACATTTCAGGATGAACAGCGCTGGTTCTGGGTCAATCTCAGTCTGCGCACCGGTGCCCCGGGGCAGGCTCTGATGACCCTGCTGGACGTGACCGAACGCAAGCTGGCGGCGGAAGAAGTGAAAGAACGCGAAGCCTTCTGGTCCAAGGTCACCGCCTCACTGCCGGATGTAGTGTATGTGATGGAAATTGACGATGACCTCAACACCAACGTCATTTTCTACAACCGCACCATTACCGAAATTCTGGGCTTCCCGCCGGATCAGGCACCGAGAGGCCAATGGTCAGCGCTGAGCCTGGAAACAGAACGCGAAAGCATCCGCAGAGCGCTGCAGAAAAACCGCGGAACCGCCATGGGCGAAACCAACGAGAGCATTATCCGCTTCCGTGGTTACCACGGTGATATCCGCATTATCAAATTTATTGACACCCCGTTCAGCACCGATGAAAACGGTCTGGTCAACCGCTACATCGGCAGCGGCCGCGACGTTACTGATGACATCGAAAAACAGGAGCAGATCGTCGAATCCGAACGCCGCTACCGGCTGCTGGCGGAAAACATCAGCGACGTCATCTGGGCTACGGATATTCATCTCAATTTTGATTTCGTCAGTACCTCGGTCGAGCCGCTGCTGGGTTATAAACCGGATGAGCTGCTGCACGAAGGTGTCGGCGCAATTTTCAGCAAACGCGATATCCGCGAGCTGTCCCGCAGCATGCAACGTGAAATCCGCTCCGCCATCCAGTCGCCGGGCCGTGACCCGCGCGGCAAAACCCGCATCCGCAAAGATCTGTACGCCACCCGTAAAGACGGCACCGAAGTACTGCTCGAACTGCAGGCTACGCCCTTGTGGAATGATCACAATGAACTGCAGGGCATGCTCGGCATCTGCCGCGACGTGGGCGAAGCGCGGCACATCGAACGCGAACTGAAACTGGCGGCCGAAGTATTCGCCAACAGCAACGAAGCCATCCTGATCACCGACAACACCATGAATATTGCCAACGTCAATCAGTCGTTCTGCAATATCACCGGTTACCGCAGTGAGGAAGTGATCGGGCGCACCCCGGACTTCCTGATTTCATCCGAGCGCCACGACATCACCTTTTATGAAGAAATCGGCGAAGCTCTGGTGGTCAACGGTTACTGGCAGGGAGAAATTTTTTACCAGCGTAATAACGGTGAAATCCGCACCGGCTGGGCCGGCGTCAGTGCCATCCGCGACGATAAATACGAAGTCCAGAGCCTGATTATCATTATGTCCGATATCACCGAGCGTAAGGTGATTGAAGAACGTATCCACAAACTGGCCTATTTCGATCCGCTCACCGGCCTGCCTAACCGCAGTCAGATGCATGAACGTCTGGATCATATGCTGCGGCAAGCCGCGCAGAAAAACGAAGCCGTTGCCCTGCTGTTTATCGACCTCGACCGCTTCAAGCCCATCAATGATTCCATGGGCCATCCGGCCGGTGATCAGGTGCTGAAAGAAGTGGCCCGGCGTCTGCAGCAATGCACCCAGAAAGACGACATGGTCTGCCGTATGGGCGGTGACGAATTTACCGTGGCGCTGGCCGGCAGCAAAGACAGCAACAAAGCCGCCGATACCGCAGTGAAAGTGGCTGAGCGTATTCTGCACACGGTCAGCCGGCCTTATATCCTTGACCAGCGGGAAGTGTTCGTCAGCGCCAGCATCGGCATATCCCTTTACCCGTATGACGGCGGCAGCGTGATTGAGCTGCTGAAGAACTCGGACATGGCCATGTACCACGCCAAGAGCCTCGGCCGCGACAACGTGCAGTTCTTCGATCATAAAATGAATGAAAAAGCGGTTGAGCTGCTGGAAATGGAAAATGATCTGCGCCACGCACTGGCGCGGGATGAGCTGGAACTGTATTACCAGCCACAGTTTCAGGCCGGCTCCGGCCAGGCTGTGGCTGCCGAAGGCCTGCTGCGCTGGAATCACCCGCGCCGCGGCCTGATCCCGCCGGGTATTTTTATTCCCATTATTGAAGACACCGGTCTGATTACCCCGATCGGACAATGGGTGCTGGAACAGGCCTGTCAGCAGTTTGCTGCCTGGCACCGTGCCGGTGTTACCCTGCAGCGCATTGCCGTGAACGTATCCGCACGCCAGTTCCGTCAGGATGATTTTATCGACATCGTCAAAAATGCCATCGCCAAAGCCGGAATCCGCCCTGACCAGCTGGAGCTGGAACTGACGGAAAGTATTCTGATCGACGACATCGAACACACACTGGATGCCCTAACCCGCCTGCGCGCCATCGGCGTACGCACCGCCATTGATGATTTCGGCACCGGCTATTCATCGCTCAATTACCTGAAACAGTTCCCGGTGGATACGCTGAAAATCGACCGCAGCTTTATCCAGAACCTGCCGCATAATGCCGACGATGCTCAGATCACCCGCACCATCATCGCCATGGCCCATAACCTGGGCATGGGGGTGATTGCCGAAGGGGTGGAAACCCGGGCACAGCTGGACTTCCTTATTTCCGCACGCTGCGAAGAAGTGCAGGGCTATCTGTTCAGCCGTCCGGTGCCACGGGACGAACTGCTGCCGGCCATCAACAGCTGACCGGATGGTCATATCCCGGCGGTCAGATTGAGACAAATTCAAGGCGAAATTGACGCCTTCTCAAGTGCCAGCAGACGCAGTTTGCGCTAGAATGCCCGCCTTCCAGATTTTAACCCCGGATAATACCCCCTTGTGAGAGGATGCCCTGATGTTTAGCCGTGATATGAACATAGCGGATTTTGACCCAGAACTGTGGTCCGCGATGAAAGCCGAAGATGCCCGTCAGGAGCATCATATCGAGCTGATCGCTTCCGAAAACTACACCAGCCCGCGCGTAATGGAAGCTCAGGGCTCACAGCTGACCAACAAATACGCTGAAGGTTATCCGGGCAAACGTTACTACGGCGGCTGTGAATACGTGGATGTGATCGAACAGCTGGCCATCGACCGCGCCAAAGAACTGTTCGGTGCCGGTTATGCCAACGTACAGCCACACTCAGGTTCCCAGGCCAACGCGGCGGTTTACTTCGCCCTGTGCCAGCCGGGCGACACCATTCTGGGCATGAGCCTGGCCCACGGTGGTCACCTGACTCACGGTGCCTCCGTATCTTTCTCCGGCCGCATCTACAACGCCGTACAGTACGGTCTGAACCCGGAAACCGGCGAAATCGACTACGAAGAAGTGGAACGTCTGGCCAAAGAACACAAGCCGAAAATGATCGTGGCCGGCTTCTCTGCTTACTCACGCGTGGTTGACTGGCAGCGTTTCCGCACCATCGCCGACGAAGTGGGCGCTTACCTGTTTGTGGATATGGCCCATGTGGCCGGTCTGATCGCTGCCGGTCAGTACCCGTCTCCGGTTGGTATCGCCGATGTGGTTACCACCACTACCCACAAAACCCTGCGCGGCCCGCGTGGTGGTCTGATTCTGGCGAAAGAAGACGAAGAGCTGAACAAGAAACTGAACTTCGCCGTCTTCCCGGAATCCCAGGGCGGTCCGCTGATGCACGTGATCGCCGCCAAAGCCGTGTGCTTCAAGGAAGCCATGACGCCGGAATACAAAGAGTATCAGGCACAGGTGCTGAAAAACGCCCGCGCGATGGCCGACACCTTCATCAGCCGTGGCATCAATATTGTCTCCGGCGGCACTGATGACCACCTGTTCCTGGTCGATCTGATCGGCAAGGAATATTCAGGTAAAGATGCTGACGCCGCTCTGGGCCGCGCCAACATCACGGTGAACAAAAACTCTGTACCGAACGACCCACGTTCACCGTTCGTGACTTCCGGTATCCGCGTCGGCAGCCCTGCTGTCACCAGCCGTGGTTTCGGGGAAGAACAGTGCGTGCAGCTGGCGAACTGGATCTGCGACGTGTTCGAAGGCCTGGAAAACGGTACTTCCGAGCAGGTCGAAGCTGAGGTGAAAGCCAAAGTGATCGCCCTGTGCGAGCAGTTCCCGGTTTATAAATAAGCCGCAGCTGCTGAAACGCCCGGCCCGGCTTAACGCTGCGCCGGGCGTTTCTGTTTCCGGGCCCTGCTGACAATCTCCCTGATAATCCGCTCACTGTCATCATTCCGTCATCTGCGGTTCATAGGATGACGGCAGAATCCGCCCCGAAAACCGGCATATCGCCAAGGGAGCCGCTATGAACGCCAACTGGTCCCCCATCACAGAATCCAGTCTGCTGGATATGCTCAGCGAAGCAGAAAGCCACCTAGACGCCTCATCCGCCGCCATCTGGCGCATGATCCGGCTGCCTAAACCTGAACTCTGGCAGCAGCACCCCTGGGGCGATGAAGTCTGCGGTTTCTGGGTCATCGCCACGTTCGGCCGCAACTGCATCTATTACAACGACATGAGCGATGGCTTCAGCCTCGGCCAGTTCAGCCAGTGGGGCCGGATTGAAGATTATCAGGCCGAACGCCTGACGCTGGTCGAACGTCTGCAGAACCTGCTGGCCCCGCTGAACTGCCTGGCCGAAGCCTGATGGCAGAATATCACCCCAGCTGAATTTTCCCTGGCCGGGCATAACCGGTCAGATTTGCCTGTTTTTTCTCCTGTCACTGCCGGATTGCACCCGTCAGCGCAGCAAGTGCTGCAGTCTCCCCCGTTTTCCCGCCTGCTCCACCCACAACGGACAACGAAAATTGTCCGTCTGTTACCTTCTGCTCACCGTCTGATGCCGTTTAAATAGCCTCACAGGCATAACAATAATGACTCAGAGGATGCTGCGATGACCACAACTCAGGCAGACACAGCCAATACATCCGCAAGCCGCCAGACTGCCGGTGCGAAAGCCAATATCCCACCGCGGCGGATGGATTTTGAATTCGCGGACGACACCAGCCGCTACTGGTACCGTAACAGCCCGTTCCTGACCACCTTCTGGACCACGCTGTCAGCGCTGTTTCCGGAAGGCGAAACCTTTTTTGTCGATTCGGTGCGCAACTACCGTAAACAGATCACCGACCCGCTGCTGAAGGCTCAGGTGTCCGGCTTTATCGGTCAGGAAGCTATGCACAGCAAGGAACACACTGCCTTTAACGAGCTGGCAGAAAAACACGGCCTGCCGGCGAATAAACTGGACAAGGAACTGGGCGTGCTGCTGCGTCTGACGCGCCGTTTTTTGCCGAAGAAACACCAGCTGGCTATTACCGTGGCACTGGAACACTACACCGCAATCCTGGCCGAACAGCTGCTGCGCGACCCCAGCCATCAAGCCAATATTCAGGACCCTGAAGCGTTGAAACTGTGGATGTGGCATGCACTGGAAGAGAATGAGCACAAGATCGTTGCCTTCGACGTTTACCGCCTGATCGGCGGCGGTTACATCCACCGCGTGATCACCATGCTGATTGTCACCCTGTTCTTCTTCGCTGTGGTCGGCAGTGGTCATATCCGCCTGCTGGCGGCTGACCGCAAGCTGACTGATTTCCGCGGCAACCTGAAGGGCTTCTGGTATCTGTGGGGACCGAAAGGTCTGTTCCCGAAACTGTTGCCACAGTATCTGGATTTTTTCCGCCCGGGTTTCCACCCCAACGACCACGATACCGTGCAGCTGCTGGATGACTGGCGCGAAAAAATGCTCGGCCCCGGCGGCATGCTGGCCGATCAGATCAAGAATCCGCAACGGGTCTGAAAAACAGCCTGTTAAGGAACCTCTGAATAACTCTGCACCGCTCTGCGCGAATCTTTCCGGGCTGCAGAGCAAGGCGGCGAATGAAGAGAATGGGGGTCCTTTTCAAATTCGCCAACGCCGCTATGTGGACCGGAAAGCCGCGCCGGCACGCTCTGTGCTGGCGCTGGCCCGCCAAATCCCTTAAAATCCGCGCTCTCATCCATCGAGCCGCTCTTTACCAGTTATGCATTGCCCTTTCTGCACCCATCCCGAAACCAAGGTTATCGATTCACGTCTGGTGGCAGATGGCGAACAGATCCGTCGTCGCCGGGAATGCATCAGCTGTGGAGAACGCTTTACCACCTTTGAAACCGCCGAACTGGTGATGCCCCGCGTCATCAAAAGCGACGGCACCCGCGAACCCTTCAACGAAGACAAACTGCATGCCGGTATCCAGCGCGCGCTGGAAAAACGCCCGGTCAGTGTCGAAGACCTCGACGCCGCGCTGGTGCGCATCAAACAGCAGCTGCGTGCCTGCGGCGAACGTGAAGTACCCAGTCGCATGCTGGGTGAATGCGTGATGTCCGAACTGCGCCAGCTCGATCAGGTTGCTTATGTGCGCTTTGCCTCTGTCTACCGCAGCTTCCAGGATCTGGACGAATTCCGTGCTGAAATCGAACGCCTGTCGGCGCCACTGCCGCTGATCCGGCCGGAGGAAGAAGCATGAGCCACGAAGTCTGGATGGCGCGGGCACTGCAGCTGGCCCGGCTGGGGCTGTATTCCACCAGCCCCAACCCGCGGGTCGGCTGCGTAATCGTCAAAGACGGCGCCATCGTCGGCGAAGGCTGGCACCAGAAAGCCGGCGAACCACACGCCGAAGTCCACGCCATGCGCATGGCTGGCGAACAGGCCCGTGGTGCCACCGCTTATGTGACACTCGAGCCCTGCAGCCATTACGGCCGCACGCCGCCCTGTGCCGAAGGCCTGATCAAAGCCGGCGTTGCACAGGTGGTCGGTGCCTGTGCCGACCCCAATCCACTGGTTGCCGGACGCGGTTATCAGATGCTGTGTGATGCCGGTATCAAAGTCATCACCCCCTGCCTCGAAGCCCAGGCCATTGAGGTCAACAAAGGCTTTATGCAGCGCATGCAGACCGGCCTGCCCTATACCCGCATCAAGCTGGCGCAGAGTCTGGATGGCCGTACCGCAATGGCCAGTGGTGAGAGTCAGTGGATTACCGGCACGCAGGCGCGTGCCGATGTGCAGCGGCTGCGGGCGCGCAGCTGTGCCATTATTACCGGCACCGACTCAGTGCTGCTCGACAACCCGTCGATGACCGTCCGTCCGGCGGAAACCGGCATTGAACAGGAAGCACGTCTGTGGCGTCAGCCTTTACGCGTCATCATTGACGGGCAGCAACGGCTGCGTGGCAGCGAAACGATATTCTCACAGGCCGGTGATATCCTGCTCGCCGTCACCGACGCCGCAGCGGTGAAAATTGAACGCGACCCGGCACTGGGCAGTCTCAGTATCTGGCAAAGCCCGGCAAATGCTGACGGTAACGTGGACCTGATCGCCCTGCTGCACCACCTTGGCGGACTGGGCAGCAACGAAGTCCTGATTGAAAGCGGCGCCCGGCTGGGCGGTGCATTTATCCGCACCGGGCTGGTCAACGAGCTGGTGCTGTACTGCGCCCCGACGCTGCTGGGGAGTAATGCCCGCCCACTGCTATCCTTAGGGCTGGATAACATGAACGAACAGATCCGCTGGCACTGGCAGGACGTACGCCAGGTCGGCGGCGATCTGCGCCTGACACTGACCCCGGATACGGAGAACGCTGGTGTTTACCGGAATCATTGAAGCCATCGGCTCGGTCGCTTCAGTCAAAAATACACAGGGCGACCTGACACTGCACATCCGCACCGGGGCGCTCGACCTGGCCGATGTGCGCCTGGGTGACAGCATCGCCACCGGCGGTGTCTGCCTGACCGTCACCGGTTTACCCGGCGACGGCTTTATCGCCGATGTCTCGCGTGAGTCGCTGGCGCATACCCGCATCGGCAGCTGGCGCAGCGGAACCGCGGTCAACCTGGAAAAAGCCATGACCCCGTCCACCCGCATGGGCGGCCATATTGTCACCGGTCATGTGGACGGTGTCGGCGTGGTGAAAAAATGCAGCGCGGATGCCCGCTCTGTGCGCCTGACCATTGCCCCGCCGGCGGCGCTGAAAAAATACATCGCCGCCAAAGGTTCCATCACCGTCGATGGTGTCAGCCTGACCGCCAACGCTCTCAGCGCTGATGGTTTTGAACTGAATATCGTGCCGCATACGGCACAGGAAACCACACTGAATACTCTGACCACGGGCTCGGAAGTTCACCTGGAAGTGGACGTTATCGCCCGCTATCTGGAACAGCTGCTGCGGCCGGAGAACAGTGACGGACAAACACACTCCTCCGGTAACATCAGTGAAGCATTACTGATGCAAAACGGATTCTGGAAATAGGCAAAGCAGTATGGCACTGAACAGTATCGAAGACATTATTGCCGATATCCGCAACGGTAAAATGGTCATCCTGATGGATGATGAAGACCGCGAAAACGAAGGTGACATTATCGTCGCTGCGGAGAAAGTGACGCCGGAAATCATCAATTTCATGGCCACCGAAGCGCGCGGCCTGATCTGCCTGACCCTGACCGGCGAACGTTGTGATTATCTCGGCCTGCCAGCCATGGTGGCCGGTAACGGGGCAAAATTCTCCACACCCTTTACTGTTTCCATCGAAGCGGCAGAAGGTGTAACCACCGGGATTTCTGCTGCCGACCGGGCGAAAACCATTCTCGCGGCAGTCAACCCGATGGGCAAACCGGAAGACATTGTGCAGCCGGGTCATATTTTCCCGCTGCGCGCCCGTCCTGGTGGGGTCCTCAGCCGCGCCGGTCATACCGAAGCCGGCTGTGACCTGGCCCGCCTTGCCGGCCTGATTCCGTCCGCGGCCATCGTTGAGGTGATGAACGCCGACGGCACCATGGCGCGGCGTCCGGATCTGGAAAAATTTGCCGAAAAACACGACATCAAGGTGGGCACCATTGCCGACCTGATTCATTACCGCATGGCCCACGAAAAAACCGTGGAACTGGTTGAAGAAGAAACCGTCGCCACAGCATACGGTGACTTTATGCTGCGTGTTTTCCGCGACAACATCCAGAATGAAACCCACCTGGCACTGACCCTGGGTGACATCCGGGCCGATGACCCGGTACTGGTGCGGGTGCAGTCCAACAACATGCTGCGCGATGTACTTGCTCTGCGTAAACCGGCGACCGACAGCTGGTCCAGCGGAGCAGCGCTGCAACGCATCGCCGCCGAAGGCCAGGGGGTACTGGTGCTGCTGTCCGCCGGTCAGGCGGAATGTGTGGAAGATGCACTGAATGATTATTTCGGCCGTGCCCGTCCGGTACGCAGCCCGAACAAAGACAGTTCCGGTGCCTTCCTGACCATTGGTACCGGTTCACAGATTCTGCGCGAGCTGGGCGTGAAGAAAATGCGCCTGCTCAGCTCTGAAATGAAATACAGCGGTATTTCCGGCTTCGATCTGGAAATTACCGAATATCTGCCTTTTAACGAATAATTGTTTATTCAGGAAACTGACCATGAAACAGATTGAAACCATTGAAGGAAATCTGACACCGAACGACGGCAAATACGCCATCGTCGTCGGCCGCTGGAATGCCTTTGTTGTTGAAAGCCTGCTGGAAGGCGCGGTGGACTCTCTGGCGCGTCACGGCGTCAGCGATGACAACATCACCATTATCCGTGCCCCGGGTGCCTTTGAAATTCCACTGGTGGTGAAAAAAGCCGCCGAGAGCAAAAAATACGACGCCGTGATCGCACTCGGTGCCGTTATCCGCGGTGGTACCCCACACTTTGAATACGTGGCCGGCGAATGCGTAAAAGGCCTGGCATCGGTTTCCCTGGAAGCCGGTATTCCTGTTTCCTTCGGTGTGCTGACCGTTGATACCATCGAAC
Organism: Pseudomonadales bacterium; assembly: GCA_963682115.1. Taxonomy (GTDB): domain Bacteria; phylum Pseudomonadota; class Gammaproteobacteria; order Pseudomonadales; family Oceanobacteraceae; genus Venatoribacter. The sequence continues at coordinate 2,361,474 of OY821639.1, read as the reverse complement.
AGGCCATCGAACGTTCCGGTACCAAAGCCGGTAACAAAGGTGAAGAAGCTGCCATGTCAGCCTTCGAAATGGTTGCCCTGCTGAAAGCCATGGAGGCCTGACCGCATGTCACGTGCTTCCGGCAACCAGAAAGCCAGCCCTGCCGCCCGCCGCAAAGCCCGCCGCTTTGCGGTACAGGCTCTGTATCAATGGCAACTGGCGGGGGCGAATCTGTCTCAGATTGAGGCTGAATTCCGCTCCGACAACGACATGAGCAATGTCGATATGGAATATTTCCATGAAATCCTGCATGGCGTACCACGCGAAAAAGTCATGCTGGACGATAAAATTTCGCCTCTGCTTGACCGTCGCATGGATGAAATGACACCGGTTGAACTGGCGATCCTGCGCCTCGGTGCCTTCGAAATGGTGCGCCGTATTGATGTGCCGTACAAAGTCGTGATCAACGAAGCGGTGGAACTGGCCAAGACCTTTGGTGCCACCGACGGCCACAAGTTTATCAATGGTGTTCTGGATAAACTGGCACAACGCGAACGCAGTGTCGAAATCCGCGGTCCACGCCGCTGACAGCAGTACGGGGAAGCTGACATGGATGATAATCATCCGGGCGAATTTGCCTTAATCCGGGAGTATTTTTCCCACGGCTTCCCACACACCCCCGGCATCCTTCTGGGTGTCGGTGATGATGCCTCCCTGATTACCCTGCCTGACGGCTGTGAACTGGCTCAGAGTATCGACACTCAGGTCGCCGGTATTCATTTTCCCGTCGCCGCACCGGCTCACCTGATTGCCCAGCGCGCCCTGCGCTGTGCCGTATCCGATCTGGCCGCCATGGGCGCGGAGCCCCAGGGTTTTCATCTGGCGCTGACCCTGCCGGATAACAGCCGCCGCTGGCTGGCGGCTTTCACTCAGGGCCTGCGCGCCGCTGCCAGCGAGATGAACATTGCCCTGCTTGGCGGCGACACTACCTCAGGTCCGGCGCTGATTATCAGTATTCAGGTACAGGGCTGCGTGCCACACGGCCAGGCTCTGCGCCGTTCCACAGCCCGGGCCGGCGATGATGTCTGGGTATCCGGGATCATCGGTGCCTCCGCACTGGCACTGCCGTCAGTGCTGCAGCAGCCGGAGTCAGAAAGCGGCCCGGCACAGGCTTATTATTTCCCCCGCCCGCAACTGCAACTGGGCATCGCCCTGCGCGGCATCGCCAGCGCCTGTATGGATATTTCCGATGGTCTGCTGCAGGATGCCGGCCATATTGCCCGCGCTTCGGGGGTCAGCCTGATGCTTTTCGCTGAAGATATTCCGGCGGCGGCAAGCTTTCCCGGCCACCAGTGGCTGACCTGCATCAGCGGCGGGGATGATTACCAGCTGCTGTTCACAGCTCCGCCTGCGCAGCGGGAATGTCTGCAGCAGTTACAGAGCCGCTTCCCGGCGATCAGAAAAATCGGTGTTGTGCAGCCGTCAACAGACGGTAGTCATACGCTTACCGTACATTCCGCCAACGGACCGGTAGAGATTCCGGCGCACGCCGGTTATCAGCATTTCTGACGACTGACCAGCTGACACTTCAGGCCAGTGCCGGATATTTACCGGCCTGCGTCAATCCCACACTGCCGTACCTTGATATAGTGAGTCTGTTCCTGCACAGGAGAGCCTCTTATGCCTTTTTATACCACCAGCGACAACGTCCGCCTGCACTATCAGCAAACCGGTTCCGACCAGCCATTATTAATGGTGCCCGGCTGGAGCTGCAGCCTGCATTTTTTTGATAAAAATATCGGTCCGCTGTCCGAACAGTTTACTGTGATTGCTGTTGACCTGCGCGGTCATGGTGATTCCGAAGATCCCGGTCACGGCCATCGTATTGCCCGTTATGCCATGGATATCCGCGAGCTGCTGGATCACCTCGACGCCGACGGTGTCACCGCCATCGGCTGGTCCATGGGGGCTTCGGTCCTGTGGAGTTATATGGAACTGTTCGGTACACACCGCATCAGCAAACTGGTCAGTGTCGATCAGTCGCCGGCACAGTACTTTGCCCCGGACTGGAAATGGGGACAGCTGGGCTGTTATGACGTCGAATCATTCCTGCGCCTGTGTGCCAGCCTGCAATACGAAGAACGCGCCAATGCCGAAGGCACCGTGCATGGCTGTCTGCACCGCGAACCCAGCTCTGATGAAGTGCAGTTCCTGGCGGATGAAATAATGAAATGTCCGGCTCAGGTAAAAATCGACATTATGCGCGATCACACCAATCTCGACTGGCGTGATTTTATTCCGCATATCCGGGTGCCGACACTGGTCTGTGTCGCACGCGAGAGTCAGGTTTTTCCGTGGCAGGGCAGCGCCTGGGTGGGCGAACATATTGCGCAGGCCAGAACCGAGTTTTTTGATCACTGTGGCCATATGCTGTTCTGGGAAAATCCGGAAAAATTTAATCGCGTGGTGGCGGAGTTTGCCACCGGATAAAAAAATGTGGCGGAGTTTGCCACCGGATAAAAAATGTGGCGGAGTTTGCCGCCGGATAAAACCCCATGGCAGTGCGCCTGCTGGCGCGCTGCCGTGATTCAGCTGCGCTGATGCTGCAGCATATAATCCCGCGGAGATACCCCATACTGCTGATGAAAACGGCGGGTAAAATGACTGGGGCTGACGTAACCCACTGCGTAGCAGACTTCGGTAATACCCCGTCCACCGGCTATCAGTTCCCGCGCCCGTTCCAGCCGCCGCTGCTGCAGATATTCCATCGGCCCGGTGCCCATGACATGCCGGAACTGCTGATAAAATTTGCTGCGTGACATGCAGGCAATTTTACACAACCGTTCAACATCAATGGCTTCCGCCAGATGCTCATCAATATACCGCACCACTTCGGTCAGACCATTCAGGGTCGGATCATTGCGCGCACAATGCAGCAGGAAATTGCGCCCCTGCTGACGCAGCATACGCGTCAGTAATTCGGTCACGCCCAGGTTCAGCACCAGATCGCGGTCCGTATCCTTGCTCATAAAGCTGTCAACAATACGTACGAGTAACTGCTGTGTGGCTTCGGTATGAAACACATGCAGCACATGATCATGCTGCGGGTTCCACTCACCCAGTTCCTGCGGTAACGGATTTTTCTGATTGAGCTGATCGCAGACCTGACGCAGCCGTTCCCGGCTGATACCCAGGGTCAGACAACTCGTCGGATCATTCAGTGTGGCTTCGGGGAAATCAATACCCACCCGTTCACCCGGTGCCATCACAAAGGATTCGTGCGGCAGGAATTCGGAATTAAAGTGCTGTTTTCCGTGCAGGATTTTTTTACCGCTGATCATGCCGCAGTACAGCACCTCTTCGGCTTCGAGGCGGACTTTTTCCGCACTGGCAAAAGTATCGTAAATGGACAGTTCAGCGCCGTGACTTGCAAAGATGGTGCGGTTTTCCACCATTTGCCGGGGACCGGATCCGGCCATCATCTGACGCCGGTTAAAAGCAGCCTGGCCGGCCAACGCGTTGTGCGGCATAACACCTCCGGAGCTGTCAGACAGCGGTATCTGTTTGTTTTCCTTATTGTTTTTATTTGCCTGGAAATGTTCCCGGCATCCCGGCCAGTAGTATGGCTGCGGGACGCTCAGCAAAGTCATACAGACGCTCAGGCAAGCAGGCATTTATCAGATCACATAGCCTGATTATGCACAACCCCGGCGGCCTGCTGAGCCCTGCCGACGAAACAATAACAAGGAGAACTTCCATGATTTATGCCAATCCCGGGCAGACAGGTTCTGTCGTCACCTTCAAAGAACAGTATCAGAACTACATCGGCGGCGAATGGGTTAAACCTGTCAACGGCCGCTATATGGATAACATCAGTCCGGTCAACGGTCAGGTGTTCTGTCAGGTGCCGCGTTCCGACGGTGCCGATATTGAACTGGCACTGGATGCTGCCCATGCGGCGAAAGATGCCTGGGGCAGAATGTCGGTTACCGAACGTTCCAATATTCTGTTAAAAATTGCTGACCGTATTGATGCCAACCTGGAAACCCTGGCGGTTGCCGAAACCTGGGACAACGGTAAGGCCGTGCGTGAAACCCTCGCCGCTGACGTCCCGCTGGCCGCCGATCATTTCCGTTATTTCGCTGGCTGCATCCGCGCGCAGGAAGGCACCATCGGTGAAATTGATGAAACCACGGTGGCCTATCATTTTCACGAACCACTGGGTGTGGTCGGTCAGATTATTCCGTGGAACTTTCCGCTGCTGATGGCAGCCTGGAAACTGGCACCGGCGCTGGCGGCCGGTAACTGTATTGTACTCAAGCCGGCCGAACAGACACCGGTATCCATTCTGGTACTGGCGGAACTGATCGGCGATCTGCTGCCGGCCGGGGTGCTGAATATCGTTAACGGTGTTGGTGCCGAAGCCGGTCAGGCGCTGGCCACGTCAACCCGTATCGCCAAAATTGCCTTTACCGGTTCGACCCCGGTAGGTGCACACATTATGAAATGTGCCGCGGAAAATATTATTCCGTCGACGGTGGAGCTGGGCGGTAAATCGCCGAACATTTATTTCGCCGACGTGATGAACCATGAAGACAGTTTTCTCAGTAAGGCTGTTGAAGGCACGGTACTGGCATTCTTCAACCAGGGTGAAGTCTGTACCTGCCCCAGCCGTCTGCTGATTCAGGAAAGCATGTACGATGACTTTATGGCAAAAGTGATTGAGCGTATCGGTCAGATCAAACGCGGCAACCCGCTCGATACAGACACCATGGTCGGCGCCCAGGCATCGCAGGAACAGTTCGATAAAATCATGGGGTATCTGGAAATCGGCCGTCAGGAAGGTGCCGAGGTGCTGACCGGTGGTGACGCTGAATCCCTCGAAGGTGATCTGAGCAGCGGCTATTACATTCAGCCGACACTGCTGAAAGGCAATAACGACATGCGCGTTTTCCAGGAAGAAATCTTCGGTCCGGTGGTCGCTGTCACCACGTTCAAAGATGAAGAAGAAGCACTGGCCATCGCCAACGAGACCGAATTCGGTCTCGGGGCCGGTGTCTGGTCGCGTGATATGAACCGTGCCTACCGTATGGGCCGTGGTATTCAGGCCGGCCGAGTGTGGACCAACTGCTACCACGCCTATCCGGCGCATGCCGCCTTCGGTGGTTACAAGAAATCCGGTGTCGGCCGTGAGACGCACAAAATGATGCTGGATCATTATCAGCAGACCAAAAACCTGCTGGTCAGCTACAGCACCGATCCGCTCGGCTTCTTCTGATACGGCGGCGGGAAATGCTGCCCGACAGCTTTTCCCGCCTGTACCGCGATGATATCCGCAGGCCGGTAGCCGTCACTGCCGTCACCTGAGTGTTTTTCGTCGGGGCTCACCTGATGGCACCCTTTGCCCCGCTGTGCGGGGCTTTTTTCTGCCTGTCTGTTTTATGCAACAAACCTTTCCCCGCCGGGGCCTGTATTTCCGCCATGACTGTGGCAGCCTGTCGGTCTGTCACTGAAGCGGACTGCGCATGAAACCACTGCACGATATTCCATTCTCCCTGCTGGAACTGGCCTCGGTGCCGCAGGGCTTTTCCGTCAGCGCCACGCTGCAGGGCATGCTGGATTATGCCCGTGCGGCCGACCGGCTGGGCTGCCGCCGTTTCTGGCTGGCCGAACATCACAATATGGAAGGCATCGCCAGCAGTGCCACCGCGGTGCTGATCGGTCAGGTCGCGGCGCACACGCAACAGATACGGGTCGGCTCCGGCGGCATCATGCTGCCGAATCATCCGCCGCTGGTGATCGCCGAGCAGTTCGGCACCCTCGACAGCCTGTATCCGGGACGGATTGATCTCGGTCTCGGACGCGCGCCGGGCACGGATGCCATGACCAGCCGGGCACTGCGCCGCACTAATCTGCACGCCGAACAGTTCCCGCAGGAAGTGGCAGAGTTACAGCAATTGCTGGGCGATGGCGACCCCGCCGGTCAGGTCCGGGCCTACCCCGGCCGTCACAGCCAGGTGGCCGTCTGGCTGCTCGGTTCCAGCCTGTTCAGTGCCCAGCTGGCAGCCCAGCGTGGTCTGCCCTATGCCTTTGCCGGTCACTTTGCCCCACGGCTGGCGCGCGAGGCGCTGAGCCTGTACCGCCATCAATTCCGGCCGTCGGAACATCTGCAGCAACCTTACGCCATGCTCTGTCTGCCGCTGATTCTGGCCGACAGCGACGATGAAGCCCGTTATCTGGAAACCAGCTCGCAACAGCGGGTGCTGGCGCTGCTGCAGGGTAAGCCGCTGTATCTGCCACCACCGGTGGCGTCCATGGACGGTATCTGGAGTGACTACAGTAAGGCTCAGGTGCAGGATTTTCTCGCCCTGTCAGTTAGTGGCGGGCCGGCCAGTGTGGCCTCGAAACTCAACGCGCTGGTGCAGCAGATGCCGGTCGATGAGCTGATGTTTACCAATGATATTTATGACCGCCGGAAACGTATCCGGGCGCTGGAATTACTGCAGCAACTGCAGCAGCACTGACGCTCAGGCCAGGCCGGCGCGGCTGCGGATATAGTCGCACTCCGGGCTCAAACGGACAATCTGATTGAACACCTCCGGCGCCAGCCTGTCCATGGCGCCACAGTCACAGGCCCAGCGCATGGCCTGCTGATAGATGGCATCTTCGCTGTAGGGTGGCCGCCCCTGCAGATCACGCTGTTTATCCTGCGGGTAAGGGCCGCTGAACTGAAAGCGGTAGGCCGCCCGGGCAAACGCCAGCGGCATCAGTTCTGCCCAGCGTTCCGCCTCGGCTTCCTCCAGCCCCAGCTGCTGCAACGCCACCACCTGAGCATCAAAACCGGCCGCGCAGTGTAAAGCCTGTGCCAGCGGCAGCAGCAGATCAGTCATCGCTGGTCTCCGTCAGTTCACCACACAGAGCCCGCGGCATCAGCTGGCGGGCGTCACTGATCACCCGTGCTCTGTCGCCGGGGCGGCTGAGCAGGACATGCAGCTTGGCCAGCGTGGCTTCCAGCGTCATATCAGCGGCCGGCACCAGCCCCGCCTGCGCCAGGGCATGACTGCCGGCGTAAGCCCCCATGCTGACGCCACCCTGCTGGCACTGGCTGTGATTAACGATCACAGTGCCGCGTTCAGTCGCTGCCGCCAGAGCGTCCAGCAGCAGTGGCTGCTGCGGGCCGTTACCGGCACCGAACGTCTGCACAATCAGACCATCCAGCGGCTGCGCCAACAGCGGCTGTACCAGACTGAAATCCATGCCCGGATACAGGGTCAGCACCGCTACCCGTTGTGACTGCAGCGGCTGCCACTCCGGCATGCGGCTGTGCAGCGCCTGCCACGGCGGACAACCGCGCTGCACGTCAATGCCCAGGGTCAGCAGAGGATCGCAGGCGGGTGAGGCAAAGGCGTTGAAACCACGGCTGTTCACCTTGGTACTGCGGTTGCCGCGCAGCAGACGGTGATGGAACAGCAGACCGACTTCGGCACAGGGATGGTAGGCCGCCACGTACAGGGCATTGAGCAGATTATCGTGGCCGTCGGAGCGCAGCTCTCCAAGCGGAATCTGGGCACCGGTCACGATCACCGGCTTGCCCAGATCGGCCAGCATAAACGACAGCGCCGAGGCGGTGTAAGCCATGGTGTCGGTGCCATGCAGCACCACAAAGCCATCGTAGCGGCTGTAATTGGCGAGAATATCCGCCGCAATCTGCCCCCAGTGCTGCGGTGACATATCTGACGAGTCCAGCAGCGGCTGATATTCGTGCAGGGTGAATTCCGGCATTTCAGCACGGGTAAATTCCGGCAGCGAACGCAGCTTCTGTTCCAGCCAGCCAGCCTGTGGCTGCAGACCGCGGCTGGTCGGCACCATACCGATGGTGCCGCCGGTGTAGGCGATATAAATATGTTTACGCGAGGGCATGACGGTTTCACTGCAAGCTGTGTCTGCTGCCATCATAAAACAGACACCGGCTGGACTCACCACCCGGCACAGTTCTATCCTGCCGGTTCTGTCCGCAACCCTGAGACCCCGGCTGTCATGTCACTGCATATTCCTTTCCGTAACGCCTATGCCTCGCTGCCGGATACCTTTTTTGCCCGGGTACAGCCAACGGCGGTGAAAAAGCCCGTGCTGATCCGTTTCAATCAGGCGCTGGCGGCTGAGCTGGGCATCAGCACCGACGGCGTGGATGAGCAGACGCTGGCCGAGGTATTCAGTGGTAACCGCGTACCGGACAACGCCGAGCCACTGGCCATGGCTTACAGTGGCCATCAGTTCGGCCATCTCAATCCGCAGCTGGGTGACGGCCGCGCCATCCTGCTCGGCGATGTCGCCGATGACAGTGGCCGCCTGTGGGATATTCAGCTCAAAGGCGCCGGCACCACACCGTTTTCGCGCATGGGAGACGGCCGCTGTCCGCTGGGCCCGGCACTGCGTGAGTACATTATGTGTGAAGCCATGCACGCCCTCGGCATCCCCACCACCCGGGCGCTGGCAGTGGTGAGCAGCGGTGAGCGCGTGGTACGGGAACAGCTGGAAGCGGGTGCCGTCTTTACCCGCGTGGCATCCAGCCATATCCGTGTCGGTACCTTCCAGTATTTCGCCCTGCGCCGTGATACCGAAGCGCTGCAAACACTGGCGGACCATGTGCTGAAACGTCATTATCCGGCCATCGACCGCCAGCGCGACGACCGCTATCTGCAGCTGTTCAGGGCCATCTGTCAGCGCCAGGCAGAGCTGATTGCCCGCTGGATGAACACCGGCTTTATCCACGGCGTAATGAATACCGACAATATGACCATCAGTGGTGAAACCATTGATTACGGCCCCTGTGCCTTTATCGACGCCTATCACCCGCAGACGGTCTACAGCTCTATCGACCGCAACGGCCGCTACGCCTATCAGAACCAGCCGGCCATCGGTCAGTGGAACCTGGCGCGGCTGGCGGAAACCCTGCTGTCGCTGTTTCCCGGCGAAGAAAAGCAGGCGGTGGAACAGGCCACCGCGGTGCTGCAGGATTATGCCCAATGGCAACAGCAGGCCTGGCAGCAGGGCATGAATCACAAACTCGGTCTGTCGCAGGTGCAGGACGGCGACCAGGAAAAAGCGGAACAGCTGCTGGCACTGCTGGATCAGGCCGGTCTTGATTTCACCCTGTTTTTCCGCCGCCTGAGCGATATCACCGCCAGCGGCAGCGACCGTCATGATGTATTTGCCCTGTTTGAATTACCCGAGGTGCACCGCTCCGCCCGGCTGGAAGAAGATCTGCATCTCTGGCTGGATGACTGGCAGGCAGCACTGGTTGCACGGGAAAGCAGCCCGCAGGCGGCCACCAAGCTGATGAAGTCGGTGAACCCGGCCGTGATTCCGCGCAATCACCGGGTTGCTGAAGCCATCGCCGCAGCGGAAACAGGCGACTTCTCGGTGTTTGAGCGTTTATTATCAGCGCTGGCAAACCCTTACGACGAACAGGCGGAATTCCATGCTTATCAGAATCCGCCGTTACCACAGGAACAGGTTCTGAGAACCTTCTGCGGTACCTGATACAGGCCCGGAAATGGACGAATCAATCAAAGCCGCCACCGATTTATCACACCTGATCAATGGCCAGACGGAAACCGCTTTTCAGCTGCTGATCGCCCTGCTGCTGGGCGCGCTGATCGGTCTGCAACGCGGCTGGGTGTCGCGCCAGCAGGAAGCCGGCGCCCGCGTGGCCGGCATCCGCACCTATACCCTGACCTCGCTCAGCGGCGCCATTGCCACCCTGTTGGCCATCAAACTGACCTTCTGGTTTTTACCGGCCATGCTGCTGGTGATCGCTGCCGTTGCCATCACCGGCTACCGGGTGCAGGCGCAGCAGACGCACAATGTCAGCATCACCGGTATTATCGGCCTGCTGCTGACCTTCTCCTTCGGCGCCATGACCACTGCCGGGGAAATTGTTATCGCCGCCATGACCGCAGTCATCACCACCATCATTCTGGATAACAAAAACGAAATTCACACCGCCCTGCGCAAACTGCAGGAACATGAGCTGGATGCGGCACTGAAGCTGCTGCTGATTTCCGTGGTAATGCTGCCACTGCTGCCGGACGAAGGTCTCGGCCCCGGCGGTGCCCTTAATCCTTATGAAATCTGGTGGATGGTGGTACTGATCGCATCCGTATCTTTTATCGGGTATTTTTCGGTCCGTATCGCCGGGCCACGCAAAGGCATTCTGTTTACCAGCCTGTTTGCCGGACTCAGTTCCTCCACCGCACTGACGCTGCATTTTTCCCGCCTGGCCCGTACCTCGCCGGCCAATGTGCCGCTGCTGGCCACCGGTATTCTGCTCGCCTGCGGCACCATGTTTCCGCGTATCCTGCTCTACTGTCTGCTGATCAGCCCGCAGCTGGTGCAACTGCTGGTCCTGCCGGTCGCTCTGATGACACTGGCGCTGTATCTGCCCGCTTTCCTGATCAGCCGGCGCCACGAAAAAGCGCCCATCAGCCAGCCGGCACTGGCGCGCAATCCGCTGGAGCTGCAGTCAGCGCTGGTTCTCGGTGCCATGCTGGTGCTGATTCTGATGCTGGCAGAATGGCTGCGGGAATGGCTCGGCGATACCGGTATTTATCTGCTGACCGCGGTCTCCGGTATTACCGACATCGATGCCATCACCCTGTCACTGTCACGCATGTCGGACGCCGGTACGCTGGAACTGCAGGTGGCCGCTACCGGTATTCTGATTGCCGCCACCGTCAACAGCCTGTTCAAAGCGGCACTGAGCATGGTCATCGGCCGGACGGCGCTGGGCGTGCGCGTTGCTCTGCCCATTATCGTGTCCCTGCTCAGCGGCTTCGCCTCGCTGTGGTTACTGCTGTAAGCCCTGACGCCAACCTTTCGTAAAAACCGAATTCCCGGTTCGGGATTTTGCGCTTTTCACCCACCGCCCAGCTGTTAACCTCCGGACTGAGTCATCAGAAACGGGAGGCAACATGGGCTTGCTGGTAAAAGGCCAATGGCACGATCAGTGGTACGACACCGCCGCCAGCGGTGGTGCGTTTGAACGCGAAGACGCCAGACTGAGAAACTGGATCAGCGCCGACGGCAGCAGCGGTTTTGGCGCCGACAGCGGCCGTTATCATCTGTATGTTTCCCTCGCCTGCCCGTGGGCGCACCGCACCCTGATTTTCCGCGAACTGAAAAATCTCAGCGCGCATATCAGCGTCTCCGTGGTCGCCACCGACATGCTGGAGCAGGGCTGGACCTTTGACAGCGGCAACGGCAGCAGTGGCGATGCCCTGTATCAGTCAGAATACCTGCACCAGATTTATACCCGCCATGACGCCGCTTACAGCGGCCGTGTGACCGTGCCGGTGCTGTGGGATAAACAGAGCGGCAGCATCGTCAGCAACGAATCCTCAGAAATTATCCGCATGTTTAATTCGGCGTTTAATGGCCTCACCGGTAACGCGCTGGATTTTTATCCGGCGGCGCTGCAGCAAAGCATTGATGCCATCAATGAGCGCGTTTATCACAGTGTGAACAACGGTGTGTATAAAGCCGGTTTTGCCACCAGTCAGGAAAAATATCAGCAGGCATTTGACGAACTGTTTGCCACCCTCGACTGGCTGGAGCAGCGGTTAACAGCCCAGCGCTGGCTGGTCGCTGATGACAAGGGCATCAGTCACCTGACAGAAGCAGACTGGCGTCTGTTTACCACGCTGATCCGCTTTGATGCCGTCTACGTCGGCCACTTCAAATGCAATTTAAAACGTATCGCCGACTACCCGGCACTGTCAGGCTTTGTGCGTGAGCTGTACCAGTACCCGGGGATTGCGGCGACCGTGAATATGGAGCATATCAAGCGCCACTATTATTTCAGCCATAAAAACATAAATCCCACCGGGATCATTCCTGCCGGCCCACAGCTGGATTTCAGCAGTGCCCACAGCCGCCACCAGCTGCCCTGAGCAGCTGGCACAATCTGTCCTCAGGATTTACGTCAACTTTTATTTCAGACTGTTACAGAATATATCTGCCGCACATGACCACACGGGACAATTATGTCCCGTTTTTCAGCAGTCCGGCGGCACAACAGGCAATAGCACTGCAGTAAAAATAATCGGCAATAAAACAGGCCAATCCGTGTCCGGAATGCACCTGTCAGACAGTTTCTGGCACGGATTTAAAAAGATTGTTTTTCCGCCTCCGGCTGAACTAACGTTCCAGCCAAAATAATAACAACACAGGCCGGACAACAATGAAGCGATGGATGCTGGCCGCGGCCGCCGTGACCGCCGCCCTGATACTGGTGACACACAGGGAACCACCACAGCCCCTGATAAGCACGTCTGTGGCGCCTGCCATACCTGACAGCGATAACCGCATGGCGGCAGTCACCGCACTGCCCGCCGTTGTCCCGGCAGCCAAGCCCTCCCCACCCGCCGCCATGCAAGAGGCCATCACTCAGGTGGCACTGGCGTATGAAAAAGCCGCGGCTTATCCGCCCTACTCCACCCCGCTGTCTGCCGCTCAGACAGAATTACTGCAGCCCAATGCCGGTGCTGTCAGCCGCCGTGACCTGAACAGTTTCGGTCTGCCCGGACGGATGAGCGTCAGCCTCAACGCCTACCGCTACCGTCCCGGTGAAACCATTCGCGGTCAGGTGATTCTGTACGGTGACCATAATCTGTTTACACAGGTGGCGCGGCTGTCGGTGGCGCTGAGTGATGGGCGCAATCAGCCGCTGCAGACACTGCCCGCACAGACGACAATCCTTGATGGCCAGCAGCGCTGGGATGTCAGTATCCGCGCGGCGGAAGACTGGCCGCAGGAACTGAATCTGACGGCCATCCTGATCCTGACCGATGGTGAACGACTGCAACAGAGTGCACCGCTGCGCCTGTTCACATCGGTGGCCGAGATTACCGCACTGGGAAAACCTTACCGCGATAACAACGAACTGGTCATTCCGGTCGAACTGGAACAGGCACAACCCGGTTATTACAAACTCGCCGCCTCACTTCACTACGAAGATAAAAAACCACTCGCCTACCTGCAGGGCAAAGCCCGCATCAGTCACTCTGGCACCCTTGAACTACGGGTTTATGGCGCACTGCTGACACAACTGCCGGCGACGCAGGATCTGTGGCTGGGAAATTTCCGCCTGCGCCGCATTCCGGCAAAACCGGGAGACAACGACAGCCTCGGCTGGGGCAGCAGCCGACAGGATTTTTTCCGCATTAAACAGATTAATCCCGCTCATTTTTCCGCTTCCCCCTATCAGGATGCGCAGGCTGCACAACGCCTGCAATTTCTGCAATCGCTGGGTCAGGCTGAAACCCTGTCCGGCACCCGCTAACAAGGAGAGGATGTATGTTGACAATAAAAATAAAGGCGTTAATCACGGCTCTGTTTCTGCTTTCTGCGGCGCTGTTCAGTCTCAGTGTGCAGGCTCAGATGGCAGGGAAAAATGTCATTCTGATTCACGGTCTGAAACCGGCGCAGTTAATGCGCGAAACCGTTACCGGGCAGGAAATTATCAGCGAAGGTGAAGCCGGCTGGTCAGAATTCTGGGGGCAGTACGGCGATGACCGGCTCGACTGGAGCTCCAGAAGCCGGCTCGATGCGGATACCGCCCAGCGTGCTTACGATAAAGTCATCGGCTGGGCACAGAGCGGTTTCTGCGATAACGGCTGCGTACTGGTGACCCATTCCACCGGCGATCTGGTGGCGCGCTATGTACTCGACCAACAGGATATCTGGACCTCAGCTGCCGGCTATGAGCCGCTCAATATTCTCGCAGTGTTTGATTTTGCCGGCGCCGGCGGCGGCTCAGAACTGGCCAGTCTGGCGCTGGATGTGGCCGGCAACAGTAACCTGCTGACCGCCGCTGCGCACGCTGCACTCAATGCCTGGCTGGGGTTTGAAATCACACCCCAGAATCTGGGCGTACTGACCGATCTGCGTCCGGCCGTTGCCCGTCAGACGGCCACCGCACCGGGTGCCGTGCCGCGTCTGCGTTTTGTCGGCGGTGGCAGCGAGTATCTGGGTCTGACCGGCCCCTTCCTGCCCGGCACTGATGACGGCGTAGTGGCTCTGCATTCCGCCTGTGGCGCCAGCAGCAGTGACGGCATCGACAGTTGCGTCAGCTACCGCAAACTGAACGGCAAACAGACCAGTACCGATGGCCCGGATGCGCTGTGGTACAACTATTACCCGGTACTGATGGGCGATGACACCCACCACAGTGGTGCCATTGATCATCAGACCGGGGTGACCCTGAGTTATGTGAATGCGGATCTGGATGTGGGCGTCAGCGTCAGCCTGAATACGGAAACCAGCACCTCTGGTTGGTGGCTGTGGAAAAGCACCTGGTACACAGTGGCCGGTTCGGAAGACTACAGCATGTCGGAAGTATTATTTAATGCAGTAAACTGACGCGGAAATGATGTTCCGTCACTGTGCCGCTCCGGCCCGGTGACGGTTCACCATACTCGCTCCGTTACTGCTCAGGCGGGGAGAAAACCAGGGTTCCGGCGCCCGCGACACCAAACACAGCAAATATCTGCTGAGCCAGATCCCCGCTGATCCAGGGATATTTGGTGTTTTCATGGCTGGCCGCTCCGGCTGGTGTTCCACCACCGGCAAACGGGTAGGTAATAAATTCCGCCTGTGGTTTATCACCGGCAAAGAAATCCCACACCATTTCCGGTTTTTCGCAGGCCGTACAGAGGTATTTTTCTGAGCGGTAAGGTGCACGTGCCGGATTCATATGCTGATCAATCAGCAGCATTTTATCCATATAATGTCCGCGTTCTGCCAGTGCTGAAACAGCATACAGAAGAGATGCGGAGTACAGAACGCTGTGCCCCACCTGATCCTGCTTTTCTGCTTTTTCCGTCAGGGCATACACCTTCATGCCGGAAAATACATCCCTGTTAGGAATAACCAGTTCGGCAAATACCTGTTGATTCACCGCCGGAACCAGCATGACCACCTGATCCAGATGTCCGGCCTGCTGTTGCCCCAGGTAGCGGATCAATTCGGCAACCGGTAACGAGCCGGCTGAATGGGACAGGGTATGAATATGCATGCCGCTCTGCTGCTTCAGCTTCTGCAGTTCATCCACCAGATAGCGGCCGTTGCTGCCGGGCATAAAACACTGCCGGGCATGGTGCTTCACTTTGTCCCAGTGAAATTTCCCCAGGCCGTTTTCAGCCTTGCCGCTTACCAGTGGCAGCCACTCGCCTGCGGCGCTGACAATGCCGCTGTCCACATAGTCGAGCAGTTCTTCCTGCAGCGTCGCGACCAGGCCATGATCGTTACGCAGCGCCAGCCTTGCCAGTACCCGCAGAGCACGCAGCCGGGCTTCTGTCAGTGGAAACAGGTTGCCGATATCCAGCGCTTCCTGATTGCCCTTACGCTGCTGTTCCTCAGCCACCACCTTCTGCATAGCCAGGGCAATATCGTCCAGCGCTGACCCTGCCACTTTATTTTCTGCTGTCGGTGCAAATTCTGCCGGCAGTGTCTCAGCCTCCAGCAGAGATAACAGATAACGGACCTGAGCTTCGTCCGGCCCCTGCTGAGGTGGCACCAGCAATGCCTGCTTTGCACCCGACGCGCGGTAAATAATCTGCAGAGCGTCTGCTGAGGTTTCATCCGTGGTTAACGGATAGGCATCACTGCTCAGCGATTGACGGCTGTTCAGTGCCGCAGCTAGGGTATCGGTCAGAGCAGCAAACGCCGGCAGGTCCTGCGGCAGGCTTTGCTGTTGTTTGAACAGATCATCCTTCACACTGGCATCGTAGTTCACAAATACCGGATAGAGTTTTTTCTGTACTGCAGTGGTCAGAAACACTTTTTCCAGCAGATCTTTGCCAAGTTTCTCCGTCATGTATTTCTGTGAACTCAGACCACCATGAAAATAGAGCACCACATCGACATCACTGTTTTGCCGGGCCTCACGGATGGCGCGGATAATATTGTCCACGCGCTGACGTTCTGCCACATCCTGACTGTCTGCGCGGCAGGCAATGAAATGGCCGGGATAAGCAGAGGAGCGCGTCGCTGCGCCTGCTGCGGCAGAAACATCATCACGGAGTGATTCATCGTAGGGTAGCTGGCAACAACCAGCGGCCAGAGTAATGGCCAGAGTGGGGAACAGTTGTTTCATAGAGACCTCCCTGTTGAATGCTCCATCAATCAGGATTCAGGCTATACCCCGGCAGCAACAGACGTAAAGGTAAGGTCAGGCCATACCGACGGCAGGCTCTGAACACAGAGCCTGCCGTGCTTTTTACAGCATCAGTGCAGAGCGCACTTTTTCGAGTGATTTTTTACCGAAACCTTTCAGCCGGATCAGCTCATCCAGTGATTTGTATGGCCGGCCGGCAACCATTCTGGCTGCCAGTTTGCGTGATACGCCTTTGATGGCTGCCAGCTCTTTTTTACTGGCATGATTGACCGATACTGCCGCCAGCGTGGTTTTTTCTTTACCTGCTTTTTTCAGCGCCGCCGAATCTTTCTGCCCGACAGTACGGCGACAGCTGTCAATACAGACCACCACCGGCGCGGCCTCACTGACCGGCTGCCCTTCCTCTGCGTCAACACTGGCCATCACTACCGGTTCAACCTGATAGGTGTGATCAAAGTTGATAAAGTCACGGGTGGCAAATGCCCCGCCATCCCACTCACGCAGCATCAGGCACAGATGCCACTCACCGGATGGCGGCGGCTCAAACAGCAGATCATAACGGCAGTCCGGCAGCCAGTGCTGGCCATACAGTTCACCGATCTGAGTACCAGCCAGTGCGATACCACTGAAGTCCCCGCCCTGACAGGGCTGTGTCAGCGCCCACAGTTCAATACGCAGGGTACCGCTGAGATTATCTTCTGAACGGTCACTGGCGATGCCATCGAGCGTGATAAGAATACGTCCCCCGCAGATCTGATAACCTGCGCTTCCGTTCAGACGCAGACCATGGTTAACAGTCGTGGGGTTACAGATCAGCGGCTGCATAGTCCTTTCCTCCTGCGGTGATTGCCCGCGATGCACATATGTTACGCGCCTCCGGTACAGACAACGACTATGACTCTTATGCTTCACTTATGTCACTCACTGGCCCATGATGCCTGTGGACCATGTTTACATTTTGCTCTGCCCTCTCCCACTGCAGGCCACAACGCGCTACACTTATCTGACCAGTCAGTCAGCTTTTATTCTGAAAGCCGCCGTTCCGGCCTGATGACCCTTTACTGTTGTATCTGTTCAGAAACAGGAAACCAATATGACCTATCCAAGAGACTTTACCGGCTATGGTGAACATCCGCCGGTTGTTCAGTGGCCCAATAAAGCCCGTGTTGCCGTGCAGTTCGTTATTAACTACGAAGAAGGCGGTGAAAACTGCATCCTCCACGGTGACCCCGCGTCTGAGGCATTCCTGTCTGAAGTTGTCGGTGCCCAGCCACTGCTCGGCCAGCGTCATATGAATATCGAATCCATGTACGAATACGGCGGCCGTGCCGGTTTCTGGCGCCTGTACCGCCTGTTTACCGAGCGTAATATGCCGGTCACGGTATTCGGTGTGGCGATGGCACTGGAGCGTAACCCGGCGGTGGTCGAAGCCATGCTGAAAGCCGACTGGGAAATTGCCTCCCACGGCCTGCGCTGGATCGACTATCAGTACGTCCCGAAAAATGTTGAGCGCGAACATATGCAGCGCGCTATTGATCTGCATACCCGTGTTACCGGTTCTCGCCCGGATGGCTGGTACACCGGCCGTAACAGCATGAACACCCGTGATCTGGTGATTGAAGAAGGCGGTTTCCTGTATGACGCCGACGACTACAGCGATGACCTGCCGAAATGGGATCTGAGCGGTGACAAACCCCACCTGGTGGTACCGTACACGCTGGATGCCAACGATATGCGCTTTGCCTCGGCGCAGGGCTTCAACAGCGGTGATCAGTTTTTCACTTACCTGAAAGACAACTTTGACGTTCTGTATGAAGAAGGTGCCAGCACCCCGAAAATGATGAGCGTGGGCCTGCACTGCCGTCTGGTCGGTCGTCCGGCCCGTGCTGCAGCGCTGAAACGTTTCCTCGATTATATTCAGCAGCATGATGATGTCTGGGTCTGCCGTCGTGCGGATATTGCCCGCCACTGGCATCAGAACCATCCGGCGGAATAAATACCGTCCAAAAAAACAGGGCCATACGGCCCTGTTTATTGATAAGAATTATTCCGCTTCTTTTTCCGCAAAAATAATTATTTCCATCTTTTACACTGCCTGACACCCGCCCCTGCTGTTTTCAGTTTCACTTAAGCTAGTCATGCTAACGTTCAGCCAGACATTTCTGGAGAACCATTATGCACGCTGTTTTCTACCGACCCTGGCGGTCGTTCAGCAGCCGCCTGTTGCTGCTCTGCCTGCCACTGCAGGTCTGGGCTGCCCCGCCCACTTTCAATGACGCACTGAACGCTGCCTGGCAGAATCTGCCGGAGCAGAAATTCCTGCGTGATGAAACCCGTATCAGCGCCGATGCCTCACCGGTCTGGCTGGCCGGCGCTCCGTCCGCCGCGCTGGATTATCAGCAGCAGGACAGTGCCAGTGGCAGCGCTGGCGAATGGCAGGCTGCCGTCGAACTGCCGCTGGCACGCCCGGCGCTGATCAGCAGCCAGCGTGATTACCGCCAGGCCTCCGGCGCCGAAAGCGATGCCCGCCTGCGTCTGCTGCGCTGGCAGCTGGCCGGTGAACTGCAGACCTGGTGGTGGGATTTTCAGGCCAGCCAGCTGAGCCTGCAGCGTAACCAGCAGCGCCTGCAGGCCATGCAGCAGCAGCTGTCGTGGTTATCGCTGTTAATCAGGCAGGGCGAACGCCCGGCCGCTGACCGTCTGGCGCTACAGGAACAGCTGCAGAGCATTAAAAATCAGCTGCTGCAGGACACGCAGCAGCAGTCACTGCTGCAACAGCACTGGCAACAGCTGACCGGCCTGACGGAATTGCCGCAGCAATGGCAGTTTGCTCAGACTCAGGAACAACCACTGCAGCAGCACCCGCTGCTGCAGACACTGGAAGCCCGTCAGCAACAGGCCGATGCCGGTTTCCGCAGCAACGAAAACAGCCGCTTTAATCCCCGCCTCAGTGTGGGTATGAAACACACCGAAGCGCTGGACGCCCAGCCCGCCGCCGATGTGATGCAGCTCGGCATCAGCGTGGATTTCGGTCACAGCAGCTACAGCGCGCGGCGGGAAGCGGTACGCCGGTTAAGCGACGACTACGCCGCCAGCGTGCGCACCCGCCAGCAGCTGGAACGTCAGCAGGCGTCCCTGCGCAGCGCTTTACCTCAGCTGCAGCAACGCTGGCAGGAACTGGCCGCGCTGAGCCGCGAAGCCCAGGCCCAGTATGACGGTCAGTACCGTGCCTATCAGCGCGGCACCCTGCCCGGCTTCCAGTGGCTGCAGATTCAGAACAGCATCTGGCAGCTGCAACAGCAGGCCGACGAAGCACGCATTCAGTATTTCCGCACCATCAGTCAATGGAATCAGTTACAGGGCCAGACGTTATGAAACTCCGCAAGCCATTCATGTTATTTTCCGCCCTCAGCCTGATGGCCCTGGCCGGCAGTCCGCTCCATGCCACCGAACTGCCGCTGAGCGACAGCCAGATCAAAGCGCTGGACATCCGTTTTATCACCCTGGACGACAGCCAGCGGCGCAACATTACACTGACCAGCCTGCCGGCGCTGGCCACCGTGCCACACAGCCGCGCGCAGGTGATCAGTCTGCCGTTTGAAGGACGCGTGGAAGCCTGGCAGAGCGAAGCCGGAGCTGAACTCACCAATGGTGCCCCGCTGGCAGATCTGCACAGCCACGATGCGCTGAGCTTTTTTCAGACCAGCCGCCGCCAGCAGCAGGAAAGCCGGCTGTGTGATCAGCGTCTGAGCGATATGCGTGAACGCAGTAAAAGCGGCCTCACCTCACGCCTCGACCTGCAGGAACAGAGCCTGCGCTGTCAGGCCATGCGCGATCAGCTGCAGCTGAATGAACAGCTGCTGATGCACCTGCCGGCCAGCTGGCAGAATAATCAGTCGGCGGAATTCCGTTTCTCAGCCGCCGCGGACGGCTGGCTGCAGAGCATCCTGCGTCAGCCCGGCGATCATTTTGCCGCCGGTGAACCGTTGGCCGTTTTCTGGCCACGGAATGAACTGCAGCTGAAAGTCATGCTGCCGGCTGCATTAAGCACCGCGCTGCAAAAAGGTGACAGCGTGCTGGTGACCGACAGCCGCAGTGGCGAACGCATTCAGGCACGCGCAGAAAGCATCAGCCGCAGCGAAAATGCCGCTCATCAGCAAACCCTGTGGTTAACCGCCGACGATCTGCAACCCGGCACCATGTTGCAGGCGCAGATTCCCTCCACCGCGGATGGCTGGGCCGTACCGCCGGCAGGCCGGGTGCGCAACGAATCCGCCTCCTGGGTGTTTGTGCGCACCGCCGCCGGTGTAAAGACGGTAAAACTGCAGCGTTTTATTGCCGGCAGTCACGAACTGCTGCTGCAGGATGAAACCCTGCGCGGGGCAGACATCGCCATCAGTGGTACCGCCACGCTGAAATCCCTGTGGCAAAGCGGGGAGGAAGAATAAATGCTCGCGTCTTTTCTGCAGGGGGTTCTGCGCCAGCGCATTCTGATTGTGGTGGCCAGCATCGGTATTTTTCTCGCCGGTCTGAATGTTGTTCAGAATCTGCGTATTGATGCCTATCCGGAAATTTCCCCGACTCAGGTAAAAATTATTATCAAGGCGCCGGGACTGGCGCCACAGGAACTGGAAACCCGAGTAACGCGTAAAATCGAGGTGGAACTGCTGGGGATTCCCAACCAGAGCATTCTGCGCTCGGTGGTAAAATACGGCATCACGGATATTACCGTGAATTTCACCGACGGCACGGATATTTACTGGGCCCGTCAGCAGGTGTCTGAGCGTCTGGCCGCCATCTGGCCGGATTTACCGCAGGGCATCAGTGGCGGTATCGCCGCCATGAGTACCCCGCTGGGGGAACTGCTGATGATGACCCTGGATGGTCCGCAGTCGCTGGAAGAAAAACGCCGCATTCTCGACTGGCAGATCCGGCCGCTGCTGCGTACGGTTCCCGGCGTTGCCGACATCAATGCGCTCGGCGGACGGGTCGAAGCCTATCAGGTATCCCCGGATACCCAGGCCATGGCCCGCGTCGGCATGACCATGACGGATCTGCAGAGTTTTCTCGCCAGCAATAACCGTAACGATGGTGCCGGCCGCATTAACAGCGGTGAAGAATCCATGATTGTCACCAGCGGTGGCCGCATTCAGACCATGGACGACCTGAAAAACCGTATCGTGCACTGGTACGACGGCAGCCCGGTACGTCTGGCCGATGTTGCCGATGTGTCACTGTCTGCCATGACCCGTTACGGGGCCGTCACCGACAGTGGCAATGGAGAAACCGTGGAAGCCCTGGTGGTGGCATTAAAAAATGCCAACGCCCGTAAAGTCATTGCCGGCGTCAATGATGCCCTCGATCAACTGCGCCCCGGTCTGCCGCAGGGCCTGACCATTAATACCTTTTACGACCGCAGTCATCTGATTGACCGTGCCGTCAGCACCGTGGCCGAAGCGCTGTGGATTGCCGTGGCACTGGTGATCATTATGCTCGGCCTGTTTATCGGTAACGTGCGCACCGCACTGGTGGTTGCCGTTAACCTGCCGATGTCTGCACTGATGACATTTATTGTCATGGATTATTTCGGTATGAGCGCCAACCTGATGAGTCTGGGTGGGCTGGCCATTGCCATCGGTATGCTGGTCGATGGCTCTGTCGTCGTGGTGGAAAATACCGTCACCCAGTTACAGCAGTCATCGCGTTCCCTGCCGCGCATGCATGTGATTTTCCGCGCCATTAAAGAAGTTATGGTACCGATTATTTCCGGCACCCTGATTATTCTGCTGGTCTTTTCGCCGCTGGTAACGCTGCAGGGGCTGGAAGGCAAACTGTTTGCGCCGGTGGCGATGACCATTATGTTTGCCATGGCCAGTTCGCTGCTGGTGTCACTGACGCTGATTCCGGTACTCAGCTCGCTGCTGATCAACGAGAAAAAAGTGTCCACACCGCGCTGGATTACTGCCCTGCAGAATTATTACAGCCGCAGTCTGCAGGCCACGCTGCATAATCCGAAACCGCTGCTCGCGGGCGTTGCCATCGCACTGGTGCTGGCAGTACTCGCCTTCCTGCAGACCGGTAAAGCCTTTATGCCGGAAATGGATGAAGGCGACCTGATTGTACAGCTGGAAAAAACACCGACCATCAGTCTCGAAGCGTCTATCGATATTGATCAGAAAGTGGAAAGAGCCCTGCTCGCCGCCAGCCCGGATATTGAGCGTATCGTTGCCCGCACCGGTTCGGACGATCTGGGCATGGACCCGATGGGGCTGAACGAAACCGATATGTTCCTGCAGCTGAAACCGCGTGATGAATGGCAGGCAGACAATAAAGAGGCCATTAAAGAAACCATCCGTCAGGCGATGGAGGCCTTCCCCGGCGTAAATTACGGCTTTACCCAGCCGATTGATATGCGTGTGTCGGAAATGATTTCCGGTTCCCGTGGTGATGTGGCCATTAAAATTTTCGGCAGCGAACTGACGGCACTGCAACAGCTGGCCGACCAGGTCGGTGAACAGATGAAAACCCTGAATGGCGTCACCGAAGTGATGGTATCGCAGGCCGATGGTATGCATTACCTGCAGCTGGATATTGATTACGCCAGCATCGCCCGCTTCGGCCTCAACGTCGAAGATGTTCAGCAAGCCATGCGCAGTTATCTGGAAGGGCTCGGCAGTGGCGATATTATTTTCAGTGACCGCCAGGTACCGCTGATTATCCGCCAGCCAGCGCAGATGCAGGCCGAACAGCTGCTTAATGAACTGACCATCAGCAGTGCCGACGGTCAGGCAATTCCGCTGTCGTCACTGGTCAGCGCCCATGAAAGTGAAGGCCCGGTACTGATCCGGCGTGAGCAGGGGCAGCGTTTTGCCGTGGTGAACGTCAATGTCAGCGGTGTGGCGCTCAGTGACCTTGTGGCTCAGGCGCAGACGCTGGTGCAGCAGAATATTCAGCTGCCGGCCGGCTATGTGCTGTCCTGGGGCGGTGAATTTGAAAATCAGCAACGCGCCAACGCCCGCCTCGGCCTGATGGTACCGGTGGCGATTGGTCTGGTGCTGCTGGTGCTGTTCACCACCTTCGGCCGGCTGAACGAATCCCTGCTGATTCTGTGCAATATTCCGTTCGCCATGATCGGTGGTGTGATTGCCCTGTGGCTCAGTGGTGAATATTTATCGGTACCGGCATCCGTGGGCTTTATTGCCCTGCTTGGTGTGGCGGTGATGAACGGTGTGGTTCTGGTGGAACATTTCCGCCACCTGCGCCACCTTGGTTTTAACGGAATGGATGTGGTTCTGCACGGTGCGGTGCGCCGTCTGCGGCCGGTACTGATGACCGCCACCACCGGTGCCGTTGGTCTGGTGCCGCTGCTGTTCGCCACCGGTCCCGGCAGTGAAATTCAGAAGCCACTGGCGGTGGTGGTGATCGGTGGTCTGTTCACCTCAACCCTGCTGACCCTGTATGTACTGCCTGTGATTTATCGCCGGTTTATTCTGGAGCGTGCGTAATGAGCGAAGTTTTACTGACCCTGTCCACCCGCCCTGCTCAGGCAGAAGCCATTACCGACTGGCTGCTGGAAGAAAACCTGCCTGGTTTCTCATCCTGGCTGGCCTGGGGGCACAGCAACCGTAACGATCAGCTGACGCTGGCTGAACAGATTCAGGGCAAGCAGAAGCGCATGATGATCGGTCTGCATCTGCCGGCGGATCAGGCGCAGCAGATGCTGCAGAAACTGCGCGCTAATTTTGCCCACTACGATGTGCATTACTGGCTGCAGCCGCTGCTGGACTTCGGCCGCCTGTAAGCGGCGGCCGGGGTTGTTATCCGGTTGCACCGGCAGCGCAGCGGAGTATCCTTAGCGCTGCCTGTCATTATCTGCAGTATGCCGCCAGCCTGTTTATGAATATCCAGCCCCGTCTGCTGAAACCTGGACTTAATACCACCGGTCGTGATTTTGTGATCGGTGATATCCACGGCTGCGTGCAGGCCATGCAGCGCCAGCTGGACAGCATGGGCTTTGATTATCACGCCGACCGCCTGATCTGTGTCGGTGATCTGATTGACCGCGGCCCCGATTCCCACCGCGCCTTTGCCCTGCTCGATGAGCCCTGGTTCTTTTCTGTGATCGGTAATCACGAACACCTGTTTGTCAGCGGCATGGAAGAGCACCACCCGGAACACCGTGAGGTATTCCTCAGCAATGGCGGCGAGTGGGTACTGGACTACCGTGAGCAGTGGCCGGAATGGTTCCGCCGCATCCGGGAGCTGCCGCTGGGGATTGAACTGGAAAACCGTCATGGTGAGCGCATCGGGGTTATCCACGCCGATTATCCGCGCCCGCACTGGCAGGAATTCAGCCGTATGAGCTGGCACGATACTGAGCGTGCCATCTGGGCACGGGAAGCCTTCCGTTACCGCCACAGGCACCATGTGGAAGGCATCGACTGGCTGATCTACGGCCATAATGTCACCGACCACGAGCTGCGCCTGGGTAACCGCATTTACATTGATGCCGGCGCTTATCTCGGCCACGACTTTATTATCAAAGACATCAACGCACTGTAAGCATCACATTTCTGTCCGGAACCGCAGGAAGAGACTAGTCTTCTGATATTCCAGCGGCAGAAAAGAGCCATGCAGTATTCAGAAAACAGTCTACTCATACACGAGAACAGCCTGCTCTCCGGGCTGATAGATATTCTGCATAAAGCAGCCATTGCCTTTGCCACCGTTATCTGTGGCGTCATTCTCCTCGCCTGGCTGCTGCCGGATGCCGCTGCCACACTGCCATCCGGCTGGGAACTGATGCATATTTCAACAGCAATCAATGGTCTGCTTGCCGTCAGTGCAATCGTACTGATACGCCGGAAACGTTCTCTGTCACTGATGGCAGCAGTAATATGTCTCGCGGTTTCCGCCTTCTCCCTGCTGGCACATTCAGAACTGAATATGCCAGCAGGGACAGCGCAAAGCAGCGCTGTGCCTCCACTGATGTCAGTACAGACAGCGTTGTATTTTCTGATCCTGAGTCTGCTGTTATTAGCCCTGCAACACCCTCATGGCCGCTCAATCATGGCTGCCAGTCTGAGCATTCTGCTGTTAATCGTCTGTATCTACCTGATCGCCGGCTACCTGTTCAGCGCCGAAAAGATGTATGCCCAGTCGGAAATCATCAGAACCTCACCCCAGACACTGATGACCATGTTCTTCCTGCTGACCGCCGTGATGACACACCCCGGCAACCCGGATCTGCAGCACTTTTTTATCAAAGACGATCTCTCCGGCCATACTGCACGTCTGCTATTACCCCTGACCCTTATCATTCCCCTGGCGGCCGTGCTTGCCGGAATGGAACTGGTCAGGCGGAACATCCCCATGCATTACGCGGCGGCCATCACGGCCACCATGATCTGCGCGGTCATGTTTCTGGCAATTTATTCGCTGGCCCTCAAATTACGGACCCTTGAGCTGGAGATACAGAAAAGTTCTGCCAGCGATGAACTGACCGGGCTGTATAACGTTAAGGGGTTCCATCTGATTTCCGCGAAAATCACCGAACTGGCGATCCGTCATCAGGCTTCGGTATGCGTGATTTATTTTGATCTGGATGACCTGAAAACCGTAAACGACACCAGCGGCCATGAAGCCGGCTCAGATATGATCCACTGCTTCGGTAAACTGCTGAAGGCCAGCTTCCGTGAAGCCGATACCATTGCCCGTATCGGCGGCGATGAGTTCGTGGTGCTGTGTGTTCAGGAAAATCCGCGTAAGGCACTGCAGCGGCTACAGAAGCATGTGGCGCTGCAGAATCAGAGAAATTACAAACCCTATCAGCTGTCCTACAGTTGCGGCTGGGCCTGCAGCGCCACCGCCTCGCCCGGGATTATTGAACGTCTGATGATAAAGGCGGACAGCAATATGTATCAGGATAAGCGCAGTAAAAAACTATAACAGCGCTGCCAGATAAGGCTGCCAGGCCGGCGGATAATATTCATCGGTTACGCTGATCTGTTCACGCCCGCTGTCCAGCTCCAGCCGGCAGGCATGCAACAAATGATGTTCTGCCCCCAGCTGCGCATAATCTTCTGCGGTTAAATCACGCTGCAGACGCTGCAGATAATAACGCCCGTTCTGACTGTAAATTTTATCGCCGATAATGGCATGACCCAGATGCGCCAGCTGGGCGCGGATCTGATGTTTGCGGCCACTGAGTAATTCACATTCCAGCAGCGAAAAACCAGCACCGCGCTGCAGCACGCGGAAGCGGGTTGTCGCCAGCTTGGGCGTTTTAACGCAACCGCTTTCATCTTCGCCAACCACATGCATCTGCGTGCGCACGGCACTGTCGGATTTTTCCGCCAGAAAACAGCGGTATTCCTGTTCCTGCCAGTCAGGCACACCCCACACCAGCGCATGATACACCTTACGCTGCAGCAGACGGTCCAGCCGCTTTTTCCACTTTTTATCCGCATGCGGGTAATTGGCCAGCAGGATCAGGCCGGAGGTTTCTGCATCCAGCCGGTGCAGCAGATGAGCCTGTTTATATTCAGTATCGCGGCGGACCAGACTGATCAGGGTATTGAACAGATTCCGCGTGGTGCGCGACACCGGTAACGGCGCCGGTTTATGCACCGCCATTAACTCCTGATTTTTCCACAGCAGTTTCCAGCCGTTGTCGGTGGCGGCTTCGCGGTGCTGCGGCAGAAAAACACTCACCTTATCGGCCGGTATCAGCCGGGTCTCAGCACTGACCGGCCGGCCGTTGACATGGATATGTCCCAGTGCCAGCGCTGCGGCCAGTTCGTCTGCGCTCCAGTGATGGTAATTGTCCAGCACCGCAGTGCTCAGTTCTGCCGCAGCGAACTGCGTCCACTGCAGCCAGAAACCGTGTTCAGCGGGGAGTGTGGTCATATCAGGGCCAGAATCAGCAGCCCGTAACGGGCAGATTTACCTGCCGCCACCAGCAGCAGGAACAGGGAAAAACGACAGCGCATAATACCAGCAATCAGGGTCAGCGGGTCACCGATCAGCGGCAGCCAGGCCAGCAGCAGACTCCAGACGCCATAACGGCTGTACCACTGGCTGGCACGCTGCCAGCGCAGTCCGGCATGGCGCTGCTTAACCCAGCCGGCGGCCCAGTAGCCCAACCCGTAATTGAGCACGCTGCCAAGAATATTGCCACTGCTGGCCACCAGCCAGATCAGCAGCCGGTCAGCCCCCGGCTGTTGCAGCATCAGCACCACCAGCCACTCCGAGCCCAGAGGCAGCAGACTGGCAGCAAGAAAGGCGGTGAGGAACAGGCCGGGCCAGGATAACAGCCACGGCATCAGGCTACTGTCAGTCAGCAGTTCAGTCATGCAGAAAAATGCGACTCCGGCATCAGCCCCCGGGGATCAGCGGCCGTACCCAGAGGACGTCATGGTCCACCTTGGTCACTTCCACCAGCGTCCCCTTATTAAGAGGTTCATAACTTTTAAGCCGCCAGTTTACACCGGAACTGGAGTAATGGCTGTCACCAGTGCTGTCGACATCTTTTTCCAGTACAAACTTACGCCACAGCCAGGCACCGCAGAGGCTGTCCTGCGCCAGCGAACGCTGTATACTTTTCAGTGGCAACCAGAGGATAAGTGCCAGCAGTGGGGTCAACCCGCCAACGCTCAGCAGAGCGGTCATAAAATTTCCCGGCAACAGGCCAAAATTGATCGTCAGGCCGGTCAGCAGCAGAGCCGCGCCGAAAAAGAAAAGAAGAAAGGTGGAGAAACTGAGCACCGCCACTTCGATTACGATCGCCGCGATGCCACAGATCATCAGAGTTTCCGGTAATTTGTGCAATAAAATATCCATAATGCAGCCTCATTTTCCGGTAACGCCGTTAACTTGCTGTCGTCCGGCGCTGTTTTTATTTTCAGGATACTCAGCAAAAGCATTCCATGCTTCTGCTGATGATTGTACACCGGCAGAAAATGACTCTGAACCGTTATTTACGGGAGTATGTGACCGCCATCACAGTCAGATGACAGAGCCTTATCTGGCGGAATGATCCCTTATCAGCCGTGTCAATAATCTGCACAATAAGTGCTTATTGATCGACAGGAGAATATCATGCCGTTGTGGAATTATTTCCGCGGAGAACAGGGTGCGCTGCCACTGGAAACACTGCAGGAGCGGCTGCAGACCCCGGAATCACGCTATCTGCCGCTGCAGGGGATGCAGGTACATTACCGCGATGCCGGCGATCCTCAGGCACCGGTTATTATTCTGCTGCACGGCATTTTTTCATCCCTGCATACCTGGAATAAATGGACAGAAATACTGCGTCAGCAGTTCCGCGTCATCAGTATTGATGCTCCCAATTTCGGCCTTACCGGCGCTCATCCACAGGGCATGCGGCGTTACCTTTACAGTGATTTTCTCAACGATTTTACCGATGCCCTCGGCATCCGCTCATGCAGCATTGCCGGCAATTCCCTCGGTGGCTGGATGAGCTGGGAATTCGCCGCCCGTTTTGCGCACAAAGTGGAAAAAGTCATTCTGCTCGACAGTGCCGGTTTTTTCTTTGTTCCTCCTGCCGCTCTGCTGTCAATGGGTCTGCCACTGGGCGGCTGGCTGGCCGCGCATATTGTGCCGCCGAAAGGCGCTTTCCGTGCCCTGATCCGTTCCACCTATGGTCAGCCACAACGACTCAGCCAGGAAACGGCGGAACGTTACTATCAGCTCTGGCTGCGCCCCGGTAACCGTCAGGCCGGTGCCCGGGTGCTGCGTTACATCCGCAACCGGGGGGGCTTCAATAACCGGTTACTGCAGGATGTACAGCAACCGGTGCTGATCATGTGGGGCAGGCAGGATCACTGGATCCCACCAGCCCACGCAGAAAAATTTGCGGCCGCCCTGCCACAGGCAGAGATGATTATGTACGACGGTTGCGGACATATGCCAATGGAAGAAATTCCGCAGCAGAGCGCGGTGGATGCACTGGATTTTCTGCGCGCGGATAATAAACAGACAGGCTGATACGATGAGCTGGCGGAGCGCAGAAGCCTGCCGCAGCAGGCTTCTGTCAGGCGGGAATTACGACGGATCCTGATCCGGTTCCACCCACATCACCCCCACTTCCATGCGGCTGATGCGGACTGCAGTACCACGGGCGATGGGCGCACGGCTTTTCAACTGCCAGGTAATGCCGGAATAAGTCATGCGGCTTTTACCTGAAACATCGACATCGTCTTCCAGAATGAAGGTCTTGCGGGCGAAATCACTCTCCACATTGCTGCTCTGCTTTCTGCCCTGCAGCACCTTCATCGGCTTCCACAGCACCAGGGCCAGCAGCGCGGTGAGGATAGTATTACTCCACAGCGCCGCAGTACCCGTATCCGGCAACAGGCCGGCCATCATGGCAATGCCGGTCAGCAGCAGGGAAATACCAAGAAACAGAAACACAAAGGTCGACAGGCCAAGCACCGCCAGTTCCAGAATCAGCGATGCAATACCGGCCACCATCAGGGTTTCAGGCAGATTCTGCTGCAGGAACTCCATCCTTTATGCCTTACTGTTCAGAGAGTTAATGATCGCCATTGACTGCGCTACCACGCTGCTGGCGTCTGTGCCCTGATCCGGCAGCAGCACCACCGACGATTCGCGGGCAATAGCCTGTCTCGCTTCAATGGCTTTGGTCGCCAGTTCCAGCTGAATAGCCTTCTGACCAATATCGGTATTGGCCGCCTCACCCACTTTGCGCAGGGCTTCGGCTTTCGCCTCCGCCACGGCCAGAATCGCCTTGGCTTCACCTTCCGCGTTCAATACCTGCTCCGCTTTATCCGCTTCTGCCGCCAGTACCTGGGCCTGCTTACGCCCTTCGGCCACGTTAATGGCTGACTGCCGGTCACCTTCGGATTCCAGAATCTGCGCGCGTTTTACCCGCTCGGCTTTCATCTGCGCTTCCATCGCTTCCATCACGGATTTCGGCGGCACAATATCCTTGATCTCGTAACGCAGCACCTGAATCCCCCACGGCTCGGACGCCTCATTAATGGAGGACACAATATTGGTGTTCAGCATGGCGCGTTCTTCGAAAGTTTTATCCAGCTCCATTTTGCCCAGTTCGGAACGCATGGTGGTCTGCGCCAGCTGGGTTACCGCGAACACATAATCATCAACGCCGTACGTGGCCTTGTAAGGATCAAGCACACGGAAATACAGCACACCGTCCACTGACAGGGTGATGTTGTCTCTGGTAATGGCCGATTGACTGGGCACATCCACCGCCTGTTCTTTCAGGCTGCGGTCGGCAGCAATACGGTCAACGAAAGGAATAATAAAATTCAGCCCCGCTTCCTTGGTGGACTGATAACGACCGAAACGTTCGAGCATCCAGGCGCGGTTCTGCGGCACAAAGATGATGCTTTTTTTCAGCAGAATCAGAATGAAGATAAGGGCGAAGACTTCAACAGAAATCAGTTTTTGCAGTAAATAATCCATTGTCCGGTAGTTCCGTTTTTACAGAAAAACCAAGTTTATCATGAATTTCCGCTGCCAATAGCGCCGCTTTTCCGCCACCGCCGGAGGTTGTGAAAGAAGTAGCAAAAATCAACGCGCACTACAGTGATGAAGCGGCCGCGGCGCCGTTCTGCGCCAGCATGCCATCGGTCAGACGCACTGACGTATCACGGCGCCAGTCGCGCAGCCAGGCCAGACTGGGAGAAAAATCCGGTGCCGGTGCCGCGGCGGCACGCGCCGCTGTCAGGGCTGTGGCCGGGCGCAAAGCGGCTTCGCCGGCCGGCACCACCAGCGCCTTCAGGCATTCACTGACATAACGGTGGGACTGAATATTATCCACCACCCACCATTCCGCCTGCAGGCGCTCACGGGTGATATCGAGCAGTACATAACCACGGTAATAAAAATCGACAAAATTCAGATGTGGCAGCAGAGGTTGCAATGATCCGGCCGCCAGACTGGCCTGGGTGTAGTTTTCAATACCCGGTGAAGAAACCGCCGGCGTCACCAGCTCCACTCCCAGCGCCTTGCCGGGGTCATCAGCAAAAGGGTCATCGTGCAGGGTCATCGCCCAGCTGGAGTGAATATCACCGGTGAGCACAACAAAGTTATCCACCCCGGCGCGGTGCACACTGTCAAACAGACGCTGACGGGCGGCCGGATAGCCGTCCCACTGATCGTAATTGAATGGCGTTTCATTGGTGCCCAGCTGAGCAACCATCACCTGCTGGCCCAGCAGTTTCCAGCAGATGTCTTCCTGCTGCGCGGCGGTCAGTTTTTCCTCCAGCCAGCCTTCCTGCTCATACCCCAGCAGGGTGCGCTGTGCGCTGTTGCGTTCATCCAGCGTTTCCGCCTGACGGTTGCGGCCGGCCAGACGGGTATCCAGCAGATTCAGATCCAGCAGATCCCCGAAGCGGAAATTGCGGTAAATGCCGCGTTCGTTCTCACGGATGGGCATCCATTCCATGTACGCCTGTACCGCACCGCTGAGACGGTCATCCCAGCGCCCCTCGTCTTCGCCTTCGCTGTGATTACCGGCGCCACCGAGCCAGGCATTATTGGCCACCTCATGGTCATCCCAGATCACCATAAAGGGATGCTGACGGTGCACTTCCTGCAGGTCATTATCCGTCTTGTAACAGGCGTGGCGCTGGCGGTAATCGTTCAGCGTCAGGGTTTCGTGCGCCGGGACATGCCGGCGCCCGGTGCTCAGGCTCTGTTCCGTATTGGCGTATTCGTAGATGTAGTCGCCCAGATGCAGAATCACATCCAGGTCCGGCCGCTGCGCCAGTTCACGGTACACGTTGAAACAGCCCCAGGCGTAATTGGAGCAGGAAGTGTAAGCGATGCGCAGGTGATCAACCCGGCCCTGCGGCAGCGTCCGGGTACGGCCCACGGGCGACATATGATCCAGTGCTTCGAACACATAGTAACAGGTCTGCCCCGGCTGCAGCCCGGTGACATCCACTTTGACGGTGAAATCACGCTGAATACCGGTCACGCCGCTGCCACTGACCAGCGGCTGCCGCAACAGCGGGTCCAGGCAGACACGCCATTGATAGGAAATGCTGTACAGCTCACGGTCGCCGGGCGGGGTAATGCGGGTCCAGAGAATCACCCGGTCGGTCAGCGGATCGCCACTGGCCACACCATGCTGAAACGGGTAACTGTTGCCAGGCTGCCGGCTGCTGAGCAGCGGTTGTGACAGACGGCTGTCTGCCGCCATTGCAGCCCCCGGGAGCACAGCAGCACCAGCAGCCAGAGTGGCGGCGGCTCTGCTGGAATCCAGCAGAAAATTCCGGCGGGTCAGCGGCATGGTCGTTTCCGGCAACGTCTGAATGACCGCTATTTAAGGTGCCGGCGATGACAGCCGGGTTGCGGTTTGCTTAAGCTTCGGTTGCAGAGCAGTGGCAGAAAGATTGCGGTTTTATGACCGCATAATGACAGTGTTATATGCCCGGCAGGCGCTGCGTGGATTTGTGCGACATCCTGTCGCAGAGACAAAATAACCGTCGGGGCATATTATAAATCCTGTGAGCTATGAGGGTGGCTCACTCCCATCAGGGATGTGCAGAGTTTCTGTGGCTGTATGATCAGGCAGCTGCAGATTTCATCCCGGTCCTTGGAGCTGCTCCCGGACTGACGCAAGTCAGACCGGGGGCGGAATCTCCATTCAGGCACAGCGCCCCATCCGCTGTGCCTGTTTCTTTTCTTCCCCCCGTAACTGCTGCTTCCGTCTGTTTATTCACGCCACCGCAACCGCTGTCCGCCGCCGGAACACAAGGTTTGTGGCAGCGTCAAGACTCCCGCGCCACTTTGTGCATAACTTTTTTCTGTCAACCCCGATGTTGCTCACAGTTACTGTGGATAATTATGTGGACAAACTATTAGGAACTGCTGCCAGCGCCATAACGACGGCCCGCCGGACAAAACGATTAATTTTTGTGCACCGCAGATTTTTTTGAAAAAAACCTTATATTTCAGTCCGTAAGCCGGGTGTCACCGGGATCATAAAGGCCTGTGGAAAGCAAGCCCTGAGCTGACAGATTTTCCCGCTCAGGAAATCAGACAGGAGTATGAAATGGGGACAAAATTCTGCAATAGCGGACAATTCTGTGGGTAACCATGTTGATAATCTGACGATAACCTCTGTATAGCGCGGATTATGCAGGCTGACGGACAGAAAACAGTCTGCGGCACATTTACCATCACATCTGAGCTTTGCAGCCATTCACAACCCGTTCAGCAGACCGGATACTCAGCAGTGCTGACAGTAACAATAACAGGGCACCCTATGACCATCCGCCGGCACTACCGCTATGGCAGCGGCACAGACACGGTTCTCGGCACCCGCGTGGGACGCTTCAACCTGGGGATCAACACCACCTTTATCATTTACCGTATCGGCGACACTGTGATTGATACCGGCCCATCCAATCAGTGGCGGCATGTGCGCCGGGTGCTGCAGCAGGACTGGCAACACATGCCGCTGCGGCAGCTGCTGATTACCCATCACCACGAAGACCACAGCGGTAATGCCGCGCGTATTGCGGCACTCAGCGGTATCATGCCCCATGCACCGCAGCTGGGGCAGGCGAAACTGGCCAGTGGCTACCGTACACCACTACTGCAGAAAATCATCTGGGGCAGTCCACGCCCGGTACAGTCCACACCGCTGCATGATCAGCTGACGCTGGCCGACGGCAGCCCGGTGGTGCCGGTACACACCCCAGGACACGCCAAAGACCTGACCTGCCTGTTTCTGCCGCAGCAGAAATATCTGTTCAGTGGTGACATGTATATTTCACGCTCACTGAAATACCTGCGCAAAGATGAAAACCTGCAGCAGCTGATGGACAGCCTGCAACGTTTGCTGGCACTGGATTTTGACATTATTTTCTGCCCGCACCGCGGCATTGTGGAAAACGGCCGCGCAGCGCTGCAGGATAAATACAATAATCTGAAAATCCTGTGTGAACAGGCGCAGGCACTGCAGCGTGACGGACTGAACGAAGAACAGATAACCGTCAGAATACTCGGCGCAGAAGACTGGATGGCAAAAATCACCGGCTACAACCTCAGCAAACGTAACCTGATCCGTCAGGCCCTGCTCTGCACGCCACACTAGTGTGCCGAGGTTGCTGCCACCGCCACTTTGCGCTATAAACCGCAGCGTTCGTTCTCCATTCAATCTGTAAACAGGGATGTCTTATGACTGCACCAGATATGGCTGCCGGGGCAGCTGCACCTCAGCGCCAGCGCACCGTGCCGGTTAATTTTTCCGGCCGGAATATGGAATACCTCAAACTCTGGCTGGTAAACCTGCTGCTCAGCATTATTACCCTGGGCATCTACAGCGCCTGGGCCAAAGTCCGGAATAATCAGTACCTTTATGGCCATACGCAGATTGAAGGCCACCGTTTTCATTATCTGGCAAAGCCCATGCAGATTCTGCGCGGCCGCATCATTGCCGTTATTTTTTTCGTGATGTTCACCTTTCTGTCCAATCTCAATCCGGCGTTCGGCGGGCTGATGATGCTCCTGCTGCTGATACTGATGCCATGGCTTATCGTGCAGGGACTGAAATTTACCCTGCGCAACAGCGCCTACCGTGGCGTCCGCTTTTCATTTGAAGGAAGCTATTTAGGCGTTCTTGCATATATGATGCTGATGCCGGTTATCGGCGTTATCACGCTCGGTCTGGCCATGCCCTGGGTTGCTCAGCAGATGCAGAAATATCTGTACGAAAATGCAACCTACGGCGGCAGACATTTCTCTCTGCCGACCTCTGCCGGCGAATACTATAAAGCCACCCTGCTGTGTATCGGTATTGTGTTCTTTGCCATCGTGGCTGCCATTATTGCCGTTTCAGCACTGGGGCTGACGGCCATTCTGGCGGCGGGTTCTGATCCGGAGGCAATGTCTTCTTCGATTGGTGAATACGGTATCGTGTTATTTATTGCTGCCTATATCGCCGTCATTGCCCTGTATATGTTCCTGATTTATCTGGTGAGCGCGGTTTATCAGGGCATGATCCGCAACCATATTTTTAATTGCCTGAATACCGATGGCATTTTCAAAACCCATTCCGATATCCGGCTGCTGCCTTTTACCGGCATGATGCTCAGCAACGCCCTGATTATTCTGTTCACCCTCGGTCTTGGTTATCCCATTACCCGTATCCGTAAACAGCGCTTCCTGGCAGCCGCCACATCCGTGACACTGGAGCCGGCCATTGACCATCTGGTGAATACGGTAGAAGCAACACACTCTGCTTTCGGCGAAGAAGCCGCCGGACTGTTTGACCTTGATCTGTCTCTGACCTGAGCAGTACATGATGCCTGCCACTACGCCGGTAAAAGGTATTTACCAGCTGAGCAGCAGTTCTCAGATCTATAAAGCCAGCGCCTCATTTTCTGCCGGAACAGTTGCAGAAAATGAGGCCGCTGCTGACATCACCGCAGAAACAACGGTGCACATTGTCAGTGATGACGGACAACCGCTGCGCACATATGCAATGGACACCGTCTGTTATGGTGACGTGCTTCCCGGCCTGCCGGTTGAGCTGATTTTCCCCGATGACGCCCGTTTTATTCCACTGGATGCCGGCTTCCGCTGGCCCGGAATGAGCCGGATGCACGTTCTGCCGGCCTGGCTGGAGCAGCACTGGCTGGCAGTGGCCGGTGCCGCCCTGCTGGTGCCACTGTTTGTCTGGCTGATGGTCAGCCGGGTTATTCCTGCCTCTGCGGATATTGCCGCGGAACTTCTGCCTCCGGTGGTGGCCCAGGAACTGGGCGAACAGACCATGATCCTGCTGGACAAAACCTATATGCAGCCGAGCAGCATCAGTGCACAGCAACAACAGGAAATCCGCCGGCGCTGGCAGCAGCTGCTCACTCAGCTCAGTCTGCCGGCGGACACCTTCACCCTGCAGTTCCGCGACTGGGATCATGGTGCCAACGCCATGGCACTGGCCAACGGCCATATTATTCTGACCGACGATATTGTTGAGTTGATGGCGGATCATCCGCATGAGCTGGATGCCGTGATGCTGCACGAGATCGGCCATGTCGAACATAAACACAGCCTGAAGGTGCTGGCGGAAGCAACCGCCATGTCCATCATGTTCGCCATGATGTTTGGTGATATTGAAGGCGCCGGGGAAATGATACTGGGTGCCGGCACCAGTCTGGTTCAGAGCGCCTTTTCCCGTGATATGGAGCGCGAAGCCGATGAATTTGCCTTCACCAGCCTGCAGCAGCTGCACCGCTCACCGGAAGATTTCGCCAACGCGCTGCGTTTATTAACTGCTCAGCAGCAACGGAGCCAACAGGAGTGCCAAGGTGAAAACGACCAGGAAAAAGATATTTTTGATTATCTGAATTCCCACCCTGACAGCGGGGAACGTATCAGGGCGGCAGAGAACTGGCGCGGCGGATAAGCGCGTTAATCCGTTACCGCATCCACCAGATCGCATGGCCATAGCTGTTTTCCACCTGTGTCCGGCTATACCCGGACCCAGCGGCAGCTGATCACAGGCCCTGCGAACATAAACAGCCCTTATCAGTCTTCACGTATGCCCGGAGAACCTGAAGGCACTGCCTTCAGGGGAATAAGGTGGGGATCAGGCTGCCGGAATAACCGCCATGGTCAGGCGGGAGATACAGCTGAGTTTTTCTTCACTGTTATAAATACGGATTTCCCACACCTGTGAGGTACGGCCACGGTGTACGATTTTAGCAATGCCGGTGACAGTACCGGAACGCACACCGCGCAGGTGATTGGCATTGATTTCCTGCCCCACCGCATACTCCTGTGAATTATCCAGACACAGATTCGCCGCCATACTGCCAAGGGTTTCTGCCAACAGCACATTGGCGCCACCGTGTACCAGCCCCACTGGCTGGAAAGTGCGCTCATCGGCCGGCATGGTGCCCCTGACCCAGTCATCCCCCACGGCAGTAATTTCAATGCCCAGATTCGAGCAGGCGGTATTTTCCATCTGCCGGTTCAGATCAGTGATATCAGGAGTAGCAAACCAGATAGACATAACAACCTCTTATAATATTTGTCGGTCTGGTTTTAACAGAGAATCAGAATTTTATCTGTATAGAAAGAGTGTACTGACTGTTCCATGCCGGAATATGAGTGGCAATTGTCTGCGTTTCCGAACCGCCCGGCTTCAGCCCGCCACAGCATCGCTGCCGTACATGCCGGAAAACGGAGCCCGATCAGTCATCAGTAATAACCTCAACAGGCCCAGCCAAAGCGTCAACGATTACAGAATACAGCCGGCTTTGTATTTTAGGATTTACTGACCCGCCATCAGGCATTTTTCGCCCGCGCTGCGGATTTTTTCGCACTCCACTGTACCGCCCGGGTAAACAGGCGCTGATACGCCGCCGGAAATAGCCGCACAATCAGATCGAATATGCGTGCATCCGGACCGATCAGTATCCGCCGGCTGTTGTTGCGGACGCCATTAAGAATGGTTTTTGCCGCTTTATCAGGCGTGGTAATAAACAGCTTTTCAAATTCACGGGTGGATTCTTCTTTATTCTGTCCGGTAATTTCCTGCGAGCTGGCATCCATGCGGGCAGTTTTGGCAATATTGGTTTTAATGCCGCCCGGATGCACACAGCTGCAGCTGACACAGGAGCCACTGATTTCCAGATCCTGGCGCAGGGATTCGGTCAGTCCACGTACGGCGAATTTACTGGCGTTATAGCCGCTCATCAGTGGCTGGGAGGCAAGACCGAAAATACTGGAAATATTCACGATATGCCCTTCGCCGGCCTGTTCCAGCAATGGCAGAAAAGCCTTGGTGCCATGCAGCACGCCATTAAAATTAATATCCATAATCCACTGATAATCTTCCACGCTCAGTGCAGCCACCGTGCCCGACAGTGCCACCCCGGCGTTGTTAAACACCAGATTCACCCGGCCATGATCGGCTGCGGTCTGCGCCGCCCAGGCAAACACGGCATCACGGTCGGATACATCCAGCGGCATGGTGGTCACTTTCACCGGATAACGCGCCAGCAGAGCCTGCGTTTCATCCAGGCCGTCACGGTTAATATCACTGAGGGACAGATGGCAGCCACGGGCGGCCAGATTCAGGGCCAGTGCACGGCCGATACCGGAGCCGGCACCTGTGATGGCGGCTACTTTATTGCTGAAGTCTTGCATAAGATCTCCCGCGCCCGGATGGGCTGGTTATTCGCTGAGTTATTGTTATAAGAACGTCAGTTTTACATGGATAACCACGGAATACCGGGTGCAAGTCAGCCAGATTATTGTGGCTCAGCCGGCGTTTTCTGCAACAGCATCAGCCCCAGCGCCTGCTCCGCGCGGATATGAAAAGCGCCCAACCGGGCCAGATCCCCACGGCGCAGCAGCGCCACCTTGCCGGCTGCCGTCACCTGTGCGCTGCCCTGATACAGAAACAACAGATACTCATCGCCGCGGAAAGCGGCCTCTTCGCCTGGCTGCAGTTGCAGAATATCCACCCGCATCGCCGCCTTGAACAATTCGCCGCCGTATACACAGGTCAGGCCGGACGGCTGCACATCCACAATGTGATATTGCGCCTGCGCTGGCTGAGGATCGGGTTTAATCCACACCTGTATCATCGGCTGCACCACCGCCGACGGATTGCTCTCGTTATGGCGGATCCCCTGCCGGCCGTCACGCTGCAGCTGCACCTGACCGGCGCTCACCCAGGCACCGTTGCCACTGTTGCCCTGATGCAGAATGCGGCCACGCGGGATCACACTGACAATATCCATGCCGGCGTGATAATGCATGCCGGTTTCGCCACCGGGCAGGAACCAGGCGTTGGCCAGATAAACGCAGTGTCCGAAACCATCCCAGCACTCATCCGGAATCCGCTGACTGAAGGTATTACGGTCAAGCAACAACACCCGCTCACGCACGCCGCCAAAGCCGGAAATATCCATCTGTTCTTCGTTCACAATATGCATCGGCCATTGTCTCTCTGCAGTCACTTCTGCCAGTCCGTATCCTACCACCGCGGGTCAGACGGAGAATGAATAAAGCCGCCCGATTGATAGAACAGAGATGTCCGCCTGTGATAGTTTTGATCAGGTTTGTCTATTAGTCGTTATCAGGCCCTATCTATGGATATCCGCCAGCTGCAGTTCCTCTGCGCCCTTGATCAGCAGCGTCATTTCGGCCGTGCCGCCGCAGCCTGCCATGTGACCCAGCCCACGCTGTCGATGCGGCTGAAAAACCTGGAGGCAGAACTCGGTGTCACCCTGATCCTGCGCCGTCAGCGCTTTGAGGGCTTTACCGCCGAAGGCGAGCGCCTGCTGAGCTGGGCACATCAGGCCGTGGCGGCGTTTGAGGGCATGAAAACGGAGGCCCGGCGCCTGCACGGCGAGCTGGTTGGTACCCTGCGTATCGGCATGGTGCCGCTCAGTCACGTAGCCCTGATGCCGGCTCTGCAACAGCTGCGCCGTCAGTCACCACAGGTGCGGCTGCAGCTGCATGCACTGAGTTCACAGCAGATCATCGCCGCTCTGGAAGCCAACCAGCTGGATATCGGCCTGACCTATCTGGCGCAGGCTGAGCTGGCCGGCTATCAGGTGTGGCCGCTGGGTTCCCCTCAGGTCGGGCTGCTCTATCACCCGGCGTATTTTCCCGTCACCACGCTGCAGTCTGACGACGGTGAGCGGATGAGCTGGGCCGGGCTGGCAGAGCTGCCGCTGGGCCTGCTGAGTGAATCCATGCGCTTCCGCCAGGGGCTGGAACGCAGCGCCCGGCTGAAAGGCACCGAGCTGGCACCAGTGCTGGAATCCGATTCTGTCGAACACCTGCTGGAAGCCACCAACAGTGGCCTCTGCTGCACCCTGATTCCGCTGCCGGCGCCTTATGCCGTTAACACCACCGGGCTGCAGCTGCTGCCAATGGAAGACGCCCTGCCACAACCGGCTCTGGCGCTGGTATGTCAGCACAGCCAGTACCGTAATAACGCGCTGGTACAGGCGCTGATGCAACGTCTGGCTGCTGAGCACTGACCGTCACACAGTGATCGACCATATCTATCACAACATCACCACTGACAATTGGACGCTCCCGACCGCCAGCCCTATCCTGTTGGTTAAGTTCTGTTCACCCTGACGGCAGCGTGAGCGGAATCACTAACGGCCTCAGAGCCGACCAATACTCAGCACACAGCAGACCCTCGCCATGGCGGACATTCCGATGACCGACGCAGTGGCCCCGCTATCTGCCGGAAGCACAGCTCCGGCAGGCACGGCCGCCTGTTCTTATTATTCTGCCGCCGATCAGCGCGCAGACAGCACTCTGCTGATTGAAGAAACCCCGCTGACCATCAGCTGTAACGGCGTCACTCATGCCGTGATGATGGTATCGCCGCTGGATATCCGTGACTTTGTCACCGGCTTTGCTCTCAGCGAAGACCTGATCCGCTCGGTCGCCGACATCCGCTCGCTGACCATCAGCGAATCCGGCCATCCGCTGCACCATCTGCTGGCGGATATTCAGCTGCAGCCTGAGTGTTTCAAACGCTTTCTTAACCAGCAGCGCAGTGCCCGCCGTGGCGCTTCCGGTTGTGGCCTGTGTGGCAGCGAATCCTTGCAGCAGGTATTGCCGGATATCACGCCACTGACCAGCAGCAGCCCCCCGGATTATCCGGCGCTGCAGAAGCTGCGTGGCCGCCTGCGTGATTTTCAGCAGCTGGGCCAGCAGGCCGGCGCTGTTCATGCAGCCTTATTGCTCGACGCTGAACTGCAGCCACTGCTGTGCCGTGAAGATATCGGCCGCCATAACGCGCTGGATAAAGTGATCGGTGCCGCGCTGCAGCAGAATATTGCGCTGTCACAGTGTGCCGTACTGATGAGCAGCCGCTGCAGCACCGAACTGGTCATCAAAGCAGCACGCAGCCGCCTGCCACAGCTACTGCACCTTTCCTCTCCCAGCACCCTGGCGGTTGAGCTGGCCAGACATTACGGCGTCGGTCTGATTCATATTCCGCGCAGCGACAGCGCCCGCATTTATTGCAGTGCCGGCGATAACAATTTAACCGGCCTGAAGGCAACCTGTTTATGAGTAAAGAAAAATCCGTTTTTACGCCGTATGAAGGCCCCGCCGGTGGCTGGGGGGCATTAAAAAGCACCGCCCGTTTCTGGATGAAGAGTGAAAACCGCATCCACAACATTAAAAGCCTGCTGAAAACCAATCAGCAGGATGGCTTCGACTGTCCCGGCTGCGCCTGGGGCGATAAGCAGGATCCGGCGCGTTTCCGTTTCTGTGAAAACGGCGCCAAAGCCGTTAACTGGGAAGCCACCAAAAAGCAGGTAAACGCCGACTTCTTTGCCCGTTATCCGGTCAGCTGGCTGAAACAACAGAACGATTATTACCTCGAATATCAGGGCCGGCTGACACAGCCGATGCGTTACAACCGCACCACCGATCATTACGAGCCGGTGAGCTGGCAGGAAGCCTTTCAGCTGATCGGTGACACCCTGAAAAATCTGTCATCTGCCGATGAAGCCGAATTTTATACCTCCGGCCGCACCAGTAACGAAGCCGCGTTTTTATATCAGTTATTCGGCCGTGCGTTCGGTACCAATAATTTCCCGGACTGTTCCAACATGTGCCACGAGGCCAGCGGTTACGGCCTGATCAGCAGTATCGGTATCGGTAAAGGCACTGTGGTGATGGAAGATTTCAACCACGCTGACGCCATTTTTGTTTTCGGCCAGAACCCCGGTACCAATCACCCGCGCATGCTGTCAACGCTGCGGGAAGCAAAAGAGAACGGCGCCCAGGTTCTCACCTTCAACACCCTGAAAGAACGCGGTCTGGAACGTTTTCAGGACCCGCAGGAACCGCTGGAAATGCTGACCAATGGTTCGAAGACCATCAGCGACAGTTACTTCCGCCCCAATATCGGCGGCGATATGGCGCTGGTACGGGGTGTGGTCAAAGTGCTGATTGAGCTGGAAAAAGAAGCGCAGCAGCAGGGGCGTGCGGTTTTCGACCACGACTTTATCCGGGCCCACACCAGCGGCATGGATGAATATCTGGCACTGGCAGAAAACACCGGCTGGGACAGGATTGTTAACCAGTCCGGCATCAGCCGTGCCGAGATTGAAAATATTGCCCGCATTTATGCCAGTGCCGACAGCGTGATCTGTACCTGGGCGATGGGGATTACCCAGCATAAACACTCGGTTGCCACCATCCATGAAATCGTCAACCTGCTGGCCCTGCGTGGCAATATCGGCAAAACTGGTGCCGGTGCCTGTCCGGTCCGCGGTCACAGTAATGTGCAGGGTGACCGTACCATGGGTATTAATGAAAAACCCTCCGCGGCCTTCCTTGACCGCCTGCAGCAGCATTTTGGTTTTGAGCCACCACGCCGGCATGGTCATTCGGTGGTGGAAGCCATCCGTGCCATGCGTGATGGTAAAGCAAAAGTTTTTATCGGCATGGGCGGTAATTTTGCTTCCGCCACGCCCGACAGCGCCGCCACCGAAGCAGCACTGGCCAATTGCGAACTGACGGTTCAGGTGAGCACCAAACTCAACCGCTCGCATCTGATTGTCGGCAAAGATGCGCTGATTCTGCCCTGTTTCGGCCGTACTGATATTGATCTGCAGGCCGCCGGGCCACAGCGTGTGACCGTGGAAGATTCATTCAGCATGGTGCATGCCTCCGGTGGCGTGCTGCAGCCGTTATCAGAAGAAATGAAATCGGAGCCGGCCATTATTGCCGGTATTGCCAGCGCCACGCTGGGGAATTTCCCGCTCGACTGGCAGGCACTGATTACCGACTACGACCGCATCCGCGACCATATTGAAGCCGTGATTCCCGGCTTTGAAAATTTTAATGAAAAAATTGCCCAGCCCGGTGGTTTTTATCTGGGAAATTCTGCCCGCGACCGGCGCTGGCAGACCCTTGGTCAGCGCGCCGTGATTCACAGCCACGCCTTACCTGACAGCATTCTGCCGGACAAAGCCGCATCACAGCTGAGCGAACGGAGCCTGATTATGCAGACCCTGCGCTCCCACGATCAGTACAATACCAGCATTTACAGCCTTAACGACCGCTACCGCGGCATCAGCGGTGACCGCCGCGTGGTATTTATTAACGCTGCCGATATTCAGCGTCTGGGGCTGGACCCGCAGCAGCCGGTCACTGTCCGTTCCCTGTGGGACGACGACACAGTCCGGGAAATCAGTGGTTTCCGTCTGATTCCCTATGAAATCCCGGCCGGTAATGTTGCTGCCTACTACCCGGAAACCAACCCATTGGTACCACTGGAATCCCTGGGTGAATTCAGTCATACACCAACGTCGAAAAGTATTGCAGTGGAGCTGAAGAATGAAGAAGTGGGAATCCGGGTGAAGCAGGTTGGCTGAGAGCGGATTGAGCGGTCGGCATCCGCCGTCCGCTCAGGCTGCCCCTGATAATAATCGATTTAAAGCAGATCCTGTTTGTCGGTTAAGACCTGCGATTTTATCAATACAGAAAAATACTGTTGATACATGGTGAACAGTCGTCGTATTAACGATGCCGCTATTTCCCGGCAGCAGCATTTCTGCTTATAAAAATTAAACCAAAAAACCACCGGGCTTTTTCTTCTTTAAAGCGGCGGCGATATCACCGGCTGAGAAAAAGACAACGCCTTTCCATTTTTTATTCATAAGCGCACCGGCAATGATTGACACCACTGTATACGAAACCGCCACCAGCTCATCCACGGCCTTCCCTGCGAAACTAACGGCCACCGGCGTGCTCTAACCCTGCTCAGATAATCAGGCAGAGACCTGGTTCCGGATTCTGTCATACAGGCATGGCAGAATGCCGGGGCAAATATGTAAAAGCCTGGAGTTAAGATGAAATATATTGCATTGGCGGCGGCCATTTCTGTCATGGCAACCGGTTGTACCACTTTTGATGCCTATACCGGTGAAGAGAAAACATCCAATACCGCCATTGGCGCGGGCATTGGTGCCAGTGTCGGTGCCGTCGCAGCCTATCTGGCCAATAAAGATGAAAAAAGTGGCACCCGTAATAAGCGCATTCTGGCGGCGGCCGCCGGTGGTGGTGCCATTGGTGGCGGTATCGGTTACTACATGGATGCGCAGGAAGCCGAACTGCGCAAAAAGCTGCGCGGCAGCGGCGTGAGTGTTGAGCGTGTGGGCAATAATGTGAACCTGATTATGCCAGGTAACATTACCTTCGG
This sequence comes from Pseudomonadales bacterium, assembly GCA_963682115.1. Taxonomy (GTDB): domain Bacteria; phylum Pseudomonadota; class Gammaproteobacteria; order Pseudomonadales; family Oceanobacteraceae; genus Venatoribacter. The sequence continues at coordinate 2,317,090 of OY821639.1, read as the reverse complement.
TTCCGGCCGTGCGGCCATTGCCAGCGACTTCTACGAAGTGCTGGACTCCGTTGCCATTGTACTGAAGGAATATGACAAGACGCTGGTCGTTGTTGCCGGTCATACCGACAGCGATGGCGCTGCGGCCTATAACCAGGCTCTGTCTGAAGAGCGTGCCAGCTCTGTGTCCAGCTACCTGCAAAGTCAGGGCGTGAATCAGGTACGTCTGGAGCCGGTCGGCTTCGGTGAAACCCAGCCATTGGTTGCCAATACCAGCGCGGCCAATAAAGCTCAGAACCGCCGGGTTGAAATCACCCTGGTGCCGGCTGAAAGTTAAGTTATCAGCCTGAAGAGCAAGCCCTGATCACCGGGCTTGCTCTTCATCATCACTACCGATATTAAAGAGAACATTTAAAGCAGATCACGTGAAAAATCAACTACATTTTCCCCATATTCATCAATTGCTCTTTTTTTCAAAGGGTTAAGCAAGAGTCTGAGAGCTATAAGATCATTTCCAATCTCTGCGACCTCATCTTCATCAGAAGACGTTTCACATATCTCAGACATTCTTTTTTCCACTTCAGCCAGCGCTTCAAGAATAATCTTAAGCTCCGACTCCACCAGATTGACCTGAAAATCACTCATACAACCTTACCTTCTTTCTTAAATACTCTCGTAGCTTTAAGAGCCATTTCTTCGAGAAGCCCTTTAAACTTATCAATCGGCATATTTTGAGTTGGTGATATACAGTAATGGTGTGGTTTATCCTGTACCATTTTAAGGCCAATCGGAGGAGTAGTGCCTGAGGGGAATCTCCAAACCCAGCCATTCATTGGTGATTCATTAATACCTTCCAGATCAAAAACACTGATTCCTTTTCCATTGGCAGTAATGACCAGAATACCGTTAACCTCCATCGTATCGACATCCCTTGAACGAACATGTGATAACTTTGGACTCGTGGAATTACCCAGCCGGAAAAGCACCCGTTAGCGCCTCTGACACCTCCCTGTGCGCAAAAACGCCAGTTTCCCTGCGCCCGCTGACAATCCCGCTGACAACGACTTTGTTATAAAACAGGCTTGAGCCTGTTCCGTCACGGAGTTTTCATGTCTGTCACCACCGGTCCAACTGCCGGCTATCCATCCCTTGCCACCCGTTCGCTGATTGAATTTTCCATGGCGCTGGGCAGTTTTGCCATTGGTATCTGTGAATTCGCACCGATGGGGCTGATGCCGGAAATGTCAGCCACGCTGAATGTCAGTGAATTTGAGGTGGGCCATTTTATCAGCGCCTATTCCCTTGGCGTAATGGTCGGCGCACCGATTCTGGCCGTACTTGGCGCCCGTCTGCAGCGCCGCCATCTGCTGTTGTTACTGATGGCTTTTTTTGCCGTCGGTAATGCGGTCAGCGCACTGGCCGCGGATTATGGCGCCATGATGTTAAGCCGTTTTATATCCGGCATGCCGCACGGTGCCTATTTTGGCGTGATGTCTCTGGTAGCCGCTTCGCTGGTGCCACCGGACGGACGGGCAAAAGCCGTCAGCCGGGTGATGCTGGGCATTTCCAGCGCCATGCTGTTCGGCAGTCCACTGGCCACCTGGCTGGGACAGGAAGCGGGCTGGCGCACGACTTTTGCGCTGGTGTCCGGACTGGCGGTTTTTACCATGCTGATGATTTTTATTTATCTGCCGCACAACCCGGATGAACAACGCAATAACCCGCTCAATGAACTGAAAGCGGTGCGCAATCCGGCCATCTGGATGTCGATGATTATTGGTTCAGTTGGCTTTGCCGGTATGTTCTGCGCCTTCAGTTATCAGGCGCCGACGCTAATTAATCAGGCCAAAGCCGATCCGTCGTGGATTCCGGTGGCGCTGGCGGCCTTCGGGCTGGGAGGCATCAGCGGCAATATATTCGGCGGCTGGCTGTTCGACCGTCTGCAGTTCCGTTCACTGGGGCTGTTACTGTTGTGGGGCACCATCGCACTGCTGATTTATCCGCTGCTGACCTATACCCTGCCCAGTATGCTGCTGGGCTGTTTTCTGGTCGGCACCATGGTGTCGATTTCACCGGCGCTGCAGACCCACCTGATGGATATTGCTGCCGATGCACAGACGCTGGCCGCCGCGTCCAGTGCTTCCGTCTTTAATATCGCCAACGCCATGGGACCCTGGCTCAGCGGCATGGCGGTGGCGGCCGGTTTTGGCTGGAGCTCCACCGGCTTTGTCGGAGCGGCGATGACGGCACTGGCACTGCTGCTGTATGTGACCACCGGCAGAATTGCATCCGGGCAGACGCTGAACAACGCAGCAGCCTGATCATACAACCACCAGCGCAAACCAATTCCTGATCAGTCCTGCATACTGGCAATCAGATCACGCGTCAGCCGCGCGGTCAGCGCCGTCAGCTTTTTACGGTCAGCCTGTCTCCACTCCTGCAGGGTTTCGCCCAGCCGGCTGACACGCTGGCGGTGCATGGATTCCACCAGTCTGCCTCCCGCTGCTGTACGCCGTACCAGAGCGCTGCGGCCATCGTCCGGGTTGGGGGTCTTTTCAATCAGCTGTTTTTTCAACATGGCATTCACCTGACGTGTCACCGTCGAGTTATCCAGCATCAGTCTGGTGGCGAGTTCCCCGATACTCAGCGGGCCACTTTTTAACTGCATCAGCAGCAGGTAATGCGCCCGCTCCAGCGGGTAATTACGGTGGCGGTTAAGCGCTTCCAGTGTCCGCGCCAGCGTCGCCAGTTCATATTCCAGAGCGGCGATATCATCAGTCTCTGCCGGGGCCATTCTTACATCGGATGTCATTGCCTCACCTTTTCGTTCCACCATTGTCCATCTCTTCACATCATAACAGCAGGCTGCCTATTTACCTGTATGGTACAGATTGTTCCGCGACCGGTACTGGCTAATTACCTGTACCATACAGATAATTAACCTACTCCTTCCCCTGCTTCTTTTGCGGAGATTGTTATGCAGCCATCCGGCAGCCATTTTTTCCACCAGCCCAAAGCGGTCTGGGCCACCGCCTTTGCCTGTGTTGTCGGTTTTATGTCCATCGGTCTGGTGGACCCGATCCTGACCTCCATTGCTGCCGGCCTGAATGCCACACCCAGCCAGGTATCGCTGCTGTTCACCAGCTACTTTTTTGTCACCTCCGTTATGATGCTGCTGACCGGTTTTGTGTCCAGCCGTATCGGTGGACGTAAAACCCTGCTGTTGGGTTCCGGGCTGATTGTGCTGTTTGCCGCGCTGGCCGGCACGTCAGATTCGGTGGCAGAACTGGTCAGCTTCCGCGCTGGCTGGGGGCTGGGTAATGCCTTTTTTGTGGTGACGGCCCTGTCGGTGATTGTTGCCTGTTCGCGCGGCGGCACCATGGCCGCGATTCTGATGTATGAAGCCGCCATGGGCTTAGGCTTATCGGCCGGCCCGTTACTGGGCGCAGCACTGGGTGAACATTCCTGGCGTTATCCGTTTTTCGGCACCGCTACATTAATGGCCATTGGTTTTCTGGCCATTTATTTCTGGCTGCCGGAACAGCCGAAACCGGCGCAGAAAACATCCCTGACAGCACCATTAAAAGCGCTGACTCACGGCGGCCTGCTGACCGCATCAGCCAGTGCGTTTTTCTATTATCTGTCGTTTTTCGTCATCCTTGCTTTTACCCCTTTTGTGCTGCAGATGTCAGCCCATGCGGTCGGCATGATTTTCTTTGGCTGGGGCATCATGCTGGCGGTTTTTTCAGTATTTATTTCGCCACGTCTTGCCGCCCGTTTCAGTCAGGTGCAGATTCTGTCGGGCTGCATGTTAGCGTTTGCCCTGCTGATGGCACTGATGATCAGCGGCGATAAACATCTGATTGCCGCCTGTATTGTGATATCCGGCGCGGTATCCGGTATTGCCAACACCCTGTACACCGGCATCGCGCTGGAAGTATCAGATTCCCCGCGTCCGGTGGCGTCGGCCGGTTATAATTTTGTGCGCTGGTTTGCCGGTGTGATCGCGCCCTTTGCGGCGGCGGAAATTGCCCGCCTGAGCAACGCAGAAACCACCTTTGCTGTGGCGGCCGGCAGCGCCGTTATTGCAGCCCTGATTCTGCTGTTCCGCCGTCAGTCACTGCAGCAACCACAGAACAACAGCAGCCGCAGCGATTATCCGCTGGCGGCCGAACGCCCGGTGATGATCGCTCTCAGCGGCGACCTGTCCGATCAGGTATTACTGCAGCGCGCCGCCAATCTTGCCCGCCTGCAGCAGCGTCCGGTGGAGTTACTGCACGCCCGCACCTGGGAGACAACCGCTGACGATGCCATCGACCTGGAAAACCACCAGCAGGCACAGCAGGTGCTGCGCAGTGCCCAACAATGGCTGGCGACCCGGAATGTACTGGCCAATGCCACACTGCTGGAAACGCCGGCATCACAACTGGCTAACGCCGTGCAACTGAAAATCCGTGAGCTGAATCCGCTCACGGTGGTGCTGGGCCACAGTGCCGAGCACAAACTGGCACACCTGCAGCATGGTCATCTGGCAGAGCTGCTGCAGAAGGATAAGGAATTATGCAGTGAATTACTGATTGTGCCGGCGTGACGGCATTTAATTTTATTTTTTATTGTACTGCTGCGGCCAGTCACGGTAATTGAACACCTGGCCGTTCTTACGTACCTCAGCAATCTTCGCCAGGTCCAGATCGGCGAAGATCCAGCCCGGCTCTTCGCCGCTGCCTTCGGCGAGAATACCATCAGCAGGAAAGCCATAATCCACCGGGGCATAAATGCTGGCGCGGCCGGTATTAATATCCACCGCTTCCGACCACTCTGCCTGGCCAACGGTCGGTGACTGAATGACGTAACACTGATTTTCCAGTGCCCGCGCCTGCGAGCCGATACGCACGCGGTAAAAACCGGCCTCGGTGTCAGTGCAGCTGGGTACCAGAATCAGGTTAGCACCGGCTTCCACCTGATGGCGGGCCAGCAGCGGAAATTCGGAGTCGTAACAGATATTGATGCCGACCGGGCCGATGTCGGTGGCAATCACGCCGATCCGGTCACTGGCACGGATCTGCCAGTGTTCATTTTCAAAGCGCGTCATGATGAGTTTGTCCTGATAACCCAGCACGCCGTCCGGGCCGTATAACACGGCGCGGTTGCGGTAAGAACCATCGTCCAATTGCCGCGGGAAGCTGGCACCGAGCAGCATGATGCCGTGTTCACGGGCAAGACTGAGGTGCAGCGCCTGCACATCGGCCCACAGCGTCTGCAGACGGATAAACTGCTGCTTCATGTCGCGATAAACATCCGGCCCGAACACGGATGCCAGCTCCATGCTGCCGTATTCAGGAAATACCAGCAGCTGTGCACCGCCGGCCACGGCATGACTGACCCAGCGTTCCAGCTTGCTCTGGTAGTCGCTCCAGTGGCGGAAAAAGCCGATATCGTACTGGGCGCTGGCAACCCTGATGTGTTTCATGTGAGTGTTTTCATCCAGAAAGTCATGGGCTTCTCCGACTCAGTATCTTCATCCAGATCCTGCCAGCGGAAGGTTGTGTGTAATTGTAGCTGTTTACGGTAACCGCGTTTTTCCCAGAACGCATCCAGTGACACATAATCCGGGGGCCGGCGTGGGTGATCAGCCGGGCGGTCAACAGCGCAGAAACAGATCTGCTGAAAACCACCCAGCGCCCGGGCGTATTCTTCCCGGCGGCGAAAAAATTCCACCCCGGCACCCTGGCCGCGGTAATCCGGTAACAGTACCGACTCACCACAATAGAAAATGTCTGCCGGGTTCATCGCCGCGGCGACAAACGGCCGCTGTACCTCTTCGGTTTCGTCCGCCAGTGGTATGCCGGACGACGCCCCCACCACCGTGCGGCCATCGGTTGCCAATACCATCAGACTGCGTGGCGCATTCAGATACGTCTGCAGATAACGCTTTTCGTAGGCTTCATCACCATCGTACAGATAGGGGAACTCACGGAACACACGGATACGCAGCCGCGCCAGTTCATCCATGTAGTGCGCCATCGCCGCGCCACTGAGCGCAACATACTGCAGCGTCATGCCGAAACCTGAGCGATCCAGTCTTCAAGGTTGTAGTAGTTGGTCACGCGCGTGACTTTGCCATCGGCCAGCTCAAAGAAGGCACCAGCAGGTAAGCGGTAGGTCTGACCCGCCGCCTGCGGCAGCCCTTCATCGCTTTTCAGGTATTCCCCCAGCACCACAAACTCCGCCGCCGCCCGGGTGCCGGCCTCATTGGCCATAATTTCCAGCTCCAGCAGCTGTTCGCGGTAATGCCGGTTCATCTTTGCCATAAACTCAGCAAAAGCGGCTTTACCCGACTCGCGCTGCCCCTGATTGATATCGTGTACCACCTCATCGCTCAACAGGCTGAGAAAGGTGTCCATATCCTGACGGTTAAAGGCGTCGTAATAGGCACGGATGATGGCCACAGCCGATTGGTTCATAACGCGTTCCTGTCCTCGTTGATTAGCGCCGGACAATAGCACAGGCGACGGATAACGGGTTATAGCCAAAAGAACAAAACTTAACCAGCAGGAAACACTTTCTGAGCCAAAGGAAACCATTGCAGCGGAATGATGATCAATGATGAAAGCCAGCAACTAATGCCCCGTCATTTCCCTTCTACCGTTGCCCGGCGTGGGTATCTGCGCGACAATAGCGCCCCATTTTTCTGCTCCGCTACAGCCCGGAGCCGTTTTAACCCGCTCCGGCCTGTTCAGAGATGCCCGGGGCAGCAGCGAATCAGATTCAGGAGTCACTCATGACAACCCGTACCGAACTGGCCAACGCCATCCGCGCGCTGAGCATGGATGCTGTGCAGAAAGCCAAATCCGGCCACCCCGGCGCCCCGATGGGCATGGCAGACATCGCCGAAGTTCTGTGGAACGACTACCTGAAACACAACCCACAAAACCCACACTGGGCCGACCGCGACCGTTTTATTCTGTCCAATGGTCACGGCTCGATGCTGATTTACTCGCTGCTGCACCTGAGCGGTTACGATCTGAGCATCGACGATCTGAAAAACTTCCGTCAGCTGCACTCCAAAACCCCGGGCCACCCTGAGTACGGTTACGCACCTGGCATCGAAACCACCACGGGGCCGCTGGGTCAGGGCATTGCCAACGGCGTGGGTATGGCGCTGGCAGAAAAAGTGCTGGCGGGGCAGTTCAACCGTGACGGCCACAACATCGTTGACCACAACACCTACGTGTTTATGGGCGACGGCTGCATGATGGAAGGTATCTCCCACGAAGCCTGCTCTCTGGCCGGTACGCTGGGTCTGGGTAAACTGATTGCCTTCTACGATGACAACGGCATCTCCATCGACGGTGAAGTCGAAGGCTGGTTCACCGACGATACCGTGAAGCGTTTTGAATCCTACGGCTGGCAGGTAATTCCGCGCGTTAACGGCCACGATCCGGAAGAGATCAAGCAGGCCATCGAAACGGCGCGCGCCAACAGCGAACAGCCAACTCTGATCTGCTGTAAAACCATCATCGGTTTTGGCTCCCCGAATAAAGAAGGCAAAGAAGACTGCCACGGCGCACCACTGGGTGACGATGAAATCACCCTGACCCGTGAACGCCTGGGCTGGAAACACGGCGCCTTCGACATTCCTGAAAACGTTTACGCCGGCTGGAACGCGAAAGACAAAGGTGCTGCCGCAGAATCTGCGTGGGATGAAAAATTCGCAGCGTACGCGGCAGCTTACCCGGAACTGGCGGCCGAATTTAAACGCCGTATTTCCGGCGATCTGCCAGCCGACTTCGCGGAACAGGCGCAGGCGTACATTAACGAGTGTCAGGAAAAAGGCGAAACCGTTGCTTCGCGTAAAGCATCACAGAACACGCTGAATGCCTTCGGCCCGCTGCTGCCGGAATTCCTCGGCGGTTCTGCCGACCTTGCCGGTTCCAACCTGACGCTGTGGAAAGGCTGCCAGGGCGTGAGCGAAACCGATGCCTCCGGTAACTACATTTTCTACGGCGTACGTGAGTTCGCCATGAGCGCCATGATGAATGGTATCGCGCTGCACAAAGGCTTTGTTCCTTACGGCGCCACCTTCCTGATGTTTATGGAATACGCGCGTAACGCCGTGCGTATGGCCGCGCTGATGAAGCAACGCTCCATCTTTGTTTACACCCACGACTCCATTGGTCTGGGCGAAGACGGTCCGACCCACCAGCCAGTTGAACAGGTAGCCAACCTGCGCAACACCCCGAACCTGGAAACCTGGCGTCCGTGCGACACCGTGGAATCAGCCACCGCGTGGAAAGCCGCCATCGAACGTAAAGACGGCCCCAGCGCGCTGATTTTCTCCCGTCAGGGTCTGCCACATCAGGCACGTGATGCAGAGCAGGTTGCTGCGGTCGCCAAAGGTGGCTACGTCCTGAAAGATTGTGCCGGCACACCTGACGCCATCATTATCGCCACCGGTTCTGAAGTGGGCCTGGCAATGGATGCGGCTGAGCAGCTGGCCGGTAAAAACATCCGTGTGGTTTCCATGCCATGTGCGGAAGTATTCTGCAAACAGGATGCGGCTTATATCGAATCGGTACTGCCGGCTGCTGTCACTGCCCGCGTGGCGGTGGAAGCCCTGCACAAAGATTACTGGTACAAGTTCGTGGGCCTGAACGGCAGGATCATCGGCATGAGCACCTTCGGTGAATCGGCACCCGCCGGTGAACTGTTCAAAGAGTTCGGCATCACCACCGATGCCGTGGTTGAAGCGGTCACCAGCCTGCTGTAAAACGCAGACGGTTAACCCGGCAAAAAACCGGATAAAGCCATGCTTTATCCGGTTTTTTTATGTCCGGTGTCCCGTCCTGAATAAGGTTGACACATTTCTACCCTACTCAGGAGAAGTGTGATGAAACCCGCTACCAAACGAACTCAACGTGATTACTCCCTCGCCTTTAAACTGGCTGTTGTCGACCAGATTGAAAAAGGCGACATGACCTACAAACAAGCCCAGGACCGCTTTGGTATTCAGGGCGCATCGACGGTTTTGGTTTGGCTGCGCAAGCATGGCCGGTTAGATTGGTCAGCAGGAACCCCTGCATTGAGGCACACCATGAGTACCAAACCTGAAGACCTGACACCAGAGCAACGCATCAAAGAGCTTGAGAAGCAGCTGCAGGAAACCCGGGAGAAAGCGGAGTTCTTTGAAAGGATTGTTGAAGTGCTGAGGGACGACTACGGCATCGAAGTAAAAAAGCCACGCCGGGGGTCATCCAGGAAAAAGACCTGACCATTACCCGCGCCTGTCGGTACCTCGGCATCAGTCGTCAGGCCTATTATCAGCAACAGCAGCGGGACATGCTGCGTCAGCAGAAGAACACTCAGCTGCTTGAGCTTGTGGCTGAGATACGACGGCATCATCCCCGCCTTGGCACCCGGAAACTGCACTACCTTCTGCGCCGGCATCCGTTGATGATCGGGCGGGATAAGCTGTTCGACCTGCTCAGAGAAAACCGCCTGCTGATCAGGCCCCGCCGGGCTTATCAGAAAACCACCCTGAGTCATCACCGCTTCCGGCGTCATCCCAACCGGCTGAAGGATGGTCTGGCTCCCGTTGGTCCGGAACAGGTCTGGGTAGCGGATATCACCTATTTACCTACCCGTGAGACAGAGGGGTATCTGGCATTGGTTAGCGATGCCTGTTCGCGCAAAATCGTAGGTTACTCCCTGGAGGACAACATGAAAACAGCCTCGGTTGCCCGGGCTTTAAACATGGCGCTGAAGTCGAGAAAAAGCGCCGGCCCGCTGATTCATCATTCAGACCGGGGCGTACAGTACTGCTCGGCGGAGTATCAGAAGATACACCAGTGCCACGGCATACAGTGCTCGATGACGGATGGTTATGACTGTTATCAGAATGCACTGGCAGAACGCATAAACGGGATATTAAAGCAGGAATATCTGACGCATAAACCGAAGGATATAGCGGAGGCGAGAAAGATGGTGGGTGAAGCGGTACGTCTTTACAACGAGCAGAGGCCGCATCTGTCGCTGAAATACAAAACGCCCGATGAGGTGCATCGGGCGTTTTAAACGTGTCAATCTATATCAGGACTAGACACGGAAAAATATCAGCCCGTCTCTGAGGCGCTGGCTGCCACACGCAGGCGGTCCACCAGTGCCAGCATTTTCTGCAGTTTTTTCAATTCTGAATGACCGGCAATTTCGCGGGAAAATTCCTGCGGAGTGTGCAGATCATACTGATGTTCCGGCGTCAGCAGATCCTTATCATCCACTGCCAGACACAGTGACTGACCGCGTATTTCCAGTACTGGCTGCGTCAGTTTATCGGCCAGCACCAGCAGTGAGCCCACAACCTCCGCATTCAGTAATTCCACACCGCTGTTATCTTCCGGCAGCTGTATGGTAAATATCCGGTTAAATTCATCCGTCAGGCCCGGCAGACCTTCGCGCTTAAACCGGCGGCGGTAATCAGCACTCAGTGCCATGTTCTTATCTGCCGGGAAATCCACCAGCATGCCATAGCGGTATTCCGTTTTATCCGTTGTGATCGAGCGCGTGCCGCCATTGGAACTGGCGACCAGCTGAGTGTCGTATGTGCGGTAGCTGAACTCATAAACCCGGAATGGAAATGTGCCGCTTTCGCCCGGATATTCCCCTTCATACCACTGCGTAATCTGACGCTGACGGTTACCCCGGCTGAACTCGGCAAAACGGTCAGTCAGCACGCTCATTTCTGCGTCCGGAGGCAATGGCAGAGGCTGCAGATTATTATCAAATGCGGCATCCATCTGACTGATGCGGGCGGACAGATCAGCGGCCTTACTGCGCCTGATCCGCAGGCGGAAAGCAACCACCAAGGCGCTGGCAATCATCAGGCTGCCCAGCGCCAGGTCCGGACTGTAACCCGACGAGAGCAGATCCGTCAGTTCAGACAGTCCGATCCAGTAAAATAACCGCCATTCGTGTACCGATGTCAGCGCTGCCACCAGCAGCGCCAGCAGTACAAAACGGTACACAGGATTATTAACACGGTGGAGCAGCGGCAGGGATTTCCCCGCCTCTTCCCGCCAGAAGGCCAGCATACTGACCAGCAGCAGCGGCAGCCAGGTGGGACTGTCATCCAGCACCGATTCCAGCTGCAGATGCAGTGCGGAGTCATAGTCCATCTGATAGCCCAGATACAGGGCCAACAGCCCCATCATAAACAGGGCGCTACAGGCTGCCCACCACCAGCTGTCACGGTAACGCAGAACCATCTGACCGGCAGCAACCGAACGCACTGCCGCCAGCAGGTCGCGTTCATCAGTGGCCGCATCAATCCGCTGTTTTAATTGCGTAATGTTTTCTGTCACCCTGCGGTTATACAGCATGCACATTCTCCCTGTTGTCATTCATCCGGAATCGTTATTGATCAGCCTGCCTGTGACGTGCAGCAGCGGAACAAGAACGCCAGTATAAAACAGATCAGCACGCTCTTTAGCGGAAACCGTTAACAATAAGCCGGCTGCCGGGTATGAATATTCTGTGCTGCCACTGTGCATTCCCGACCCACTCCGCCGCAACCGCGTTTCTGTAATCCATCGCGGACTACCGGTGAAGCGGTCAACTTCCGCGGCTCCTGTAAAATACGTATTGAAGATACCCGACTGACACTGTAGCCGAGCATGGTCCGCTGTCCGGCAGAGATAAAAAACACGGCAGATATACACAAAGATGAGAGCTACGACGGCACCAGCAGCAGCCAGAAAATCCGTTTCTGAAGCAGCGGAATAAAGTCTCACACCGGTATTAATTGTCTCCTGATAAAACATTACAGAAGGCAGATTGCAGCGTAAAAAAATACCCGCCGGAGCGGGTATCTGAAACAGAAATAAAACCGCTGTCAGGACTCAGTTAGCCTGCAGCCAGCCCAGCAGCTGGGCACGTTCATCATCTGTCATGGCGGTGATGTTGCCCAATGGCATATAACTGGTCTGCAGGGCACTGACCATACGGTCTTTGTACTGCAGCAGCTGTGCTTCGTCTTCCAGAATAATACCGGCCGGCGGTGTCTGGAACATATCACTGGTGGGTTGCGCCGCATGACATTCGGCACAGCGTAAATGGGTGATGTGCAGCGCCTGATCGGTATTGATCACGTTGCCGGTGGTTGCCACCGGTTTCGGTGCCATCCACGCTGCCAGTCCCAGCGTCAGCAGCAGTGCCACGATCAGATAAGCCGGTTTGACCCCGGCACCCTGGGTTTTCAGATTCAGGAAGTGACGGATCAGGCCGGTAATCACCCCGATCGCCGCCAGTACCAGCCACGCGTGTTCATGACCGTAAGTCATCGGGTAGTGGTTGCTGATCATAATAAAGACCAGCGGCAGGGTCAGGTAGTTGTTGTGCGTGGAACGCAGCTTGGCCAGTTCAGCAAAACGGGCTTCCGGTGTTTCCCCGGCATTAACCGCACGCACCAGCTCGCGCTGAGACGGCATAATACCGAGGAATACGTTACCGGCCATGATGCTGCCGATCAGGGCGCCGACGTGAATATAAGCGGCGCGGTCAGAAAATAACTGATCGGCCAGCCAGGCGGAAAATACCAGCACCACAAACAGCACAGCCGCAAAACCTTTGTTGCTGTTGCGCAGTGGCGACTTGATCAGTAATTCATAAATGGCAAAACCGACGGCCAGAAAGAGTACGCTGGAACCGATGGCTCCCCACTGGCTGAACGCCACCTTGGCCGGATCAATCAGATACTGGTTCGCGCCCCAGTAATACATAACCGCCAGCAGTGAAAAGCCGGTCAGCCAGGTGGTGTAAGCTTCCCATTTAAACCAGTGCAGATTGGCCGGCATCACCTGCGGCCCGAGTTTGTATTTCACGACTTCATAAAATCCGCCGCCATGAATGGCAGATAACTGGCCTTTGATACCTTTCGCTTCATTTTCAGCGGATGGTTTTTCCAGACTCAGGTCCAGCCAGACGAAATAAAAGGAAGCACCGATCCAGGCAATGCCGGCGAGCACGTGAAACCAGCGTAAAAACATATTCAGCCAGTCAAAAATATAACCTTCCATTAAAGGTCTCCCGCTTGATTCGTTGTATTCTTTTCTTTGCTCCAGACCTGACGGCCGGCAACATACGTTTCCGCCACTGCGCGGTCGTCACCGAGGATCATCAGGCTGAACAGGGATTCATCCAGGGTTTTGCAGATCGACTGCCGGCGCTTCATCAGGTCAGTGCCCTGCAGGTCGAAAACGACAAAGTCCGCTTCCTTACCGGTGGCAAAGTTACCGATTTTATCGTCCAGAGACAAAGCTTTGGCATTTCCCAGCGTCATCATGTAAAACGCCCGCTGCGCCGGCAGGTTGCTGCCACGTAACTGACAGACCTTATACGCTTCATGCAGCGTCTGCAGCATGGAGAAACTGGTACCGCCGCCGACATCGGTGGCCACACTGACCTCTACCGGATAAGGCTGATCATCCAGTTTAAACAGACCACTGCCGATAAACAGGTTAGAGGTCGGGCAGAAAGAAATCTTACTGCCGCTTTCATGCATGCGGCGGTAATCATCGTCTTCCAGATAAATACAGTGCGCAAACACGCTGCGTTCACCCAGCAGGCCATACTGGTCATAAACGTCCAGATAACTTTTACTGTCCGGAAACAGCTCTCTGACAAAGGCGACTTCGTCTTTGTTTTCAGCCAGGTGAGTCTGCATATAAACCCCCGGATTATCCGCCAGCAGTTTACCGGCGGCGGCCAGTTGTTCCGGGGTTGAGGTAATGGCAAAACGCGGCGTAATGGCATACAGCTGACGACCATTGCCGTGCCAGCGGTCAATCAGCGCCTGCGTATCCGCCACCGAACTGGCCACCGTATCGCACAGTCCTTCCGGTGCGTTACGGTCCATCATCACCTTGCCGCAGATCATACGCGTATTACGTTTTTCACTGGCGCTGAAGAACGCATCCACCGAGCCTTGGTGTACGGTACCGAATACCAGCGCCGTGGTGGTGCCGTTCTTCAGCAGTTCATCGAGGAAAAACTCAGCTGCGTCCTCAGCCACCGCCGGATCGGAAAAATTCAGCTCAGTCGGGAAGGTATAATTATTCAGCCAGTCGAGCAGCTGAGCGCCGTAAGAGGCGATCACATCCACCTGTGGATAGTGAATATGGGTATCGATCAGCCCCGGCATCAGCAGCGCATTATCATACTGACGCACGGCCAGACCGGGGAAATCCGCCAGTACCGTCTGTGCATCACCACAGCGTTCCACCGTACCGGTGTGCTGATTGATCACCAGCAGGCCATCGGCAAAATACTCCGGTGTCTGTTCATCGAGGTAGTGCAGCAGCGCTCCCCGATAGCCCTGATAAGTCATGTTATTACTCATATCCGAATTTCAATCTGCCAGTCATCCGGGAAGAAAAATTCTTCCAGGTTATTGCCCGGCCCGAGGCGGTCAACAATCCAGAAATCGCTGACGGTATTCAGTGCCAGCAACGGGTGATGCCAGCAGTTGGCTTTGTAATTCACGCCCTCTCCGGCAGCCAGAAACAGTCTGAATGTCGCCGGGTCCGGCTTATCGTCACCGAGGCAGACCAGAATCAGATACGGCTCAGCGGAAGCCGGCAGAAATGCCTGACTGCCCAGCGGATGCCGTTCCATCATCTCAATCTTCATCGGCAGGCTGCGTGGCTGAGCACGGAAAATACTCAGAATCGCCTGCCCCTGCTGCTCAGCAGTGCCAACGGTGACCAGGCCAAGGTTGTGATAACGCTCGGTGGTGCCGTTATTGATCATAATCGGCTCACCACGCGCACAGACCAGCTCGCCAAAAGGGGCAAAGCTTTCTGCGGTTAGCGGCTCCGGTGTCAGGGTTACCTTCATCTCAGGAACCCCGGTAGGTTGAAAAACCGTTGGCAGACAGCAGCAGCGGCACATGGTAGTGCTCGTCCGGCGCCGCAATTTCAAACAGGATATCCACCTGCGGATACAGGGTTTTCAGGCCCTGTTCGGCGTAATAACTGCCGGTTTCAAATTCCAGCTTATACAGGCCGGCTTCACGCTCGCGGTCGCCCAGCCAGTCAACAATACGGCCGTCGTCGTTGGTACGGCCTGCGGCCATCAGCTCCCACTGGGGTGCAGCAACATCCGCCGAAGCCGATTTAAACAGGCGCACAACCACATTTACGGCCGGACGGCCGCGCTGGGTATCGAGAATATGGGTGGTAATCACACTTCTGGACATTCTGTTTCCTCCCTACTGCGCCAGACCAAGGATTTTCTTAATACGCAGGTCAGTAATCATCATCTGATTTTCCGCTGCATTGCGGATTTCCTGCTCACGGCTGTTAGGCAGGCGCTGATTCAGCAGTTCCAGCATCTGTGCCGCACTCTTACCGGTGGCGAAGACAATAAAAATAAAACCGAATTTATTTTCGTACTCCGTATTACCGGCCGACAGGGCCTGCAGCACGTCCTCTGACGCACTGTTGGCACCACTCTGCTCGTTCGCGGCAATGGCTTTGGTATTGGCGTACTTAGCGCGCAGTGAATCGACATCGCCAATTTTCGGATGTGCGGTAAAAGCCTGCAGGAAATCAGGCTCTTCCATGGTCCACCAGAATTCGTCAGCTTTCTGCAGCAGTTCATCAACGGACGCATACGGGCGTCCGTTAACCATTTTCTCTGCCCAGCGCCCGGCGGCGCAACAGCTGATAAAGGTGTCTCTGGCCTCGTCGGCCGGCAGATTATTCAGTTCATCCAGTGTCATAATCTGTCCTTTAAGAAGCCGACTGCTTATCAGTGTTCAGAAAACCGAACACGCGCAGACGGCTGATGCCGCCATCCGGGTACATATTCAGTTTGATATGGGTAAAGGTTTGCTCACCACTGATTACTTCGCCTTTATAGAAGTGCTCAGCATCTGCGGTCAGCTTCTGACGCTCAATCACTGGCTGCCAGTCGGCATTTTCATCCGGGTGCTGACCTTCCGGCATATTAATGCCCAGCAGAGAAAAGCTTTCCGGGAAGTTGCCTTTGAAATGGGCGGTATCGACCACCGCCTTTTTAATGCTGCCGCTGCCGGCCAGTTTGACAATAATCCAGTCACACTCACGGCCACCACGACGACGTTTGGTTTCCCAGCCATCTCCCATATTCACGCCACGGTCGGGCATAATGAGGTTGGTCATGGAGCTGAAGAACATATCGCTGCAGCTGACCGGACGGGCGCCGTTTTTCACAAACGCCAGATCCACCGGTTCACCCGGCAGGAACCAGTCCGGATCCATCACGGCTTCACCGTAAACCCGCAGACGGGCAATACCACCGTCCGGGAAACTATTCAGACGCAGATGCGTCCACACGCCAGCCGAGTCACAGTCAACAAAATTATTGCTGTCCGGCTGAACATCCTGCTGTGGGACAATCGTGGTCCACTGGGTGTTTTCATCCGGTGCCGAACGGCTGTTACAGGCTTCGATGGCAACCTGCTGCGGGGCATTACCGGCAAAGTGCGTGGTATTGATGTTAAAACCTTTGATCCGGCCCTGAGTACCCAGTTTCAGGATAGCCCAGTCATAACCCACCACGCGCTTACGGCGGCTTTCCCAGCCGTCCATCCACTTACCGCGGTCGGTGTATTTATCGGCGATAAATACCGGTGCTTCCGGTTTGATCAGGTTTTCCATTTCTGCGAAAAAATCGTCGCTGCAGCTCAGTACCTGACCGCCCAGCTTACGGCTGGCCAGATCGACCCATTCTGTATAAGGATGCTGTTCTTTATGTTGCATGTGATTATCCGTCGTGTTGTGCAAGCAGTCCGGCGTCGGCAGAGACAGAAGCCGGCTGTTGAATTGTTTCTTTTATTTCGCGCCAGTTAAGGCCCTTTCTTCTTGCTGCACTGGCGTCCGCAGCCGACGTTGCCACTTGATAAGAGAGCAGCTGTGCTGCAATGGAGACGGCAACCTCCATAGGCAATTTACCGCTGACTTCGGCTAAACCGATTGGCATGGTCAGACGGCTGAATTCTTCGTCACCGAAGCCTTCGTGGCTCAGGCGCATCCGGAAGCGTTCGGTTTTGGTGGCCGAACCGATGCAACCGGTAAAGCGGAAGTCATCACGCTGCAGCGCGGCGCGCAGCAGATCATAATCCAGCTGATGATTGTGGGTAAGAATAATCAGCTCACTGGCCGGCGGCAATTGCGCAATGATATCCACCGGGTTGTCCAGCAGCCGGCAGTCGATATTGGCCGCCAGCTCACCGGCATCCGGAAATTGTTCGGCACGGTTATCCACCCAGATCACCTGCCGCGGCAGACCACCGAGAATCTGCATCAGCGCTTTGGCTACATGACCGGCACCAAACACCACCACCGGCTGCTGTGCCAGAATAAAGACTTCCAGCAGTACCGACACACTGCCGCCACAGCACTGGCCGGCTTTCGCCGCCAGCGGGATTTTTTCAATCAGCTGCAGGGTTTGACTGCTGCCGGCATGTTCCGCCAGCAGGGCACGGGCTTTATTCACCAGATTGAATTCCAGCTGCCCGCCGCCCAGGGTATCGAACTGGTCGTCCGCGGTGATTACCATTTTCGCACCCGGGTCACGCGGCACAGAACCGGCACTGCCCATCACCGTGGCAATCACACAGGATTCACCTTTCTGCTGACAGCGGTTAATGGCTTCAAACCAACGGACGAATTTCATATTCCCTCTCCCGTTACTCAGCGACGCTCTGACAGGCCATCACCGCATTGAGAATACGTTCCGGTGTGGCCGGGGTATCCAGCTGCGGGCTGACTTTATAATCCGCCACACTGGCGACCGCATCACGCAATGCACAGAACACCGCTATACCATGCATCAGTGGTGGCTCGCCCACCGCTTTGGAATGGTAAATGGTGTCAGCGGCGGCCGGGCGGTCGAATAATTCCACGTTAAATATTTCCGGAATATCCACCGAGGTCGGGATTTTATAAGTCGCAGCAGACGCCGATGCCAGACGGCCTTTGTTATCCCACAGCAGTTCTTCGCTGGTCAGCCAGCCGGTGCCCTGCACAAAGGCACCTTCCACCTGGCCGATATCAATGGCCGGGTTCAGCGACTGACCTACGTCATGCAGAATATCCGCGCGCAGGATTTTATATTCACCGGTCAGGGTATCAATTTCCACCTCAGCACAGGTGGCCCCGAAGGCGTAATACAGGAAGGGTTTGCCGCGCTCGGCTTTCGGGTCGTAATGAATGTCCGGCGTTTTATAGAAACCGGTGGTCGACAACGATACCCGGTTCAGATAAGCAAGGCTGACAAATTCGGCAAAGGCGACCCAGTCTTCTTTACCATCACTGCCTCGGATAACGACGTGGTTGTTCTCAAAACGCACGTCATCGGCTGTCACTTTAAAGTAGTCCACCGCAAAGTCAGTCAGACGTTTTTTCAGCGTAATACAGGCGTTCTGTGCCGCTTTACCATTCAGGTCGGTGCCGGATGAGGCCGCCGTAGCGGAAGTGTTCGGCACTTTATCGGTGGTGGTCGCGGTAACCCTCACCATGTCGATATCAACATCGAATTCGTTGGCCACTACCTGAGCCACCTTGGTGTACAGCCCCTGACCCATTTCGGTGCCGCCATGATTCAGGTGAATGGAACCGTCAGTATAAATATGAATCAGCGCACCAGCCTGGTTAAGAAAAGTGGTGGTAAAGGAAATACCGAAACGCACCGGCGTTAATGCCAGACCACGCTTTTTCCACTGACTGGTTTTATTGAACGCTTCGATCTCTGTACGGCGCTGGCGGTACTCACAGTTTTTTTCCAGCGTTGCGATCAGTTCCGGCAGATAATAATCTTCAATCGGCTGACCATAATGAGTGTGCTCACCTTCTTTGTAGTAATTCAGTTTACGCACGTCCAGTGGGTCTTTGCCGACGGTGCGCGCAATATCATCCAGCATACATTCCGCCAGAATCATCCCCTGCGGGCCACCAAAACCACGGAACGCGGTATTGGACACCGTATTGGTACGGCAGCGGTGTCCGATCACCCGGCAATCGTGCAGGTTGTAGGCATTATCGACGTGGAACATAGCCCGGTCGGTAATGGAATCTGACAGGTCAGCGGAATAACCGCAGAAGCTGGCCAGTTCAATATCGGCGCCGAGAATGACACCGTCTTCGTTAAAGCCGATTTTAAAGCGGTTGAGGAAATCATGGCGTTTACCGGTGAGCACCATATCGTCCTGACGGTCGATACGCATTTTTACCGGGCGGTTCAGGCGGGTGGCGAACACGGCTGCCAGGCAGGCCCACTGCGCCGCCTGAGTTTCCTTGCCACCGAAGCCACCGCCCATGCGGCGCACTTCCACCTGTACGTAATTCACCGGGATATCCAGCACTTCCGCTACCAGCTTCTGTACTTCTGACGGATGCTGAGTGGAACTGAAAACCTTAACGCTGCCGTCTTCACCCGGCAGGGCATAACTGATCTGGGTTTCCAGATAAAACTGTTCCTGACCGCGCACATACATTTCACCGGAGACACTGAGCGGTGCTGACTGCAGTGCCGCCTCAACGTCCCCTTCCGTCATGGTATGCGTCGGATTAACAAAGGAGTCGCGTTTCAGTGCTTCTTTAACGTCGAGAATCGCTTCCTCTTCGTTGTACTCAACCACGGCAGCATTGACAGCACGCTTGGCCTGATCAAAGGTTTCGGCAACCACCGCGAACAGCGCCTGACCAATAAATTCCACCCGGCCATCGGCCAGAATCAGATCCCCGGTAAACGCCGGACTGATGTCGGTATCACCGGGAATATCCTGCACGGTAATCACATCCACCACACCCGGTGAGGCCCACACACCACTCAGATCCAGTCTGGTGATTTCACCACAGGGAATGGTGCTTTTACCGACCACGGCATGCAGGGTGCCGTCCACTTCCGGCATATCATCGATATACACTGCCGTGCCCAGCACGTGCTTTTCGGCGCTCTCGTGTGCCAGTTCTTTACCGGACTTACCTTTCGCCGGACGCTGACGGCGCTGTTCCCAGGGAGTCACTTTTGATGATGTAAAACTCATGCGGCTTCTCCCTTCTGGCTCAGTTCAATAAAGGCTTTGGTGAGCAGGTTTCTGGTGACCTGCAGGCGGTAACGGTCGGAGGCGCGGACATCCGACAGCGGCTGATAATCCTGCTCAATACAGGCCGCCGCCGCCGTAAAGGTCTCCAGCGTAAATGGCTTGCCGGTCAGCGCGGCATTGGTTTTTGCCGCCAGCAGTGGCGTGGCGGCCATACCGCCACAGGCCAGACGGGCCTCAGTGATCACACCGTCCTGCACATTCAGATAGAGGGCAAACATCACGGCAGAAATATCATCGTCGTAACGTTTGCTGATTTTGTAAGTGGTCAGGCTTTCACCCGCACCGAGAGGGCTGATGCGGATCGCGCGCAGGTATTCACCCGGCTGCATTACCGTTTGCTTGTAACCCAGATAAAAATCTTTCAGCGGTACTTCGCGGCGACCGTGAATGCCGTCAATTTCCAGCGTTGCAGCCAGTGCTAAAAAAACGGGGGGAGTATCGCCAATCGGCGATGCGTTGGCGATATTCCCGCCCAAAGTGCCCATATTGCGGATCTGGCGCGAGCCAATCCTGTGCAAGAGCTGAGCAAACGAAGGAAAAGAGTCAGCCAGGGCAGTTTCTGCCTGACTGAAGGTGACACCGGCACCCAGCCAGAGCTGGTCGCCTATGTCCTGTCCCGCCGCGAGGCATTGGGCCAGTTCAGGGATGCGGTTGACACAGATAATGGTGTCGAACTGCGAAAAACGTTGGGTAACTTCCAGACCGATATCGGTACCACCGGCCCACAGACGGGCATCCGGATACGCCTTCAGCAGTGCCTGCAGCTGAGCTTCGGTATACGGCATAAACAGACGGTGACCGTCTTTTTCCTGCAGCGGCTCAGCCGCATCAGCGCCGGCCGGGTCAAATGGCTGCACACCGGAGCGGGCCGAAATGTCACGCACATCCACCGGGGGCAGCTCAGCCATCTGCTTCGCCGCATCAATAATCGGCCGGTAGCCGGTGCAGCGGCACAGATTGCCGGACAGCGCGGCATGAATTTCGGCGTCGGTCAGCGCCTGCTTTTCATGGATGCAGGCATTCTGGTACAGGTTAGCCATCGACATAATAAAGCCGGGCGTACAGAAACCACACTGGGAGCCGTGAGTATCAATCATCGCCTGCTGTGCCGGGTGCAGGCTGCCCGGGCGGCCGATGCCGGATGGTGTCAGCAGATAACGGTTATGCACCTGGGCCATCAACGCAATGCAGGAGTTAATGGTACGGTATTCAATACCGTGCTCCGTCATTTCCCCCAGCATCAGGGTACATGCACCACAATCTCCGGCCGCACAGCCTTCCTTTATGTCAACTTGCTTCAAGTTGGTGCGCAGGTATTTGAGAATGGTACAATTTGGATCAATTTCTGAGCTTTCAATCCAACGCCCGTTTAAGTTAAATCGCATCACGGTTACACCTGTTTTCTGCCTGTTGGCGCTGCAGCTTCCGGGACCGGCAGCCCTGTCGCTGTCGCAGCTCTTTTAATGTAGGGAACTTGGTTGGAGATTGCTCTGCAAATTCCTGACCAACTGGTCAAGCATACAATATTTCTTGTCAATTTGCGTAGATTTTGCAGATGGCAAGCTAATTGCTAATGTTTCGACCAAGTGGTCAGCTTTTATGGTCTTGAGGATTTTTAGTGTCATTACAACAACCTACAGAACGTCTGCGTCTCAGCGGCATCACCAAAGAGTATCCTGGCTGTCTTGCCAACGATGCCATTGACCTGGTGGTTCTGCCCGGAGAGACCCACGCATTACTGGGGGAGAACGGTGCCGGTAAGAGCACCCTGATGAAAATCATCTACGGCGTGGTACGCCCGGATGCCGGCACCATCACCTGGCAGGGAGAGAAGGTACAGATCAGCGGCCCGGCACATGCCCGGCAGCTGGGCGTCGGCATGGTATTCCAGCATTTCTCCCTGTTTGAAACCCTGACTGTCGCTGAGAACATTGCCCTCAGCCTGCCTGCAGAAGAAAGCCGTGATATGGAAGCCCTGAGCCGCCGTATCCGCGAGATCTCTGAACATTACGGCATGGCACTGGACCCGGGGCGCCACGTGCATACCCTGTCCGTCGGCGCACAACAGCGGGTCGAAATCGTGCGCTGCCTGCTGCAGGACATCCACCTGCTGATTCTGGATGAACCGACCTCGGTACTGACACCACAGGAAGTACGTGAGCTGTTCCGTACCCTGAAAACCCTGGCCTCCGAAGGCGTTGCCATTCTGTTTATTTCCCACAAGCTCGATGAAGTCACCGAGCTGTGTAACGCCGCCACTGTGCTGCGTAACGGCAAGGTCACCGGAAACTGCAACCCGCAGGATGTCACCAGTGAAGATCTGGCGCGGATGATGGTGGGTGACGACACCCCGCTGAACCAGAACTATCAGAAAGCCCAGGGCGGTGACACCGCGCTGCAGATCAAAGCCCTGAACTTCCGCCCGGAAGATCCGTTCGGCGTGACCATTGAAGGTCTGAACCTGGACGTGAAAGCCGGTGAAATCCTCGGCATTGCCGGCGTAGCCGGCAATGGTCAGGACGAACTGTGCGCCCTGCTCAGTGGTGAAGAGATATCCGACGCTGGCGAAATCAATCTGCTCGGCACCAACATCAGCAGGCTGCAGCCGGAAGACCGCCGCCGGCTGGGTTTCGCCTTTGTACCGGAAGAGCGCCTGGGACGCGGGGCAGTGCCGAACATGTCGCTGGTTGATAACGCGCTGCTCAGCGCCAGTCAGCGTGGCCTGAAAAAGAACGGCTGGATTCACTATGGCAAAGTCCGCGACTATGCCCTGCAAGTGATTGATAAATACAACGTGAAGTGTGCCAACGAAGACGCCCAGGCGAAGAGTCTGTCCGGCGGTAACCTGCAGAAGTTTATTATCGGCCGTGAAATTGAGCAGAAGCCAAAATTGCTGGTCTGCTCGCACCCGACCTGGGGGGTGGATATCGGTGCGGCGATTCTGATCCGTCACGCCCTGATCAACCTGCGCGACGAAGGCTCCGCCATCGTTGTGGTCTCTGAAGACATTGATGAGCTTTATCAGATCAGTGACCGTATCGGCGCCATCTGTGACGGCAAGCTGAGTCCGTTACGGCCGACCAATGAAGTCGGCATCGAAACTCTGGGGCAGTGGATGGCCGGCCAGTTCAGCCATACCGGGGAGGCGGCTCATGCTTAAGCTCGAAAAACGCCAGTCCGACTCCCGGCTTATGGGCTATATGTCGCCGGTCATTGCCATCGTAATGACCCTGATCTGCGGCGCCCTGCTGTTTACCTTCCTCGGCCACAACCCGGGTGAAGCACTGTATACCTTCTTCATCACGCCACTGGAAGATACCTACGGCTGGACCGAACTGGGCCTGAAAGTCGCACCGCTGTTACTGTGCGCCATGGGCCTGACCCTGTGCTACCGCGCACAGATCTGGAATATCGGTGCCGAAGGTCAGTTTATTATGGGCGCACTGGGGGGTGGTTATGCCGCCCTGCAGTTCCTCGACGCGGAAAGCAGCTGGGTACTGGTACCCGTCCTGCTTGCCGGTGCGGCCAGTGGTCTGGCCTGGGGGGGCATCGCCGCGCTGCTGAAAACCCGCTTTAACGCCAATGAAATCCTGACCACCATCATGCTCAACTACATCGCCCTCAACCTGCTGTTGTGGGCTGTGCATGGCCCACTGAAAGATCCCGGTGGTTTCAACTTCCCGGAATCGGCGATGTTTGCTGACGCGGCCATTCTGCCGCTGTTCAGTGACGGCTACCGGCTTAATATTTCCATTCTGTTTGCGCTGTTCTTTATGGTGGCCATCTGGACACTGATGGCGCGCAGCTGGGTGGGTTATCAGATTCATGTGATGGGTGAAGATGCCAAAGCCGCAAAATACGCTGGTTTCAATTCCAAAACCCTGACCTGGGTTGTACTGCTGGCCTGCGGCGCCCTCGCCGGACTGGCCGGTGTCAGCGAAGTAAGCGGCCCGATCGGCCAGCTGGTACCCCAGCTGTCACCGGGCTATGGCTATGCCGCCATTATTGTGGTGTTCCTCGGCCGCATGCACCCGCTGGGCATTCTGCTGGCCAGTATGCTGCTGGCCCTGACCTTTATGGGTGGTGAAATGGTGCAGATCGAGCTGAGCCTGCCGAAATCACTGACCGGCCTGTTCCAGGGTATGCTGCTGTTTTTCCTGCTCGCGGCCGATCTGCTGATCAGCTACCGCATTGTTTTCCAACCACGTACTGCCCGGGCCTGAGTTATGGATATCGATTTAATTACAAACGTTTTATACGCCACCCTTAAAACAGGCACGCCACTCATTCTGATTGCCCTCGGCGAAATGGTGGCAGAAAAATCCGGTGTGCTGAATCTGGGGCAGGAAGGTATGCTGCTGGTTGGTGCTGCCGTTGGTTTTATTGCGGCCTCTCTGACCGGCAATTATTTTCTCGCTGCATTCTGTGCCATCTTTGCCGGTATGATGATGTCACTGGTATTTGGCTTTCTGTCCATTACCCTGGCAGCTAACCAGGTAGCTACCGGTCTGGCGCTGACTATTTTTGGTGCCGGCCTCAGTGCCTTCCTCGGCAATAACTATATTGGTATTGGCCTGGAAGGTATCGGTATCTGGGAAATCCCGTTGCTGAGTGACATTCCGGTCATCGGCAAAGTATTGTTTCAGCATGATCCGCTGGTTTATCTGACCATTATTTTATTTGCCGTGGTTTACTGGGTATTCCGCTCCACCCGTCTGGGTTTAAAAATCCGCGCGGTTGGTGAAAATCCGGAAGCGGCCAATGCTATCGGTATTCATGTGCACCAGATCCGTTATATGGCCGTGCTTTTCGGTGGTGCCATGACCGGACTTGCCGGCGCCTATCTGTCACTGGTATATACACCGATGTGGAGTGACGGCATGTCTGCCGGACGTGGCTGGATTGCTCTGGCGCTGGTCGTATTTGCCAGCTGGAAAGCCGAACGTATTCTGTTGGGTGCCTGGCTGTTTGGCTTCGCCAGCATTATGCATCTGGTATTGCAGGGATCGAAATTTGAAGTCGCACCAAACATCATGGCCATGCTGCCCTATGTGGCAACCATTATTGTGCTGGTGTGGTTATCCTCGGATGCAATCAAAACGAAAATGAGCGCACCGAAGTCCATTGGCCAGCCATACCGGCCGCTGTCGTAATTGGGTCAATTGCCTGACGGAACATAAGTGGAATTATTTTTATTTAAATATTCCTGCAATAAAATTATGAGCCGGAAGGCAATTTTGCCAATGTAAAAACAACAGGGAAATTCATCATAACCTGATGATCAAAACGGAATTTACTGCTACATTGAGTGCATTAAAAACCAAAAGCTAAAACTGAAAACCTGGAGAGAACCATGAAAAAGCAACTTCTGGCCCTGGCTGTTATTTCAGCGGCTACCGCCGTAACAGCGACCAGCGCAAATGCCGAACGTTATTTTGCCGACAACAGCGTTACCGTTCTGGGCGGCGGCGAGTTCAAACTGGACGGCAACAACTACAACAACGACGATTACAAACAGACTACTTACACCATCGAACACGTTTCCGGTTACAGCTGGGGCGGCCTGTTCTTCTTCCTCGACCGCGATGAAGGCGAAGATGACTGGGAAGCCAGCTACAGCGAATTTTCTCCGAAAGTATACGTTGCAAAATTCGATGGTGTTGTTAAAACCCTGAACGCAGCATTCACTGTTGAATCCGGTACGACTGCCACAGGCTTCAGCCAGGACAACTTCCTGTACGGTGTTGGCGCAGATCTGGCGATCCCTGGCATGAACTACGCCAGCGCCACTTACTACTACTGCGTGAATGACACTACAGAAAACGATCACCAGATCACTCTGACTTACGGCGCTAACTGGGGTGGTGTTGCTCTGGAAGGTTACATCGACTACTCAACTGGTGATGACGACCACAAAGCAAGCTTCAACTTCAACCCACAGCTGACCTACGATCTGGGTCCTGTTGTTGGTTACGACAACAAGCTGAAAGTCGGTATCGAATACAGCTCCTGGCACAACAAGTACGGTTCTGAGTTCGACGAAGATACCGTTGCTGCGATGGTTAAAATGCACTTCTGATTGCATAAACCTGAAAAAGGGAGCCTCGGCTCCCTTTTTTGTCCCCGCAACTTCCCACTATGTTATGATTGGCGCCCCATCCGCTGGCGCCGGATTACCGGCTTGATAACTGGCTGGAAATACGATGAGCACACAGAAGTATAAAACAGGCAAAATCCGCGAACGCAACAACGAGAATATTCTCTCGGCCGCTGAGCAGGAATTTGTATTACACGGTTTTAAAGGCACCAGCATGCAGGCAATTGCCGATCGCGCCGGCGTGCCTAAAGCCAATATTCACTATTATTTCAAGAACAAAGCCAACCTGTACCGTACTCTGTTGCAGAACGTACTGACAGTATGGAATGAAGAACTGGCCGAAATTTCCCCGGACAGTGATCCGGCAACGGTTCTGGAACGCTTTATCCGCACCAAGGTGCGTCTGTCTTACACCCATCCGAATGCCTCCAGAATTTTCGCCATGGAGATTATTCAGGGCGCCCCCTACCTGAAAGACCACATCAGTGTGGATATGCGCCAATGGGTCAAAGAGAAAACCGCTATTTTCCAGACCTGGATTGATCAGGGTAAAATGCGTCCGGTGGACCCGACCCACCTGATTTTCCTGATCTGGTCTTCCACTCAGCACTACGCCGACTTTGAAACTCAGGTTCTTGAAGTAACCAACAAGCGTAAGTATGAAGAAGAAGATATCATCCGCATCGGCGATTTCCTCGCCGACCTGATCCTGACCGGTTGCGGTCTGAAAAAAGACTGAAAATGCTACTGGTGGCCTCCGGCCACCAGTCTCAGCGTCCGGCTCTGCCGCTGTACATCATACAGATTCAGATCCAGCGGTATTACCATCTGCATCCAGGCCCCTTCATCACTTGCCATCACCCGGATATCCCCGGCCAGAATATGCGTAACCAGATTATAGACAAGGTGCATACCCAGCCCGGTTTTTCCGCGCTGACGGCCGGTGGTAAAAAAGGGTTCGAAAATATGCTCGCGTACTTCCGGTGCAATGCCGGCACCATTGTCACGGTAATCAATGGTCACCTGGTTCAGCGCCTGATCCGCCGTCACTGTGATCCGAATATGGATATCCCCGCCCTGTGGATAACCATGATCAATGCTGTTACCGATCAGCGCGCCCAGTATAGTGTGCAGGGTATTACGGCAACTGAGCGCCTTCAGTTCGGCCGGTGCGCAGGTACTGATAACACACTCTGAACCGTCAATGTCAAAACTGTCACCGCCACCACTGACATCCTGCAGTAGCTCCCTGAGACTGAATTCCGAGCGGTAATCACTGCTGCTGTCGACCGCCAGCGATTTGAAGGTGCGTACCAGGCGGTGAGAGCGGTTCAGGTTTTCATCAATCATCATCAGCCCTTCGGTGATGCTGTTGAGCAGTTCGGAAAAAGAGCGACGGTCCAGTGTGCCGTCTTTCATCCGCTCGCGGATCAGTGCGAGGGAATCCTCAATATAGCTGCGGGCAGTGACACAGATGCCCAGCGGGGTGTTGAGCTCATGGGCCACCCCCGCCACCAAACCACCCAGCTGCGCCATTTTTTCCGACTCCACCAGCTGCTGCTGAGTGTCTTTCAGCTCCGCCAGCATAGTATTCAGCTCCGTTACCGCCTGACTCAGTTCAACCGTACGCTGATCAATGCGCCTTTCCAGCCCGGCATTAACCTCACCGAGTTCCTGCAGCGCATTATCCCGCTGCTCTATGGCACGCAGAGTCTGGCGGCGCATGTGGTTAATCGCCTGTGTTACCCGTTCGAGCTCATCGTTAACCTGCGGACGCAACAACGCCAATGATTCCTGCATATCACTCTTGTCTGCCCAGAGCGCCATGCGGCGCAGATGGCGGGTAATCAGGCGGTTGACCAGCAGCAGAATAAAGGCTGAAATAAGCAGTGCGCTGATGAACTCAGAGGCCAGTATCATCATCGTCCGTTCATAGACATTTCCGTAGATCAGCCGGTTATCAAGCGTGATCTGCAGCTCACCCAGACGGTATTCACGCCCGTCATGCCGGTACAACAGCGGAAAACGATAATTGGCAAAGTCAGGGCCCTGGCCCGCCTCTCCGCGTTGCAGGCGCAGATTTTCCTCACGGTCCACTCCCGCATAGACCACAAAGGGAAAATTCAGAATGCCATCCAGCTGCGACAGCAGCTGCTGATCATCATATTTCCACAGGCTCTGCGCCAGCGAAGGCAGGTAACCGTGTTCAATCTGATCGAGTGTGCCATCGCGCAGACCCAGCTCCTTGCGGTAATCACTCCACAGCACCGCAGCCGTCATCACCAGAGTCAGTCCACCACTGAACAACAACAGCTGTAACAGCAACCGTCTTCCCAGCGCTCCCCGCCACGACTGTTTCGCCATACCCTCTCCTGTGGTACCCGGGCACCATAGCCAGATGAAAAAACCATAGCAGGCGACCGGGTTATTTTCTGTTGATGGGAGAAAATGATCTTTCAGCCAATGCCGCTATGCCAGAACAGGCTAAAGGCTGCTATCATCAGCCACGGCAGATTAACACTCAGTCACTGCTGGCCGGCGCGCGTGCGCCAGCTGAACAGCGGGTGTTGGTCTGACGGGTTGTCACCTCCACCAGCACAGGCAACGACCGGAGATTCCCCATGACAACCATCTGGATCAAAAACCCCAAAGCCATTTTCAGTGCCAATCAAGCCGACGCCAGTGGCGGCCTTGTTATTACCGACGGCATCATCACTGAGCTGCTCGCAAGTGGCCAGAATCCGGCCACCCAGGTTGACGAAACCTTTGACGCTTCAGAGCATGTGGTACTTCCCGGCTTAGTAAACACTCACCATCACTTTTACCAGACGCTTACCCGCGCCTGTCCGCCCGCGATGAACAAACGCCTGTTTCCCTGGTTGCAGACTCTGTATCCGATCTGGGCCGGGCTGACCCCGCAGCAACATGCACTGGCCACTGAACTGGCCATGGTCGAACTGCTGCTGTCCGGTTGCACCACGGTAGCAGACCACCATTATCTGTTCCCGGCAGGGCTGGAAAACGCCATTGATATACAGGCAGAAACCGCACTGCGGCTGGGCATGCGTGCCACTCTGACGCGCGGTTCCATGAGCCTGAGCGTGGACGATGGCGGCCTGCCACCGCGCTCCGTGGTGCAGACCGAAGCCGAAATTCTGGCCGACAGTGAACGCCTGATTAACACCTGGCACCGGCAGGATGAGAAAGGCCTGCTCGAAGTGGCACTCGCCCCCTGCTCACCCTTTTCCGTGACTCAGGACATTATGCAGGCCAGCGCCGAACTGGCTGCACGTTATCAGGTAAGCCTGCATACCCACCTGGCAGAAACGGAAGACGAGAATAATTTCTGCCTGAAAATGTTTGGCCAGCGGCCGCTGGATTACCTTGATACCGTCGGCTGGCTGCACGACCGTACCTGGCTGGCGCACGGTATTCATTTCAATGACGAGGAAGTGCAACGTCTGGGTGAGGCCGGAACGGCTATCTGCCACTGCCCGTCTTCCAATATGGTGCTGGCTTCCGGTATCTGCCGGGTGAAAGAGCTGCGCGAAGCTGGCTGTCCGGTGGGGCTCGGTGTCGATGGCAGTGCCTCCAACGACCACAGCAATCTGATGCAGGAAATCCGTCAGGCACTGCTGATTCAGCGTCTGCGCTATCAGGCCGATGAGTTTACCCACGAAGATGCACTGACACTGGCCACCCAAGGCTCAGCTCAGGTACTGCGACGTGATGATATCGGTGAGCTGGCAGTGGGCAAGAAAGCCGATATCGCCTTCTTTAAGCTGGATGAACCGCGCTTCAGTGGCGCCCACGATCCGCTTGGTGCACTGGTGCTGTGCGGTGCCAGCCGTGCGGATGCGGTGATGATTCACGGCGAGTGGAAAGTCAGAAATAAGGAATGGCTGGGCGGCGACCTGCAGGCCCTGATGGCCCGCCACACGGCTGCTGCCCAGGCCCTGTTCAGCGCCTGATGTTTCCGGCCCGCTGCCGGGCCGGATTACCCACCACCTTCAGCAGCGGCTATAAACCTTTTTATTAACCACGCCCGGAATCGGCTTTTCCGCTGAAGCCTGGAAGAAATGATATTTGTTCATCCCGGAGGCATAAGCCGGCGTGGTTTCACTGGGGCTGTTTTTGCCCCGGGATTCCGCCACCCGCTTGCCCCACACATCCGCTGAAGCAATGACTCCGACAGAAAAAATAGCCAACGAAACGGCAATGACCCCTTCGGTATGCCGCTGCTCATAACATTATCCTGCTGTACGGGTTGTGGCCCTTTACAAATTCAGTGCCGGGGTGGGTAACTCCTGGCTTTCCTGTGTGCAGGAGAATTCAACGCGAACGGGATTTATTGTTAAAAACTTTTATATCTCTCAGTCTGATTTTATTTTCCTGTTGGAAAAAATACTGATGGTCTGGTGGGAACGACAGAAAATGCAGGAAGCGGCTCAGCCGCGGCAGAAGTTCTTTCCCTACATCCATGGCAGGCGGGCACAGAACAGTTTTTTGAAGTAAACGAGATTCAGGTTTTAATGCCAGCGAAAATATAATCTCATCGCACTCGTCCATACTGATCTTTCAGACGCACAATATCATCTTCTCCCAGATAGGAACCGGATTGCACCTCTATTATTTCCAACGCCATCACACCTGGGTTTTCGAGACAATGGATCTGGCCAATCGGGATGTAAGTTGATTGATTTTCGCTAACAAAGAAAGTTTCATCGCCATTCGTAACCTTTGCTGTGCCAGAGACCACTATCCAGTGTTCCGCTCTGTGATGGTGTTTCTGGACAGATAAAGAAGCTCCGGGCTTCACCGTAACCTTCTTCACCAGATAACAGTCATCACTGACCGAAGATGCTGGCCCGTGGATCAATTCATAATTCCCCCATGGGCGATAAACTTTCCGGTTCTGAAGATGTTCTGCGCGGCCCCGGAGTTCAAGCTCCGCCACAATATTTTTAATATCCTGCGTATTATCTTTACTGGCGACCAATAAAGCATCCGGTGTATCCACAATCACCAGATTATTAACTCCTAATGTGCTGACCATACGGCTGCTCACCGCTACCAGCGAATTGGTCGACTGCTGCAGAATTACATCATCGTTTTCAAGACCACCACTGACCATAACCGCATTGCCGTTTTCATCCTTATCAGCAATATTCCACAAAGTCCTCCAGCTGCCAACGTCACTCCAGCCAGCGTCCAGTGGTGTTACCAGAATCTGTGCCCCGGCTTCTTTTGCCAATGGCTCCATGATTGCGTAGTCAACAGATTCAGCCGGGCATTCTTTAAAAGAAGACTCAGCGACACGAATAAAATCGCAATCCTGCTCAGAGCCATTCATGGACTGTTCACATGCAGAGTAAATATCCGGGCGATACTGTTTCAGGACACTCAGATAACGGTCGGCACGAATCATGAAAATACCACTGTTCCACAACCATTTATTAACACCCGGCTCGGTTTTTTCGCCGAAATACTGCTGTGCCGTTTCCCTATCAGGCTTTTCAACGAACTGCTCCACGGCCAGCAGAGTATCTGTTTCAGCATTACCCACTTTAATGTAGCCATAACCCGCTTCCGCTTCTGTTGGCACTATACCCAGAGTACCGAATTTTCCCTCCTGCACTGCCGGCATTAATTGCTTAACCGCCTGCTGAAACGCTTCCGTATTATTAATGACATGATCAGCCGCCATAACCAGCATAACGGGGGCATCAACAGAACGTTTAACCGAGCGCATCAGCTGCATCGCTGCCAGCGCAATCGCAGGAGCCGTATTACGGCCAACAGGTTCCAGCAGAATACTGGCCTTATGTCCCTGCTGTCGCATTTGTTCCGCCACAAGAAAACGATGTTCTTCGTTACAGATCAGCAAAGGCTCTGATGACATCATTCCATGCAGTCGGGAGACGGTTTCCTGCAGCATAGTCAGATGACTGTTTAACGCCAGAAACTGCTTAGGGAATGCCGTACGTGACAAAGGCCAC
This sequence comes from Pseudomonadales bacterium, assembly GCA_963682115.1. Taxonomy (GTDB): domain Bacteria; phylum Pseudomonadota; class Gammaproteobacteria; order Pseudomonadales; family Oceanobacteraceae; genus Venatoribacter. The sequence goes on along the minus strand of OY821639.1, from coordinate 2,284,872 downwards.
AGACGGGTACCGGATCCACCGGCCAGAACCACAGGAACCATTTTAAACCTCACGTTAATTTGGGGTGTAATCTGCGGATTCTTTATCAGAACGCTCTGATCAAAACGTTTCTGCAAAAATCCGGAGAAAGGCCAAGCCGCGACTTTATTATCCGCCAGATTTAGCGGCATACTCCAGCTGCAGGCGGCGGAACAGGGGTTCGATTTCGGCCGCTGGCAGATTATTGATACCGGCAGCTCCCTGCCGGCCCCCTCCGCCGAATTCAGAGGCAATCCGATCCGCACCACTCAGATTCTCTTTCGGCGCACGCAGGCTGACCTGAAAATAACTGCCGCCCTCAGCCACTGCCGGCATCGGTGTCAGCACTGCATGAGCGCGCCGTGGATAACGGTTAGCCAGTTCATTACCCAGTACACCACTGATACGCCGCGCCCACTGACAGTAGGGCAGGACAAACAGAGCAACCTGCTCATCCACCAGTTCCGGGCTCATCTTCAGGCCACAGTCCAGGTCATCCTGATACCCCTGAGTCAGGGTCTGATACACCAGCGCCTGATCAGCAATAAAATCAAACGGGCTGGTATAAGGCCGTGCCAGACGATACAGGCGCGCAGGATGATAAAAAAGATCCGCCACCGAAAAACCATAGCCGTTGTAATTCATGGCAATGCCGAGACGGCACAGCTGACCACGCTGCCGCTCGCTGAGTGACAAACGGGCGGCATAATCATCCGCAACCTGCACAATATTATCGCCATAGGCGGCAACAATGGCCCATTCACGGTAGCGCCCCTGCAGCAGATAATCAGCAATCAGTCCGGTACAGGTATTGGCTTGGGTATATATATGAGCTTCCAGCAACGGGCTGTGCGGAATATCACCGGCCTGATGATGATCGGCATACAACACAGAAGCGCCATCCCTGAGCAAGCGCTGCAGTGACTGCATGTTCTGTTTCATCGAAATATCGAGCACCGTTACCCTGTCACCAGAGCCGGCTTTTACCTGCTCCAGCAAACGGATATCCCGTTTGCTGCCGGTAATCAGCTGTGCCGCTCTCGGCTCCTGCTGCCTGAGCTGAATCAGAGCACAGATACCGTCGGCATCGCCGTTGAATACATCAATATCGGACATAAACGCCTGTTATCATTTCAGAGCTGAGAAATACCCACCCGGCGGACATTATCACCATCCGGAAGATAAGTATGCTGACCTGCAGCCGCAAGATGCTGCTGCAAAGCGTGGGTAATGGTGGCTTTACCGGAACCATTGAGACCGGTAAACCTGATAAGACGGGGGCATTGTGTTTCACACCGCACGGCTTTACTGAGCGCCATGCCCCGAGAGAACGATCCCCCGGCACAACGCCGCAGCTCGGTATGAAGTGAACAGTCGTCCGGCAGTTTTATTTTGCCGGGCCAACCAGATAATGCGCCAGGCGGTTGCCCATCAGCAGGGCCGCAATAAACAGCAGCACATCCGGATCAAAGCTGAGAATATTCACCAGCGCCGGGCCCGGGCACAAACCGACCAGCCCCCAGCCAATACCAAACATCGCCGCCCCGGTCAGCAGCCGGGCATCAATGGCTTTCAGGGTTGGCTGATGAAACTCTGCCGCACAGACCGGTTTTATCTGCCTTTTACTGAACCAGAACACCACGCCAAAGATGGTAACGGCTGAGCCCATCACGGCAATCAGTTCCGGGCCCCAGTTGCCGAACACATCCAGAAAAGCACGGACTTTGGCCGGGTTATTCATTCCCGACAGCAGCAGACCAAGGCCGAAAATCAGACCACTGAGCAGCGCCACCAGCGGCGCAAAACGATGCTGAACCTTCGTCATCAGGCAGCACCTCCGGCGGCATTCATCACCGCGACAGTGATCACACCGGCGACAATAAAGGTCACCGTGGCCACGATAGAACGGACTGACAGACGCCCCATACCGCACACGCCATGCCCACTGGTACAGCCGTTGCCGATATACGTGCCGAATCCGACCAGCAGGCCACCGGCCACCAGCAGCAACTGGTTATCCGTCATATCAATCAGGGTACTGCCACCTGCCAGCAGGTAAACCGGGGTGGCCAGAATCAGTCCGGCAAGAAACCAGAGGGCCCAGTGACGGGCAGAGTCCCGCCAGGCAAACAGGCCCGACACCACACTGGTCATGCCACTGATGCGGCCGATACCAACCCATAGCAGGGACGCTGCCAGACCGATCAGCACCCCACCCAATAATTCGTCTGTCATGATAATTCCGTCGCTGTGCGCCTGACTGCGGGCACATAAAGAGAAAGGTGGCAATTTTATCCTATGCCGGCGGATGCGTCTTGCGGTGTCCCGCCAGCTGTTATTCTGGTTTGTTATTAGGTAAGAAGTTTCGGTTTTATTCTGTCGGTTGTCTGCCGCATCTGCCCCGCCGTTTCAGTACACGGGGCAGACACACCAGCCATCAGATCAGCGTCAACAGCACAAATACCAGCAGGCCAGCGCCGCTGAGCGCCAGTGTTTTGTTTTTCAGCATAGGTGACTGCAACCCCAGCCACAGGCCGGAGATCATCACAAACAGCAGACCCAGAGCAAACAGGATTTCAAACCAGCGGAATACTTGTGGGCCGTGGCCTTTATGCAATTCCATCAGACCGGCAATCAGATCCGGCTCCATTCTGCTGACGGCCACGCCTTCTGCAGTCTGTTTCAGCTGATAATAGGTGCCATTGGTCGGGCGGGTAATCGCCCCCTGCGATGTGGGTTTAACATAGGCATAGCCGGTTTCGATACCGGCCTGCTGTAACAAAGCATCAACTCGCGCTTTCTCGCTGCCTTTTACCAGTGCCAGCTGTTCACCGCTCAGCGTTGTCAGCGGCACCTCCGTCACTGTTCCCTTGACACCCAGCAGATACAGGCCGCCACTCAGTGCCATGGCTATAATAAACGGCGCAAAAAATGCGGCGAGATAAAGATGGATTGAAACCAGTTGTTTGCGTTGCATAAAGCACCTCCTGTGAAAAACACCATTATGCCTGCTTTATGCCGTTAGTACCGCAACGGCATAACAGCGTAGGGTTCAGTCCTGGCGGGCCAGCCACTGCCGCCCGGCATCCAGCCCCTGCGTATAGGCCTGATTCAGGACATTAATATCGGTCGTGAACTGACCGGCGGCGAAGCTTTCCGGCGGGCAGATTTCATGCACCCGGCAGTCCGGCGGTGGCTGGCGGATAAAATCCAGCGCACGGTTATAATCTTCATGCCGCTGCTGCAGGCGGCGGGCAATACCGGGATAACGTTTCAGCAGCAACGGAAACAATTTATTGATGCGGTAAGACTGCTTGCGGTACGAAGCCGGATTGGTACGCAGCACCAGAATATCCCGTGCCCCACGGCGGTAAACTTCTTCCACCGGCAGCGAGTCTGCCACCCCGCCATCAAACCATTGCCGGCCACGCAGCATCACCTTGCTTTTATACGCCACCGGCATGGTGCCTGAGGCTTTCAACAGCTGAAAAATCTCATCCGCAGCCGGGGTCAGATAATGCGCTTCACCAGTGGCCGCACAGGTGGCGGTAATCAGCAGCTGATGACGGCGCTGTTCGATATGCTCATAGCCAATGGGCAGTTCGCGCTCAGAAATCTCCCACAGCCAGTCATTGTCAATCAGATGACCGCCACGCAGGAAACGCCACCAGCTGATAAATTGCGGGCGCCGGCAGTAATCAGTATAGATGCGGTAATTACGCTGCAGCTGTTTCCCCAGATACGCCGTCACATTAGACGCCCCGGCAGAAACGCCCAGATAGCAGTCAAACGGGTAATAATCGGCAGCAATAAAGGTATCGAGAATGCCGGCACTGAAAATACCGCGCATGGCACCGCCTTCAACAATCAGGGCTTTCATGCTCAGGCTCCTTCGCTGCAGCAGTCCCTGTGATCGGACTGAGCCGAAGAAAACATGCCCTCCATGCGGCGCAGATGATCGGCCGGAACCAGATTCATGCTGGCAAATTTTTCCGGTTTGAACAGCACAAAGTTACCTTCCGCCCTGGCCGCCACCTGACCTTTGCTGTTCACCAGTTCGGCCGCCAGCGTCACCTGACTGTCACTTTTCTGTTGCGCCACCCAGCCATAAATAGTGACCTGATCGTTAATGAATACCGGCAGGCGGAATTTCACTTTAATATCTTTGGTGAGCAGAAAACGGTTGAGAAAATAAATACCGGACCAGCCCATAATTTCATCCAGCATCGTGGTAATCACACCGCCATGGGTCAGATGACTCCAGCCGCGCATATGCTCCGGAATGGTGATGTCCGAGCGCAGTTTTTCAGCGCTGGCAAAAAAGCGCATTTTCAGCCCGTTATCATTCTGCTGGCCGCAGGCAAAACAATGTTCATCAATATTTTTCAGCGCCCGCCACTGTACCGGCTCTGACATAATCTGTGCTCCTGTTTAAAGGGTAAATTCCGGGTTCTGTTGTGTACCGAGCAGGGTGTTTTCCTCCTGCGTCAGCGGCCCTGCTCCCAACATCAGCAGGGCATGGCAGATCAGCTGCTGACCGTAATTGCCGCTGTCTCCCAGCGGCTGCAGCTGTTCAGAAAAATAATGCGACCCTTCCACCAGCGCCATCAGCATGCGCGCACTCGCCGCCGGATCATCACAGCGGATACAGTGCTGCTGCAGCTGAAAGTTCAGTTCCTGTGTCAGCACCTTGTGGTAGCGGCGGTACATACGGCTCATGGCAAGGGCAACATCCTCATGGCGGCGGGCCAGCGACAGAATGGCAAACAGCTCAGGCGCGGCCAGTGTATCCATCCAGCCACGGCTGAACAGCAAACCCAGAACCCGCACCAGCCGTTCGCGGGCCGGGCCCTGCTGCGCCATCTGCCGGAACAGCTGCGTATAGCGCTGCAGTGTGCGGTCCACCAGCGCCAGCATCAGTTTTTCCTTACTGCCGAAGTGATGCATCAGCAATGACGGATTCACCCCCGCCGCCTGCGCCAGACGCGCCATGGTCACCTGCTCATAACCCTCCGCACGGATCACCTGCACCAGCACATCCAGCAGCTGATCGCGCCGTTCATCCGCATGAAGTCGGTTACGTGTTCTGCCTGCCACCTGAAGGTTCATAAATGCCTGATCAACAAAAGTCATAATACAGGCCATAAATTACGGTTTTACCCCCTTCCCGGCAAGATACTATTGAATATCTATTCAATAATAATAAAAAAACGGTACTGAGCGGCAGCCTGTGCCCTTCCCTGTCCGGCGCGGCTCCGCCACAATAGCCCGATGATAAAACCAGACACAGAAAGGCAGCCTGATATGATCCGAGCTTATGCAGCATCCGAACCCGGCGGCGAACTGCGCCCTTACGAATACGATCCCGGTCCGCTGGGCGCCCACGATGTTGAGATTGAGGTGGAATACTGCGGTATCTGCCACAGCGATCTGAGCATGCTGAATAATGAATGGGGTCTGACTCAGTATCCCTTTGTGCCAGGTCATGAAGTCGCCGGCCGTATTGCCGCAATTGGTGAGCACGTCAGCAAGTTCGCCATCGGTGACCGCGTCGGGCTGGGCTGGCATGCCGGCTACTGCAACGAGTGCAGCAGCTGTATGACGGGCGATCAGAACCTGTGTGCCTCGGTACAGGGCACCATCGTCGGCCGCCATGGCGGCTTCGCCGATAAGGTCCGCGCCCAGGCGGCTGCGGTAGTGGCGCTGCCGGACGATCTGCCCTCTGAGACCGCCGGGCCGCTGTTCTGTGGTGGCGTAACCGTATTCAATCCCCTGGTACAGTACGACCTGAAGCCCACCGCGCGGGTCGGCGTGATCGGCATCGGCGGCCTCGGTCATATGGCCCTGCAGTTTCTGAACGCCTGGGGCTGTGAGGTGACGGCCTTTACTTCATCCGCTGCCAAGCGCGATGAAGCGCTGGCGCTGGGGGCACACCGTATTCTGGACAGCCATGACAAAGAGGCCCTGAAAGCCTCCGCCGGCTACTTCGATATGATTCTGTCGACGGTCAATGTCGCCCTGAACTGGAGTGCCTATATGAAAACCCTCGCCCCCAAAGGCCGGCTGCATTTTGTCGGCGCAGTGATGGAACCGGTGAAGGTGAATATTATGGCAATGATGATGGGGCAGCGGTCGCTGTCGGCTTCCCCGGTGGGCAGCCCGGCGGTGATTGAACAGATGCTGAGCTTTGCCGCCCGTCACGGCATTCAGCCGCAGACCGAGCTCTACGCCATGGCCGATGTGAATGACGCCATCAGACGTCTTGAGCATGGCAGCCCGCGCTACCGGGTGGTGTTAAAACGCTGACCCTCGCGGCTATTCGTGCACACACAGCGCCTGTTCGTCATAACGGGTTCGCAGAAACCGCCGCTGCGCCAGCGGCAGTTTTTTCACCACCAGCCCGTAGGAATGATCGACCTGGCGCTGTAGCTCCCCATCCGGCACATCGCCATCCAGCACCACGGTGTTCCAGTGTTGTTTGTTCATGTGATAGCCGCCACTGACGGCATCAAATACATCCCGTAGTGCCTGCGCCTGCTGCGGGTCGCATTTCAGATTCACCCGCGTGGTGCCGTCTTTTTCATACAGCAGGGCAAACATTCTGCCCTGCACCCGGAACACCGCAGAATCCGGGCCGAAGGGGAAATCCTCCAGCGCTTCCGGCTTACTCAGCAGATACTGGCGCAGGGTCTGATAATCCATCGTCAGTTACAGGCCTTGCATGGTGTCGGGGTATCACTGGGCAGGGTTTTCGCCACCCGTTTTACCCGCGGTGTCAGCTGACAGAAGAGTTCATAACTGATGGTGCCGCACAGGGCGGCAATGCGGTCAACGCTGAGATGTTCGCCCCACAGCTCGGCATGGCTGCCAATCTGTGCAGCCGGGTGATCGGTCAGATCGACGGTGATCATATCCATCGACACCCGGCCGATCAGCGGACATTCCACCCCGTCCACCAGCACCGGCGTGCCGGCCGGCGCATGGCGCGGATAACCGTCGCCATAACCGATGGTAATCACCCCGACCCGGGTATCACGTTCAGCCTGCCAGTCGCCACCGTAGCCGACGGTTTCACCGGCCGCCACGGTATGTGTACTGATCACCTGCGATTCCAGCGTCATCACCGCTTTCAGCCCCAGTTCAGCGGCACTGCGGTAATTCAGTGGCGACGCGCCATACAGCAGAATACCGGGCCGGCGCGCACCTTCTTCCAGCAGCCGGCCGTCCACCCGTTTGTCAGTCAGCAGTGCCGCGCTGTTGCTGATGCTGAGCGGCACCGGCCAGTCGCGGCCGGCCATCAGCGCCAGCTGCTCAGCAAACTGCGGGCTGTTTTCATCATCGGCGCTGGCGAAGTGTGTCATTACATACTGCAGCTCCAGCTGCGCATCCGCCTGAATCTGCGCCAGCACGGCATCGGCCTCTTCCACCCGGAAGCCGACCCGGTTCATGCCGCTGTTGATCTTCAGCCAGACAGCGACCGGCGCACTCAGGTTAACCGCCGCCCTCTGTTCCAACTGCTGCGGATGATGCACCACCAGCTGGATATTCTGTTCTGCTGCCTGCTTCCATTCCTGCTCGCTGTACGCTCCCTGCAGCACCACCAGCGGCCGCTGGATGCCGGCTTCACGCAGCGTCAGCGCCTCATCCATACAGGCCACGGCATAGCCGTCGGCCGTGCTCAGGGCGCGGGCACAACTGACCAGCCCATGGCCGTAGCCGTTGGCCTTGATGACCGCATACGTTCGGCCGCTGCCGGTGCTGCGTGCCAGTTCGTAGTTGTGGCGCAAATGGGACCAGTTGATTAATGCTCTGGTGGGTCGGGTCATAGTTCTCTATCCGGGCGTGGGAACCGCTGTGAAAATGAGTACAATAGTCTGTCGCGCCGGTCTCTGTACAGGCAGATGGCGGCAGGAAAGCACCGCATTATGTCAGGCCAGCCACCCAAACTCACTTATCCAACGGTAACCCTATGCCCAGCCACCCGCTGTTCAGCGACAATACCATCGCCCTGTCAGCCACTCTGGCCGCCACCATCGGCCTGGAAGAAGCTGTCCTGCTGACGGTACTGAACGACGCGGCACGGCTGCAGAATCAGGCGTGGGCAACACTGAGCAATCACGCCCTGCGCCGGCAGCTGCCGTTCTGGGATGATGTCAGCATCCGCCGGGTACTGCGCAGCCTGACCGATAAAGGCCTGATCACTCTGCAGGGTGCCCTGTTCCCGGACGGCGACAGCCTGGAGTACGGTTTTTCAACCAGCTTAACCAGTAGCGACGGTCATGATCGACCACCGCAGGCCCGGCCAGCGCAGCAGGCGCCGCAGTCTTCACGCCCGTCACACCATCAGCCGCTGAACAACGGCTGGCAGCCACAGGAAGATACGCTGGCACGGCTGGAGCAGCATGGCATTCCGCGCAGCTTCAGCTGGTCGCAGATGGATACCTTTATCCTGCAGGGGCAGGAACAGGGCGCCAACCGCAACGACTGGAACACCCGCTTTTTCCGTCATGTCAAAAGCCAGTGGGTGTACAGCCAGAATGATGCCCAGCGTCATCAGCGTCATCTGGAACGCACCGCCTTCAACCCGGCGCAGGAAGAAGCCACACCGATTCCGCAGCACTGGCAGCCCAGCGCCGATGCCTGTCAGATTCTGCAGCGCGCCGGCGTTGACCCGCAGTTTATCGCCGATGCCGTGCCGGAATTCGTGCTCTACTGGGCCGAACGCGGGGACGCCTTCAAGACCTGGAACAGCAAATTTATTCAGCATGTGCGCCAGCAGTGGGCGCGTTACAGTGCGTCGGTGGAGTATTCCTCCCTGCCAACCCGCATTGCCGACAACTGGCAGCCCTCCCCGGACTGCTTCGATATTCTCGCCATGGGTCATATCGACCGCCGCTTTGCCGAGCAGCTGGTGCCGGAATTTGTACTTTACTGGCGCGACTCAAATCAGGTACATAACAGCTGGAACAGCCGTTTTCTGCAGTACGCCAAACAGCAATGGGGCAAACGCTTAGCCCAGTCAGGAGAAGCCAATGGAACGTCAGCCAACAGCCAGCAAGGTGCTCAACCAGGTTACGCAACAGCTGAAGCAAGTATCCAGCGTCTCAAAGACACCAGCTGGTAACGCAGCGCCGGCCGAGCCGACGGTGGAACAGAAAGAAGCCATCAACCAGATTTTTGAGCTGTTCCGCTTTAATTACCACAACCAGTTCCTGAAAGCGTTCCCTGATCTGGACACCATGATCATGGCCAAGCGTTTATGGTCGCGTTTACTGGGGGAATACAGCCCCGATGTGATTATGCGGGCGGCAGAAAAAGCGGTGAAAGAAAGCAGCTGGCTGCCCAATGTGCATGAAGTGCTGGCACGTTGTGATGTCGCCGACAGCCTCGGCCTGCCCTCTGCCCACGCCGCCTATATGGAAGCCTGCCGCGCCCCGTCACCGAAAAAGGAATACCTCTGGAGCCATCCGGCGGTGTACTACGCCGGCCGCGCCAGCGACTGGTTTTTTCTCGCCAACACGGTGGAAGAACAGGCCTTTCCGGTATTCCGGCGCAACTATGACATCCTGCTGAAACGTCTGCAGGAAGGCGAACAGATTGATATCGATATTCCGCCGGCACTGCCGGAAGAAATCATTCAGCCGCTGCCGCGTGACGAACAGCAGCAACGCCTGCGCGATCTGAAAAAACTGATCGGCTGAAACAAGCGCCCGGGTTACCCCGGGCAAGGCAGCAGCGCGTTCAGCGCGGGATATAAATGACACCGATTTTATCCAGCTCATCCCCGGCACGGCCACGGAAGCCGGCGATCTGCCAGCCATCCGCTGCGGTAAAGGAAGTACAGTCTGAGGTTGTGCTGCCAGCGCTCAGGCTACGGCCGTTGCTGGTGCCGAAACTGGCGTAAAAAATACGTGTATGACCATATTTTTTGCCGGAGCAGACAGACAGCGAAGTCAGATATTCACCGCTGCTGAGTGTCAGCGACGATTCACTGCCACCACTGCCGCCGTGGCTCAGCTGAGTACCGGATGCCAGCGTGATAGCCACCTGATCCACGCGCGCACCGGCCCGCAGAGATACTGACTGCACCACAGAATCAGCAGACAAAGTTTCCACATCATTGAAAGCCGTACCATGCGGTCCGCCCCAGAAATCACTCATGCGGATATCCGCGTCAGTGCTGTAGTAAAAGTCCGCCTGTACCGGGGGATGATCGGAAAGCTTCAGGCCATCCGCCGTTTCGTCATCCTGACGGACGCTGTACAGGGTTGCCTGCAGACTGATATGACGGTTGCTGCGGTAAAACACCTTGTCCACAATCTCGCAGTCATAGCTGGTGATTTTCGGGTCGCAGACCAGTGCATTGTCATCATCAACCGCCGGTATATCACCATGGCGGATCAGCTCCAGCCAGGCATCGGTAAAGCCCTGCTGCAGCAGTTCACGCGGGTTATCCCCGCTGCGGGTATAACGGGTGTTGGTATCCCCCATGACGATCACAGCATTGCCGGCGGAATTTTCTTCAATGTAATCCACCAGCTGACGAATATTATTACGCCGTGCTTCCAGATCAGCATCGTCGACCTGAGCCTGGGTATGCAGGTTATAAATATCCACATACACACCTTCTGCTAAACGGGTACGTGCCAGGGTAAAACCTTTCGGCGTCAGACAATCCACCCCATTGCAGTCATCCCAGCTGACCCGGTTCCAGTCGGTGTAGTCGTAACGGCTCATACTGTTCAGGCCGCTGCCAATGCCCATACCACCGGTTGTTGCGGAACGGTACGGATGATCATTACAGGTATCGTATAACGCGGCATGATAATTGAAATCTTCCTGCACATTGACGATATCGAATTCATTAACGTAACAGCTGATCTGTTCCGTGGCACTCTGGCGGTCAGAGCCGGCACTGGAAAAAACTTCCGGCAGCCCGGCAACGTTATAAGTCAGTACAGAAAAACTGCCGCTGGCGGCGTCAGCGGCTGCCGCGGCAGACAGCATGACCGTCATCACGGCCGCACGGGAAAAAACAGAGTATTGCATCGTGTTGTCCTCAGGGTTATTCAGGCGTGGTTATTCACGGGGGAGATCCGTCATAAAAATCTCACTGATAAAGACCGCTGGCCAGGACCACAGGGGACATAACAGTCTGTTGAATTTTTTATGACGTTCAGGGCGGATAAAAACAGAAAAACCACGGCACAGGCCGTGGTTTTTGCAGTACGGCAACAGATTTCTATTCGACGGTAGCAATAACACTGCCGTTGCTGTAACTCAGACTGACAGTCACATCACCGGCATCCACGCTGGCAAATTCACCGCTCATCTGCGCGGCCTCCGCCAGGGTGAACTGAGTACCGGCAGCGGGCGCAGAGGCAAACGTCAACGTCAGGCCGGCACCATCAATATACAGGGTGCCATCGGCATCAATCTGTACGGCATCATCATCCATATTTACCGCCAGCACAGACGCTTCGTTCAGCGTCAGGTTGCTGACCAGTACCGTGCCTTCTGCATCGATCTGCGCAGTACCCGCATTCACATACAGATCGCCGCTGCCAAACGCAGAGGCCGAGGCTGCGCTCAGTACACCGCCGTTGATCACGGTACCACCGCTGTAACTGTTATCACCGCTGAGAACCAGGGTACCGGTTCCGGATTTGGTCAGTTTACCGGCACCGGAAATATCGTTGCGCCACCAGTCGAGAGCACTGAAGCCGCCTTCCGCTGCATTCATATACACACTGACATCACCATGAAAGGCGCCGTAACCGTCAGCCGCGCTGACCAGATCAATGCGGCCCCAGCCATTGCTGTCATCCAGCAGCGGATAACCGGAATCAATTTCAGTGGTCGCCAGCACCACCCGGCGCTGCTCATCACTCAGGTAAGGCAGACGGGTAGCCAGCAAGGCTTCGGCGCCCTGCGGAACCACCGGATCCTGACCAGCCAGACGGCTGTCCTGGCTGAAACCGTACGTCAGCCGTGCGCGGTACAGCGCTTTGATGTCGTCGTGATCGTCATAAATATTATTATCGAAGACTTCGACGTTAACGTACTCCGTACCATCCTGAGTAAAGGTATAGCCAGTTTCCTGCGCAACAGTCTGATGCGCATAATCGTACAGGCTCATACCCGCCTCTTCGGCCAGAGCACCAAAATATTCCTGTGCCGTTGTGTACGCCTGCTGAGCCGTGGCATAACCGGATGGCTGATTCAGCGCATAAGTCGCCACGGTAAGCGCGTGAATACGGCCACCAATCACGTCCGCCGGGGAGTGCATACCGGCAACAATACGGTCTTCACCCAGCTGCGAGCCACGGGTCACCATTTCGGCAAAGCGTTGCGGCAGAGCGTAGGCGTACCCCAGTGCTGCCAGATAACCGGCGTTGGTGTGACCACTCGGATAGCCACCGTCTTTGCGGCGGTTTTCTGTGGTGGCGGTATAAATCGGATTATCGGCACTTTCTTTGCTGGCGCTGTGCTCACGGCGGGAACACATCAGACCCGGGATCACACTGACATTCGTGGTGTACGTGTCATAGTTTTTCAGTTCTTCACTGCCGTCTTCATCAACACAGCGGTAGCTGTAACCTGTTGTACCGAGAAAGTCGATGGCACCCGTGTCTGTCATACGCCACGGACGCGGTGTGGAAAAAAGATACTTGGACGCACTGGTTGATGCCGGTGATGCCTGACGGAACAGGTAAACCAGATCGGCAACAGGGGTCAGCGGCATGGTATCGGCGAAGGTACCGTCGTCCACATAGGCAGTGGCAGCACCCATGTATTTAGAGTTATCGTTATTGGCTGACTGGTAATGATTGTCTTCCAGTACATCGGCAACCGAAATGCCTTCCAGTTCCACATAGGCACCGGAAGCCGCAACATAAGCTTCGGTCAGTGGACCAAAGCCATCGATAACGCTGTAATTTTTACTGCGCACATCATCCAGAAACGCCAGGATCGCCTGGTCGTCCGTGCAGTTAGCCGTCACATCCAGAACGTAGGCCATGTTTTCTGCCCAGGCCGTCGCATTAACCACCGGATTTTCCAGATATTCATCCGGACCATTACCGGAAGCGGCTTCCTGATAAGCGTCAGATGTTCCTTTCCAGACGTCATTAATACCGCGCAGTGCATACGTCACTGCATTCTGACTGAGGGTATATTTCAGCGTCCCGTCAGCATTGTTTTCTGCATTTTCAATCACAGGGAAAGGATATTCTGCATCCGCAGCGGTCACGTATTCTTCATAACCGACACCGGTTGGCAGCGCTGATTTCTCAACCACTGCAGCGGTTGCCGGATCAGAATCATCATCACCGCCACAGGCGGTTAACATCAAAGAGGTTGCTGCCAGCATCGCCAGCCAGAGTGCTTTTTGCTTACTTGCTTGACCTTGAATTTTCATAACGTCCTGCTTCATTGTCAGTGTTAAAAAAATGCACAAAGCAGTGACCGGGGAGTCACGGCTTTGTGCTGAGAGAGACAGTGAAGAAGACAGATCCTGTCAGCAGGAGGGGACATTACAGTTGCATGAAGTTTTACTGACAGGTTATCCACAAGCCGGTTTCTGCACCCTGTCAGCCGTCACGGAAATTCCAGTTAAGACTGAAGAAAATTTCTGTACCGGTAACGGAATAGCTGTAGACACGGTTGGATGAATCGACAAATAAATCAAAGGCTTCATTGGTCAGGTTACGGGCATCGAGGGAAATCGTCAGCTGCGGATTAATATCCCAGGCGGCATAAGCACCCACAATAACTGAGCTGTTTACCCCTTCCCTGTCATTATCATTGGCACCCGGTACCCGGGTCAGATAACGTGACCGGCCACGCACACTGATTCCGCTGCTGAAACGGTAATCCCGGTACCAGAGAGTGCCGTTGATGACATGCCGTGATAAACCCGGTGGCGGCAGTGTGAGATGCCCATCGTCGAGCGGATAGTGCACAACCCCCTGATTAAGCGCATAGCCGGCATCCAGCCCGAAGCGGTTAAAGGGTGACGGCAGAAAAAAGAATGGCAACTGCAGACTGAATTCCAGTCCGCTGAGGTCGGTTCCCGGCCCGTTTACCGGATGGCGATAGGTATAAATTTCTCCTTCTGCCAGGTCATCCCATAATGGGTTGTAATAAGGCAGCTGGTCCAGCGTCAGCTCTTCTTCCACATCCAGAATCAGACTGTCGATACGCTGGTAAAATAATCCGGCTGAAAAAAAATTCCCTTGCTGTCCATACCATTCCAGCGCCAGATCAAAACCGTGGGCGTGTGATGGTTCCAGTTCGGTATTACCGCCCTCAATTAACATCGCACTGGAGCGCAGTTCCAGAGGTGATGTCAGCTCGTCCACCGAGGGACGTGACAGCGTACGGCTGTAGCCGAAACGCAGTAACAGGTCGCGCCGCGCACGCGCCAGCAGATGCAGTGATGGCAGCCAGTCGTGGTCAATACCGCTTATTTCCATCGGCTGTACTTCATCATCAATCAGCCAGTTGCCTTCCACCCGCTGCCGGGTCTGCACATAACGCAGTCCCAGATTGCCCTGCAGAGGCCAGCTCAGCTGTGGTACAGAAAATTCTGTCTGCCACCAGCCGGAGGCACTGTCTTCATTCAGCTGCCGCTGCTGCAGCGGGTCGGCCACCCGCTCAGCATCGCTCAGACCGAGATAGCGGATCAGCCCGTGACTGCCGACCACCCAATTGTGCGGCAGGCCGGCGGTATCCAGCCCGGCAGAAAAATTACCCGGCGTCTGCCGGTAATAACCGCTGACGTAACCACTGACATCATCGTTATCGTATTCCGCCTGCTGGCGCTGATTGGTAAAACGCCGCAGACTGATGCCGGCATAATGCTGCATACTGTCCAGCGGTTCCCAGGCCAGCTCAAAATCGGCCACCAGATAATGGTTGCTGACCTTGTCTTCCTGCAGATTAATCCGGTACAGCTGCCACTGCTGCGGATCGCTGATGTCAAACCCATAACGGTTAACGGCAATGCGGTTATTGCTGCGCAGATCGAAACTGAAGTCCTGATCGTAAGCCATCAGAGAGACTTTATCGTGCACCGGACTGTCAAAAACCGATGACTGATAACCGAGTGAGGAATTCAGCGTCCACTCCGTTCCCAGTGGCAGGGCCCATTCCGTCCGCAGCTGCTGCAGACGCGTTTCATCTTCTTCATAATTGTGTTCAGTGCGGATATCCACCGAGGAAAAATCGCCGTACACCATACCGGCAGAATTCACGGCAAAATCATTCACCTGCACAGCCGACAGGTCTTCATATTTAAGGCCCGATGAACTGATATGATATTCGTGCATTGCCTGACGGGAACGCACACTGAAACCGCTCAGCGTCAGCCGGCCATCATCGTCGCTCTGCCATTGCAGCACACTGCTGATGCCCAGCGTCTGTTGTTCACGGTCGAGAATGTCGTAGCGGTTATGACGCGGGGAAAACACCGCACCGGAAGCCAGCAGGGTCTGTTGCTCATTGCTGAGCCGTGGTTGTTCACCCCAGTCAGCCGCCTGCCAGCGCACCGTCGAATAGCCTTTTTCTTCCGTGCTCCGCTGACGGTAACTGGCACTCAGCAGCCAGCCCAGCCGGCCGTCGTCACTGATGTGCTGAAAGCCAGCGGCCAGTGCCGCACCATCACTGCCGTTACGGACATTATTTTCGCCCTGCGCTGTCAGCCAGCGTTGCTCCATGCTGTCATGATCCAGCGGCCGTGGCAGACGCAGATCCACCGAGCCACTGATACCACCTTCCTGCTGCCGGGCATCCGGCGATTTATACACCAGCACATCGGTAAACAGCCCCTGCGGCAGCAGATCAAAATCAAAACGGCGGGAATTATTGACGGCACCACGGGAATCAATGCTCGTCCCGGTCGCCGGCATCGGCATGCCGTTGACCAGCACCTGAGTGAAATCCGCATCCAGTCCGCGGATACTGATATTGCGGTCCATGCCCGCCTCCTGACTGAAGGTCACGGCGCTGATGGCAGCCATGGCACTGGTCAGATCATGACTGCCGGACAACTGTCCGGCGCTGAGCGCCGTTTTTTCCGTAACCGTGGTACTGCGGTAACGGGCTGCCAGATCCGGATCGCTCAGCCAGGCCGAGCCGGTGACAATCACTTCCTCAGCCTGCACGGCAGGCTGTGTGGCAGAAGCCTTTGCCTGCGGCTGATAAAACAGCACCGCACCCGCTTTGGTCAGGCGGTAATGCCAACCGCTGTCGCGGGTCGCCAGAGTGAGGAACTCTTCCACGCTGCAGTCGCCCAGTGGTTGGGCCAGTGGGTTGTCCGCCGGTTCTCCGGCACCGGTCAGCACGGCAATCTGATAACGGTCTGAGACCTGGCGGATAATATGTTCCGCACTGGTCTGACTGACGCCGTCGTAAAAACAATGGTCAGCCGCCAGCAGTGGCACAGCAGGCAGCCACAGGCACAGCGCAGTGCCGCAACCATGCAGGTATGAGGTCAGAGGTGACTCAGTGTTGTGCCTGCTCATCAGCCGACAGCACAATCTGCTCATCACTGAGCTGCAGGGTCAGGCCGAACAGATCGGCAATCAGCGTCAGCGTGCCTTCCACATCACTCTGGTTATAACGGCCGGAAAACGGCAGCGGTTGATCAATGCCCTGCAGACGGATCGGACGTGCCGAATACCGCTGCAGGTGTGCCACCACGTCGGCCAGCGGCTCGTCACTGACTTCACGCCAGCCGTCACGCCAGCCGGCAACACGGCGGGTGCGGAAAGTCTGCCGTTCATCGCCGGCGATATAAACTCCGTCACCGGCACGCAGCTGCCAGACCTCACCGGCCGAGACCACCCGCACCTCACCATGTTCAACCGTGACGCGGATACTGTCACCCATGCGGTCGACATTGAATGCGGTGCCGACCACGCGGATTTTGACCGGCCCGGCATCGACATAAAACGGCCGCTGCCGGTCAGGAGCAACGGCAAAATAAGCTTCTCCCCGTTTCAGCGTGACCTGCCGCTGCGCCTGTTCCAGCTGCACCGACAGTTCCGCGCCGGCATTGAGATGAATTTCCGAACCATCCGCCAGCTGTGCTGTGCGCTGTTCGCCGGTCACCGTCTGCAGGTTAGTCTGTACCAGCGCCGGGGCAGCCGGCTGACGGAGCAGCGGATACCCCAGCAACAGGCTGAGCAGCAACAGCGCCGCAATGGCCCAGCCGCCGGCCGGACGCTGCCAGCCGGCGCGTGCCGGGGTCTGCGCCACAGCAACCGCAGCGCTGGCGTCTTCGTGCTGCGCCAGCGCGCTCAGCAGCGCGTCTTCGTGTTCGCCGAGATTGGCCTGCAGCCAGCAGATTGCCTGACGGTGCACGGGGTTCTGTAACAGCCAGGCCGAATAGGCCTGCTGCTCCGGCGGGGTCAGTTCAGCCAGACGGTCATACCAGTCAGCCGCCTCTTCCAGTATTGCTTGAGGGATTACATGCTCTGTCATAAGTCGTTATTACCGGCGGAGTAGCCGTGTTTCTCCATCTCCGCGGCAATACTGAGCGTTGCCCGGGTGATATGTTTTTTAACCGCTTCAGGGTTCAGGTCCAGTTCCCGGGCAATGGCTTCGCGTGAATGGCCATGCAGTTTACGCAGGATAAAGACCTGCCGCCGCAGGGGTGGCAGCTGCTCAATAATCCGCTGCAGCAGTTCGATTTTCTGGTTGCGGATCTGTACCTCGTCCAGCGGCCCGGTGCTTTCTTCCGGCACTTCATCCAGATTCACCGCCGGCAGGCGGTTACGGCTCCAGTAATCAAACACCACGGAACGGGCAACGGTCAGGCTGTAAGCCAGCGGGTTATCCAGCGGCCGTGCCGCCGTGGCCGCCAGAGAGCGCAGCAGGGTGTCCTGCAACAGATCATCGACATCCTGGCGGTTGCGCACGCGGCTGGCGATGTAATTACGCAGATTGGGGAGATGCTCGGTCAGCTGATGGCTGTCGCCCGGCACCGGCTCAGAAACCGGCGTCGGCGGCCGTTCCTCCGGCCAGCTTTTATCCGCAGGCATAGCGCCCCCCCTACTGTATTCAGAAGAGCGCAGTCTGCCCGCTGCAGATGACAACATGATTAACAATCCCCGCCTGATATCTGTCCTGAATCAGAGAAGACCGGTTAGCGGGGAAAAAGGGGACAGGCGGACCGGCGTCCGCCTCAGTGATTCAGTGCCAGCACCACCGTGTCGCCGGCATTCAGTGTCTGCACCTTGCCGGATGACTGCGCACGCAGCGTGCCTTCATAGACCTGCACCATCACGCTTTCGTGGTTAAGGCGCACGGAAAAAGCACTGACGTCATCCGCACGCAGCCGCAGGGTACCGGACTGGGCCCAGAACGGGCGCTGCGGATCCGGGGCGACAATAAAAGTCGCCGACCCTGTGGTCAGCTGCACACGCCGCTGTTGTGTGTCATAGCGCACGGCAACACCGGTATTGTCATTCAGCCGCACCTCCGAACCATCTTCCAGACTCAGGGTACGGCTTTCACCTGCGCCGGTGGCATAAGCTTCCACCTCTGCGCTGCTGTCGTTATTGGCCGGCGCGAGGAAGAAAAACACCACCGCCGGAACCGCAATAAGCAGAGCCAGCGCCATCAGCAAAGGACGGTGATTAGCGGGTGCGACCAGTCGCTGAGTGGACATACAACCTCCGGAGCAATGCTCATCTGACGGTTAAGCTGGCGTTATGCGCCTTATTTATGACATCGACACTACACTAGCACCCTGTTTCAGCCTCCGGCATGAGACCTTCCGCTACTGGTGACACGTCCACAGCCCGCCTCGCCCGGCACAGTCCTGCCTGCGACACCCTGCCGCATCCCGTATGCGGAACTCCGCCGCTATCCTTGCGCGCGAATTTTAATAAATCTGCAATAAGGAAAACCGATGTCAGGCTTCCACCCTCAGGCCCTGGCGCTGGCTGTTGCCGGCGCTTATATCATTGCTCCTGCCGCTGTGGCAGAAAACGTCAGCACCTCACTGGAGCCGGTGGTCGTCACCGCTCCCCTGTCATCAGATGTGCTGACCGTCACCACTGATCCGAAAGCCCCGCGCCAGCCAATTCCTGCCCACGACGGCGCTGACCTGCTGAAAAGCATTCCGGGTTTTTCTGTGATCCGCAAAGGCGGCACCGACGGCGACCCGGTGTTCCGTGGTATGGCCGCCTCGCGCCTGAACATCCTGCTCGACGGTGAAATGATCCTCGGTGGCTGTGGTATGCGTATGGACCCGCCGACCGCCTATGTTTTCCCGGAAGCCTATGACGAAGTAGTCGTCCTCAAAGGCCCGCAGAGCGTGAAATACGGCCCTGGCAACAGTGCTGGTGTGGTGCTGTTTGAACGTGAAAAACCGGACTTCTCAGAACCTGCCGTGCGCGGCTACGCCAGTGTGCTGCTGGGCAGTGCTGACCGCAATGACGAAGTGGCACAGGTGGAAGCCGGTAACGAGACTGGTTACGTCCAACTGAACGGTACCCGTTCCGATGCTAATAACTACGAAGACGGCGACGGCAACGAAGTGCATTCCGCCTACACCCGCTGGAGCACCAACGCCACCCTGGGCTGGACACCGGACCGCGATACCCGCATTGAACTGACCGGTGCGCTGAGCGATGGCGAAGCCCGCTATGGTGACCGCGGCATGGACGGTGTGAAATTTGACCGCTCCAACATCGGCCTGAGCTATGAACAGGAAAATATTTCCCCGTTGGTGAAAAAAGTCGAAGCCAGCATTTACCGTAACTACGTTGACCACGTGATGGACAACTACAGTCTGCGCTACAACGAGCCGGGCGTTGATATGATGGCAGGAAATCCGGTCAACATGGTGTCCAACCCGGACCGCGATACCAAAGGTGCAGCACTGAGCACCACGCTGGCCGTGGCCGAACGCACCGAACTGGAACTGGGTACCGATACCCAGCGTAATGATCACAGCCTGCGTAAAGCCAGCGACCCGCTGCTCGAACCGGACTATGACAATCTGGAGCGGGTGGAAGATATGCGCTTCCGCACTTACGGTATTTACGCCGAGCTGGATCATAACTACACCAGTGGCAGCAGCGTGCATGCCGGTCTGCGTCTGAACCGGGATGTTGCCGAAGACCTGCGTGATGGCAGAACCACCAGCGACACGACCGATACCAATATGCTGAAAAACGCCTTTATGCGTTATGAATATCAGCTCAGCAACGAACAGCGACTGTATGCCGGCCTGGGTCACAGCGAACGGGCAGCCGATTACTGGGAGCGCAACAAAAATCCGGAAGCCACCAGCATGATGATGACCGGCTCCGCCAGTACCTTTGCAATTGATCCGGAAAAAACCACGCAGCTGGATATCGGTGCCCTGCACCGCAGCGATAAGGTGCAGGCTTCCGTATCTGTGTTTTATGCCCAGCACCGCGATTACATCCTCATCGAGACCCTGCCGGACGTCAGCAGCTACGCCAGCAATGCCCGGAATATCCGCGCCACAACCTATGGTGGTGAAGCCGATGCCAGCTGGCGCTTTATGCCATCCTGGACCACCACCGCGACGCTCGCCTGGGTGCATGGCCAGAATGACGATGACCACACCGCACTGGGACAGATGCCACCACTGGAAGGCCGTCTGGGTCTGAACTACGACACCGGCATCTGGTCAGCCGGCGCCCTGTGGCGTCTGGTGGACGATCAGAACCGTGTCGCTGTCGGCACCGGCAACATCGTTGGTCAGGACATCGCGGAAACCGGAGGCTTCAATGTGTTCTCCATCAATGCCGGCTATAAACCACTGCAGGATCTGCAGCTGACAGCCGGTATCGATAACCTGTTCGACGTCACCTACGCGGAGCACATTTCCCGCAGCGGTGCCGCCATTGCCGGCTACGAACAGACCACCCGCATCAATGAGCCCGGCCGCACTTTCTGGCTGAAAGCCCAGTGGTCGTTTAACTGATACGCAGCCATCCCCCGCGGACTTTCCGGCCGGAAAGTCCGCACTGCTGCAACGTCCGTGTGCAGCGGATTTATTGTCCGGATTCTGGAGAAACAGGAAACCTGCTGATTCGGGAAACGCGGCGTCAGGAACGGTCTGACGACAGGTAACTCCAGACGGCCAGATCCACGCTTTGACCTTCATATTCCAGCTGTGCCGGTAATATGCCTTCAAAGGTAAAGCCCAGCCCCTGCAGTAATGCTTCATGGCGCTCAGAACCGGCGCGCAGACGCATTTCGATACGGTGCAGGTTCAGCTCATCAAAAGCAAAATTCAGCAGTGGCGGAATAATTTCCAGCATCAGCGGCAGATCAACGGTATCCGCCAGTTCCCACTGCAGCTGCGCTGACAACTGCATCCAGTTAATTTTATAAATGCCCAGCCGCGCGACCAGCTGTTTATCAAACAGGCCTTCCACCAACCAGAAAGCCGCTTCACGGGTTTCAAAACGCATCGCCACCCGGCGCAGTTCATCCAGAGCCTGAGCCGACACACTCATTGCCAGACGCGGCAGGTGATCCACGCGCTGCTGCACACTCATCAGCTCATACAGAGCGTCGCCATCCTGATCAGTGACCGGCAGACGCAGGCTGAAATTACCGGCGGTAAAGTTCCAGTTCATGCTTCGCCTCCGCTGTTTTTTTGCGCGGTATTAAACGACTTATCCAGATTCTGACCCGGATTATCCTGTTCGCCCAGGCGGCCCGGTAGCGGCTTGTTTTCACCGCGCAGCAGGTGATACTGCAACACGTCGGCGAAACTGCTTTCACCGGTACGCCAGCCATCACGCAGCGTGGCCGCCAGCGAAAAACCAGCCGCTTCCAGCATCCCCTTAAAGGCGTCATCCTGACCGGCAATCCACTGATAGCCGAAATTACGCAGGTGATATTTGCCCGCCATAAAATCCATGCACACCCTGAGCGCTGCCGCACGGTGCTGCAGTGTCAGTGCCGGCAGACCATCCACCCGCAGCATGGTACGCAACTGGGATGGCTGCCAGTCGTAAGCACTGACCATCCCCTGTACCTCATAACGGTCTTCCGCTCCCACTTCCAGCAGCCACATCATGCCGCGTTGGGTGGCCGCCATCTGTACTGACAGATCCACCATCCGGGTCAGGTTGTCTTTATTATCCAGCACACGTTGGCCGGGAATTTCCGGCTGCTGATAAATCTCGAACAAGGCATCCACATCGTCATAGTGCAGCGGCCGTACACGGCCACCATCAAACGGAAGTTCGGGGGTGAAATTCATAATTTTTCCTGCTGACTGCCCGGTAACAGAATCTGCCGGACATTTTTAAATTCGGTTTTAAAGTGCTTAAAAACTACAGTACAGAACGTTGACACGGCTGCCGGCCGAATAACACGCTATCGAGGCCGTTAGTACAAGGCAAAAAATTTCCGGAAAAGCACAATGTATAAACCATACATGAGCATTCCACGGGAATTTTTAACGCGGTAATAACAACTCAGCCAGCTTTAAATCAGCGGCCTAGTACTCGTCGTCACCACCTTCATAGCCATGCGCTAAATTCTCGAAGCGCGTGTATTTACCAATAAACGCCAGCCGGTCAATACCAATCGGACCGTTACGGTGTTTACCGGTAATAATTTCGGCCACGCCCTTATCCGGGGAGTCTTCGTTATAAACTTCATCACGGTAAATAAACTGAATAATATCCGCGTCCTGCTCGATCGCGCCGGATTCCCGCAGGTCGGACATAACCGGACGTTTGTTCGGCCGTTGCTCCAGCGAGCGGTTCAGCTGCGACAGGGCAACCATCGGGCATTCAAATTCTTTGGCAATGGCTTTCAGCGAGCGCGAAATTTCCGAAATTTCCTGCGTCCGTCCTTCACTCTTGCCGGACACCCGCATCAGCTGCAGGTAGTCGACCATGATCATGGCCAGATCGTTGTCGTTTTCACGGTACACCTTACGTGCGCGGGCGCGCATTTCCTGCGGTGTTAACGCCGGCGTATCATCAATATACAGTGGCAGATCCTTGAGCATATTCACCGCCGCAGACAGCTTCGGCCAGTCTTCGTCAATCAGCTTGCCGGAACGGATACGGGTCTGATCAATCTTGCCGATGGAAGACAACATACGCATAACAATGGATTCTGACGGCATCTCCATGGAGAACACCAGACACGGGCGCTTGGTAGCCAGCAACGCGTTTTCCACCAGATTCATGGAGAAGGTGGTTTTACCCATCGACGGACGCGCCGCGACAATCACCAGGTCGGCTTTCTGCAAACCCGAGGTGCGGTTATCAATTTCACTGAAGCCGGTGGTCAGACCGGTCAGGCCTTCCGGCTGGTTGAACATCTGGTCGAGCTGATCCAGCGTGTTCTTCAGGATCGGTGCTACCCGCTGTGGGCCACCATCCTTACGGTTGCCTTCGGCAATCAGCGCAATGGCTTTTTCGGCGTCCGACACCAGCGTCAGCGAGCTGTCGCCTTCCGGCTCATAGGCACGCTGCATGATTTCACCGGCCGCTTCGATCAGCGCCCGCTGCTGCGACCGTTCACGGACAATCTCACCATACGCCGCACAGTTGTCGATCGACGGCGTCATGTCGACCAGGCGGCTCAGGTAGGCAGCGCCACCGACTTTATCCAGCTGGCTGCGCTCTTCCAGCTCTTCCGCGACTGTGACCACGTCCAGCGGCTGCTCCTGATCCACCAGATGGCGGATGGCGCGGAAAATCAGGCGGTGATCATGACGGTAGAAATCGTTGTCCTGCAGCAGCTCAGAAACCGTTTCCCAGGCACGCTCATCCAGCATCAGCGACCCCAGTACGGACTGTTCGGCTTCTACGGAATGCGGCGGGGTTCGGGAGGTACTGGGCGTCTGTTCGCTGTCGTAATCGTCACTCATGCGGGGAGATCCATCCGTCCGGACTTACAAAAAAGGCACTATCAGCAAGCCGCTAATAGTGCCTTATTCTGCGCAGGCCTGCCAGTTCGGCGGCCATGGCAATTAACGCTCAGTCTTCAGAAACAACGTGCAGTTTCAGCACAGCGTTAACTTCAGGGTGCAGGTGAATCGCAACGTCGTATTCGCCCAGAGCACGGATAGGACCTTCCGGCAGACGGACTTCGGACTTGGTCACTTCAACGCCGGCTTCAGAAACCAGGTCAGCGATGTCACGGTTACCCAGAGAACCGAACAGTTTACCGTCTTCACCGGCTTTCACCGCAACGGACAGTTCGATTTCTTCGATTTTCACTTTACGGCCTTCAGCATCCGCCAGTTTGGCAGCAGCCTGAGCTTCCAGTTCAGCACGACGGGCTTCAAATTCAGCAACGTTAGCTTTGGTTGCCGGTACCGCTTTACCCTGCGGGAACAGGTAGTTACGGGCATAACCAGGACGTACGTTAACGGAATCACCCAGAGCGCCCAGGTTGTCTACTTTTTCTAACAGAATAATTTGCATGTCAAAATCCTCATTACAGGGCCTGCGGCGTTGTGTTATTGACCGCCTGCCGTGTCTTTTAGTCGCGCGCGGAGGTTAAAAACACTGTCCAGCAACGCGCCGAAAATTAGTAATGTGTACATGTAAGGCCCGAACGCAACCAATGCCAGATAAACCAGCACCATCCAGTTCGAACTGGCCTGTGACTTAGCCACAAGACCATGGAACAACGCCAGACCGGCAATCATCAGCGGCACCGATAAAACCGGTGTCACCCCTGCCAGTTCAGGCTGCAGCTGTCCGGCTGCCAGACTGACCAGTAACACCGGCAGACTGTAAGCCAGCGGCAGGCGCAGCTGTTTAAATTCCTGACCAAAACCGCCAGGATTGTACAGAGCACTCTGCCAGTAGCGTCCCAGTAACAGACACAAAATCACCACCAGCACATGCAGAGCAGCAAGCACTCCGCTGATCATGGGGCCGACCATAGGCTGTAATTCAGCCAGCAGCTGCGGATTGCTCTGCAGTGCTTCAGTCACAGCTTTCTGACTTGCCTGTTCGACCTGAGGCAACACCTCAGACAACAGCAGCGGCAGAATCAGATACGCCACAATCCCCAGTACGCCCGCTGTCATCACCGCCAGATCAAGACGGATCAGCTGACGCAATACGATGGCTGCGAGGCTGGTACCCACAGCAACCAACAGGGGAGTCGGATCGCCGGCCGCCAGCCAGGCAACCGCCGGCAGTAACGACCAGAGAACAACCCGCCCCCCGTCACGAAAACCCTGACGCAGGATAACCAGCGCCAGCACTGCTGCCCCGATCCAGAACAGCAGCGGCACCGCGAGACTCAGTCCGGCCGCCGCAGTTGCCTGCCAGCGTCCTGTCATTGCCCATTGTGCCAGTGCTTTCATAAAATAAGTTCTTTATCCGTCCGCATCATCAACCTGAACTTTCTGGCGTAAACGAGGAAGTCAGGACAAGGCAAAAGTGGTCGAGAAAGCGGAGTTTACGTGTTGTAAATGAGCATTTCGAGACCACTTTTAACGCCGTAATGACGACGCAGTTAGACAGAAAACTCAGTTGTCGTGCTGATCAGTGTATGGCAGCAGAGCGATATAGCGCGCGCGCTTGATCGCAGTAGACAGCTGACGCTGATATTTTGCACGGGTACCAGTGATACGGCTTGGTACGATTTTGCCGGTTTCAGTGATGTAACCTTTCAGGGTGTCCAGATCTTTGTAGTCGATCTCTTTCACGCCTTCAGCGGTGAAACGGCAGAACTTACGACGACGGAAAAAACGTGCCATGAATGTGTCCTCTCTTATTCAGCGTTGTCTTCAGCAGATTCTTCTGCTTTTTCTTCTTCGTTCTGATCGTCAGCTTTTTCAGCCTTCTCTTCAGAACGCTCAGCGCGACGACGGTCTTCACGGCTTTCAGCCGCTTTGATCGGAGACATTTCAGTCACAGCTTCATCACGACGGATCACCAGGTTACGCAGAACAGCGTCGTTGTAACGGAAGTTGGTGGTCAGTTCGTCCAGAACTTCCTGAGTACATTCAACATTCATCAGGATGTAGTGGGCTTTGTGAACGTCGTTGATCGGGTAAGCCAGATGGCGGCGGCCCCAGTCTTCGAAACGGTGGATTTTGCCATCAGCACCTTCAATGGCAGACGTGTAACGCTCAACCATCGCAGGTACCTGTTCGCTTTGATCCGGATGCACCAGAAAAACGATTTCGTAGTGACGCATTGTCAGCTCCTTATGGGTTATAGCCTTCCGGCCCATCCGGTAAGGCAAGGAGTCCGTTTTTCACTGTCAGCGGTAACGGGTACATACTGGCAGCCAAATTACGGATAAAAAGGAGCGCGGAGTCTACCAGAGGGGCCGGTGCAGATCAATAATTGGCCAGTCCTGTATTCAGCGGCCGCAGACCGTCTGCACCGTCCATGGTGAATAGAGGCTGATCCAGCCAAGCAGCGGGATAAAGTAGCCGCCGACAGTGGTCACCGCCGCGCTGGTGAGACCATTACTGAAGGTGTATTCCACCGTCACCTGCTGCCAGGGCCTGCCCTGACAGGCAACATACAGGTTCTGTGGCGGGCTGATTTCAATCATGCCGTCGACGGTGGTGTCGTGCCAGACTGCCGGCAGTGGTTGCGCCGGCTGCCGTCCGGCCGGCAGATCATGGGTGAAATGTACCGTGGCACAGCCCGGTAGCAGAAACAGCAGGGTTAACAGCAACAACCTGATCACTGTCCGACCTCCCCCACCGGCAACAGCACGGCGGCGCGTGGTTTGTCACACCAGACCTTGACGGTACGCGGTGTATAAATGGTCAGGGAGCCGATGGTCAGCAGCCAGTCTGACAAACTGGTGAGCGCCTGCATCTGCATGACCCGGTGCTCACCACAGATGGCACTGGTGTTCACTTCATGCTCACCGATCAGCGCCATCAGATAGAAGGGCCGGCTGGCCTGATAATCCGGCACCGAGGTGTCTTTTTCACCACCATAGGGCCTGATGGTGACACTGGAACAGGCGGCCAGAACAAGGGCCAGCGTCCCCGGCAGCAGATATTTCAGCGCTGCCCCTGCTGTGTTGATCATGATTCCCGCTTCCTTTTCTGCTGTGCTGCAGCGTCCTCAAATTCAATGCGCAGACAGGCTCCGCCCAGTTCTGACTGACAGATGCTCAGCCGCGCATGATGTACGCTCAGCAGTTCCGCCACCAGAGCCAGCCCGAGGCCCTGCCCCGGCGCCACCGTATCCAGTCGTACTCCACGGCGGATCACCTGCCCGCGGGCTTCGGCCGCAATACCGGGGCCATTATCGTCCACCTGCAGGAACCAGCCTGATGACGCCGGGCCGCAGCTGACACGGACGATACCATGCCCATACTTGCAGGCGTTATCCAGCAGGTTGCCGGCAATTTCCATCAGATCCTGATCATCACCGCTGAAACAGACGGCTTCGGCCTGCAGCTGAATATCCGGCGCGGCCGCTGCATAAACCTTGCGCATGGCGCGGATCAGGGATTCCAGCACCGGCACCACGTCGGTACGGCGGATACTCAGCGCCGATGCCTGACTGACAGCACGCTGCAGCTGAAAACGGATACGCTCATCCATCAGTCCGGCCTGATGGCGCATTTCTTTCAGTTCCGCCGCCGACGGCGTGTCTTTTGCCAGCAGGCCGGTGAGCACCGCCAGCGGTGTTTTCAGGCTGTGCGACAGATCTGCCAGCCGGTGCCGGTAGCGCTCCCGCTGCTGCTGTTCTGACTGCAGCAGCTGGTTCAGGTTCGAGGTCAGCGGCTGCAGTTCCTGCGGATACTGGCCACTCAGGTCAGCCTGCTGCCCCTGCTGCAGTTTTTTCAGATCGGCGCTGACCCGTCGTAACGGCGCCAGTCCCCAGCGCAGAATCAGCAGCTGCATCAACAGCAGCAGTGCGGTAAACACCAGCAGCGCAAACGCCAGGCTGCTGCCGTACGCCCGTAGCTGCAAACGCAGCGGGGCCAGATTTTCCGCCACCAGCAATGTATAAACCGGTTCCGGCCCTGGTGCCACATCCCAGCTGACACCATAACGGGCGAGCAGATATTCCTCGTCCCCCCGGGTCGCCATACTGAACAGCCACTCACCGGCAGCGGGCTGTTCCAGCGGCAACAGCGGCTCATGCTGTGCGGATCCCGACTGCCATACCAGGGTCTGCTGTGGCCCGAGAATCCGCGCGTACAGTCCGCTGCCGCTCTGATTGAGGCGCGCTTCCGGCAGATACCCCGGCACCCACACCTGATCCTGATGAAAATCGGCCAGCGACAGGATACTGTAACTGTGCAGTTTCAGCTGTTCCTGCAGACCGTCGAGCTGGGCGTAAAAAAACGACTGATACAGCCACACACCGACCCCCAGCATCAGCAGTGCTGTCAGCAGGGTGGTAAAAATCAGGATCCGGGCGCGCAGCGAATTCAGCATGATCAGTCCGGCACAAACTGGTAGCCGCGGCCACGCAGTGTCTGAATCGGGTTGAAGCCGTCAGCCCGGGCCAGTTTTTTACGCAGCCGGCCCATCAGCACTTCAATCACATTACTGTCACGATCAAAGTCCTGTTCGTACAGGTAATCAGTCAGCGTGGCTTTTGACACCACCTGATGACGGTGACGCAGCAGATAATCCAGAATGCGGTATTCGTAGGCCGTCAGCTCCAGCCGCTCGCCCTGCAGCATCACCTGCTGGGTACTGAGGTCGAGAGTCAGCGGACCGGCGACCAGCTCCTGACTGTGGCCATTGATACGCCGCAACAGTGCCTTCGCCCGGGCCAGCAGTTCCTGCGGATGGAAGGGCTTTTCCATATAGTCATCCGCGCCGGCTTCCAGACCTTCCACCCGCGATTTCCAGCCCCCACGGGCGGTCAGAATCAACAGCGGGAATTCACAGCCATCAGCCCGCAGCCGGCGGATCAGTTCAATACCATCCATCTGCGGCAGACCCAGATCAATCAGCGCCAGATCCCAGGGATATTCGGATGCCTGATAGTAGCCTTCCCGTCCGTCTGCCGCACCGCTGCAACTGAACCCGGCGGCCGTTAAGGTCTCGCACAACTGGGCGCGCAGCTGTTGTTCATCTTCAACGATCAGCGCTTTCATCACTTTCTTCTCTCTGAATTCCGGTTTCTGAATCCACTGCCGACGGCACGTTATCCAGCAGGGTGCCATCCAGTGCATTGAGATAAATATGGGAAATGCTGCCGCCACTGCTGAGCAGCCGGACCTGATAATACGGTGGTGTGGCGGGGTAAAAACTGACTTTAAGCACCCGGCATTTGTGCAACAGCTCCGCCAGCCGGGCGGCCTCCTGCGGCGGAATGACATTGGCCGGTAAACGGCTGCTGTGTATTTCGCTGCGGAACGGGCCGGGCCCGTCAGCTGGCGAGTCCCCCTGAATGGCTTTTTCCACCCAGCGGTTGAAGGGCGTCATTTTATGTTCAATCCATTCGGTGCGCGGATTGATATTTTCCTCCACCCAGCTGCCTTCCTGCCCGCCCTCCTGCTCTGCCAGGGCAACAGAAGCAGAAACGCAGAGCAGCGTCAGCACAGCACAGCGGAACAACAACAGATAGCGCAAAATAACGGATTCCTGACAGCCGGGAGTCTCTGAACAGCCCTGGGCAGTGCACACAGCGGACGGTTCAGAATACCCCCAGAATAGCCACACAACCTGAACCGCAGCTGAAGCCGTTCAGCTGCGGTTCAGTATACACAGTTGATACTGGCCGGCATCATCACAAGGAGTATCACCATGAAAGCCAATGAGAAGGATCATTTTCAGCAGGCCGGACAACACTACTATTCCCTGCTCACCCGCATCACCCGCGAGATGCGCCGCCGCATTGCCGCCAACCGTCAGAGCCAGCAGACAGCCGCGCTGAAAAAGGCCGCCTGAGGCAGACGCTGCAGCGATAAGCGGATAGAATACAGGCTCCCATACCTTGCCGGACAACTACCGGCCAACCGTGAGAATCTGCCTGTGATCCGTATCAATCAACTGTCCCTGCCATTAGACCACCCCGAGAGCGCCCTGCGCGCAGCCATTGTTGAGCGCCTGAAAATCAAAGACGCTGATCTGGGTGATTTCACCGTGTTCAAGCGCAGCTACGATGCGCGTAAAAAGAACAGTGAGATCAAGTTCATCTACATCATCGATGCTGAGGTGAACAACGAAGATCAGGTGCTGGCACGGTTTGCCGGCGATCAGCAGATCCGCATCGCCCCGGATACGGACTACCACCCGGTAGCTGAAGCACCGGCCGGTTTAACCGAACGTCCGCTGGTGATCGGCTTCGGCCCCTGTGGTTTATTTGCCGCGCTGATCCTGGCGCAGATGGGTTTTAAACCTATTGTGCTGGAACGTGGCAAAGAAGTCCGCGCCCGTACCAAAGACACCTGGGCGCTGTGGCGCAAAAAACAGCTGACCACGGAATCCAATGTACAGTTCGGTGAAGGTGGTGCCGGGCTGTTTTCGGACGGCAAACTCTACAGCCAGATCAAAGACCCGAAATTCTTCGGCCGTAAAGTGATGGCGGAATTCGTCAAAGCCGGTGCGCCGGAAGAAATCATGTACGTCAGCAAGCCGCATATCGGCACCTTCCGTCTCACCGGGGTGGTGTCTGCCATGCGCGAAGAAATCAAACGTCTGGGCGGCGAAGTACGCTTCGAAAGTAAGGTCAGCGACTTCATCATTCATAACGGTCAGACCGAAGGTGTGGTATTGGCTGACGGTGAAAAAATCATGAGCCGCCATGTGGTACTGGCACTGGGTCACAGCTCACGCGACACCTTCCGCACCCTGTATAAACAGGGCGTGCATGTGGAAGCCAAACCCTTCGCCATCGGTTTCCGCGTCGAGCATCCGCAGTCACTGATTGATAAAGCCCGTTTAGGCAAATACGCCGGTCACCCGGAGCTGGGTGCCGCTGATTACAAGCTGACCTATCAGGCGAAAAACGGCCGCCCGGTGTATTCCTTCTGCATGTGCCCGGGCGGCACTGTGGTCGCCGCCACTTCGGAAGAAGGGCGCGTGGTCACTAACGGCATGTCGCAGTATTCGCGCAATGAACGCAATGCCAACGCCGCCATTGTGGTGGGTATTGAGCCGGAAAAAGATTATCCGGGTGATCCGCTGGCGGGGATCGCGCTGCAGGAAAAACTGGAAGAAAAAGCCTTTGAATTAGGCGGTTCCGATTACACCGCACCGGCACAACTGGTCGGCGATTTTATCCGTGGCAAACCGTCCAGTGAATTCGGCAAGGTAGAGCCTTCCTATAAACCGGGTATTAAACTCGGCGATCTGCATCAGGCGCTGCCGGAATACGCGATTCAGGCAATTCAGGAGGCCCTGCCGGAATTCGGTAAACAGATTAAAGGCTTCGACCGCGATGACGCCATTTTAACCGGCATCGAAACCCGCACCTCGTCGCCGGTTCGCATCACCCGTGACCGCGAAACGCTGCAGAGCTTAAACACCAGAGGCCTGTACCCGGCCGGTGAAGGTGCCGGTTACGCCGGTGGTATTCTCTCGGCCGGTGTCGATGGCATTAAAGTGGCCGAAGCCGTGGCGCTGGATATGCTGACGCAGTCCGGGCAGGCAGAATAAATGAAAACCGCTGACGTAAAAAAACTGCAGCAGAAAAAATACCGCAACGAATTCCGCCATTTTCTGGTGGAAGGTGAACACCTGATTCTGGAACTGCAGAAAGCGGCCGCAACGCGCCCGTATCTGCTGCAATCGCAACTCTTTGTCAGCGAAGAGTACAGCGACTGGGCCAGCCAGCAGCTCAGCGCCGGCTTCCGCACCACGGTGGTCGGGCAGAAGGCCATGGCACAGATGTCCGATACCCGTTCCCCCCAGGGCATTGTTGCCGCGGTACCTTTTGCCCCGGCTGACGCAGAGGCCACCGCCGCGCCGACGACGGAACGTGCGCTGTATCTGCATGAAGTGCAGGACCCCGGCAACCTCGGCACTATATTGCGGACCCTGGCCTGGTTCGGCGGCTTCCGCTGTCTGCTCAGCCCCGGCAGTGTCGACCCGTTCAACCCCAAAGTCGTGCGCTCCAGCATGGGCGCGATTTTTCACACTCAGATTGAACAGGATGTGGATATCAGCACGCTGCCGCGGCGTTTTGGCAGCATTGCCTGTCTCGATATGCAGGGCACACCGCTGCGCGATGCCTCACTGGCGCAGCATCGCTGTTTCATTTTCGGTAACGAAGCCCGCGGCGTCCCCCACGACCAGCTGGCGGCGCTGCAGGCGCAGGCTTATACCATCCCCGGCAGTGGTGCAATTGAATCGCTGAACCTCGCGTCGGCGGTGAATATGTGCATTTATGAGCTGATGCGCTGATCCTCTTCCTGCCGCACTCTTCACATTTTTCAGCGCCGGACTCCTGAGACGGGTCAGAATTTTCTATACTGTAAGAAATTCACCGCATCAGGAGCCATTATGTCAGCCGTTTTAGCCTCAGGCAGTCAGGGTACCCCGCTCAGTATTATCGAAACCGCTGACTACAGTCACTGGCTGAACAATCAGAGTGATGCCATCCGAAACTGGATCAGCGCCTCCGCGTTCAGCGGTAAAGGGATACAGCTGATTCCCGCCGCTGACGGCTCTCTGAGCGCGGCGGTCTTTGTCTGTGACAGCCTCGACGATATGTTTGCCTGCGGTGATCTGGCCAACAGCCTGCCGGCCGGCGATTACATCATCGATAACATTGCCGATACCGACCAGCTGATCAGCATTGCCTTTGCCTGGGGGGCCGGCGCTTACCGCTTTGAACGCTATATCCAACCCGGTAAGGAACAGGCGCGCCTGCTGCTCGCCGATGACGGCGCGCTGACCACGGCGCAGCAACTGGTGGAAGCCACCCGCCGGGTACGTGATCTGATCAACACCCCGGCGGCGGATATGATGCCTCAGCATCTGGCCGGCAGCGTGGAAGATCTGGCGCAGGAGTTCGGCGCCGACTTCAGACAGATCGTCGGCGACGACCTGCTCAATGAAAATTATCCGATGATTCATGCCGTCGGCCGCGCCAGTGTGCATGCACCACGCCTGCTGGATCTGCGCTGGGGTGATGAATCCCATCCGAAAGTGACTCTGGTCGGTAAAGGCGTGTGCTTCGACAGCGGCGGTATGGACATCAAGCCATCCAGTGCCATGCGCTGGATGAAAAAAGATATGGGCGGCTCAGCACACACCATTGGTCTGGCCTACCTGATCATGGCGCAGCAGCTGCCGGTACGCCTGCGGCTGCTGATTCCGGCGGTGGAAAATGCGGTCAGCGGCAATGCCTTCCGTCCCGGCGACGTGCTGGCCACACGCAAAGGTTCCAGCGTGGAAATCGACAATACCGATGCCGAAGGCCGTCTGGTGCTGTGTGACGCCCTGACCGAAGCCATCAGTGAAAAACCGGAACTGGTGGTGGATTACGCCACCCTGACGGGTGCCTGCCGCGTCGCACTGGGTACCGAACTGCCGGGCTTTTTCACCAATCAGATGCAGCTTGCTTCCGACCTGATGCAGGTTGGCCAGAAAGTCACAGACCCGGTGTGGAACCTGCCACTGCATCCGGCCTATAAAGACTTTCTGAAAAGTGATATCGCCGACCTGGTTAACTGTGCCGCCACCCCCTTCGGTGGTGCTATTACCGCGGCACTGTATCTGGAACATTTTGTCGAAGATACGCCGTGGGTGCATTTTGATGTGATGGCCTGGAACCAGCGCAAACTGCCGGGCCGTCCGGTCGGCGGTGAAGCCATGGGAATGCGGGCCGTGTTCAGCTATCTGCGCAACCGCTTCGGCGAACACTGAAAACCGGGCATAAAAAAACGGGCTGCTGCCCGTTTTTTTATGCCTTCTGCATGCCCCTATTCACGCTGCAGATAATTCAGCAGCGAGCGACTGGCCTCAATATCATCGGCAATCCGCAGTTTCGAACGCAGCGCATCATCCCAGTAAACCAATGCCCCGGTTTCTTTCGCCAGCTTCTGTGCCTCATCCGATTCAATCGCTTTTTTAGCGATGCGGGCAATTTTAACTTTGGTCATCGCCGGTGTACTGCGTGGTACAAACAGGCCGTTCCAGATGGTCAGGTTGATACCGGTCAGTTCAGACAAAGTCGGGGTATCCGGCGCGATGGTCACCCGCCGCGAGGTAAAGGCCACCAGCAGTTTCACCTCGCCGGATTCCAGGCAGGGGAATATCTGTTGGGTCGTGGTATTAATCAGATCAACGTCTTTATTCAGCAGCAGCGGACATTCCAGTGCGTCATACGCTTTATCTGCAGAAATATTGATACCGAAATCATCGGCCATTTTGAACGTCAGTGCCGTTGGCGTAATGCCATTACCGAAATGCCCGAGACTCAGTGTATTGGACTGCGAATAATCAGCCAGTTCCTTCAGATCGTTATAGGGCGCATCGGCACGGGCAGCCAGAACAAACGGATAATCCAGGAAAATACCGACCGGCGAAAAGGTTTTAAAATTCCAGGAAACTTCCCCACCCATGACTTTCGTAGTCAGCAGGTGATTCACCAGTGAGCCGATTATCTGACCATCGGCCGGGGCTGCGGCGACAACCGCCGCACCAGTGGCTCCGGCATCGCCGGGGATAAATTTTACCTGCGCCTCAAAACCGGTTTCCGCCGTCAGTTCACGGGCAATCATTTTTGTCAGATAGTCTTCCAGATCGCCTTCCGGCCACGGCACAATAAAGGTTACCGGACCAGCAGGATATTCCGCGGCTTTTATTAACGGGCTGAAAAGCAGACTGACAAGCATCACCGCCTGCAGCATATAAAATACTGGATTCATTACATCGCTCCTGGGTAATTCAGCAGATCACGCCATTTATTGTCCGTGTCCGTTTTTTCTCTGTTTATGCAGATTACGTCCCTGAATGGGCCTGAAAAATATCAGCCACCAGCAACGCCTGCCAGCGGACAACACACATTGCTGAGTACGCATCCGGCAATGTTGACAAAACATTATTCTGTATAAGGTTTTTAATCCCCAGCCGCCGGTATCTGCCCATATTCTGTCAATAAAAACGGCCAGATATAAAAAACGCCGCGGCGGCGGCGTTGATAAAACGGGCGGGCCTCTTTAAATCAATGCCGTATTAATCAGATGTGAGCCGGTAATAAAAGAACCCTGCACCGCTACTCTGTCAATCAGGGTTAATGTCTCAGGGTTCAGCGCACGGATATCCGCCTGATGACCACAACTGACCCAGACCCGCTTCCGGTCAGCAGCAACAACCACACCGCGGACATTTTCCACCATCAGATGACCACGGTAGCTCAGCTGGCTGATGGACCAGAAAGACAGCATTCCCGGCGTCGGATGCGTCACAATAAACAGATCCCGCTCCGGCAGTACTTCAATACTGAGGGCTTCACCGTACATGTTATTGACCACCGCCGCCGGCCGGGTCATCACTGCCAGCGTACCGGTGCCGGTAAACACGCTGACCGCTCCGGTGTGTGTTGCATCCAGCCCCAGCCGCGGGGCAGATACTACCACCGCCCGGTCTTCCGCCAGCGGATAAAGATGGCCGGTATTAAAACGTGCGTCCGGCATTTCGGCTTTATGCAGCAACTGACGACTGTGCACATCGATATAACAGAGGGCACCGGGTATACCGCTGGCCGCAGTGCCACCACCATTGGTCACCATCAGCACACGGTCGTTTTCGATCAGCCGGCATTCGTGGGGGTTATCACCATAGGTCGGAAAATCGCCCAGATACTCAAGCGTCTGCGGGTCGCGTACACCGATAGCTCCTTTTCCATCCGGCGATGTTTCGGTGGAAAAAAGATAGCGGTTATCCCGTGTGCAGACACCATGACCATAAAACTGCCGCTGTCCGGCCGGACGGATGCTGCGTACGACTTCCATCTGCTCCAGATCAATCACCGCAGCCCCGTTACCGATTTTTTCAAAGCAGTAGGCCAGGCTTTTACGCTGCGGGGAAAAGGCAAAACCGTGAGGAAAAAAATCGGTCCGGATGGTACGCACCTGAGCGGAATCCGGGCGGACCTCGGCCACAGCGTATTCCATCGGCGCTGATGCCGAACGGCGGAAACGGCCGCCGCCCAGCAGAACATCCTCAGCCGCCGCAGCCCGCAACGTTACCGCCGGCAGACAGGCCGCCCCGGCCAGCAGCAGGGAACGTTTCAGCAGCAGGCGGCGCCGGAGGTCCGTCAGGCCAGTGGGTTCAGTTATCAACGTCTTCACTATGATCTCCAGCTGCAATGCTGCAGCGATTGTCGCGGTTCACCGCCGGCGACACAACCGCCGGACTTGCCCGGGGTCAAGGCTGCAGCACTCTGCACCAGTCTGTACCGCAACTTTACCCGATGATGACCCTGAGTTGGGCAGAAATCGGCCGTCACGGCCTCAGCCCTGCCGCGAAATGGCGCACACCACAGCAATATTTCTCATAAAAATCATTCACTTAAATACCAGCATAAGAACAGCAACAAGTCTCTGTGGATGAGTGGCACGCTTCCTGAATATTCCTGCCAGGAATTTAAGTTTCAGAATATAATATGCCCGATACCCAGCTGCCCCACGCTGACGAAGACCGGCAGAGCCCTGCCCACACCCCTGCCTCTGCCGGGAGCCGCCTGCGCCTTCTGGGGCTGGATTTCGGTTCCACCACCAGCAGCATGATGGTCGCCGAAGCAGAAATCGGCCGTCACAGCCTGACCGGGCGTATGGGCTTCGGTGAACCCCGAATTCTCCACCGCAGTCAGCCGGTATTCACCCCCTTCCGGCAGCAGACACTGGATGAAACCGCCATCGCCCGCCTGCTCGATGACTGGCTGCAGCAGGCCAGCTGGCAACCCGGCAGCGCATCCCCGGCCGCCGGTGCGGCACTGATCACCGGACTGGCGGCACGCAGTGATAATGCCCGCACGCTGGCGCGCCTGGTCAGTGAACGCATCGGCGACAGCCTGATCGCCAGCGCCGATGATCCGCGACTGGAATCCTGGCTGGCCTTTATGGGCAGCTGCGCCACGCTCAGCCGTGCTCATCCGCAGCATGCGCTGATTAACCTGGATATCGGTGGTGGCACCACCAACCCGGCGCTGGGAATCAATGGCCAGATTTCCGCCTGCGGCTGTTTTTATATCGGTGCGCGGCACCTGACCTTCGTGCCCGGCAGTTACCGTCTCAGCGGCCTGTCGGCCACCGGACAATCCCTGCTGCACCATCTGGGCATCGACAAACAACCCGGCGACGATCTCAGTCCTGAGGAAGTGGCTCAGGTTATCCGCCTGATGGTTGAAGCACTGGAAGCCATTGCCAGCGGTGACGGGAATTTTTTCCGGCAGTCGGACTGTCACCAGCAACTGGTTCAGGTGCCTTTCCCTGCCGCAGCCGCTCTGGATACCCCGCGCCTGATTACCTTTTCCGGAGGCGTCGGCGAACTGATTTACCGCCATATTAATGGTCACGACTGGCCAGGCACCTCGTATTTCGGAGACCTCGGAGTCGACCTCGCACGCGCCATCGTGCAGTCCGGCGTACTCTCGGCGGCGCTGCATATTCAGCCGGAACATGCCGGCCGCGCGACGGTGATGGGGCTGACCCTGCACAGCTGCGATGTTTCCGGCAGCAGTCTGTATCTGTCCCATCCGCAACAGTTACCGCTGCGTGATCTGCCGATTATTTCCCGCCTGCCGGCCGATACCGGCGCCGGCGGCTGGCAACAGGCGCTGGCCCTCGCCGCCGGTTGCCGTCAGGGTGCCTGCCTGAGTATTGAGCAGAGCGGTCATGCCGATCACCACAGCATCCGCACACTGGCAGACAATATCCGCAACGCCATCCGCGCCGTCCGCCTGCCGCCATCACAGCCGCTGGTATTGCTGATGGATACCAACCTCGGCAAAACCCTCGGTCAGTACATAACCGACTGGGGCAAAGAGCCCAGAGTCCTGTTTGTGATTGATGAAATTCCCCTGCGCGAAGCCCGTTTTGTACAGATCGGGCGGCCGCACCAACATATTGTTCCCGTGTCGTTTTTTGGCATGAATTAAAGGAGAAACGGAAATGAAAGCCCTCAGTCCTGTCAGTGAAATCCGACTGCCCGCCGTCACCACGGCCACCCCCCTGAGCATTGAATTAATGGACGACAGTTATCATTTCCGCGATCTCAAGCACCTGCTCGGTGCGGCTGATATCAGCAAAGCCGGCGAACGTATTGCCGGTCTGGCGGCGCAGGATGAAGTGGAGCGGGAAGCGGCGCGTAAATTATTATCCTCGCTTACGCTGCAGCAGCTGTACGATATGCCACTGCCTGACCGCCACGGAAAAATCGATGCGGTCATGCAGGTTAACTACGACATCGACCTGGCAAAATTCAGTGACATCTCCGCCCTGACACTGGGCGAATTAAAAAATCATTTACTGGCCAGTAACGGTGAGGAAATCCGTGCCGTTGGTCAGGCTATGACCGGTGTGATGGTTTCTGCCTTAGCCAAGCTGCTGGATGTGCACGAATTAATTCTGCTGGCCAAACGCCTGAAAAAAGGCGCCTCTGCCAAAGCCCGCACGCACGTGGGGTTAAGCGGTACCTTGTCGTCGCGCTTACAGCCCAATCATCCGACGGATAATTTATCCGGCATGACCCTGCTGGCGTACACCGGATTATCCATGGGAGCCGGCGATGCCCTGCTGGGTTTAAATCCGGCCATTGATACCGTGGAAAATATCAGCGCCACCCTGCATCATCTGGATAAAATCCGCCGCGAAACCGGCGCGCCCACCCAGATCTGTGTGCTGTCGCATATCAAAACCCAGCTCGCCTGTTTAGAGCAGGGTGCACCGGTGGAAATCATGTTCCAGTCACTGGCCGGTACCGAAAGCACCCTCACCGGCGAATTCGACGTCACCGTTGAACTGCTCGACCGGGCCTACAACACCATGCGCGAACAGGGTCCGTTAATCGCCGAAGGCGCAGAAAACATGATGTATTTCGAAACCGGTCAGGGCAGCGAGCTGACCTACAACAAACACGAAGGCATCGACATGGCGACCTGCGAGGCGCTGTGTTATGGCCTCGCCCGCCGTTACTCGCCCTTTATGGTGAATAACGTCACCGGCTTTATCGGTCCGGAAACCCACGTCGATAATTTTGAAATGACCTACTCCTGCCTGCAGGATCACTTTATGGGCAAAATGATGGGACTGCCGATGGGTATGGCCCCCTGTTTTACCCTGCATTCGCAGATTACTGCCGAAGGCCAGCAGATGGCGACCGAGCTGCTCACCGCCGCCGGTGCGAATTTCTTTATGGATGTGTATCTCGGCAATGACCGCATGCTCGCCTATTTTGACACCAGCGGTCACGACGACCAGACCATGCGTGAAATTTACGATCTCGAACCAGCACCGGAATATCTGCAATGGGCGCTGTCGCGCGGTATTTTTGCACGCGATGACGACGGCCAGTTACAGCGCGGCCCGAACTGGGGCAAACCGGAACAGTTCTGTCAGTCAGAACTCGATTACCAGCGTCTGCTGGAGTCGGTGCCCGCCGCTTACGGTTTCGATAATGCCGGTCCGCGTCCGGCCGATGAAGTCACCCGCACCCTGCGCTCCAATCAGGCGATTGCCCGTGAAGCCATTTATGCCGACCTCAACCGCGACCTGCTGGCTGCCATCGGTCCGCAGCGCTGGCTGACCACAGAAGCGACAGACAAACACGAACACCTGAGCAACCCGGAGCTGGGCTCGCATCTGAGTGCAGAAAGTCTGGCCTCACTGACGGCGGAAAACAGCGATGTGCAGATCGTGATTTCTGACGGCCTGAGTGCCGAAGCCGTGCACCACAATATCCCGCAGCTGATCCCGGTGCTGCAGGATGGTCTCGCCAGCCGAGACTATAACGTGGGCATGACGACCATCGTGCCTTACGGCCGGGTCAAACTGTGTGAACCGGTGGGTGAAGCGCTGAATACCCGCCTGATCATTCTGCTGATCGGTGAACGTCCCGGCGGCGATGCCCAGGCATCACGCAGTCTGTCCGCCTATTTTGCCTATCAGGTTACCGGGGAGGAGCAGGCCGAAGCCGCTGCATTCAGTGGCAACCCGGATATCCGTTGGGAATACACGGTGATTTCCAACATTTATGGTGGTGGCCTGCCGCCGCTGGAAGCCGGTTCTGTCATCGCCGAAAAAGCCATGCAGATTCTTGGCTTTGGTGCTGCCGGCAACCGCCTGGAAGCCAGACTGAAACAATCCGCCGCCTGACCCGCTACGGCGGCGGGAGCTGACCGGCTCCCGCCGCTCCCCCTCTGTGCCGCCCCGTTCCAACCCACTGTCACGCCACATCTGTTCCCCGCTGGCGGGTACTGTACCTTTAAAATGTTATGTTATAACATCTTAAAACAGGATTATGACAGGAGGCATGGATATGCCGGAAACAATGCAACCGGTCCTGACCATTAACCAGAAACGGGTGCTGTGTGCACTCGAAAAAGCGGCCAGGCCCATGGGCGCATACGCCCTGCTGGAACAGCTCAGCAGTGAAGGATTCCGGGCACCGGTACAGGTATACCGCGCCCTGAACCGGCTGACCGAGTACGGTCTGGTCCACCGGCTGGAGACACTGAATGCCTATATCTGCTGTACCGGGCAACAGCGGCGGGCAAATGAAGTGACGGCCTATGCCATCTGCCAGTGCTGCGGCCACACCGAAGAAGTCGATGCCACGGAGCTGAATGACAGCATCCGCGGGCGGATGAAAAGCCGGGCCTTTTCCATCAGCCGGACAACCATAGAAATTTTCGGCCGCTGTGCCGGTTGCATGGACACAGAACCGACCATTCCCCATGCCGGATAACCCAGCCGTGGTTATTTCTGTATCGGCCACCACCAGCCCGTTTTCAGCGGGCTGCAATTTATGACGGCTGCGGTCGCACCCGCACCACGCCAACGGATATAAGTTGTTATGAACGCAGTATTACCCGATGTTTCTGTTACCGACTCTGCCCCGGCACTGCATCCGCTTGAATGGGTAGGCATGCAGGGCATTGATCTTCCGGTCACCGTGGCCGAGGGCGGTTATCAGCGGCAGTTACATGCGCGCGCTGACGTGCAGGTCGATCTTCCGCTTGCTCATATCAAAGGCATTCACATGTCCCGTCTGTACCGTCTGCTGGATGAAGTGGGCGACGAACAGCCCTTGTCGGCCGGACGTCTGCGCGCCTTACTGCAGGCCATGATCGACAGCCACAGCGACTGCGGCAGCCAGAGTGCACGCCTGCGCCTGAACTTTGATCTGCTGGTCCGCCGGCCGGCACTGAAAACCCCGCAGCTGTCAGGCTGGAAATCCTACCCGGTCCGGCTCGATGCCCTGCTGCAGCGGGGAACATTCCGTCTGCATGCGCAGATCACCGTGGGCTATTCCTCCACCTGCCCGTGTTCCGCAGCGCTGTCACGGCAGATTATCGAGCAGAGTTTCAGCGCCGAGTTCGGCACCTCCGGTGCGGTTGATGCGGCCCAGGCCGCTGCCTGGCTGCGCCGCAATGCCAGTCTCGCCACCCCGCACAGCCAGCGCAGTGAAGCGGTGATCAATGCTGAACTGCATAGCGATGATTCAGGGCTGGGGCTGCTGGGGCTGATTGATATCACCGAGCAGGCCATCAACACGCCACTGCAGACTGCTGTCAAACGCGCCGATGAGCAGGCTTTCGCCGAACTGAACGGTCAGAATCTGATGTTTGTGGAAGATGCGGCGCGCCATATCTGCACAGCCCTTGGCCGGGATTACCGCCAGCTGTCTGTGCATGTCCGTCATCTGGAAAGTCTGCATCCGCACGATGCCGTCGCCTGGGCCTCCAGTGCTGACAGGCGCGCCGGCGGGGGCCCGTTATGATCCGGAAAAATCCGCGTGGTGATCTGCCACAGGTACACCCCAGTGCCTTTGTCGATCCGACCGCCATTCTGTGCGGACGCATTATCGTTGAAGAAAATGTATTTATCGGCCCGTACGCCGTGGTCCGTGCCGATGAAATGGACAGCGATGGTCATATCGAACCCATTATTATCGGTGCCCATTCCAATATTCAGGACGGCGTGGTGATTCACTCAAAATCCGGAGCGCGGGTGGTGATCGGGCAGCACAGCTCCATTGCCCACCGGGCCATCGTGCATGGTCCGTGTGCCATAGGAAACCGGGTTTTTATCGGTTTTAACAGCGTGCTGTTTAATTGTGTGATCGGTGATCAGTGTGTTGTCCGTTACAACGCCGTCGTCGATGACTGCCATCTGCCGGCCGGTTTTTACGTACCGTCCACCTTACGCATCGATGCCGGAACCGACCTCACGACCCTGCCGCAGGTATCCGTTGATGCCAGCGGTTTTTCTGAAGATGTTGCCCGTACCAATAACGAATTAGTTTCAGGTTATAAGAGTATCCAGAATGAGTTCTGATGTTATTAATGCCCCGCAAGCCAACGCCGCTGATGCCGTCTGCGTAAACCTGCCGGATGGCCAGCAGAAATACTTCCCGTCCATTCCGACCCTGGCGGATGTCGCCCATGCCATCAGTGCGGGGCTTGCTAAACATGCCGTCGCCGGACGCATTAATGGTGAGCTGCACGATTTATGCGATCCGGTACCGGACGGCGCTGGCATAGAAATCATCCGCGCCGGCGATGAGGAGGGTGTCGATATTATCCGTCATTCCTGTGCGCA
Source organism: Pseudomonadales bacterium (assembly GCA_963682115.1). GTDB lineage: Bacteria > Pseudomonadota > Gammaproteobacteria > Pseudomonadales > Oceanobacteraceae > Venatoribacter. The sequence goes on along the minus strand of OY821639.1, from coordinate 2,242,155 downwards.
CCTGCTGGGCCATGCACTGAAGCAGTTATTCCCGGATGCAAAAATGGTGATTGGCCCGGTGATCCGCGATGGCTTTTATTACGACATTGCTTTTGAACGTCCATTTACGCCGGACGATGTTGCCGCCATCGAAACACGGATGAAATCGCTGATCGATAAGAACTATGAGGTGGTCAAACGTATCACCCCACGGGATGAAACCCAGCGTATTTTCCGCGAGCGTGGTGAAGACTATAAACTGCGCCTGATTGAGGATATGCCGGAGACCATGGAAATGGGTCTCTATTATCATGAAGAATACATTGATATGTGCCGCGGCCCGCACGTGCCTAACACGCGCTTCCTCAGGCATTTCCATCTGACCGGTGTTTCCGGCGCCTACTGGCGCGGCGATTCGCAGAATGAACAGCTGCAACGTATTTACGGCACCGCCTGGGCCAGTAAACAGGACCTGAAAGCCCACCTGCAGCGTATTGAGGAAGCAGAAAAACGCGATCACCGCCGGCTGGGCAAAGAACAGGATTTATTCCATTTTCACGAAGAGGCACCCGGTGCCGTGTTCTGGCATGAAAAAGGCTGGACCCTGTTCAACCAGCTGATCAGCTATATGCGCCGCCGTCAGCAGCAGGCCGGTTACAGCGAGGTCAATTCACCGGATGTGATGGACCGCAGCCTGTGGGAAATTTCCGGCCACTGGCAGAATTACCGCGAGCATATGTTCACCACCGAAACCGAAGACGGCCGTTCACTGGCACTGAAACCTATGAACTGTCCCGGCAGTGTACTGCTTTACCGGCACGGGCTGAAAAGCTACCGCGACCTGCCCATCCGCATGGGCGAATTCGGTAAAGTCCACCGCTATGAACCGTCTGGTGCGCTGCACGGCCTGCTGCGGGTCCGCCATTTTACGCAGGATGATGCGCATATTTTCTGTACCCCGGCGCAATTAAATGATGAGTGCGCACAGGTCATCGCCCTGGTACTGGATATTTACCATCAGTTTGGTTTCGACGATATCCGCATCAAATTATCCACCCGTCCGGACAACCGCATCGGTGATGAAAGCACCTGGGATTTTCTCGAAAATGCGCTGACAGAATCGCTGCAGACCATGAACCTCGATTATCAGATCAATCCCGGGGAAGGTGCGTTTTACGGACCGAAACTGGAATTCGTACTGCGCGATGCCATCGGCCGTGACTGGCAGTGCGGCACCCTGCAGGTGGATATGAATCTGCCGGAACGTTTTGATATCGGCTACATCAATGAAGACGGTGAACGCCAGCGGCCGGTGATGTTACACCGTGCCCTGTTCGGTTCACTGGAGCGTTTCACCGGCATTCTGCTTGAGCATCATGCCGGCAAACTGCCGCTGTGGCTGTCGCCGCTGCAGGCGGTGGTGATGTCCATTACCGATGATCACGCCAGCTACGCCCGACAGCTGGCTGAATTGCTGAATATCGCCGGCATCCGCACCGGCACCGATACCCGTAACGAAAAAATCGGCTATAAAGTACGCCAGCAGACCCTGCAGCGAATTCCGTTTCTGCTGATTGCCGGTAAGCAGGAAGTCAGCAGTGGAACGGTCACCATCCGTAACCGTAATGGCGACCAGCTCGGCAGTTATGCCATTGAGGATGCCATCGAATTTCTGCTCGATGCAGCCACGCCTCCGGACTTTTCGGCCACGGAGGAAAGCCGTGTCAGATTGCTGAATAAGCTGAGCGCAGGAGGATAACAGCGTGAGCAAACTGGCGGACCTGATTATCCGCGGCGGTAGCGCGGTTACCCCCAATGGCACAGAGGCAATCGATATTGCCTGTGTTAACGGCCGTATTGTTGCGCTCGGCCAGCTGCCAGGCTGGTCGGCATTGCAGGAATTAAATGCCACAGGTTTACACATTCTGCCCGGCGCCATCGACAGTCAGGTACATTTCCGTGAACCGGGCCTGACGCACAAAGAAACGATTGCCGCCGGCACCCGTGGCGCTGTACTGGGAGGCATTACCGGTATTTTTGAAATGCCGAATACCAACCCACTGACACTCAATCAACAGGACCTGCAGGCCAAGCAGGCGATCGCTGCCCGTGATGCCTGGTGTAATTACGCCTTTTATATCGGTGGTTCAGCGGCCAATGCCAGTCAGCTGGCAAGGCTGGAACGTCTGCCCGGTTGTGCCGGTGTGAAAGTATTTATGGGCAGTTCCTTCGGTGATCTGCTGACCGATGACGACACCGTACTGCAGACGATTTTACGCAACGGCAGCCGGCGTCTGGCCGTACATGCGGAAGACGAAGCCCGCCTGCGTGAACGCAGATGTCTGGTTGAAAAATCCGGCGACGTCCGCCAGCACCCATACTGGCGCGACGAGCAGAGCGCGTTAATGGCAACGCAGAAAGTGGTGCGCATGGCACTGCAGGAAAACCGCCGTCTGCATGTGCTGCATGTTTCCACCGCCGAAGAAATGGAATTTCTCGCCGGCTGTAAACCGCTGGTCAGTGTCGAAGTCACCCCCAATCACCTGACGTTAACCGCCCCGGACTGTTATGAACGCCTCGGCACCCTGGCGCAGATGAATCCGCCGGTGCGCGATACCCGCCATCAGCAGGCGTTATGGCAGGCAATCAATAACGGTCTGGTGGACGTGATCGGCAGCGATCATGCACCGCATACGACGGCGGAAAAACAGCAGCCTTATCCGCAGTCTCCCAGCGGCATGACCGGCGTGCAGACGCTGCTGCCCGTTATGCTGAATCACGTCAACGCTGGCCGCCTGTCACTGCTGCGCCTGACCGACCTGACCAGCGCCGGACCGGCCAGATTGTTTGGCCTGGCCGGTAAAGGCCGTATTGCGCTGGGTTATGACGCCGATTTCAGCATCGTCGACCTGCAGGCCACCCGCACCATTGAAAATCACTGGATAGCCAGTGTCAGCGGCTGGACACCTTACGACGGCATGAGCGTAACCGGCTGGCCGGTACATACCGTCATCGGCGGCAGAGCCGTGGTATGCGATGGCACTTTAACAGCCGCTCAACCCTGCGGCCGGCCAATGCGGTTTTTTGAAAGCGATAACAATGAGGATCTGAATTCATGACGGAATTACCTGCGGTTACTTTCAGTGAACGCCGCTCAGTTGAAGAAGTGGAAGAAGGCACCGTGCTCGCGCCACGCTTTGATGAGCGCGGGCTGATTGCCTGCGTCACCACCGACCATGCCAGCGGTGATGTACTGATGCTGGGCTATATGAATCAGCAAGCACTGCAGCTGACCATTCAGACCGGTGAAGCCCATTACTGGAGCCGCACCCGTCAGGCACTATGGCATAAAGGCGCGCACAGCGGCCTGATTCATCACGTGCATGAAATACGGATCGACGACGATCAGGACACCATCTGGTTGCAGGTCAGCATTCCCCTGTCCGGCGCCAGCTGCCACGTCGGTTACCATTCCTGTTTTTACCGCCGAGTTCCGCTGGCGGACGAACGCCGCCAGGGTGAAGCGCTGATTTATACGGAAAAGGCCCGCCGTTTCGATCCGCAGGAGGTTTATGCCGGCCTGCCGAATCCAACGCTGCTGTGAGTCAATGCGGGCCTGTTACCGCGACTGAGCGACACAGGCCTGCCCACTTTCCGCCATCCCGGCGGGAAATTCTTCCTGCCTGAAGGCGTCAGTGCCAACGCTGGCATCTGCTGGCGCTGTTTGTCGGCACCATTGCCGCCCTTATCGGTAATTATTTCTTCGCCAGCAGCACCACTCATATCACCGCCATGTTCGCTGTTTTTATGTTGCCGGCCTCGCCCTCGGGGCTCCGCCGATGTTTCCGGCTCTGCTGACACTGACCGGCGGAGTCTTGTCGGGTATGCTGGCTACTGGTAAACAGAATAAATACCTGAAAAACGTTGCCGGCACACCGGCCAGCAGCCTTAACCAACGGACAGGGATGCTATTATGACGACCACAACACTCACCGGCTCCTGCCTCTGTAACAGCGTACGCTACAAAGTCAGCGGCTGTTTTAATCACTTCTTCCTCTGTCACTGCCAGCGTTGCCAGAAAGGTACCGGCTCGGCACACGCCGCCAATCTGTTTGCCAGCGACGGTGAACTGCAGTGGCTGAGCGGCACAGATCTGGTCAGTGTTTTCCGCTTACCTGAAACCCGGCACATGCGCAGTTTCTGCCGTAAATGCGGCTCACCGTTGCCCTTTGCACAAACGGAATATAATCTGCTCGTGGTGCCGGCCGGCAGTCTGGATATGCCACCGCCGCTGGCGCCGGAAGCCCATCTGTTTGTCGCCAGCCGCGCAACGTGGGATGCCGCGCTGCAGACGCTTCCCACATTTCCCGGTCTGCCCACCGCGTAACAGGAAACGGATAATGTTGACCGCCAATACCAATACCAGCGCCAGAATCAGCGCGACCCTGTTATTCATTTCCGCCCTGCTGCTGAGCAGCATGATTCCCGGCGGCCCGGTGGAAAGCCGGGATTTCTCCCATTACAGCCCGTTTATTCTGGCGGCCTTCAACACCTTTCTCACCCTGCTCGGTCTGGCCAGTTTTATCATTCCCCTGTTGCTGCTCAGACAGTGGCGTCACAGCGGGCTGGCGGCTACCCTCTGCGGTGGCAGCTATTTTCTGGTGTATGCACTGGATCTGCTGCAGATATTTCCGCTGTCGGTAACGCCGATGCCAGACCTGCTGCGCTGGCTGGAAACCCTGGGTCTGATTTTGTCAGTACCACTCACGATCATCGCCGCCGGCACTCTGCATACAACAGAAACCTCAGCCGCTGACGCCGTATCCCCGCCCCGCCTCAGCCGGCAGCGTCTGCTGATCATGGCTGCACTGCTGCCAGCCGCAGCAGCCATTATTGTCTTTGCCACGCTGGCGGCAATGGGACGCTGAGCGCGTTTCCCGGCCAGCAGCGCGTGAACAATCCCGACAGAGGCCGCCACTGAGCGGATAACCACGCGGATTTCCGTCTGGCACTTTCGCACCATCAATACGTTATGTTATAACAGTGCGCAAATTAACCAACAAACATATCAGCAATGAAATCTCCTTATCTGTATTCCGCACTCCACTTATCCATCATGGCCGCCGTACTGGCAACGCCCGCCGTTTCTGCCGCACAGGACGAAGAACAGGCCCGCCTGGAAAGTGTGGTCGTTACCGCCAACCGCCGCGAAAGTGCCCTGCTGCATGCGCCGGCCAGTATCTCGGTGGTTACTCAGGAAGAACTGAAACTGCAGGACGCAGATGACCTCGCCGACGCCATCGAACATGAGCCCGGCATCTATCTGACCGATACCAGCATGACCCGCCGTGGCATCAGCATCCGCGGTATGCCACAGGAACATACCCTGTACCTGATTGACGGCCGCCGTATCAGCAGCAGCAACGCGGTGATTGCCCACTCAGATTACGAACTGAGCTGGCTGCCGGCGTCTGCCATTCAGCGCATTGAAGTGGTACGTGGGCCGATGTCATCGCTGTACGGCTCCGATGCCCTCGGCGGTGTGGTGAACGTTATTACCCGTATTCCGGAAGATAAAATCGGCGGTGAAGTGTCGCTGAATACCAGCACGCTGGGCGAAGGCAGCGACGGCGCGGTAAATAAGTCGTCTTTTTATGTTGCCGGCCCGGCCACTGACAGCCTGTCGTTCTCGCTCGCCGGCCAGCTGTATGACCGCAATAATCTGCCCAGTGAAGACGATGAACAGATTTCTGAACTGGAAGCACGTGAGTCGGCTTCCGGCCGTGGTGAGCTGATCTGGAAAGCCTCAGAAAATCACCAGCTGAGTCTGAGCTACAGCTCCAGTCACGATAAACGTGAACGTGACACCAGCTCCGGCAGCGCCGGTTATTACACCTATAAAGACGACATTGAACGCACTCAGGCAGGTTTGGGCTACGACGGTAATTTCGACTGGGGTCATGCCCGTATCGATGCTTACCAGTCAAAAATTACCCGTGATAACCGCCGCACCAACGGTGTCAGCGCCAGCGATCCGCAGGATGTCAAAGATCAGATTATTGAAGGTCACATCGGCATGCCGCTGGCGGCCGGCAAACATTTTGTGACCCTGGGTGGCCAGCTGCGCGAAGAAACCCTGTATGACACGGATGCCGCCAGCGACGGTGACACCAGTGCCACGCATCAGTCTGTTTTTGCCCAGGACGAAATTCAGATCGGTGCCGACCTGCAGGTGACTGCCGGCGTGGGTGTGGATAACCACGAAGAATACGGTAATGAAATCAGCCCGCGGGTGTATGCCGTGTACGACCTGAGCGACAGCCTGATCATCAAAGGCGGTTATGGTGAAGGCTTCCGCGCGCCTTCCCTGACAGAACTGTCGGAAGAATACGAAGTCCTCGGCGGTGGCAGCCGCTTCTGGGTGGAAGGTAACCCGGACCTGGAACCGGAACGTTCAAAAACCTATGAAGCCGGCATCGAATACCATCAGCAGAGCATGCTGGCCTCAGCCCGGATCTTCCGTAATGACCTGCAGGATCTGGTACAGAGCGTGTGTTACACCGACTGTGGCGTGCGCGGCAGTGAGCGTCGTCAATACGAAAACGTGGACGAATCCCTGATCCGCGGTGTGGAACTGGCCTTCAGTGGCGATCTGACCGACAGCCTCAATCTGAATATTAACTCCACCCTGCTGGACGCCGTCAACAGCGGTGATCACGAACCACTGGAAGAGCGTCCGCGTTATGTTGCCAACCTGAAACTGAACTGGCGTTTCGCCCACGATTCAGTGCTCAGCTGGCGTTCAGAGTTTGTCGGCAAGCAGTATATTGATGAGGAATATGCACCGAAATATAACCTTCATCATATCGACTTCTCTGCCCGTGTTATTCCGCACCTGAAAGTCTATGCCGGTGTCGATAACCTGTTCGATAAACGCCTGGCCGATGAATCCGACCTGTTTGCACGGGTGGAACCGGGTCGCGAACTGCGTTTTGGTCTGACCGCTGAGTTCTGATCATGAGCACCCACTTCAGGTTTAACGCGTTGCGTTTCCTTTGGCTGCACTGTGCCTTTCTGGCCGCTGCGGCCATTTTTTCTGTGGCCGCCAAGGCAGCGGCGGCCAATACAGCAACGGCCGGAACGCAGGACGACATGCTGCTGGTGGCTGTTGTTACCAACCATTTTGTGATGCCGGGAAAAATTACCTTACTGCAGCAGCTGGCGGCGGCAGAAAATATCCGTGTGCAGGGTATTTTTGTTGAAGACGCCAGTGAGCTTGATACTGACTGGCCTTCCGGCTGGGATCTGATCATCCTCGATACCCCGCGCGGCAATGACCGCGCGCAGGTGATGGAATTTTCCCGCCAGGCGCTGGCCGGCAGCACAACCCCCTGGCTTGCCATCGGTGGCGGACGCCCGCTGGGCGAACACCTTGAGCGCCCGGTAATGCAGTCACTGCTGGGCTATTACAGCGCCGGTGGTAAAGAAAACTTTACCAATCTGATGCGCTATATCCGTGCCGCTTTCCGCGCTGGTGATACCGCAGCGGTTCCCGCTCCGCGGCCATTACCCGCAACCGGTTACTATCACAGCGCTGCAGAACGCTATTTTACCGATCTGCAGGATTATCTGAGCTGGGGTAAAAAACGCTGGCCGGAACAGGCCCCGGTACTCGCCGTCGCGATGTCAGATTCCAGTATTGCCGACGACCAGATGGCTTTTTACGATGACTTAATCAAGCGCATCGAAAAAGCCGGTGGTATCCCGCTGATCTTCTGGTTCGACCGCATGAATAAACAGGGCATTGTCGATCAGATTGCGGCGGCAAAACCCGCCATGCTGATGAACACCACCCATATGCTGGATGGTGAAGCACGCAAAGCCGAATTCAACCGCCTGAATATTCCCGTCGTCATGGGCATGACCTACCGCGATGGCAGCATTCAGCAATGGCGTGATGCGGCACAGGGCATTTCTGCCCGCTCTTCTGCCACCTTAATGACCATTCCGGAAAGCTGGGGTATGAGTGATCCGCTGGTGCTGGCCGCGGTGGAGGACGGCAATATCGTGCCCATTCCCGAGCAGATGGAATTATTAACCGGGCGCTTTATCGCCAATGCAAAATTGCAGACAGCCGACCATGCCGATATTAAAGTCGCTCTGCTGTTCTGGAACAGCCCGGGCGGTGAAGACAATATTTCTGCCTCCAACCTGAATGTGCCCCGCAGTATCGTCAATATTATGCAGGCGCTGCAGGAAAATGGTTATCAGGCCACCACGCCTGACGAAGACAGCGTGATCAGCGCCGCGAAAACCATGCTCGATGGCTACTATCATCTGCCGCAACAGCCGGACATCACCGATCAGCTGCTGGCCACGGGCTACGCCGTTACCCTGCCGCTTAACGACTATCGGCAGTGGCTGGCAACCCTGCCAGCATCCGTCAGCAACGAGCTGACTGAACGCTGGGGCCATGCTGAAAATCATCCGGCGGTACGCACCGTCAATGGTGAACCCTGCTTTGTTATTCCTGCAGTACAGAGTAAAAATGTTATCTGGCTGCCACAGCCACCCAGAGCCGGAAAAATTGGTGAAAGTACCCACGATTTAAAAGAAGTACCGTCGCATTATTATCTGGCAGCGTATCTGTATCTGCGTAATAACTGGCACGCCGATGCCTTTATTCATCTGGGTACACATGGAACCCAGGAATGGACGCCGGGTAAGGACCGTGGTTTATGGGCCTATGATTATCCCAACCTGGCGGTCGGTAACGTACCGGTTTTATACCCCTATATTCAGGATAATATCGGTGAAGCCATGCAGGCCAAACGCCGCGGGCGCGCAGTGGTCATCAGCCATCAGACGCCATCGTTTGCGCCGTCGGGTTTCTATGATGAACTGCGTGATATTCACGATATAATGCACCAGTATCTGCAACTGGAAGCCGGTGCGGTAAAAGATAAAACCTTTCAGCAGATGCTGGATTTATCCACAGCAAATAATCTGCATACTGATCTCGGCTGGAGTGAGGAAAAAATCCGTCAGGCGCCCGATGAGTTTATCCCGGTTCTGCATGACCACCTGCACCGTCTGGCCAAAGCGACCATCCCCATTGGCTTACATACCTTTGGTGAATCACCCAGCGCTGAGCAACGTGCCAGTACCATTATGCAGCAGCTGGGCAAGTCCTATTATCAGGCGCTGGCTGCATTAAAGGGTTTTGACAGCGAAGAAATGTTTGCGGTGAATTTCGATCAGCTGACAGACGACCCGGCGTATCAGTATCTGCTGCCATACCTCAATGGTGATAAAAACCCTGAGCAGGCAGACAATGAAACCCTGCAGAATCTGATGCAACAGGCACAGGAATCCGAACAGTCCCTGCGCAATAACGGTGAGATGGAAGCTCTGTTGCAGGCTCTGAACGGCCGCTTTGTGCCACCCGGTCCCGGCGGAGATCCGGTGCGGAATCCACAGACCACCAGCGGTACGAATCTGTATGCCCTGGACCCGGAAAAAATTCCCGGTAAAGCCGCCTATGACGCCGCGGAAAAATCCCTGACACAACTGCTGGCCGACTACCGTGAACAGCATCATGGCGAAGCAGCAGACAAGCTGGCCTTCTCCCTGTGGTCATCGGAAACCATCCGCACCCTGGGCCTGCCGGAAGCACAGATTCTGCAGGCACTGGGGGTAAAACCGGTATGGGATAAAGGCGGCCGGGTCAGCCACTTTGCCATTATTCCGGCGGCCGAACTGGGCCGCCCGCGGCTGGATGTGGTGGTACATGCCACCAGTGTTTACCGCGATCAGTTCGATGGTTATATGACCAAGCTGGCCACCGTGATCGAACAGCTGGCCAGCCTGCAGGAAGCCAATAATCCGGTTGCGGCCAACAGTGAGAAAATTAAGCAGCAGCTGTTGCAGCAGGGGCTGACGGAACAGCAGGCGGCGAATTACTCATCGGCGCGTATCTTCAGCAATCCGCCGGGGGATTACGGCAGCGGCGTCACCGCCAAAGCCATGGACTCCACCAGCTGGGATGACGACAGCGAACTGGCCGATACCTTTATCCGCAGTCAGTCGCATATCTATTCGGCCCATGACTGGGGAGCACCAGTGGAAAAACTCGGTCTGCTGCAGTCGCAGATGCAGGGTGTGGATGCTGCTGTGCTGTCGCGCTCATCCAATGTCCACGGCCTGTTATCCACCGATCATCCGTATGAATATCTGGGCGGATTGTCGGCGGTGGCGAAAAAAGTGAACGGTGAAAACCCTGCGCTTTATATTTCCAACAGCCGCACAGCGGAAACAGAAATCAATCAGGCGAGCGATTTTCTCGCCGCTGAACTGCGTACCCGTTACCAGAATCCGCACTGGATTCAGTCGATGCAGAACGAAGGCTATGCCGGTGCCGTACAGATGCTGAAAGTCGTCAATAATATGTTCGGCTGGCAGGCCATGGACAGCCATATGATCCGCGATGACCAGTGGCAGGCCATGCACGATACCTATGTGATGGATCAGCGGGATCTCGACCTCAATGAATGGTTTGAGAAGGTACATCCGGATGCCCAGCGTCAGCTGGTTGAACGTATGCTGGAAGCCGTACGTAAAGGCTACTGGGATGCCCCGGCGGAAACCCGCCAGCAATTAATTGAACGCTGGGACGAGCTGCGTAAAAACCATAAAGCCAACACCGGTGCTGAGCAAACGGTTGAGTTTATTCAGGCACAGGCAGCGGGCTTTGGTCTCAATCTGCAGGCCGATGCCACGCCAGCAGAATCCGCTGCGGATGCGGCCTCACAAACAGTGCAGGGGCAGGTGCTGGAACAGGTTCAGGCCAGTGAAACCCAGCCCGACCCACAACAGCGCTGGCTGATCTGGCTGCTGCTGATCATCATTATTGCCGCCGGTGCCCTGCGTCAGGGGCTTCGCCGTCAACATTATCAAACCATGAGTAACCACTGATGAATGCATTTGAGTCCCTGTTGTATCAGGTGTCTTCTGTTTTTTTAATTCCCGCGTTGTTACTTATCTGTGCGGCGCTGATTTACTCATTAATGGCGACAGGAGGTCTGCTGATGGATTATCTGCTGCGCCGCCGCGGTAAAGTCACCACCGGACTGAGCGCATACGCCGCCAGCGCCGGCATTCACAGCGACGATCTGGAACTGTGGATTATGAAACGGCTGGAGCTGCTGCGCCTGACATCACGGGTGACGCCGCTGCTGGGTCTGGTAGCAACACTGATCCCGATGGGCCCGGCGCTGCTGGCGCTGTCGGAAAACAATACCGCTTCCGTGGGCGAAAATATGGTCGTCGCTTTCGCCGGTGTAACACTCGCTCTGATCGCCGCCAGCCTGAGCTTTGCCGTACTGAATATTCAGCGCCGCTGGCTGTTTGAAGAACTGCGGATGATTGAACGGGCACGCACAGCCAGTGCTGCCGTCACAGCGACAGGAGAATAACCCATGGCCGGCCGTTTTCTTGAACAGGATGATGACGATCCGATTCTGTCGGTGGTTAACCTGATCGACCTGTTTCTGGTCATCACGGTTATCCTGCTGATTATTATCGTCCGTAATCCACTCAATCCGTTTTCAGCGGATAATGTGGTGGTTATTGAAAATCCGGGTGAGTCGGATATGACCATCACCATCAAAGAAGGTGAAGAGCTGACGCGCTATGAGAGCAGCGGTCAGATCGGTGAGGGCCAGGGTATTAAAGCCGGGGTCACCTACCGCCTGCCGGATGGCAAAATGGTGTATGTACCGGAGTAAAGGAACCTCTGAATAACTCTGAATAACTCTGCGCGAATCTTTCCGGGCTGCAGAGCAAGGCGGCGAACGCAGAGAATGGCGGGTTCTTTTCCAATTCGCCAACGCCGCTATGTGGGCCGGAAAGCCGCGCCCTGCGGGGATGGCAGGTAACCCGGAGCGGACACAGGGTTATTCAGAGCTTCCTGAGGTTTTCTCCGGTTTATGCTGATCTTCTGCCACAAAGCAATCCGCTCTCACAGAAAATCAATCGCCACTGATTTTTTGTGGGGCAAGTTAATGCCGGTTATTATCCACTGACAATAAAACAGAGCTACTGCACATCATGCCCACGGGCAAATTCAATAAAGGTGCGGATATGCTGGTCATCGGCCGAGGCATTACGGAAGCCCAGATGAATATGTTTATGCACGCCATCTTTCCCCAGCCGGACCGGGTGGATAGGCATGGTCTGCGCGTATTCTTCCACCAGCCACTGCGGCAGGGTGGCCACCCCCCGCTCAGCCGCCACCATCTGTAAAATCATATCGGTATCTTCCAGGGTTTTATGACGGCCGGGATGGCAGTGTGCCGGCAGCAGGAACTGCTGGAAGATATCCAGCCGTTCGGCGGAGACCGGATAGGTATAAAGCGTCTGATCGGTGAGCTGTTGCGGGCTCACGAAAGCCTGTTCCGCCAGCGGATGATGACGGTTCACCACCAGCACCTGCTCGTAAGGAAAGACCGGCTCGAAGGTAATGGCATCCCGCAGTACCGGGTCCGGTGTCACCAGAATATCGATATCGTGATTAAACAACGCTGCCAGTCCGCCGAACTGAAACTGCTGTTTGACGTCCACATCCACCCCGGGCCAGCGTTGTAAAAACGGCTCCACCACTTTCAGCAGCCACTGATAACAGGGATGGCATTCCATGCCGATACGCAGCGTGCCTTTATCGCCACTGGCGTACTGGCGCAGCACCTGATCCACCCGTTCCAGCTGCGGCAGTAAGCGGCTGGCTTCACGCTGCAGGTAGGCACCCGCCTGGGTCAGCTGCAGGTTACGTCCTTCCTTGGTCCACAACGGCGCCCCCAGCTGGGCTTCGAGTTTTTTAATGGTATGACTGAGCGCCGACTGGGTCAGATTCAGGGCCTTCGCGGCGGCGGTCAGCGACCCCTGGCGTTCAATCTCACGCAGGATGCGCAGGTGCATACGGTCAATCACAGGGCTTTCCTCAGTGACAGCAATTCATGAGCAGAAATAATGATTTTATGAGATTAAACCATTATTCTTCATGAGTCACATTCCCTATTCTCCTCTCCGATGATTTTCAGCCCAATCTGAATGAGAGACGACCCATGGCTTTAATACATAACCTCGGCTTTCCGCGTATCGGCGCCAGGCGCGAACTGAAATTTGCCCAGGAGGCATTCTGGAAAGGACAGGCGTCCGCCACCGAACTGCTGGCCAACGCCAAAGAAATCCGCACCATCAACTGGAAGGCCCAGCAGACGCTGGACTTCGTGCCGGTCGGCGATTTCTCGCTTTACGATCAGGTGCTGGATATGAGCTTTACTCTCGGCAATCTGCCGGCACGGGTACGGGGGCTGGCCGGCTCTGAGCTGGATAATTACTTCCGTGTCGCCCGCGGGCGCAGTGCCAACGACAGTGGCTGTAACTGTATCCACGCCGGTGAGATGACCAAGTGGTTCGATACCAACTACCACTACATTGTGCCGGAAGTAACTGCCACCACCACCTTTGCACTGAATGCAGAACGGCTGCTGACTCAGCTGGCCGAAGCCCAGAAGAGCGGGGTCAACAATGCCAAACCGGTGATTATCGGTCCGCTGACTTACCTGTGGCTGTGTAAGGAAAAAGACGCTTCCAGCCGTCTGGATCTGCTGCCAAAAATCCTGCCGGTATACAGTGAGCTGCTGGAAAAACTGGCCGACGCCGGGGCGCAGTGGGTACAGGTGGATGAACCCATACTGGTAACGGAATTAAGCAGCGAATGGAAACAGGCGTTCGAAACCGCTTACCACACCCTGAAAGCCGACCGGCCGCAATTACTGCTGACGACCTACTTCGGTACGCTGCAGGACAACCTGCAGCTGGCCTGCAACCTGCCGGTTGCCGGCCTGCATGTGGATGCCGTCCGTGGTCATGCAGAACTCACCAGAGTGGTCGACTGGCTGCCGGCACACAAAGTGCTGTCGGTCGGTGCCATCAATGGCCGCAATATCTGGAAAACCGACCTCAACGCTACCCTCGACTGGCTGGAGCCCATGGCGGAAAAACTCGGAGACCGTCTGTGGATTGCGCCCTCCTGTTCGCTGCTGCACGTACCGGTCGATCTCGACAGTGAAGAAGCGCTGGATGACGACATCCGCAGCTGGCTGGCCTTCGCCAAACAGAAACTGTCGGAATTATACGTTCTTGGTAAAGCCATTAACGAAGGCCGCGATGCCGTTGCCCTGCAGCTTCAGGCCAACAAGCTGGCCATCGACAGCCGCAATCATTCCTCGCGGGTGCACAACCCGGCGGTAAAAGAAGCACTGCGCAATATCACAGCAGCACTGGGCCAGCGTCAGAGTGCTTACCCGCAACGTGCTGCCATTCAGAAAACAAATCTGCATCTGCCGCTGTATCCGACCACCACCATCGGTTCCTTCCCGCAGACACCGGATATCCGCAAAGCGCGGCTGGCCTTTAAAAAGCAGGAAATTTCTGCCGCTGAATACAGCGCAAAAATGAAAGCAGAAATTGAACACGCGGTACGCGAACAGGAAAAGCTCGGCCTCGACGTACTGGTGCATGGTGAAGCCGAACGCAATGACATGGTGGAATATTTCGGCGAACAGCTGGAAGGCTATGTATTCAGCCAGTACGGCTGGGTGCAGTCGTACGGTTCACGCTGCGTGAAACCACCGATTCTGTTCGGCGATATCAGCCGTCCGCAGGCCATGACCGTTGAATGGATCCGGTACGCTCAGTCACTGACAGACAAGCCAATGAAAGGCATGCTCACCGGCCCCGTTACCATCCTCAACTGGTCCTTCGTGCGTGACGATCAGCCGCGCAGTGAAACCTGCCGCCAGTTAGCCCTGGCGATCCGGCAGGAGGTTCAGGACCTGGAAGCGGCCGGGGTGAATATTATTCAGATTGATGAAGCGGCGCTGCGCGAAGGTCTGCCACTGCGACAATCTGAGTGGCAGCAATACCTCGACTGGACGGTGGAATCGTTCCGCATCAGCGCCAACGGCGTGCGTGATGAAACCCAGATTCACACCCATATGTGTTATTCGGAGTTTAACGACATTATCGAATCCATCGCGCGCATGGATGCGGATGTGATCACCATTGAAACGTCCCGTTCCGATATGGAACTGCTCGACGTTTTCGAAGAGTTTGAATACCCGAATGAGATAGGCCCGGGGGTCTACGATATTCACTCGCCGAATATCCCGACCGTGGAACAGATGGTAAACCTGATGCAGAAAGCGGCCGAACGTATTCCGCCGGAACGCCTGTGGGTAAACCCGGACTGTGGCCTGAAAACCCGCCAGTGGGCTGAAGTGATTCCATCACTGGAAAATATGGTGGCTGCCGCCGCCGCACTGCGTGGCACAGCCAGAGGCTGAGCATCCCCTTTATCCGCCGTACAGCCTGACCTCTGTGACTGTGCGGCGGATTTTTTCCACCTCTGCCACAGGCAAAAAAAAGGTGGGCCGGAGCCCACCAAACGCGACAACCGGTAAGCCGGTGCTTTACCCGTCAGGGCAGACCCTGGCGATCACATCAGCATAGTGTTCATCAAAGTCGTGGAAGGTTCTGCTGTTCTGATCACAGCAACGCACCCCACCACTCTTGATATCGTAAATCCAGCCATGGATATGTACCTTGCCGGTGGCCATTTTGGCAGCCACCACCGGATGGGTACGGATATGCTGCACCTGCTGCAGCACATTTTCTTCAATTGCTTCGTTCAGGTGTTCATGGCCAACACATTCATTGGCCGGAATACCATTACGCTCACGCACGATTTCCATTGCTGAGCGGCAGTGCCCCAGCCATTCCTTCACGTGCGGCAACCCTTCCAGTTTATTCAGGTTCAGCGCACCGGTGACGGCACCGCAGTCAGTATGGCCACAGATAATAATATGGCGTACACCGAGCACGGCCACAGCGTATTCAATCGACGCTGTCATACCACCGGTCTCGTTACTGTGCGGTGGCACAATATTACCGGCGTTACGGCAGATAAACAGATCCCCCGGTGCTGAGCCGGTGACCAGGTTCGGATCCACGCGTGAATCAGAACAGGTAATAAACAGGATTTCAGGGCTCTGCCCGGTCGCCAGCGTACCGAACAGGTCTTTATTTTCTGGGTAAACGTTCTTACGGAAATTGAGAACGCCTTTAACGATTTTTTCCAAAACAGATCCTCTCTGATGCAGTCACAAGAATAGGCGAAGAGAGTTAAAGGAAACACCGTATTTTTGCCCGGACACCTGTGTCAGAAGATCACAAGTGCCCGGGACCGGAGCGGTCTTTGTTTAACAGTGTCAGCCAATTTCGATCAGAATTTCTCCCGGAGTCACGCGATCGCCTTTGCTGACGTACACTGCTTTAACCGTGCCAGCAATGTTGGCGTGAACTTCGGTTTCCATCTTCATGGCTTCAGCAATCAGCACCGCCTGACCGGCTTCAACACTGTCGCCTTCCTGCACCAGTACATCAACGACGTTGCCCGGCATGGTGGTGGTCACGTGACCCGGCTCAGTGGCGCGTTTGCGTCCACTGCCACCTTCGGCAATAAATTCATTCATCGGCTCAAACACCACCTCTTCCGGAATACCATCCAGAGAGATATAGAGTTTGCGCTTGCCGGCACCGTAATCACCGACACCGGTCACGGCGATATCGTAAGTTTCGCCATGCACATCAATCTTGAATTCGGAAGCCACCGCTTCGGTCAGGCGGCCTTTGGCTGCTTCCGGCGGCAGCAGCTCTTCCGGCTTCAGGGTGCCATCCTGACGTTGCTGCAGGAATTCACGGCCCAGATCCGGGAACATGGCAAAGGTCAGCACATCTTCTTCGCACTGTGCCAGCGCACCAATGTCATCACGCAGTTTATTCAGTTCCGGTTTCAGCAGATCGGCCGGGCGACCAACGTCCACACTTTCATTGCCGATGGCTTTTTTCTGCAGCCGGGCATCCACGTCTGCCGGCGCTGCACCGTAACCACCCTGCAGGTAACGTTTGACTTCATTGGTGATGGTTTTGTAACGCTCACCGGCCAGCACGTTGTACACCGCCTGCGTACCAACAATCTGTGACGTCGGGGTGACCAGCGGCGGGTAGCCCAGGTCTTTACGTACACGCGGAATTTCAGCAAACACATCGCGGATTTTATCCAGCGCATTCTGTTCTTTCAGCTGGTTAGCCAGGTTGGACATCATGCCGCCCGGTACCTGATTGATCTGCACAGAAACATCTTCGCGGGTAAACTCGCTTTCAAACTGATGATATTTCTTGCGCACATCCCGGAAGTAATCGGCAATCTCACTCAGCAGTTCCAGATCCAGACCGGTGTCATATTCTGTGCCTTTCAGCGCCGCCACCTGAGCTTCGGTCGCCGGGTGGCTGGTGCCGCTGGCGAAGGAAGAAATCGCGGTATCAATACGGTCGGCACCGGCTTCAATGGCTTTCAGCTGACACAGAGGTGCCAGACCGGCAGTGGAATGACTGTGCACCACCAGCGGCAGATCAATCTCAGCTTTCAGCGCTGTCACCAGATCATAAGTGGCGTATGGCGTCAGCAGGCCGGCCATATCCTTAATGGCAATGGAGTCAGCCCCCATGTCTTTCATGGCATGCGCCTGCCGCACAAACAGTTCCGGCGTGTGCACCGGCGAGGTGGTGTAACAGATAGTGCCCTGGGCATGTTTACCGGCTTTTTTCACCGCTTTCATCGCGGTTTCCAGATTACGCACGTCGTTCAGCGCATCGAAGACGCGGAACACGTCGATACCGTTGTCAGCAGATTTCTGTACAAAGGCTTCCACCACGTCGTCAGCGTAATGACGGTAGCCAAGCAGGTTCTGACCACGCAGCAGCATCTGCAGGCGGGTATTCGGCAGCGCCGCGCGCAGCTGGCGCAGACGTTGCCACGGATCTTCTTTCAGGAAACGGACGCAGGCGTCAAAAGTGGCGCCGCCCCAGACTTCCAGCGACCAGTAGCCGACTTTATCCAGCTTATCGCAGATCGGCAGCATGTCTTCGGTACGCATACGGGTTGCAATCAGAGACTGGTGAGCATCCCGCAGAATAACGTCGGTCACTTCTATTTTCTTGGTCATAATCATTTCTCCTCTTACCAGCCTGCGTGAGCAGCAATCGCGGCTGCCAGTGCCAGGGCAATTTCACTGGGATGTTTTTTGTCGGAATAATTCAGCAGTTCAGGATGGCTCGGCACAAAGCTGGTATTGAAATCGGCTTTGCGGAAATCTGCATGCTGCAGAATCTGCTGGTAATAGTTGGCCGTGGTTTTGATACCGTGCAGACGCATGTCATCCAGCGCCCGCTGGCCACGGGCCACCACTTCGTCCCAGGTTAATGCCCAGACCACCAGCTTCAGACACATGGAGTCGTAATACGGCGGAATCTCATAACCGGTATAAATCGCAGTATCCACCCGCACACCCGGACCACCCGGTGCGTAGTAATGGGAAATACGGCCGAAACTCGGCAGGAAGTCGTTTTTCGGGTCTTCCGCGTTCACCCGGAACTGCAGGGCAAAACCGCGGTAAGAAATATCTTCCTGGCGGTAGCTCAGCCCCAGACCGGCAGCGATACGCAGCTGTTCACGCACAATATCCACACCGGTAATCTGTTCAGTAATGGTGTGCTCCACCTGCACCCGGGTATTCATTTCCATGAAATAGACTTCGTTGCCGGACAGCAGGAATTCCACCGTGCCGGCATTTTCGTAACCCACCGCCGCCGCGGCTTTCACCGCCAGACCACCGATGTAATTACGCTGCTCCGGCGTCAGCTGCGGACTCGGGGCAATCTCAATCAATTTCTGGTTACGGCGCTGAATGGAACAGTCGCGCTCGTACAGATGCACCACATTGCCCTGGCTGTCGGCCAGAATCTGCACTTCAATATGCCGCGGATTGACGATGC
This sequence comes from Pseudomonadales bacterium, assembly GCA_963682115.1. Classification (GTDB taxonomy): domain Bacteria; phylum Pseudomonadota; class Gammaproteobacteria; order Pseudomonadales; family Oceanobacteraceae; genus Venatoribacter. The sequence continues at coordinate 2,223,219 of OY821639.1, read as the reverse complement.
ACTTTTCCATAAAGACTTCGGCCGAACCGAAAGCTTTGGTGGCTTCGGAAATCACGCGCGGATACTGCATTTTCAGCTCTTCCGGGCTGTCACAGCGACGGATACCGCGGCCGCCACCACCGGAGGTGGCTTTGATCATGATCGGATAACCGATTTCACTGGCCAGCTGCAGCGCTTCATCCAGATCGGCCAGGTTACCTTCCGAACCCGGGGTAATCGGCACCCCGGCCGCACGCATGGTGTCACGGGCCTGGGTTTTGTCGCCCATTTTATGGATCACATCCGATTTCGGGCCGATAAAGGTCACGCCCTTCTGCTCACAGATGCGGGCAAATTCGGCGTTTTCAGACAGGAAGCCGTAACCGGGATGGATGGCATCACAACCCGTTTCCAGCGCCAGATTGACGATGCGCAGCGGATCGAGATAACCGGCCAGCGGGTCTTCGCCCAGCGAATAGGATTCATCGGCACGTTTTACATGCAGTGCATAACGGTCCGGTTCGGTATAAATCGCCACCGAACGGATGCCCATCTCAGCGCAGGCACGCACGATGCGGACGGCAATCTCGCCACGGTTGGCAATCAGAACTTTCTTTAACATGAAATCCTCCTCAGCCGTCGGACAGCGTTGTCTTCCGGGTTGAAAATTATCCTATCCCCGTCGCCGGAAAAGCTAAAATTGATATTTTCTTGGTTATCTATAGGCTAAACCTTATACATAGCCCGGAAAGACAAACTAACATGCCGTTAAGTGTTCAGAAATTAGCCAGCCGGCTGACTTTCCGCCAGCTGCAGGTCTTCAAGGCCGTATACGAGAAGCAGAGTTACAGCAGGGCCGGGGAGCTGCTGGGTCTGACCCAGCCGGCGGTGAGCAGCCAGATCCGCCAGCTGGAACAGGCATTGGAGATGCCGATGTTTGAATACGTTGGCCGCCGTCTGTTCAGCACCCCGGCGGCCGAGCGCCTGGCCGGCGCCATCGGCGCCATCTTTACCGAACTCAAGGATCTGCAGACCGACCTCGCAGCACTGGAAGGTAAGGTGGCAGGGGAGCTGCGGCTGGTTGCGGTGAACACCGCCCAGTATGTGGTGCCCTATCTGCTGCGTGCGTTTCTCGATCTTTATCCACAGATCAGTGTCAGCGTCACTGTGGTTAACCGCGCCGCGGCGATTCAGCGCCTGAACGACAACAGCGACGATCTGGTGATTATGGGCATGGTACCGACCGAGAAGCCGCTGGCCTCACTGCCGTTTCTGGATAATGAACTGGTGCCTGTGGTGCCGGCCGGCCATCCGCTGCTGACGCAGGACAGCATCAGCGCGCAGGAATTTCTCAATGCCAACCTGCTGATGCGGGAATCCGGTTCCGGCAGCCGGCTGGCGCTGGAAATGCACTGTCAGCAGCAGCGTCTGGCCGTCAAAGCCAGCATGGAAATCGGCTCCAACGATGCGGTCAAGCACGCCGTCATGGCCGGCCTCGGCGTAGCCGTACTGCCCAAACTGAGCATCCTGCCGGAACTCGGTGTCGGCAGTCTGAAGATCGCCGATATTCCCGGCTTTCCGCTGCGCCGCAGCTGGTGCGTGGTGTATCCGCAGGCCAAGCATCCGACCCCGGCCATGCGCGCCTTTATCGACTACGTGCAGCAGAACATCAAACAGTTTGAGCAGCTGTTCCTGCGCAACTCCATTCTCTGGCAGGCGCCGGCCGGCCAGCGCTGACACCTTTTTCAGCGGCGGCTGGTCATAAAGGTAAACCGCTTCTCTTCCGTCACCGGGCCGAGGCGGAAGGTGAACTTCAGTTGCGTCGCCGGCTGCTGCTCAGCACGGGCACACACGCGGTAATTCTGCCACAGCCCCTCGCTGTCGCTGAGGTTGATATCCCCCGGCCCCAGCAGTTCAAAGCGTCCCTGGTCAGCAGCGTCCACAGCATCAACCGCGACCTGTACCAGACGCTCACCGGCAATAAAACCTTCGGCTTTAATACGGATATCGTTGCACACGGTGTCGTCCGGCCGCTCCGTAAACAGCTGCCCGCGCTGGCGGGCCACTTCCACCAGCAGACCGCCGGACTGAGTGAAGCCCCAGCCCACCGCCGCCACGGTCAGCAGCGCCACGGCCGCATAGCCCAGCAGGCGCGGGCGCAGCAGCGACGATGGCCGGCCACTGAGCTGATGCTGCGAGGCAAAGCGGATCAGGCCACGCGCGCGGCCAAGTTTGTCCATAACCCCGTCGCAGGCATCAATGCAGGCGCCGCAGTCAATGCAGGCCAGCTGCAGTCCATCACGGATATCAATGCCCACCGGGCAGACCTGCACACACAGCGAGCAGTCAACGCAGTCGCCACAGGCCCCCGCCTTCTGTGACTGATGCCGGCAGCGTGGCTCACCACGGCCGGCATCGTAACTGACCGTGCGGGTACCGGAATCGAACATCACCCCCTGAAAACGCGAGTACGGGCAGGCGTGCAAACAGATCTTCTCCCGCACCAGGCCGGCGTTAACATAGGTCAATCCCGCCATTACCAGTACCCAGCACCAGGCAGCGGTGAGCAGATCAAACTGCGCCAGCTGCGGCAGTAATTCCCTCAGCGGGACAAAATAGCCGCTAAAGGTCACTGCCGTTGCCAGCGCCACCAGCAGCCACAGCAGATGTTTACTGATCCGCCGCAGCCACTGTGTCAGCGTCAGGCCCTGATCATCCTGCTTACGCTGGCGCCGCGCATCACCTTCCGTCCAATGCTCAATGCGGATAAAAATCCAACTCCAGATGCTCTGCGGACAGGCAAAACCGCACCATACCCGGCCATAGGCGACGGCGGCAAAAAACAGCAACGTCGCGCCGGCAATCAGCAGTCCGGCCAGCAGTGGCAGGTCGTACCAGCTGAGCTGCAGCGGCCCGGCAAAGATGCGCCGTTGCGGGAAGGAAAACAGCAGCAGCGGATGACCATCCCAGGGCACCCACACCAGAGTGAAGAACAGCGCGATCAGTGGCCAGCTCACCAGCCGGCGCAGATTCTGATACCTGCCGGCCATCAGACGGACATAAAACTTGCCGTTCACCTGTGCCATTTTTTTCTTTGTCTGGCCCGGCGACGGCGTCAGAGCACCGGCCTCAACCACAGGAATCTGCTCCATTCTGCTCTCTCTGTACAGTGAATCCGGGCGCAGAATACTCCGCCCGCGCCGACAGGTTCAGATACAAAAAAATCAGAATTAACAGGGACAGATTAGGAAAAGCGCATCATTATTCAGCAACAGCCCAGCAGCTGCCCCAGTGAGTTCAGCGCGCGGGTACGGGCGTCGGTCCAGGGATGGGCAAAACTGATGCGCAGGCAATGCGCGTACTGCCCGGAAGCGGAAAACAGCGGTCCCGGTGTGATAACAATGCCCTGATCCAGCGCGCGGCTATAGGTAGCACTCACATCGCTGCCCGGGGCCAGTTCCAGCCACAGCGCCAGCCCACCGAGCGGGGCACTGACCCGCACCACGCCGGACCAGCCACGCAGCAGTGCCAGCAACTGATCTCGCTGGCTGCGCAGCTGCTGGCGCTGGCGGCGCAGCTGGGCAGCAAAGCTGCCATCACGGATGAAATCCGCCACCCCGCGCTGCAGGAACCGGCTGCTCGCCAGCTGGGTGACCAGCTTGAGCTGAATAATCCGTTCATGCCAGCGGCCACCGGCAATCCAGCCCAGACGCAGGTCGCGGGACAGACTTTTGGAAAAAGAGGAACACAGGATCACCCGCCCACTGCGGTCCAGTGCTTTCAGGGGCGGCGGCACCGCCGTGAAGGCGGTGTCGGCATAAATATCGTCTTCAATCAGGGCCAGATCGTACGCGTCTGCCAGTGCCAGCAAACGCTGACGGGATGCCTCCGGCAGCAACGCGCCCGCCGGGGTGGAAAACGCCGGCGAGACAATGCAGGCGCTGACCTTCCAGCGCTGCAGCACCTGCTCCAGTGCATCACAGTCGAGGCCACTGCTCAGCGCGGATGGCACCTCCACCACCTGCAAGCCCAGCTGCTGCAGTAACTGCAGCGCGCCATAAAAACCGGGCGATTCCACCGCCACCACATCCCCCGGCCGGCAGCAGGCCTGCAACGCCAGAAACAGGCTGTGCTGACAGCCCGACGTCATGCACAGCTCCGCGGCACTGACCGGCCAGCCACGGCGCTGCTGATGCCGTGCCAGCTGTTCACGCAGACCGTCATCGCCGGCCGGCGCATCATAATACTGAAAGTCATTGCCACGCTGGCGGCGCAGCGCGCGGCCGACGGAACGGTTGAGGCTGACGATACCCGGCGGCAGATCACCGGCCTGCAGCGCCGGCAGAATATCGAAAGCCGCACTGCGGCGCATGATGTCCTGCAGCATCTCACTGACCGAAGCCGGCCGCGGTGCTTCAATCACACTCCGCGTCGCCGGCGGCTCGTCGGCAGCCTGCTGCAGGGTCACGAAATAACCGGATTTCGGCCTGGCTTCCAGCAGCCCCTGTGCCTCCAGCCGCTGCAGTGCATGCTGCACGGTAATTTTCGCCACCCCATGCTGGCGGCACAGATCACGGATGGAAGGCAGGCGCTCCCCCAGCTGCCAGCGCTGTTGCTGAATGCCCTTCAGCAGCCAGTTTTCCAGCTGCTGATAACGGTAAACGCCCTCTCTGCGGTTGCTCATCTGTACCTGTATATTCTGTATTTCTTTCTGCTGACACTATAAAGAAAGCCACCCGCTTGTGCGAATGGCACGGCAGATGTCAGGCATAAAAAAAGCGCCCCGGTGACGGAGCGCTTCTTTATGCCGTTTACTGAATCAGGCTGCTTTTTTCAGCTTCTTCTTCAGTTTTTTCAGTTTACCTGCCTGCTTGGAAATTTTCGCTTTACGCGCTTTGATTTCTTTTTTCAGGCTGACTACTTTTTTGGATACTTTCTTAGACATGTCGTGCTCCTGGTCTGGGTGGGAAAGGGCTGGGGAAAACCATCGTGGCTTTGCCGGCACCCTGCTAGTGATCATCAGTTTCCTGATGCTTACGGATAAAGGTGCGGATAAAGCGCCGCACCTCGCGGGCAGCACTGGTGTCGAGTTCGTCACACAGTGCCAGAAAGCGGTCACGTTCTTCACCGTTAATGCGGATAAGCAGCTGCGCATCATTTTTCGGCTTTTTCGCGCCAGCGCCGCTCTTCTTCGCCAGCGCGGTCTGCGCAGCGTCTGTTTTTGCCTTCCCCACAACGGATGTCTCTGCAGAAATTGATATATCTATGATATACATTGTATATCACTATGCAAGCCCGGCCGCGAGCCACAGACCGGCACCGAACACCGTGTGCGCCAGCAATGTACTGAAGCGCGCCGGCCACGGTGCCGGGGTACGCGCCGCACAACAGCCGAGACCGAAAGCCGGCTGCATCACCAACAGCGGCAGCAGCGCCGTGCTCCAGCCGGTGATCAGCCCTGGCCAGATGCCATACTCCTCCACCCAGTCCGGCCCCCAGAGCAATACCAGCGCAGCCGCAAACAGCACGCCGGTCAGATAATGGAAAAACCAGCCCAACCACTTTTCGCCACGGACGACGCTGGCGTCGCGGATGCTGGCGTGACAGAAACGTCCCTGCGGCATATGCCCCAGCCAGCGCCCGACCAGCGCATAATCCAGCCCTGCAACCCCGGTCAGCCAGCGGCGCAGCAGCGCCTGCAGATCCATAATCAGTGTCGCCCCCAGGCCGGTAATCAAAATATCGGTCATGGTTCTGTCTCCCTGTTTCTGTGGTAGGTTGGCAGGCTACAACTTCAAGCCGACTTGAGGTCAATATGAAAAACGCCAGCACAAAAACCATCGATATCGGGGAAGTGACCCGGCAGACCGGCTTCCGGCCTTCGGCACTGAGGTATTACGAGGAGAAAGGGCTGATTGCCCCGCTGTTCAGGAAAGGCTTACGGCGGCAGTATGACAGCAGCGTGATTCATCAGCTGCAGATGATTGCCCTCGGCCGGCAGTCCGGCTTCAGTCTGGAAGAACTGAAAGCCCTGGTTACGCCGGCCGGTGCCATTGATATTGACCGCCGGCTGCTGACCACCAAAGCCGCTGCCATTCAGCAGCAGATACAGCAACTGCAGCAGACGGCCGCCATGCTGCAGCACATGATTGATTGCCCGTACGACAATCACCTGCAATGCCCGTCATTTCTGCAACGGCTGCAACAGGCAACGGCGGACGGGGCCTGACATCAGACGTTGAGCAGCAGATATTCCCGCTCCCAGGGGGAAATTTCCCGGTGAAACTGACGCCATTCTTCTTTTTTCACCGCCGCAAAGAGTTTGCAGAAGTCTTCGCCCAAGGCGTCATGAATATCCTCCGCGCGGGCAAAAATACGCAGTGATTCTTCCAGCGTGGTCGGAATCTGATATTTGTCTTCCACTTCCCCCTCCACCGGCGCATCCGGCTCCACCTGCTTAACCATGCCCAGATAGCCACAGATCAGGCTGGCGGCAATGGAGAGATACGGGTTGGTATCCACCCCGACCACCCGGTTTTCCAGCCGCCGGTCCTGTGCGCCGGCGTTGGGCACACGCAGACCGGTGGCGCGGTTGTCATAACCCCAGGCCATATTGGTCGGGGCGCTGGAGTTGGTTTCCGATTCAAAGCGGCGGTAGGAATTCACGTAAGGGGCGATAAATGGCATCACCTGAATCAGATATTTCTGTGTGCCACCAATAAACCAGCGGAAGGCATCGGTTTCTTCGCCCTCGGCCGTGGAAAAAATATTCTGCCCGGTTTTAATATCCACCACGCTTTGATGAATATGCATGGCGCTGCCCGGCTGATCACGCATCGGCTTGGCCATAAAAGTGGCGAACATGCCGTTATTCAGCGCGGCTTCCTTAATAATGCGTTTGAAATAAAACACCTGATCGGCCAGCAGCAGCGGGTCGCCGTGAGACAGATTGAATTCCACCTGACCGGCACCGTCTTCCTGAATCACCGAATCAATATGCAGGCCGGCGTCTTCGGCATAATCGTAAATGGTATCGATCACCGGGCCGTATTCATCCACCGCCGACATGGAATACGATTGCAGCGCCGTCCCTGAGCGGCCGGTACGCCCGACCGGCGGCTCAACGGGGTCATTGGGATCAACGTTCGGCTGGGTCAGATAAAATTCCAGTTCCGGAGCCACCACCGGCTGCCAGCCGCGCTCACGGTACATGGCAATCACCCGTTTGAGCACATTGCGCGGGGCGCAGCTGATCGGCCCGCCATTCTGATCGAGCAGATCGTGAATCACCTGCAGCGTCGGCTGCTTCGCCCACGGCACGGCCATCGCCGTCGACATATCCGCTTTCAGCACCATATCGGTTTCGGCCCACTGATTTTCGATATCCATTTCCACGTCTTCACCGGTAATGGTCTGATAAAAAATCGAAATCGGCAGAAAAATGGGTTTATCCGGCGAAAAGCGGTTAACCGGCATCGCCTTACCGCGCGACATGCCGTTCAGGTCCGGCACGATACACTCCACTTCATCCAGCTTGCGGCCATCACGGTAAGCGATAAAGGCTTCCGGCAGTTGCTCCAGCCAGGCGTTGTTATCAGATTGACTCATACAGACTCCGGAAATATTCAGCAGGTTGCAGGCAGTATAATACGGTAAGGTTGTGGCGTGAGCGGATGCAATACCCCCTGCGGCTAAGGCCAGCCACAGGATGCACATCACTGATCAGAGAGACGCGGCATACCTGGCATGATGGCCGGTCTGCGGCGGCCCTGCACGGTCGCATAGCGGCACGGTCGTATAACAGGACGGGGCCGGAATAAACCATCCGCTGACTGCCGGATAACAGCGCATAAAAAAACCGGGGCATGCCCCGGTTTTTTTATTTCACTCTGCAGCGATCAGCTCAGAATTTCTTCGATGGTAATGTAGTCACCCACACGGCCGGTCATCTGTTCAGCGTCGGTGTTAACCGGCAGAGTTTTCTTACCTGGTCTCCAGCCAGCCGGGCAGACTTCACCGGTTTTGGTTGCGTACTGCCATGCTTCAACCTGACGCAGGAACTCGTTCACGTTACGGCCGACAGAGTCTGCCTGAACTTCCTGTGCGACACAGATGCCATCCGGGTTGAACAGGAAGCGGCCACGCAGTGCCACACCTTCTTCTTCAATCAGCACACCGAAGTCACGGCTGACCTCCTGTGTAGTATCCGCACCGATGGTCAGTTTCAGACCTGCCAGTACCGGCTCGGTTTCAACAAAGCGTTTGTGTGAGAATTTGGAGTCCACTGACACCGCCAGGATTTCTACACCCATGGCCTGGAACTCGTCGTATTTCGCATTCATCGCCGCAATTTCAGTCGGGCAGACGAAGGTGAAGTCTGCCGGGTAGAAACATACCACGGCCCATTTGCCTTTGTAGTCTTCACTGGAAACACTGGTGTAATGCCCGGTTTTGGCATCGTACGCTTCCATAGTAAATTCCGGCATTTCGCGGCGAACCATTGTTGAACTCATTGTCTTTTTCTCCTCGGCAACATTAATATCGGATTCAGTCTGTTCAGTCTTTTTCGGCTTACGTGGCTTGATCTGCGTATCGCAACTCATAACCGTCTCCTCTGTTCAGCACAGCGGCCTGCTGCCTCTGCTCTGTGGTTAACTTAGCTGGACTCATACCTGCCGTCCATCTGTGGTTAATAATATAACCATTAGCTTATATTGGAATTTACTAATAATTATAAGGCCGATGAAGAATTCTTATGGCTGGCGGAAAGCCAGTAATGACGTGGGCTGGCGGGCAGCCAGGCGCTGAAGACAGGAGAAAAAACAAGCAACGGATGGCAGAACACCATCCGTTGACAGCAGAAGCTGCGGATTATTCTGCGGCGTTAAGGGCGGTTTTCAGCCAGCGGTCAAAGGTCTTCTGATTGGCTTTGATCCACAGGTCAGCATGACGCTCAATATCTGCCACAGAATCCTCACCGTTGGCAATCATCATGTTTTCCGCACTGACGGCGTTGATCGGCAGCTTCATGACCGCAAACAGTTTTGCCGCCGCCGGGTTTTTCTCAGCCCAGGCTTTATTGGCCACGATGCGCTCGGCGTTGATATCAAAGCCGTAGTTTTTACCATTCGCCAACTCAGTATCCGTGCCGTTAGGGTTGGCCGAGTAAGGTACTTCCAGCCACACCACGTCTTTACCCGGCACCAGCTTGCCGGACACCCAGTAAGGAGTCCAGGTGTAATACAGAACCGGTTTACCTTCGTTATAGCGGGCGATGGTGTCGGCAATAATGGCCGCATACTGGCCCTGATTGTGGCTGATATGATCACGCAGTCCGAATTCATCCAGCTGGTATTCAATCACACCTTCACAGCCCCAGCCGGCGTTACAGCCCGCCAGATCGGCCTTGCCATCACCATTGGTATCGAACAGTGCCGCCAGCTGCGGATCTTTCAGATCGGTGATTTTCGAGATGCCGTACTGTACCGCCGTTTTCTTATCGATCAGATAACCCTGCGCCGCCCCACTGATATAGGTACCGGCGCGGTAGAATTTTTCATCGCCACCGGCATTTTTGTACATGGTGTTATGCAGCGGATACCAGTTCACGGTGGTGTAGGTTAAATCGCCGTTGGCAATGGCGGTATAACCGGCACTGTAATCCACTTCCCTGATAGGCTTGATGTCATAGCCCAGCTCTGCCAGCGCTTTATTAACAATCACGGTCTGAAATTTTTCTTCTGAAATCGGGCTGTGAAAGGCCTGCACGCTGACGCCTTTACCGGGCAGATCAGCCGCCTGCACCGCACTGCTCAAAGCCAGAATCAGGCCGGTAGCGGCAGCCAGTAAGGATGGTATTTGCATAAAAGTCTCCTCAGGACCTAAAATTTTCTGTTAGTCAGCCGCAGCAGCAGCCCGGCCGGACCGGTCTGATACCAGTGGCGCACGCCACGGGCACGGGCATCCTGCCCCAGTGCCTGAGTCAGCCGGTCGAGAATAATGGCGAGAATCACGATGCCGATACCGCCCACCGCCGCCAGGCCGATATCCAGCCGGCCGATGCCGCGCAACACCATCAGCCCCAGCCCGCCTACCGAAATCATGGAGGCAATCACCACCATCGACAGACTCAGCATCAGCGTCTGGTTCACCCCGGCCATAATGGTCGGCATGGCCAGTGGCAGCTGCACCTTGAACAATTTCTGCCGCGCGCTGGCACCAAAGGATTCGGCCGCTTCAATCAGATCGGCTGGCACCTGACGGATACCCAGATTGGTGAGCCGGATCACCGGCGGCATGGCGAACACAATAGTGACCACCACCCCTGGCACATTACCGATGCCGAACAACATGACAATGGGTACCAGATACACAAATGCCGGCGTGGTCTGCATGGCATCCAGCGTGGGCCGCAGCACTCTGTTGAGGCCATCGTGGCGTGCCATCAGAATACCCAGCGGCAGCCCCAGCAGAATGCAGAAGAACACCGAGGTCAGCACCAGTGACAGCGTGGTCATGGCTTCACTCCAGGCACCGATGGCACCCAGCACAAACATGCTCAGCGCGGTACTGATCGCCAGCCGGCCGCCGGCCAGCTGCCAGGCCAGCAGGGCGAAGATAGCAATCATCAGCAGTGGCGGCGTGCTGTTCAGCAGCAGATCAATGGAATTGAGCGTGGCATCCACCGGCACCTTAATGCCGCTGAAGAAGGGGCGGAAATGTTCGACCACCCAGTCCAGCCCGTGTTCGACCCAGTCCTGCAGAGGTATCCAGGCTTCCGGGAAGGGGTCAGCCAGCGTGAAATTCACGCTGTCTTTGACACTGTCGTCCTGCAGCCAGCTTTCGGCTGCGAAGTTGTCGGATGATTGCCCGGCATTGCCCCAGGGGTTGGTTTCGGCACTGTTATCCGCTGCAAACGGGTTGTTATCGGGGGAATTATCTGTGTTTTTATCATGGCTGCTGTGCGGAACATCGTCAGCCACCGGCGGCGCCACAAAAGGGTTATTGGTGTCACTCATGATGGTTTATTCCCGTCTTCATCGTCTGACTCACGGTCGAGAGTTTCCAGCAGGCGGGTTTTGGTAATGCTGCCGACATACTCACCGTCTTTCACCACCGGCACCGGATAGTCCGACCGGGCAACGGTCGCAATCAGCTCGCACACCGGCGTACCGGCATCGGCGATGGTGGCTTCTGCGGCGGGGGTCAGATGGTCTTCCACCAGAGCGCCCGGTTTTTCTTTATCCAGCTCAGTCAGTGATGCCACGCCGACAAACTGCTGTTCGTCATCCACCACATAACCGTACTCCACGCCGTTTTCCGTCAGTTGCTGCATAGCGTCTTCCACGCTTGCGGAGCGGTTGATGGTGGTTTCCACCAGTACCTCAGCTACGTTCTGCGCGGCATAGACGTTAGATACGTCCACCCCTTTAAAAAAGGACTTCACATAATCATTGGCCGGGTTCTGCAGAATATCGTTGGGCGTGCCGACCTGAACCACTTCGCCGTTCTGCATAATGGCAATGCGGTCGCCGATGCGCATGGCTTCATCGAGGTCGTGGGAAATAAAGACGATGGTGCGGCGGTGATCAGCCTGCAGCTTCACCAGCTCATCCTGCATTTCGGTACGGATCAGTGGGTCCAGCGCCGAGAAAGCTTCGTCCATCAGCATAATATCCGGATCATTGGCCAGTGCCCGCGCCAGCCCGACACGCTGCTGCATACCGCCCGACAGTTCGTCCGGATAGGAACGGTCATGGGCCGCCAGCCCAACCTGTTCCAGCGCAGCCTGCGCCTTACGCCGGCGTTCCTTCAGCGCCACGCCGGACAGCTCCAGCCCGAAGGCAGCGTTATCCAGTACATTCATATGCGGCATCAGCGCAAACGACTGAAACACCATACTGATTTTTTTGCGCCGTACGTCACGCAGTTGTTGCTGATTGATCACGGCAATATCTTCACCGTCGATCAGCACCTGACCGCGGGTCGGTTCAATCAGCCGGTTGAGCAGGCGCACCAGGGTGGATTTACCGGAACCTGACAGCCCCATAATGACGAAAATTTCGCCTTCACGGATGCTCAGGCTGGCGTCTTTAACCCCCACCGTCTGGCCGGTTCGGGTGAAAATCTGATCTTTATCCAGACCCTGATCGACCAGCGTCAGCGCCTGCTGCGGATCATTGCCAAAGACTTTATAGAGGTTTTTTACTTCAAGTTTGATGGGTGCCGGGTCGGAGGTCGCCATATCAGTTTATTTACAGCTGTAAGTATTTTTTACCATACAGACTTTTACTCATGGCTTCAAAGCACCCGCTCTTTGTCAATATTGTTGCGGCAGGATTTCCGCAGGGAGAATTGAGCTATTGCCGATGAGCGGAGCAACTGAGCGCGGCAGAAGCAAACGGGCAATGACTTCTGTTGAGCGCTTTATTATTTTTAACTCTAAACAGCATCAGGCCGGAATCAGCCCCTGTTGCTGCGCGATTCCCACCTCATGGGGCTGCGTGGTAGCGCGCAGGGGACCGTCATCCGGCCAATAACAGCGACTGCGCCAGAATTCACTTGCGGCCACTGCTGCAGGATGACGGGAGACTGAGGCGAATTGCGCAAAGCGTACATTAGCGCCATCCGTACACATGCACAGAGGCCTGTTATACACTTCCGTTCAGCCGGCAAAGCAGTACAGAAATCTGCTGTCTGGGTTATCTGAGTGCCGGTCCATGGACAGTCCGGCCTCACGGCCGTTATCAATAAATTACACAATAAACCGACCGGATGCCCTCAATGACTTACCGCCGTTTTCTGCCCCTGACCGCCCTGACTGCCGGCCTGCTGATCAGCGTACCGGCCTCTGCCGAAAGCAGCCTGCTGGCTGTTTACTGTCAGACCGACACCGACAACGCCGTGATTTACGTCGACGGCCAGGAATCGTCCACCTGCAGTGAAGGTGAGCGTAAAGTCATTCCAGTGAATCCCGGCGCACACCGGGTTGATGTGGTACGCAGCCACGGGCCGGAATACGAACAGCGCTTCACCACCGATATCAGTGCCGAAGCCGGCCGGCCGGTACGGGTGCGTGTCAACCTGCCGGAAAAAACCATGACCGCCTACGGTGAACAGATGGCAGTGGAGCGTTTACAGGCCTCCAGACTGGCCGCCGAAAAAGCCGCCTTTGAAAAAAATCTGAGTGCCGCCAGCCAGGGTGATATCCGTGCCATGGATGCCGTGGCCAGCAGTTATCAGTCCGGCACCGGAGTAGAAAAAAATCCGCAGCAGGCCAGCTACTGGCAGCAACAGGCCAGCGCTACACGTCAGGCCATGCAGGAAGAAAAAGAGCAGCAGGAGTTTAAGGCTGCACTGGCGAAAGCTAACGATGAACAGGCCCCGGTTCAGGAACGCATCACCGCCATCGATAACCTGGTCCGTTATTACGTTGATGGCTATGGCACTGAAATCGATGCCGGTAAAGCTAAGGAATGGCAGGCCCGCCGTCAGCAGTTACAGGCGGCCAGCGAACGTGATGAACGCATCGCCGCCGCACAGCAGGAACTGGATGGCGTTATTTATTTTCCCTTTGTGCGCAGTGCACCGGAAGTGATGTCCCGCGGCGGCAGTGATTCTTCCACCTATTTCACCCTGCTGCCAATGGCCACGGCAATGGATATTGTCTCGCTGCCGTCCACCACGACCGAGCATATTGCGGCCAGCAGCAAACTGAAAGACGCAGAAAGCCACGCCTCACGCTGGGCCAATCCCGAGTCCATGATGGCGCAGTCGTTTTCTGAATAATGCTGCTGAGCGTGAACACTGTGGTCGTGCGCCTGCTGCCGCCTGTACTGCTGATCCTGTTGTCCGGCTGCTCCGCTCTGCCGAGCAGACAGCCGGCGGCCATCAGCCGCAGCGCCTGCGCGGATTTCCGTGTGCTGCAACAGGCCGGCGCGCCGGACACTCTGCTGCCACCGAATTTTCACCACGACTGTACGGGGATTGCAGCGTCCGGCAACACGCTGGCCGCCAGTCTGCAGGCACTGCAGCCCGATTATCCACAACTGCAGCCGGATCAGCGTTTCCGTGATGTGTCCGCCCTGCTCCAGCCGCCGGCGTCCGCCGCTGACGACAACCAGAGCAGCCGCTACCGGCGCGCATTAACAGCCTTTCTGCAGCACGACCGCTACGCCTGCCGCTTCCCGGTCTATGCCGGCTATTTTGCCCGCCGTTACCAGCTGGCGGCGGATTTTTCTGCCTGTGACGCCAGCGTGCCTTTTTATCTGCTGAGCATGCGTGAAGGTGGTCAGCTCCGCCGCATTAATCCGCAGGACATCAGCGAAATTCATCTGCTGTTTTCCAGTCAGGGGGAAGCGCTGCAGTCATCGTTCGGACATACCGCCCTGCGCCTGATCGTCTGCCCCCCGGGCCAGCGGCAGAAAGCCGCCTGTGACCGTAACCTGCGTGAACATATTGTGCTGGGGTTTATGGGCCGCATTGATGAACTGCAGATGAATCCGTTCAAAGGCATATTCGGCGGTTACGATGCGCACCTGCTGGGTTTTACCTTTATGGAGATTTACCGTACCAACACCCTGTACGAAAACCGCAACCTGTACTCACTGCCGCTGCGCCTCAGCGCCGGCGAGCGACAGCAGATTGTGCGCGAACTGGCGGAAGTACACTGGAGCTACCGCGGCGATTATCAGTTTTTCACCAACAACTGCGCCACCCTGCTGCAGGACACTCTGCAGCAGCTGGTCAGCGCTTACGGCAGCGATAAACAGCTGGCCGGCGGCTATATCCGCCCCGACCGTTTTTTTGCCGCCGTCAGACACAGCGCACTGGCTGACAGTGACGTACTGGAAAATCTGCCGCAGGCCGAACGCGATGGTTATTATTTCCCCTCCACCCTGCCCTATTACCGCCAGGCACTGCAGCAGCTGAACCGGCAACGCAGTCTGGCGCCGGTAAAACAGCTGGACGATTATCCGCAGCGCAATGCTGAACAGCGTCTGCTGGCCGTACTGCGGGACCCACAGCTGTTAACAGCGTTACAGCAGGATGAGCGCCTGCGCGATGCCCAGCGCCTGCTGGAAGAATATGTACTGCTGCTGCAGGAGCGGCAACTGGGGCTGATGTTTGCCCGCTATCTGGCCGGCGCCGATACTGCCCGCCTGTTTCAGCAGGCCGCCGCCCAATTACAGCAGCAGCCCGCTGCCCTGGCCTTTATGCAGACCTGCTACCAGCAGCCTCTGCAGCAGCTGCTGTCACGTTTACCCCGCTCCGACGGCATGCCGGAGCCGGCTTTTCTGCAGCAGTACGGCAGCGCCGCCGACTGCAGTAATGAACAACAACGCAGCACCATCCGTCAGGTATTTGCCGGACTTATGCCGGACAGCCAGCTGGCCGCTGACAGCCGCCGGCTGGCGGCGGAAATCCGCGCCACCCTGCACAACATTGACACGCTGCAATAATGGAAAAGGTAATGGATATGACTTACCCCGCGGCCGCCACCACATCACTGCTCTGCCTGCTGTTCACCCTGACAGGTCTGACACCTTCCACCGCCCACGCCAGTCAGGCCGAATTATTGCAACAGCTGGAAATGATGGAGCAGATGGACGAGCTCGACCGGCAGGAATTTAATCAGCTGCTGCAACAGGCCGACCAGTGTGCAGAACAACTGGATTTTTCCTGTACCCGTCAGCGGATGCATGAAGCCAGTCCGTTAATGCTCGACCCGGATATGGAACAGCGTTACCACGCCAGCCAGTCTTATTATCAGACGATGCAGGGTTACGCCGCAGGCCTGATCCAGGACAGTATCGATTACCGGCCACTGGCACAGTTGAAGGAAATCTGTCCGGACCCGTTTGCCGACTACAGCCGTTATGAAACCGAAGGCAACGATTTTTACAGTGTCTCCAGCCGCTGGATCAGACGACGTACCCAGCATGAAGAATTTGTTGCCTGTAAAGATGCCTTTTCGGAGAGCTACGACATCAGTAGCTGGACGGATTCACTGGCGCAGATGCAGGCGCTGGAGCAGCAGCTGGATCACCGTAAACTGGCCGCCATCCACGATCTGAGCCGTGCTTCCGAGCGGCGTAAAATACTCGATTATATCGACGACGAAGAAGATACCTATCAGGATGTACTGCACGATTATGCCGACCAGCTGAGCTTTCTTGCCCGGCGTGATGCCAATAATTCAGGTTCCGGCTCCACGAACTGGATGGATGCACTGAATACCGGCCTGCAGGCCATGAACCAGCAATTGCAGGCCAATAACCAACAGTTTCAGAATAATCTAAACCAACTGCAGCAGGATATTATCCGCCAGAATCAACAGCGCCGCGAAGAAAACCGCGCAGCCATCGCCGCCAAAGCAAGGGAACAGAAACAACAACAGAATCTGCTCGCCGCACAGCAACGCCAGCAGCAACAGTTGCGTGAACAGCAGCTCGCCGCCAACAGCAAACCCACCACCCTTTACACCCGTGGCCCCGATCAGCACCGCACCATCGGCAATACCACCGGCAGTGTCAATCTGGGCGGCGGGCCACAGAATACCCAGACAGGTGCCGTACGCTTCGATTATCAGGGTTCCCGCCCGGGTCAGCAGAACAGTGCCACTGGCAACCAGATTTCCGCTTCCGCCAACCGCAGCAATACACCGTCTTCAGCGCTGGCCCCGGCCGGCAACACCCCGTCATCAGGCAGCGGCAGCACCGCATTTCCTTCCGCCGGCACCGGCACCAATGACACCGAAACCGCGCTGATAGAACAGCACGTCTGGAAAGCCTATAGCGCGGACAACCAGTCCGAAGGACTGCTGACCAGCAAAGAAAACATCATATACGATATGACAGGTACCGTGCGATTTGTTCACACCTTCTACCGTAAATCCCATACCGACAGCTGCACCATCGACTACGGCACGCTGTTGCTGATCGACTGGGAATATCACGGCAAAAAAGCGCTGCTGTTCCGCGAATATTCCGTCAGCCATGGCGATGCCCTTAACGCCTGGTTCGAACATAAAAACGGCACCAGCCGCTATAAAGACTACAGCCTGAACTATGAAGATATTGAACGCGCATTACGCCATGAAGACTGCCAGTCGGTTGCCCGTGGCAAATGGGTGAATTACTGAAACCGGATCAGCGGTAACCGGGCGGAATTTTATATTACATATAAGCATTCCGCTGATGTTGTTTTGCAAGGCAGCATAGCGGTCACCTTACTTCGCCTCTGGGAGCGCCGAAATAAACGATGGTTTTTCCGGCCCGCCGGGCATGGATGCCCGGCGAGCGCGCAGCGACAGGGATGTCGCATGGGCGCGTGGCCAGGAAAAATCGAGAGAATGAGGGTCACGCTCCAGAAAGCGAAAAGCTGGGGTCCGCCCGCCGGCAAGGGGATAAGTTCCCCTGCGAGGCATTGGGCGTTGCGGATGAAAACGTCGTCTACAGAAAACAGATTTCGTTAAAACTGTGGGACAGCAGTGGCCGCTGGCCCCATTTTTTATCAGCGCTGGCTGAGCTCAGATGCCCAGTTTATCGCGCAGATCATAATACACCGCCCCGATCGCCGTGTAAGGCACGCGCAGCAGGCGGCCACCCGGGAACGGATACTGCGGCAGACTGGCAAACACATCAAAACGGCTGGCCTGACCTTCAATCGCGCTGGCAATCACATCACCGGCCAGGTGGGTGGAGGTCACCCCATGGCCACTGTAACCCTGGGCATAATAAATATTGCGGCCGATACGGCCGAACTGCGGCAGACGCATCAGCGTCAGCAGGAAGTTACCGGTCCAGGCGTAATCAATTTTTACGTCTTTCAGCTGTGGGAAGGTCTTCAGCATTTTCGGCCGGATCAGGGATTCAATTTTGCCCGGCTCACGGGCACCGTAGGTAACGCCACCACCGTAAATCAGCCGGCCTTCACCACTCAGACGGTAATAATCCAGCAGGTAGTTGCTGTCTTCCACACAGTAATCCTGCGGCAGCAGCTGACGCTGCAGTTCTTCGCTCAGCGGTTCAGTGGTAATCACCTGAGTTCCGCAGGGCATGGATTTCTGCGTCAGCTTCGGCAGCAGATCACCGATGCCGTTCAGGTAAGCGTTACCGGCCACCATCACATAATTGCAGGTCACCTGTCCCTGCGCCGTGCTGACCACAGGTTTTTCACCCTGCTGCACCTGAGTGACCGGCGAGTTTTCAAAAATCTTACCGCCCAGTGATTCGATCGCATCGGCTTCGCCCAGTGCCAGGTTCAGCGGGTGAATATGACCACCGCTTTTATCCAGCAGGCCGCCGGTGTAACGCTCAGTGCCGATGTAATTCTGCACGTCTTTTTCATCCAGCAGCACCAGCTGATCGTTGCCGTATTTTTCCCACAGGTTTTTATGATCGACCAGACCACGGAACTGCTTCTTATTGCAGGAAGCGAAAATACCGCCATCTTTCAGGTCACACTGAATATCGTACTGCTTAACCAGACGACGGATAATCCGGCCACCTTCAAACGCCATATCGCCCATGGCTTTGGCGGTTTCTGTGCCGTAGTGACGTTCAATAAAGTCCATATCACGGCTGTAGCTGTGAACAATCTGACCACCGTTACGGCCGGAAGCACCAAAGCCCACACGGCTGCCTTCCAGTACCACCACCGAGAAACCACGCTCGGCCAGATGCAGGGCCGTGGATAAACCGGTAAAGCCGGCGCCGATCACACACACATCGGCCGTCAGATGTTCATTCAGGGCCGGACGCTCAGTCTTGCGGTTGGCTGAGGCGGCATAGTAAGAAGCTGGGTACGCACTGTTCATAATAATCTCTCATTGCCGGTACGGCGTATTTACCAGCACGATAGATCAGGCCCTGCACTGCCGCCATACCTACCCGGGGATATTTGCGCCGGCAGCGGCTTATTTTTTATCCTTTACCGCCTCTCCGATGCGTTCACTGAGCCAGCGGATCGCCGGATCGCCCGCCTGCAGCGGATGCACCACCAGCGACATATCCCAGCTCGGCATTCCCGCCGGCCCGTCAAGCAACCGCACCGGCAGCCAGGCACTGAACAATCTCGCCATCGCTGAGGGCAGCGTCAGCAGTGCCCGCGTCTGACTGACATAACGGGCGGCGGCAAAATAATTGATCATCTGCGCACAGCGCCGGCGCGAGCGCTGCTGGCCGGCCAGCCAACGGTCAATACCACTGGTGCTGCTGTCAGTCTGGTCGAGCATTACCACATGCGGCAGCTGCAGATATTCATCCAACGTCAGACGTGGCGGAATATCGCTGAACGCCGCCCCGGCCAGACAGGCCGGCTGCTCGCTGAGCCAGTGCCGGCGGATCAGATAAGACGGCAGCGGAATACTGCTGTCGAGGCCGACCACCATATCGGCTTTGCCGTGTTCCAGCGCCTGCAGCGAGGCCTGCGGGCCGATCATCTGCAGATCAATGACAATGCCCGGCGCTTCTTTTGCCAGCTGCGGCATCATGTCGGGCAGCACTGCGGCTTCAAAATAGTCGGTCACGGCGAGCGTGAATACCCGCTCACTGCCGGCCGGGTCGAAGGCGGCTGGCGGCGTCAGGGTATTCTCCAGCCGCTGCAGGATATCGCGCACTTCCGGCAGCATGGCCAGTGCTCTGGCGGTCGGCTGCAGGCCATTACCGCTGCGCACCAGCAGCGGGTCATCCAGCTGCGCGCGCAGACGGTTGAGAGCATGACTGGTGGCCGACTGACTCAGGCACAGCCGGTCAGCGGCACGGCTGACGTGGGATTCAGAGACCAGGGCTTCAAACACCTGCAACAGGTTAAGATCAAAATGACGCAGCGACATAGGCATTCCGGCGTTGGAGACTATGCACAGTATAAATACTTAATTAAATATTATGCATTTCAGAAATACACCTGAGCGGTTTACCCTGCCACTAACGTATTCAGCCGGAGAACGTCATGAACCCGTCCAACCCGAACCCGCCCACCACGGCCAATGCCGACCTGCCGCTGTACGCCAATCTCGGCCTGACCTTTATGCAGAGCCCGTTTGTCAGCGATATCGCCGCCAGTAAAGCCGATGTGATTGTCGCCGGCGTGCCGTTTGATATGGCCACCTCCGGACGTCCGGGCGCCCGTTTCGGACCCGCCGGCGTGCGCGCTGCGTCCGCCAACCTGATCTGGGAAGGTGCACGCTGGCCGTGGGATTTCGCCCTCGACGAACGCCTGCGGCTGGAAGATGCCGGTAACGTGGCGTTCAAACACGGTGAGCCACAGACCATGGTAGATAATCTGCAGGCGATGATCAGAAGCATTGTCAGCAGCGGCAAGAAAACCCTGGTGTTCGGTGGCGATCACTTTATTGCCCTGCCGGTAATCCGCGAAGTTGCTGCGCAGCACGGGCCGCTGGCGCTGATTCATTTCGATGCCCACACCGACACCTACGATGGCGGCTCAAAATACGATCACGGCACCCTGTTCCACCATGCCGTGCAGGAAGGCCTGCTGGACACGGAACACTCCATTCAGATCGGTATCCGTACCGCTTATGAAAAAGACGGCCACCCGTTCGAAGTGATTGATGCCGCCGAAGCTAACGATCTCGGCTGGGCCGCTACCCTGCAACGCATTAAACAGCGCGTCGGCGATAAGCAGGCGTATATCAGCTTCGATATTGATGCGCTCGACCCGGCTTATGCACCCGGCACCGGCACACCGGTAACGGCGGGTTTAAGCAGTGATTTTGCGCTGAAAATCATCCGCGGTATGCAGGGCATGAACCTGCTCGGAATGGATGTGGTGGAAGTCGCGCCGGCCTACGACCATGCGGAAATTACCTCGCTGGCCGGCGCCACTCTGGCGCTGGAGTTTCTGTATGTGCTGGCGGCGGGGATGAAATAAATACGGGGATAAAATAGGGCCGGATAATCCGCTGCAACTTGTTATCCGGCCTGTCTGTTCACATCACCGCCTTTCCTGGACTTCACTCCTGCAGCCACGCCATGGCGCTGTCGTAATCCGTAAACGACTGCATCTCACCACGGATAAACCAGCTGCCGATTTTCGCCGCCCACGCCTGCCAGCGGTGATCGCCATACAGGGCAATTCTGCCGAATTCAGAACCGTGCTTCAGACCGAGGCGGAAATCGTCCCAGGCCGCCTGCAGTTCCCAGCCATCGAATTCCGACGCATCAAACAGCACACGGATCTGCGGATGCTCCACCTCTTTCGCCGCCGCATCGAGCATCGGCGTTAACATCTGATAATCGTCGTGCGTTAGTTTACCGACCGCTTTGATGACCATAAAAATATCGTCGCCCACGCGGTTTAAACCAATGGATATGCCATGTCTGCTATCAGTCATACCGTCCTCCGTTGTCTTCCGTTGCACCCGCTGCCGGGTCTGTGACGCTGTTCAGTATGAACCTGACGCACGGCGGCAGGCAAAGCTTCTGTCTGCCTCAGATCACCGCCTGCAGGCATTCGAGAAATAAACCGACGGCCTCGGCATTGCGCGGGTGACGGCGGTGAATCGCCTGATAGCTGTTGGTGTAGCCATAACGCTCCGGCAGTACCGGCTGCAGTTTCTGGTCATAACCCCAGTTGCGCACCATATGCTCAGGCAGCATGCCCAGATAATGCCCGCTGAGAATCAGTGCCGCGCGCGCTTCCTGATGGTGAGCGCGGGCCTGTTTATTCCACAGGCGCACATCGGCCGACACTTCACGGCCGGGCATCAGGCGCGGAGACTCCACAAACCGGTAGTCGGCCAGTTCCTGCGGGGTAATGCCGGTTTTGCCATACAGCGGATGACCTTCGCCACAGTAGAGCTGCATCTGCTCATCAAACAGGCGCACGGATTCCAGCTCCTCGAAGACCTGCAACAGCACGGTTACACCAAGGTCAGCTTTTTTATCCAGTACCGCGCTGGTAACGTCATCGGACGACAGGGTGGTGATTTCGACTTTCACATCCGGGGCCAGATCGCTGAAACGGCGCAGGGCTTTGACCATGACCGAATCCGGCCCGCCCGGCAGATGCTCGGCAAAGGCCAGATGCAGCTGACCAAGAAGACGCTGGTGCGAGCGGTTGACCCGCGAGCGGAACTGATCCACCGCTGAAAACAGTTCTGAGCTGGCTTCGTACACCACCCGCCCCTGTTCGGTCAGACTGAAGCCGGAACGGCCGCGCTCGCACAGGCGCATATCCAGCCGTTTTTCCAGATCAGCGATATAGTTGGAAATAGTCGAGTTGGCGAGGTTCAGACGCAGCTCCGCCGCACTGATACCGCCGGTTTCGGCGACGGTGCGGAACACCCGCAGCAGACGCAGGTCGAGATCGGATAACTGGCCCGGCAAGGCGGCTTTTTTACGTCCCATTGGCTGGCTCCGGAGCAGACTGATTACATTTGGATATGCAAAAGTAAAACCACGAAAATCATTATATAAACCAAAGGTACTGAGCGATACCTTTAGCGTTAACCAAGGAGATTTTTATGCAACTGAACGACAGCACCTTACTGCAGACCCAGGGCTTTATTAACGGCCAGTGGCGTGATGCTGCCAGTGGTAAAACCTTTGATGTTACCAACCCGGCAACCGGCGAACTGCTGGCCAAAGTGGCCGATATGGGCGCGGACGAAACCCGCGAAGCCATCGCCATCGCTGAGCAGGCGCAGATCGAATGGCGCGCGAAAACCGCCAAAGAACGCTGCGATATCCTTGAACGCTGGTACGACCTGATGATCGAAGCCAAAGAAGATCTGGCCATCATCATGACCGCCGAGCAAGGCAAGCCGCTGGCCGAATCCCGTGGTGAAGTGGGTTACGGTGCCTCGTTCCTGAAATGGTTCTCTGAAGAAGGCAAGCGCGTATACGGCGATATTATTCCGCAGTCACCGGACCGCCGTGGCCTGGTGATCAAACAGCCCATTGGCGTGGTGGCGGCCATTACCCCGTGGAACTTCCCCAACGCCATGATCACCCGCAAAGTGGCACCCGGCATTGCCGTCGGCTGCACTGTGGTGCTGAAGCCTGCGGCAGAAACACCGCTGTCGGCATTGGCTGTAGCCGAACTGGGCCGCCGCGCCGGTCTGCCGGATGGCGTGTTCAACATCATTACCGGGATGGACGCACCGGCCATCGGTAACGAAATGACCTCCAGCCCGATCGTACGCAAAGTGACCTTCACTGGTTCCACCCCGGTGGGCAAGCTGCTGATGAAGCAATGCGCCGACACCGTTAAACGTACCTCCATGGAGCTGGGCGGTAACGCGCCGGTGATCGTGTTCGACGACGCCGATCTGGATAAAGCCGTGGATGGTGCCATCGCGGCCAAATACCGCAACTCCGGTCAGACCTGCATCTGCTCCAACCGTATGCTGGTGCAGGCCGGTATTTACGATGCCTTCGTGGAGAAATTCGCCGCTAAAGTGAAAAACTTTAACGTCGGTAACGGCCTGCTCGACGGTACCACTCACGGCCCGCTGATCACCACCAAAGCGGTACAGGGCGTGGACGAAAAAGTGCAAGCCGCGGTAGCGGACGGCGCCAAAGTGGTGATCGGCGGTAAGCCGGGCACACAGGGCGACCACTTCTACGAACCAACCGTGCTGACCAATGTGAATTCTTCCATGCGTGTATTCCGCGAAGAAATCTTTGGCCCGGTGGCACCGGTCTTTAAATTCGACAGCGAACAGGATGCCATCGATATGGCCAACGACACCGAGTTTGGTCTGGCGTCTTACCTGTTCACCCAGGATATGGGGCGTATTTTCCGCGTATCAGAAGCACTGGAATACGGCATGGTGGGCGTGAATGAAACCGCCATCAGTTCCGAAGTGATTCCGTTCGGCGGCGTCAAAGAATCCGGTCAGGGCCGTGAAGGTTCCAAATACGGTCTGGACGATTTTCTGGAAACCAAATACATCTGTATCGGTGGCATAAACCAGGCGTAAGCGCGCCACCGTAAACAGCTGTAACCGTCATCCAGCGGAAGAAAACGTTACGAGCGACGGGCAGGCAAGGCAAAAGCAGATGAAGAAGCGCAGTTCAGTGTACTGAATGAGCATTCTGAATCTGCTTTTAACGACGCATCCCCGAGCGCAGTAGTTTTATCGGCGCATTGTTAAGCAGAGATAATATGAGCACAATCATCTACCCCACCACCAACCTGAAAACCGGCGAAAACCTGATCCTCGAAAAAGGCGATGGCGTTTACGTATACGACAACAACGGCAATCAATACCTCGAAGGCATGGCAGGCCTGTGGTGTACCTCACTGGGTTACAACAACCAGGAACTGATCGACGCCGCGACCCAGCAGCTGCACAACCTGTCGTACTCGCACATGTTCGGCGGCAAGTCACACAAAGTCGGTATGGATCTGGCAGAAAAACTGGCCGCCATGCTGCCGGTGGACAACGCCCATGTGTTCTTCGGTAACTCAGGTTCTGACGCCAACGATACCCAGATCAAACTGCTGCACTACTACTTTGCTGCCATCGGCAAACCGGAAAAGCGTAAGATCATTTCGCGCAAGCGTTCTTACCACGGCATTACCGTTGCGTCTGCCTGCCTGACCGGCCTGGAAGTAAACCACACCAACTTTGACCTGCCGGTGGATGCACTGGGCATTCTGCGTACCGACGCACCTTACTACCTGCGCGAAAAACTGGCCGGCGAAAGCGAAGCCCAGTTCGTTGAGCGCATCGTCGGCAACCTGGAAAAACAGATTCTGGCCGAAGGCCCGGAAACCATTGCCGCCTTTATTGCCGAGCCCATCACCGGTGCCAGCGGCGTGATCATTGCACCGGACGGTTACTACCAAAAAGTTCAGGCCCTGCTGAACAAATACGACATATTCTTCTGGGCGGATGAAGTCATCTGTGGCTTCGGCCGTACCGGTAACGACTTCGGTTCCACCACCATGGGCATCAAGCCGGATATGATGAGCCTGGCCAAGCAGCTGTCGTCCGCTTACCTGCCAATTTCTGCCGCCGCCATCCGTGGCGACATGTACGAAGCCATGATTGAACCCAGCAATAAACTGGGCGTGTTCGGCCACGGCTACACCTACTCCGGCCACCCGGTGGCCTGTGCCGTTGCCCTGAAAACGCTGGAAATCTACGAGCGCGACAACCTATTCGCCAAAGCCGCCGAAACCGGTGACTACCTGCAGAGCAAACTGCAGCAATACGCCGACCACCCGCTGGTTGGCGAAGTCCGTGGCCGCGGCCTGATCGCTGCCATCGACCTGCAGAACACCGCCAGAGACGAAGCCTTCCCGGCCGAAGTGTCTTACTACCTGGCCAAAGCCTGTCAGGACAACGGCCTGATCCTGCGTGCCGTAGGCGGCACCGCCATCGCCTTCTGCCCACCGCTGATTATCACCACCGCTCAGATCGACGAGATGATGGAGAAATTTGCCAAAGCCATGGCAGCAACCGAAGCCTATGTGCAGGAACAGGGGCTGATGTAATCCGCGCCGGAACAGCACGACAGACAACCAGGGGCCATATGGCCCCTTTTTTGTAGCTGACGCCTTTTGCCATTGATCATTCAATTATCAGATGGTTATTCTCAGGCTCAGATGAGTTGTCAGCCCATACGGATTTACTGGGTAGTTTACTGGATAAACAGACAGTCTATTGTTGAGATTCAGTCTTTTTATGCTCGTTTACACGACAAAGGATAAAGGAGCATGCACGAACCGACACCTTCAAACCCTGAAAAGCCATTATTAATCAATCAGTTACAGATTTCATCCGCAGTGATAACGCGCAAAGATATTCCCTGATCTGGAGTACAAACGCGCATGCGCGTTCAGCCACCTGATGAAAATATTAACAGGTAGACTTTTGCGAGGTTTGACAATAAGTTAAGGGGAAAACAAGGGAAATATGCGTGGTGTCAAAGTGAGCATGCGCACGAATAAACTGTTGTTTGCACGGGCAGACAGCTCGATACCTATGAGTGTAGCGGTAAATTCTGAAAATACTGTATATTAATACAGTATAAGAATTTTCGCATTTATGGGAAAAGGGTATTGGAAAGGGAATTGACAGCGCACTACTCTTCATCAACCTAGAGAATAAGCAGCTGCCGCTGAACAAGTCGTGATTTGTTTCAGTGGACAGCTGCTTATTCTCTAGGTAGAGCGGTGAGTTGTCATACTGTTTCTCCCTTCGCGCTTTCCCCCGGAAATTGCCACCTTGCATGCCTGACCCATCAGGCAATGGTTAAGTGTTGGCAATCAAACAACAATGCACAGAAAGAGACCGCGTAAAAAGCACGCGGCTCTTTTGCTAATCGTTAAACGTAATTCGCACATGATCTAGATATGGAATTTAGATGGATATACAAGAAAAGCTAATTGAAATTTTTCAGTCAAGAATGGCTGGCCCCTTTCTATTTCTAGGTTCCGGATTTTCTCGGCGCTATCTTGGTCTCGATGATTGGCGAGGCCTTCTTGAAAGATTCTGCATTACTGGAAAGCCATTTGAGTACTATCTTGCCTCTGCAAATGGCCATTATCCAACAGTGGCGGCGCTGCTAGCTAAAGACTTCAATGAATATTGGTGGAAAGCTCCAGAGTATGAAAAAAGCGTAGAACGGTTTAAGTCCAGGGTTAGAGATGAAACTTCTGCCTTGCGTATTGAGATTAGCAATTACCTGTCTACTTTAGATCAATCTAAAGCAATGGACTCTGAATACAGAGATGAAGTGGAGTTGTTGTCTGGGCTGAATGTTGATGGTGTTATAACTACAAACTGGGACATGTTTATTGAGCAACTTTTTCCGGAGCATAGAACATATATTGGACAGGAGGAGTTGTTGTTTTCAAACCCTCAAGAAATTGGGGAAATATACAAAATTCATGGCTGCTCAACCGTACCATCATCCATGGTAATGACAAACTCAGACTATGAAGAGTTCAATGAAAAAAATACATACCTGGCAGCAAAGCTAATCACACTTTTTGTGGAGCATCCAATAGTTTTTATCGGGTACTCTATTTCTGACGAAAATATTAGTAGTCTTTTGAGGGCAATTGCGTCCTGTATAGGGAAAGACAAAATAGAGCAGCTAAGGAAGAATTTAATATTTATACAGCTTCCGTCCGATGGAGAAGAGCCCAACATTTCGGATACCTACTTGACCATAGATGGCATCCAAATCCCATTGGTTTTAGTAAAAACTAACAATTTTATAGAGGTTTATCGGGCTATAGATGCAACGAAGAGAAAAATTCCCGCGAGAGTTTTAAGGTATTGTAAAGAGCAGCTTTATGAGTTGGTTCAATCTTCCGAGCCTGAAAAGAAAATTTGTGTGGTGGATATAGATGAAATTGACTCTAAGGAAGATGTCGAGTTCTTGGTCGGGGTGGGCGTGGCGAGCAGAGAAAACGTCGGTCCAGCTCCAATCGGTTATGCTGCCATAAGAACCGAAGATTTAATTGAAGATATACTACTAAACAATAAAGGCTATGACGCTCAGCAGATCGTCGATAATGTTTTAAATCGAGCCTGTAAAAACACGCCTTATGTTCCCGCCTTCAAATATCTTAATAGCATTGGTATAGAAAATTATGATCAATATCGTGGTTCAGGCATAAACCTTGATAAGGTTATCTGCAAAGACTTGAAAGATTACCGATTAAAAATGTACTCGAAAGCATTCTTCAGGAATTACAGGCATAAAACTCTTCGGGAAGTTATCAGTCTGTGCACCCCAGAAAACGCATCAGCATACATACCGTTTATTCCAAAAGAAAAAATTGATTTGGATGTTCTTAGAGATTTCCTAGCTGCCAATATAGAGAAAATTCAATACAAAAATTCTAGCTACGCAAGTAATTTTAGAAAGTTAGCAGCACTGTATGACAGATTAAGGTGGGGATGGTAGCGTTTAACAATGCCAAGCACCGCGGCGGCGTTGTTTGCACGGGCAGACAGCGCGATACCTATGAGTGTAGCGGTAAACCCTGAAAATACTGTATATTAATACAGTATAAGAATTTTCGCATTTATGGGAAAAGGGTATTGGAAAGGGAATTGACAGCGCACTACTCTTCATCAACCTAGAGAATAAGTAGCTGCCGCTGAACAAGTCGTGATTTGTTTCAGTGGACAGCTGCTTATTCTCCAGGCAGAGCGGTGAGTTGTCATACTGTTTCTCCCTTCGCGCTTTCCCCCGGAAATTGCCACCTTGCATGCCTGACCCATCAGGCAATGGTTAAGTGTTGGCAATCAAACAACAATGCACAGAAAGAGATCGCGTAAAAAGCACGCGGCTCTTTTGCTAATCGTTAGGCATATGAAGCATGGAATTTAACATTATGTCCCTCGTTAGCGGGGTTCTTATTTTTATAGCGGGGGTTCTTGTCAAACTAATCTTAGATTTGAACCTTGCACCAATACTAGTGAAATGGCTGAGTTACATTAATGTGGTTAGCCGAGCAATTTTCAGAAAAATCCCTCCCTCTCTTTCTGGTGGTTGGCATATCTATTGGGAGTCTGATAGTGAAGATTTTAAGGATTCGGATGGTAGAGCTAGAACAGCTAATATCTATCAATTTAGTAATTATACTTTTTGCGAATACGAAGCTGGCGGCCGCACCTATTGTTTCTTCGGCAAATGTAAGAATACATACCTGACAGGAAACTACTGGGACAAAAAAGATCCACTTGGGTATCACGGTGCTTTTCAGTTAAAAATAATTAACTCAGAAAAAATGGTAGGCCGTTGGGCAGGTCATTCAAATAAAAACAATGAAATAAATACTAATACATACATATGGGAAAAAGTACCAGGTGGTAAAAATGCCTAACAAGCCAATCAAATTCGCGCCTACGGCGCCGGACGCAGAAAAGCTGCGCCGATTATTGAGGCGTTATGAGTCGCCCACGGGTTTAGAGATTGCCAAGTTTTATGGAAAAGCATAAGCAAATTAAACGAAATCATCATTATGTTTGGAGTTTTTATCTAAAGAGTTGGGCGACAGATAACAATATATTCTATATATCAAAAAAAGGGAAAATTGCTTGTGATAGCGTCAAAGGGCTTGCAAGAGAAACTGACTTCTACAAGATAAGCAAGCTAAATCATATGGATATAGAGTTTATAAAGAAAATTTCGGCGAGATCGCCGCAGTTTCTTCAAGAAATTCATATGTCACACCTAGATGATTTTATAAAACTATCAAATGTATCGAGTTTCATTTCTAGGGTAAAACATGTTCCAGAGGAGATTTTGTCTGTTCAGAAGGCAATAGAACACAATAGCTTGGAGAATTTGCATTCTTTTATTGAAGACACCGCGGTCGAAGTAATCTCAAAGTTGGCACAAGGCAATTCCGAATGCCTAATGTCAAAAGATAACATGATTGCGTTTTGTTCATATGTCGGTCATCAAATGTCGAGAACAAAATCTTTTAAAGAAAAGTCGATGAGGGCCATTAAATCGAATCCAGATATTGGAGTCGAATACAAAGAGCTCTTAGAGCTCCTTGAAAAAAATTGGTGGTTTTTGAGCTTCATGTTTGGCATAAGTATTGGGTGTAGTTTGTACGAGTCAAAAGATAGGGATAATCATATATTCATTACCAATGATACTGGCCACCCATTTTTAACCAGTGATAATCCTATCATTAATATGCATTCATCTTTGGCTTTGATTAAAGAAAGACAGGCACCGGAAAGTGCTGATTTTTATATCCCTTTATCACCTAAATACGCCTATATGATTAATAAATCGGAAGATTATAATCACTTAGCTTACTCAATTGGACTTGAAGATGTAAAAATATTCAACGAAAAAATAGTTGATAAATCGTATCGCACTGTATTTGGAAGCTCTGAAGCGGCGTTAAAAACTCATAACAAACGCGTCAATTAGGACGCTAGCAAGCTCGCGCCTATTACGCGGGCGTTATGCATCCGAGTTACCCATAAAAAGTAGACACCTCACTACCACCTAATGAGGGTCTGAAAATGACGAAGAAAACGAAGAACAAGTACAACCACTACACCGAAGACTTCCGTCATGAAGCGGTACGCAGATCCGATCTGCCCGGAGCCAGTGTGGTAGAGGTTGCCCGCGAACTCGGTATTCATCCGGGGCAGATTTATAATTGGCGTCGTCAGTATAAGAGACTGTCTGATAAACAGTTCAATACCATGAATGGTGTCGATTACTCCCAGGATGAAAGTGAAGAGCTCCGTAAGCTCAGCGTCAGATCTCTGATCTCTGATCTCAAAGAAGAGAACGAATTTTTAAAAAAGGCCACCGTCCGGATGCGGCCCAGAATTTCAGCAAAGAAAAGTGGTGAGGTACGCCTATATCCTTTCCTTAGCCGGGGCGTATTCCATTGTGAAGATGTGCGTGTAGCTTGGCGTCAGTCGTGCCGGTTATTACAAGTGGCTGAGCCGCGGAGCTTCTGATAGTGAAAAGAGGCAGCAAAATCTTGAGAAGGTGATTGCTATTACCTTTGAGCGCTTCAAACATCGCTATGGAGCGCCCAGGTTGGCCGTAGAGCTGAATGAGGCCGGGATTTCCTGCAGCGTGAACTATGTGGCCAAACTAATGGTACAGAGCAACCTGAAGGCCCGTAACGGAAAGGGGTATAAATTTTTCCCGAACATTCAGGCCCGGAACCACGTCAGTGATAACCTACTGCGCAGAGACTTCACGGCTGAGCGGCCGGATGATAAATGGGTATCGGACATTACCTACATTCCATTGGAAAATGGCTTTGCGTATCTTGCCGTCGTGATGGATCTGTATTCAAGGAAAATCATTGGCTGGTCGCTGGACTCCACGATGACCAATCAGCTGATCATCGATGCCTTTCAGACGGCCTGTGACTCAAGGCAGGTAAGGCCAGGCTTAATACTGCATTCTGACCGGGGAGTTCAGTATCACTCCGGTGAATATCAGCACCAGTTGCTCAGCAAAGGCATACGCCCTAGTATGAGCAGAAAGGGAAACTGCTGGGACAACGCCGCCATGGAATCATTCTTCTCAAGGCTAAAAGTTGAATCCGTCTATGCAGACCAGCCTATGACAAAGCAGGAAGCGTACTCGCTGGTATTTGAATGCACCGAACTGTTCTATAACCGGGTACGAAGGCACTCTGCGCTCGGCTATAAAAGCCCGGCGGAGTATGAACAGGAATATCACGAGAAGTGTGCCTGCTGTTCGTGGATAGGATCAGCGGTACGATATGAACATGCCAATGGAGGAGCAGATGGGAGCAAAGAAACTGGTGTCAACCTATATTGATGAAGTATGGAATAACGGGGATTTGGACGCACTAGAGGATCTGACTACGACAAGTTTCACCTACCACCTGGGCGGACAAAAACCTCGTGATTTGATGGGAATGAAACAATTCCTTTCGACAATTCGAGAGGCATTTCCAGATTGGCAAGTGGAAGTAGATGATGTTGTGGTTGAGGGAGTACTTGCGGCGGTCCGGTGGAGCGGCAAAGCCACACACCTGGGACCATTTCATGGAGTGCCTGCGACAGGGAAGCAGATTTCAGTTTCGGGAATGAATTTCTATCGACTTGAGGACGGAAAAATAGCTCAAGAATGGGAGCAAATGGACTCGCTAGGAATGCTAGGGGATATGGGCTTGTTGCCACCTACCTAAGGGCCCACCTGACCAGTAGCTGCACCCGACGGCATGTGCTTAAAAAGTAATGCTCGCATAAAACCAAACACATACGGAGGCAAATATTGATGAGCAGAATTGAAAATGAAGATACTCGCTATTTTATAGAGATTGACCTTGATTCATTGGGTATCATTAAAGTTGGCTTCGACCAAAAGCAAAATTTGGATAAGGGTCAACAAAAACAAGCTGGAATTCATAGATTGTTTCTAACTAAAGGCCAGTATAATAAGTTTGTTAGCCGTTGTGAAAGTGAACTTCAAAGCGTCCTGGACAGTTGATTTTTGATTCAGGCACACATAACAAGGCAAATTAACTCGGACTGATCTTGCCCCGCTTTACCAACCACTGGCGTAAACATTATGCAATAAGGAGAAAATGGTGCCTAAGCCCGTAATACAGGAAGAAGCTACAGGCTGTGGAATTGCGTCGGTGGCCAATATTCTGGGTAAAACCTACTCGGAAATGAAGGCCATAGCCAATGCTATGGGTATCTATGCCGAAGATAAATCACTTTGGTCAGAGACCCAATATGTCAGGGAGATGCTGTCCAGTGCAGAAGTCGGGACATCTCCAAATGAAATTCCTTTTAAATCCTGGAGTGCACTGCCCGATTTGGCATTGCTGTCCATCAAGCATCACCAGGAAGATGACAAGAACTTCTGGCACTGGGTCGTTTTCAAGCGTGCAGGTGGCGAGGAGTTTGTTTTGGATTCAGCCAGTTACCTGCCATCCAATATTCGAACGGACTTCAATGAGATGCAGCCCAAGTGGTTCATTGAGGTTAAGAACGCATAACCAGGTCATTGAATTCGCTCCCTACGGTTCGCTCGTTCCTCGCGCCCTTTATGGCGGGTGTTATGAGAATTCTGAAACCAGATATGATATCAAAATGAAATCTCCATAAAAATAATATACATGACATATCTGATGGTTCGGTGCGTCATGCGGCGCTTGTCTATCAGAGATATTATGTTTGGGGATACAAAGCACTATTAAACGATATAGAGAACTCTACAGATAATAAATCGAGGCAATCTATCGGGGCTACAGCCCGCAATCACGTCAGTGATAATCTCTTACGCAGAGACTTCACGGCTGAGCGGCCGGATGAGAAACGGGTGCCGGACATTACCTGCATTCCGTTGAAAAAGGGCTTTGCCTGTCTGATTGTCATGATGGTCCTCTATTCGGGGAAAGTTATTGCTTGGTCGCTGGATTCAACGATGACAAACCTGCTGATCATAGATACCTTACTGATGGCCTGCGATTCACGGCAGGTAAAGCCTGCTCTGATACTGCATCAGACAGAGGTGATCAATACCGTTCGGGGGAATATCAGCACAGGTTGCTCAGCAAAGGCGTACGCCCTAGTATGAGCAGAAAGGGAACTGCCGGGACAACGCTGCGATGGAAGCATTCTTCTCAAGGCTCAAAGTTGAATCCGTTTATGCAGAGCAACCTACGACAAAGCAGGAAGCGTACTCGCTGGTATTTGAATACATCGAATGTTTTATAACCGGGTACGAAGGCACTCTGCGATCGGCTATAAAAGCCCGGCAGAGTATGAGCAGGAATATCACGGACAGTGTGTCTGAAATGGTGTCTGCTTTTTCGTGGCCAGAATCAGCATTCTGAAGTGAGGACGACCTCACCTCTCATTTTCGTCAGAGCACGGCCCCAGGCTAATTAAGAGGTGTTTATGAGTTGGGTAGCTTTGTTTGTAGCTGGTCTTTTGGAAGTTGGTTGGGCCATTGGATTAAAGTACTCAGAGGGCTTTACGAAGCTATGGCCTACTGTCGGTACAGTGGTTTCACTGGTTGCAAGTTTTCTATTGTTAGGTTTGGCATTGAAAACACTGCCTGTCGGTACAGCCTATGCGATATGGGTGGGTATTGGTGCACTGGGTACCGCCCTGATGGGTATATTATTGTTCGGTGAAGCAACGAATGTTCTTAAGTTAGTGAGTTTAGGTTTGATTTGTGCGGGTATCGTTGGTCTTAAATTGGCCCATTCCTGACAAGGCGCTGCACTCGGATAAGGATCTCACCCCGATAAAACGGACACTAAAGCCAATAGTCTGCTGCGCATCAGCACCCCGTCGTTAGTACGGCTGTTATAAACTGGCAATCGCCACATCCCTGGCGTCGGCAGATGCTTTTATTGCTGACGCCGGTTTTTATCCCCCCATAAACGCATGAATGACCAGTCTCCATACTGATCACATATTGTACAATTGAAAGATCATGCTAGAGTGGTTTCTGAACAGAGCTGCTCATAAAAACAGTCAGGGAGGAATCAGAAATGAACGAATCGGACTTTCTGAGTAGGGTTTATGGCAGTATCTCTGCCGGCGATATCATTAAAAAACCCAAAGTTACTGCAAGACTAATTGCAATCAAAAAAAACAACGACATCGTGTATTCAGTAGGGAAAAATCAGCGAAAATCCGTTACAGAGGCGGAGTTAAAGATAGTTTATAACATACTCAAAGACCGGAAACTTACGACAGCAGACATCCGGAAAATAGTACCATCATCCCGGCCGTGCAACAGCACTACCATAAAGTGGCTGCTCACACATTCAAAGCTGGCTTCTATCACACCCGATGGTGGCTATAAAAAATAATCATTCCCTGCTTATTCTCCAGGCTCCGGACAGAAGAAACGATCAGGATCTCTGATGCAGGCAAAGCTCCTGTCGTTAAAACGAGAATAAAAATATGAATATTTATACCGAACCTCACATCAGAAACTCAGCCCTGATCACTATCGATACGCAGAATGACTTCACCCTGGATAATGCTCCGGCACAGATTACCGGTACCCAGGATGTCGTTAACAATATGGCCCGGCTGCTGAAGGTATTCCGAAAAGAAGGTTTGCCCATTATTCATGTGATCCGCCTGTATCTCGCCGATGGCTCCAATGCCGAACTGTGCAGAAGGCAGGGCATTGAAAGCGGTAACCCGGTTGCGGTTCCCGGCTCAGACGGTGCAGAACTGGTCAGCGATCTTAAGCCGGACTCAACGATCAGGTTACAGACAGAGCAATTGCTGGCAGGTGAATTACAACAGATAGGTGAGAATGAATTCATCATCTATAAGTCCCGCTGGGGCGCCTTTTACCGCACACGCCTGGAAGAATTTCTGCTGCAGAAACAGTGCGACACGCTGATTTTTTCTGGCTGTAATTTCCCCAATTGCCCACGCACCAGCCTGTATGAAGCCAGTGAACGGGATTTCCGCACGGCGGTCATTACCGATGCCATGTCACAGCTTTATCCCAAAGGGCTGGAGGAAATACAGAACATTGGCACCACGCTGTTCACAACAGCAGAGGTAGAGAACATTCTGTCCTGAGCCAGCATAGGCTCACGGCCTTCCGGCTATTCAATCACAGACAACAGAAGCACTTCTCAGTTACGGCATCTCATAGGCCAGGTATCCGCACTACCTCATCCGGGGTAATGGACAGCCAGCACCGTCAGCGCTAGCCTGACAGATTCCTCTGTTCAGAATGGAGAGTGGGTTATGGCGGTTGGCTGGGCACGCGATGGTGCCGTACAGGAGCAGATAGACGCCAGCATTGAAGATGCCGTGTCGGAAGCCCGGCGTCATCTTCATCAGGGCGACAGTGCAGAGTTCTGCGAGGAGTGTGATGCACCCATTCCGCAGGCGCGGCGGGAAGCGATTCCCGGTGTGCAGCTCTGTATTCAGTGTCAGAGCAAGCTGGAAGCACAGCAGGTGAAAAGCAGCCTGTATAACCGCCGCGGCAGTAAAGACAGCCAGCTGCGTTAATTCGTGGTGCCCTCAGCGGGGGCAGCACTCAGCAGATGATTCTTTTCCAGCACGCGGTAAATTTTACGGCTGGTCTGCGCCAGCCGGTCAATATCACCCAGCGTCGGTTTCTCACCGCTGGCCAGCGCGCTTTCCCAGCCGCTGATCTCTGACTGCAGAAATTCCAGCAGTTTTTTCGGACAGCCAACGCAGGTTTGCCGGCACAGCAGAGCGCCGGGCTGATCAGGAGGCATCACCTCTCTGATCGATTCAATCAGCTGTTGCATCGCCTGCCGGGTACCGGGTTTGTGTGCCGCCATCTGCTTACTCCGCTTATTAACCACAGTTTAATAGCAGAAGGATGGCGCTACCTTGATCTGAGCGCTCTGTTTCTGTGCAGCATGTGGCGGGCAGAATCACGGCTGCCGGAACTGCCGGCGGTATTCCGCCGGAGACATGCCTACCCGCCCCTGGAACAGACGCCGGAATGAGTTGCTGTCTTCGTAGCCGACATCGTAGGTAATGCTGTCCAGCGTCCGCTTTGTGGTTTCAAGCAGATACTTCGCCCGTTCCAGCCGCATATCCTGCAGATAATTCAGCGGTGTCTGACCCGTCGCGTCTTTAAAGCGGCGTTTGAAATTGCGCACCCCAAAGCCAAAACGGGCGGCGATCTCATCAATCCGCAACGGGGTGCAGAAGTGTTCTTCCAGCCAATCCTGTACCTGCAGAATACTTTCATCACCATGTTTCTTCACCGCCGTCCACATGACATAGGCTGATTGCTGCGGCCGTCCATTATCGATCAGCAGGTAACGGCTGCAGGTCTGCGCCAGTTCACGGGAAGCAAAGCGCCGCACAATATGCAGCATCAGGTCAATGACAGCGGTTGCCCCACCACTGGTAATCACATCGCCGGTATCGCACAGAATCCGCTGCTCATCCAGAGTCAGTCCGGGGTAGCGTCGCCGGAACAGATCGGCAAAAGCCCAATGGGTTGTAACCTGACGCCCGGCCAGCAAACCACTGTCCGCGAGCATGAACGCAGCGTTACACATACTGGCCAGCACAGCCCCACGTTCATGCTGCCGGCGCAGCCAGGGTCCATAATCCGCCAGCAGGGGCAAAGCTGCCTGCAGGGAAAACAGAAAACCGGGAATCAGAACCAGATCGGCTGGCGGGGATTCTGCCAGCCCCGCATTCACGGCCAGAGTACCACCGGCTGAGCTCTCAACCGGCTGCCCATCAGCAGATACCAGGCATATCTCAAATACCTGACCTGCCGGATTAAACAGATTGGCGGCATGCAGTACTTCCTGCGCCAGGGTCACGCTGGCAGCCGAGCAGCCGGGGGCGAGCAGAAGAATAACGTTCAACATAGGTGCATTGCGCTAATCGCATGAAATAAGTCATTTATGCACATTCAGTCCGGAGAGTGCAACCCGCACAATGCGCGCCTTTCAGAAGTACGGAGATGTTATGAATCTTTGGTTCCGCCTGTTACTCATGCTGTGCCGCCGGCCCTGGCGCAAACCTGTCAATGGTCTGGAGACCACCGTCATTCCCATGCGGGTATGGCCACTGGACCTGGACTTTAACCGCCACGTCACCAATGGCCGCTACTTCACCATGGCCGATGTCGGCCGCATGGATTATGTGTTGCGCAGTGGTGCCATCAAAGTGGCGTTGCGGCACAAGGCTTTCCCGATCGTTGGTGATGTCTGGGGGAAATTCCGTCGTGAGCTGAAGCTGTTTGAGCGCTTTGAAATTCATTCACAGCTGCTGGGCTGGGACGACAAATGGATTTTTATGGAACATCGCTTTGTGCGTAAAGATCAGGTGATTGGTACGGTACTGATGCGCGGTCTGTTCCGTTCCGGTAAAGGGCTGATTGACCCGCAGGAATTTATCCGCGAACTGGGCTTGTCACCGCAGTCGCCACCGCTGCCCGAC
The DNA here is from genome assembly GCA_963682115.1 of Pseudomonadales bacterium. GTDB lineage: Bacteria > Pseudomonadota > Gammaproteobacteria > Pseudomonadales > Oceanobacteraceae > Venatoribacter. The sequence continues at coordinate 2,185,841 of OY821639.1, read as the reverse complement.
TGGTTGCAAAGCTGGTCCGATGGTTGTGAAAGTCTGACGGCAACGCTGCGCAGTGAAGAGCAATAAAAAAGAAACCGGCCCGGAGCCTTCATGGCTGCCGGGCCGGCTGGTTCCCAACCTGGGTGCTCCACCAGCGATCACAGGGGAACGCCAGCGGGGTGGAGCACGGTACGCTTGTGGCGCCGGGTGCTGTGGGACCGGTTGCCGCGTCTGAGGCCGTGTCTCAGTTGCGGATTAAGTAGTCAAAGGCACCGAGTGCAGCGGTCGCACCTGAGCCCATGGAAATAACGATCTGCTTGTACGGTGCCGTGGTGACGTCACCGGCAGCAAAAACACCGTCCATACTGGTCTGACCGCGTGAATCCACCACGATCTCGCCGCGGTTGGTCAGCTCCAGCGAGTCTTTCAGGAACTCGCTGTTCGGTACCAGACCGATCTGTACGAAGATACCGGCCACATCCAGAACATGCATATCATCGGTTTTGCGGTCTTTGTACTTCAGACCCACCACTTTACCCTTGTCGCCCAGAACTTCGGTGGTCATGGCTTCTTTGATGATCTTAATGTTCGGCATGGATTCGGCTTTCTTCACCAGTACGGCGTCGGCACGCAGGGTGTCGCCGAATTCCAGTACGGTAACGTGTTCCACGATACCGGCCAGGTCGATAGCCGCCTCGATACCGGAGTTACCGCCACCGATGACCGCAACCGGCTTGCCTTTGAACAGCGGGCCGTCACAGTGCGGGCAGAAACAGACGCCTTTGGCTTTGTATTCGGACTCACCCGGTACATTCATTTCTCTCCAGCGGGCACCGGTTGCCAGGATCACGGCTTTACTTTTCAGTACTGCGCCGTTTGCCAGTTCCACTTCTTTCATACCGTCAGCACCGGTACGCAGTGCGGTGACGCTCTGGGACTTCATGATATCCACATCGTATTCTTTAACGTGTTCTTCCAGATGCGCGACCAGCTTCGGACCTTCGGTGTAAGGCACGGAAATAAAGTTTTCAATGCCCACAGTGTCAGACACCTGACCACCGAAACGCTCGGCCACGATACCGGTGCGGATACCTTTACGCGCGGTGTAAATCGCGGCAGACGCACCCGCCGGACCACCACCGATGACCAGAACATCAAATGGTGCTTTGTCGGCCAGCGCCGCAGCGGCTTTGGCGTCGGCAGCGTCATCCACTTTGTTGAGAATGTCAGCCAGCGACATCTTGCCGTTACCGAACTCTTCACCGTTCAGGTACAGGGACGGCACCGCCATAATGCCTTTCTCTTCCACTTCTTTCGGGAACACGCCGCCATCGATCATGGTGGCTGTCACGTTCGGGTTCAGTACCGCCATCAGGTTGATGGCCTGTACCACGTCCGGACAGTTGTGGCAGGACAGTGAGATGTACACTTCAAAGTTCAGCTCACGGCTCAGACCTTTGGCCTGTTCCTGCAGCGCAGCGTCTTCTTTCGACGGGTAACCACCGGCCTGCAGCAACGCCAGTACCAGCGAGGTGAATTCGTGACCCATAGGTACACCGGCGAACGTTACACGGGCTTTTTCGCCTTGCGGACCGACTTCCATACGTGGCACTCGGCCATCCGCAGATTCCAGAACAGAGAGGGAAATCTTGTCGTTCAGGCTGTCAATTTCCTGCGCAAGTTCCAGCAGTTCCTTACCTTTCGGTGAATCATCAGACGCTACAGTCAGCTCAATCGGAGTTTCGAGGCGCTGCAGGTAGGCATCCAGCTGTTGTTTCATGTTCGCGTCAAGCATGATGAAATCCTTTGTTGTCAGTTCAGCCGCAGACGGCGTCTGCGCCGGTTAAATTCAGGTTATGCGATTATAATAGCCAGACTGATCACATAATTTAAATCAATCCTTCCTAATGTAACGATAGGAATTAACTAACAATCATCGGCAAGGGTCAGCGATCAGCATAAAGCAGTGCTCTGAGCCCATAATGACCTGTGTCAGACCACCACCTCGTCAGCCGTAGGCGCACATAACAAAAAGCCCCGGCCGGAGCCGGGGCTTTTCAGCGGGTTTAACCACCCGCGGGAGCAGGCTGCAGGGCAGCTGCTCTCCAGATGTCATCATCTGGATCTGGCAACGCCGGAGAGATGGGGCACAAGGCGTTTTTAAGCGAGACCCCGAGGCATACCAATGCGGTAGACGAAGGGCGAGCGCGAAAACAACGCAGTGAGCCGCTCTCCGGATAAGCCAGATCAGATTTTGCCAACCAGGTCCAGAGACGGAGCCAGAGTCGCTTCACCTTCTTTCCATTTCGCCGGGCAAACTTCACCTGGGTGAGAAGCAACGTACTGAGCCGCTTTCACTTTACGCATCAGGTCTTCTGCGTCACGGCCGATGCCTTCAGCAGTGATTTCCATTGCCTGAATGATACCTTCCGGGTCAACCAGGAAAGTAGCACGGTCTGCCAGGCCCTGGCCTTCACGCATTACACCGAAGTTGTTGGTGATGGTACCGGTCTGGTCGCCCAGCATGTAGTAGTTGATTTTACCGATGGTTTCGGAGCTGTCGTGCCATGCTTTGTGAGTGAAGTGAGTGTCAGTAGATACTGAGTAAACCTCAACGCCCAGTTTCTGCAGAGCTTCGTAGTGATCAGCCAGGTCGCCCAGCTCAGTCGGACATACGAAAGTGAAGTCAGCCGGGTAGAAGAAGAAGATGGCCCACTTGCCTTTCACGTCTGCTTCAGTAACTTCTACGAATTCGCCCTGTTTGAAAGCGGTCGCTTTAAAAGGTTTGATTTCAGTGTTGATCATGGTCTTGCTCCATTAGGTTAATGTTGGGAACGGGGACCATAATAGGACTATTAAGATGAAGTTTTAAATTGATCTTTTATTGTATATCCATAAAAAATGACTATCGAAGAATAATGAGCCAATAGTCATTCTATCCCTTATGTTCTGCAGGGATAAAAAAAGCCCGCTGTCAGCGGGCTTTTTTCTGCGTCGGGCGATCTTACTTCTTGAAGCCACCGAAACGCTTTTTGAAACGGTCAATACGGCCACCGGTATCAACAACTTTCTGCTTGCCGGTGTAGAACGGGTGGCATGCAGAACAAACGTCCAGGTAGATAGTGCCTGGCTTGGTGGACTTGGTCTTGATTACGTTGCCGCAGGAACAGGTTGCTTCCAGCTCAGCGTATTCAGGATGAATACCTTCTTTCATGGGTCACCTCATCGGTCTTCACGCCGCCACTCACCGGCTGTCTGCCGTAAGCACCGCGCTACTGGTTACGTAAATCTGCCCTTGCATGGGCAATAAGGACGCGCATAATACCAGAGCCGATCCCAGCAGCAAGTCTTTTTAATGTCTTTTTTCGTTGTCAACGTCGCTCTCCCCCTGCCCTTACGCCGCACATTTGATTATCTGCCTGCTGCAGGCGAAGCCCCTGAGCAATACCGCCCCGGACAGCGTGTGCGGGTCGAATTCGGCCGCCAGCTGCTGACCGGCGTTGTCCTCGGCACCCGCGACCACAGCGAGGTGCCGCAAAAGAAGCTGCGGCCGCTGCTGGAGCGCCTCGACAACGAACCTCTGATTGATGCCACCAGCCTGGCGCTGTGCCAGTGGCTGGCCGGTTATTACCACCACAGCATGGGCGAAGTGCTGGAACATATGATTCCCACCATGCTGCGCCGTGGCAGCAGTCTGGCGGAAGCCGACGAGCGGGTGTGGATAAAAAATCAGAACCTGCCGCCGGTAAACCTGCGCGGCAGCAAACAACAGGCGCTGTGGCGTTTGTTTGAGGAAGAACAGGATGAGTGGCCGCACAGTGAGTTGACCGGCCATGGCTTTACCCTGGCACAGATGCGCTCACTGGCTGATGCCGGCCTTATCCGCGAGCAGCAGAAGCTGCCGCTGCCTGCCGTCATCAGCGAACGGCAGAAATTCCATACGTTAAACGCTCAGCAGCAGGAAGTGCTGCGTCAGATCAGCGCCGAACTGGGGCATTTCCGGCCCTGTCTGCTGGAAGGTGTGACCGGCTCCGGTAAAACCGAAGTCTATCTGCGCCTGATTGAAAAGGTGCTGGAACAGGGTCAGCAGGCGCTGGTACTGGTACCGGAAATCGGCCTCACACCACAGACGGTACGCCGCTTTCAGGCCCGCTTCGATGTGCCGGTGGCGCTGCTGCATTCCGGCCTCAATGACCGCGAACGCCTGCAGGGCTGGCGCCAGTGCCGTGAAGGCGGTGCGCGTATTCTGATCGGCACCCGCTCGGCGGTATTTACCCCATTGCCGGATCTGGGGCTGATCATCATTGACGAAGAGCACGACGGCTCGTTCAAACAGCAGGATGGCCTGCGCTATTCTGCGCGCGATTTTGCCCTGATACGGGCACAGAAAGCCGGAGTGCCGGTAGTGCTGGGCTCGGCCACGCCGTCGCTGGAAACCCTGCACAACGCGCTCAGCGGTAAATATCTGCACGCTAAACTGACCCTGCGCGCTGGCAATGCCAGAACGCCGGGCATGAAGTTGCACAGCATTCTGCACCAGCCGTTAACCGCCGGCTTCGCCCAGCCGGTACTGGCGCAGATGCAGAAACATCTGAGCAACGGCAAACAGGTGCTGGTGTTTATCAACCGCCGCGGGTTTGCGCCCCTGCTGGCCTGCCGTGACTGCGGCTGGATGGCGGAATGCCGCCGCTGCGATGCACGCATGACGCTGCATCATTACCCGCCGCATCTGCACTGCCATCACTGTGATTTCCAGCAGGGTATTCCTGCCATCTGCCCTAACTGTGGCAGCGAGCACGTGGAGGGCGTCGGCCAGGGCACGGAAAAAATTCAGGATCAGCTGAGCGGTCTGTTCCCCGCCTTTCCGGTACGCCGGGTAGACCGCGATACCGTGCGCACAAAACAGGCGTTCGATAACCTGTACGACGATATTCACGACGGCGGCCCCTGCATTCTGGTCGGCACGCAGATGCTGGCCAAAGGCCATCACTTCCCCGATGTGACCCTGGTGGTGATTCTGGATGCCGATGCCGGCCTGTTCAGCGCCGACTTCCGCGGCATGGAACACAGCGCCCAGCTGATCTGTCAGGTGGCCGGCCGCGCCGGGCGGGAAGATTCCCCCGGCGAAGTCTGGATTCAGACCCTGTACGCCGATCATCCGCAACTGAACCTGCTGCTCGACGACGGCTACCATGCGCTGGCGCTGGCGCTGTTGCAGGAACGTCAGTCGCAGCAGATGCCACCCTACAGCCATATGGCGCTGCTGCGCAGTGAATGTGAAGACCGCGGTCAGGCGCAGCAGCTGTTACAGCAGGCGCGCGCCTTTATGCAACAGTGGCTGCAGCAGGAACACAGCCACCGCCACGTCACTCCGGTGACGCTGCTGGGGCCATTTCCGGCCATTATGGAACGCCGTGCCGGGCGCTTCCGCTTCCAGCTGCAGCTCTATGCAGAAGAACGCCGTGCCCTGCACCGGCTGGCCGATGCGCTGGTGCAGTTTCTGGACAATCATAAAGGGCTGAATAAAGTCCGCTGGCATCTGGATATCGATCCGCTCGATACCCTCTGAGCCGCCTGCCACGCGACGGCAGGCTAATAAAAAGGCAGCCAATAAAAAAGACTCCCGCAACGGCCCCGCAATGGCACCGTCAGGGGAGTCTTTGCAGACGCCGTCAGACGTGATCAGAAAGCGAATTTGGCCATACCCTGAATCCGCAGGGCATCACCGCTGTCACCACTCCAGATCTTGCGCTCATGGTAACCGGCTTCAATACCGAAAGTGACTTTCTTCACCGGTGACCAGATATAGTTCAGATGCGTTGAACGGAACTCTTTATTCGCGCTTTCCGCATTGGTCAGGCCGTCGTCCACCGCGTCGTCCCAGTCTGCAGTGGCCATCGCCATACCCAGAGTGACCGCACCCGGGCCGGCTTTCAGCGTTGCCGATACGGTACCGCCGGTTGCGCTGATGGTCTCTACATCACCGCTGGCGTTCACATAAGCAGGGGCTGCCGGGTTAAGGTTGAGGTAACCACCGACACCATCACCGTGTACCACGCTGGCACGCAGGGTCAGTGTGTCCGTCACATGACGGGCAATACCCAGCGAAACACCCCAGCCGAACGCGGAGTCACTGTCGACGCCATCGTCCACTTCCAGCTGACGCATAACGGCCGCCGCATGATAACTGGTCTGACCACGACTGCTGTAACGCAGGGTCAGATCCGGCAGGCTGCTTTTCGCCGCCGCCGCTACCGTCGTGGCGGTCTCAACCACTTCACCACCGAGTTTATCCGGATCTTCCAGAGCAGCAGAAAAGTTACCCGTGGTGTAACGCAGCTGCGCCTGTCGGGTATTCGAGCTGCTGATCGGCGCCCGGAAATCAATGGTCGGGTAAATACCGGTAAAGCCAGGGAAGTTGGTCCAGGTCTGACCGGCCAGAATACCTTTCCACTCACCATAGGCATGACGCAGACGGAGTGTGCCTGAGCCACTGAAAAAATCGCCTTCGAGCACTGTTTTCAGTTCACTGCCGTCTTCCAGCGTGGTCAGGGTTGAAACACCCAGTCGCGACTCTTCGGCACTGGTGCGGTAAAAACCTTCGGGGGACTGATCATTGTCCAGCGCAATTTTTGAAGGGATCAGCAAAGGGCCGAGATCGGCATCTTTATCGTAAATCATATCGAGTTTCAGGTAGCCATAAAGATTGACTTTGGTTCCTGCCACATCGAGTTCAACAGCGGCTGCGCCAGCACTTGCGGCCATAACAGACAGGCCGGCAACACAATGATTCATACTGCGGAGTAATGATTTTATTTTCATTTTTCTCATCCATTTTTTGTTTTAAATACTGCGGTTGACTTTATTTTTATGATGAACAGTCGCAATACGCCCGATAGCACCTCCCGCTATGTCTGGTGATATAAAAATCCGGTAAATACGGGTGGCGCACAGAACCACCCGTTACGATCAGCCGGCCAGCATCAGTACGAACTCAGGTGCGAACACCATCAGTACAACAATCAGCAGGTCAGCAATAAGGAAAGGCGTTACGCCACGGAATATATCCACCAATGAGGCATACTGAGCAGCCACACCACGGATAACAAAAATATTCATGCCCACCGGCGGGGTAATCATGCCGATTTCCAGCAGTTTCACCACCAGTACCCCGAACCAGATCAGCGAAACCTGAAAGTCACCCAGCACCGGCAGAAAAATTGGCAGAGTAATCAGCATGGCACCAAACGGTTCCATAAACAGGCCGAGAATCAGATACACCACCACGATCATCAGCATTAACTGCAGATAACCCAGCTGCCATTCTGCCAGCAGATCACCAACCGCACCGGACACACCGCTGAGGCTCAGAAAAACAGTAAACATGCTGGCTCCGATACCAATGATCAGCAGCGAAGAAGTCGTGGACAGGGTTTCCAGCAGCGAGGTTTTAAATACCGGCAGATTCAGGCGACGCAGCAGTAAGGCAATAATAATCGCACCACCGGCACCGATGGCACCGGCTTCGGTCGCGGTGAAAAAGCCGGAGAACATACCACCGAAAATAATCAGCCCCAGCAGCAGTACCGGCCAGACTTCACGCATGGCTTCGGCCACGGTGTAATCCAGCGACCCTTCTTCATGACGGGGCACAATATCCGGCCGGAAAAAACTGACCAGCATAATTACCACACTGTAAGCAACCGCGGTCAGAATCCCGATGACGATACCGCCAAGGAAAATATTGGTGATGGATGTCTGGGTGAACGTGCCGTAAATAATCATCAGAATACTGGGCGGAATGAGCGCACCAATGGTACCGCCGGCGGCGATGGTACCGCAGGCAAAACTCGGCTTATAACCGGAGCGGACCATTTCCGGAATGGCGATTTTCCCCATCGCTGCCGCACAGGCAACGCTGGAACCGGACACGGCAGCAAAGCCGGAACTGGCCACCACACTGGAAATAGCCAGGCCACCCGGCATCCAGCGGAACACCACTTTGGCGGCATTAAACAGGCCTGCCGTCAGACCGGTGTGATAACTGATAAAACCCATCAGCAGAAACATAGGGACCGCACTGAGCGTCCACTTGGAAAGAAAATCATAAGGTTTGGAAGCCAGCATGCTGACCGCCACATCGGTGCCCATCATCGCCGCGATACCACCGATGGAAACACCAATCAGAGCAACGGCCACAGGCACGCCGAGAATCAGCAGAAGCAGCAGAATGCCGAGACCGATAAGGCCGGTTTCAAGAAACATAATGAAATACCTTAAGCGGCTTCAGGCGCCGTGTTTGAAAATAACAGAAGCGGAATTCGTGTCAGACAGACCAGCGCCGCCAGCCCAAAACCAAACGGCAGGGTAAAATATCCGGGCCAGACGATAATCTGCGTATCAAGGGCAACGATATAGGCACCGATGTCATACTGTTCGATGGCTTTCTGCCAGGTACTGACCGCCAGCACGGCATAAACGCCGATACAGAATACTGCCACCAGTACGTTCACCACCCGCCGGCCGGCTTTGCCGTAAATGCCGGAAAATGCCTCCACGGCAATCATCAGGTGTTTGTTTTCCACCCACGCCAGTGGCAGCAGCACCAGCATCAGCATGTAATAGCGGGTCACCATCTCCAGGGTTGCCGGTACGGATACATCAAACAACGTGCGTCCTGCCACGTCAGCGCAGATATGCAGCATCATGGCGAGTACGCCAATCATGCCGAGATACGAAAGAACTCCGGTGAGCCCGTCCGTTATACGAGTAAGAGTATTCATAGATACTGGCCTTTCAATGGAGAAAGTGGCCACCGGGGGTGGCCATTGCGCAGAGTCTCAGCGATCAGAGACCATAGCTTGTCAGATCGGTTGCAGAGAGGATTTCAGACTCATAAAGTCCGGTCAGAGCCTCTTCACTGCCGTCTGTTGCACTGATCAGGCCATCCCATTTTTCAATGAGTGCCTTGAAGCGGGCGACTTTTTCTTCTGCCCCGGTAATGCCGAAGCGCTGTTCAGAACTCGCTGCCGCACCGACCAGATCCTGATCACGGAAATTCACCGTGGCATCCATCAGGGACTGTTCCGGTTCAAGAATGGTCAGGCCCTTGTCGCGTGCAATCTGTTTACCTTCTTCGCGCATTTTCACCCAGCGGTCAGTGGTGCGGATATTGGCCACCACAGACGCTTTCATCAGTGCTTTACGGTCTTCAACCGACAGACCCTTCCAGGTGCTGGTGCGGACAGAATGGTTGGACAGGGAATGGAAGGTACCCAGGTCGAGCAGGGTAATGTGGGTAATGACTTCAGCCAGATTAAAGGAAATCACGTCAGATACCGAAGTAACGGTACCGTCGATCACACCCTGTGACAGCGCTTCAAACGCTTCACCGGTGGCCATGGTCACGGCTTTGCCACCCATGGCTTCCACCCAGCGGGCATGCTGCGGAGTTGCAGTGCGCAGACGCAGACCGGCGAGATCGGCCGGCGTGGTCACCGGTTTGGTGGTCAGCAGGCTGTATGGGTTAGCATGGGAATTGGTGTACACCACACCCAGCTTTTTAAATTCACTCTGACAGTCTGCACAGGTAATAATGTATTCGCTCATGGCAGCGGCCGTAACCTGCGGGTTCTGATGTCCGAGCATGGACAGGTCACCCACCAGGTTGAAGTTCGGCAGATCAGCCGGAAAATAGGAAGGCAGGAACAGGCCCACTTCCACCAGACCACTGAGAATGGAAGCACGCATATTGCCCAGCGTGGTAATTTCGGTGCCGAACAGGCGGCCACTCAGTTTACCGTCAGAGTATTCAGGCAGTAATTCCTGAAAATCGGTGTACAGCGGATCGTGAGCAGGATGAAGCGGTGGCAAACCTGATGCCATACGCAATTCTTTGGCGGAAACTCCTGCGACAGAGGTAGCCAGTAAGGCAACGCTGAATACCGCCCTTGCCGCGGCTTTAACGTTCAGTTGCTTAATTGTCATAATGCTTACCAGATTTATTAATTATATTTATTTATGTTTCGATCAGGAATTTGACGTCCGTCAATGGCCCGAAACGGTTCTTCAGTACTATCGTTACCGTCCGGTGGTGTCGATTCCAGTCAGCGGAGTATAAGAACGGCCAAAAGTCGGGCTCAATGAAAAGCGACCCTAATGTGCACTGAGTGCACAAAAGTGCCGAAAAAGTGAAGGGTCTGAAACTAAAGTCTAAAACGATAAAAGCCGGCAGAATTTCTCCCGCCGGCCCTTCCGCCCGATAAGCACTGTATTTATTACATGCTTTTCTGTTTCAGCAGATCCAGCGCCACGTCAACAATCATATCTTCCTGGCCACCCACCATGCGGCGTTTGCCCAGTTCAACCAGAATGTCCACCGCTTTGATGCCGTATTTTTCTGCCGCCACTTCGGAATGACGCAGGAAGCTGGAATACACACCAGCATAACCCAGCGCCAGTGTTTCGCGGTCAACCCGTACCGGACGGTCCTGCAGCGGACGGACAATGTCATCCGCCGCATCCATCAGTGCGTACAGGTCGGTACCGTGATCCCAGCCCATTTTATCGAAGGCAGCAATACACACTTCCAGCGGCGCGTTACCGGCACCGGCACCCTGACCAGCCAGTGATGCATCAATACGATCACAGCCTTCTTCCACAGCCACCATGGAGTTAGCCACACCCAGCGCCAGGTTGTGGTGCGCGTGAATACCGGTTTCGGTGGCCGGATCCAGCACATCTTTTACCGCACGGAAACGGTCGCGGATGTCATTCATGTTCATCGCACCGCCGGAGTCCACCACGTAAATACAGGTGGCACCGTAGCTTTCCATTAATTTCGCCTGCTCAGCCAGACCCTGCGGCGTCTGCATATGGCTCATCATCAGGAAGCCAACGGTATCCATACCCAGTTTACGGGCGTGCTCAATATGCTGGCGGGACACATCCGCTTCCGTACAGTGAGTTGCCACGCGCACGATACGGGCACCGGCATTATAGGCGTTATCCAGATCATGAACGGTACCGATACCCGGCAGCAGCAGGGTAGCGATTTTGGCGTGTTCAATCACTTCCGCCACGGCTTCGATCCATTCCAGATCGGTATGCGCACCAAAGCCATAGTTGAAGCTGGAACCCTGCAGGCCATCACCGTGAGCAACCTCAATGGAATCCACTCTGGCTTTATCCAGCGCGCGGGCAATATCCTGCACGTTTTTGATGGAGTACTGGTGGCGTACGGCATGGCTGCCGTCACGCAGTGTTACATCGGAGATATAAAGTTTTTTACCGGGATTAAAAGTCATCATTATTTCCTCCTCAGTTGACCAGTGATTCGGCAATACGCTCGGCGGTACCCAGCGCTGCGGAGGTCATAATATCCAGGTTACCGGCATAAGCCGGCAGATAATGGGCAGCCCCTTCCACTTCCAGGAAAACAGACGTTTTCAGACCGCTGAAACGACCCAGGCCCGGAACGTTCAGATCGGTTACCTCATCAAACTGAACTTTCTGCTTCAGGCGATAGCCCGGCACATAGCTCTTCACAGCCGCTGCCATGTCTTCGATGGATTTTTCAACTTCGCCCTGGTCCGCAGCATCCGACAGCACATACACGGTGTCGCGCATCAGCAGCGGCGGTTCCGCCGGGTTCAGAATAATAATCGCTTTACCTTTCTGCGCACCGCCCGCCACTTCAATAGCCCGGGAGGTGGTTTCAGTAAATTCGTCGATGTTGGCACGGGTACCCGGGCCGGCCGATTTACTGGAAATAGAGGCAACGATTTCGGCGTAATGAACTTTCGCCACGCGTGAAACTGCGGCCACCATCGGAATGGTCGCCTGGCCACCACAGGTAACCATGTTGACGTTATTCTGGCTGAGGTTCTGTTCCAGGTTCACGACCGGTACACAGTAAGGACCAATCGCTGCCGGTGTCAGATCCACCATTTTGATGTTTTCTTTAAAGCCACGTAAAAACACATCGTTATGACGGTGGGCATTGGCAGAAGTGGCATCAAAGACAATCTCAATGTCTTTGAATTCCGGCAGTTTTACCAGACCTTCCACACCTTCGTGGGTAGTGGCCACGCCCATACGCGCAGCCCGTGCCAGACCATCGGATGCCGGGTCGATACCGACCATGGCACCCATTTCAATATTCTTGCCATTGCGCAGAATTTTAATCATCAGGTCGGTGCCGATATTGCCCGAGCCGATGATGGCTGCCTTAATTTTTTTACTCATTATTTATATCCTCAAAAAATCCGGGGCCGGCTCACTCAGCGCTGAATGACACGCCAACCTGGCCAATGCCTTCAATCACTGCCTCAAACTGATCACCTGCGGCGACCGGCGACATAGGACCCAATGCACCGGTCAGAATGATGTCGCCCTTTTTCAGCGGCTCACCCAGACTGGCCATTTTGCGTGCCAGCCATACCGCAGCATTCAGTGGATTACCCAGACACTCGGAGCCGTTACCGGCCGAGACTTCTTCGCCGTTACGGGTCATGGTCATTGCGGCTTTACGCAGATCCACACCGTCAATGCGACGGGCCGGTCCGCCGAGCACGAAACAACCGCTGGAGGCATTATCGGCGACGGTATCGACAAAACGGATATTCCAGTTTTCGACCCGGCTGCCGACAATTTCGAGCGCCGGCATTACCCAGTCGACAGCCGCGACCAGCTCGGCCAGGCCGGTGTCGGCACGGGGCAGATCGGCGGCCAGTACCAGCGCAATTTCCGCTTCCACTTTCGGTTGCAGCACCCGGCTGAACGGCACTTCATCGTTATCACCGTACGCCATATCGGCATACAGAGTGCCGAAGTCCGGCTGATCCACGCCCAGTTGCGCCTGCACTTTCGGGTTGGTCAGACCGATTTTACGGCCCACTACCCGGGCGCCGTTGGCACAGGCGTGCGCAACATTAAGACTCTGGATCTGATAAGCCGCTTCAGCGTTATCTTCACCGATCACATCACGCAGAGGCGCGACCGGCTGAGAGGAAGATTCCGCCTGACGCAGTTGCGCCGCCAGCTGATCCAGTACCTGTTGATCTGTTGTCATGGTGTTGTCCTCAGCCAGGCTTCAGTTAATGCCGTGCTGCAGGAAATCCAGCACCATACGGTTGAATTTGTCAGCAAATTCCCACTGCACCCAGTGACCGCAACGGTTAAAGATATGCAGTTCTGAACGCTGAATGCCATTCACCAGACGGATACCGGTATCCATCGGTACAAAGCGGTCGTCGCGCCCCCAGACGATCAGGGTTTCATTTTTGATTTCGCCCAGGCGGTGGCCGACATCCGGGAATTGTTTCGGATTCGCCTGACTGCTTTTAACAAAGTTTTCCAGATGATCTTTACGCGCAAGAATATTATCCAGGCGGGTCTGGAACAGTTCTTCCGTCAGCGCACTGGTGTCGTAAACAAAGATGTCCATCATCTCTTTGAGATTGTCCATCGTTGGTTCACGGTACAGACGGCCGATGCGTTTGATGCCTTCAGCCGGCATCGGGGTGAACAGGCTGCCACCACCAGTACCGCCGCCCATCAGAATCAGCTTGTCGACGTGCTGCGGATAATCCAGCGCAAAGGCAACGGCACTGTGTCCGCCCATGGAATTACCGATGATATGAATTTTTTCCAGACCCAGTGCATCCACCAGACCTTTCAGAATTCGTGCATTCAGATGTGAGCGGGAACCGTCGTTAATGATGGTGTCACTCTTACTCCAGCCCGGGCAGTCGAGCAGGATCACCCGGTAACCGGCGTCGGTCAGCGGCTGAATATTGCGGTTGAAGTTTGCCCAGCCGCTGGCACCCGGGCCAGAGCCGTGCAGCATCACAACAATTTCGTCACCCTGTTCAGTGTCGTTGTAATGAATGTTCAGATCCACGTCGTTATCACGGATGGTGACAAACTTACTGGTCTCTGCTTCGGTCCATTGCTGCGTCATGTACTTTACCTCGAATTTTTAATTATCAGGCCGGTTTGCCCGGTCCTGCGGTCAGCGCACCGAAACCGGCAATCCACTCAGGGATCGGACGGTAATAACGTGCTTCTTCGGTGTATTCACCAAACGCTGCCATTGCCGCGGCTGCGGCCACCCAGTTCTTGACTTCGTGTGTGGATTTACCGGCTGTTTCCGAGACTTCGCGGTTGCCGACCTTATCCAGCTCTGTCAGATTGCCGCTGGCAATCAGCTTGAGGAACCACTGATCCCATTGCGGATTCAGCGGATGCAGAGTGTTCTGGTCATCAACGAATTGACGCGCGGCATTAATCACCCGGTTAGTGCGTAATTCCCGTTCATCCGGCGGCAGGTTACGGCCACTGCCACACAGACGGTCTGCCATATGTGCATCTGCCGTTGCCAGTTCAGGCACCGGAGGCTGATGGGAAAGACCCCCTGAGGCGATGATCAGCACGCGCTTATTCAGCGTTGCTGCCCAACGGCCCAGAGCGTCTCCCAACAGACGGGCACGGCGGAACGATGGCAGGGGTACCGCCACCGAATTGATAAATACCGGGATCACCGGCACTTTATCCAGGCTGCCCAGCAGAAATTCCAGCGGCTGAGCAAAGCCGTGGTCGACCTGCATTTTATGAGACAGGGCGACATCCACACCGGCATCCATGACCTGCTCTACCGCCTGCTCAGCGAGCTCAGACGGTACATTAAGGTCGCCTTCGGCACTGCCGAAGTCACCGATTGCATAAGCCTGCGTTCCGATACAGAACGAAGGCATAATATCGTAGAAAAAACCGTTGTAATGATCCGGCGAAAACAGCAGCACCAGTTCCGGATCGAACGCTTCGACCCGCTGACGGGCGGCCTGAATAACACCGCCGACTTCATCCAGAACGGCCTGTTCAGGATCAACGAAACCCACCAGCGGCGTATGAGAAAGACACTGTAATAAGGCACTCATCTCACGCTACCTTCTGGCTGTTATCAGAACCTTCTGCCAGACAGGGAACGGCTTTCAGTACCATCAGGTATTCGTCACTCACCTTACCCAGTGTCTGCGGAATCGCGACAGCACCGACAAAACGGTCAGGACGGGTAATAACAACGGAAGCCGGGTAAGCGCCAAACCAGTCTTTGAGACGGTTCTGCAGATCACCGACGCGCACCACATCATCGCTCACTTCACGCGGGTTTTTCATCTGTACAGCCGGCAGCACCTGAATAAAGGTGGCGCCCAGCGCTTTCCAGCGTTCAACCTGCTGACTGCTCAGACCCCAGGTCGGATCAGCGCCCCAGGCAATAATGGCAAAGCCGGCACCGATCACGTCATCGAGGCGGACTTTCTGGCCGTCTTCGTTCAGCACTTCAGGCTGGATAAACATTTTGCCGACCGGTGAATCTTTCACATCACCCTTCACTTCCACCTGCGCACCTTTGCTATATTTCGGCATCGGTTTGAAGCGCATTTCCAGGAAATAACGTTTTACCGGCGGTACATAACCCATCAGCCAGGACAGGCTGTCACGCAGGGTTGCCAGCCAGCGTTTCGGCGGATTCAGCACATTACCGGCCAGCACAGACAGATCAATCATGGCCTTGGCGTGGTCACGACGCTCCTGTTCATAGGTGTCGAGCAGCTCATGGCCGGCTTTACCCTGCACCACCAGTGCCATTTTCCAGGCCAGGTTAAAAGCATCACGCATACCGCTGTTATAACCCTGTCCCTGCCATACCGGCATAATGTGCGCAGCATCACCAGCAAGGACAATACGGCCTTCGCGGAAACGCTGGGCAAGACGCGCATTATGGTTATAAACCCGGCTGCGGATCAGTTCGATGTTGTCCGGATCCGGAATCACTTTTTCCAGCAGCTTGCGCATATTTTCCGGCTGGTTCAGCTGTTCTTCGGTTTCACCCGGCATCACCATAAATTCAAAGCGGCGGATACCGTGCGGCAGAGCGGCGGATACGTAAGGACGTACCGGATCGGCACACAGATAAATATTCGGCGTGGCCAACGGGTCGTTGGCGATGTCCACCACAATCCACTGATTCGGTGCCGTTTTACCGTCAAATGCAATGTCCAGCGTACGGCGTACGTAACTGTTACCACCGTCACAGGCAATCATATAATCGGCACGGATGGTTTCGTGTGAACCGTCTGCCTTATCGGCAAAAATGGTGACGCCCTGATCGTCCTGTTCAAACTGCTGCACATCGCGCGAAAACAATACCTGCACATTGTCGAAACGCTGCAGACCACGGTGCAGTACGGCATCAACCTGAGGCTGAATAAATGCGTTTCGGCGCGACCAACCGAATTCATCAGTCATCGGCTGAATATCCGCAAAACAGCGGCCTTTCGGCGTCAGAAAACGCATAGCGTGATAAGGTGTGGTGTGTGGTAACACTTCATCTATCAGACCAACCGACTGAATGGTGCGCAGCGCTTCATCGTCGATACCGATGGCACGGGGGTAATCAATCAGCTGGTCCAGTTTTTCGATAACAACGACGTCAACACCTGCCTGGCCAAGATAATTGGCGATCGTCAGCCCGACAGGGCCAGCACCGAGAATCGCAACCTTACAGCTATGGTCGTAAGTATCTGTGTTTTTATTCTGAATATAATTCATAAGAGCACCTGTCTTGACTGAACTTCACAGGAACGTGAAAAAACCAGCAGTCAGCTGATAAGCCCGGGAAGTTAAGTCAGGAATTGTCGTTTGTTATTTGTGTTTGGCGCGGGCAGTATAAAAATCACAGTGAACGGCTCTCAATGAAAAACACCGGCCCGGTGCACAGAGTGCACAGGCATCAGACAGGTCTTTACCCCTATGGAACCGAAATCAACGGCGAACTATAAAACTGTCCGCGGGCTGACCAGAGGGCTCGCTGTGCTCAACGCCCTGAACCGTGAACCGGTCGGAGCCACCCCGGCACGGCTGGCCGAACTGACCGGCATTCACCGCACCACCGTGCGTCGTCTGCTGGAAACCCTGCAGGATGAAGGTTATGTACTGCGCAGCCCTTCCGACGACAGTTACCGCCTGACCATACGGGTACGTGAGCTGAGTGAAGGCTTCCGTGATGAGCACTGGATTTCTTCCGTTGCAGCCCCCATTTTGGGCGAGCTGCTGAACGAAGTGCTGTGGCCGACCGACCTGTGCACGCTGGACGGTGACGCCATGATGGTGCGTGAAACCACTCACCGCTTCAGCCGGCTGTCATTTCACCGGTCCATGGTCGGCCGCCGCCTGCCGCTTCTGGAAACTGCCACCGGCCTGGCTTATCTCGCCTTCTGCCCGGAAAAAGAACGGGAAGAGCTGATTACGCTGCTCGCCGGGCGTGATGATGCCAGCGGTGAAATTGCGCGTAACAGAGAACTGGTGAACAACCTGATTCTGCGCACCCAGCGCAAAGGCTTCGGCGAAAACTATATGAACTGGAATGCCGAGGAAAATATTGCCTCCATCGCTATTCCGATAAAATCCGGCGACAAGGTGCAAGCCTGTCTGAACATTGTCTATGTCGCCAAGGCCATGACCATTGACCAGGCCGCAGAGAAATTCCTGCCGGCGATGACCAGCATCCGCAAAAAAATCGAACAGGGACTGGCAGAAGAAGGCTGAGGTGCCGACCAGAACCAGTAAAATTGAGCCCACCAAGTGGCTTTTCAGCGCCCGCCAGCTAAAACCTGAAGCAGGGTCCGCAGCAAGCCCCGAGCCCGGCAAGGAACGCCTATGGCAAACCTCAGCTTCCGTCACCACCAGCAGCGTGCGCGTTATTACCGCCGAAAATATCCTGCCGCCGACTCAGGTGGCAACCGGTAACAGCCCCCTGCTGAAACTGCAGAACCCGTTCACCGAAGCGCGGGAGCTGATTCAGGGCAGCGTCTGCTCCACGCTTATTATGCTGCAGAGCAGCGCCAGGCAGATGATCGGAGTGAAAGTGGATGATGTCAGTGAAGTCTGTGACTGTGGCCCTCAACAGACCGATACGCTGACCAATTTCCTGACCGGCTTCGGCAACCACTGGCTGAAGAATATCCGCACTGCCGGCCACGAGGTCACGGTCATGGCAATCAGTCCTGCACGGCTGCTATCATCCGTGTCCGACTCCCTGCCAGAAACGGACAGACTGTGACCGGAAAAATCCGCCCCAATTTGAAAAACCCTATTCACCTGCTGGCCTTCGGTTTAGGTTCCGGCACCGCCCCCAAAGCGCCGGGCACCTTCGGTACCCTCGCCGCGCTGCCGGTGTGGTGGTTCCTGCTGCAGGACATCCCGACCCTGCCCTATCTCGGTATTCTGATCGCCGGCTTCGCTCTGGGCGTCGTGCTGTGTGACATCACCTCACGCGACCTGGGTGTACACGACCACGGCGGTATCGTCTGGGACGAATGGATCGGCATGTGGATTACCCTGCTGTGGCTGCCGCTGGATGGTGGCCTGCTGGCCGACCTTGGCTGGCTGCTGTACGGTTTTGTGCTGTTCCGCTTTTTCGATATTCTCAAACCCTGGCCAATCAAATGGCTGGATACCCGGGTGCATGGCGGCTTCGGCATTATGATTGACGACGTGCTGGCCGGGATTTTCGCCTGGCTGGTATTGCAGGGAACGGTTATTTTACTGTTCTGATTGACGGTTACGGGCCAGACCACAACGCCCGCTACGGCGGGCGTTTCTGTCTCTGCCGGCCACTCAGCATCACAACGGCCCCCCGGATCAGGAGATAACGCGATGTTTGGCAACCTGTTCAGCAGCCTGAAAATTCCCACCAGCGGCGCCGACATCCATCTGCTGCACGGTGGTTCCGGCGCGCCCCTGCTGCTGCTGCACGGCTACCCTCAGACCCACGCCATCTGGCACCTGACCGCGCCCGTACTGGCGCAGCATTTTCATGTTATCTGCCCGGATCTGCGTGGTTATGGCGACAGCTCCAAACCGGCCAGCGACGCCAACCACGCACCCTACGCCAAGCGGGCAATGGCGCAGGATATGGTGGAGGTCATGGCAGCCCTGGGTTATGACGAATTTTACGTGGCCGGCCATGACCGCGGCGCCCGCGTCACCCATCGTCTGGCGAAGGATTATGCGCAGCAAATCAAAAAAGCCTGTGTGATGGATATTGCTCCTACCGGGTATATGTTCAGCCACACGGATCAGGCCTTTGCCACGGGTTATTATCACTGGTTTTTTCTGCTGCAGCCGGACGGTTTACCCGAACATATGATCGGCTGTGATGCGGATTATTATCTGCTTGAAAAACTCCGCCGCTGGGCTGCACCGGGCGCAGAATTTCATCCACAGGCGGTGGCCGAATATCTGCGTTGTTTCCGCCAGCCGGACGCCATTCATGCCAGCTGCGAAGATTACCGCGCCGCTGCCACCATCGACCTGCAGCACGATGCCGCGGATGCCGGTAAAAAAATCGCGTGTCCGCTGCTGGTGCTGTGGGGCAGTCAGGGTTTTATTAACCGCACCTACGATGTGCTGGCGGTATGGCAGCAATACGCACAGCAGGTGGAAGGACGGCCACTGAACTGTGGCCATTTTCTGCCGGAGGAAGCCCCGGCAGAGGTGAGTGAAGAACTGCTGCGCTTTTTCAGCTGATGTCGCTGCGGATCATCGCCACCGCCGCATCAATCAGCTTGCGCGCCACCGTCTGCGGGGCCGGCAACTGCGGCAGCTGATCGATATCAAACCAGTCAGCCGTTTCCAGCTCGTTGGTATCAATCACCAGTTCACCACCAGCGTATTCACATAAATAACCCAGCATTAACTGATGCGGAAACGGCCACGCCTGCGACACCATATACTGCGCGTTTTTAATCTGAATACCGGCCTCTTCTTCCACTTCCCGTGCCAGCGCCTCTTCCGCCGATTCCCCGGCTTCAATAAAGCCGGCCAGACAGGAATACATGGCCGTGCGGTGATGACTGGAATGAGCCAGCAACAGGGTACGGCCTTTGCGTACCACGCCGATCACACAGGGCGAAATTTTCGGATAAGAACGGTAACCACAGGCAGGACAGGTAAGCGCCCGGTCATTGTCGGTAAACTGCAGTTTATCACCGCAGCGTGAACAGAAATTCTGTGTGCTCAGCCAGTAACGCAGCTGCGCCGCCGCATTAATCACCTTAAACACATCATCCGTCGTGGCCTGCAGACAGTCACGCAGACTCATGGTCTGCCAGCCCGCCGGCTGTTGTGTCACTTCCACCATACGCAGCGCGACATCATTCACCGTACCCAGCAGCAGTTCGCGTTCGCCAGGCAGCGTCAGGCTGTCACGGGTCCAGGGGGGATGCTGCAGCGGCTGCTGGACAAATTCCGGCTGCGCCAGCAGCTTATCACCGAGAAAATACAGGGTCAGGGTCTGAGGGGAATCTTCCCCGCTGATCATGGCCGGATGATAAACAAATTCGTAGTGCATGGTCTGGCTCCGCGACTGTCCTGAGCCGACAGTATGCCATGATCTGAGGGGAAAGACCGGCGCCGGCTACAGCACTTTGGTAAACAGATGACGGCGGCTGATATGGCCGCCGGACAGCATATACTGCCCGTCGCCCTGATAATGCAGGGTCTGCGGATGTTGCGGGCTGACCGCCACATGTGCCTGCACCACTTCAAAAATAAAGAAGTTATACGAATCAACCAGTACGTCGTCGTACAGCACACATTCAAAGCAGGCAAAGCATTCATCCAGCAATGGTGCTGCCACCTGTGTGGCCGGCACCGCTGTCAGACCGAAACGGGCAAATTTATCCGTGTCTTCACCCGAGCAGTTACCCACCCGGCTGACCACATCCACCAGATCGGCGGCAGGCAGATTAATCACACATTCGCGGCTCTGGCGGATCAGTTCAAAACTGTAATTGGCGGAGGAAATCATGCAGCCCACCAGCGACGGCGAAAATTCCATCACCGTCTGCCAGGCGTGGGTCATGACATTTCGCTTGCCAGCACAGGCTGAAGTGATCAGCGCCACCGGCCCGGGTTCGAGATAATGACGGACGTTCTCTGTGGGGTAATCCTGACGGCGGTATGTTTTCATCGCGGGCTCCTGCAGACCGGCTGTCAGCCAGCATAACGCGGTTGACCGGCTCAGCCCAGTCCGCCGCTGTTTTCTGCGCCGGAATAACGCCGCAGGCGACGTGACACACTGTCCACCATAATATTCAGCGCCGCGGTCACCAGAATCAGAAAGAAGGCTTTATCGTAGCGGATTTCTTCAAACGCCGAGTCAATATAAAAGCCCAGCGTGGCGATGCCTAAAATCCCCATGATCGCACTTTCACGCAGGATGACTTCCCAGCGGTAAAATAAAAAGGCCAGAAATCCGGGATACAGGCGTGGTGTGTGCAGATACAGATAGCGGTTCACACCGCCGGGGTCATCCGCCCGCTGCGCCTGCTGTTCACTGTGACCGGCAAGCAGAAAAGCAATCAGGCCGCCATTATGCAGCGCCAATGCCAGTACCGCCGGCAGACCGGAAGGGCCAAACAGCAGCAGCAGGATAAAAGCAAAAATCATTTCCGGCGTTGAGCGCATCACCAGCAACAGCACCCGCCCGGCACTGCGTCCGTGCCCCACCAGTGCACGGCTGGCCAGCGGGTACACCAGCAGCGCAATCATACCGGTCAGCACCAGCGCCAGCTGGGTCAGCAGCAGGGTTTCAATCAGCGCCGGCCAGGCTTCGTGGGTGAACACCCCGGCATACCACTCAGCCGCCGCTGCAATATTGCCGTCGGTCAGGGCCCGCGGCCAGATATCCTGGCTGATAAATTGCCACATCATTCCCTGCGGCACCGGTGGAGTGTCCGGCAACAGCAACAGAGCCAACAGCACATAAACGGGAATCAGCCGTGGCCGCAGCCAGAAACGGATGCTGGCAATGAGCAGAAAAAACAGCCACAGCAATGCCGCCGCGTTGCTGTAATCGCCCTGTTTGAAGGCGGTTTCCAGATGGAACCCCAGTGTCGGCAAACCAATAAAACCGAGAATCGCACTGGAGCGCAGCGCACACTCAAAGCGGTAGCGCACATAATGTGAAATTTCCGCCAGCGCCTGCGGAATCAGGGTGTAGGCGTAGCGGCTTAGCCGCCCGGTTGTGCGTGCCAGCGTCTGTGCCGGGGCCGGACTCTGGCGCGCAAAAATCTCGGCAAAGACTTTGGCAAACACCCCGGTGTAAGGAATCAGAATCGCCAGCAGACCGGTGGTGGCACTCAGTCCCCACAGCTGCATAAACAGCAGGCCCCAGAATATTTCATGCACCGCCCGCACCGAGGCCGCCAGCATGCGCAGTGGTCGCCAGTGCCAGAACATCGCCAGCAACAGCCCTGCCGGTACCGCGATCACCACCGCCAGCAGCGCAAATGCCACGGTCTGGCCAAGGGCCGAGGCCAGAATCCGCGGATCATCCCACCAGGGGGTGACAAAGCCCAGCGCAATACGGCCGAGTTCCTGCCAGGGCTCAGACGGGTAAACCGCCAGATCGGCAAACGGCAGACACAACAGTGCTGACAGCAGCAACCCCAGAGACAGCCACAGCAGCCGCCGGCCGGTGCTGAGCGGATTACTGCGCATACAGTGCGTCCAGCACCGCGCTGCTCAGGGCCGCAGCCGGGCCATCGTAACTGACTGTACCCTGTCTGAGAGCGATCACACGGTCAAAATGATTCAGCGCCAAACGGCGGTTATGCAGACTCACCAGCAGGGTTTCATGACGGCGGATCAGCAACTGCAGAATATTTTCCGCCTGCTGCGGGTCGAGGGCCGAGACCGGTTCATCACCGAAGAACACCGGCTGCCGGCGGAACAGGGCGCGGCCGATGGCCACCCGCTGGCGCTGACCACCGGACAGCTGATCGACGGATTTCCATAACTGATCGGCGATGCCCAGCTCTGCCGCCAGCGTGGTAATGGCCTGCCTGTCAGCCTGGCGCGGATAAATCAGATTGCTCAGGTTATACAGCGTGCTGTGCCGTTCCAGATCACCCATATAAATATTCTGGTAAGCCGACAGAATATCCACCAGCCCGGAGGACTGCGGGCACAGGGCAATCTGCCCGCTCTGCTGCGCATACAGCCATTCCAGCAGGCTGGATTTACCCGCGCCGGAGGGGCCGATTAACGCCACTTTTTCGCCGCGGTACAGCGTCAGGCTGATACGACTCAGCACCTCTGTGCGGCCTTTTTTCAGGCTCTGCTGCTGCAGCTGAAACAGCGGTTCAGCACTCTGCGCGGTACTCATTAATCGATCAGACCAATCTCTCTGGCAGTGTTTTCAATCGGCTGGTAATCGCTGTTAGCGGCCGGCACAAACGACTGCCGCGGAAAACTGGCCAGCAGATCTTTGTCGTTCATGTTCAGCATCATGGTGCGCACTTTGTCTTTGAAACCGGCGCCGAAACGGGCATCCACATCGCCACGGATGGTCCACTGATAATCCGGGTAGGTCGGGGTTTCCCAGATCACACTGACTTTCTGCGGATCGACATTACCCGCCGCCAGTTCGTTTTCCCACACGGTGTAGTTTACGGCACCGACCTGATAGGCCCCGGCCTGAACCTGTGCGATGGTGCGGCTGTGATCACCGGAAAAACCGACGCGCGCAAAAATATCCTGCGGAGCTGACTGAAACTGTTCACGCAGATAAAATTCCGGCATCAACCGGCCGGACGTTGAACCTTTGGAACCGAAGGTAAAAGTTTTGCCACGCAGCTCATCCGTCAGCGTTTTCAGCGGCTGCAGGCCGGTGCTGTGATGGGCAATAAAATAGGTTTTGAAAAACTGGTCTTCATAGCCCTGGGCGATGGCTTCCGAGCCCGGCACAAGACGCCGCGCCTGCACACCGGACAGACCACCGAACCAGGCCAGCTGTACCTGATTATTACGGAAGGCCGTAATCGCTGCCGCGTAGGATTTCACCGGAATATACTGCACCTCCACCCCCAGTTGCTGCGCCATATAATCCGCCACTTTATTGAAGCGCTGCTGCAGCCGCGATTCATCTTCGTCCGGAATCGCGGTAAAAACAAAGGTGTCAGCCTGAGCGGACAACGCCGCCAGCAGTAAGGCACTCAGGGTCAGTAATTTTTTTATTGTTGCCATCCGGCACTCCTTAATGATTTGCCATATAGTCTTTGATTTCGCCGGCCGTACCACGGAATTCCAGCGGCCCCTGTTTCAGCGACATCTGGTAGTCGTACATCGGGTCGTAATAATCGCGCAGCAGAATGCGGATCCATTCGCGGTGCAGGCTGCTGTCACCCTGCTGCTGCTCCGCCAGCGCCTGCTGCATTAATTCACTCAGCTGCTGATAACGCACACCGCCCAGACGTTTGCGGATTTTATACAGTGACTGGGTCAGATCATTGGCAAAGGCGGTAAACCCTGCCTCTTTGCCTTCGGCCTGCTGCCACTCTTCCAGCTTATGCAGAATGTAATTGCGGAAGCTGTGCTCCACCCGTTGTTCCAGCGTGCTTTCCACCACAATTAAGGCGGACTCCGCCATTTTTTTACGCAGATTTTCCGGAATCGCGCAGCGGCCGATCAGCATGCTTTCGTCTTCCAGCAGAATGGAGGCTTCAGGATGTGCGTGATTCTGGCGGAACAGCGCAATGGCGAGTGTATTTTCAAAATCAATCTGTGACGGCTGCCCCGCCGGGCGTTTACCGAAGGTGCTGCCGCGGTGATGCGCCAGCCCTTCCAGGTCAATACTGTTGGGCAGCTCATTGAGCAGATCGGTTTTGGCACAGCCGGTATGCCCGGCCAGAATACGGAACGACGACTCCGCGACGATCCGCTCCTGACTGTCAATCAGAAAACGGCGCAGGGCTTTGTAGCCACCTTTAATCCGCGGGTAATCAACGCCGGCATCGCGCAGCCACTGCTGTACCGTCTGGCTGCGCAGACCGCCACGCCAGCAGAATAAATAACCGTCCGGATGGGCGCGGGCAAAATCCAGCCACTGCGCCAGACGCGCTTCCTTTATTTTGCCGCTGACCAGCTGATGGCCGAGCTTAATGGCGGCCTCCTGCCCTTCGCGCTTATAACAGGTGCCGACTTTCGCCCGCTCCTGATCCGTCATTAATGGCAGGCTGGCGGTAAAAGGAAATGAGCCTTTTTTATATTCCTGCGGCGCGCGGGTATCGAACATGGGCGTGTCACGCAGAAATATCTGCGCGTAATCATCGCTATCCGGACGGCTCATGCCTGCCCTCCGCGGATAACCTCAATGCGGTAACCGGCGCCGGCTGCCACCAGCTCACCAATACTCTGCGCATACACACCGGCCGCCTCAAGAACCGCTTCCAGTTCTGCAGCTTTATGCGGCTGCACGGCAATCAGCAGACCACCGCTGGTCTGCGGGTCACAGAACAGGGCTTTCTGTTCATCCGTTAACGGCGCCAGCTTGTCGCCATAGGATTCAAAATTACGCGTGGTGCCACCCGGCAGACAGCCCATGGCGATGTAGTCTTTTACCGGCGCTAACAACGGAATGGCAGATTCGTGCAGCACAGCATTTACGTCACTGCCTTCGCACACTTCCAGCAGATGCCCCATTAAGCCGAAACCGGTGACGTCGGTAATGGCTTCCACGCCGTCCAGTTGTGACACCTCAGCGCCGACTTTATTCATCATGCACATCACATCGCGGGCAAGAAATTCATGCTCAGGCCGCAGCTTCTTCTGCTTCTGCGCCGTGGTCAGAATACCCACGCCCAGCGGCTTGGTGAGGTAGAGTTTACAGCCGGGGCTGGCGGTGTTGTTCTGTTTCAGTTTGTCCTTCGCCACCAGACCGGTGACGGCAAGGCCGAAAATCGGTTCCGGCGAATCAATACTGTGCCCACCAGCCAACAGGATACCGGCTTCGGCACAGGCCTGACGGCCACCATCAACCACGCGCTGTGCCACTTCCGGCGCCAGCACATTCACCGGCCAGCCAAGAATGGCGATGGCCATCAGCGGCTTACCGCCCATGGCGTAAATATCACTGATGGCGTTGGTGGCGGCGATGCGCCCGAAATCAAACGGGTCATCGGCAATCGGCATAAAAAAGTCGGTGGTGCTGAGAATGACCTGGCCATTGCCGAGATCATAAGCGGCGGCATCGTCCTTACTGCTGTTGCCCACCAGCAGGTTGGCATCGGCCGGAATCTGCAGTGACGACGCCAGAATGCTGTCGAGGACGTTGGGCGAAATTTTGCAGCCACAGCCCGCGCCGTGGCTGTACTCCGTCAGTTTGATTTCACCGCTTGAATATTGCTCTGCAGACACAAAAACCTCCCGGGCAGCAAGGATCAGACAGGCGCGCATAATACGACCCCTGAGGCGGATTGGCGAGCCGCTGCCCGGCCGGGCAGTTTCTGAGCTAAAGGAATCAATCCTTTTCCGGCTCTGTCCTGAAATGAAACATATCACTAACAATAAAGGGTCTAGGCTTAGTTGATAAATCTAATAATTTTTGGAGCCCCTATGAAGTCCCTGTCTCTGTCCCAGCGTCTGCTGGTTGGCGTACTGACCCCGCTGTTGCTGATTTTCGGCAGCCTGATTATTACCGTAGCCATGCAGTTAGGTTCTGCCCTGCCGCAGATGCATGAAAAAGCCGCGGTCAACAGTGTGGCCTCACGCGCGGCTGAAATTTCACGCTGGCTGGGTGGATTTGAAAAATGGCTGGGAGGCCTGTCGCGCGATGAATATCTCAACCGCAGCGACCTGTCAGCGGAAGAACGCAGCCGCTGGTTAAGCCTGCACGCCATTAATGATCCGGCGCTCGACAGTCTGTTTTATATTGATCCTGCCGGCCAGGCGGTTACGCATAAAAGTCCGCGCCTGCTGAATCTCAGGGAACGCGATTATTTTCATACCCATATGGCCGGTAACGGCCCGGATATCATTATTTCCCAGCCGGTTCTGTCCAAAGCCACTCAGGAACCGGTAACCGCTATTTCCGTTCCGGTGCGCAACAGCGCAGGAGAGGTGACCGGCGTACTGGGCGTGGCCGTCACCATGGCCAACCTGTCGGTGATCGCCAATCAGCTGGCCGATAAAAATGATGGCCGCGAGTTCGGCTGGGTGGCGGATAAAAACGGTGTACTGGTTGCCCACCCGGATAAAGCCCTGCGGATGAACATCAATCTGACCCAAGGCGACAAAGCCGGCATGGCCGGACTGACCGCCCTCAGTCAGCGCATACTGAGTGGCAACCCCGGCAGCGGCACATACCACAGCAAAGATGGCAGCGAATACACCGCCTTCTTTTCACCGATTCCGGGATCGCCCGGCTGGACCATCGGCCTGTCCGTGCCCACCGCCTCTTTCACTGCCGAAAGCCGCTCACTGCTGCTGCAGATTACCGGACTGATGGTGGTTGCGGTGGTGGTGATGATCGCTGCCCTGCTGTTTGTGGCGCGGCAGATGGTGCGCCCGGTACGGCGCATGGTGGATATGCTGCACAATATTGCCGACGGAGAAGGTGATCTGACCCAGCGCCTGCCGGTGGACGGCAAAGATGAAATCTCGCAGCTGGCCGACGGCTTTAACCGCTTTACCGACCGCATTCACAAACTTATGCAGCAGGTTGCCCGGACCACTCAGGAACTGAACGACAGCGCCACCAGCCTGCAGGAAGGCAGTAACGAAATGCGTGATAACGTGCATAAGCAGCAGTCCGAGGTTGATCAGATTGCCGCCGCCATGAACGAAATGGAAAGCACCGTACGCGACGTTGCTGCTCATGCGCAGACCGCATCCAATGCCGCCCAGGAAGGCAGCAGCCAGGCCCGTGAAGGCTCCATGCGGGTCGGGCGCGTGCGTGAAGTGATTGCCGAACAGGCCGAGATGATCCGCAACAGCGCCGGGGAAGTGTCGGCGCTGCAGGAATCCGGTGCGCAGATCGGTCAGGTAATGGAAGTGATCCGCGGCATTGCCGAGCAGACCAACCTGCTGGCGCTGAACGCAGCCATTGAAGCCGCCCGGGCCGGCGATGCCGGCCGTGGTTTTGCCGTGGTATCGGATGAAGTTCGTCAGCTGGCCGGCCGTACCCACGAATCAACCCAGCAGATTCAGCAGACGGTGGAAGTGCTGCAGTCACGCATCAGCAAAGCGGTGGAGGCCATGCACGCCAGCAACGAACGCTCGCAGCAGAGTGTCAGCGAAGCAGAAGCCGCTCATCACGCCCTGCAGGCCATATCGGAAGCCATCGGTAATATCGAGGGCATGAACCTGCAGATTGCCGCTGCCACCGAACAACAGAGTGCTACCGCGGCCGAGCTGAACCGAAACCTGAGCAGTATTGTGGAAGTGAGTAACACCACCCTCAGTCATACCGCCAGCGCCTCAGATTCCATCCGTGGTCTGTTTACCCAGGCCGGTTCATTGCAACAGAATGTCAGCCGTTTCCGCCTCTGATTTCAACACAATCACCATTGTGACCTTCTGCCCCGGCCTGACCGGAGGCAGTTTCCGGCTTAGCAGCCGGCAGAGTGACACTGATGGTTGATGAGGGCTTCTATTACCGGCTCTGAATGCGTCATTTCCCGATAGTAAAAAGCCCGCCCGGTTAGGCGGCGGCAATGTTATCGGCTACAATGCCTGCACGTTATTTAATCAGTATTCCCGGCATACAAAGGCTAACCTTCTGATGCGTGCGCTGCAGGCAGCTGTTCTGTTTTTCCTGCTGCTTTCCGGCTTAACGGCAGCAGCGGCTCCCCCGCCGGCGTATCCGGCCATCAATTATTTTGTTGCCCAGAAACAGTCCCGTCCTTTCCAGATTGAAGACAATGGCAGCAACCAGCACGGTATGATCACCGAGTTGCTGCAGCAGATCGCCACCCGCCTGAAGCTGACTATCAACTACCATACGCTGCCATTCCGCCGCTATCGCCGCGCCCTGCAGGACAATAAAACACCGCGGTGGATTACTTACGGCGCCCCGCACTGGGCTGCGCCGCAGAGCACCCGGCTGGGCAGTGAGAGTATTACCACCATCCGCCACAGCCTGCTGTCCAGTTCCCGCCTGCCGGCCCCCGAAGTACACTCGGCAGACGATCTGTGCGGCAGCAATCTGGTATTGATCGATGGTTTTTATTATCCGCAACTGGAAACAGCGCTGAACAATGGCTGTATTCACGCCTTCCGCGTGCGCAGCCACAAAGCCGCCTTTCTGTTTGTCGACCGCAATGCCCCGCCATCCATGTTTCTCGAAATGACCTACCGCATCCGCTATAACCGCGCGCAGGAGCAGTGGCCGGCGGGCAGTTTTATCCTGACGGATATTTCCGCCATTATTCCGCCCTATGACCTGCACTTTGCCTACTCTGAGGATATGCCGCAGACGCTGATCGACCACATGAATGAAGAGTTGCGGCGGATGAAAAAGAACGGCGAACTGGAAGCCATCATCGGACGCTATCAGAACTGACCTGGCCAACCCTGCTGCCATTTATCCCCCGGCTCTTCAGATCAGCCGCCAAACCCAATACACTAAGGGAAACAACACGCCGAGCTGCCGTGACCTAACCGGATTCCATCTCCGCAGGGTCCCGCAGCCGTGGGCCGTTAAAGGTTCACCAGGGTTCTGCCGGAAACGGCCGGGCCTCCCGACCTGGAAAGGTGTAACAACTGATGCAATCCCGGATTCCTCTGCGGGCATTGCCGACGACCGCCGGCCAGCAGGATGCGCAGCCGCTGATGACGCCTGCCTCCGGCCCGCTTGAGGACCGTTTTGGCAGACGTTTCAGCTACCTGCGCCTGTCAGTCACGGATGTCTGCAATTTCCGTTGTAACTACTGCCTGCCTGATGGTTATCAGTGCAGCGCTACCCCTGAGCCGCTCAGCCTTGCTGAAATCGGCCATATTGCCCGTGCTTTTGCCGCCATGGGGACCCGTAAAATACGTATCACCGGTGGCGAACCCAGCCTGCGTAAAGACCTGCCGCAGATTATCCGTGTGCTGAAACAGACCCCCGGAATCGACACCGTGGCGCTGACCACCAATGGCTACCGCCTGACTCATCAGATCCGCGACTGGGCAGACGCCGGCCTGGATCAGCTCAATGTCAGCATCGACAGTCTCGACCCGCAGCAGTTCCGCGCCATTACCGGACACGACAAACTGCAGGAAATACTGGCCGGTATCGAGCTCGCCCGGGACGCCGGTATCCAGCGCATTAAAGTGAATGCGGTGCTGCTGCGCGACTGGAATATAAGCGCTTTTCCGCAGTTTCTCGCCTGGCTGAAAGACGAAGATGTCACCCTGCGTTTTATCGAACTCATGCAGACCGGCGATAATCAGGACTTCTTTGCTGCCAACCACGTCTCCGGCGCACAGGTACGCGAACAGCTGCTGCGCAGTGGCTGGCAGGTACAGGCACGTGGCCGCCATGACGGGCCCGCGGAAGAATTTGCACACCATGATTACCGCGGCCGGATCGGCCTGATCATGCCCTACAGCAAAGACTTCTGCAGCAGCTGCAACCGTCTGCGGATTTCGGCGCAGGGCAAATTGCATCTGTGCCTGTTCGGTGATGAAGGTTTTGAACTGCGCCCACTGCTGCAGGATGATGATCAGAATTTACTGCAGCAGCGTATCCATGAGCTGCTGCAGGACAAAAAAGCGACCCATTTCCTGCAACAGGGTGAAACCGGGGCCGTGCGCCATTTCGCAATGATCGGGGGATAACATGGAAACGCTCGGAATTATTCTCGCCGGTGGCAACTCCAGCCGTATGGGCGGCGATAAAGCTTTGCTGCCGATTCATGGCATGACCCTGCTGGAACACACCCATACCGTTGTCCGTGACTGTCTGCAGACGGTCTGGATCAGCCGGCGGCAGGATCAGCCACTGCCGGTCAGCACAGGCAGAACGGTATATGACAGCATCAGCGATGGAGGCCCACTGGCCGGTATCGCTGCCGCCCTGCAGGCCGCCCTTGCGGACGGACGTTTTAACGGCATGCTGATTGTACCGGTCGACCTGCCGTTACTGACCGCCGATACCCTGCGGCCGTTGCTGCAGGAAGGACGACGACTGCAGCAGCCGGTCTGTTACGGACGCAATTTTATGCCGCTGTATCTGCCGGTGCGCTCCGAAATACTCGAATTTATTCAGCAACAGCTGAACGACGCCGACAGCCGCCGTTCCGTTGCTTCCGTCTTTTTTCCTTTCCATGGTATTCAACTGGCCGAGCCTGCCGGTAATGCCTTAACCAATACCAATACGCAGGCTGAATGGCAGGCTGCGCTTGAATCCGGAGTTGCTCATGGCCAAGACTTTCACTGACGAATTTTTCCCGTTAAATATTGCCGTGCTGACGGTATCCGACAGCCGCACTGAAGAAACCGACACCAGCGGCCAGCTGCTGAGCGAAAAAATCAGCGCAGCCGGCCATAAACTGGCAGACAAAAAAATCATCGTCGATGATAAATATAAAATCCGTGCCCAGATTTCACAGTGGATTGCCGACGACAGCACGCAGGTGGTGCTGGTCACCGGCGGCACAGGTTTTACTGAACGTGATTCCACCCCTGAAGCCCTGCTGCCGTTATTTGATCAGGTCGTGGATGGCTATGGCGAACTGTTCCGCCAGATTTCTTATCAGCAGATCGGTACCTCCACCATTCAGAGCCGCGCCGTCGCCGGCCTGGCCAACGGTACACTGATTTTCTGTATGCCGGGTTCCACCAATGCCTGCCGTACCGCCTGGGACGACATTATCGTCAGTCAGATCGACAGCCGTCACCGGCCATGCAATTTCGCCCTGCGCCTGAAAGGCAATCACGGTGATCACTGCGGAACCGGTGCACGCGGATAATTTATGAGCGAGTTCTCCCATATCAACCAGCGTGGTGAAGCCAGTATGGTGGACGTCAGCAATAAAGACGTCACCGTGCGCGAAGCCCGGGCTGAAGCCTATGTGAATATGAGTGCCGACACTCTGGATAAAATCATCCGCGGTGAGCACCACAAAGGCGATGTTTTTTCCGTTGCCCGTATTGCCGGCATTCAGGCGGCCAAACAGACCAGCAACCTGATTCCCCTGTGTCACCCGCTGATGCTGAGCAAAGTCGCCGTCGACTTTGACGCCCAACCACAACACAAGCGCGTGCGTATCGAAAGCCGGTGCAGACTGAGCGGTAAGACCGGGGTGGAAATGGAGGCCCTGACCGCCGTCTCCGTTGCCGCGCTGACCCTGTTTGATATGTGCAAAGCCGTTGATCCGGCGATGGTGATTGACGGTATCCGGGTACTGGAAAAACAGGGCGGAAAAACCGGCCACTGGCTGGCTGACGACAACCACGGGAACGAGGCATGAAGATTCTCTTTTTTGCGGCCCTGCGTGAACGTCTGGGCTGTGACAGTTATGAACTGGAAACCGCCCTGCCCACCGACATCAATACAGTACGCAGCGCATTACAGCAGGCCTTTCCCGCACATGCCGGGGAACTGACCACAGAGCGGGCGCTGGCGGCGGTCAATCAGACACTGACCCTCGACAACGCCACCGTTAATGAGGGCGATGAAGTCGCTTTCTTTCCCCCTGTCACCGGCGGCTGATGATGATATTTATTGCAGTACAGGCAGAGGATTTTGACGTCGCCGCTGAATACGCGGAGCTGCGTAAAGACAACCGCAGCGATGGTGCCGTGGTGTTTTTTACCGGCCTGGTCCGGGAAATGAATCAGGGTGACAGCGTCTCCGGTATGGCGCTGGAACACTATCCGGGCATGACAGAAAAAGCCCTGCGCCAGATCGTGGACGAGGCCGCTGCGCGCTGGCCACTGAACCGCGTACGCCTGATTCACCGCGTCGGCGCCCTGCGGGTGAGCGATCAGATTGTCTTTGTCGGTGTATCCGCCATGCACCGTGAGGCCGCTTTTTCAGCCTGTCATTTCATCATGGATTTCCTGAAAAACCGCGCTCCCTTCTGGAAGAAAGAAGTGACGGCCCATGGTGAGCGCTGGGTGGATGCTCAGGCAAAAGACAAAGCCGCACTGGATAAATGGCAGACATAAAAAACGGCTCCGGAGAGCCGTTTTATCAGCATTTATTTTTTCCGTTTGATCGGCGCAAAGCCTTCACTGTCCATCAGATTGCCTTTATTTTCTTCCCTGGCTTTCGGCCGTGACGGCCGCGGACCGAGCTTTTTCTTATCCGACCGGGCTGCTGATTTCTTCGCTGCCGTACCTTTTGGCTTCGGCTTTTTCTTGCCACCGGCGGCTTTACCGGACCCTTTCACTTTTTTCGGCCCTTTATAGCTGCCTTCCAGGCCGGCAACTTTGCGTGCTTCCATCTGTTGCTGCAGATAGCGCTCAATAGACGCTTTCAGGTTCCACTCATGCGGTGAGATCAGACTGATGGCCAGTCCTTCTTTCCCGGCACGGCCGGTACGGCCAATACGGTGTACGTATTCATCACCTTTTCGCGCCAGATCATAGTTAATCACCAGATCGACACCTTCCACGTCCAGCCCGCGCGCAGCAACATCCGTTGCGACCAGGATATTGCGTTTACCTTCACGCAGGGACTGCATGACGTAATTACGTTCGTCCTGAGTCATCTCGCCGTGCAGCATGGCAATCCCTTCACGGTAACGGCGCAGGAAGTCGTTGAGGCGGTCAACCTCGATGCGCTTATTCACAAAGACAATGGCCTTGTCATAGCTCTCGTTGGCCAGCAGCCATACCAGCAGACGGTCTTTATGAGCATTGTCATCCGCCAGAATGCGCTGCTGACGGATATATTCATGCCGATCCTGAACCGTTTTGGTGGTGACCTCCGCCGCATCCTTCAGCATGGCGCGGGCAATGCGGCCGATACCTTCGTGGCGCAGGGTGGCGGACAACATAAAAGTCTGCCGCTCAGCCGCGGCCTTGCCGACGATCAGTTCCATATCGTCAGCGAAGCCCATATCCAGCATGCGGTCGGCTTCATCCAGCACCAGAAATTCCAGATCGCCCAGCTCTGCGGTACCGCGTTTCAGGTGGTCAACCAGACGTCCCGGCGTCGACACAATAATCTCCGGATTTTTGCGCAGCATGGCCGCCTGATATCTGAACTCGTCGCCACCGGTGAGCAGGCCCACATTCAGTTCAGTGAGATCGCAGAAATGCCTGGCCGTTTTGAAGACCTGACGCGCCAGTTCCCGGGTTGGCACCAGCACCAGAGCCCGGGTGGCCGATTGTGGTGCTTCCTGCTGCAGCAGCTTTTCCAGAATGGGCAGCAGATAGGCCAGCGTCTTGCCACTGCCGGTTTCTGCACAGACCTGAACGTCACGCCCAGCCAGTGCCAGCGGCAGGACAAGCGACTGAACTTCTGTCGGTTCCGCGATGTCCAGTAGCTCAAGGCCGGTCAGCAAGCGGTGATGAAAATTAATATCGGCAAACACAGTGTCATTCCGTTCAGGTAAAAACTCATTATAACAGAGAGCCGCGCTGATGCTCTTGAGCAGCACAGCAAAGGGCACTTACTATAACGCCGGATAACAAAGGATCTGATGGATGAAACGACTGCTACCCCTAACCCTGTTCGCCGCCGCGGTCAGCGGTTGCGCAACCAGCCCGACGGGACGCTCACAGCTGATGATTGTGTCGCCGGACTCCGCCATTGTGGAATCACAGAAAGCCTATGTCAGTACCGTTACCGAGCTGGATTCCGGTAAGCAACTGATCACAGACCCGGTGTGGGTGAAAAGAATTGCCACCATTACCGGCCGGCTGGTCACCGAAGCTGTCAGCCAGTACCCCCAGACAGCAGACTGGAAATGGAGTGTCGCTATTATCAACGATGCCGACACCCTCAATGCCTGGTGTATGGCCGGCGGCCGAATGGCAATTTACAGCGGTATCGTCACACAACTGAATCTGAACGACGATGAAATTGCACAAATCATGGGCCATGAGATTTCCCACGCGATTGCCAACCATACCGCTGAACGGATGTCGCGCGCGGTGCTGATGAATGCCGGCCTGACGGCGACAGCGGCAGCCACCGACAACAACGAACTGGCCCTTGGTGGCACAGCGCTGGCCGCCAAACTGGCACTGGAGCTGCCGAACAGCCGCACCGCAGAATCGGAAGCTGACCGGATCGGCATTGAGCTCGCGACTCGTGCCGGCTACCGGCCACAGGCGGCGGTTTCATTGTGGGAAAAAATGGAAAAGGCCGCTGGCGGCAGTACGCCTGAATTCCTCAGTACACACCCGTCACCGAAAAACCGGGCCGCAACACTGAAGAAGCTGGGCCAGCAGATGCTGACGCTGAATCCTCAGCTGAAAAAAGCCGCCGTGCACCCGGTGGATATTGTCACCTCCGCCAGTGAGGTGAAGTAAGGCAGTTCAGTCAGCCATCTGCCAGCGCTTCCAGTTGGCAGGGCTGCTGGTACTGCTCAGGCGCTCCTTCTGCGCCTCAGGCAGGTCCGGAAAGAAATTCAGGCCTGTCACCGCCTCCAGCTCACGGAAACTGACGATGCACTGCTCCAGCGACGCATCGAGACTGCAGCCGTGTGGCACATCCTGCTGGTGATCAAACAGGAACGCCAGCGCCTGCTGCCGCTCAGCATCAACCACCACTTTAAAAAAGCCGTGTGGCACGCCGATGTGCCACTCTGTACTGGGTGATTTGCGGTTGCCGATCTTTTGTAACGGTTTATCCGCCATAAACACAGTACCGGCAAACAGGTGGAACTCATGCCCCCGGTCGATCAGATCGCGTAATGCACTTTCCAGCTGATACCAGAGGCCGCTTTCACCATTAAAGCGGCGGTGATACTGCGGGGTAATATTGGAGAAAGCATTGATCCCGTATACCGTACAGGCGTCATCAGGATCTTCCACCGCCAACGAGCCTTCATACTCAGCGTCCATACCGTCCCCATCACGATCGCCACCGGCAATGTAATACGGCACCAGATGGCCGCGGGCGAAATTATCATTGCTGCCATACCAGCCACGATAATCCGCATCACTGACGGCAGGAAATTGCGGATCCCGGCGGAAGGTACTCCAGCGCGAAGAACGCTTCGGCGTATCACGGTAGGCTTTGATCGCATGCCATGCGACCCAGTGTGGCAGATGATGTGTCGCGTCATAACTCATCACATAACCGTGACGAATATGTACCGGAGCCGGAGACAGTGCTCCGCCATACAGATGCTCAGCCAGCCTCTCATAACGTGCTCCGGTATCCAGCTGACAATCAGACAGACCGAAACCCCGGACATTGGCTGTCAGCAGACAACAACCAATAACAATAATACGCTTTAACACAGCTCAGCCCCGTGCAGGAATGGATCGGATGTGCGGATCCTTCCTGGACAACGGCACCGGGCAAAATTAATACCTAAGCGTGAACATAACAACCAGCAGAAACAGAATATTTTCTTATTATGTGACGAGGGTGCGGAGACCACTGAGGAGAGACAACCAACGCCAGAGATATTCTTCCGGCGGCAGACCGCCGGGGCTTTTGTTAACGCGTTATGTTTCTGACAGACAAAGAAAAACCCCAGCAGGTTACCCTGCTGGGGATTTTGAATATGACGGGGACACCTTGTTCGGGTCGCGCACGACCTTGATCGGCGAAGCCAACTCTACCATGCCTGCGAAGCAAGGGTAGGTCATCGGCAAGCCTGAAATGATCTGGCAGGCAGGAAGCCAGCCAACACAGCAAAGCTGCCCGAAGGGTTGGGCACATGGAAGTGGCCAATGAAAAAAGCCCCGATAGCTAACGCTACCGGGGCTTTTGAATAAGAGCTTGACGATGACCTACTCTCACATGGGGAAGCCCCACACTACCATCGGCGATGCTGCGTTTCACTTCTGAGTTCGGAATGGATTCAGGTGGTTCCACAGCTCTATTGTCGTCAAGCAAACTGGCTTGGCTTTTCTCGTCTTACATTCCCGTTGGGATAGCGAGTTTTTACCAAATTAGGTTGGATACATGAGTCTTGAGATTCTCGCGAACCGTGCGGTTACGCGTTTGGTTAACTGGCTTGTATAAGCACCACAGTTTGGGTGTTATATGGTCAAGCCTCACGGGCAATTAGTATCAGTTAGCTCAACGCCTCACAACGCTTACACACCTGACCTATCAACCTGGTAGTCTTCCAGGGCCCTACAGGGAACTCGAAGTTCCAGTGAGATCTCATCTTGAAGGAGGCTTCACGCTTAGATGCTTTCAGCGTTTATCCCGTCCGAACGTAGCTACCCGGCAATGCATCTGGCGATACAACCGGAACACCAGAGGTTCGTCCACTCCGGTCCTCTCGTACTAGGAGCAGCTCTTCTCAAATCTCAAACGCCCACGGCAGATAGGGACCGAACTGTCTCACGACGTTCTAAACCCAGCTCGCGTACCACTTTAAATGGCGAACAGCCATACCCTTGGGACCGGCTTCAGCCCCAGGATGTGATGAGCCGACATCGAGGTGCCAAACACCGCCGTCGATGTGAACTCTTGGGCGGTATCAGCCTGTTATCCCCGGAGTACCTTTTATCCGTTGAGCGATGGCCCTTCCATACAGAACCACCGGATCACTATGACCTACTTTCGTACCTGCTCGACGTGTCAGTCTCGCAGTTAAGCCGGCTTGTGCCATTACACTAACCTCCTGATGTCCGACCAGGATTAGCCGACCTTCGTGCTCCTCCGTTACTCTTTGGGAGGAGACCGCCCCAGTCAAACTACCCACCACACAGTGTCCTCGATCCAGATAATGGACCAGAGTTAGAACCCCAAATTGACCAGGCTGGTATTTCAAGATTGGCTCCACCAGGACTGGCGTCCTGACTTCAAAGCCTCCCAGCTATCCTACACAAGCCAATTCAAAGTTCACTGTGAAGCTATAGTAAAGGTTCACGGGGTCTTTCCGTCTAGCCGCGGGAACGCAGCATCTTAACTGCGAATTCAATTTCACTGAGTCTCGGGTGGAGACAGTGTGACCATCATTACGCCATTCGTGCAGGTCGGAACTTACCCGACAAGGAATTTCGCTACCTTAGGACCGTTATAGTTACGGCCGCCGTTTACCGGGGCTTCGATCAAGAGCTTCGCATACGCTAACCCCATCAATTAACCTTCCGGCACCGGGCAGGCGTCACACCCTATACGTCCACTTTCGTGTTTGCAGAGTGCTATGTTTTTAATAAACAGTTGCAGCCACCTGGTATCTTCGACCGGTCAGAGCTTACGGAGCAAGTCCTTCACCCTAACCGGCGCACCTTCTCCCGAAGTTACGGTGCCATTTTGCCTAGTTCCTTCACCCGAGTTCTCTCAAGCGCCTTGGTATTCTCTACCTACCCACCTGTGTCGGTTTCGGGTACGGTCTCTTTATATCTGAAGCTTAGAGGCTTTTCCTGGAAGCTTGGCATCGAC